>NZ_BMJT01000003.1 GCF_014643595.1 Lysinibacillus alkalisoli
AAATTCAAGCATGGTGTCGCCTCGTGAAGTGTTCAAAACGGCAATTATGCAAAATGCCGCAAGCATTATCATTGCCCATAACCACCCGAGTTCCAATGTTGAGCCAAGCCCTGAAGATATCGAAGTAACCAACCGTTTAGTCGAATCGGGCCAGTTACTAGGTATCGAAGTACTCGACCATCTTATCGTTTCCAACCATCGCTATTTATCACTACGTGAGAAAGGGTTTATGATGTAAGAATTAAATTTTCAACTCAAGATTTAAATTTGAAAACAGCTTTCTGAGGTAACCCCCAATCAAACTACGCATAGAAATAATCTAAAATTAATGATTGTACAATCTAGTCAAAAAAAGCGCACCTCATGGTACGCACGACGAATAGCCAACTGACTGAAATTTTTTCAGCTAGTTGGCTTATTTTTTACATGTAGCTTGAATATTTTCTGACCAAGGTAAGTACTGATGTAACATCTCTGGTTGCTGATGAAACGGTAGATTTGGTAATTCCCTCATTAGCTTGACGATGTATTGATAAAAATCAATTCCATTCGCTTTGGCTGTTTCAGCCAAGCTTAAACAAATGGCATTTGCTTGCGCACCTGCTTCACTTACAGAGAAAAGCCAGTTTTTCCGTCCGATTACATTCGGACGAATCGCATTTTCAGCAGGGTTATTATCAAGGGCAACGTGACAATTCTCAAGAAACAGCATTAATTCTTCTTTTCGGCTTAATGTATAGTTAGCTGCTTTCCCAATAGCATTTTTACTGAAGAATGGCGAGCGATCTATCCAATCAAAAAATTCCTCAATGCTTGGCTTGGACTCTTGTTGGCAAATTTGGACACGTTCTTCTGGTGACAGATGTTTGATTTTACGCTCAATATGAAATAATCGGTCACAATACTGTACACCAATCTGTCCATTCTTACTCTCGGCCTTTAACCAATAGCGACGTACATGCGCCCAACAGTTAGCGAATTGAACATCAGGTAATTGCCCATAAGCCGAATAACCGTCGCATATGACGGTTCCTTTAAATCCCTTAATAAAATCTTCTAAAATAGCACGTCCAAGAGAAAGCGCACTTTTAAATAGAACGATTACAGAGCCTTCGCTTTGAACACTACGAGATACCGAGTTATAGGCGGTTGATTGTGCTGGCTTTCCATCGGAACGCTTAAGGATTTGGGAATAAGTTTCATCGAGATGAAGCACTGATTTTGCTGTTAATAATTGCTTCATCAAATCATACAGCGGTTGAAGCCAATCTTCTGCTACACGAATCACCCAATTGGATAAATTTTTATCGTTCGTTTGGAGACCATAGCGTTCCCATTCATTTACCTGACGGTAAAGAGGCAAGTACTGAATAAACTTATCGTAGATAAGCTTAGCCAAAACAGTAGGGCCGGCAATACTTCTTTGAATTGCACCTTTAGGCGCTTTCCCACGTTTAATTTGTGCTTTTTGTAGGGAATCTTTTTTACATGTTTTGCACTCATAAATATGTTCAAAATGCTGTACACGTTTCATTGTGGCTGGAATAAATTTCGCTTCTTCACGTACTAACATCGAACTGAATTCCACCATTTCTCCCTGGCAACATTCACAAGTTAAGTTGGCTGGATGATGATGAATGGCTTCTGTTTCAATATCTTCACGAAATGAATCATTTCGTTTTTTATTCTTCTTTTTACGTGTAACCGAATAACTAACCGTTTCGGTGCTTTGTTCTTCTGTTTGCTCAGGTTCGTTAAAAGACGTGTCGTCTTCAAATAAGGAAACTTGCCCATCGGGCGCTTGATACTTCGATTTTTCTGACATTAATTTTATCTAAGTATAATTAATAATCGGTTCTTGTGCCGTTTGTCATTTATTTAAACGCAAAAAGCCGCCTATACAGTTATAGACGGCCTCTCGTAGCGCATTGATCGTCTCACGCTCACAGTCTGTCTGATTCCGATGATATTAAGGAAACGATGTTGTAGCGTTCACTCTCGTTCACTTCAACATCGTCTCCATGAATGCACACGCTCTTCCACTCTCATCCCCCTCCCCCCGCCGCCCTCGAGCACCCGGCATCCCCCACACCCTATCAAAGCGGGAGGGGATTTTCGAGGCGTTCTTGGGGGGAGGACATTTTGGACCACACCCGCTCCGCTTTGTGCAGTCCAAATTTAGTCGGTGGCGAGGCTTAGGTTGTCATAGTAGTTAGATAATCGCTTTCGCAAAGAGCATGCTCCGCTAGGTCCTTGCGGCGCTGCGCACCTCGTCAGGACACGCTTCACACAAAGATAAAAGCCCTCTCGATGTCGGCGCTGGCGCACCTTTACAGATCGAGAAGGCTTTAGATATCACATTCAATAGATATTGCTATGTAGGTAGTAGTTCGTTGCGAGTGCCGCCTTGGGAGCTCACGCACCTGCAGCCCGCCCTCGTTTATAATTAGCAAGCCCTCTAGATATTCGGCGCTGGCGCACCTTTTCGTGAACCAAAATACCGCCAACTGGTCCCTCGGCGCAAGCACCTTGCGGAATGAAGTTGGCGGTATTAAATAATAGTTTAAATTATATCAAAAAAACATCATAGTGATTTAAAGTTAATAGATATACATATTATAGTTATTTAAAATAAAAGAAGGGAGATGAAAAAAATGAAAAAACATGTATCATTTTTAACTGCTACAGCATGCGCTATGAGTCTATTTTTAACACCAATAGCAAATGCTTTTGCGGATAGTAATACTTTAAATTATGCTGAAAAAGGTAGCGTTTCTAAAAACAAATTTAAAAAAAATAAGCGTTTTGAAAGTACCGTAACAACTACAAAGGATAAACAAATTAAATTGGTGTTTGAAAATAATAAAATCTACTACACTAATTATATTTATGAAGCACCCTGGGATTATAAAATAGTTAAAAAATTAACGATAAAACTAAAAGGAAATAAGAAAATAAATATAAAAAACGGTAAATTTTATTTGAAGGATAAATTATATACAGGATCTATTAGAACTGAAGATACTTTAGTAATTCCATTACAAGGTAAATCGTATTTCTATTTAAAAGGGAAAGTAAAAAAAGGTGTATTAGTTAGTGGAACAGAATACAGGACTGATTACGATGCGGTTTGGGCTGGTTAATGGCATATTGACTTTATGATATCATTAAAAGAAAATAGAAATGGTGAAAACATGCCTCAACTCAAACTTTATTACATAGACTTTCCAGAGCAACAAATGCAGTACGATGTCGGCACTGTAAAGATAAATAATGACAACTTAACTGTTCAAAATGCCGAAATTTGTCGAATTTTAAATGCCGAATCCTATGATATAGCAGACTATAGCGACGAAATTTCTATCCTTGTAGATGACGCCGGTTTCTATAAATCGGGATTGCCAATTTGGAAAATCCATACACCAGACGGCCAGACACTAGAGCTTATTGGTAAGTTGCTTTTCGTACGCAATATCGAAACAGAATATAGCACCGACTTTACTGATATTCGCGCAGAAGATATTTTCAACTTCCGCATTGGAATGGAGATAGAATTGTTGGGAATAAAAAAATAATTTAATTGGCATAAGGTAAAAACGACCGAGCACTAATGCCCGGTCGTTTTTCTTATTTCAAGCTCAAAGAAATTTGAGCCATATCATGCGTTTCCGCTGCCTCAATCTCTTTAATCGTTAAGGCCATTTTTTCAATCATTTGTGTCACAAGCGCATTCCCCATACAGAAATAACGCATACGCTTGCTCATCGTAGCTGTCCAGTTGTCGGGGAAGCCATTTAATCGTTCACATTCAATTGGTGTTAAGAAACGTTTGCGCCCATTTACTTCGACCACATGTGTACTACGATTTGTCGTTCCTTCACTTGTCAGCATTGTACGGCCAGGGAGCTCTAGTAGGTCCGTTGGGGACATACCACCCTCTGAGAAAATATATTTATGACCATCTTTTGACGTCCGTTCAATTTTCTTTGGCCCACGTAAATACGCGAATTTCTCAATTTGTGCTTCATTTAAATAATACGATTCATCGACTTCCGCTTCATCTTGTAAAATCTCGCCAAGTGGAATCGCTTGTGGATTTAATGCCTCTGGGTGCAAGGTATGCACATGACCATCAATCATAATACCGGCTTGGTGATATTCAAATGAAAATTCATCGGAGATTTCAATAATATCTTGTGGTAGCTCGACTTTTTCATCGCGGCCTTTATAAACTTCATCTTTTACGGGAAATGTTTTCGCAAAGAAGCCATCTTTTAAGAGAAGTTCACCCGTTGTGTGCTGTAATTGACGCTCCGCATAAGCGAGTGATTGATCATAGGCAAAGATAAAAATACGACGACGGCGCTGTGATGAACCGTATTCTGCCGCATTAATAATGCGCCATTCGACAATATAACCTAAGTCACGGAACGTAGCGAGCATAATTGAAAAGTCACGACCACGCTGTTTAGAAGGCGATTTTAAGAGACGATCGACGTTTTCAAGCAGCACATATTTAGGATGTGATACTTCAACAATTCGCTTAATCTCCCAGAAAAGGACCCCTTTCTTCCCTTCAATCCCTTTCTCTTTTGAAAGGGAACGTGCGACGGAGTAATCTTGACAGGGGAAGCCGCCCACAAGTAAATCAATATCCATATCTTCAAATGTTTTATTAGAAACTTTCGCAATATCATCGTTGCAGTTTTCGCTCGATGGAAAGTGTGTATTGTAGCAATCAAATGCATCCTGTGCCTTTTTAGAAGGTTCCCATTGGTTCGCCCAAACAGTATCAAATAGCTTTTTATCTGCTTTTTCCAACCCAACACGGAAACCACCTACGCCAGCAAAAAGCTCGACTACATTGAGTGTATTGTTCATTGGTTGACCCTCTTTCTTTTGGTGTTCTCATTATATCGTAAAAAGGTGCTAGGATCAACAATAATCTGCTCACGTTATAAAATAGAAATTTGAAAAAATTACGTAATTATTATATTAAAAATATATTTAATAGTATATTGAATTATTAATTCATCTATAATACAATATTTAAAGTTAATCCTTTGTGGAATAACATATTTTAATATAATTAAATATAAGGAGGAACATAGTGATACCTTTAATTATTTCTATTATTAGCACAGTAGCCAATCTTATTACTATTATTGAATTCATTCAAAGTCGTTTTACTAAGTAATAAGGGGCGTATCCAATTCTGTTGGATACGTGTGGTCAGATAAAATAAAGATTAGAAATTATTAGAGACATCTTCTTTCCTCATTAAATATAGAAAGTGCTGAACAGCTGGTTAATTAACAACTGTTCAGCACTTTTTTAAATAAAATCAATTTCTTTTAATAAATTGACCATCGTAGATCCTTTAATCCACACATATTGAGAATACATATGAATGCCATTTAATACAAAATTTTTATGAGTGGAATCTGTACCGCTTCCTCTTACAAAAACATCATATTCCGCAGACTTAGGAAAATTTAAAGATTTCTTTACCGTATTCGTTTTTTTATTAATCTGTGGTGTCCTATCTTTTTTATAGACAACACTTTCAACTAATAACCCATCGATGACAAGCTCACGAACATCTTCCCATAGCTTTTTAACCGTACTGTTTATAAAGGCTTCATCAAAAGCTAATCGTTTAAAGCCAATGAATTTATTATCGAGTAATTTATCTCCGTCCGTTGACTCTTGGAAAACGATACATAGAAATTGATGCTCTGCAAAATAATTATAAACAAACGATTGATCAAATGTCATAGGCAGCAATTGACCCTCGTCTGAATCATATTCACTACGCGTCCATTCCTCAAAATCAATTTGGAATAGTTTCATATCTTCAGTACGTGTTCCAGCAGTTGTGGTCACTATAGTCTTAGGAATAATTCCAGCTTTACTAAATAAATCAATCTTACTTAATTTCTTCGCCTTACCACCAAGCATTTTAACAATAATCTGCTCAGTTACACTTTTTGATACATCTTTATGTTTATTTAATGTTGCATTAATATGTAGCATTTCAAGTAACTCTCGTACTGTATGACCCTTATATAAAGTTGTTAAACGATGAAGCTCATCATCTAGCTCTTTGAATGACGAATAAGTCTCGTCTAACTCTTCTAATTTTTGGCCAAAGTGCTTTTCAACTATAGTGCCAACCGTAGACTGTTTCAAACGGAAACGAGGCGGATTAGGATATTTAGGTGCTGTATCAATAAGCATCAATTGTTTGCGGAGTTCAGATGAAATGCGCGGATATTCTGTACGAGGATCCACATAATTCGCTTGTATATCTCGAATAAAATCGCGCACAATCGTCCAGTCATTCTTTAAAATTTCTTTATCTTCATCTGAAAATTGATGGAATTGATAACCCTCAATTATAAACTTCGCATATTCTGCCGCAGGAACAGCTTTAGGTGCTGCGTAATTGTAATATACAAGCAATAAATTCTCTAGCTTGTGCCAGAAACGAGAATCCTCAAAATCATCCTCTTTTACAATGTTATTTACAGACACCGCAGTAATAGACATCGGTTCCTTTGCTTTGTACTCTTTTTTCGTCTTTCCCTTTGGAATTTTCACACGAATACCCGTTGTTTTTAATTCTGTGGGAACACCATCGACAATTAAGTCAGGATCACTATCTGAATCAGCTGGATAACCTAATATAGATTGTTCCACAACATCCCCAGCAATTCCTGTAATTTTAGGCTTATCAATTGTTTTGGCAAAGACGTTATTTACATCCGCTTCTCCAAGTGTTTTCCCCGTTGCTTCACTCAAAATCATATTTAATTCATTAAATGTAAATGGATGTTTTGCCATCATGCACATCTCCCTTAATAATGCTATATCAATAATATACCATGTTAAACTTAACGTAAAAGTAATATTATAGATATAGGGAGATGTAAAAATGAAAAAATTGACGTTACATGAAAAATATACTAGAGAAGATGTACATGAAATCTTTGATGGAGGGATTACGAAATTTACTGCTGGTGCAGGTATTTGGGGACTTCATGGCATTGTCAGAATTCCAAATCGTGCACACGATTATGTTTTCTTTGTAACTATTGGCCAAGATAAGTTAGGTGTTACATTTAAAGAAAGTCTCACAGAAGATGGTGTATTGACATGGCAATCTCAAAAAAAACATACGTTAGAACATAAACAAATTATTGAGTTTATTAATCATGATCATACGAAACACAATATTTACTTATTCCTACGCCCTAGTAAAAAGCAGAAAGAATTTCGATATATGGGACGGCTTGCGTATGTTGATCATGATACGACATTAGAAAACCCCGTCCATTTTAAATGGCAGGTTTTAGAATGGAATGATGAAGAAAAATTCGAAGAAATTAAGATTGATGCTATTGAAGAAAATAATGATCAGTCTCAAAATAGTTTGATTGAAACAAATGCTCCAGAAAGAAGAGAGCGAAAAACAAGAAAACGGACATTTACTTCAAGTAAAACTGATTATGTGGCTAGAAATGAAAATAATACAAAATTAGGCTTGTCAGCAGAGTTACTGGTTCTACAGTATACAAAAGAACAATTAATAAAAGCTGGACGAACTGATCTAGCCAATAAAGTAGTACATACATCTGTAGTAGAGGGTGATGGCGCTGGGTACGATATTCAATCGTTTAATCCAGACGGTATATATTTATATTTGGAAGTAAAAGCAACAAAAGGCGGTCTTAACTCAGAATTTTTCATTTCACCAAATGAAATTGCTTGTTCAGAAGAATATCCAGAACAATATCAATTAATTCGGGTATACGATTATGATACAAAAAATAACTCAGGTAAGTTTTATAAAATTGAAGGCGATTTAACAGAGAAATTGCAGCTAAAACCTACGCAGTATTCAGCTAAAATATAGGAGTGATTTTGTTGGAAAAAAGAAAAATTGAAGAATTAAAACAAGTAATTATTAGATTGTATGCAGAAAGGGGAGTAGAAAATTTATTAAAATATATAAGTCTAAGAGGAGATGGGTGGCATAAAGTTTCTTCTGAAGCCCCAGCAGAAACTCCAATCACGTATTGTTCCGGTAAAGAAAATGAACATAATATTGAAATACGTATACCAGGAATAAGAACTTTTTTAAAGGAAAAAGGAAGCATTGAAAAGAATATTTGTTCTTATGATTTCAGAATTTGTTTAAGTAATAACAAAAATAATAAAGGGTTAACACCTATTAAGCATACGGATATAGTCAAATATTTATATGAAATTGTGGCTAGAATTGAGAATCCAAAGCAACGCGGGAAGAAATACGAAGAATTAAAACAGATTCTTACAAATGTATATAATGACAATGAAATTTTCCAATATCCCTTCAATGAAATAATAGAATATGGGAAGAAATACGAAGGAAATTTAAGTTTAGTAGAAATTATAACTTTTATTAAATGGTGTTCCGCTCAAGAAGAATTAAATTTTAGTGGAAATAGAGCATGGGGAAAAGATTTAAGCTTCGCTCGTTATTTTGAAGCTATATATTATGCACAATTTAAGAACGAAAGTGGTTTAAAAAAAGTATTAAAAAATACAGAAAACAAAGAAAAAGGTATTCCATCATTACATAAAAATCCTGAAATTTATGGCGGTTGTTTAGATCATCGCTATACAGACAAATAACATGTCAATAGATTAAAACAGTAAAGTTAGAGCAGCTAAATTATTAATGACTGTTGATTCCGAATATTTTTAATGTGAAGTTGAATTGAATTCTGCTGAGAATAGGATAGAAAAGAGTGCACTGATATATTTCTGTTATAAAATATATTTATAAAGTAATTATTTAAGTGATTTAAATGAGCATATATACTATAATCACACTTAAAGAAAAGCGTGAAAAAACACATAAGGGGATAGGAAAAATGAATTTTGAAGCTACTAGCAATAATATAAAAGGAGTATTTACTGCTACTCGAAGATATAGAATCCCTAGATTTCAGAGAGATTTTTCTTGGGAACAAAGCAATTATAACGAATTCCTTACTGATATGTTATCTCAAATTACATTTAACACAGAGACTAATAAATTTGAAAACTCTCAATATTTTTTAGGTAATATGCTTTTTTTAGGAAGAAAAGAGAGTGATTTAGTTGAGGTAATCGATGGTCAACAAAGAATCACGACTATTACAATTTTATTAGCTGCTTTAAGAAATACATTATATAAATTATCAGAAATAGAATCTAATGAAGAAGAATATAGAAACCTAGCTAAAAGTTATGCCGATACTATTCAAGACGAATATTTAATAAAAAGAATCGATGGTGAACCGCAAAGAAAAGTAGAAACTACTTCAAGTTTTCCATATTTTACTCAAACTATTCAAGACTATCAGACTAGGAATAAAAATGTAGAGCCATCAACAGAAGAAGAGCAATTATTAAAACAAACTTTTGAGTTTTTCTTGAAAAAATTAGAAGAAAAGAATTTCTTGAAAATTTTTTCGGAAAGAGATGAATGTAAGAATTTTGACAAAGTTTATTATTTAGAGGCATTAAAGGCTTTACGAGAGCAAGTTTTAAAATCACAAGTTATTGAAGTATTTGTTGCGGAGAAAGAACAAGCTAACAGAATTTTTGAGAATATTAATTCGAAAGGTAAACCATTGACACCAGTAGATTTAATAAAAAATTCTATATTTAGTAGATTAGATACAACTAGTGCTGGAGTAGATGAAACTTCACTTATCTGGTCTAAATTTAATCAAAAGTTAATTAATTTAGACACATCTTTTAATGAGTTTTTCTTACATTATTGGAAGGCTATCTATCCTGAAGATTCAGCAAACGGATCTAATTTATATAAGAAATTTTCAAGACGATTTAATGCTCAAGCAGAAAATGATACAGAAATTTTATCCGAATTTGTTAGTAATTTATATAAAGGATTTAATTTCTATACAATGATTGTAAATCCTGATTATAATAAATTTAAACGGCAATCGCAAAAGCCTGAATTAGAATACTTAACATCCATAAATTATTTTAAAGGCGTTCAAGTTAGACCGGCATTACTTTCCTTATACATGAAAAATGAAATTTTAGGGGATAATAAAAAATTACCAACAAAAGAAAAAAATGAATTTCTTCAATTTTTAAGTAACTTTCATTTTGCAGCCTTTGGTACAACGTTGAAAATCCGATCAAATACTGTTACAACTCCTTATAAGGAATTTTCAACCAAAGTTACTAAATCTGAGAATAAAGGTGATATAAGAAAAGCAATTTCAAAATTAAAAAGTGATTTAATAGAATTGATTCCGAAAGAAAAATTTCTTCAAGCATTTATAGAACTAGAGTTTTCCAAAAAGAAAAGCAAAAATAAATTAGAATCATTTCCAGCTTCATATGCAATTAAACAGCTATCTAATAAATTAGAAACTAGAGATTTTAGTGATGATGAGTATTCTATTGAACATATTTTAGATGAATCTCTAGGCGGAAATACAAATATTGGTAATCTCGTTGTGCTTGAAACTAAATTTAACGAAGAAGCAAATCAAATTAAACAAAAAAAAGGTGTAATAACTTTTAAAGAAAAAAGAGAAATATATCTTCAAAGTAATTATAAAATGGTCACTTTACTACTTGAAAATTATGAAGTATTTAGTAGAGACAATATTCTGGAAAGAGCCAATGCTTTATCTAATCAATTCTGGGAAATTTATTTCACAGTTGAAAATTAAAAGCTTATCATGTTTTATGATTTGGTTTATAAAACCATACTTTACGGACACCTATTTTTAGGTGTCTTTTTTCGTTTCTAAAGCCTTCCAAATCATTTTACAAACGTTTTTTAAGAAAAGGAGTCGGATTTCATGCAAACATGGATTTTTCAAGGCAACCCAAAACATTTTGATGTAGATACATATTTAACTGAAGAAGAAATTATTACGTGGTCGGTACGCCAAAAACATTTCGTTGATCAAATGCAGCCAGGGGATGTCGTTTATATTTGGCGTTCAGACGGTGGTAAACGCGGAACTGGTGGTGTCGTTGCAAAAACGATCGCCAATTCAGTGCCTTATATCATTGATCAAACAGACAATCGTTCAGAACACTGGACAGAAGATCATGTACCAGATGAATTTGCGTCGATTGATTTGGAGGTACTGGATGTCGATTTAGCGCCTCGCGTTAAACGAGTGGATTTATTAGAGCACGAGCAATTGGCCGACATGCTGATTTTAAGAAACCCTGTTAACACAAACTATCTAATCAGCGAGGAACATGCTGCGCTGCTTCAAAAACTTTGGGACGGTCCGTCTGTAAAAGATGATCTACAAGCGATTGAAGTTGAAAATGGCCACATCGAAGGGAAACTACAAACGTATTATGGCCAGTGCTATGAACGTAACGCTACGAACCGTCGAATGGCCATTGAAATACATGGCACTACTTGTATGGCATGTAGCTTCGATTTCGAAAAAGTGTACGGTGAACGCGGTAGAAACTTTATTGAAGTGCATCACATCAAGCCACTCCATATCACAAAAGAAACGCGCGTCAATCCAGAAACAGACCTTGTGCCGCTTTGTGCTAACTGTCACCGTATGATTCATCGAAATCCACAGCAAGTACTAACTGTGGAAGAACTCAAGGAATTATTGGAGGGAAAATAGATGACGACTAAAACATTCGGTTATATCCGTGTTTCAACTGCAGATCAAAACACAGCACGTCAGGAAGCAAAGATGAAAGCGCTCGGTATCGATGAGCGAGATATTTACATCGACCATGCGAGTGGCAAAGATTTTAACCGCCCACAGTATCAAAACATGAAAAGTCGTCTGCGTGAAGGCGATTTAATTTATGTCGAGGCGCTTGATCGTCTGGGTCGTAATTATGAAGCGATTATTTCAGAGTGGAAGGAAATCACGCGTAAAATTCAAGCAGACATTATTGTACTTGAAAATGAAACGTTGTTCGATAGCCGGAAATTTAAAGCCATGAACAGTGAAGATAGCCAGCTTGGGTCATTAATGGAGGACCAATTCCTATCGCTACTTTCATATGTGGCCGATCAAGAGCGCAAAAAGATTCTGAAACGTCAGAAGGAAGGCATAGCAGCTGCACGCAAAGCTGGGAAGCATTTGGGCCGTCCAGCTATTAGTTTGGAAACATTGTCAAAAGAGCAGCGAGCGATTTTAGAGACTAATTTTGAAAAATGGCAGTCGAAGCAAATTAAAGGTGTGGAGTTTATGGAGATGTTGGCATTGAAGAAGAATACGTTTTATAAAGTGGTGAAGGAATATACTATATCACATAGTTAATAATGCTTATTTAAGGTTGATTATGGTATACTGAAACAAACGCAAGTTCGTACAATTTGGTAAATAACGGAATTACACTTTTCAAAAAGTAGAAAATTCTACTTTTGAAATAGTTCGTGAAGTAGGGAGGCTATATAATGGAAGAAACGCTATTTTCTTTGCAACAATATAAAATGGTAAAAGAGAAGGACGAAACGATTCGTCAAGTCCAACAACAAAAGCTAGCGCAATATGAGCCTGACTTTAAACAGTTTAAAAGTTTTAGTGAGGCGCATGGTTTACCTCTCACGTTTGAGACACTCGAATTGTACCTTCATCAGCTTATTACGCAGCAGCACGTGCGTTTATCTACTTTTAATCGACGTTTAGCGGGCGTAAAGTATTGGTTAGTACATGAACATGGATTTCAATTCACCTCAGCGCATGAAGCTAGCGTGAAATTACTGCGTAGTTTATATGACCAGGAGGCGTATATGCGCTTGAAGCCGATGAGAGGGCAACGTGCAGAAAAACAAAGTGATGTGCTGCGGCTCATTGATCGCTATGCTACGGATAAAAAAAGTGATATTCGTAAGCGTGCGATTTGTTTGGTTAATTTGATTACGGCCAACCGTCCGTCGGAAATGGTTCGGTTGAAGGTAAATGATTTTGATTTAGCTAATCGCACCGTACAGGTAATGATGGTAAAACAGGGCGAAATGAAAGAAAAACGCCTAACACTGGAGTGTGTACAGGCGATTCAAAACTATGTGGCAGCATGTGCGCTGTTACCTGATGATTATTTTGTGGGTGCAGCTGATAAATGGGGGAATCATACAAGCCGTCAGATTAGTGAAGTGAGTTATAACCAAGCGATTCACAGCTGGTTAGGCTTTGCGCCGTATACTTTCCGTAAAACACAAATTACAGCCATGTATCAAAAAGGTGCGGATATCCCAACGATTGCCAAGCAGTCTGGCCATAAATCACACCAAACCATTATGGAGCATTATATTAAGTTGAAATCGGATGATGTAGACGAGTTTTTATAAAATACGTGATTGAATAAAAAAATCGTTAGCGATGATAGCTAACGATTTTTGTCTTTATTTGTTTCAAAGGGTTTTTCTTCATAATGGGCAACATGATAGTTGCCAATCTTTTCATACTTTTCTTTTACCTGTGCCGTCGATTGAATAGAAGTATCTGTATGGTGTGAAGTAAGGGCATCTACAATGATTTTCTGCAAATAACTATCTTCAGGTGCCTCCTCAACTGCAGCCATAACAAGCGCATTGCGCAAGTATCCTGCATTTTGAGAAAGAAGCTCGGCATTAAAAGATAAATCATGCTTTTCAGCAAATAGTTTCATGAAAATTGAGACAGTGCGAGTGTTCCCTTCACGGTACGGGTGAACACGCCAAATATCAGTCATTAGCTTTGAAAATAATGAAGGTAATTGTGGATTTTGATGGGACCATGTCACTTGTTTTGCCCAGTTGAAAATATATTGTAAATCGTGTTGAATCTTTGTGTGATCACAGTACGTAATTGATAAGCCATTCAATACTTTTTCACTTTTATAAATGTTGATTGTTCGAAAATCGCCAGCCCATGTATATAAGGTTTCGAACAAAAAATGATGAATGGTTTGTAAGGAATGGTAATGATCAAAATTGATATCCTCGATAATAGTATCAATATCAATAAGGCCAGCAATTAAAAGTTGTGCTTCAATATCAATAAGTTGCTGTTCATCTTTAATATTGAGCTTATTAATTAGTATAGTTGAGTTATCATAAACATAGGGATCCATCTACTGTTGCACTTTTGCGTATCGCTCGATGATGGCTTTTTTTAGTTGCCCAGATGTAATACGACCTTCTTTATAGTCATCTAATAATTGTTGGGTAAATGCTGTGGGTTTACCACCGTCAAGTGCAGCCATACCTACAGCAAATTGAATTTGTTGCTGTCGTTTATTACGTTCAGTTACTGTCATATTACGCACCCCTCTTTGTAGTAGTAGTTTGATTATATCACGTTATTGAGGCTAGCTTAATTTATAACCTACGTAGGAATTTCTACTTTTAGACTTAATGCAATCATTTAACTCTTTTTTACATACTCAAAAATCACATAAATGGCTTGTTCGTCTTTGCTCGCAAAGCTCAAGTCAAACTTTAATCGCTGGCCTTCGAAACTAAAGGCATCAAGTAAGTAGTTCACTCTAGGCTGCTTATACGCAATACTATTATTTACACATTGCTCCCATACTTCTTCTCGTAAATGCGTGGAATACTGGCGATGTAATGCTGCTTCTTTCAGTAAACTTTTTGTAATGGGAATATAACCTTCCCAAATATTTTTACGTGTGACTTCAAACCACATTGTAGCCCGAATAGCTTCTTCATCTAATACAACATTTGTTGTATTAAATCAAATGTTAGTTACTTTATAAAATAGATTGCAGCAGTTATATCGATGGAACAGGAAGTGATATATGAGCATTAGAGGATTTAGATATTTAAAAAAGGAATAAAACTATGAAATATACGAAAAACCCCGACTAACAACGAGATGTTAGTCGGGCTTAAATTTCAACTCAGCGTAATAATAATAAGTTTACCCATTCAAGAGCGCATTTAATGAGAACTTATGATTAGAGATGCCATGCTACACATAATAATAGTAAATGATAGACTAAGCCAAAAGGTATTAGCTGTAGTTTTTTCTTCGTTTTTTACCTTTTTTAATATTTCGACCAAATTTACACAAAATACAATGCACCAAATGGGCAAAGGTAAAAATCCGATGTAGAGAATGATAAGCTGTATAAACGACATTTAGTTCTTCTCCTTTGCCAAGTTAAGCTTACAAAAAAGTATACTATATAATTCTTTTTCATATTCAAAAATAGAGGTGGTTCGTTTCTCAATACTAGCTAAATCCACTAAATAAGCGAATTCAAGGTGCGTATAGATGAAATAAGGGGAATTACCGTATTTTCTGTTAGATAAATAATCATTTAACTCTTTATAAGTTATACAGCAAAAGAGGAAAACACGCATGTCACGATAACTTCTTTCGCTATTGTTCTTGATTAAACGCATCAATAATTTAATTCATGTTCCTGAAACTTCTTTTCGTTAATGCATGGTTTACGTTGTAACGCTCGTATAAAAGGCTCCAACTCACCTGTATAGCTTTGCTTCGTATCCTGTAAGAGATACAATGTAGCATTGTGATAAATGACAACAGTAAGCTCTACATGGCCACTTGATAGTGTTTCTTGTGTTTTTTGTTTTTCCTCCTTTACTGTCTTGGTTTTCATATCTAATCCCAATAACTCGTTTATATTGAAGGGCAGATCAACTTCAATTTTTTCTAGCTCTTCACCAACTACATTTACTTCCTTACATTTTTCTTCTTGACTATTCGTAGTTGTAGTGAAAGTCACTCTAATCCAGATGTTATATGTTTGCGTAGACTGCGCTTCAAACAAATAAGCAGCTTCTACTGGATCGTTATTTTGTTTCTGAACAAGTTGCACCAAATTATCCAAATACATTGCTCTAATCTGTACCTCATCTGTTTTAGTAATCTTTCTCCTGATAATCATTTGTTCAACAACCTCCTTTGTAATAAAACAAGAGCCACTCCCAAAAGGGAATAGCTCTTCATATTGGAATTGTAATAGTATTTATTATCGAAAAAGTTTTAGAAAAGTTTTGGAGAGTAATAATTGAAGTAAAACTATTACTAGAAATAAGCGAGATAGAACATATGCAAAAATCATATGTAGAACGTTTGATCATCACTGCTAATTGGCGATTGCAAAAGCTTGAAAATTTACAATTACAAGATAAAAAATATGCAGTTCCATTCTACAATTGGCTTGAAGAAAGGTAATGAATATATAGTAAATGGAGGGAATATATTAGCAGTGTAATACCAATTAGTTCTTTATCTAATAAAAATTCTAACATAAATATTTAAAAATGATATAATTAAGTAAATACATTCCTTAAATTCCTTTTTTAAGTGATGTGAGAAGAGGAGGTCCTATAGTTTTAAAAAATATAAGAGGTTCTTATCCCTTGACAATGCAATAATTAAAAGACTAAAAGGAGGAAATATTATGAAAAATAAACTACTATCAACGAGTTTAGCTGTAGCTGTAATTACATTAATATCTAATAGTCCAAATGTTTTAGCATTAGAATCCACGCCTAATGATTCAGAAAATAACTTCTATTTTATTGAAGTGTTAGAACAAAATCTTGATTATGCTTCGATAGTCGAAAACTTAGATATTGAAAGTTTAGAGAGCTACTCTCAAAACAAACAAAACGAAAACCCTGCAATTTCAGAAGACGAACTAAACAATTTGTTAAAGGAAGAAATAATAAAACGTGGGATTGAATCAAACATTATCAATGCAAATGGAAAATTGATGTATCCAGATTTAGGTATATCAACATACTCATATGGTGATTTGCCAATAGTTAAAACAAAATTAGGTACTAATGAAAAGAAAGTGTTTAATGAGAGTTTATCGAAGGGCGTAGCTGTTCTAGCTGCAGGTAAATCAGCTATGTCATATTACAAAAATTATTATTCAGGTGGAGAAGATGATAATGCAGATGCATTTAGACATTCTTTGTGGATGGCTTTTTCTTCCGCTAGTGTTGCTGGTGCAGACTATTCCCGGAGATTTGGTATAGCTCATGAAAATGATTTTCCAAGTAGTGCATTAGCAAGAAGTATGGATTTGTATAATAATAATATTGGGATTAGCTATGGTCCTAAAATCAAAGCTTTTGCTGGTAATGCTGATTTGTATCACTCTATGGCTCTTAAAATGATTAATACAGCTGTGAAAAATGGTGAGATGAGAAGGTTTTATGGGACTGATATTGGAAGAAAAACTTCTTTAGTAAAAACAAATAGTACAGGAGCTAAAAAATGAATTTGAAATCTCGAAAATTCATAAAATACGTATTTTTTTTTGCTTTAACTATAGTATTAGTGGTGTTATATAATTTTTATAAAATAAATGAAAACGATATACTTCGTTCAAATATTAAGCAAGAAGTTCAAAGGAATGAGTATGTTAAACTTAGTGAAATAGTTGATGGAGATTGGGACAATATAATTATAGTTAATCCGTATACGGACAAAGCTGAAATAAATAATAAATATGGAATTGCTGTAAATCGGATCAGTGACTTTTCAGTAGCGCATAGAGATGATAGTGTGCTAATTATATTCTGCAAAGGAAAAGGCATTCGAAACTATATTTATTGGCCAGGAAGTATTTTTTCAAGTGAAGATGAAAAAATATATAACTCTATTAAAATAAAAAAAGAAGACACCAGATTTAAAGCAGATAAAACTTCCGATAACAACACGCCTTTAAATTTAATCCATATAAAAAAATGATGAATGTTTTAAGAAGTACGGCAAAAGCTGTGCTTCTATTCTTTATTAGCATTAGCTGGTAAGATACTGTTTGCACAAAACATAGAAAAAGAATTTAGTATAGACATCGGCAACATTTAAGGCTTAAGATATCTTCTATATTAAGAAACAACTTAAATATTCAATTAGTAGGTATGACTAAAAGAGAGTAAATTATGTTCTGCTCAAAGTGAAAGGGTATTCAAATCGTTATAAAAATCCGCGATTAAGATGATTTTACCAAGCCAATATTATGTGATGTATAGTGTCTAGAATATGATGAAATAGTGTA
Source organism: Lysinibacillus alkalisoli (assembly GCF_014643595.1). Taxonomy (GTDB): domain Bacteria; phylum Bacillota; class Bacilli; order Bacillales_A; family Planococcaceae; genus Metalysinibacillus; species Metalysinibacillus alkalisoli. The sequence goes on from NZ_BMJT01000003.1 coordinate 18,067, forward strand.
TTATCTAATACATGATTTTGGTAGTGCAATAGAATGTAGTTTCTAGCAAAAGCAACCTTAACTAATATAATTTAAAAGTGTTAGACTAATTTCAAAATTGGTCCAACACTTTTTTGTTTCATCCTCACTTTATACATTAGTAAGTATAATTCGGAAGGTTTTTCTAAAGATTACTATTATGACGCCAATGAAAAACAGTGAATAGTATTACTAAGACTATAAAGTAATTTAAGTGAGTACGTTTGTTCTATAAAGTTTTTAACAGTATTAATATATTAATCTTGTTGACTATGGTAAGTAATAAAATTATAGCAACTTTCAAACTTGCATTTCAAACTAGATTTTTGGCAGCTGATATCGAAAAGACATATAGTACTAATTTAAGTATTCTTGACGGTATGAAAATGGATTTAAGGAAACACGAAACTGTTATTAAAGAAGAATTACAAAAAAATGCATATGATTTCATGTTAAGAAAAGATTTTGTACGAATGCTAAAAGAAATTAAAATCTTAAAAAGACTTTCAGATGAAGAACTAGATAATTTACATCAGATATACGATGAAAGTGTTTTAAATAAAGGTGAAATTGAGAAAGCAAAAGGTTCTACAATAAGATTTAGGAATCAATATAACTTATGCTTTCACATTATACTTTCAACATTAATTTTTATAGTAGTAGTCAATCCCCTGTCTAATAAGCTTTATTCAAATGAGACTATTATAAGTATAGTAGTTATCTTTCTGCTCCTTGAGATTATTCAAAGAGGAGTAGAAATAAGTATGGCTTTTTATTTAGATATAAAAGAAGGTCAACCTAAAACGAGTAATTTATCTAATTCGGATCGTTTAATGCTTGCTATTAAAAGTATGATTGAAATATCTTTAATTAGTTTAAGCGTAAGATTATTAATATTAGATTTTGAAAATGTAGAATCAATTTTCAATACTATATTACAATCGTTTTCAGTTGGGTTATTCAATATATCCTATTCAGATAAAGTTGTTGAAAATATAGATGGATTAAAAGAGTTAATTATTAGTTTTACACACTTTTCACAAGTGGTAATATCAGTTCTATTACTTACCATGGCTATTGCTAAATATTTAAGTAATGATAAAGATAATTATGATTTTTGCATAAGACGTAAATCTAATATTTATTCTTCAAAATATGTATTAGACAAATTAATTAAATCACCCTATCAAACAAAAATTATTTTTTTAGTAGAAGGTAAGACATTTCAAGAGCTTGAGGAAAGATGTGGTAAGTTGTTAAGAGAAAATAATTTGACTATAGATGAATATAACTCTATACAAACGTATCTTTATCGCTATTGTTATAAGAAAGAAAAGAGAAAAAATAAGTGCAGAATATAGCACAAGTAGAAAAGTAGGGATTTCGACTTAAAAGCTACTAGCAACGCGCCGAATCTAGCTTTATATTGTTTATTGAGGGTGCTATAGTTAGACGCATAAAAAAGAAAAGAGGCTTTGTCACAACTAGTTTTCTACTTTATGTAGTATTCAGTATAAATAATATTGAAACTAAAGTTACGTATTTAAAAATAGCTTCTAATCAAGAATTAGATTTAATTAAAAGTTACTCTAACCCTTCATTAGAAAAATCGGAAGGTAATAGTGAATTCCTAAAAAATATTAATATTATACAATATAAGTTAATTATGGTTACCTTAATAATGCAAAAACACAAAATCTTTATCACTAATCTACTATTATGATAGGTAAATACATTGTTAGGCTAGTGCCAAACTAGATGGGTCCAGGTATGACTACATATTTTTTAATGGAATCTCATTAAAGATGAATATAACAAGATATTAAAGGCTGCTTTTGATAAAATGTGGGCGTAAGATGTAGACCAGGCAAAATAGTCAGTAGAAGTAGTCAGATTTCATCTAGAGCCTATTTGTGAGACCTTAAACTACCATCGATTCAAAGTCAAATAAGAGGCTATACAATAGCAAACCTAAAGTATAATTATTAAAATAGGCTAGGATATAACTTGTTTTATTTCAATACATATAAAATACTTGCACTTTATCTATAATTTGCATACTTTTATAATAGAAGAAAGGTGTGAGTAAAATGTTATCACAAGAAAAAATAGCACGAATTAATGAATTATCTAAGAAAGCTAAAGAAGGTACGTTAACAGAACGAGAAGCAAAGGAACGCTCTGCTTTGCGTAAAGAATACCTAGAATCATTCCGTAAATCAATGCGTACTACTATTGAAAATGTAAAAGTGGTAGATGAGGAAGGTAATGATGTAACGCCAGCTAAAGTTAAAGCGCTACAAGAAAAACGAAAATTGAATTAAGTATGACACAATCCGAAATTGTATGACCTAAAACAAATAAAACCATTGTTTTATTAAGCAATGTTGACTACACTATTAAATGAAACTATTATGTGCGAGAAAGGATGTCAAAAATGACTCAAACTCCGGATCAAATTGCAATTAATGCAATCCGAACATTGTCAATTGATGCAATCGAAAAAGCAAACTCAGGTCACCCTGGCTTACCAATGGGCGCAGCACCTATGGCCTATACATTATGGACGAAACATTTACGTCACAACCCTAAAAATCCAAATTGGTATAACCGTGACCGTTTTGTTTTATCAGCAGGGCATGGCTCAATGTTACTTTACAGCTTATTACACTTAGGTGGTTATGATTTACCGTTAGCTGAAATCCAAAATTTCCGTCAATGGGATTCATTAACTCCTGGTCACCCTGAATATGGTCATACTGTTGGGGTAGAAGCAACAACAGGTCCACTTGGTCAAGGGATTGCAATGACAGTAGGTATGGCAATGGCTGAAGCACATTTAGCGGCAAAATATAATAAACCAGAACATACCATTGTGGATCATTACACATATGCATTATGTGGTGATGGTGATTTAATGGAAGGTGTAGCGGCAGAAGCGATCTCACTTGCAGGTCACTTACAATTAGAAAAACTTATTGTACTTTATGATAGTAATGATATTTCATTAGACGGCGAGTTAGGTATGGCGTTCTCCGAAAATATTCAAAAGCGCTTTGAATCATATGGCTGGAATTACTTACGTGTTGATGATGGTAATGATATTGAAGATATGAATGCTAAGATTGAAGAGGCTAAACAATTAAATGGTAAACCTACATTAATTGAAGTCAAAACAATCATTGGTTTTGGTTCACCTAATAAATCTGGTAAATCGGATTCACATGGTGCGCCATTAGGTAAGGATGAAGTTGCTTTAACAAAAGCTGCATATGATTGGGAGCATGAGCCATTCCATATTCCATCAGCAGTATATGACACATTCACACAAGCAGCTGAACGTCAAGGTATTAGTGAAGAGGCAGCTTGGAATGCTAAGTTTGAAGCCTATAAAGAAGCTTATCCAGAGCTTGCAGCAGAGTTTGAGAATGCTATGGAAGGTGACTTGCCAGCCGATTATGCAGCAGAAGTGCCTGTATATGAAACAGGCAAGGCAGTAGCAACACGTTCGTCATCTGGAGAGGTGATTAATGCATTAGCTAAAAAATTACCTTCATTCTTTGGTGGTAGTGCCGACTTAGCTAGCTCAAATAAAACAACGATTAAAGGCGAAGACAACTTCTCGCCAGAAAACTATGCAGGCCGTAATATTTGGTTTGGTGTACGTGAATTTGCGATGGGTGCAGCATTAAATGGTATGGCATTACATGGCGGTTTACATGTATTTGGTGCAACATTCTTTGTGTTCTCTGACTATGTGCGTCCCGCAATGCGTTTATCAGCGCTTATGGGCTTACCAGTAACCTATGTGTTTACACATGATTCAATTGCGGTTGGTGAAGACGGTCCAACACATGAACCAATTGAACACTTAGCATCATTACGTGCAATGCCAAACTTAAATGTCATTCGTCCAGCTGATGCTAATGAATCAGCTGAAGCATGGAAACAAGCTATACTATCACCAAATGCACCAACAGCATTAGTGTTATCTCGCCAAAATCTACCTGTATTAGCTGGTACAGACAAGTTAGCAACTGAAGGTGTAGCACGTGGTGGTTACGTCATATCAGCAGCGCAAAAAGAGACACCAGATGCTATTTTAATTGCAGCTGGATCTGAAGTAGCGTTAGCTGTCGATGCGCAAAAAGCATTACTAGCTGAAGGTATAGATGTCTCTGTAATATCTATGCCATCTACTTTTGCATTTGATCAACAAGATGCCACGTATAAAGAATCTATTTTACCAAAAGCGGTAACAAAGCGTTTAGCGATTGAAATGGGTGCTACACAAAGTTGGTATAAATATGTTGGTCTAGATGGTGATGTATTAGGAATTGATACATTTGGTGCATCAGCTCCTGGTGACCTAGTTATTGAAAAATATGGTTTCACTGTCGATAATGTTGTCAATAAAGTGAAAGCACTATAATTGATAAAGTATTCAATAGATTTGATCTCCCTTCATAATTGAAGGGGGATTTTATTTTGCATGGAAATAATATAGGAAGAAACTCGTGAAATCCCTTTTAAAAATAATTAAGATAAAGAGTTAGACCCAAGTGATAAAAAAATAAAAAATAAGCCGAAAGATGTGGCTCTTATGGTAAAGAAAATCGTAACACCGTTTCTTTCGTGCAAAAGGTGTAGTTAGTTTATCGTGATTTGAAAAATACATAATAATAACTAATTTATGGGAAGTAGAATGGTAACATCCTTTTTTGTGTTTAAGAAGGTGTGGAGTAGGTATATGAATATTAATAGATGTGACCAACTGACATAATACGTGAAAAGGTGATGAAAAAAAGCAAGCTTTGTAACAGTTATTTCATAGCTTAATCTCATTTTTGATAACATACTCTTTAGGTTATAGGCTAATGTAATTTTCTTTGCTATAATGTGAATTTGTATGTGTAAACAGGTGGGGAAAAAGATATTTTTTAAAAGCTAATGTAATTTACATTTCATTTGAATGGTGATACACTTAGTTCTGCAAGACACTATATATAGTGTTTGAAAATCTTAATAACACTATATACGGTTATAAGCAAGAGATAATGATTAAAAAAATAAAATTTTTTTATTGACAAGGTCACTTGTCAGGGCTGTCTCGCTCCAGTTAGGGAGATAGCTTTTTTATATGATAGAAAGAGGGATATAAAATGAAATTATACACAAAAACAATCTGTCCAAAATGTCTTTGGGTGAAATCTGAATTGGAGAATGCTGGGTTAGCAGCAGACCTTGTAAATATTGACCATGATGAGGAAGCAAAACAAGCCATTGTGAATGCAGGTTTTTTAAGCGTGCCTGTACTTGAAGCAGACGGTAAAATGATTGGTGATGTTAAGGAGATTGTTTCACATATTGAATTGATTGCACAATGATTGTGTATGCTACTCGCACAGGTAATGTTCGTTATATTGTTTCTCAACTAACAACAGATGCTATAGAGTTGACAGCAGACTTGCAGGTGGACGTGAGGTATTTGTTAATTACTTATACAGATGGCTTAGGTAATATACCTGCCAAGGTAGAACAGTTTATGAAACATAATCATAATCTTTGCCAAGGTGTAGTAGTAAGTGGTAATAGTAATTTTGGTCATCACGTCTTCGGAGGTGCAGGCGACAAATTGTCTCAAATGTATCATATACCGTTAGTACGTAAGTTAGACTTGCGCGGCAATCAAAAAGATTATGATGCAATACAATCGTTTTATGAAAGTAGGGTAAAGGGATGAAAACATATTTAAAGTTAAACAACGATGTACTGAATCGCTATAGTACAACAGGTCAGTTAGAGTTAGAGAAAGACCGTGAAGCAACACGCCGTTACTTTTTAGAGTATGTTAATGTGCGCTTACGTTACTTTATTGATATTGAAGAAAAAGTGCGTTATTTAGTAGATGAAGGCTATTATGAAAAAGAATTCATTGACATGTATGATATGGATTTTATTAAACAAATGTATAAAAAAGCCTATGACTATAAATTCCGTTTTCCATCATTTATGAGTGCGAGTAAGTTTTACGATAGCTATGCGATGAAAAGTAGAGATGGCGAAGAAATTTTAGAAAAATACGAAGACCGCATTGTTATTATTGCGCTTTACTTAGCTCAAGGCGATAAAGCTTTGGCAGAACGTGCTGTAGAGTCAATGATGGAAGCCTATCAACCAGCAACGCCTACAGCGCTTAATAGTGGTAAGCAGGCACGAGGTGAGTTAGTAAGCTGCTTTAAGTTATCTATGGACGACTCTATGAATAGTATTGCTGAAAATATTGGTTACTGTTTAGAATTATCTCGCCTTGGTGGTGGGGTAGGTGTAAACTTAACAGATTTACGTCCATTAGGCGACCCTATTAAACAAATTTTAAATCGTGCTAGTGGTGTAATTCCGGTTGCTAAATTATTAGAGAACTCCTTTAGTTATTCTAATCAATTAGGTCAACGTAATGGCTCAGGTGTTGTTTATTTAAATATTTTTCATGCCGATATTGAAAACTTTATTTCTTCTAAAAAGCCAAATGCGGATGATAAAATTCGCCTTGCGACATTATCAACAGGTGTGATTATTCCGAGTATTTTCTTCGATTTGATGAAACGAGATAAAGATATTGTATTATTTAGTCCTTATGATATTTATAAAGAGTACGGTAAACGTATGTCAGAGATCTCGATTACAGAGATGTATTATGAGCTATTAGATAATCCTAATATTCGTAAAATTAAACGCTTAAATGCCCGACGTTTATATACAGAAGTAAAGAAAGCACAATTTGAATCAGGATATCCATTTGAAATCTTTGATGATAATGTGAATAATGCGCATCCTTTAAAAAATATTGGACGTGTGAAAATGTCGAATCTATGTACAGAGATTTTACAACTGCAAGAAACGAGCAATATTACAGACCAAGACCAGCCGAATGAATATGGTTTAGATGTGTCATGTAATTTAGGCTCCCTTGACATTCATGCAGCAAGTAAAGTAAAAGATTTCGGCACGTTAGTAAATACCGCTATGCGTTTGTTAACGAATGTTTCTGAGATGACGAATATTACAAACGTACCATCGGTAGTAAAAGCAAACCAATTGATGCATTCTGTAGGTTTAGGTTGTATGAACTTACATGGTCATTTAGTTACCCAAGGCATTATGTATGGTTCCAAAGAGTCGGTGGAATTTATGGATCACTTTATGGAAGCAATGAATTATTACTCATTAAAGGCTTCAATGGAAATGGCGCAAGAAAAACAAAAAACATTTTACCGTTTTGAAGAGAGTGACTATGCAACGGGTGAGTATTTTGAACAATATGTTACAAAAGAAGCGCAAAATGTATCGCCAATCGTAGCTAAAGCATTAGGGAATGTACCGATTATTACAGCGGCTATGTGGGAAGAGTTAAAACAACAAGTGATGGAACATGGTATTTTCCATTCGTATCGTTTAGCAATTGCACCAACAGGTAGCATTTCATATATTCGTAGCTGTACAGCATCCATCTCACCTTGTACAGAACGCGTGGAAGTACGTGATTATGCAGATAGCCGTACGATTTATCCGATGCCGCATTTAACAAATGATAATAGTCATTTATATGTAGAGGCATATGATGTAAATCCATATGATTTAATTGACTTATATGCCGCTTCACAAAAGCATGTCGACCAAGGGATTTCCATGACTTTGTATGTAACCGATAATTGGACAACAGAGCAATTGGCAAAAGTGTATATTTACGCATGGATGAAAGGTATTAAATCTGTGTATTATGTGCGCCAACGCTTACAAAGTTTAGAGGAGTGTGTGGCATGTCAAATATAACGTATGAAGCAATTAACTGGAATAAATCAACAAGTGAATTAGCACAGGTATTTTGGGACCAACAATGGAAACAAATTTGGTTTCCAGAAGAGATTGCAGTAAGTAAAGATATTAAACAATGGAAAGGATTTGAGCATCAAGACACATATAAAAAAGTGTTGGCTGGCTTAACACTTTTGGACACAGTGCAAACGAATATTGGTATGAACCGTGTGGCTGCATTTGCACCAGATATGCAAGAAAAAGCTGTGTTCACCATGTTTGATGCCTTTGAAGCAATCCATGCTAAATCCTATTCTTATATTTTCACAACGTTATGCACAAATGAAGAAATTGACGCGCTATTTGAGTGGATCAAAAAGAATGAGTTCTTGCAATATAAGGCAGATAAAATTGCTACCGTTTATAATGCTATTGAAGAAGATGACCCAGAAAGTTTATGGAAGGCGATGTTTGCTTCTGTAATGTTAGAGTCTTTCCTTTTTTACTCAGGTTTCTTTTACCCTCTTTATCTAGGCGGTCAAGGTTTCTTACGTAATAGTGCGGAGATTATCTCACTTATTTTACGAGATGAATCCATTCACGGGGTGGCAGTAGGTTTCTTTGCTCAAAATATTTATAAAAACTTCTCTACGGAAAAGCAAGAGGAATTAAAATTATGGGGCTTTGAATTATTGTTAGATTTATATCAAAACGAAATGAAATATACAGAAGATGTGTATGCAGAAACAGGTTTATCACCTGAAGTGAAAGCATATGTGCGTTATAATGCTAATAAAGCATTGATGAATATTGGTTTTGAAACAATGTTCCCAGAAGAAGAAGTGAACCCTATTGTTATGAATGGGATTCGTAATGAAGGCTCAACATATGACTTCTTCTCGCAAAAAGGCTCGACCTATGCGAAGGCAAAAGTCGAACCTATTACAGATGATACATTTAATTTTAATCGCTGAGGATGACTATTATTATGAATTTAGAAGTAAAAGTAAAACGCGCACACCAAGATGCTATTATGCCAAAGCAAGCAAACCCTGGTGATGCAGGTATGGATTTGTATGCAATTGAAGCAGTAGCGATTGCACCAGGTGAAGCGAAATTAATTAAAACAGGCATTCATCTAGCATTACCTCAAGGTACAGAGGCTCAAATTCGCCCAAGAAGCGGACTTGCGTTAAAACATAGCATTACGGTTTTAAATAGCCCAGGCACTATTGACGAAGGCTACCGTGGTGAATTGGGTATTATTCTAATTAATCATGGCACAGCAGTGTTTCAAGTAGAAAAAGCGATGCGTATTGCACAGATGGTTATACAACTTGTACCAACTGTAACATTAGTTGAAGCAACAGAATTATCTGATACGGCGCGAGGTACGACAGGCTTTGGTGCGAGTGGTACTCAATAAGGTTATGACTAAAAAAGGTGAAGTGATTTTTAAAATCGCTTCACCTTTTTGCTGTTTTCGTAATGCGGTAGGTAAGTTTTACAGGGGTATGTACTTGTTCACTATTATGTTAGGCGTTGTCTAGTCTATGACGTCGTTATACCCTCATAAAATAATAAAAGTAAAGCGAAGATATAGTGCGCTTTTTCTCGCCTTATACCGACTTGCAACTAAAAATGTTATCCTCTGTTGCGCGCTTGCAACATGTTGTTGCCGATTTCGCTATTTTTCCTCTCGTCTATTGCTAGTATTTAATTTATACTTAACCATAAGTTTAAGGAGGGTAATTCATGATGAACGAACGATTAAAACAATTGCGCGAAAAGGCAGGATTTTCACAAGAGCAGTTAGCAGAACAACTTCATGTGACGAGGCAAGCTATTTCAAAGTGGGAATTAGGAAAGGCAGAGCCGAGTATAGATGTATTGCTACAATTAGCCTCTATTTATGATGTGACATTAGATTATTTAATTAAAGGGCAAGAACTATATACACCTGAAACATTTGTGATGCCTAAATCAAATTTTGAGTTGGCATTAGATTTTATTCAGCGTAATACAGGTTTAACCATTACCATTTTTGCCATATTTGCAGGGTTAATTATTAGCTTAGTGGCTATTATTTTGGGTACATAACGTCTTGAAGGAGATAAGACGGGGAATAATTTATTATTCCCCATCATTCATTGTTTTAACTGGTGTTGGAAAGCATAGACGACTGCTTGTGTCCGATCTTGAACCTCTAATTTCGCTAAAATATTACTGACATGCGTTTTCACGGTTTTTAATGCGATAAATAGCTCGTCTGCAATGGCTTGATTCGTCAAGCCATCTGCCATTAATAATAATACTTCATGTTCTCGCTCTGTAAGTTGTTCATGTAATGGTGTTACTTGTTGCGAACGCATACGAGACATCATTTTATGCGTGACCTCTGGCTCTACAATCATCTCACCTTGCACGGTTTTACGAATGGCCTCTGCAATATGTTTAGCATTAGAGGTTTTTAATAAATAACTTACTGCACCAGCCTCTAGAGCAGGATATACTTTATCATCGTCTAAAAAACTCGTAATCATCATAATTTTAGCTTCTGGCCATTTCGCTATAATTTGCTCAGTTGCCTCAGCCCCTGTTAGTTTTGGCATGACATTATCCATTAAAATAATATCAGGTTTGTGTGTGAGCGCTAATGTAATCGCTTCTTCTCCATTTGTTGCCTCGCCTACAATAGTCATATCAGGTTGTGCATTTAAATAAGCAGATATGCCGATGCGTACCATCTCATGATCATCTGCAATCACAATAGTAATCATACGTTCACCTCCTCTAATTGTGTTTTAACTTCGACAATAGTCCCTTCATTAGGTATGGAAACAATTTTATACGTACAGCCAATTTCGACAGCACGTTCAGCAATATTTTGCAGACCATAACTTGCTGTTTTGTCTTGTTCAATATTAAAGCCAATTCCATTATCTTGAATACGCAAGATGGCGTGATTATCTCTTGCAATGAAACGAAGCTCTAATTCGGTTGCTTTAGCATGACGCAGTGTATTAGATAACGCTTCTTGCGCAATGCGGAATAAATGGTCTTCTTCTGCACGTGATAATGGGATTTCTTCGATAAAGTAATCGATAGGAAAATATACTTTTTGTTGTAATTCAACAATGAGCTCTTCTAAACCTTGCGCTAATGTTTTGTTATTTAAAGCGACAGGACGTAGGTGTAGTAATAGTGCACGCATTTCGAGTTGTGCTTGTTGTACCATATGCTCTACTTGTAAGAGCGTGTCATTTGGTTCGTCAACTTGTTCATTTAATGCAGATAACAACATAGATGCAGCAAATAATTGTTGAGATACAGAGTCATGCAACTCTCTAGCTAGGCGTTGTCTTTCAGCTACAATGCGGTCTTTTGTTACCTCATCAATGGATTCTGTGCGTTCTTCAGAGAGTTTTTGTAAACGTTTGCGCTGCGTTTCAATGAGTTGTTGTGTGTTGCGTAGTGATTTTTTTAATAACATAGGTGAACGTTTAATATGACGTTCTGTTAAATCATGGATGTTCACTTTTTTGAGTAGACGCGCAGCTTGGCGGTCTCGCATAATAATAGAAAATGTCATCCAAAACGTAATGCTAATGGCAAGTATCGTTAAAATACTCATAATAACTGCTAGTAAAGGCACGCCGTTAATATTTTGTAACCATAGCACAGACCAGGTGTCTCGCTTAGGCATACCTAATAATAAGATGAGAAAACTAGCGGTACTTGCCATCAATAATAATTGCAACATAAACCAACGTGAAAAGAAACGAATCATTGGTAAGACACCTCCAAATCACCTAAGCCTGTAGTGACATGAATAACAATTTCTCTTACAGCTGCAAGATCTTCTTCTTGATGATATAATGTTTCATTTTTTAATAGTTTCGTATCATGGGGAAGTGTCGCAACCCCATACACTGTAGTATAGACTAATCGGTAAGGTGTATCATAAGGTAAAATAATATGCACATTGCCAATGAGCTGGCGTGCTGTAATGACTGACGTTCTTCTCGGTAACACAGTTTGTGTAGCATCAATAGTAATAATACCTGCCAAACGTTGAATATTAACATCTTTCCAAGCATAAGATTCTGTTGTCTCGTCTGTGCCAATAAAGCGCTTATGTTGCACAAATAAATCATGATCTGTTTGTAACGTATACGTTTTATCTTTTTTATAGTAATGATAAATGTAATAAACAGCCATTGCTACGATAGCAATACGCAATGTGATAAGGGAGACAAAAGCAATTAATAAGAAAATGCAACTTACTACATAAAAAGAGGTCTTTTTGTATTTAAAACCAAAATATAATAAAATAACACCTGCTAAAAAATAGAATAAGCTAAAAAAATGAAAGGTAATGGCCTCAATAATGAGAGCACTTAAAAAAATACCAACTAACCACTGAGCTTGTTTTGTGGAAAAAAGACGCATAATTACACTCCTTTCTTAACATGAAGAAGCGGGGCTAGGGGTGTTATCCCGTAGCCCCGTATGGATTATCATACAGATTGTTATATTATAGCACTGTTGATTCACTTTGTTGCAATTTCGCAAGACGCCATTCATACATGGATTGTTGTTGACGTGCATCAACATCTACTGTAAGTTGGTCGATGTAACGTTCTGCTTGTTCAAAGTTTTGGATGGCTCCGTCTGCTTGTTCTTGTAATACATAGTTCATTTGGTGGTTGGCACGTGTCACATTTTCCTTACCCATTAATTGTAACTGACGTACACGCATATCTTTAATTTTATGCTTCATTTCTTCATAACGACGTTCCATATCAAAGTATTGGCTTGCGGTTAATTCAATGCTATCTTGTAGTGTTTGTTGGCGATTTGAGTAAATCGCTACCTCCTGACTAGCAAAGGCGATTAAATCTGTTTCACCACTTTGTTCGGCTAAGACGAGTTGTTGTTGACGTTTCGTTAACATAGCTGTTGCTGCAGCTAGTTCTTGTTCAAGCTTAGTTTTTAATTGTGCTTGACGTGTGAGTAACTTGCTTGTCTCCTCTACTTGTTTTTCTGCATCTTTAATATATTTGTTTAACATAATAGCAGGGTTTTTTTGTTCTTTTTTATCTAAGGCATATTGCACCTCAGCCTCTACAGATTGGAAAAAGCGTTGAAATAAGTTTGTCATAATAAATAAGCTCCTTTATATGTTTTTGTTTACTTCTTATTTTGAGATTTTTGCCCATTCACGTTCAAAGTTAGCAAAAGGGTCGTTATTTTCAATTACAGTTGTTTCTGACTTAGTTGTTAATTTTTTATAAACATAATAAGTTAATGCTAATGTAGCAATACCAATTAAAGCAGGGATGTTAGATATCGCAGAAACGGCACTAACGATTGCAACCAGTACAAGAAATACTTTCATTACTTTGCTTGATGTACGGTTATATAAATAAATGCTACCTCCTGTTAATGCGACAGATAATGCGAGTACTGCTAGTGGGCCAATGGCTGCTAAACTAATGAGCACAGCTACAATCCCAATACTTAGCCAAAGTATTTTTTTCATAATGTTTCGCTCCTTTCATTTGTTAACCTTATGTTATCAACTGAAGAAAGAAAGCGTAACGGGCGCTAAGATGATTTTCTTCTAGGTCTAGAGGCTGAGTACTCGTCAGCCTGTCATAAGTTCGCTATAATATATATAGGGAAAGAACAATAATCTTCTTATTTTACAAAGTATTTATAGTAACGTCTTCTGTTTTATTGTATAATGCGGTTTGGAGAGTATTCTCGGAAGAAAGTAGCAGAGGAGGTTTAGCATAATGCATTTATGGCTTGCTATTTTACTAATTGTTGTGGCATTAATCGCTGGGGCAGCGCTTGGTTTCTATTTCGCGCGCCGTTATATGTTTAAATATTTAAAAGAAAATCCACCTATTAATGAGCAAATGATTCGTGTTATGATGGCACAAATGGGACGTAAACCGTCTGAAAAACAAGTGCGTCAAATGATGTCACAAATGAATAAATTCCAACAATAAGTACAGGTTGTTTTAACAGCTTATAAGTAAAGGAGGAACGTTGCCTATTAGGCGACGCTCCTCCTTTTTAATTTGTTGCTTTTAATTTAAAGGCAGGGACATATTCATCTAAAAACTTTGTTACAACAGCCATATATTCGCGCGGATTTTCATTAAATGATTCCGCATGGCGACCAGTGTCAAAAAGTTTTAGCATTTTAGGTCCTTCCTTTACAGCATACATCTCTTTCGTCATCGTAGCAGGAATAAAGGTATCAGGTTCACTATGGATGAATAGTACGGGTTTTTGAATGTGTTTAACAGCTTCGATTGGTGAGACATCACGTAAAGAATAGCCATCTCTTAAACGTAAAAAAGCATCTGCAATTCGCACAGGTACGCCAGAGGTGAAATGCATCTCCTCTCTTGCAATATGACCAATTAACGATTCAAAATTAGAGAAGCCACAGTCTGAAATATAAAAGTCCGCTTCATCTTCCATCAAACCCGCATATAACAAAGTAGTAGCTGCACCCATAGACTCCCCGTGCACACCAATGATGGCATCTTCGCCAACCATTTGTCGTACCGTTTTTACAACAACATCTAAATCAAGTTTCTCATAATAGCCATAGCTCGTTGTTTTACCACCTGACAGCCCATGGCGACGATGATCATAAATGACAGCATTATAGCCAAGTTTTTCAAACATACGTGCGAAGCGTACTGAGTTAATTTTATTTTCTGTTACTCCGTGACAAATAATCATAGTGTTTTTCGTGTCTAATGGCTTTAGTAGTACGCCACTAATGCTATAACCATTAGGGGATTGAACGGTTAATTCTTGAGCAAGATGTTTATTGTACCAAGCTTCATCAAAGCGCTCTGCTAATGTTTCACGCTCTAAAATGAAACCATCATCCTTTTTTTTAATATACATTAATCTATTGGAAAGCTTAACGCCAAAAATGGCTGTAGAAGCTGCGGCAATGGCTGTAACAATACTTGAGGCAAGCAGTAATTTTTTTTTAGTCGTCATATTATTATCCTCCTAAAACATTGTAACTCTATTGTAAGGGATAGGGTGAGGTTACGCACATAATAACCTCGTATAATTGTCGAAAAACCGCAATTGGTTTGATACACTAATAGAAGATGCCATGGCGACGTGGCAACACAAAGGGGGAGAAAAGATGACAGAAGTTGTTATTGTAAGTGCTGTACGTACAGCGATTGGTTCTTTTCAAGGGGCATTAAAAGATGTTGCGGCTCCAAAATTAGGGGCAATTGTAATTGAGGCGGCTCTAGACAAGGCACAAGTAGATAAAGCACTTGTAGATGAAGTTATTATGGGGAATGTATTACAAGCAGGCTTAGGTCAAAACCCAGCTCGACAAGCAGCTATACAAGCAGGTTTACCACAAACTGTACCTGCTATGACGATCAATAAAGTATGTGGCTCAGGTTTAAAAGCAGTACATTTAGCCGCTCAGGCCATTAAAGCAGGAGAGGCTGATATTATTGTAGCAGGTGGTTTTGAAAATATGAGTCAAGCCCCTTATTTATTACCTAAGGCGAGACAGGGGTATCGCATGGGTGACCAACAAGTCGTAGATAGTATGATCAAAGATGGCTTATGGTGTGCATTTAATGACTATCATATGGGTGTAACAGCAGAAAATTTATGCGAACACTATCAATTGACACGTGAAGCACAAGATGCGTTTTCAGCGCGTTCTCAACAACGTGCTGAGGCAGCGATAAAGGCAGGGAAGTTTACAGACGAAATTGTGCCTGTAACTATCCCACAACGTAAGGGTGAGCCTATTGTGTTTGCGCAAGACGAGTACGTAAAGGCAGGTACAACTACAGAGAGCTTGGCTAAGTTACGTCCCGCGTTTAAAAAGGATGGCTCTGTAACAGCAGGTAATGCTTCAGGCATTAATGACGGAGCAGCCGCTGTTGTTGTAATGTCAAAAGAGAAAGCACAAACGCTCGGTCTAACACCAATGGCAACGATTGCAAGCAATGCCTCAGCTGGTGTTGACCCAGCAATTATGGGGATAGGCCCTGTAGAAGCGGTTAAAAAATCGTTACAACGTGCTAATAAAACATTAGCAGATATTGATATTATAGAAGCTAATGAAGCATTTGCCGCACAATCATTAGCGGTGGACAAAGAATTGCAATTTGATAATGAAAAATTAAATGTAAACGGCGGTGCAATTGCTTTAGGTCATCCGATAGGTGCAAGTGGCGCACGTATTTTAGTGACACTATTGCATGAAATGCAAAAACAAGATGCAAAGAGTGGTTTAGCTACATTATGTATTGGTGGCGGACAAGGCGTTGCAACCGTAGTCACAAGATAGGATTGAGAAGATGGCAAAGAAAAAAGGACAAAAAGTAGCAGGTGCTACTAATAAGCAACCAACAGAACAAGTTACGTTAGCTGACCAATTACAAACAGATGTATTAGCTAAATTGGCCGCGACGAAAAAACAATTGACACAAGATGCTAAAGCACAAGCTTTAGCTCAGGAAGAACAAGCAAGAAAAGAGCGTAAGGCACGTGAAAAAAATATGACATTTGAAGAATTGCTTGATCAATATGGAGATCAAGGTTCTAAATTTTAAGATAAAAGCAACTTTTAAAGTTGCTTTTATCTTATTTTAATGGAATAATTAGTATTAAAATAAGGATATAAGGTGGTTTTTACTTGGGTAGAAAAATGGGGATAATAATAAGCATATGTTTAATGATATTTATACTACCTTTAGAAGTCTTTGCACATAAAAATAATGATTATGGACAAACATATATAGATGTGCACCATAATGATAGCAATTATGATGTTATTGACTATCTAACATATCTTGGAGTTGTAAAGGGAACAGGTGATGGACAATTTCATCCACAAAGCAATGTAACTAATAGACAAGTAGCATTAATGTTAGTTAGAGCTCTAAAAAAGCAAGGTATGGTTTTTTATGAAAATCCCGGATATAAAGATGTTAAAATATATGATGATGGCTATAAAGAGATTGCTATAGCAACACAACTAGGTATTTTCCCTAAGGAAAAATATTTTCGTCCGCATCAAGCTATCACAAGAGATGAAATGGCTAGAGCTTTAACAAGAGCTTTTGAATTGAATATAAATACAGATTATACTTTCAAAGATGTTGATAGTAATTATTGGGCTCATAGTTATATTTCAACAATAGCATCTTATAATATTACAACAGGTTATCAGGATGGAACATTTCGTCCTAAACAAACATTGACACGTTCACAATTTGCTGCCTTTGTAGCAAGGGCGCTTGTACCCGAAATACGTCCAACAAACAAGCAAATCAAATACAATCAAGGTATGATGCCGTCTCGAATGATTAGTGAGAAAGAGTTTATTAACGTACTAGCATTAGAAGTAGAAGGTTATGATTATTGGGAGATAATTACTGAAAAATCACCTTCAAGAGAACACTGGGTTACTTTAGGTATAGATTATTATGGTAATACCAAAAGATTATATGAAGATACACCAAATAGTTTTATCTCTCATATATACGGTATAATAGAATTACCATATCCATTATATAATGGTAAAAAATGGATTTCCGGTGATGAAACACCAGGTGTTACTACTACATATACGATAGTAAATACACAAGGAATAGCCGTTTTACCTCATAAAGTATACAAAGATGTTGTTGTAATAAATTTAGAACACCGTACAGATTATGGCGATTATATGCCAGCAACTTTATGGTTCGCAAAAGGTCATGGATTTATTCGTTCAATGACAGGAGATGGTTATTCATTTCTTGAAGAAATAGAATACTAAGTCAATTTTAATATAATATTAACAAACTATAAAACGAGACTTGGGCAAAATAAAGAGGAGAAGTGATTTTTAGAATCATTTCTCCTTTTTACTGTTAAGAATAGGGTTTTGGTATTTGATTTTAGAGGGAGAATTTATTTTTATTTTGAAAATTGATTTATATCTAGGTCTTTTTTTAAAAGATAGTCAATATGTGGTCATACTATCAAACATGCTCAATGCTCACTTTAACAGTAGTTTCTCCGGATTCATTGAAAGCGGCATGATGAGTGGGGCCAACAGTATTGCCAATAGGTTTGCCGTGACGAATCGCAGCTGTAATGAAACGTTTTGCGATTGTTACAGCCTCTACCATCTCTGTCCCTTTTGCTAATTCGGCAGCGATTGCAGCTGAGTAGGTACAACCTGCGCCATTTGTATGTATGGTATCGATACGTGGTGCGTGTAATACGTAATAATAGGTACCGTCATACAAAACATCTGTGGCATCGTCTTCAAGGCGACCTCCTTTAACTAATACATATGTTGGACCTAATGCATGTAAAGTTTTAGCAGCATGTTTTAAATCCGCGATATTTTTTAATGTGCCTTGGGGATAACCAAGTAATTTTTCAGCTTCAGGCATATTAGGTGTAATAATGGTAGCTTGTGGGATGATAGCCGTTTTCATTGCTTGCATAGCATCATCTTGTAATAAAGCCGAGCCAATTTTGCCAATCATTACAGGGTCAACGACAATTTTATCCGTTTGTGCCAAACGTAATTGACCTGCCACAAAATAAATGATTTCGGTTGTGAATAACATACCTGTTTTAATAACATCTGCCCCGATGTCACATAAAGCAGTATCAATTTGTGCTTCGATTGCATCTAACGTTTGCGGAAAAATATTTTGCCCTGTGCGTGGGTTTTTAGCGACAATCGCCGTAATCGCTGACATCCCATAAACCCCTAATTCTTGACAGGTTTTTAAATCGGCTTGAATGCCTGCCCCGCCTCTCGCTGCAGCGCCAGCAATGGATAATACACGATAAGTTGTCATACCTTTCTTTCCCTTCTTTTTCGTAAAAATAAAATCACACTAATCGCAAATAAGCCACCAGCAGTATCTAACCATATATCATGAAATGACATAGTGCGACCAGGATTAAAGCCTTGTCTGACCTCATCTAATGTAGCAATGATTATCACAATAAATAACACCATACATGCACGCAATTTGAATTGCATTAAAGCTACTGCAATACAAGCAAAAATAATAAAATGACAAGCTTTGCGAATTAAAAATTCAACAAATAAAAAGTAACCACGTTCATCGATCGATACGACCGTATCCCAGTATGGAATATGTAACCATGAAAGTTGTGCCTTAAAAGGTTCATTTACTAACCAGGTTTGGAGTAATGGTTGTAGGGATTGCTGTTTCGCCGTCATGCTAGATGAGACTACTAAGAGTAAGAGTAATACAATAAGCCACCATTTTTTCATCGATGCTTAGTATAAGTAGTTAATTTAGTATGTTCTTTAGCAAAAGCAAAATCGTCGATTTGTTGTGCAACTTGATACGCCTTTATCGTTTGTTGTAATTGTGTTACAGAACTCGCGCCAATAATCGTAGACGCCACTACAGGAGAGCGTAAATTAAAGGCTAATGCCAAGGCATGCAAGTTACCATATTGAGCTGTTAATTGTGATAGTAACTGACGTAATGTTTGTTCATCGTAATGAGTGTGAGCTTGCAAGCGCTCTTCCCATGCCGTTGTTAATAGCCCTTTTGCTAAAGTGCCACGGCTAACAACAGATGCGCCTTGTTGTTGAATAAATGGAAAGAATTCTTCAGGTTCACGGTCAAGTAAACTGTAAGGCATCATAACAGTACTAGCCTGTGCTAAAGGCAGAAAGGTTTGTAATACGTTAGGGCGCAATGTCGATATGCCATAAGAGCGAATAAGCCCCTGTTTTTTTAAGCCTTCAAATGTATCAATTACCTCATCAAAGTCATCGTCTAAAGTGCCCCCGTGTAATTGATATACATCCAAATAGTCGGTTTGCAGCCGTTTTAAACTTTCGCGAACGGCTGTTTCGATGTAAGCTTTAGATATGTCCCAAGTCCAACCATCTTTTGTGGCATTTGCTTTATTCCCTACTTTACTTGCTAGAGTAATCTGATGCCGATGGTTTTTTAATACTTCGCCTATTACAGTTTCATTATGCCCAAACTGATATAAATCGGCTGTGTCAAAATACGTAATACCGCTTTGCAACGCCTCAAGTAAGATCGGCTTTGCTTCATTTATAGCAGGGGGTAGGGACATACAGCCAAGTCCAATTTCTGAAATTTGTAGCGTGCTTTGCCCAAGTTGTCTTTTTTCCATAAAAAAATGCACTCCTCCATCGATTTTTTCTAGCTTAATGGTACAATGAAAGTGTGTACCAGAACAAGTGAGGGGGCAGTATCATGCCAAAATTTGAAGAAAAAACAATCGCAACTAAAAAAATATTTCAAGGTCATATAATTAACGTTCAAGTTGATGATGTGGTATTACCAAATGGTAAAGTAGGCAAGCGTGAATTAGTTAAACATCCTGGAGCAGTTGCTATTATTGCCATTACTTCAGATGATAAAATTGTACTCGTTGAACAATTTAGAAAACCTTTAGAACGCACGATTATTGAAATACCTGCAGGTAAAATGGAAGCTGGAGAACTACCATTACATACCGCAAAGCGTGAATTAGAAGAAGAAACAGGCTATGGTGCTGAGCATTGGGAACATGTGCAAACCTTTTCAACATCACCAGGCTTTGCTGATGAAATCATTCATATTTATGTTGCACAAAACCTTTATGAAGTCAGTAACCGAGCAGTGATGGATGAAGATGAGTTTGTCGAGTTAATAGAAGTATCCTTGCAAGACGCACAACAATTAATGACAAATGAACAAATCTATGATGCAAAGACAGTCTTCGCGATTCAATGGTGTTTATTACACAAACTGACGAAGAAATAAAGGTACTTACTTGTTTTTCTTTTTATTGCTTTGGTATAATGATAGAAGTTTAGGAGGGCGTCGTATGGAAAGCCGTATTGATCGAATAAAAAAGCAATTGCATAGCGCAAGTTATAAGTTAACACCCCAACGTGAAGCGACTGTAGCAGTCTTGCTTGAGCATGAAGAAGATCATCTTTCAGCTGAAGACGTTTTTTTGCTCGTTAAAGAAAAAGCACCTGATATCGGCTTAGCGACCGTATATCGTACATTGGAGTTATTAACAGAATTAAAAGTGGTTGATAAAATTAACTTTGGTGATGGTGTATCTCGATATGATTTACGACAAGAGGGCGCTACCCATTTCCACCACCATTTAGTATGTGTGGAATGTGGTGCAGTAGATGAAATTCAAGAAGATTTACTTGTGGATGTTGAAAAAGTAGTAGAGAAGCGTTGGAACTTTAAAATTAAAGACCATCGTTTAACTTTCCATGGTATATGTTGGCGTTGTCACGATAAGGAAAATAATGAGGCGTAAAAGCCTAACATGAAAATTTAAGGAGTTGTCCCGATTATTGCTAATCATATAGGGGCAACTTCTTTTTTTGTAAGGAGTGTTAATCGTGAAAGTATTTATAGATCTAGTGAAGGATTATTTACATTTTATTCGTGTAGAGAGACAATTAGCAGCTAATACATTAGCCTCTTACGAACGTGATTTAACAGCTTATGTACAATTTATGCAAAAAAACCAAAAAGAAACTTTGAATGATATTACACGTGCAGATATTCAAGCTTATTTACTATATTTAAGGCAAACTAATAAGTCACCACGTACAATGGCACGTCATATCTCATCCATTCGTAGCTTTCATCAATTTTTATTGCGTGAACGTTTGACAACGCAAGACCCAACAGTGCATATTGACTTGCCAAAAACGACGCAACGTTTGCCAGATGTACTAAGTGTAGAGGAGGTTGAGGCATTGATTAATGCCCCTCATCATAACAAGCCTCAAGGTGTGCGTGATACGGCAATGTTAGAGCTATTATATGGTACGGGTATGCGTATTACAGAATGTATGGACTTAAATATTGACCAAATTCATTTAACGATGGGCTTTGTGCGTATTTTTGGTAAGGGGCATAAGGAGCGTATTGTCCCACTAGGCCAAAGTGCATTAACGGCTTGTGAACGTTATTTGAATGAAGCGAGACCACAATTATTAAAAGAGCCTACAGAAGCATTATTTATTAACCAACGTGGTAAAAGACTAACAAGGCAAGGTTGTTGGAAGTTAATCAAGCAGCATGCTCAACAAGCAAAATTACAAAAAGCAATGACCCCTCATATGTTACGTCATTCTTTTGCCACACATTTAATTGAAAATGGCGCTGATATACGCGCTGTGCAAGAAATGTTAGGACATGCTGATATTGCAACAACTCAAATCTATACACATGTAAGTAAAACACGTTTATCAGAAGTGTATAAGCAGTTTCACCCTAGGGCATAGTTTGTGTCAGATGTCTGACCTTACTTTTTGTTACTGTTTTTGTTAAAATAATTAAGAGAATGAAAATTGGAGGGGAAATCCTATGGAAAAATTTAAACGCATACATGTTATTGTCATGGATTCAGTTGGTATTGGCGAAGCTCCAGATGCGGCTGCTTTTGGCGATACTGGTGCACATACATTAGGTCATATTGCTGAGCAAATGGATGGCTTACATATCCCTAATTTAACGGCAATGGGCTTAGGTAATATTGAACCATTGCATAAGGTGGAAGCTGTCCCTTCACCAAATGCCTATTTTGGCAAGATGCAAGAAGCCTCAGTGGGTAAAGACACAATGACAGGTCACTGGGAGATGATGGGGTTAAATATCGATAAGCCATTTAAAGTATATCCGAATGGTTTCCCTCAAGCATTGATCGAAGCATTAGAACAACGCACAGGACGAAAAGTGTTATGCAACCAACCAGCAAGTGGTACACAGATAATTGAAGATTATGGAAAAGAACATATGGAAACAGGTGCATTGATTGTCTACACTTCTGCTGACCCTGTATTGCAAATTGCGGCACATGAAGATGTAATTTCCATACAAGAATTATATCGTATTTGTGAAATTGCACGTGAATTAACATTAGACCCTGCATTTTTAGTGGGACGTGTAATTGCGAGACCATTTATTGGCGAGCCTGGTCATTTTACACGTACGGCTAACCGTCATGATTATGCGTTAAAACCTTTTGCCAAAACAACGATGGATGTCATGAAACAAGCAGGTTTTGATGTGATTGCAATAGGCAAAATCTCAGATATTTTCAATGGTGAAGGCGTGACAGAAGCCATTCGTACTAAAAATAATATGGATGGCATGGATCAATTAGCAAACGTTGTTAAACAGCCGTTCTATGGCATGAGTTTTTTAAATCTCGTTGATTTTGATGCGAATTTTGGCCATCGACGAGACCCTTTAGGTTATGGTAAAGCCATTGAAGAATTTGATGCGAGATTGCCAGAGATTTTAACACAATTAACGGAAGACGATGTACTCATGATTACAGCAGACCATGGTAATGATCCAACATTTGCAGGCACTGACCATACGAGAGAGTTTGTACCATTACTTGTATTTTCGCCAAAGTTCACTCAACAAGGGGCATTACCACTGCGTCATACATTTGCAGATGTGGCAGCTACAATTGCAGAAAACTTTGCGGTTGAGTTACCAGAATACGGGGAGAGTTTCTTATCATTATTGAAGTAACGGGGGATGACAATTATGAGAATGGTAGATATCATTGAAAAAAAGAGAGATGGCGGTGTGTTAACATCAGCTGAAATCACATTTTTTGTTGAAGGTTACACAAATGGCTCGATACCAGATTATCAAGCAAGCGCATTATTAATGGCTATCTATTTTCAAGATATGACAGATGAAGAACGTGCAAACTTAACAATGGCAATGGTAAATTCAGGTGACAAAATTGATTTGTCAGCCATTGAAGGTGTGAAAGTAGATAAACATTCTACAGGTGGTGTTGGTGACACAACAACGCTACCATTAGCTGCTATGGTGGCGGCAGTAGGTGTCCCTGTGGCAAAAATGAGCGGTCGTGGCTTAGGGCATACAGGTGGCACAATTGATAAGTTAGAAGCTATTGAAGGATTTCATGTAGAAATTACGACAGAAGACTTTGTTCAACAAGTAAATGAAATTAAAATGGCTGTCGTTGGTCAGAGTGGTAACTTAACACCAGCAGATAAAAAAATCTATGCTTTGCGCGACGTTACAGGCACAGTAAGCAGCATCCCTTTAATTGCCAGCTCCATTATGAGCAAAAAAATTGCCTCAGGTGCGGATGCTATTGTGTTAGATGTAAAAACAGGTGACGGTGCATTTATGAAAACAGAAGAAGATGCCAAACAGTTAGCACAAGCAATGGTGAAAATAGGTAACGATGTGGGACGTAAAACAATGGCTATTATTTCTGATATGAGTCAGCCATTAGGATTAGCCATCGGAAATGCGCTAGAAATTAAGGAAGCTATTGATACATTGCAAGGCAAAGGACCAAAAGATTTAGAAGAGTTATGTTATACATTGGGTTCCCAAATGGTGGTGTTAGGTGGACATGCTGCCTCATTACAAGAAGCACGACAACAGCTTGAAACCGTTGTCATGAACGGGCAAGCTCTAGAAGTGTTAAAGCAGTTTATTATCGCTCAAGGTGGTAATGGTGAAGTAGTGGAGCATCAAGACCTGTTACCACAAGCGCAGTATATTACTGCCTTACCAGCTAAAAAGTCAGGCTATATTGCAAAGTTAGAAGCAGATGACATTGGTACCGCGGCTATGCTATTAGGCGCAGGGCGCGCAACAAAAGAATCCGAGATTGACCTCGCAGTAGGGCTTATGTTAAATAAAAAAGTGGGCGATTATGTAGAAGAAGGGGAATCATTGGTGACCATTCATGCTAATCAACAAGATATTGCTCAGGTTGAACAAAAATTATATGATCACATTATCATTAGTGATGCAAAAGTGGAAGCACCAAGTTTAATACGTGCGATCATTATGACGTAAAGTTGCGACTACTAAAGCATAAAAAACTTTGTACCTGCAGGTAATTTACAATTAGTTGAAAGCAAACAAGTGGTAAGGGAGATGCATTCTCCTTACCACTTGTTTTTAACTTACGCCTCTTATACAATTTATTTTTTCCATTTGTAAGCGTTTTAAGTGAGCGTTAGGTGGGAATTTAGCCTTCTTAGTAGTGTTTTGGCAGATATTGATTACAAACACAGCGTGTGGTAAAGTTTGCTTTATACATTTTACTATGCGAAGGGGCGAATGAAATGCATTTATATGGCACACAAGCAATTTCACACCAAGGGCACTTAACCATTGGTGGGGTTGATACAATTGAATTAGCGAAACAATATGGTACACCGTTATTCGTTTATGATGTAGCATTAATTAGAGAACGTGCGAGAGGGTTTCGTCAAACATTTGAAGACCTTGAAGTTAAAGCACAAGTTGCCTACGCCTCAAAAGCATTTTCATGCATTGCGATGTATCAACTTGCGATTGAGGAACAATTATCCATTGATGTAGTATCTGGTGGAGAACTTTATACGGCATTACAAGCAGGTGTACCAGCTGAAAAGATTCATTTTCATGGTAACAATAAATCAATAGACGAATTAACAATGGCATTGGATGCAAAAGTAGGGTGCCTTGTTGTAGATAATTTTTATGAAATCGCCTTGATTAAACAAATGGCTAATGAGCGTCAACAAGAAGTCGCTATTTTATTACGTGTAACACCAGGTGTAGAGGCACACACACATGACTTTATCACAACAGGTCAGGCAGACTCTAAATTTGGTTTTGATTTACATAATGGGCAAGCAGATCAAGCTTTTAAAGAAACGTATCAAGCACCATATATTCGATTACTTGGCTTGCATTGTCATATTGGGTCACAAATTTTTGATACAGTCGCTTTTGGTCTGGCAGGCGAGAAATTAGTAGACAAAATGCAACAATGGCAAACAGATTATCACTTTACAAGCACAGTTTTAAATCTTGGTGGCGGCTTTGGTATTCGTTATACAGAAGAAGATCAACCATTAGCTCCAAAGGTATATGTGGAGGATATGATTAAAGTAGTTAAAGAGAAAGTGAAAAAGGCGTGCATACCAATGCCAGAGATTTGGATTGAGCCAGGACGTTCACTTGTGGGAGATGCTGGGACTTCACTCTATACGGTAGGCTCACATAAAACGGTGCCTGACGTGCGCGAGTACATTGCAGTTGACGGTGGGATGAGCGATAATATTAGACCAGCGTTATATGAGGCGAAATATGAAGCAGTCATTGCAAATAAAGCGAACAAAGCACGTAATCAATGTTATACTATAGCAGGAAAGCTTTGTGAATCTGGAGACAAATTAATTGAGCATGCCGCACTTCAAGTGGCACAAGCAGGCGATATTTTAGCTATGTTTTGTACAGGTGCTTATGGTTATGCTATGGCGAGCAATTATAATCGTGTGGCAAGACCTGCAGTCGTATTTGTTGAAAAGGGTCAGCATCAACTTGTGATTAAACGAGAGAGCTATGAACATATCGTAAAAAATGATCTTCCTTTCACATTAAAAAAGGGTGAATAATGAATGAAAAAGAAAAACCTTCTCGTATTATTAGCCATTGTAGCCATTGCAGGGATATGGGTAGCCATTTATTGGTTCTTCCTTGTGCCAAACGGTTATATTAAGCCAGAATAAATCAAATAGCATGTCGTTATTCAGGCAAAAAATGAGGGAATTGTAATTATGTTAATTCGATACAAAAAATCGTTTAAAAAAATAGCGATGGGTTTACTTTCGCTAATGCCAAGTGAGAAAAATATAAAAAAACTTACAGAGACGATTGATGCGTACGAGAATGATAGTCAACAGCAACTTTATTTATGGAAAGACGACGAAGAATATGTAGGTATTGTTGGGGTGAGTGTAAAAAAAGATACCGCTACTATTCAGCATATTTGTGTATTGCCGTCATATAGAAGTGAAGGTGTTGCGACTAAAATGATACAACAACTACTGTCACAAAAAGAATATGAACATGTGACAGCTGAAGCAACAATTCAAGATTTACTGGAGAAATGTACAAATTGTAAATCCGAGTATTAATGAAATTTTGGTGTAAGGGTGTTTGGGATACTTTCCAAACACCCTCATTTCTTTGCATTATGATTTTACAATGTACAGAAAGATGCTGTCCTGGCAGGATTCCGTAGACAGCATCTTTTTTATTGCCTATTATTTTGCTTGGCTTGTTTAGCGCGCAATCTTTCTGCAATCACATCGCTGCGGTCACGCAAGGTATGTTTGTGTAATAAATAATCATCATCAAGGCGTGGGAGCTCTTCTACTCGCGCTGCGACTCGTGCAGCGAGTGGGGCTAATAACGAGAGAGAGTATTGTTCACGCTTGGCAAGATTAATCAATGTATGTTGTGGTATATAATCATAAAAAGCAGAAGGGGACGCTGTAATAATAGTTTGTGCATTTTGAAGTAAACGCTTAGCCCCTACATCATTGCCACGACGTGCGTGATAATGACCAGCAGCAATTTGAATATAAGCAACAAGTGGATGTTTCTTATGCCCATGCAGTGCCTTCCAATATTCTTCTGCCACTTCATGGCATTCAAAGTAGTCACCAACGACAAAATACGCACAATAATCAATAAATAATGGGTGGAGTTGTGGATGCATTACAAACCTCTTTCCTCTATACTAATACTTGGACCAGAAGGGAGTTAGCATATGTCATACGAAGTAAAAATAGATGCTTTTTCAGGCCCACTCGATTTATTATTACATTTAATTCAGCGTTTGGAAATTGATATCTATGATATACCTGTAGCTGAGATTACTGCTCAGTATATGAATCATATTCACGCTATGCAAGTATTAGAGCTTGATGAAGCCAGTGAATATTTAGTTATGGCAGCCACACTACTAGCTATTAAAAGCCGTATGCTACTGCCAATTCATGAAAATGAACTTGACGAAGCGTTTGTAGAAGAAGTTGACCCGCGTGAAGAATTAGTACAACGCTTAATTGAATATAAAAAGTATAAAGAAGCAGCCAATCACCTAGAGCAACGTGAGGTAGAGCAAGGTTATCAATATACGAGACCATTAGCAGACTTATCTATGTATATGAAAGATGAGCAACTTGCTTTATTTGATACAGATGCGAATGTGTACGATATGTTAGCCGCTTTTCAAAAAATGTTAGCACGCAGAAAATGGCAAAAACCATTATCTACACGTGTGGCACGACAAGAAATCGCGATTAAAGACCGTATGACAGCGGTGTTTGTACAATTACAACAACGTGGGGGGAAAGCTAACTTTAGTGATTTATTTGAAGATGGCAGCAAACCTTCGCTCATTGCTACTTTTTTATCGATATTAGAATTAATGCGTCAACAAGTAATAATTGTGCAACAACAACATAACTTTGATGAATTATGGATTATATTATTACGAGAGGAGTGGGAAGACCATGACATTGACTACTCAAATTGAAGGACTATTATTTGTCGTTGGCGAAGAAGGGTTAACAAAAGAGCAATTGGCCTCTATTACAGGCGAAACATTAGTTGCCATTGAACAAGCCTTGCATGAGTTAAGAATACGGTACGAAGATGAAGCGTTTGCTTTTTACTTACGCCAAACAGCTTCTCGCTATCGCTTAATGACAAAACCCGCATTAGAAAATGTAATCGAAAAGCTTATTGACAATCCTCCTGTACAAGCATTATCTCAAGCAGCACTAGAAGTATTAGCTATTGTAGCTTATGAGCAACCTGTCACACGCATCGATGTAGAAGCAATACGTGGAGTGAAAAGCGAGCGTCCTCTACATACACTAGCAGCTAAAGGTCTCATCCGAGAAGTAGGTAGGCATGATGGGATAGGGCGTGCGATTTTATACGGCACTACAGATGATTTTTTACGACATTTTGATTTAACGGATTTAAGTGAATTGCCGCCATTGCCAGCAGCAGAAGAAGAACAAGATGAGACAACAGACTTATTTATGTCTAAATTTGAAGCGACATTTCATGACAATGAACAAGAATCCTAACTATTACTATACGTCACGCATAAAGTGTGACATAATTTCAACGATACTATGAATGAGGTGTAACCATGGAAAGATTACAAAAAGTAATTGCTTATGCAGGTGTAGCATCACGACGCAAAGCAGAACAATTAATTGTAGAAGGTAAAGTGCGTGTAAATGGTAAAATTGTGCGTGAGTTAGGTACAAAGGTTAGCGAATCTGACGAGGTTGAAGTGGAAGGTGTGAAGCTTGAGAAGGAAGATAAAGTTTATTATTTATTGTATAAACCAAGAGCCACCATTTCGGCTGTAACAGATGATAAAGGACGTAAAACCGTAACGGACATTTTTAAACATATACCAGAGCGTATTTTCCCTGTGGGACGTTTAGATTATGATACGACAGGTTTATTATTGTTAACGAATGATGGGGAGTTTGCGTATCAATTAACGCATCCTAAATTCAAAATCGATAAAACATACGTAGCTAGAGTAAAAGGTGTACCCACGATTGCTAACTTGAAGAAATTACAACGTGGTATTCAATTAGAAGATGGGAAAACAGCACCTGCTAAAGTAAGTATGATGTCAGCAGATGAGAGTGCTCAAAAAGCCATTTGTGAAATTACGATTCACGAAGGGCGTAATCGCCAAGTGAGACGCATGTTCGATGCTATTGGTACACCTGTTGTTAAATTAAAGCGTGAGCGTTTCGCTTTTTTAGATTTATATGGCTTAACACCTGGTGAGTACCGCGAACTAACAAAGCACGAAGTAAAGCGTCTGCGTGTTTTGGCGGAAACGGGTAATTTAGACTAAGAAATAAACGTTCATAATTCAGTCAACATTATATGACCTTTAAAAAGTAATTGTTTGATATAATAGAGACGGTATTTACGCTTTTTAGGAGGTTTTTACTTCATGGATAAGAAAAAAAAGCGGTTAGTGATGCGTACAGTGATTTTAGCTGTATTAGTAATTGGAATTGCTTACACCATTTACGCAGCAGCTACGCAAGATAAAACGAAAACATTGCAAGTTGGTGATGATGCACCTGATTTCGTATTAACCGACTTAGAAGGTAACAAACATAAACTTTCAGATTATAAAGGACAAGGTGTTTTCCTTAACTTCTGGGGAACATGGTGTCCACCTTGTGAAAAAGAAATGCCTTATATGAACAGTCAGTATGAAGTGTATAAAGATCAAGGTATCGAAATGTTAGCGGTTAATATTGCGCAATCAGAATTTGAAGTGCAAACTTTCGTAGACCGTTACGGATTAGGATTCCCTGTAGTTATTGATACAACAAAGAGTGTGCGTAATGCATACAGTGTTCGCCAATTGCCTGCAACAATTTTAGTTTCACCAGAGGGGAAAGTAACTGAAATTACAACAGGCGAGCTAACGGAGCAACGTATTGGCGAGATGTTAGAATCGATTAAACCGAATTAGGGAGTGGCAACATCATGGAGAAGGAAACAGTAATTTGTACTTGTGGACATGAGAATCCTTTCGGTACAAAGTTATGTGAGAAGTGTGGTAATCCTTTAACAGAAGAAGAAAAAAATACAAAAGTTGTCGATATGCGTTACGATGGTAAAGCAATTCGCTCTAAAACCTATAATAAATCGTTTGTTGATAAAGTATGGAATTTCTTCTCAAGTGTTAAAGTAGGTATTACACTTATTGTCATTTTACTTTTAGCAGCTTCAATTGGAACATTTTTACCGCAAGAGATGTATGTTAACGCAGGTAGTCCAATTGCTGATAAAGGTGCGTATTATGAAAGCGTTTATGGTTTCTTCGGTAAAATATACTATATGCTAGGTTTAACCGATTTATATAGCTCGTGGTGGTTCCAAATTTTAGTCGGAATGTTGGGGATTTCGATTATTGTAGCGAGTATTGACCGAGGAATACCATTGCATAAATCATTAAAGAATCAACGTGTAAAACGTCATGCTAGTTTTATGAAGCGTCAACGTGTTATTGCATCAGGTGAAGTAGCAGACGGCGAGACAACGTTAAACGACATTGAAAAACAATTAAAAGCTCAAAAATTTAAAGTGCGTCGTGATGGAACAGCATTATTAGCTGAGAAAAATCGTATATCTCGTTATGGTCCTTACATTAACCATGTGGGATTAATCATTTTCTTAGTAGGTGTATCGTTACGTGTTGTGCCAGGCTTTTATGTAGATGAGTCAATGATGGTTAAAGAAGGCGAAATGGTAGAAGTACCTGGTATGCCTGGTTATTATTTTAAAAATGAAAAGTTTATTCTTGAAACACATGACAATAATGGTCAATTGTCAGGCGAACAAGAAAAACAAGGTGTGAATGTGGTAGCTAAAAACTTCCAAACAAACGCCAAATTATATAAGCAACCTGAGGGAGCTGTATCGGGGGATACATCCGAATTAGAGTTGGTAAAAGAAGCGGAAATACGAGTCAATCACCCACTACAATATGATGGTTACTCGATTTATCAAATGGATTATCGCTTAGGTGATTTAAGTGGTATGACATTTAAACTAATGAATAAAGCAACAGAAGAAAGTTATGGTGAGTTAACGATTGATTTAACAAATCCATCAAAAATGTATGATTTAGGTAATGGTTCGTCTGTGGAAATTTTAACGTACTTACCAGATTATGATGGTTTTAAAGATGGTCAACCTGTTACAAAGTCACCAAACCCTAATAACCCTGCCTTCATCTTTATGATGAAGACGCCTGAGACACCAGAGGGTGAAACGAGTTTTGTAGAAATTAAAAATACCATTGAGCCTTTAGGTGAAAACCAAAATATGATGAAATTCGTAGCGCCACAAACAAGTAATGCATCTGGTTTAACGATTAATAAAAACTCAACATTGCCTATTTTAAGTGTAGGTGGCATTATTTTCTTATTAGGCGTGGCTATTGGTTCGTACTGGAACCATCGTCGTATTTGGGTACAAATTACTGACAATCAATTATTATTAGCAACGCATACGAACAAAAACTGGCATGGTATGAAGCGTGAATTGGATAAGTTATCGGAACATGTAGCGCTCCCTGCTTATGAGGACCAGTTAGCGTTGACAGATTCTGAAGATGAAGAGGAAGGTGACCAATAGTTATGAACTTACTAAGTTTAAGTGGTAACTTGTTATTCGTAGCTTTCATCGCTTATTTAATTGCAACATTCTTCTTTGGCGGTGCCGTTAAAAATTCACATGATAAAACGGAAGCAGCATCACGCCATGCAGACCGATGGGGCAAATTAGCAATTAGCATTACGATTATCGGATTTATTTCGCATCTGAGTTATTTTATTACACGCTGGGTATATACAGGACATGCGCCAGTAAGTAATATGTTTGAATTTACAACAGCTTTTGGCATGTTTATTGTGTTAGCATTTATCGTGATGTATTTCATGTATCGTGCAACAGTAATCGGGCTTGTAGCATTACCTATCGCTATTTTGATTATTGGTTATGCTGCGATGTTCCCAACAGATGCTAGTCCACTTGTACCATCTTTACAAAGTAACTGGCTAACTATTCACGTTATTACAGCAGCTTTAGGGCAAGCCGTTTTATCTATTAGTGCATTAGCTGGTTTAGTTTATTTATTAAAAGTCGTAAAGTTAGATAAGCCTTCTAAGGATCGTTTTTTCCTTGAAGCAGTTATGTTCTTTTTAGTCGTCGTAATTGGTTTTGTTATTGCTTCTACAACATTTAGTGCAATGGGTTACGAAGCAGAGTTTACGTATATCAATAAAGAAGAACAACAAGCGCAAATTAAGTATGATATGCCACCAATTTTTGGTATGAATCAATACCAACAGTTAACAGAAGGTACAATGAAGCCATTAATTGAAACACCACCGCTTATTAATGCTAAGAAGTTAACAACAGTAACATGGGCATTATTAATTGGCTCTGTGCTCTATGTATTGATTCGTCTTATCGCAAGACGCAGAGTAAGTGCTATTTTCCAACCACTTGTGAAGCGTGCTAATTTAGATTTGATGGATGAAATAGGTTATCGTTCTGTACTGATTGGTTTCCCAATCTTCTCATTAGGTGCTTTAGTATTTGCTATGATTTGGGCACAAGAAGCATGGGGCCGTTTCTGGGGTTGGGACCCTAAAGAGGTATGGGCATTAATTACATGGTTATTCTATGCTGCATTTTTACATCTCCGTTTATCAAAAGGTTGGGAAGGTAAAAAATCAGCTTGGCTTGCCATTGTAGGTTTTGCGATTATGATCTTTAACCTTGTTGTGATTAACTTAATTATTGCAGGACTCCATTCCTACGCATAAAATTAAAGGGAAGCATGTATACATGCTTCTCTTTTCAATTGCGAAAGGAAATTGTACAATAGATATAGATGAATGTGGAAAGGGGTAACGAAATGTCAGAGAATATTTCAATCCTTGTAGTAGATGACGAAGATCGTATTCGTCGCTTATTAAAAATGTATCTTGAGCGTGAAGGCTATGAAGTAGATGAAGCAGAAAATGGCGAACAGGCACTTACAATGTCCTTAGAAAAAGAATATCATTGTATTTTATTAGATATTATGATGCCTGAAAAAGATGGGCTACAAGTGTGTGAAGAAATTCGTGAACGTGCAACAACACCGATCGTCTTATTAACGGCAAAAGGTGAAGAAGCTAATCGCGTACATGGTTTTGAAATTGGCGCTGACGATTATATCGTAAAACCATTTAGTCCAAGGGAAGTCGTATTGCGTGTGAAAGCGATTTTGCGTCGTTCGCAAGCATTTGCACCAGCTTCTAACACGTCAGCATCTAAAGACTTAGTTGTCTTCCCTCATTTGATGATTGATCACGATGCGCATCGTGTCACAGCAGATGGTGTGGAAGTAAACTTAACACCGAAAGAATATGAGTTATTATACTTTTTAGCAAAATCACCAGATAAAGTGTTTGACCGTGAACAATTATTAAAAGAAGTATGGCATTATGACTTCTTTGGTGATTTACGTACAGTCGATACGCACGTAAAGCGACTGAGAGAAAAGTTAAATCGCGTCTCCGAAAATGCTGCGAAAATGATCGTAACGGTTTGGGGCGTAGGTTATAAATTTGAGGTTGTTAATGAATAGAATATGGAATAGTGTTGTCGGGAAGCTATGGGTAACCATTTTGCTTCTCGTTTCATTTGTACTGTTTGTTTTTACTTTATTAATGCTAGAGTTTCTGCAAAATTATCACGTGCAACAAGCAGAGGCATCATTAAGACAAACAGCTACGACAATTGCTAGCGTATTTGATGAGGAGCATCCGAGTAAGGAGACAGAAGGGGTATTAGCAGACATCTTACCAGAAGGCACCAATGCCCTTGTGGTTAATGCTGCAAAACAACCTATCTTAACGATGCAAGAAGGCGAGAATCAAGCCGCCATTGCAAAAGAGATTTTATCAAATCAACAACTAGAAAAAGCCTATTCATCCAACGAACCAATTGTAAAAGAGATGTTAATGCCCTCGTCTTCTAATAAAGAGGCCATTGATACTTATCTTGTACTAGCATTTCCTTTAAATGCTATGAATGATATGCACGGGGCTGTTTTTATGTATCAAAACCCAGATGCCCTGCACAAAACCTCAAGAGAGACAACTAAAATTGTCTTATTATCAGCAGCAATTGCTTTTATTTTAACAACTTTCTTTGCTTTCTTTTTATCATCAAGAATTACATTACCTTTAAGAAAAATGCGAGAAACCGCTTTTGAGTTAGCCAAAGGAAAATTTGATAATAAAATTGAAGCAAGTCAAAATGACGAAATTGGTCAACTTGCCACTGCTTTTAATCAAATGGGACGGCAACTTAAACAAAACTTAGAGCTGATTAACCAAGAGAAAGAGCAATTGTCTAATATTTTAACGTCTATGACAGATGCTGTAATCACTTTTAATACCGATAGCACAATTTTATTAAGCAATCCACATGCTGAAAAGTTAATGCAAGAGTGGTTTATTAGTAAAGGGGCAGGTACTGAAGAACCACTGCCCCCAGAAATTTATCATATGCTTGATCATGTATTAGTATTTGAAGACAAGTTAGAAGAAGAGTTTGAAATGGATAATGCCTATTACAGTATCACCATTAGCCCGTTATATAGTGGCACTTCTATTCGTGGTGCTGTAGCTGTCATTCGTGATATGACAGAGCAACATCGTCTAGAGAAGTTACGCTCTGACTTTATTGCGAATGTCTCGCATGAATTACGTACACCTATTGCTATGTTGCAAGGTTATTCAGAGGCTATTTTAGATGAAGTCGTGACGACAGAAGAGGATCGTACAGAGATGATTCGTATTATTTATGACGAGTCTAAACGTATGAGCCGTCTCGTGTCAGAGCTATTAGACTTAGCTAGGATGGAATCAGGGCATATGCGTTTATATAAAGAAGAACTGCCCATTAACGCTGTATTTGAGCGCATTACGCAAAAGTTTGCACAAGTAGCTCGTGACCATCACGTGCATTTACAGTATGAGAGTAACTTTGCTAATCATGAAACGATTAAATTAGATGAAGACCGTATTGAACAAGTATTAACTAATTTAATTGATAATGCTATTCGCCATACCCCACAAGACGGAACGGTTTCTGTCAAAATTATTAATGAGGCAAACTTTGCTAAAGTGCAGGTGAGTGATACAGGATGCGGGATTCCGCAAGAGGATTTACCTTATGTGTTTGAGCGCTTTTATAAAGCAGATAAGGCACGAACGAGAGCAAAGGGTGGTACTGGCCTTGGATTAGCGATTGCACGAAATATTGTTAAAACGCATAACGGCACAATCCAAGTCGATAGCGTTGAAA
The DNA here is from genome assembly GCF_014643595.1 of Lysinibacillus alkalisoli. Taxonomy (GTDB): domain Bacteria; phylum Bacillota; class Bacilli; order Bacillales_A; family Planococcaceae; genus Metalysinibacillus; species Metalysinibacillus alkalisoli. The sequence goes on from NZ_BMJT01000003.1 coordinate 53,757, forward strand.
AAGAAGGTACAACGTTTACCTTCTCCTTGCCACTGCATTAATCGTGTCAGAATAAAAAATGAGACAAAAGTAAAAAAGCTGAGATGTAATGACCTTAGTAGAAAAATGACGTTAGGCCGAGTGGTATCTCGGTCTAACGTTTTTTGATTTAAGGAAACGATTTATGCCAATGAAAGGGGAGGCATTGGTGTGCCATTTGCAAGCGTCGAGTGATAAGGTAGCCCAGTATATTTTAAAAGATAAATCTTTAGGTGTATTAAATCATACTATTTTTATATGTTTTTAGTTATTTTATACGAAATATAAAACAAAAGGGTTTACTTTTCGTGCAAAGTCTCCTATAGTAGAGTTGTATAATCAAATATATGATTCATCTTCGGGGCAGGGTGAGATTCCCGACCGGCGGTATTTTTGTTGTTATATAGCTAATTACATATAACAGTTGTAACAAATAAGCCCGCGACCCACTTTTTAAGTGGCTGATTTGGTGAGATGCCAAAGCCGACAGTATAGTCTGGATGGGAGAAGGTGAAGGTACGACATTTATTTTTGCTTTGGCAATAGAGGTGTCTTATTAAATGTGCCTAAATTCTCCCTACTACAAATTTGTGGTAGGGTTTTTTTGTCAAACAATAGGTATTGTCGACCTTTCTTCTTGCGAGATGTAATCAGCAAAGAGGAGAGAAACAAATGAATAAGAAAAACCGTACGAAATATTTTGTAACAATTGGTATGTTAAGTAGTATTGCTTTTGTATTGCATTTACTTAACTTCCCAATACCCCCATTTCCGCCATTTTTACGTGTAGATTTTAGTGATATGCCTGCTTTATTAGCAGTCATTACAATGGGGCCAGGTGCAGGTATTTTAATTGAACTGTTTAAAAATGTATTAGATTGGCTCTTCACAGGTACAGAAACGGGTGTACCAGTAGGGCATATTGCCAACTTTACAACAGGTGTCTTATTTATTTTGCCTGTGTATGCTGTTTTTAATCGTTTTAAAACAGTAAGAGGTCTAGTAGCAGGGTTAGCTTTAGGTACTGTTGTTATGGCTGTAGGTATGAGCTTTTTAAACTATGCCGTATTTTTACCAATGTACACGTACTTCTTAGGTATGGAAAAGGTAGTAGGCAATGATTTATATGCGATGATTGTGAAAGGGATTTTGCCATTTAATATCGTTAAAGGCATTATTGTCACATGCATTATGGTAGTATTATTTAACATGATGAATAAATGGATTGTTCAGCAACGTAAACTGGCTGGGCGTCATTAAAATAAGGAACACATTCGCTTACAGATGCGATGTGTTCTTTTTTATGTTTAACATTGTCATAAGGAAAAAGGGAGCTTGACTTTTTGTAAAGCATAAAATTTGTTATAATTGATTTATCACATAAAAGTACAGGAGAAAACAATATGAGATGTCCTTCATGTCAATATAATGGTACGCGTGTAGTAGATACACGACCTATAGACGATAATAAAGAGATTCGCCGACGTAGAGAATGCGAATCATGTGGTTTTCGATTTACAACATTTGAACGAATTGAAGAACGACCATTAATCGTAGTGAAAAAAGATGGTTCAAGGGAAGAATTTAGCCGTGAGAAATTATTGCGCGGTATGATTCGTGCTTGTGAGAAGCGCCCTGTGGCAGTGAAAGTGTTAGATGAATTAGCGATAAATATTGAAAAAAAATTACGCCAAATTGGTAATGCAGAAGTGCAGTCCTATGATATTGGTGAGATGGTAATGGATGAATTAGTGACAATTGATGAAGTATCCTATGTGCGATTTGCATCCGTTTATCGTCAATTTAAAGATGTGAATGTATTTATCGATGAGATTCGTGAAATTATTGAAAGGCAAGCAAATGCAAAAGAGAAGTAAGGGGTGAAGGGGTAATGTCGCTATTGCCAAAAGAGTTGCATCAAAATGACTATTTTAAAGTAGATATGCCAGATTACCTTTCGACGAATGAACGCCAATTGTTAACATTATTGTACCAACCAATTGTAGGTGCACAAGCATTAAGTCTTTACTTTACATTATGGGCAGAAGGCGAGGCCAATCACGACCGCGCTTCTACCCATTTTTATTTAATGCAAATGTTAAATACATCATTACAAAATATATGGCAAGCTCGCATTTCTTTAGAAGCAATTGGTTTGTTACGGACATTTAGAAAAGATGACGATGACGATGTTTTATTAATTTATGAATTAGAACGCCCAGTTCCTGTGCGCCGGTTTTTAGCGGATCCTTTATTATCGATGCTATTATATAGTAAAGTAGGCGAGCACAATTATCGTAATTTGCGCCAGCGTTTTTTACGTAAAATAACAGACCGTTCAAATTGTAACGAAGTAACCCGCTCTTTTACAGATGTTTATCAACCGATTAATGTGACATTGCCTCAAGATGTACAGACAGTGCCTGCTTTGACAGGGGCGGTTGATTATCCATTTAAGCATTATCAATTTGACTATCGTTTATTCCAAAGAGGTTTGTCAGAGCAATTTGTGCCTGCGAAAGCGTTAACAGCTGAAGTGAGAGAATGGATTATGAAGTTAGCGTTCTTGTATTCTTTTGATGAGTTGCAAATGCAAAGAGTTGTGCATGCAGCGATCGATGCCTCTCATCGCATTCCTTTACAACGGCTCAAAGAAGAAGCTCGTGCGCTCTACAAATTACACGTCTCAGTGACACCGCCACAGTTAAAACCTGTATTTACAAGAGCGACAAATACCGCAACAGAGACAAAGCCAAAAACGAAAGAACAGCGGCATATTTTATATCTTGAACAAACAAGCCCTATTGAAAACTTGCAAAGGCTACACAAAGGTAGCCAACCATCCCAAGAATCTATTGATATTGTACATCGTCTATCAACGGATTATGATTTTTCTTTTGGTGTGGTGAATGCGTTAGTTGAGTATGTCATGCTGATTACAGATATGAAGTTGCCAAAGCGTTTCGTTGAAACAGTAGCTGAACAGTGGCAAAGAAAAGGCATAAAAAATGCCACTGAAGCTTTACAATTGGCAAGGCAAGAGCAAGATAAAAAGCAGCAGCAATTTGTGCCTAAAGTAACGACAGTAACAGAGAAAACAGGTAGTCATTATGATGATTTAACACCGTACGAATTTTTAAAACAATTGAATGACAATAAAGAGCCATTTTCATTTATTGTCGAACAAGCGGAACGTTTAGTGTTACAACAGGGGATGCCGATTGGTGTGGTGAATGTATTAATGGAGTTTGCGATGGCTAAAACAAACGGTACAATGTCACGTAAATACATTGAAACGATTGCGAGTAATTGGTTGAACCTAGGTATTGAAACAACACAACAAGCAAAAGACTATCTTGTACAAGATAGTCAACAACTTAATTATCAACCTAAAGTGACAGCAGCCCACTTTACCACACAGCAAGTGGGAGCTGTGTATGAGCGATATGAGTTCACAACACCTTATCAATTTGTAAAAAATTATAATAACGGGGCGGAACCGTTTTCAAGTATGATGCAAATGATTGAGAACTTAGTATTGCAATACGAACTTTCTGTCGGTGTTGTCAACGTATTAGTAGAGCATGTATTAACAGAGCAACAAGGCCAACTGCCTAAGCGCCTTGTAGAGACGATTGCGAATACATGGCGTCAACAAAACATCACAACAGCGGAGCAAGCCTTACAAGCAATTGAGCAAAACGAAGTGCGTAAAAAAGCACAGTTCACACCTAAAGTGACAACAGCTCCTACTACACAGCTTGATGAGGAAAAACCATATGCGGTAACACCCTATGTCTTTCTTAAAAAAATGCATAAAGGTAAAGAACCACTGATTAAAGACGCTCAGTTGGCAGAGTCTTTAGTTGTGAAGTTTGAGTTACCTATTATGGTTGCAAATGTGTTAGTTGAATATGTGTTTGGGTTAAAACAACAACTCCCTAAACGCTATGTAGAGACGATTGCGAATACATGGCGATTGCAACAAATTGATACTGTATCAAAAGCAAAAGAGGCCACACAGTTCTCTCAACAGTACCAAGCCCAAATTACTGAGGCAAACGTTGTTGATGACAAGTTTGTGCAGTATGAAGGCCATACCCCACAAGCATTTTTACAACAATTGTTTAAAGGTAAGCCTTTAGAAAAAGATATTAAGATGGCAGAGACCTTGGTATTAAAACAAGAAATGCCCATCGGTGTCGTGAATGTGTTAATGGAGTATATTTTTACTATTAAAGAGGGCGTATTAAATGAGCGTTATGTAGAGACAATTGCTACGTCATGGCGTGCAAAAGAAATTCATACGACAGAGCAAGCTGTCAATGAAGTAACAAGAGCTAATAAAGCGTATGAGGAGCGACAAAAAAGAGCTCAAGTTAAGCCATGGGGCAAAGTAGAAGTAGTGCCAGACTGGTTAGATAAAACGTATGATACCGTGACGCCACCAACACAGGAAGAGGCCATTGACTTTGAACAAGAGCGTGAGAAGATTATGGCTTTATTAAATCGTAAACAATAATGGATGGTGAATGCTATGGAGCCAATAAAAAAAGCGTTAGAACGTATGCAAATTCCTAATTTTAGCGAACGCTATGAGAATGCTCGGCAAGAGATATTAGGTCATCCTGATATTCAAAATTTTATTCAACAACATCAATTAGAAGCATCAGAAGTAGAAAAGGCGTTGCCTAAGTTTTTAGAATATGTGGAGCAAGCCGCTGTGTGTTGTCATCAAGGTAGTGTGAAGGCATGCACAAACACTGTGCCAGGTTGTGTGCCTGTCTTGATAAAAGATGCCTATGCAATTAACGTGAAATATGTAGCCTGTCAGCAAAAGAAACGAGAAGATGAACAACGTCAAGTTGCTGCGCGTATTACAAGTTTACACATGCCTAAAGATACATTAAATGCTTCTATGCAAAATATTGATTACAATACGAAAGAGCGCCTAGCATTAGGGACGTTTATAGGCCATTTCTTATTGCAAATCAAACAAGGACAAACACCAGCTAAAGGGCTATATTTGCATGGCTCTTATGGTGTAGGTAAGTCGTATGTTTTAGGCGCTTTAGCTAATGATTTAGCTTTACTCGGTGTGGCGTCTGTGTTAGTTTATGTACCTGAGTTTTTATTGGAATTAAAGCAAGCGATTGATGATCGAACATTACTAGACAAAATCAAATTGGTGAAAGAAGCACCAATCTTAATGTTAGATGATTTAGGGGCAGAGACATTAAGTGCTTGGTCAAGAGATGAAGTATTAGGCTCTATTTTACATTATCGAATGGCAGAAAAATTACCTGTATTCATTTCGAGTAATTTTGATTATGATGAGTTAGAAGAACATTTCGCTCACGTAAAAGGGAATGTAGAACGGGTGAAAGCAACGCGTTTAATGGAGCGTATTAAAGCTACGACAGAGCCAATCAATATGACAGGTGAAAGTCGTCGCTAATAAAGGGTTGCCAAATCACTCAATGAGGCGTATACTGTCTGTATTCAAATAACAAATGCGATGATGTAGGACATGAACATGATGTATCAACTTAGCAGAGAGGGAAGTCGCTGGCTGAAAACTTCCTAAGCAGAGCATAATGCTTTACTCCCTACTAGCAGTAAAAGGGTCAAATCTTTTACCGTACCCAGCACGTTAGCTGATGTAGAGCTTCGTCTAAACTATTTTGTTTGGAAGGAAGAAGGGTGGAACCACGAGCACAATCCTCGTCCCTTTTAGGACGAGGATTTTTTGTGTGTAAAAAAAGAAGGAGTGTATTAACATGGCAGAGATGATTCAACTTACTTTTCCAGATGGTGCAGTGAAGGAGTTTCCTAAAGGCACATCAACAGATGATGTAGCGGCTTCAATTAGTCCAGGGCTACGTAAAAAAGCATATGCAGGTAAAATTAATAATGAAGTAGTTGATTTATCAACACCAATCGATGTGGATGCATCGATTGCAATTATTACACAAGATGATGAAGAAGCGCTAGAAGTATTACGTCATTCAACAGCTCATTTATTAGCACAAGCTGTTAAACGTTTATATCCAGATGCCAAATTAGGGATAGGCCCTGTTATTGAAAATGGCTTTTACTATGACATTGACTCTCCGACAACAATTACAGCAGAAGACTTGCCAGCAATTGAAAAAGAGATGAAAAAAATTATTGCAGAAAATATACCTGTTACGCGCAAAGTGGTTTCTCGTGAGGAAGCAAAAGCGCTTTATGAAGAAGTTGGCGATGAATATAAATTAGAGTTATTAGATGCTATTCCAGCAGGGGAGCAAGTATCAATTTATTATCAAGGCGATTTCTTTGATTTATGTCGTGGGGTGCATGTGCCTTCAACAGGTAAAATCCGTGAATTTAAATTATTATCATTAGCAGGCGCTTATTGGCGTGGTGATTCTAATAATAAAATGTTACAACGCATTTATGGTACAGCATTCTTTAAGAAGGATGAACTCAAACATCATTTACAAATGCTTGAAGAAGCAAAGGAACGTGATCATCGTAAATTAGGACGAGAGCTAGAAATCTTCCACCTTAGCCAAAAAGTAGGCATGGGTTTACCATTATGGTTGCCAAATGGCGCAACAATACGCCGTACAATCGAGCGTTATATCGTAGATAAGGAGCTTTCACTAGGTTATAGCCATGTATATACGCCTGTATTAGGTTCTAAGGAGTTGTATCAAACATCAGGTCACTGGGACCATTATCAAGAAGATATGTTCCCTGCTATGGAACGTGACAATGAAACCTTTGTGTTACGTCCAATGAACTGCCCTCACCATATGATGGTTTATAAATCAAAAATGCGTTCGTATCGTGATTTGCCAATTCGTATCGCTGAGTTAGGAAATATGCATCGTTATGAAATGAGTGGCGCTGTTTCTGGTTTACAACGTGTAAGAGGGATGACATTAAATGATGGCCATAACTTTGTGCGTCCAGACCAAATCCGTGATGAGTTAGTACATGCACTTGAACTTGTACGTGAAGTATATAGCGATTTTGGGATTGAAGATTTCCGTTTCCGCTTATCTTATCGTGACCCAGCAGATACAGAAAAATATTTTGATGATGATGAGATGTGGGAAAAAGCACAAAAAATGTTAAAAGAAGCTGCAGATACTGTAGGGCTAGCGTATTACGAGGCAGAGGGTGAAGCGGCTTTTTACGGGCCTAAAATAGATATTCAAGTGAAAACAGCAATTGGTAAGGAAGAAACATTATCAACTGTACAGCTAGATTTCTTACTACCCGAACGCTTTGATTTATCTTACATTGGCGAAGATGGCAAACATCACCGCCCAGTTGTTATTCACCGTGGTGTGGTCTCTACGATGGAACGTTTCGTAGCCTTCCTATTGGAGGAATATAAAGGGGCTTTACCGACATGGTTGTCACCAATTCAAGTGCAAGTGATTCCTGTATCAAATGATGCACACTTTGACTACGCTAAACAAGTGGAAGTTGCTTTATTAAGAGCTGGTGTACGTGTTGAGATTGACCACCGTGAAGAAAAATTAGGCTATAAAATTCGCGAAGCGCAAATGCAAAAGATCCCTTATATGCTAGTGCTTGGTGACAAAGAAAAAGAAACCGAAGGCGTAAATATTCGTCGTTACGGTTCAAAAGACTCTGAAACAGTTGCATTAGAAGATTTTGTAGCATTGATTACAGAAGAGATTACAACAAAAAAGAAAAAATAAGTATGAGCTAGAGCACTGATAATATGCAGTGCTCTTTTTCTATGATAATAGTAGAGTAGCTCATTTATTAATGAACTCACTTTTTTACGTAATGTGAATTTTCTTTCCATTCCTATTCTTAGCTCATATAATAAAGGTAAGGTACTATGAGGATTGGAGGAATGGCAATGACTACCGAGATTGATGAGATGGATAAGAAAATAATAAATATTTTAATACAAAATAGCCGTATTTCATTTGCAGAGATGGGTAAAGAATTAAATTTATCGCGTGTAGCAATACGGGAGCGTGTTAATAATCTACGTGAAAAGGGTGTAATTGAAGCTTTTACAGTTGTTGTTAATTCAGAGAAAGTAGGCAAACAAGTATCTGCTTTTTTTGAGGTAGATTGTGAGCCAATGTATTTAGTAGAAGTCGCGCAAAAATTAGCAGATAATGAAAATGTAGCGAGTTGTTATCAAATGACAGGCCCTTCAACGTTACATATGCATGTTTTAGTTGATGATTTTTTAAGTTTAGAAAAATTTATCAATGAGGAACTTTATGCGTTAGAAGGCATTAGTCGTGTTGAGAGTCATATTTTATTGCGTCGATTTAAAAGTAGAAGAGGCCTTAAATTATAAAATAAGAAGTAAAGACATCCATTTTATAGGTTGTCTTTTTTGTTAGTGACGATTTTTTCAAATGAATGTAAAAAACAATATAGAATTTACAAAGGAATAAATTTTTTGAAAAAACATAGACTATTCAGAAATATTAATCTATAATGTGATTTATTGATTGAACATTTGTTAATAATAATCAATGAAATGATTAACAATTGAGATGATAAAGTGCTGTTAAAAGTAATCATTAGTCGATTACTACAAGTAGTTATATTACTAATTGGTATTTCTTTTCTTGTTTTTAGCTCTATGCATCTAGCGCCAGGAGACCCAGCAGAAATGGTTGCTGGTGTAACAGCGACAGCACAAGATATTCAACAAGTAAGAGATAATTTAGGGTTAGATGCCTCGTTTATTGTGCAATATGGTTGTTATTTATCAAATGCTGCACAATGTGATTTACCCAATCCACCATTTGACTGTCCTTTTTATATAAGATGTCCTATTGCACAAAATATTTGTAGTGAGCAAAAGCCAAGGCGGGAAGCCTATCATGAAACACATTATGTAGCATGTCATTTTAAAGATGCAAGTAAATTGGAGGTTATATAAGTATGGATTATTTACATCATCCCTTCCCAAGTAAACGTACAACAACGATTGCAAAAAAGGGAATGGTTGCTACATCTCATCCATTAGCTGCACAAGCAGGATTAGAGATTTTACAAAAAGGTGGAAACGCTATAGATGCAGCCATTGCAACGGCCGCGGCATTAACAGTAGTAGAGCCAACATCGAATGGCATTGGTGGCGATGCATTTGCATTAGTGTGGATGAAAGATAAACTATATGGTTTAAATGGTTCAGGGCCATCGCCACAAAACATTTCTAAAGAAGCGCTTGTAGCAAAAGGGCTTGATAAAATTCCTATGTACGCCGTTGTACCTGTTACAGTTCCTGGTGTGCCAGCAAGTTGGGCAGCTTTGGCTAAACGCTTTGGTAAGTTAAGCTTACAAGAAACTTTAACCCCAGCAATCCGCTATGCAGAAGAGGGGCACCCTATTTCGGTCATTACAGGTCAGTTTTGGCAGATGGCGTATCAAAAATTTCAACAACAATGTACAAGTCTCGTCTTTCAACCTTGGTTTGATACATTTTCGATTGCGGGGCGTATGCCAGAAATTGGCGAGATTTGGCGATCACCAGGGCATGCAAGGACGTTGCGTTTAATTGCAGAAACAGATGCTAAAGCTTTTTATCAAGGAGAGTTAGCAGATGAAATTGACGCTTTCATGCGTGAACATGATGGTTATTTAACCAAACAAGACTTAGCTAACTATGAGCCGGAATGGGTAGACCCTATTTCAGTAAATTATAAAGGTTATGATGTATGGGAGATTCCCCCAAATGGGCAAGGCATTGTCGCTCAAATGGCACTTAATATTTACCAACATAGTACACCTAAATGGCATGATGCAGAAACAGTACATCAACAAATCGAAGCTATGAAACTCGCTTACACAGACGGCAAAGCATATGTGACAGCACCAGAAGATATGCCTATTACAACCGATGAATTATTATCTCAAGCTTATGGGGCTTCGCGCTTTGCAGAGATTACAGACAAGGCATTAACACCTAAGCCCTATCCTATTCCAAAGGGGGGTACAGTGTACTTAGCAACAGCAGATGATGAAGGGAATATGGTGTCGTTTATTCAAAGTAATTATATGGGATTTGGCTCAGGTGTTGTTGTGCCAAACACAGGTATTGCTTTACAAAATCGTGGTTATGATTTTTCGATGGACGAAACTCATCCTAACTTCTTAAAACCAAATAAAAAAGTGTATCATACCATTATTCCTGGGTTTTTAACAAAAGATAATCAAGCGGTGGGACCATTTGGTGTTATGGGTGGTTATATGCAGCCTCAAGGTCATTTCCAAGTGGTGACAAATACTGTGGACTTTGCAATGAATCCACAAGCTGCTTTAGACATGCCAAGGTGGCAATGGATTGGCGAGAAAACAATTCATGTAGAGCCTCACTTCCCTAATGATTTAGCGCTTGCATTAAAGCGTAAAGGTCATGATATTGCAGTCATGATTGATGGTGGCACATTTGGTCGTGGTCAAATTATATGGCGTGATATTACTACAGGTGTTCTTTATGGTGGGACAGAATCACGTACGGACGGAGCAATTGCTGCTTGGTGAATGACACAACAAAAACGTATTGGCATCTTTTTTTAGCTTTTTTTAGAGTGGGAATTTTAGGTTTTGGTGGGGGCCCTACAGTAGTGCCGTTAATTCAACACGAGGTAGTTAAAAAAAATTGCTGGCTTAATGATGATGATTTTTCTCAAATACTAGCTATAGGTAATGCATTGCCAGGCCCTATCATTACAAAATTAGCAGGCTATATTGGTTACCGAGTTAAAGGTATAGTAGGATGTGTAATTGCCATTATAGCAAGTGTAGTGCCAACGGTTATACTATTGATTGTTATTTTAGAAATACTTGTGAAATATCGTGATAATGTTTATATTGCGGGTATGATTGGTGCTATTTTCCCTGTAGTAGCAGTAATGATGGCTGTAATGGCGTATGAATTTTTACAAAAATCTTGGCAAGACTTAAAAACGTTGAAATTCATTATAATTCTTGCTATTGTTACGGTTGCTTTATGGTTGAAAGTTTCGCCACCAGTAATTATTATTGCAACAATTATTTTTATCTTCGTACCTTTAATATGGAGGCGGCCAAAATCATGATTTATATACAAATATTTTGGGCATTTTTTATTTCAGGTATTTTGTCTTATGGTGGAGGCCCTTCTGTTATCCCTTTAATTAAAGAGCAAGTTGTAGATCGCTATCATTGGATGAATAACCACGATTTTTCAGAAATGATAGCGGCAGCGAATGCATTACCAGGCCCAATTGCAACAAAAATGGCGGGGTATATTGGCTATGATGTTGCTGGTTGGCAAGGCGCAACAGTAGCGTTATTTGCAGCTATTGCACCGACATTACTAATGATGATTGCTCTATTGGGCATCTTAATGAAATATAAAAATAGTGTCTACGTTAAAAATTTAACAGCTTATATACGTCCCATTATTGGTGTATTATTCGTGCTTATTACTGTGGAGTTTGTGATGGATGCCATTAAAGCGAGTAATATCCTATTTACAGTCATGTTAATGGTAATTTCCTTTGTTTTATTACAAAAGATGAAATGGCATCCTGCTATTGTAATAGGTGTTGCTATGGGGCTTGGGGCATTGCGCATTTATTTCATTTAAATAAGTGTATAACAATGCTTGATGTTAGTGAGGCTGATTTAGTCATATGAAAAGGAAATTGCCTAGGCAATTTCCTTTTTGAATGGCTGATAAAGGATATTATCTGCTCATCTGCTATGCGTTTTTTTGTTTGAGGCATACAAATTTATGGTTAAAATTTAAACTGGTTGACTGCACTTTGTAAGGTAACAGAACGTTCTTTTAACTGGTTAGCCTCTTCTTGCAAATCTTGTAACGTTTGATGTTGCATATCCATGGTTTCTAATGTAGTGGAAGCACCCTCTGCAATTTGCCCAGCATTAGTAGCAATTTCGTTAACAGAAGCGGCAACTTCTTCCGCAGCAGCAGAGATTTGTTCTGTTACAGCAGAAATATCTTCTACTTGGTTTTGCATGTGATCGATGGCGTTTGTAATATGCTCAAATGATGTGCCAGCTTTTGCAATGACATTAACACCTTCTGTGACTGTAGTTAAATTTTCTTGTATCGCAGTCTCAACATTTTGTGTTTCTTGTTGAATAGTTGCTGTTAAATGGCTAATTTGAACGGCAGATGCATTAGATTCCTCCGCTAATTTCCGAACTTCATCTGCAACAACGGCAAAGCCTTTACCATGGTCACCCGCACGCGCGGCTTCAATGGCCGCATTTAAGGCAAGTAAGTTAGTTTGTTCTGTAATGGCAGTAATTACAGCTGTCATTTTTTCAATTTCTTGTGATTGTTGAATTAAGTTTTCAATTAAGGTTGTTGTTAGCTTTGTTGATTGTTGGATATTATTCATTTGAACGGTAGCCGATTCAATTGCTATGCCACCTTCATGTGCTACTTGTGCTGTGTCAGTAGATGTATGGTGTAAAACTTGAGCAGACTCTGCGATTTTTTGTACAGCTTTTGCTGTCTCGTCCATAGCTACTGCACTATCTTGAGCAGACTGTGACGTGCCCACCATATTTTCTGTGACATTACGTGATGATAATGCCACTTCTTGCGCAGCCTTTGTCATATCGGTAGTTGTGATAGTAAAATGTTCAGCCGTTTGATTGAGATGGCGGGCATTTTCCTGTAAAGATTGCGTAAGTGTTTTTAGCATTTGTTTCATTTGATTAAAAGCGGTTGTTAATTGTCCTACTTCATCTTTAGAGACAACGGGTAGGTCGTCTGTACGTAAATCGCCGTCCGTCACTTTTTGAACATCAGCTTGTAGTAAACGAATTGGTCGAACGACAATGCGTGTTAAAATCATCCCAATAACAATGCCTAAAATAACAGCCACCCCTCCAATAACAATAGCTACAATAGCAGCTTGATTGGCGGTGTTTTCGGCACCTGCTTTAGCTTTTGCAATAAAAGCATCAATACCCTTTGCTAATTCTTGATGGGCTTCTTCAATAATGGCTTCGTGTTTAGCTGTTGTTTCGTTGTAAAATCGTAAAGCTTCATTATGTTTGCCGGCTGTGTATAGCGTGATTGCTGTTTCGGCATCTTTAGAAAAGGCACGATGTTGATCAGCAATGTTTTGCATAATTTTAGCGCTTTCTTCTTGGTTTGCTAACTCTGTTAAGTGAGCGATGGTTTGTGTCTTTTCTCCCTCTAATGTAGCGAAATTATTTGCTGCACCAGGTATATCAAGTAACGTATCTTGCACAGCGGTCATTTGAGCATTGTAGTCACTTTCTAATGTGCGCACATATGATAGTAATGGGAGAGCTTCTGCCAATGTAGAATTATATTGATCTTCAACTTGCTTTAATTGAAAGAAGATCGTAGCACAAGCAATGACAGTTAAAGAATTTAAAATTGTAAATACAGTAATAAACTTTTGACGGATAGTCATGATGAAAAACCTCCTACATGATGTACTGATTATATCTAATATACTAATAAAAAGGGATATAAAAGGTAAAAACTATGCAATGTGTGGCATATCACGGTGAAATATGTACTACTTTTAGGAAATGTATGAGAGATTAGGTGATATGAGTTATATCGTATCCAAGAGGTTTTTATTTAATGACAATATGTTGAACGATTATAGATTGACATTTGTTTAATAAACATGTTATTATGTATAAGGTTAATGAATACAGATTGTGGTTCAAGCAGAAGCTGCCCGCTTCTCACCTGATTTAGACGCACTTTGCTGTTTACAGGTTTGACTAGTTGAATTGTAATACGTTGGTAAACGTATGCACATATAGCGGGCGGACATCTCTTATATGTCCGTCTTTTTTTTATGGGCATGAGGTAAGAGTATGTACCGTTCAATTAGGCATATAATAGCTTAATTCATGTATTCGCTATAACATTTGGAGGTGGATTACTATTAGCAAAGACATGTATGTAAACGAAGGCATTCGCGCACGTGAAGTACGTTTAATCGATCATAATGGTGACCAATTAGGTGTGAAATCACGTAACGAGGCGTTAGACATTGCTGCTCGTGTAAACTTGGATCTTGTCCTTGTAGCCCCTCAGGCGAAGCCACCAGTCGCTCGTATCATGGACTATGGTAAATTTAAGTTTGAGCAACAAAAGAAAGATCGCGAAATTCGTAAAAATCAAAAGGTCATCGTAATGAAAGAGGTTCGTTTGAGCCCAACGATCGATGAGCATGATTTCCAAACGAAACTGCGCAATGCGATTAAGTTCTTAAGCAAAGGCGATAAAGTAAAAGCGTCAATCCGTTTCAAAGGGCGTGCTATTACGCACAAAGAAATTGGACAACGTGTACTAGACCGCTTTGCGGAAGAATGCGCTGAAGTCGGAACGGTTGAAACAAAACCGAAGATGGAAGGCAGAAGCATGTTCTTAGTATTACAACCTAAGAATGAAAAATAATTTCATTTCATTGATTTAGTTTAGGAGGAAATTAATATGCCAAAAATGAAAACTCACCGCGGCGCGGCGAAACGTTTCAAAAAGACAGGTACAGGTAAATTAAAGTTTGACCGTGCTTACGGTTCTCACTTATTCGCTAACAAATCTACTAAGCAAAAACGTCATTTACGTAAAGCTAAAGTAGTTTCTTCAGGCGATTTCAAACGTATCCGTACATTATTAACTTACATGAAATAATTTAAAACAATTCGATTCTAGAGAATCAAGCAGGAGGTAATGATTATGCCACGCGTAAAAGGCGGTACAGTAACGCGCAAGCGTCGTAAAAAAGTTTTAAAATTAGCTAAAGGTCACTTCGGATCTAAGCATACTCTATATAAAGTTGCGAACCAATCAGTAATGAAAGCAGGTATGTACGCATACCGTGACCGTCGCAACAAAAAACGTGACTTCCGTAAATTATGGATTACACGTATTAACGCAGCTGCACGCATGAATGGTCTTTCTTATAGCCGTTTAATGCACGGTTTAAAAGTAGCAGGTATTGAAGTGAACCGTAAAATGCTTGCTGACTTAGCTGTAACAGATGCTCAAGCATTTGCACAATTAGCTGAAGAAGCTAAAAAAGCAGTAGCTAAATAAAAAACACACTTCAACTGGTAAGTTGCATTTCCGCAACCTACCAGTTTTTTATTAGGAGGATAAAATGACAGCCGTTGTTATTGCTTACATTACCGTGATGAGTACATGCTTATTTATTGCTATGGGATATGATAAAACGCAGGCTAAAAAAGGAAAGTGGCGTATGGAAGAGGCGACGCTTCATATTTTAGCGTTTTGTGGTGGTGCTATTGGTGGTGTATTGGCCATGTATTTGTTCAGACATAAGACGAGGAAGAATGCCTTTGCCTTTGGTTTTCCATTGTTGGCCGCTATTCAAACTTTCATTATTGTGACATTACTCTAATCCTAATATAAAAGATCTTATCGTATGCAGTGGCAATGAGGCACTGTATGCGATTTTTTTAGTCTGAAAAATCAAATAACTAACGATTTGTAATAAGATTACGGGTGATTTACCACCATTGTTTAACCAGTATTGCAGTACTAAATGATTAGTGCTAATGTATTGTAGTAGTTTATTAATGATAAGCATAAAGTTTTATATGAAGGGGATTAATATATGAAGAAAATAGGTGTTTTAACCCTGCTTATAACGTTGTTATTAACAGGCTGTACGTCCAAGGAAAGTACAACAGCTAAAACAGTAGCAGAACGTTATCATGTAGGTCTTATGTTATCGGATATGGGATTAGGTGATTTGTCGATTAGTGACTTAGCTTTTGATGGTCTTGTGCGTGCAACAGAAGATTTTGATATTGTATTTCGTTATTTAGACCCACAAGAGGTTAAAGATTATGAGCAAGGTATTGAACAATTAGTAAAGCAAAAAAATGATGTTATTTTTGTGATTGGTTATATGCCACAAGAGGCTTTAGAAAAAGTAGCGAAAAAATATCCAAAACAACAATTTGTTATTGTAGATACTGTGTCAGACTCCCCTAATATTTCCTCTATTACGTTTGATGAAGAGCAGGGAAGTTATTTAGCAGGAGCGCTTGCTGCCACTATTACTCAATCGAATGTCATTGGTTTTATAGGTGGGGAAGATGTGGATGTGATTCATAATTTTGAACGAGGTTATATAGAAGGAGCTAAAAAAGTAAAGCCAACGATTGATGTACTTACACAGTACGCTAATACCTATACAGACGAAGCAAAAGGTACAGCAATCGCAAAAGAAATGATTACTAGTAAGGCAGATGTTCTCTTTGCGGCTGCTGGCATGACAGGAACAGGTGTATTAAGAGAGGCAGCAAGAGCTAAAGCTTATGCAATTGGTGTAGATTCTGACCAATACTTTTTAGCAGAGAAAGCTGTCGTAACATCTATGATGAAAAACATTGACGTTGCTGTGTATGAATATATTCGTAAAGATATCGAAGCGCCACGTTCGCAAATGGGACAACATATTACAATGGGTATTCAAGATAATGGGGTAGGTTTAGCGCCAATTCGGGTGATTGATCCTATTGCGCCAGTAGAACAAGCCATTGAAAAAATAAAGCGGGCGATGTAGGGAGGTAGTATGATGTCCATTCAAAAAAAGTTGATGATACATGCGTTACTCATTATTGCAATCTTTAGTATAATGCTCTCATTTATTGTTTATCATTTAAAATCGGTACAACAGTCGAATGCGAATACAGTGCCGGAATTAATGGTGATTCAAGAAGCACAGCTGCAAGTAAATAATATGCAACAACAGCTTGAGAATTATGCAGTTCTTATTAATGTCCCTCAAGATGAGGCGGTTGTTACACAAATGACGAGCACAATGGAAACGACAGTCAAGAAATTAGATAAAACTATTGGACAAATTGAGCAAATACCTTTTACTGGCGAGGCTAAAAATACCGTACAAATGCTTGTTAAGCGGTATCAGTTAATAAAGGAAGAGACGTTTGCTATCATTCCTACTAAAGATGTGACAGCAACAAAACGTTTAGCGGTACGTACAGGCGGTATTAGCAATGATATCGAGCATATTAGCCTCTACCAACAAGACGATTATTATAAAATGTTAGAAGGGTTGAACAAACGTATACAAAATGTCATATGGTATACCATCATTGGCACATTATTCATTGTTATTTTAGCTATTACATTAACGTATCTTGCCACGCGTAAAATTACAAAACCATTAGCAACTATAGCCAATCATGCAGTACATATTGCAGATGGTGATTTACGTATCGAAAAAATGACTTATACGAATAACGATGAGTTAAAACAGTTAAATGATGCCTTTCACTCAATGGGTGAATCTTTACAACAACTCATTCAACGCATACAACAAACAGGTGTCGGCGTAGAACAACATACAGCGCAAATTGTAAAAGATAATACTCACGTGAAGGAGATGAGTAATGCTATCACATTAGCATCAAGCGAGCTAGAACAAGGCACACATGAAATTAAATCGAGTGTACAAAATACAGTGAATTTAGCAGAGCGCATGAATGCCACATTTGACGATACAGTTGCAATGGCAACGCATAATGTACAACGTGGAAAAGATATGATGCAGGCAATTGAGGATAGCCAACGCCATATTGAAGCGCAACGTGAGACGATGCAAGCGAGTATGACCACAAGTGAGAAAATGGAAAGTGCTTTTAATGAGTTAAAACAACAAACAGTAGAAATTGAAGAGATGGCACAAAGTGTTTCAGCTATTTCTGACCAGACACAATTATTAGCTCTTAATGCCTCCATTGAAGCAGCACGTGCAGGCGATTCTGGTAAAGGTTTTGCTGTAGTGGCAGAAGAAGTAGGTAAGTTAGCAGCCGACTCTACAACAGCTACCACAACGATATTTGATCTTGTGCAAGCTATACAGCAACAATTTGCCATCTTTACAACAGCGATTGAGCAAAATCAACAAGTAAATCAAGAACAACACAATGCTACAGAGCAAGCTGTGAAAGCCTTTACCTTTATTCAACATAAAATCACGAGCATGATGCAAGATATTAGTCAAATGGCTACGGATATGCAACATACCAAAATGCAAAGTGAACAAACCGTTGCTAATATGGAAGAAATGAGTAGTATTATTGAAGAAAACGCAGCAAATACCACGCATATTTCACAAGCAACAGACGAGCAGTTAGAGGCATTAACACAAGTAGCTAAGCAAATTATTCATTTGCAACAATTGACAAATGAACTAATGAGTGGTGTTAATCGCTTTAAATTAAAATAACTGCTATTTAATATAATACAGAAAAAAGGCACTGACAATTATAATCGTCAGTGCCTTTTGAGATTGTTTTGAATACTCATATAAACCAGTTTATAGTAAGAGGTTATCCCATAATATGATAGCCACTATCAATATAAATCGTTTCGCCTGTGACACCACGTGATAAAGGTGATAACATGACGACCGTCATATCTGCTACTTCATCTTGAGAGATATTACGTTTTAACGGAGCGGTTTCTTCGATTTTGTGTAAAATCGTGTTAAAAGAAGGTACGCCTTTAGCGGCTAACGTACGTACAGCACCTGCTGAAATAGCATTAACACGAATATTGTCTTGGCCAATATCGGCAGCTAAATAGCGCATAGCCGCTTCTAATGCAGCTTTAGCGACGCCCATAACATTATAACCATCTAACACACGCTCAGCACCTAAATAAGTCATAGTAACGATAGCGCCGCCTTCTGTCATATAAGGATGGGCAGCTTTAGCCGCAGCAATTAAAGAATAAGCACTTGTATCTTGTGCAAATGCATAACCTTCACGTGATGTCTCTAAAAAACGATTATGTAAATCTTCTGCACGTGCATGTGCAACAGAGTGAACGATGCCATGAATGGTGCCGAATTTTTCGCCAATCTCTGTGAATGCTGTTGCAATACTTTCATCACTGTTAACATCACATTGTATAACAGTGGCTTTATAATTATTTTTTTCAAGTAAGAGGTTTAATTTTTTGGCAGAGCGCTCTTGGCGATAAGTAAAAATGACATTGGCTCCTACCGCAAATAGTTTTTTAGCAATCCCCCAAGCGATACTTCGATCATTAGCGACGCCCATAACTACAATGTTTTTATTTTCTAATTGTAAAATATCCATTTCACAAAACTCCTTCATGATATCAGTTATTAGTACCAACTACTAATCATACTATCATGTGCAAGAAAACCACGCAATAAAAAATCGGTAAACCGTTAAGATTTACCGATGCTTGCTACTATTCAAATTTTAATGAATCACCGTCAAATGTTTCTTCTGCTACTTTAATAGAATCTGTTGGACAACCTTCAAATGCGTCCTCCATGTCTTCTAACAAGTCTTCTGGCACTTCTGCAGTCCCCATGTTATCATCTAAAATAACGAAGGCAATCCCTTCATCATCATAGTCATAAATATCTGGCGCAGCAGCACCGCAAGCGCCACAAGCGATACATGTATCTTTATCAACGATTGTATACTTAGCCATTGTATTCTCTCCTTTGCATATCCACTAATGTTCCCATTACATTTTAATGCTGTTTTTCATACATTTCAACAGTAACAACTCAATTGGAGGAATTTATGTCAATGTTTAAGCAATTGGTTCATCATATTTTAACAAAATTGCAACAAGAACGTACAGTATCTTCCGTCTATCATTTGCTTAAAGGCAAAAAATCTGGACAAACTTTAGAAGATGTAGGCATGTATCAGTTGCACGCTTTTTATCACTTGCTCCCTAAACTTAAAAGAAGTGTGTACGATGAAGTTATTGTAGCATTAGAGCAAGAGCATAAAATACAACGCACAGAGCAAGGATATATTTTACATGAGCCTTACGAAGGTCATTATCATTTTAATGGTTGGATTTATCGCGGTAAAGAGCATCTTTTTTTTGAACGCTGTGTGCTAGTCACACAAACATTATCCCATGTCAAAGCACAAGATATGCACTTTACACCCATGGTCAAGTCCATTACAACTCAACAATTTGTGAAGCAATTTTTACAAGCGGAACATTATCACGATAACCAGTTAACAACACGTTGGCTAACAGAGTTAAAGCAGGCGCTACAACACGCTGATTTAACAGAGATGATGCGTGTAAGTTTTGTTTATCGTTTAAGTGGTCATGCATTACCAGGTTATACATGGCAACAATTAGCAGATGCGCAAAAGATGAGTGTGTTAGATATGCAAATCATTTTTATTGAGAGTTTACACATTATGATGCAAGCTAAAACACCACTTTTACTCGCATTACAAAAAGATTGTATAACGAGCAACTTTTTAACGGTGTCATCACGTCAAACATATGAGATGTTGCAGCTAGGTTATACGCTTGAGCAAATTAGCCAACAACGTTCCTTAAAAATAAATACGATACAAGACCACATTGTTGAGATTGCACGCAATGTACCAGGCTTTTCACTTCAGCCATATGTGCAAGCAGATACGGTTCGCCAAGTGTGGGAAGCTGTCAACGCTTATCAAACATTTAAACTTAAAACATTACAAGAAATTTTACAACTACCATATTTCGAATTAAAGCTTGCTTTGACACGAAAGGGGGAATAGTATGTTACACCACTTAAAACATTATTTAGGTTATAATGAGTTCCGCCCTGGGCAACAAGAAGTGGTTGAAGCTTTATTACAAGGTAAAGATGTGCTGGCACTTTTACCCACAGGTATGGGCAAGTCGCTCTGTTATCAATTAACAGGGAAAATGATGCAACGAACAGTATTGATCATTTCACCTCTGCTTTCCTTAATGCAAGACCAAGTAGAACAAATGAAGAAGATGGGTATTAAGCGCGTTATAGCATTAAATTCATTTTTAACAAGAATGGAAAAACAACAAGCTTTACAACAGTTATCGCAATATGAATTTATATTTACCTCTCCCGAAATGCTACAACAAGGTGATGTAAAGGAGAGACTGACTCAATTAAATATTGGTTTAATTACTATAGATGAAGCCCACTGTATTTCACAATGGGGCTATGATTTTAGACCTGACTATTTGCGCTTAGGCAAATGGCTGAAGTCGCAAAAAAACATACCTATTTTAGCGCTTTCTGCCACTGCAACTTATGAAGTAATGGACGATATAAAAAAAGTGTTGCACATGACATCACCCTTTGTATACTTGCATAATATGGACCGTAAAGAATTACATTTCAGTCGAAAGTGGTTTAATACTACAGATGAAAAGGTAAGATGGATTAAGGAGCATGTTATGCAAACAATGGGGCCAGGCATTATCTACACGCCGTCTCGTAGAAAGACAGAAGAAATTGCCCGATTATTACAAGATGTGCATATTCAAGCCGCTGCCTATCATGCTGGTCTAGAGTCACATGATAGACAGTTAATACAAGCACAATTTATTGCCAATGAGTTGGAATGGATCGTTGCTACTAGTGCTTTTGGAATGGGTGTTCATAAACCAAATATTCGGCAAGTCATTCATGAAACGATGTCACCAAGCCTTGCTCATTATATGCAAGAAGCAGGTAGGGCTGCACGTGATGGTCAAGATGCAGTTGCCACGTTATTGTGTGCACCGGGAGACGATGAAATTATTCGCTTCTTAGCCTTAGATGATCTTCCGACTAAAAATATGGTGACAGACTTTTATGCAGGGCGCCAACTTGAGCTGAGTGAAACCCAGCTGCGTGTTTTGACGTATTGGTATAGTGAATGGTCTTATGATGAAGCAATTCAAAAATTAAAAGAGCTTATAACACAGAAGATGACAGCTATTCGTGCTACCCAAGATGTTTTGTACACGGATGAGTGTATGCGCGTCTTGCTAATGTCGCACTTTGGCCAAAGTAAACAAGTAGAGGAATTGTGTTGTAGTTTGTGTAGTGATGCAGTGGATAATTTAATTAAAGTGAGAAAGTGGATGCCACTGCCGCAGCAAATGAAGCTAAATTGGCAAGAGAGATTGGACAAGCTTCTAAATTAACATGGCCTCAAACGTTTACAATTCGGGTTTTATTCGTCATAATGTGTTATAGAAAGCTTAGTTGGAGGGTAATTACATATGAGCAAAAATGATGATTACAAAGATAAATTTGAAGCGCATCGTCAAGCTATAGGTAATGAAGAAGAAGACGATCAACAAAAGATGTCACGCACAGAGCGTTATAAAACGGACAAAGGTGAAAAAATTCAGCCTTCAAATCGTAAATTTACAAGAGTGTTGTTCGCAGCTTTTATTATTTTACCATTAGCATGTCTGGTGTATGCGATATTCTTTTATGAACCAGGGGATAAAATTCCTGAAGCAAAAGACAATGATGAAATGGAAATTGTAGATAATAAAGACGACAAAAAAACAGATGCTGAGAAAGAAAAAGAAGAAGAGCAATTAGCGAAAGAAAAAGAAGAAAAGAAAAAAGCGGAAGCTGAAAAGAAAAAAGAAGAAGCTAAAATAGCAAAAGAACAAGCCGAAAAAGCAGAAGCGGATAAAAAGGCAGAAGAAGAACGTCAAGCGGAAGCACAGCGTCAACAAGAAGCACAACAACGTGAGGCTGAGCAACAACGCCAAGCCGAAGAACAGCAACGTCAAGCGCAAGCCGCTGAGCAACAACGCCAAGCCGAACAACAAAGACAAGCTGAGGAAGAACGCAAACGACAACAGCAACAACAAAACCAGAACAAAAATCAGAACCAAAATCAACAACGTTCACATACGGTGCAAAAAGGTGAAACATTATATCGTATTGGTGTAAATTACTATGGTAGCGGAGACGAAGGCACACTGCAAAAAATCCGAAGTGCCAACGGTCTTTCATCAAATAATATTGTTGTAGGCCAGACTTTAGTATTGCCATAACTTTATGAACTTGTAAGAGTGAATTTACAGTTAGTCATCATGCTAACTATAAATTCACTCTTTTTTTATAAACTTTTTGGCAGCGTAAACGTCAAAAAATATAACATTTAAAATAAAAGAAGGTTTTATTATGATAATCGCTATCCCCGCACTACTCATAAGTTTATTACTGCTTTATATGTGGTATGAAGCCAATCAAAACAATATCGTCACACATACTATCCCTACAACATATACAAACCAATACCACATCGCATTTATTTCGGATGTGCATGCACGTAAAATTCACTATCATCTGTTACAAAAGATGCGACATGTGGATGCGGTTATTATTGGTGGTGATTTTTGTGATAAAAGAACACCAATCCAACTAGTGGAGCGAAACCTACAAACGCTCGCAACACTAGGTAAAATATATTATGTTTGGGGGAATAATGACCGTGAAATAGAGGAAGCTCAACTACGTGCATTATTTAAAAAATATCATGTGACAGTACTAGAAAATGAAAGTGTGATGTTACAGGAGAAATTATGGCTTTGTGCGATTGAAGACACATCGACGAGAAAATATAGCTTTGAGAAAGCTTTTGCAAGTGTGCCACAAGCTGTAGATACTATTTGTGTGTCGCATAATCCTGGCGTTTTTAATCGTGCATATGTTTATAAACCCACGTTATTATTAGGTGGACATTGGCATGGTGGACAGATTAGGCTAGGGCCATATGGTATGCGTCCACTTGGTTATACAAAAATTGATGAAATTTCAGAAGTAGTAAGCAATGGGTACGGCACTACATTACTACCACTGCGTTTATTTGCCCGTCCAGAAGTACATCTCATTACATTACATGCACAAAAGTGAGTTTTTTTTATGTACTCGTATTATAATGAATAAGGAATGATATAAAGGAGTGTTAGATGATGAAGCAAGTAGATGCGCTTATCGTAGGTGGAGGGCCCTGTGGCTTAGCAGCGGCTATTGCGTTACAAGAACAGGGGCTACAACCCATAGTGATTGAGAAGGGAAACATTGTTAACGCTATTTATAACTATCCTACACATCAAACTTTTTTTAGTACAAGTGAAAAGTTAGCTATTGGTGATGTACCATTTATTATTGAAGAACGCAAGCCCAAAAGAAACCAGGCACTTGTCTATTACCGTGAAGTAGTAAAACGCAAGCAGTTACAAATACATCGTTTTGAAACCGTTTTGCATGTGAAAAAAGAAGGAGCGCTTTTTCATGTAGAGACAACAAAAGAGCGGTATCAAACCCCATATGTGATTATTGCCACAGGCTATTATGATAATCCAAACTATATGGAGATTCCGGGTGAAGACTTAGCTAAAGTGCATCATTATTTTAAAGAGGCGCATGAGTGCTTTGATCAAGATGTATTAGTAATTGGTGGTAAAAACTCAGCGATTGATGCTGCATTAGAATTGAATAAAGCAGGTGCGCGTGTAACAGTAGCCTACCGTGGCAGTACCTATTCACCAAGTATTAAACCATGGGTGCTCCCTGAATTTGAAGGAGTTGTTCGTAGTGGAGAGGTGAATATGTTGTTTGATACGAATGTAGAAGCTATTACTGCGCATGCTGTAACATTAAATATTGCTGGTGAAGAACGCGTGATCCCAAATGATATCGTATTTGCTATGACAGGCTATCATCCTGACCATGCTTTTATAAAGGAGATGGGTGTCGAGATTGACGAAGCTACTGGCCGTCCAACTTTTAATCTTGATACGATGGAAACTAATGTAAGCAACTTATTTATTGCAGGGGTTATTGCAGCAGGTAATAATGCGAATGAAATCTTTATCGAAAATGGCCGATTTCATGGTCAATGTATCGCACAAGCAATTGCTCAAAAAATACAACAATAAGGGTGGTAATAACCGTGAAAAAGAAAGTGGCGTTAATTACAACAGGTGGCACAATTGCGAGTACGCGTAATGAACATAACAAATTAGAGTCAGGGAAGTTAAATGGCAACGAAATATTAGCGATGTGTCAATTAGAAGATGAAATTGACATCACATTAGTTGATTTGTTCCAAGTACCTTCTATGCATGTAACATTCCAGCACTGGAATCAATTACATAATGAAATTGAACGTTTATTTCAAGACGATTCGATTTGTGGTGTTGTTGTCACTCATGGTACAGACAGCTTAGAAGAGACGGCTTACTTTTTAGAACTTACGGTAAATGACCATCGTCCTGTTATTGTAACAGGTTCACAAAAGTCACCAAGTGATACAGGGACGGATGTGTATGCCAACTTGCGTAATTCTTTATTAGTTGCTGCAGATCAAAGTAGTCGTGACATTGGAACATGTGTGGTGTTTAATGAAAAGATATTTCATGCTAAATATGTGAAGAAAACTCATTCTTCTAGTATCAATGGTTTTGGTGCTATTGGTTATGGCATGCTAGGTTATATTGATAATGATGAGGTTGTGATTTATCAAAAGCCAACAAAGAGAGAATATTATCGCATACAACATACATACCCTTATGTAGAAATTGTGACAGCGTATTTAGGTGCAACAGAAGCACTATTAAACTATTTATTATCAACCGATATTAAAGGTGTCGTATTAGTAGGAGCAGGACGAGGTCAAATTACCCCCGCTATGACAGAAGCAGTCGAGGCACTTTGTCAAAATGATGTGCGAGTTGTATTAACAACAGCAACAGAAGAGGGGCGTGTATTTCCAACGTATGATTACTACGGTAGTGCAAACAATTTAGAGCAACGTGGTGTGATTATGGGCGGCGATTTTGAAGCTAAAAAAGCACGTATTAAACTCATGTTAATGTTAGCGAATGATGAGACCAACTATCATTCGTTTATGCATGGGTAAATGGTATGTAACAGGCGGCTTAAAACTGTTGTTTTGAGTCGTTTTTACTACAAGATAAGCAGATAAATTTACGTTAGCAATTTTACAGAAATGGCTGAAAATAATGGTATAATATGATACATAACGCTTATCGAGAGGAGCGGTTATTTTGTTAATTTTGTTATCCGCTGCTATCGCACCAGGTTTAGCGCTATTTAGCTATTTCTATTTGCGAAATCAGATGGCTACGGAACCACGAAGAACGCTCTTTCATACATTTATTTATGGCCTATTAATTACATTCCCCATTTTATTTATTCAATATGTATTTATTGAAGAAGGTGTTATATCGCATGGCTTTTTTCAAGATGTCTTATTTTCTAGTACAATGGAGGAATTTTTTAAGTGGTTTATCTTATTGATTACTATTTATAATCATGGAGAGTTTGATGATCCCTACGATGGCATTTTATACGGGGCGAGTATATCCTTAGGGTTTGCCACATTAGAAAACGTATTATATTTATTAACGTATGGTTTAGATACCGCATTTTTACGTGCATTATTACCTGTTTCAAGTCATGCTTTATTTGGTGTAGTGATGGGTTATTATTTTGGTCAATCTAAATTCTCCCCGAAAAAAGGCAAGAAAACCTTAATTGTGCTAGCTTTAATAGCGCCGATGTTATTGCACATTATTTATAACACCATTCTTACATTTAGAGGACAGTGGTTATATTTAATTGTGCCTTTCATGCTCTTCTTATGGTGGTTTGGTTTACGCAAAGTAAAACAAGCACATATTCATTTAGTACGACATTTGCATGAGCAAAATAAAATTTAACACGTATGAGGAGATTTAAAATGGAGTTAAAGGCAGGTACAGAATTTTATTTAGAGCCCACTTATACCGATCGTGTAGAGCGCTTTCGTTGTAAAGTGGGCGAAACAACAAACGAGGCAATATTTATTCATTATCCAATCAATACGTTGACACAAAAAACCGCATTTTTTGTAGATGGTATGCAGTTTAGAGTTACTTACATGGTAGATAATAATTCATCGTATGCTTTTCAAACAGAAGTAATAGGGCGAAAAGTAGTTGACCAAATTCCTATGTTAATGTTAACGATGCCAAAAGATGAAGATGTGCAGAAAATTCAACGTAGAGAATATGTACGAGTTGAGACAGCTGTAGACGTAGCGATTAGTATTGATGGACAGCATTATCAATATGTCACGGAAGATGTGAGCGCAGGTGGTGTAGCATTAAAGTTACGTAATGATACGGTGTTAAAAGAAACAATGGAAGTACTTGTGACTATGGTATTGCCATTTACAGACGGTACCATCTCATATGTAACAACAGAAGCTACGGTGATGCGTATTTTTGAGAGGGAGCCGATGCGCATTGCCTCTTTGCAATTTACAGATACAGATGAGTTAGATAAACAGCATATCGTTCGTTTTTGTTTTGAGCGTCAGTTAGCAGACCGAAAAAAACAAACAGAAATTTAATACACTTCGCCTTTCTCAGTGCAGAAGGGCGATTTTTTTAGTTAAAAGTGAGAGTATGATAAACTAAATAAGATTGTTAAAAGGAAGGTAAGATGATGATGAAAAACATTCAAATCGCCATTGACGGGCCAGCAGGTGCAGGCAAGAGTACCATTGCTAAAATTGTAGCAGAAGCTTTGCAATTCACATATATTGATACAGGGGCTATGTACCGTGCCGTAACATATGAAGCCTTGCAAAGACAAATCCCTTTACATGACGAACAAGCTTTAACAGCTCTTGCAAAACAATTAAATATTACGTTACAACCATCATCAGATGGCCAGCTTATTTTTATTGATGGTCGAGATGTGACAGCAGTTGTACGTTCGCAAGAAGTAACAGCCAATGTATCTGAAGTGGCTGCACATGCAGGGGTTAGACAGTTGATGGTAACAGCACAACAAAAGCTTGCTAAAGCAGGTGGTGTAGTGATGGATGGTCGAGATATTGCTACGCATGTCTTGCCACAAGCAGAACTTAAAATATTTATGTCAGCCACTGTGGAAGAACGTGCTAAAAGACGTTTATTAGATAACGAAGCACGAGGTATTCCCTCTACATTAGAAGCATTAAAGCAAGATATTGCACGCCGTGACCAATTTGATAGTGAACGAGAAGTCTCGCCATTAATTCAAGCTGAGGACGCTGTATTTTTAGATACAACAACATTGTCAATTGAAGAAGCTGCACAAGCTATTTTACAATTGGCACATGAAAAAATGGTATAAATCAATATTTTTTCAAAAAAAGATGGTTATTTTTTGTCTTTGAGGGAAAACTTTAATAAGATAGATAGTGAAGGATGCGAAGGAGGGTTACATATGTCAGAGGAGACAAACATTACAAACAGCAGTTTTAATGAAGGAGATATCGTTACAGGTGTAGCAGAGCAGGTGGAATCAAAATCAGTTACTGTTTCAATTCCTGGTGCAC
This sequence comes from Lysinibacillus alkalisoli, assembly GCF_014643595.1. Classification (GTDB taxonomy): domain Bacteria; phylum Bacillota; class Bacilli; order Bacillales_A; family Planococcaceae; genus Metalysinibacillus; species Metalysinibacillus alkalisoli. The sequence goes on from NZ_BMJT01000003.1 coordinate 82,029, forward strand.
CATTCGATGGCGTTGTACCAATTAGCGAGATCTCAAGCTTGCATATTGAACAAGCTTCTGATGCCGTATCTGTAGGCGATAAATTAGAGTTAATGATTACTAAAGTAGAAGAAGAGAATTTTGTATTATCCAAACGTAAAGTGGATGCTTTAAAAGCATGGGACGATTTAGAAACACAATTTGAAGCGGGTGAAGTATTCGAAGCGGAAATTAAAGATGTTGTAAAAGGTGGCCTAGTAGTTGATTTAGGCGTGCGTGGCTTTGTACCTGCCTCATTAGTGGAAGATTATTTCGTAGAGGACTTTGAAGACTATAAAGGTCAAACGTTAACACTTAAAATTGTAGAGCTTGACCGTGAGAAAAATCGTCTGATCTTATCTCACCGTGCAGTTGTTGAAGAAGGTAAAGCCAAACAAAAACAACAACTGATTAATGAGATTGAAGTGGGCAATGTACTAGAAGGTAAAGTGCAACGATTAGCCGACTTTGGTGCATTTGTCGATATTGGTGGCGTAGATGGTTTAGTGCATATCTCACAAGTTGCTCATGAACATGTCTCAGATGTGCGCGATGTGTTAAAAGAAGGCGATGCTGTTACTGTAAAAGTATTATCTGTTGACCCAGATAATAACCGTATTTCGTTATCTATTAAAGATACACTGCCAGGACCATGGTCAAACATTGAAGAGAAAGCAGCTGTTGGTGCGGTGTTAGATGGTACAGTTAAACGTTTAACTTCATTTGGCGCATTTGTCGAAGTTTTCCCTAATGTTGAAGGTTTAGTGCATATCTCACAAATCGCACATAAACATATTAATACACCACAAGAAGTGTTAAAAGAAGGCCAAGACGTACAAGTAAAAGTCTTGGATGTTAATGCGGAAGAAGGACGTTTATCACTAAGCATTAAAGCATTATTAGAGGATGAAGGCGCTGAGGAAGTCATTGACTATGAATTGCCTGAAGAGACGTCAGGTTTCTCATTTGGTGATGTGATTGGCGACCAATTAAAAAACTTTAAAAAATAAATCGTAGACATCCTATCTAATTCGTAGACGAGATCTAATACAGGTCTCGTCTATTTTTTTGTATGGGGAAATTGTTGAGAACGATTATCAATAATTTTCGAATAATAGTATCATTTTTCCTATCACTTCAAGTAGAATAGAGAGAGGAGGGTATAAAATGATTTTACAAATGATTATTATTTATATTATGCCAATTGCTTTTACTATAATGATTTGTGTAAAACAGCATAATCGCCTTGTATGGCTTTTTAATAGTTTATTGCTACTGGCATTTACGATATGGATTTTCCAAGCAGGAGCATGGGACCTCGTTTATTGGTACCGTTACATTATGCTACTTATAGCTATATTTGCAGTTGTAATGACAGGTATTAAAAATCAAGCTTTACCATGGATTCAAGGTAGATATAAGTTTGATATCTTTATCTCTGGCGCATTAGCTTTATTTTTTATCGTAAACTCGTTTAATATTATGGATAATTACAGCTATGAAGGAAAGGTTATGCATATCGCATCGCCATTGCAAGATGGGGTATTTATGGTAGTGCAAGGTGGTGGTGGTACAGGTTTAAACTATCATGCTGCGTATCCCCCACAGCGCTATGCCATGGACATTGTAGAGTTAGCGTATTATACTTCACGTGCTAAAGGCATTATGCCAAAAGCGTTATCAGATTATGTGATTTATGAGACACCTATTTACAGCCCTTGTAACGGTGTTGTGACGAGTGTAGAAAATAATTTACCTGATATGAAAATAGGAGCAACAGATAAGGACAATGCAACAGGCAATCATGTGGCAATTCAATGTGAGGAGACGGATGCAACGCTTTATTTGGCTCATATGAAAACAGGTACTGTAGAAGTAGCAGAAGGTGATGTATTACAAGTAGGTGAGCGATTAGGTCAAGTGGGCAATAGTGGTAACACAAGCGAGCCACATCTCCATATTCATGCAGAGTTGGACGGGAATGGTGTCCCTTTACTTATTAATGATCGTTTCTTAAAGCGAAATTCTTTATTAAAAATGCAATAAAATATTGTCAAACATGCCCTAGCACGCTATGATTGCTAGGGCATTTAGATGAAAGTTGATACTTTCTCATGTATAATGTACGCATATTGAGGTTGGAAGGATTGAATAAAATGACGAAACCAGTAATAGCCATCGTAGGTCGTCCGAATGTCGGAAAGTCTACGATTTTTAACCGTATAGTTGGCGAACGTATCTCGATTGTTGAGGACGTACCTGGCGTTACACGTGACCGTATATATAGCTCTGCAGAGTGGTTAACACATGATTTTAATATTATTGATACAGGCGGCATCGAGATTGGTGATGAGCCTTTTTTAGAGCAAATTCGTCAACAAGCTGAAATCGCTATGGATGAAGCAGACGTTATTGTCTTTATGACAAATGGGCGCGAAGGTGTTACAGCAGCTGATGAAGAAGTAGCAAAAATTTTGTATAAAACGAAAAAGCCAGTTGTTTTAGCTGTTAATAAAATTGATAATCCCGATATGAGAGAAATGATTTACGATTTCTATGCATTAGGATTTGGTGAACCTTTCCCAATCTCTGGCTCACATGGTTTAGGTTTAGGTGATTTATTGGACGAAGCAGCTAAGCATTTCCCGAAAGAAGAAGATATCGGATATGGAGACGAAGTAATTAAATTTTCTTTAATTGGTCGTCCAAATGTAGGGAAATCCTCATTAGTTAACACCTTTTTAGGTCAAGACCGTGTTATTGTGAGTGATGTAGCAGGTACGACACGCGATGCTATTGATACACCATATCATTATGATGAACAAGATTATGTCATCATTGATACAGCAGGCATGCGTAAAAAAGGTAAAGTATATGAATCAACAGAAAAATATTCTGTGTTACGTGCTTTACGAGCGATTGAACGTTCAGACGTTGTCTTGATTGTATTGAATGCTGAGGAAGGGATTCAAGAGCAAGACAAAAAGATTGCAGGCTATGCACATGAGGCTGGTAAAGCGGTTATTATTGTGGTTAACAAATGGGATACTATTGAAAAAGATGATAAAACAATGAAGCGTTTTACAGATGATATTAGGGAGAATTTCCTATTTTTAGATTATGCACCTATTATTTTTGTGTCAGCTAATACAAAACAGCGCGTGCATCAAATTTTACCAATTATCAATCGTGTAAGTGAAAATCATGCTATGCGTATTCAATCATCCATTTTAAATGAAGTGATTGAGGATGCCGTTGTACGTAACCCTGCGCCTTCTGACAAAGGTAAACGACTACGTGTGTACTACACAACACAAGCAGCGATTAAACCACCAACATTTATTGTGTTTGTAAATGAGCCAGAATTAATGCATTTTTCTTATGAGCGTTTTATTGAAAATCGCATTCGAGAAACATTTGATTTTGAAGGCACGCCAATTCGTCTGATTACACGTGCACGTACGTAAATAGGAGTGATTAAGGTGGAAAAAATAACGGTTTTAGGTGCAGGTTCATGGGGCACAGCACTTGCTATGGTTTTAGCTGAAAATGGACACGATACATTATTATGGTCTCATCGTGAGGACCAAGCGACTGAAATTGCACAAGGACATACAAATGAACGGTATTTGCCAAACCTTACGTTGCCAACAACTTTGCGTGCAACAGCCAATCTACAAAATGCTACGGCACATGCTGATATTTTTATCGTTGCTGTCCCTACAAAAGCAATAAGAGAAGTTTGTCAGCAATTGAATGATTATTTAACAAAACCTGCATTGTTTGTTCCAGTATCAAAAGGGATCGAACCGCATACACATAAACGTGTATCAGAAATGATTTTAGAATCTGTGTTACCTCAATATGTCGATGATGTTGTTGCTTTATCTGGACCAAGTCATGCCGAAGAAGTTGTGAAACATCATCCTACAACGATTACAGCAGCTTGTGTTAATTTATCAGCGGCTGAAAAGGTACAGGATTTATTTATGAATCAATATTTCCGAGTGTATACAAATGAAGATATTATAGGTGTAGAGATTGGTGGCGCCTTAAAAAATGTGATTGCTTTAGCTGCTGGGATTACAGATGGTTTAGGTTATGGGGATAATGCTAAAGCAGCTCTCATTACAAGAGGATTAGCTGAAATTACGCGCTTAGGTGTAAAAATGGGGGGCAATCCATTCACTTTCTCTGGTTTAACAGGTATGGGTGATTTAATCGTCACTTGTACGAGTGTACATTCTCGTAACTGGCGAGCAGGGAATTTACTAGGGCAAGGGCATAAACAACAAGAAGTACTTGCTCAGATGGGGATGGTTGTTGAAGGAGTTCGCACTACCCAAGCAGCATATCAGCTTGCTCATAAATATGAAGTGGTCATGCCCATTACGAATGCGTTATATGCGGTATTATTTGAAGATGAAGAACCAAAAGTAGAAGTGGATAAACTTATGATGCGCATGAAAAAACGTGAAATAGACGAAATGATGCAAGAATAATAAAAGATTAAAACGGTCTTGTAGTGGCTATTATTAACCTAGCAGGCGTTTAGCGATAGATGCTAGACTCTGTTAACTATTTACAAAATTTAGCAATTTCAATGATAAACGAAAAAGTGGTAAGGAAAGATTCATTTTTCCTTACCACTTATTTTGTGCACGCCTTTAAAATGTTACGATTTTTAAGTGATCTTGTCACAAAATAAAATTAGTCATTAAAAACCACTGGCGGTTTCTGTTCTTTTTATGTTTACATAGTATAATGAAAAAGATGAACTTGTGAAGAAAGGTGGTATTTTATTGGGTCCGCTAGCACATATGCCTGCGTTAGATGTGATGTGGGTTTCTTTTTATTGTATTGGTTTTTTATTAGCTTCTATTTTGTTAATTTATTTAAGCCGCAATAAAATAAAAAATGGTTTTGTACGAGTCATAATAAATTTAATTGCGTATATTTTATTTGGATTAGGCTCGTTTTTAATGGTATTAATTGTTGCCACATGGCCAGCGTAATTGATAGGGTAGAGGTGAATTATACATGAAGAAACAAGGAACACTTATCGTGTTTTTAGTAATAGCTGTTATGGCATTATCAGGTTGTATGTTTCCTGATAGTGAAAAGGCAGCCAATCAAATTCCTTATGCTGACCAACTTGCCGCAGTACAACAGGCTGTAAATCAGTATAAAGAGGATACAGGTGGGCTTGTACCCATTAAGGACCGTGACATGGATACAGACCCTTATATTAAGTATTTAATTGATTTTGAGAAATTAGTACCGCGTTATATGGCAGAACCTCCTGGTACAGCCTATGAAAAAGGTGGCATCTATCAATACACGATTTGGGATCCCGAAAATACAGCAGAAGTAAAATTAGTGGATTTAAACATACCTGAGCGTATGCGTGAGATTAAAATTCGTGCAATGGGGAGATATTTACCAACGAAAGACTTAATTAATCCTTTAGCGTTTCGCATCGATTACGAAGCTTTAGGTTTTAAAGAAGAAATTACAGTGAAAAGTCCCTATTCACAACATCAGTTGCCAATATTTATGACAGGAGATGGCGAATTACATGTGGATTATACGTTAGATTTAGCGGATATTTTGCGTGAGGAGAAGCCAGACGTAAAACCAGGTGATGATATTCGTGACTTATTAGTAGAACGCTCTCCAATCGTGCCTGCCTATTCGGTGCCATATACGGTAGATGATAATAATGAACCTGTTATGGTAATTGAAATTACTAAGGCAAAGGATCGTAAGGAAAATTCAGATAATAAAGAAGAAAATCCTACGGTAGATGATAAAAACGAAAAAAATGATAAATGATTTCGTAAAAAAGGGCTAAATCTCTTTAAAATGGGTATTGTAGTAAGGAATTCAGTTGCACCGCAGTTTATGTTATGTTAATCTTTTTACATGATTCGGTGTATTTCCCTTTGAGAGGAGGTGAATGGTGTGAATAAAACAGAACTAGTAAACGCTGTTGCAGAAGCTACAGAACTTTCTAAGAAAGATGCTGCTTCAGCAGTAGATGCTGTATTTAATACAATCCAAGACACTCTTGCAAAGGGTGATAAAGTACAATTAATTGGTTTTGGTAACTTTGAAGTACGTGAACGTGCGGCTCGTAAAGGTCGTAACCCACAAACAGGTAAAGAAATCGAAATCGCTGCAAGCAAAGTACCTGCGTTTAAACCAGGTAAAGCGCTTAAAGATGCTGTGAAATAATTTCGTAGTTTCTACATAGAGGCAAGCTAAACAAGTCCGTTTAGCTTGCCTCTACTTTTTTTATCATAATTGCGTCATTTCCTAACGCATAAAAGGGTGCTACAATGAACAATGTATGCGTTGAAACATAAATTATGCTACTATGCAAAGAGTAGCTGAAATGTTGTTGAGAAGCAGGAGGATTTTGGAATGACAAATGTGGATTTGAAAAAGATTGAAGAAGCAGTAAAAATGATATTAGAAGCGGTTGGGGAAGATGTAGACCGTGAAGGATTATTAGACACACCGAAACGTGTAGCAAAGATGTACCAAGAGATGTTTAGCGGCTTACATGAAGATGCTAAAGATTATTTCAAAACAGTGTTTCATGAAGATCACGAAGAGTTTGTGCTTGTAAAAGACATCCCTTTTTACTCGATGTGCGAACATCATCTTGTCCCTTTCTATGGTAAAGCACACGTGGCTTATATTCCACAAAATGGAATAGTGGCAGGTTTAAGTAAATTAGGACGTGCAGTTGAAACAATAGCAAGACGTCCGCAATTGCAAGAACGTATCACTTCCTCTGTGGCAGATACGATTATGGAAATGTTAGGGGCAAAGGGAGCCTATGTTGTAATAGAGGCTGAGCACATGTGTATGACAATGCGTGGATTGAAAAAGCCTGGTGCTAAAACGGTGACAGCGGTAGCTAGAGGGATTTATGAAGAAAATGAAACAATGCGAAAAGAAGTCATCTCATTTATTCAAATGTCTTAATCTAGAGCTTACATTGTGATATGATGAACAAAGAAATTGTAGCGTGAAGGAGTGTGTACATATGGCGCAAGATTATATTATTATTCAAGCCGAAGAAGATGGTGTGCAATTAATCGGTTTAACGAGGGGAACAGACACAAAATTCCATCATTCTGAGAAGTTGGATAAAGGTGAAGTGATGATTGCGCAGTTCACAGAACACACATCGGCTATGAAGGTGCGAGGTAAAGCCTCCATCCATACGTCACATGGTGTCATCCATAGCGAAACACGTAAATAAAGGAATGAAATTAGTGATTGGAGTAGAGTCTATGAATGCAACAGACGCCCAAAAAGTAGTGGAACAATTTAAAACAGCAATTTTTAATGATGTTCGTCATAGCGCTTTACTAAGAAATACAGGTGAACCAAGAGTAGACGACAACCGCATGTTTTATCTATTACTTCCTTTCTTAAATGGTGAAAAACAAGACAGTGATGCAGTAATCGTAGGGATTGTACACGCGGCTTTAGCTGCTCACGATTTAATTGAGGAAAAGGATGCAACAACAAAAGAACAACAATTAATGGTTTTAGCAGGGGATTATTATAGTGGGCGCTATTATCAAATACTAGCCGAAACAGGTAATATTCGTTTGATACGCGCTTTATCTTCAGCAATTGTAGCACGCTGTGAACAAAAGGTACGAGGATATGAACAAGGTGCGATTACGTTCCAAGATTGGCTCATGTCAATCGAGATGGCTGAAACCGCTTTAATCGAAGCTTATTTTAACGAAAAATCTTTTACACAATACACGACAATTATGAAAAAAGGGATTTTGCTGATTCGCTTGTTTGAAGAGCAGCAAGCAATTGGACGATTAGCTGAGAAATTAAAAGTAAATGATGTGCAACGAGAGATTACAGATGCCATACAAGTTGTACAACAAAGATTTACTACTGAAGTGCAACAATCTGCCTTATCTTCAGAACTTAAAGAACTTGTGCTAAAGTGTGGCATGAAGAAAAGTGAGGTTTAACTCGTTATGGTAAAGACAAAAGAAGAACGTGTACATGAGGTATTCGAAAGCATTTCAGGCAATTACGATAAAATGAATAGCGTGATTAGTTTCCAAATGCATACTTTGTGGCGTAAAGATGTAATGAAGCGTATGCAAGTTAAAGAAGGGTCAAAAGCATTAGATGTTTGTTGTGGCACAGCTGACTGGACACTGACATTAGCAGATGCTGTTGGAGCTCAAGGTGAAGTCGTGGGCTTAGATTTTAGCGAAAATATGTTAAAAGTAGGCGAGCAAAAGACAGCTCATCTCCCACAAATTACGTTGATGCAAGGCAATGCGATGGCGCTGCCATTTGAAGATAATACTTTTGATTACGTTACAATAGGCTTTGGTTTACGTAACGTTCCCGACTATATGCAGACATTAAGTGAGATGTATCGCGTGCTAAAACCAGGCGGTATTTTAGTCTGTTTAGAAACATCTCAGCCCGAGCTACCTGTTTATCGTCAACTCTTCCGCTTTTACTTCCGCTTTGTCATGCCGATATTTGGTAAACTATTTGCTAAAAGCTATGATGAATATTCATGGTTACAAGAGTCAGCAAATGACTTTCCAGGTATGAAGCAACTTGCTCGTATGTATGCTACTACTGGCTTTGAACGTATTGAGTATAAAGGTTATAGCGGTGGAGCAGCAGCCATGCACTTAGGTTATAAACCAAAAAACTAATGGAGGAAGGATTTTTCAAGTGGAAAAGTTGAAGTTGAAGTTACTTTACGCTGATTTAAAATCAGATTTAGAAATTATTGAAAAAGAGCTCGAAAAAGCGTTGAACTCGTCTTCACACTTGCTAAACGATGCTTCACTCCATTTACTGCAAGCAGGTGGCAAAAGAATACGTCCCATCTTTGTATTGTTAGGAGCAAAGTTTGGAGACTATGATATTCAGCAAGTGAAAAATGTTGCTGTGCCATTAGAACTTATTCATATGGCATCTCTTGTACATGATGATGTTATTGATAACTCAGATATGCGCAGAGGGCGTGAAACAGTAAAAGCACAATGGAATAACCGCGTTGCAATGTATACAGGTGATTTTATTTTTGCGCGAGCGTTAACATATATGACAGAGTTAGACAATCAACGTCTCCATCAAATTTTGGCACATACGATGGTTGAGATTTGCAATGGCGAAGTGATTCAAATTGAAGATAAATTTATTGTAGATCAAAGTTTAAAAGATTATTTCCGCCGTATTAAACGTAAGACGGCATTATTAATCTCTTCAAGTTGTGAGTTAGGAGCTGTGGCAGCAGGTGCTACAGAAAAAGATGCTCGACACTTACGTCGGTTTGGTTATTTTGTAGGTATGAGCTTTCAAATTATTGACGATATTTTAGATATTATGGCAACAGATGAGGAACTTGGTAAACCAGCAGGCAGTGATTTATTACAAGGTAATATTACCCTACCGATTTTGTTAGCCTTACAAGATGAAGCAGTGCGTCCTTATATTGAAAAAGTTGTGGCACATGAGCAGTTATCTGAAGAAGATCGTCAAGCGATGCTAAAGAAATTACGTAAATCACCAGCGATTGCTGAAGCAAAAAAAGTAAGTGATAAATATTTACAAAAGGCATTGCGTGAAATTGAGCAATTACCTAAACATCCCACACGTAAAAAACTGCGAGACATCGCATTGTTCATGGGTAAACGTAAGTTTTAACATATGTATTGAACAATGTTAAATAGTTTGATACTATTTATCGGTAGGTGAAAAACCTCTTAGACGAACTAAAGGAGTTGTAAACAACAATGGCAATCGAAAAAACATTTTTAATGGTTAAACCAGACGGTGTAGAACGTCAATTAGTTGGCGATATCGTAGATCGCTTTGAACGTAAAGGTTTCACACTTTGTGAAGCAAAATTAATGACAATTACAGAAGACTTAGCTAAACAACACTATGCAGAGCACTCTGAGCGTCCATTCTTCGGCGAATTAGTAGACTTCATTACTTCTGGTCCTGTATTTGCAATGGTATGGGAAGGCGAGAACGTAATTTCAGTTGGTCGCTTAATGATGGGTGCTACAAACCCACTTGAGTCTGCGCCAGGAACAATCCGTGGTGACTACTCAACAACAGTATCTCACAACGTAATTCACGGTTCTGATTCATTTGCGTCAGCACAACGTGAAATCACATTATTCTTTGGTGAAGAAGCACTATAAGAGTAGAAATGTCGATAAAGCTATGTGCTTTGTCGGCTTTTTTTGTTTCGTAGTACAAAATATAGAAAACTTGGTTTCAGAATAATCATTTTTCAGCTATAATGGTACATACAATACAGCGAGAGGATAGATGTGTGAATGTCGGATTATCAACAATTCGTTGCAGGCATTAAACGAAAAACAGGTATTGACTTAGCCTTATATAAAGAAGCACAGATGAAGCGACGTTTAACTTCTTTATATGAAAAAAAAGGCTTCAAGAACTTTACTGATTTTTTACAAGCCGTAGAACGCGACCGCAATTTAATGAATGAATTTTTAGACCGTATGACGATTAACGTTTCAGAGTTTTATCGTAACGGAAAGCGTTGGGAAGTATTAGAGAATAAAATATTTCCAAGATTATTGCAAAATAGTCGTCGCTTAAAAATTTGGAGTGCAGCATGTTCCACTGGTGAAGAGCCATATTCTCTCGTAATGGTTTTATCAAAACATTTACCACTTTCTCAAATTCAAGTTGTGGCAACAGACCTAGACGAAAATGCGATTGCCAAAGCTAAGCGTGGTGTTTATCCAGAACGTTCATTAGCGGAAGTGCCAAATGATATTAAAGCAAAATACTTTGATAAAGATGGCGAGTTTTATTGTGTCAAAGAGGAAATTAAACGCTGCGTTACTTTTAAAAAACATAATTTATTAAACGATACATATGACAGCAACCATGATTTAATTGTTTGTCGTAATGTTATGATCTATTTTACAGAGGAAGCGAAAGATCAAATCTATCAAAACTTTAGCAAAGCGCTAAAGCCTGGCGGTGTATTATTCGTTGGTTCGACCGAACAAATTTTTTCACCAGCACGTTATAATTTTGAAGTGGAAGATACTTTCTTTTACCGAAAAATATAAACATAAAGCGCTCATCGCAATCGCGGTGTGCTTTTTTTATAAGATACAAAATGTTCATATAATTCAATGGGTTTTGAATAGTAGAGATTCATAAAAAACAGCACTGTTTTTTATGATAGATTATGTTATAGTGTAATACACATACTTTAGCGAGTTGAAGGAGGAAAGCGCAAATGCGTTATTTAACATCTGGAGAGTCACACGGCCCTCAATTAACAACTATTATTGAAGGATTACCTTCACAACTATCCATTTCATTAGATCAAATTAATCACGATTTAAAACGTCGACAAGGTGGGCATGGTCGAGGACGACGTATGCAGATTGAAACAGATACTGTAGAGATTGTTGGTGGTGTAAGACATGGTAAGACATTAGGTTCACCAGTGGCCCTAGTTGTAAAAAATGATGACTGGAAGCACTGGACTAAAATTATGGGGATTGAAGCGTTACCAGAAGACGTTGACCCGAACGAGATTAAACGACAAATTTCACGACCACGACCAGGGCATGCTGATTTAGTTGGTGGTATGAAATATGGGCATCGTGATTTACGTAATGTGTTAGAACGCTCTTCAGCACGTGAGACAACCGTACGCGTTGCTGTCGGTGCTGTTGCAAAATTACTATTACAAGAGTTAGGTATTCATATCGTAGCCCATGTAACTGAGATTGGTGGCATTAAAGCCGACCGAACATTAACAAATGGAAAATCTGTAGCAGAGATTCGAGCGATTATTGAAAATGACCCTTGTTATTGTTTAGATGCCAAGGCATCTGAAGAGATGGTGCAGTTAATAGACGAGACGAAGCATAATGGTGACACCATTGGTGGTGTCGTAGAAGTTATTATTGAAGGTATGCCAGCAGGTGTTGGTTCGTATGTCCATTATGACCGTAAATTAGATGGCAAGTTAGCACAAGCTATGCTAAGCATTAATGCTTTTAAAGGTGTGGAGTTTGGTGAAGGTTTTGAAGTAGCACGCTTAAAAGGTTCTGAAGTTCATGATGAGATTGTTTGGGATGAAAAATATGGTTATACACGCAGTACAAATCGTTTAGGTGGTTTAGAGGGTGGCATGACAACAGGTATGCCTATTGTTGTACGTGGTGTTATGAAGCCAATTCCAACCTTATACAAACCATTGCAAAGTGTCGATATTGAAACAAAAGAGCCTTTTGCGGCAAGTATTGAACGTTCAGATAGTTGTGCAGTACCAGCAGCATCTGTAGTGGCAGAGCATGTTATTGCCTGGGAAATTGCCACAGCTATTGTTGAACAATTTCATAGTGATCAAATGCCACAATTAAAAAGCCAAATTGAAGCTCAACGCCAATATGCGAAGGAGTTTTAATATGGAATGTGTGCAAGTAACAACTAAAGACCAAAACTACGATGTCTTCATTGGTACAGAGATGTTAGCTGAGGCATGGATATTATGTGATAATAAGGTAAAGCAAGCTGACCATATCTTTGTTTTCACAGATCAATCGGTCTGGGCAGCACAGCAATCATACTTTGAAAAAAACTTTGATTATCCTTTTGATGTTTTTATTTTTCCAGGAGGAGAATCAAGTAAAACTTTTGAGCAATATGAATTAGCACAAACTTTTTTATTACAGCAAAACGCGACAAGACAATCTTTAATTATTGCATTTGGCGGTGGAGCTATAGGTGATGTGACAGGGTTTGTTGCAGCTACTTATATGAGAGGGATTCCTTTTATTCAAGTTCCTACTACTATTTTAGCGCATGATAGTGCTGTTGGTGGCAAGACAGCAATCAATCACTCTTTAGGCAAAAATATGATTGGCGCTTTTTATCAACCACAAGCCGTTATTTATGATACACACCTTTTGAAAACATTACCAACTCGTGAAGTACGTTCTGGTATGGCAGAAGTAGTGAAGCATGCTTATTTATCCGATGAACAATGGCTTGCTACACTACTACATGAATCACAGCAAATCACTCCTTCATTGAATCATCATTTAAAAAGAGGGATTGAAGTAAAAGCAGCGATTGTATCACAAGATGAGACAGAACAATCCGTACGAAAATATTTGAACTTAGGGCACACATATGGGCATGCTGTAGAGGCAGCAGCAGGTTATGGCAAGCTAGCTCACGGTGAGGCTATTATGATTGGTCTAGTCTTTACCTTACTATTGAGTGAAACATATGGGGATATTTCACATGAGGATACCTTACAATTTGTACAGTATGCGTTGCGAAATGATTACCCTTTAGATGCCATTCATGATTATCCTTTTGACCAATTAGCCAACTACTTAATGAAGGATAAAAAAGTGGAGTATGGTGAGCTTAAATTTGTCTTACTAAAGGTTATTGGCCAACCTATAGTACAAACAATCACACTCGAAGAATGTCGCATAGTAGATGCGAAATTAAGAGCGATTATAAGGGAGGCTGCATTATGATACGTGGATTAAGAGGAGCGATTACGATCACGCAAGATGAGCCACAGCAAGTGTGGCAAGAGACAGCTAAACTTGTCCAAGCTATTGCAGAAGCTAATCAAATTGTAGCGGAACAAATTACATCTGTTATTATTTCAACAACACCAGATATTACATCTGCTTTTCCAGCACGTGCTGTGCGTGAAATGGAAGGATGGCAATTTGTGCCTGTAATGTGTATGCATGAGATGAATGTAGCAGGCGCATTACCTTTATGTATACGCGTATTAATCCATGCAGAAGTTGCAGTAGGGCAACAAGAAGTACAGCATATTTATTTGAATGATGCAATTAAATTACGACCAGATTTAGTAAATCGATAACGATAGAGGAGACGGTAGTCATGAAATGGAAACAACAAATACACGGAATGAAAGCTTATCAACCAGGTAAACCGATGGAAGAAGTAAAAGCAATGTACCAACTAGAAGAAGTTGTTAAATTAGCTTCTAATGAGAATCCATTCGGCTGTTCACCACAAGTAAAAGCCTATTTAGAAAATATGAATGTGGATCATGCGATTTATCCAGATGGTTATGCGCAAAGTTTGCGTACGATAATGGCAGACCATTTCAACATAAGTGAAGATATGCTGATATTTGGTAATGGTTCAGATGATTTAATCGCGATTATTACACGTGCTTTGTTGTATCCAGGTGTGAATACAGTGATGGCAACCCCATCATTTTCTCAATATAAACATAATGCTATCATTGAAGGAGCAGAAGTGAGAGAAATCCCGTTAATTAATGGGGCTCACGATTTACAAGCCATGCTAGCAGCTATTGACAAACAAACATCTGTTATTTGGATTTGTAGCCCAAACAACCCAACAGGTGTTGTTATTCCAGATAAAGCATTACGTACATTTTTACAACAAGTGCCAAAAGATGTGCTTGTCGTGTTAGATGAAGCTTATTGCGAATATGTACAAGATGAGGAGCATACATCAACCATCCCATTATTAGCAAAATATGATAATGTCATATCGTTACGTACCTTTTCAAAAGCTTATGGTTTAGCAGGTTTTCGTGTAGGATATGGCATTGCGCATCCCGCAATTATTGCTAAATTAGATCCTGTACGTGCACCATTTAATAATACCGTTCTAGGTCAAAATGTGGCTAAAATTGCGATTAAAGACCAAGCCTTTATTACACAATGTATAGAGGCCAATGAGGCTGGGAAACGACAATTTGAAGCATTTTGTGATAAACACGATTTACATTACTATCCTTCAGCAACAAACTTTATCTTATTTGAAATCAAAACAGATAGCGATATCGTATTTCAAAAACTAATGGAACGTGGTTTTATTGTGAGGAGCGGTAAGGCGCTAGGCGTCCCTAACTATTTACGTGTGACGATTGGTACAAAAGCACAAAATGAAGCCTTCTTTACGCAATTAGAGGCCGTGTTAGAGGAGCAAGGAGTGCTTGTATGACACGTAATGTATTAGTTATTGGCTTGGGGCTTATTGGTGGCTCGATTGCTTTAGCATTACAAAAAGCACCAGAGGTAAAGATTGTAGGCTATGACCAAGATGAAAATACCGCCAAACAAGCTGAAATGTTGAACGTGGTGCATGAGACAGTAATAGCACCAGAAATAGCGGCAAAAGATGCCGATGTGATTATTTTTGGCACGCCTGTAAATGCCACATTAGTTTGGCTCGACCAATTAAAGGATTGGCAGTTAAAATCAACGGTTATCATTACAGATACCGGAAGTACTAAAAAAGCAATTATGCAAAAAGCAGCGGAGTTACGTGCAAAAGGTATTACTTTTATAGGGGGACATCCGATGGCAGGGTCGCATAAAAGTGGTATTTTAGCGGCTAAGCCACATCTCTTTGAAAATGCCTATTATATGTTAACGCCATTAGCAGGTGAAGAAATTGTGCATATGGCAAAGCTTGAAAGCTTATTAAAATACACACATGCTAAAGTGGTAAGTGTATCCGCACATGAACATGATCATATGACGGCAGTAGTAAGTCATTTTCCGCATATTATTGCAGCCTCTCTTGTGCATCAATTACGCACAGAGGATGATAATTATCCTATGACCCGTTCATTAGCAGCGGGTGGTTTCAGAGATATTACCCGTATTGCTTCATCTAATCCGATTTTGTGGCGTGATATTACTTTGCAAAATCGCAAGGAATTATTAATGCAATTAAAGGATTGGCAAGCTGAGATGGGGAGAGTGCAACAATTACTAGAGCAGGGCGAGGCAGCAGATATTGAACAATACTTTGCCTCAGCTAAATCGGTGCGTGATGAGTTACCAGTTGGAGCAGGTGCTTTCTTTACACCATTTGACTTATATGTAGATGTGCCAGACTATGCAGGTGTAATCGCAGAAGTAATTGGGTATTTAGCAGATGAGGCAATCAGTATTACTAACTTGCGAATTGTCGAGTCTCGTGAGGATGTTTTTGGTGTGCTTGTCATTAGTTTTCAAACAGAAGAAGACCGGAAACGTGCTGCAAACTGCATTGAGAAACGAGCGAAATTTGAAACATATATATCGTAAAAAGAGGTGCTTGAATGTCAGAAAAAGTATTGCACTATAATCAGCCAGCGTTACAAGGTGCGTTACAAATCCCAGGAGATAAATCAGTATCTCACCGTTCTATTATGCTAGGTTCCATAGCAAAAGGTGTGACCACAGTAGAAGGCTTTTTACTTGGTGATGATTGTTTAGATACCATTGCATGTTTTAAAAAGCTAGGTGTAGAGATTCACGTAGAAGGCACAAATGTTAAAATTGAAAGCCCAGGTATAGATGGGTGGAGTGAACCGAGTGAAGTGTTATATACAGGGAATTCGGGCACGACTACACGCTTAATGCTTGGTATCTTATCAGGCACGAATGTACATGTCATTATGACTGGAGATAGTTCCATTGCTAAGCGCCCCATGAAGCGTGTGGTAGAGCCTCTTCGACTCATGAAGGCTGATATTCGAGGGAGAGCAGATGGACAATATACACCACTAGCCATTCAAGGCACAACATTGCAAGGCATTGATTATAAAATGCCAGTAGCAAGTGCTCAAGTAAAATCAGCTATTTTATTAGCAGGTTTACGCGCACAAGGCACAACAATAGTGAGAGAAGAAGTTGTATCAAGGGATCATACAGAGCGGATGTTACAACAATTTGGCGTACAGGTAGATGTGGCAGATGGTGTCGTGACATTAGAGGGGCAGCAGCAACTTACAGCGACTCATGTTACTGTACCAGGCGATATTTCTTCAGCAGCCTTCTTTTTAGGAGCAGGTGCTATTGTGCCAAATAGTGAGATTGTGTTAAAGAACGTAGGTATTAATCCGACACGTGATGGTATTATTGATGTTTTAAGAGCGATGGATGCAAATATTGAAGTTCATATCAATGATGAAGCCGTAATGGAACCTACTGCTTCTATCCATATTAGTACATCAACTTTACAAGGTACGACGATTGACGGCGCTTTAATTCCAAGGTTGATTGATGAGATTCCTTTAATTGCATTACTTGCTACACAAGCACAGGGCAGGACAGTTATTAAAGATGCGGAAGAGTTAAAAGTGAAAGAAACAGACCGCATACAAGCAGTAGTAGATGAGTTAAAGAAATTAGGAGCGACAATTGAAGCGACTCATGATGGTATGATTATTGAAGGGCCCACACCGTTACATGGTGCAAAATTACAATCGTACGGCGATCATCGCATTGGTATGATGAATGCGATTGCGGCATTATTAACAGAAGGTGCTGTGACAATAGATGATGTAGATTGTATTGCCATTAGTTATCCTGCTTTCTTTGAACATATCGATCAATTAATGAAATAATGAGAGTTGGAGTGAGAAGGATTTCTTTGCTCCAACTCTTTTCTTATGGTAATCTAATGTACTCAAGTGAGTGGACGGAAAGGAATAGGTGAATCATGCCAGCATATGAACAAATGCTACAAGTAATCGAAACAGGAAATTTACAATTACTACACCAACAATTAAGTCAATTTTTATTAGAGGCATCATTAGAGGAACAGTATGCTTTGTATGAACAGTTAGCACAGTTAGGTTTTTTACAAGAGGCAGATGAAGTATTACAACATCTTCAATTTTTATTGCCAGATGAACCACAATTGTTGATTGACCGCGCCATTGTATTAATGGAATTAGGACAAGAAGATGAGGCATTATCATTACTACTCGAAGTCGACCCAAAGAGTGAAGAGTATGTACAAGCACTGTTAACATTAGCAGATTATTACCAGATGCAAGGCTTATTTGAAGCGGCCGCTAAACGAATGGATGAGGCATTAACCATCTTACCCAATGAACCATTATTGCAATTCGCTAAGGCAGAACTATTATTTGAGACAGGACGTTTTTTAGAAGCTGCGCGTATTTATGAGGATTTGCATGCGCATAATGTGCAAGTGGATGATGTCTCACTCATTGAACGTTTAGCTGAAGTGTATCGCGCAGGAGCAGCTTATGAAACTGCATTACAATATTATAAACAGGCATTAGAACAAGAGTTAAAGCCAGATGTGTTGTTTGGAGCAGCATATGCAAGCTTTCAAGCTGGAGAATATCCTTATGCCATCACAACATTAGAACAGCTCAAAACATTAGACCCCGATTATTTCTCCGCTTATTTGCTATTAGCACAAAGCTATGAGATGGAAGAACAGGTAGAGCAAGCTTATAAGGCAATTCAAGAAGGTTTGACGCGTGATGAGTATGACAAAGCCTTGTATTTATATGCAGGGAAACTTGCTTTAAAGATGGGCAAAGCGCAGGAGGCAATACAATATTTACAAGAAGCCATTGCATTAGACCCCGAATATATGGAGGCAATTATTGTACTTATGTCTCTCTATCGTAAAGAAGAAAACTATGAGGCAATCATTCAACTGTATCAGGCATTAGAAAACGAACAATTTGACTGGTCAGCTCTCTATCCATTTATGGCTAAAGCTACAGAAGCGTTAGAATTGTATGATGAAGCAGCAAAGTGGTATGATTTAGCTTATCAGGACTTTGCAGAAGACGTAGCGTTTTTAGCTGAATATGTGTACTTTTTGATTGAAGAAGGCCACAGAGACCAAGCTCTTATTATAGCAAGAAAATTAGCACAAGAAGAACCTGCGATTGAAAATTGGCAACATTTAGTGGAGTCATTACAACAATAAAGGAGTAGAACGCAATGACAGCTGTATCATTACAAGATAAACGTTCATTCATCGAATGGTTTTTAGCGCATCATGACCTTGCCTTGCGAGAAGCGGTTTGGATTTTAAATTATTTATTAACAGATGATCAAACGTTAGCGCGTATTCATTTTGTAGAGCATTCCGAAGTATGCCCTAAAGGGATTTTTATTACAACAGAAGAAGATGTTAACTTGCCATTTCGTTATTATACAGAAGATGTATTAGTCGTAGATGCTGAAAAGGCTTTTCATGATATTCGCTTACATGAAGAAGAAATTTATGTTGAAGTATTATTTAAAGATGCTATGAAAAGCCCTCATTATGTCGCTGTGTTAGAAGACAATCCATTTATGCCAAAAGCAGAAGTAGACTATGGCATGTCTAAACTAGCCGAGGAATTATTACAGCACAATAATAAACAACATATTTTATCAGCCATTGACGAAGCACTTGATCGAGGCGATGCTGCAGCTTTCCATTATTGGAGCGAGAAACTACAACAACTTTAAATTCCACATAAATGTAACGTCTATGAAGGTGTAAATTATGGTATGTTAGTACATATCGAAATGCCTTTATAGGCGTTTTTCAGTTGGAGGGAAAGAACTATGCAATTTCATGCAAAGGATGTAAGTGATGTGTTAGCAAATAAAACATTTATCGACACGGTCATTGTGCCAGTGATTTCGATTGACTTTTCAGAGACAACAATGATTCAATCTAGTTCAGCTGCAGACTATATTACGAATCTCACAAATTTTATTGAGCATCAATTTAGAGGGAGAATTTTATTATTGCCTCCTATGACCTATGCGTCAGGTATAGATCAAACAGCACAATTAGCTCAGATGCAAGAAAAAATCATTGCTGCAGGTTTTAAACATGTATTTTTCATGACAAGTGAACATGAAATCCATAAACTAAATGAGCAATTTGCTGTGATTTGGTTACCTGCTATTCCATTGGAATCGATGGACAATAATATGAAGCAAAAAATTTTAGAAGATCAATTAGCAAAAGTAATTCCATTATTTACTGATAAATGGGCAAATCAAAACTGAATACATTCAATAAATGTTCACAAACTTGCCAAATGAATTGAATGCTATATTGACCTACCTATTTTATTGATATATCATGGATATGTCCTAGTATTACTATTTATTAAAAGTATGTCCGTTGGACTGACCTTTACGGTAGAGGGGGGAAAAAGATGAGTAACAATCGAGTTTCAAGACGCCAATTTTTAAACTACACATTAACGGGTGTAGGTGGATTTATGGCGGCAGGTATGCTAACGCCGATGATACGTTTTGCGATTGATCCTGTGTTACAACATAAAGGTGCAGGTGACTTCTTACCAACATCGCAAAAAGTAGCAGAACTTACTGACACACCAGTAAAAGTTAGCTTCTCATTTGAACAAGTAGATGCTTGGTATAAATCTGAAGTTTCAGCTATGGCGTGGGTGTATAAAGAAGGCGACAAAGTTATTGCTTTATCACCAGTTTGTAAACACTTAGGTTGTACAGTAGGTTGGGAAGGTAGTCCTAGCCACAAAAATGAATTCTTCTGTGCGTGTCACGCAGGTCGTTACACGAAAGATGGAGGTAACATTGAAGGTACGCCACCTCAAGGTCCATTAGATCAATACGAGGTAGAGGAAAAAGATGGACTTTTATATCTAGGTCCAATAATTCCAAATACGCTAGTTAAAAAATGATTATAAGGGGGTACGATATCAGTGCTAAACAAAATTTACGATTGGGTCGATGAACGACTAGATATTACACCGATTTGGCGTGATATTGCCGACCATGAAGTACCAGAACACGTAAACCCTGCCCATCACTTCTCTGCATTCGTATACTGTTTTGGTGGATTAACATTCTTCATCACAGTTATTCAAATTTTATCAGGTATGTTCTTAACAATGTACTACGTGCCTGACATTGAGAATGCTTGGAAATCCGTTTATTATTTACAAAACGAAGTAGCTGCCGGCGAAATCGTTCGTGGTATGCACCACTGGGGAGCTTCATTAGTAATTGTAATGATGTTCTTACATACACTTCGTGTATTCTTCACAGGTTCATATAAGAAACCTCGTGAATTAAACTGGATTGTTGGTGTAGGTATTTTTGGTGTTATGATTGGTTTAGGCTTCACAGGTTATTTATTACCATGGGATATGAAAGCGTTATTCGCGACTAAAGTAGGTCTAGAAATCGCAGGTTCTGTTCCATTTATTGGTGATATGATTAAAGTACTATTAGCGGGTGACACGACAATTATTGGTGCTCAAACGTTAACTCGTTTCTTTGCGATTCATGTATTCTTCTTGCCAGCAGCATTATTTGCATTGCTAGCAGCACACTTTATCATGATTCGTCGTCAAGGTATCTCTGGTCCACTATGATTGCTTGACAAAATAAATCGCATTTGAATTTTTAAAGGAGGGGACACCATGCATCGCGGAAAAGGAATGAAATTCGTTGGCGACTCACGTATTAAAGCGACTGGTCGTATGCAAAATCTTCCAAAAGATTATTCCGAATACCCAGGTAAGACAGAAGCGTTTTGGCCAGACTTCTTACTTAAAGAATGGATGGTAGGGGCAGTTTTCTTAATCGGTTATTTGATTTTAACAGTAGCGCATCCATCGCCACTTGAAGGTCCAGCTGACCCAACAAACGCAGGTTATATTCCATTACCTGACTGGTATTTCTTATTCGTATATCAATTATTAAAGTACTCATATGCTTCCGGTGCATATAACATTATCGGTGCGCTTGTAATGCCAGGTATTGCTTTCACAGCTTTACTATTAATGCCATTCTTAGATACTACGCCAGAGCGTCGTCCATCTAAGCGTCCGTTACCAACAGCATTTATGTTGTTATCAGTAGCAGCCATTTTCTATTTAACATGGGAATCAGTTGAGTACCATGACTGGGAAGCTGCAAAAGCACAAGGTGAAATTCAACCTAAAGATTTAGGATTACTACCAGATGTAGATCCTGAAGATCACAATGATTTACCAGGATACGAGATTTGGATGGATGAAACTGGTCCAGCTTCATCATGTATTGGATGTCACGCAACAGACTTATCAGGTAACTCAGGTCCAATGCTTCTTAACACAGGTTTAGATGCTGAGGAGATTGAAAAAATCGCTAAAGATGGCCGTGGCGGTATGCCAGCTGGCGCATTCGGTGGTACTGATGAAGAGTTGAAACAAGTAGCAGAATTTATTGCTGCACTTAAAGAAGAGAAATAATGTTCTGAGGATGTTACGATAAGTTGAATAACTTAACGTAGCATCTTTTTTAATACGAGGAGTTTTGAGATGGCTAGATTACAAGCACAAATTACATTTGTTATGACATCAAGATACTTTTTATGGTTGTTACTTATTGTCAATGCGTTAGGCACCGTTTATGGCTATTGGTGGTATGGCGGGCAATTAGCTGTCACAAAACCTATTTTTTATATTTTTGTACCCGATAGCCCAACAGCTAGTTTATTTTTTTGTTTTGTGTTAGTAGGCTGGCTTTTAGGAAAACAGTGGCGTCTAATGGAAGCCTTAGCACTAATTACGTTAGTGAAATATGGGATATGGGCAGTAGTAATGAATTTTTTATTGTTAAATGAGGTCGGCTTAATTGGACCTGATGGTTGGATGTTAGTTGTCTCTCACAGTGCCATGGCAATTCAAGCCGTGCTTTATATGGTCTATTATAGTTTCACATACAGACATGTGATCATCGCTGCTATTTGGACGTTACATAATGATGTTATTGATTATGTATTTAAACAAATGCCAAGTTATGGTCCTGTTAATCAGTATATGACCTATATTGGTTACTTTACATTTTGGCTTTCTATAGGCTGTATTGGTATAGCGATATATTGTATAAAAAAGCGCAGATTGGTTGCCCAAAAGATACCTAGCCATTAAAATAGAAGTAGAAATGGAAGAGGGAGAGAATAAAATTGTCATTAGGTTTGTACATCGTGTATTTCATCGTTATTATGCTGTTGCCCCTGTACGCACAAATGAA
Source organism: Lysinibacillus alkalisoli (assembly GCF_014643595.1). Lineage (GTDB taxonomy): Bacteria > Bacillota > Bacilli > Bacillales_A > Planococcaceae > Metalysinibacillus > Metalysinibacillus alkalisoli. The sequence continues at coordinate 104,948 of NZ_BMJT01000003.1, forward strand.
AGTAAAAAGCACATATCGCAAGTTTTCAGAAGTACATTCAACTTCTGGGATGACAGGTGCTGAAGTTGCAAGAAAAATATTAGACGAGAATGGTTTGTATGATGTTCGTGTTGTACCAAACCAAGGTTTTTTATCTGACCACTATAATCCAGCAACTAAAACTGTAGCATTGTCTGAAGATAACTTTTATGGTACAAGTGTTGCGGGGACAGCCGTTGCAGCTCATGAAGTAGGGCATGCGATTCAACATGCTGAGGCTTATAGTTTCTTAACATTACGTTCTAAGCTAGTGCCTGTTGCTAATATTTCTTCAAGTGCTTCTTGGATTTTTGTTATGATCGGTATTTTAGCATCGTCATCTAATATGCTGTTATTAGGTATTGTATTATTAGCAGCGGGTGTAGTATTCCAGATTGTTACATTGCCTGTTGAGTTTGATGCCTCAAACCGAGCAATGAATCAAATTGTTTCATTAAACATTATTCGTAATGAAGAAGAACGTAGTGCACGTAAAGTGTTAAATGCAGCAGCTATGACATATGTAGCAGCAACATTGGTAGCTGTGTTAGAGTTAGCACGTCTATTACTAATCTTCACAGGTATGCGTTCAGATGATTAATTTCATACAATAACGTTTTAAGGGTGTGATGCTAAATCGTAGGATTTAACATTATGCTCTTTTTTTAACGGTTTTACGAAAAAACATCCCTTCCCTCATCTTATGATGCCATAAAAAGGAACAAATGCCTTATGTATTTTGTCCAAGCATGAGAAACGCGTCATATGTTAGAACATATTATGACTTGTAATGTTTAAGTTTAGGAGGCAGTTAGTTATGGATTTCGTTCATCACGAATCAAGAGAGTTAGCTAGTGACTTTTATCACGTTGCGAATATGAGAAAAAGGGATACGTTGTTTGGAGTTTACGATATGTACTTTGTAATTCAAGTATAGGCAAGAATGTATGACTTTGATAAGCTATAGTATATAGTGTAAGGAGTGAGAATCATGACAAAACCAACTATGCAACAGCTTCAGCAACAAGTAGATGATTATATCGGGCAATTTAAAGAAGGCTATTTCCCCCCTTTTGAATTGCTAGCACGCCTAACAGAAGAGTTAGGCGAACTCTCTCGCGAAGTACAGCATGTTTATGGACAGAAAAAAAAGAAAATAACAGAAGAAGAAAATAGTATTGAAGAAGAATTAGGCGATTTTTTCTTTGTTTTAATTTGTTTTGCTAATGCACAAAATATACAACTAGACGAGGCACTTGCACGTGTATTACATAAATTTAATACAAGAGATCACAGTCGTTGGACAAGAAAGGACGAAGATGTATGATTAAAGTAGCAATTGCAGGTGCAAGAGGAAAGATGGGAATAGAAGCGGTACATACGATGACGAAGCAGCCTGACATTACATTAGTAAGTGTACTAGATTATAAAGAGATTGGGGCTACTCTACGTGCAACAGGTTTGTTTACATACGATGTGCCTGTTTACACAGATATGGCAACATTAGTAACAGAGACAAAGCCTGATGTCTTAATTGATTTAACGAGCCCACAAGCGGTATATGCCAACACAAAGCAAGCCTTACAATTAGGCGTGCGCCCTGTGGTTGGTACAACAGGTTTCACAGATGAACAATTAATAGAGCTAACTGCTTTAGCAGAGACCTCGCGTTTAGGTTGTATTATCGCACCAAATTTTGCGTTAGGTGCCGTTTTGATGATGAAGTTTGCACGAGAGGCTGCGCGCTATTTCCCTGACGTTGAGGTGATTGAAATGCATCATGACCAAAAATTAGATGCACCATCAGGAACAGGTATTAAAACGATGCAAATGATGCAAGAAGTGAGAGATGTAAAACAGCAAGGGCATCCTGATGAACATGAAACCATTGCTGGCGCAAGAGGCGGCAATGTTGACGGTATGCGTATCCACTCTGTGCGGTTACCTGGTTTAGTCGCTCATCAACAAGTGCTATTTGGCGGAGATGGGCAATTATTAACGCTTAGACATGATTCCTTCAATCGTGGTTCATTTATGTCAGGTGTTGTATTTTGTGTAGAGCAAGTGATGACAAAAGAGACATTAGTTTATGGCTTAGAAAATATTTTATAAAAGAGGAATTGTATGATGAATATTGCCTTAATCGCTCACGATCAAAAGAAAGAAAAGCTCGTCGAATTCACAATTGCTTACGAAGAAATATTACGAAAACACACCCTATTTGCTACAGGTACAACAGGTAAGCGTATTATGAATGCTACCACATTACAAATTCATCGTTTTCAATCAGGGCCTCTCGGTGGCGACCAACAAATTGGAGCAAAAATTGCTAATAATGAGATGGACATGGTAGTTTTCTTTCGCGATCCTCTCACTGCTCAGCCGCACGAGCCTGATGTTTCCGCATTAATGCGGTTATGTGATGTATATCATGTACCGTTAGCAACAAATATGGGCACAGCTGAAATTTTATTAAAAGGTTTACAAGCTGGTTTTGTGGACTGGCGTAAACATCATTAACATAAGTTGTAAGGAGTTTTTACATGCGCAAATTAAAAATCGGCATTACGTGCTATCCCACAGTGGGAGGGTCAGGTGTCATTGCAACAGAATTAGGCAAGCTTTTAGCAGAAAAGGGTCACGAAATACATTTTATCTCATCAAGCATGCCCTTTCGTTTGAATAAGCTTTACCCTAATATTTTTTTTCATGAAGTAACCGTTACGAATTATGCTGTGTTTCAATATGCTCCTTACGATATTGCATTAGCTAGCAAAATGGCAGACGTCATTCAAGATGAGGCGTTAGATGTGTTACATGTGCATTATGCGATCCCACATGCTGTATGTGCAGCTTTAGCAAAAGGGATGAGTAAGAGAGCTATTGGCATTGTTACCACACTACATGGGACAGATATTTCTGTTTTAGGGCAAGACTCTAATTTAGCTCGCGCTATTGAATACGGGATTGAACAATCTGACATTGTCACTAGCGTGTCACATGCTTTGAAACAACAAACATACGATTTAATTCAAACTAAGAAATCGATTGAGACCGTATATAATTTTGTTGATGAACATGAGTATCACCCTATTCATGCAGGTGACTTAAAACAACAATTAGGGATAAAAGCCGATGAGCGCGTGTTAATTCATGTTTCAAACTTTAGGAAAATTAAGCGAGTGGAAGATATTGTAGCAACATTTTGTAAGGTAAGGCAACATCAGGCTGTAAAATTACTGCTTGTTGGTGATGGTCCTGAAAAGCAACGCATTATGGATTGTGTTCGTTTATCCCCTTATGCTGCTGATGTGTTGTTTTTAGGTAAGCAAGAAAGCCTCGTTGAGTTATATGCGATTAGTGATGTTAAGTTATTGATGTCAGAAAAGGAATCATTTGGTTTAGTCTTGCTAGAGGCAATGGCGTGTGGTGTGCCGTGTGTAGGTACAAATATCGGAGGTATTCCGGAAGTTATATGTGATGGTAAAGATGGTTATATTGTGCCATTAGGTGATACAGCCTTGGCAGCTAATCGCATTTTACAACTTCTACAAGATGACACATTGCATGAAGCTTTTTGTGAGGCAGCTGTGCGCAGTGTGTATGATCATTTTCATTCTAGTAAAATCGTTGCCGAATATGAAAAACTCTATTATGACGTGGTAGCAAAGTATGCAACAAAGTAAGGAATGGCAAGCAGCATATGACATTATTGAAGTGCTAGAAGGTGCACAACATGAAGCCTATATTGTAGGGGGAGCTGTTAGGGATACTTTATTGGGCAAAAAAGTGCATGATGTGGATGTGACAACAAGTGCCACTCCGTATGAAGTGAAAGCCTTATTTACAGCTACGGTGGATGTAGGAATTGAACACGGTACGGTACTTGTCATTCATCCGTTAAGTGCTATAGAAGTCACTACTTTTAGAACAGACGGCGAATATCGAGACCACCGTCGCCCCAATGAAGTCACATTTGTGCGCAGTTTATCTGAAGATTTAGCAAGACGAGATTTTACAATTAATGCGATGGCATTAACACGACAACACCAAGTTATTGATCTATTTCATGGTCAACAAGATATAAAAAAAGGTATTATTCGAGCGGTTGGTGATGCCCATGCGCGCTTTTCAGAAGATGCTTTACGCATGCTACGCGCTGTGCGCTTTGCGGCACAGCTGCGCTTTGTTATTGCACCTATTACTAAACAAGCTATAAAAGATTGTGCCTATGATTTAACACATATTGCAGTAGAGCGCATTAAAATGGAGTTAGATAAAGCGATGCTTGGAGATATGGGTATTGCTGTGCAACTACTACAAGAGACGACATTAGACCATTATTTAACAGGGCAATGGCTTGTAGAGCAATGGCGTGGCTTTCAAATAGATGAAGCACAGCTAGGATGGGCTTATTTTTGTTATTGTAATGAACCGGAAGTAGCGTCTATTTTAGCTGCATATCGCTTCTCAAACAAAGAAAAGCAATTTATTAAAGATGTGTTGGCAGCTACGCACCAGCGTATAACAGATGGTTATACAGTGATGGATTATTATCAGTATAGTGAACGAGTTCTTTTGGGAGCAGCCAAAATTGCTTACCATCGTTTTAAGATTCCAGTAGAGAGTGATAAGATTAAAAACAATAAAAGTAATTTACCACTCAAAAATCGACAAGCATTAGCTGTCACAGGCTATGATTTACAAGTATGGTGCAATAAAAAACCTGGCAAATGGTTAAAAGAGGCGCTAAATGATATTGAGCGAGCAGTGCTTTACGGTGACGTCTTAAATGATAAACAACAAATAAAGGAATGGTATTGCAATGACATCAATGAAAGATAAAATTGTAAAAAAATTACTTGCTTCTAACGGAGAAGCGGTTTCTGGTCAACAATTAGCAGATGAGTTTAATGTGTCGCGTACAGCAATTTGGAAACATATGAAAACTTTACAAGAAGAGGGCTATTCTTTTGAAACGATTAAGAAAAAAGGTTATGTGTTAACAGGGGTACCGAATACAGTGACAGCAGCTCAAATTAAAGCAGAATTACAAACCGAACAATTTGGGCAAGATATTTATTATTATGATGTGGTTGACTCTACACAAAATATTGCCCATCGTTTAGCTCAAGACGGCGCTAAGCATGGAACGGTAGTTATTAGCGAAGAGCAAACAGCAGGCAAAGGACGATTAATGCGTCCTTGGGAATCGACGCGCCAAAAAGGGATTTGGTTAACGGTTATTTTACGCCCTGACGTACCACCACATCGTGCACCACAATTCACACTCGTTACAGCTGTTGCAGTGGTACAGGCTTTGCAAGAGCTACTTGTACAAGCAAAGCCACAAATTAAATGGCCAAATGATGTGTTAATTAATGGTAAGAAATGTACAGGTATTTTAACGGAAATGCAAGCCGAATCAGATGTTATCCAAGCTCTATTGATAGGCATAGGAATCAATGTGAGTCAAAGTGAAGCAGATTTCCCTAAAGAGTTACAATCAATTGCAACCTCACTCAAGTTAGAAGAAGGCATTGATATAGACCGTTCGAAATTAATTGCTACATTGTTACATAAGCTTGAAATTTACACAGCCCTTTATGTGACAGACGGTTTTGATCAAATTCGTAAACTATGGGAAGCAAACTCCTGCACTATTGGTCAGCGTTTAGAAGTGACAACAGCTCGCGAAACATTTATAGGTGAAGCCATTGGCATTACGAATGATGGCGTTTTACGTGTGCAAAAAGATGATGGCGAAGTAAAAGAGATTTATACAGCGGATATTAAAATTTTATAATGGCGAAGGTTAGTAGCTTTTGTTATAGTGTGAGTAGGACTGTATCGTGAGAACAGTACCTACTCTTTTTTATGATAAAAAAATCTGCCTTGATCATACAAATGACAGGGACGGAAGAAAACAGCGCATAGGATTACACGCTACCCTTCTGTCTATTTTTACGCAGAAGGTTTTTTGTTTTCTTCCCTTAATGGAGGAGGAACATAATGAAAACAACACAAGATTTCATTACTATGAAACAAACAGGAGAAAAAATCGTGATGCTAACAGCTTATGATTATCCCTCTGCTCGCCAAGCAGAAGAAGCGAATGTAGACATGATTTTAGTAGGCGATTCTTTAGGTATGGTCGTATTAGGTTACGACTCAACAGTACCAGTAACTGTACAAGATATGATACATCATGCGAAGGCAGTAAAGCGTGGAGCACCGAATCGCTTTATTGTAGTAGATATGCCATTTGCCTCTTATCATGGTAACTTACAAACAACAATGCAAACAGCAGCCCATATGATGCAAACCACATTTGCTAACGCGTTGAAGCTTGAAGGTGCTGGCACTGTCATTGATACGATGGCTCATTTAACTTCGGCAGGCATACCTTGTGTAGCGCATTTAGGATTGCTGCCCCAATCAGCGCAAGTGCAAGGTGGCTATAAAGTACAAGGGCGCTCAGCACAGGCAGCTGAGCAATTGCTAAAAGATGCTAAAGCCTGTGAGAAAGCAGGAGTGATAGCTATTGTACTGGAGTGTGTACCCCATCAATTAGCGAAAATGGTAACAGATTCTGTTACGATTCCTGTCATTGGCATTGGTGCGGGTAAGGATGTCGATGGTCAAGTTCTCGTTTATCATGATGTACTAGGCTATGGCAACCATCATGTACCGAAGTTTGTAGCGCAATATGCACAGGTTGAGCCGATTATGTTAAAGGGCATTAATGAGTATGTAGCACAGGTACGCACGCAACAATTCCCCACATTGCGCCATAGCTTTTCTATGAAAGAAGAAACTTTACAAGCACTTTATGGAGGCACAAAGGCATGAAGGTTATTACAACAATTGGGGATATGAAAGCGGTTATTAACAAACATCATCATCAGACGATAGGGTTAGTACCTACAATGGGCTACTTACATGAAGGGCATGTAGCATTAGTTACACAAGCTAAAAAAGAAAATGATATTGTCGTCATGAGTATTTTTGTTAACCCAACACAGTTTGGGCCTAACGAAGACTTTGAAAGCTACCCAAGAGATTTCGACAGGGATGTAATGTTAGCTACCGAAGCGGGTGTAGATTATATCTTTGCACCAAGTGTGACAGAGATGTACCCACGTACTTCTAGTTTACACTTGCATGTAGGTGAGATGGCACAAACATTGTGCGGCGCTTCACGACCAAATCATTTTGACGGGGTGGTGCAAATTGTCACCAAGTTATTGCATATTATTGAGCCTACCCATGCTTACTTTGGACAAAAGGATGCGCAACAATTAGCCATTATTGAAGCCTTGGTGAGAGATTATAATTTCCCTGTTATTATTCGTTCTGTGCCGATTATTCGAGAAGCGGACGGACTAGCCAAGTCATCGCGTAATGTGTATTTAACACCAATAGAAAGACAACAAGCTCCTGTTATTTATGCAACATTGCAACAAATACAAAATGAGGTATGGACAATTGCTGAAGGAATTGCCCATATTGAAAAAGTAACAACAGGTAAAGTGGATTATTTAACAAAACTCAGCTATCCAGATTTAACGAAGCCAACAGCTGAAACAACAGCATTTATTCTAGCTGCAGCGGTATATATCGGAACAACGAGGTTGATTGACAATGTGATTTGGGAGGTGACAGCATGTTGCGCACAATGATGCATGCAAAGATTCATCGAGCGAGTGTAACAGAAGCAAACTTAAATTATGTTGGCTCTATTACGATTGATATCGCACTTTTAGAAGCTGTAGGTATTTTGCCAAATGAATTAGTTGCTGTTGTTAATAATAATAACGGGGCTAGATTTGAAACGTATACGATTGCTGGAGCGCGAGGCAGTGGTGTCATTTGTGTTAATGGTGCAGCAGCAAGACTTGTACAACCAAGTGATATTATTATTATTATTGCTTATGGTCAAATGACAACAGAAGAAGCTAAGCAACTACAACCTAAAGTCGCTGTTATGAATGCAGACAATACCATTAAAGAAATGATTAACTATGAACCGCCACTCACAATAGGATAATAAGAGGATGTGCCTAAAATAGGGCACATCTTTTTTTGTGAAATTTTACTATTTACCAATTTAGCAAACTATTAAGAGGGAGTGGGCAGTCTAATAGTGGAAGAGGTGGTGTATTCGTGTTTAAAGAGCAAGATTTTATCCAACAATATAAAGCTATTGAAAATGATTTGTACCGTGTCGCTTATATTTATATGAAAAATGAAGCGGATACATTAGATGTGATGCAAGAAGTAGCATATAGGGCTTATAAATACAGGCATCAACTAGAGCAACCTAAGTATTTCAAAACATGGGCAACAAGAATTACAATGAATTGTGCTCATGATGCTTTACGTAAAAATGGATGTTACGTAGCAACAGAGCAAATTATAGAAACCCCAATACTTGATGATGTGTCTTCAATTGAATTAGCAGATGTAATGGAAAAATTAACACCAAAAGAAAAAGATGTCATTATATTGCGTATTTTTTATGATTATACATTCCAACAAACGGCGCATTGTTTGAATAGTAACGAAAATACGGTTAAAACTATTTATTATCGTAGCTTACGCAAGCTCAAGCAACAGTTAGAGGAGGGAGAACGATGAAGAAAGAATGGAATCGTATACATATCCCAAAATCATTAAGTCAACAAACTAAAAAAGGCATAGCAAAAGCTAAACAAGAAGAACAACGTCAAAAATTTCGCCCATTGCGTTTTGTTGGGATTGTAGCTGCTTTATTTCTCTTAATAGCAACAACGCGTATAAAACAAGTAACCGCTTATTCAGAAATCTCTAACATACCAATCATCCTTGTGATTATTATACTAGCGAGTGGCATTATTCTCTATCATATATTAGGTCATGCCTTTCAATGGTTTACAGTGCCTCTCATTTTACTTGCTGTAGCCCTTTATCTCTTTAGCATGCCCTATCGCCCTGCCTCTCCTTTACCTTTACATGCTAAGGTAATTTATACGACAAATGATGGTAAAGAAGCCAACAACACGAAAGTGGAGCTAAAAGTAGCGCAAGCATTAGGTGAGGCTAATGTAAAGCGCATTAAGGCTATCCATATTGGTCATCAAACATTAACAAAACAAGACTTTGTCTTTACCTTTACGTACGAAGCATTTCGACAAAGTGAGATACAAAAAGCCATATGGCAAAGAGATGAAAAAATCAGCATTAACCGTGCAGTGAATACATTAGCTGTAGAATGGCATAGTGGGAAAACAACACAAGTACCATTAACCATTATGTATGAGTTTCCTTCGTCTACTGAAGGGCTAATAAAACACCCTACAGAAGATCAACATTATACGTTGGCAGAAGCTACGACAATTACAGCATTCATTCCTGGTGAAGCTGTAGCCATTTCTCATTTACAAGTAGAAGGTAGTACTATAACAGCCGAACAATTACCAATTACGCTCGAAAAGGGAAGTGTGATAGAGGTAAACTTGGTGCAACAGCCAGAGGTGCATCTACAGCAACCTACGCTACCTCTAATTAAGACAACTAATAACCATTATGAAATCGTATATTTGGATGAGCACCCTATGTTAAAACAACAAAAATATGAAGAAGCTATTAAAAAATTATTACAAGGAGTGAGCGCGTAATGATGCGTTATTACATCGGAATCGTTTTGACACAACTGATCGTTAGCCCATGGATTACCACACTCCTTTTTAGTTTATATATGGTGTACGAGTTTATTAAGATAAAACGTAAAGTATTTGCTTATGTGATGTTAGGAATGCTGGTACTTACAAGTTTGTTGACGACACAAATATATGTGATTATTATCGTTGCCATGGCCTTATTTGTTGTCATTCGAGATATAGAACAAGTGCGTAAAAGCTTTATGATAGTAAATATTGCACTTGCGATTGCTTTATTGTTAGCATTTATGGGATGGCACTTTGTCTATGTTGAAAAAGTTGTTTTATTGTCAGTTTATTTTGTTCTCTTCTTTTACACCTCACCTGTAGCGAAATAGTATGTTAAAATAAAGCAAAACATTTAGTGAACTGTGAGTTGAAGTACAATGAAAACTTATGCTGTAGTCGATATTGAAACGACAGGGCATTCCTCAAAAAATGGCGACCGCATGCTACAATTTGCGGTCGTTTTTGTGCGTGACTGGCAAATTGTTCAACGTTATTCCACATTTATTCACCCAGAACGTGCCATTCCACATTTTATTCAAGATTTAACAGGTATTACAGATGTGGATATTGCAGATGCCCAGCCATTTGAAGCACATGCTCAAAAGATCTATGATTTATTACAAGATTGTGTGTTTGTAGCACATAACACAGACTTTGACTTACCCTTTTTACAGGCAGAACTCAAACGTGTAGGTTTGCCATTATGGCGTGGGCAAAAGATTGATACAGTGGAGTTGGCTAAAGTGTTGTATCCTACTGCTTTAAGCTATAAATTGGGAGACTTAGCACAAGAATTACGCATTCCACTATCACAAGCGCACCGAGCGGATGAAGATGCTGAAGCAACAGCTGAATTATTGATTGCAAGTTTTAACAAATTACAGACATTACCTTTAAATACAATTGAGCAAATGCATAAATTAAGTTTTCAATTGAAAACGAATATCGCGAGCTTGTTTTTTGAAGTATTGGCATGGAAACGTCAAAGAATATCCACTGAAGCACAACGATATTATCATGAGTTGGCTTTAAGTCAGCCAGTCATGCAACACACATCTACCAAAGAGGTGAGTTACCCTCACACAGATGATGATAAGATACAATTGATGCAGAGTCGTTGGCCTCATTTTGAAAAACGTCAAGCCCAGTTTGAAATGATGGATACGATTTACGCCACATTAACAACAAAACGAGAAGTCGTTATTGAAGCTTCTACTGGTATTGGTAAGACGGTCGGGTATTTACTTCCAGCGGTCACATATGCTTTACAACATCATAAAAAAATAGCGATTAGTGTGTATACCTCTCATTTGCTAGACCAGCTTTATACAGAGGAATTACCTAAAGTAGAACAAATGCTAGGTGTCACTATTCAAAAGGCAGTGCTTAAGGGAAAGCGACATTACATTGATTTAAAAAAAGTGCGACACCAATTAGCTTACCCAAAGCTCAATTACGACGAGACATTAACATTAATGCAAGTTCTTAATTGGCTGACGACTACAACAACAGGCGACGTCAATGAAATTAACGTAACAGGTGGTGGTCACTTAGTTATTGAAAAGTTACGTAAAGATCAAGAAAGTAAGCGTACAACACCTTTTGATTATTATCATTATGCGATTGCTCAAAGCGAACAAGCTCAAATTATTGTAACAAATCATGCGATGGTGCTAGCAGATGCGGAGCGAGAACGAGGATTATTTTCACAAGTGGATGGTTTTATTTTTGATGAGGCGCATCAAATGGTACAATCTGCTATGCAACAAGAAGCATGTATGTTAATTTATTCCGATTGGAAATATTATTTCGGGCAAATCGGTACAATAGAAGATGAGCGATTATTCTCAGCCATTGTACAAGTGAATGAAACAACACATCGGGTTTCACAACATACCATAACACAAGCAACACGTGCGTTTGAGCGCATGGTAACAAGCTTTGACCAAACATTACAACAGCTGATGCTCATTGTTAAAGCACATTGGCAGTCAACAACAGAAGATAAACAACTTGTGTTTTTAGATGAAATCACCTTGCCTACTATGCAAAATGTCGCACAGAACATGCAACATTTTATTGACCAAGCACGTGATATTAGTAGCCAATTTAGCAATGAGATTGTGCAGTTAACGGAATATGAGCAACATTTGTTATCAGAGTGGCGTTATGCAGTACAAATTATAGAAGATTTACTGTTACAATGGGATGCCATTAGCCACCCACAAAAACAACAGACAACTTGGTTAGAGGTAGACCGTCGTGGTTTATTAAATAGTCTGCGCATTATACAAAAGCCTATTGAAACAGCCCACACGATTAATCACGTAATTGCACCATTGCGTCAACAAGCAGCTTTAATATGGACATCAGGCACGATGACAGTTCCACAAAACAAAACATTTATTACAGAACAATTAGGTATTGATGATGATGTAGCTTTACATCAATTACAAGCGCCAAGTAGTTATTACAACGGCGCTCAAACTTTTATCGTATCAGACATGCCAGATATCCAAAAAGTCTCTCAACAAACGTATATTGAACATGTTGCGCATGCGATTACTTTAACAGTGAGAGCAACAAAAGGTCGTTGTTTTGTGCTTTTTACATCTCAAGATATGTTAAAGAAAACAGTGGAGTTAATTGATGAGAGCGGTTTATTACAAGACTATATGTTATTTGCGCAAGGTGTGACGTCAGGAAGTCGCATGCGTATTTTACAATCCTTCCAGAAATTTAGTCATGCTGTGTTATTTGGCACAAATAGCTTTTGGGAGGGGGTAGATGTACCAGGTGACGCATTGGCCTCTGTCATTGTTGTGCGCTTGCCATTCTCTACACCTAATGCCCCTCTTTTCAAAGCGCGCAGTGCCAAGTTAACAGCTGCAGGTAGTAATGCTTTTCAACAACTTGCCTTACCAGAAGCCATTTTGCGATTTAAGCAAGGATTTGGTCGTTTAATCCGCTCGTCACATGATAAAGGGGCTTTTATTGTGCTAGATCGTAGGATAGAAACAAAATCGTACGGGGCCTCTTTTATTAAGGCATTACCTGAAATAAAGGTGTACAAAGTATCCTTAACAGATATGGTGTTACAGTTGGAAAATTGGTATAATAAAAAAGATGAGGAGAATTAAATTTCTTCCATAAAAAATGAGGTACTGTTATGAAGAAATGGATGATTACCGTTTTAGCACTTGGTTTATCAGTCGTGCTAATCATTGGCTTTACAATCTTAATAAAAGCGAATTCACCGTTTAATAAAACAGAGAAACAAGCCGTTGCTTTAGCCGTAAAAGAGAAAGTAATAGCTGAAGTGCAAGATGCTTATGTTTACAATAGTGAACTAAGTTATATTACGGTGCGAGGTAAAGATGAAGAAGGGAACAGCAAAACGGTTTTTGTGCCTTCTAATTTTAAAGCCTCAGCAATACAAGAAGTATACAATGATGATGGCATTACAAAAAACCAAGCATTGACACAGCTTCAGGAAACAGCAAATGTGCAAAAAGTTCTACACACAAAATTAGGTTATGAAGAGCCTGGCGCCGTATGGGAAATCACGTATATTGATGCCAACAATCAGCTCAATTATATGTATTACTTATTTGAAAGCGGCGAAGAGTGGAAACGCATTTTAAATTTATAAGGAGATTGATGACTTGTGAAAAATTTATTAGCAGATCGTGTCAAAACATTAACACCATCGACAACATTAGCGATTACAGCAAAGGCGAAGGCAATGAAGGCTGAAGGCATTGATGTAATTGGTTTAGGTGCTGGAGAGCCTGATTTTAATACACCGCGTAATATTTTAGATGCAGCGATTGATTCAATGGAAAAGGGTCTTACAAAATATACGCCTGCTGGGGGATTGCCCGTATTAAAAGAAGCCATTATCAATAAATTACAGCGCGATAATAATTTAGCCTATACACCAGGAGAAGTAATGGTAGGCGTTGGGGCAAAGCATGTGCTATATACGTTATTTCAAGTCATTTTAAATAAGGGTGACGAAGTAATTATTCCCATTCCATATTGGGTATCGTATCCTGAACAAGTTAAATTAGCTGGTGGTGTACCGGTTTACGTAGAAGGTACAGCTGAGCAACAATATAAAATTACACCTGAACAATTACGTGAAGCGATTACAGACAATACAAAAGCAGTCATTATTAACTCGCCAAGTAACCCTTCAGGTATGATTTACAATCAACAAGAATTAGCAGCACTCGCAGCAGTAGCTGTTGAAAAAGACATTTTAATTGTTTCTGATGAAATATACGAGAAATTAGTGTATGGCGGCATTACGCATCATTCGATTGCGCAAGTATCACAAGAAGTGAAAGCAAGAACTATCGTAGTAAATGGTGTAGCTAAATCACACTCTATGACAGGATGGCGCATTGGATATGCAGCAGGCGATGCCGCTATTATTAAAGCCATGACGGACTTAGCTTCTCATTCAACATCAAATGCAACAACTACAGCACAATATGCAGCCGTTGAGGCATATAATGGTTCACAAGATGCTGTAGAACATATGCGTCAAGCTTTCGAAGGACGTTTAGCTACTATTTTCCCTAAAGTAGCTGCTATACCAGGCTTTAGCGTATTACAGCCACAAGGTGCTTTTTATTTATTACCAGATGTAGCTGAAGCAGCAAAACATACAGGTTATGAGTCCGTAGATGCCTTTGTGAGTGCATTATTAACAGAAGCTAAAGTAGCTGTAATTCCAGGCTCAGGCTTTGGTGCACCAAATACGATTCGTTTATCTTATGCAACGTCTCTTGAGTTGTTAGAAGAGGCAGTGCGTAGAATGGACGAATTTGTCAAAGCAAAATGGCAAAATTAATTAACGAGCAACTTAGGAGGACAACATGGAAAAAATTATGATTCAAGATATGCCTAAGCATATTGGCGAAACAGTTAAAATTGGTGCTTGGCTCGCCAATAAGCGTTCTAGTGGTAAAATTGCATTTTTACAATTGCGTGATGGCTCAGGCTTTGTACAAGGTATTGTAGTCAAAGCAGAAGCGGGCGAAGCGTTATTTGCCAAAGCAAAAGGATTAACGCAAGAAACATCTATGTATGTCGTTGGTGAGATTACTAAAGATGAGCGTTCAACTTTTGGCTGTGAATTACAAGTGAAAGAAATTGAAGTTATTCATGCGGCTGAAGATTTTCCAATCACACCAAAGGAGCATGGGACAGAGTTCTTAATGGACAATCGTCATTTATGGTTGCGCTCACGTAAACAGCATGCCATTATGAAAATCCGTAACGAAATCATCCGTGCGACATATAATTTCTTTAATGAACGTCACTTTGTTAAAGTAGACCCACCCATTTTAACAGGCTCTGCACCAGAAGGTACATCGGAGTTATTCCATACTAAATACTTTGATGAAGATGCTTATTTATCACAATCTGGTCAATTATATATGGAAGCAGCGGCGATGGCACTAGGTAAAGTATTTTCATTCGGCCCAACATTCCGTGCAGAGAAGTCTAAAACACGTCGTCATTTAATCGAGTTTTGGATGATTGAACCAGAAATGGCGTTTATCGAGCATGATGAGAGTTTAAAAGTACAAGAGGAGTACGTAGCTTATTTAGTACAAGCTGTACTAGCGAATTGTCAAGTGGAGTTAGAGCGTTTAGGGCGTGACTTAACAAAGCTTGAAAAGATTAAAGCACCATTCCCACGTATTTCCTATGATGAAGCTATTGAATTTTTACATGAAAAGGGCTTTGATGATATTACATGGGGCGATGACTTTGGTGCGCCACATGAAACTGCGATAGCGGAACATTATGATATGCCTGTGTTCATTACATGTTATCCTGTAGGTATCAAACCATTTTATATGCAACCACATCCAGACCGTGATGATGTTGTATTATGTGCCGATTTAATTGCGCCAGAAGGTTATGGCGAGATTATCGGTGGCTCAGAACGTATTCATGATTATGATTTATTAAAACAACGATTAGCAGAACATAAATTAGATGAAGAAGCATACGCTTGGTATTTAGATTTGCGCAAGCAAGGTTCCGTACCACATTCTGGTTTCGGGCTTGGTTTAGAGCGTACAGTAGCATGGATTAGTGGTGCAGAACACGTACGTGAATGTATTCCATTCCCACGTTTGTTAAATCGTCTATATCCATAAACGCATCATAAAAGGGTGTCTAAAGGCGTTAGCTTTTAGCATCCTTTTGTTATTAAAGGAGTAGATATTATGACAAATGAAACAACATTTCGTATTTGGTTGGAGCAGCGTCAAGTACTGATCCCACAATTATTGTTTCAACACTATAAAGCATTAAAATTAGATGATGAGGAAGCATTAATAATTATGCATTTGATTGCTTTTCAAACAGAGGGCAATAGTTTTCCAACACCACAAGAGTTAACATTACGCTCTACATTGTCCACTAATCATATTTCCACATTATTACAACGATTAATGCAAAAAGGTATGCTAGAAATTGTGCAAACAAAAGATGATAGCGGGATTTTATATGAGAGTTTTTCGTTATATCCTTTATGGGAGCGTTTAACGAGTCAAATGCAGTTAGAAACCTTTAATATTGTAGAGCAAGCGCAACAAAATGAAGCAGGATTATTATTCCAAGCATTTGAAGATGAGTTTGGTCGTACATTTTCACCGCTAGAAATTGAAAAGATTACAAAATGGCTACAAGAAGACCAGTTCTCGCCAGAGCTTGTAAAAGAGGCTTTAAGAGAGGCTGTGTTAGCAAGTAAACTAAGCTTTAACTATATTGATGCTATTTTGCGTAATTGGTCAAGTAAAAAGCTAACTTCTATACAAGGTGTAAGACAAGAAGCTGCTCAATTTAGACAGCATACAATGCCACCTGCTGAAGTAGAGTTAAAACCATTAACAGACGATGAAGAACCATTTTACAATTGGTTGGAGGAGAGAGAGTAGGAGGGTGAATTTTGTTAACATTAAAGCAATGGCAAACCTGTAGAGACGAGATGGACCGCATGTTTCCGAACGCACATTGTGAACTTGTCCATGATAATCCTTTTGAGTTAACGATTGCTACATTGTTATCAGCACAATGTACAGATGCATTAGTTAATCGCGTTACAAAAGATTTGTTTCAAAAATATAAGACACCAGAGGACTATTTAGCAGTGCCAATTGAAGAGTTACAACAAGATATTCGTTCGATTGGATTGTACCGCAATAAGGCTAAAAATATTCAGGCACTTAGTCAAAAGATCCTTGATGATTTTGATGGTGAAGTCCCGAGCACTAGAGAAGGGCTAGAGAGCTTGCCTGGTGTAGGTAGAAAGACTGCTAATGTGGTGTTATCGGTAGCTTTTGGTGTACCTGCTTTAGCCGTGGATACACATGTGGAGCGCGTCTCAAAACGTTTAGGTATGTGTCGCTGGAAAGACAGCGTCATGCAGGTAGAAGAAACATTGATGAAAAAAACACCTATTGACGAGTGGTCTAAAACGCATCATCAACTCATTTTCTTTGGGCGCTACCACTGTAAAGCACAAAATCCTGGCTGTGGCGCATGTCCTTTATTCCACCTGTGTAGAGAAGGACAAAAGCGAGCAAGGAAGGGGCTAGTGAAATGAATGTTGACCAACTAGCTGTTAATGAATGGTTTGCGGAGTGGGAACAATTGCAACAAACGATCCACACACTGCATCAAGAGCGCGATGCAAATGTTGTTGTTCATATGAGGAAGGCAATTGCGCTTTTTGAAAACTTTGTGACAGATGAAAATTTAATGCCAACAAATGGACAAGAGCGTCTAACCTTTGTTAAATCAAGGCCGGCTCAGTATGCTTGCTACCGACAACTAGACGAATTATTTAAAGAAACGAAGAAAAGAGCAGCTCGTTTGCGCATTCAACAAAAAAAGTAGTTTGAATTCGAATCATATTAGTTTACGATTGTGTAAGAAGTTACTATAATCGAATTTGTACTGTAATAAAGGGAGGCATTTACCAGTGAAAAAATTAGCCATCGTTGGCGGCGTTATCGTCGTTTTATTCATTGCCATCATTGCACTAACTAAAATGGCAAATAACGATAAAGTAAGTAATTACAATCCTTATACGGATAAAAAAGTAGAAGAATTACAACAACCTACAATTGATTTATTAACAGATGAAAATTATCAAAAAGTAATGTTACCTAAAGATTTAGAAGAGAAAATTAAGAGTGGCGATGCCGTTAATGCTTATTTCTTTAGCCCAACATGTTCGCATTGTCGTGCATTAACACCAAAATTAATGCCCATTTTAGATGATATGGGTATTGAAGTGGCTCAAATTAATTTACTTGAATACGATGAGTGGGATCAATACAATATTACAGCAACGCCAACATTTATTCATTTTGAAGGCGGAGCAGAGGTTGAACGCTTTGAAGGGAATTTACCTGAAGAAGATTTAAAAGCGTTTTTAAAACCATATGCTAAATAAGTGATACAGATGAGATAGTAAAGGGAGTGTCAATTTTCCCTTTACTTTTTTTATCGTTATTTTTTTGTCGTGTTGGTGCTTATCTATGTTTGTGTGATAGGTTTATTCATCCATAACTTTTCTTGATTATGCGATTCACGTTGAAGCGATAATCGAGAGTCGCTATACTATAAAGATAATAAGGGAGAGATGTTTATGTTTGAAATGGATCATTTATTTTTTGAAGGGAAAATAAAAGCTACGTTACTTACAGCCGAGAAAATACTTGTTAAAAAAGATGTTACTACAGATGAACTTGAACGCGCAAAAAAGTATTGTAAATTGTTAACACCCTATCAATTATCACAATACCCTACACTTACACCACCATTAGTGGCACCAAGTATTGAAAGAGCGGATGAAACATATGAAGAACTAGACGAAGTAAAAACGATTCGTGCTATTAAAGATGAAGATGCATTTCAGCAACGTATTCAACAATTAGAAGCACAGGCTACAACAAGTAACGCTGCGACTCGTGCACAGAGCTTGATGGTACAGGCACAATTATTCTTATTAGCACACCATTATAACGAAGCCGTACATTGCTTTAAAGAAGCCATTAAAGCTAACCCAAATCATGATTTATATTGGGGGTTGGCAGGTCAAACGATGCACCGCTTTGGTTGGACGCCATTTGATGCGCTTAGCTACTTAGAACAAGCGGTGTTATTAAATCCGACGAATGCAAGATGGCAATGGAACCAAGCACTCGTCTTATTACAGCTAGCTAAAGATTTGCAAGAACCAGCATTTTTAGCGAATGCTTCTTTACTATTAGAGGATGCCATTATGCAATGTGCATCTCATCAAGCCTCTTTACAACAAGCAATTCAATCGACGTATGATGAAATGGACAATTATATATTTTCTTGAAAAAAGCTATTTTTCGTATGATTTTCATGCGGAAAATAGCTTTTATTGTTATTTGTGTCTAAGTTGTGAACGAGAACTATGTTGAAAGCGCTAACAAAATATGTGAAAAAATCACAAGATTGACTTCACTTAGATGAAGTTCTATAATTTTCAGAATATAAAGGCATCTTAGAGCAAATAATTAGTAGAGTTAGGGGAATGATGAGATGAGTGTAATGGAGAAAGCAGTTCAAATGCATAAGGAGTACCAAGGAAAGGTGGCAATCCATTCAAAAGTGCCAATGCGTGATGCGTACGATTTAAGCTTGGCATACTCGCCAGGAGTGGCACAGCCATGTATTGAGATAGAACAAAACCGTTCAAAAGTATATGACTACACCATGAAAGGGAATATGGTGGGCATTGTTACAGATGGTACAGCTGTATTAGGTTTAGGCGATATTGGGCCAGAGGCTGCGCTACCTGTTATGGAAGGAAAGGCTATTTTATTAAAACATTTTGCCGATGTAGATGCTTTTCCGATTTGTTTAGATACAAAAGATGTCGATGAAATTGTAGAGACAGTAAAACGTATTGCCCCAACATTTGGTGGTATTAACTTAGAAGATATTTCAGCGCCACGCTGCTTTGAGATTGAAGACCGATTGCGTCAAGAGTGTGGGATTCCTGTCTTTCATGATGATCAACATGGCACAGCTATTGTAGTAGGTGCGGGCTTAATTAATGCTAATAAAATTGTCAAAAAAGATGTAGCAAGCATGAAGGTAGTAATTAATGGTGCAGGTGCAGCAGGCATTGCTATTTTACGTATATTAGTGCAAATGGGGTACGAGAATATTATTATGTGTGATACAAAGGGGATTATTTATGAAGGTCGTGTAGAAGGCATGAATCCCATTAAAGAAACGATTGCTAAAATTTCTAATCCTAAGCGTCTTGTTGGCGATTTAAGTGATGCCATTCGTGATAGTGATGTGTTTATTGGTGTTTCTGTTGCTAATTTATTAACAAAAGAGCATATTGCATCCATGAAAGAAAACCCAATTGTTTTCGCCATGGCAAATCCCAATCCAGAAATCACTTATGAAAATGCTAAGGAATGGGGTGTGCGTATTATTGGTACAGGGCGTTCCGATTATCCTAACCAAGTGAATAATATGCTGGCTTTCCCTGGTATTTTTAGAGGGGCATTAGATGTACGTGCTACAGATATTAACGAAGCAATGAAGCTCGCTGCTGTAGAAGCAATTGCTAGTTTAGTGCCAGAGGATGAGTTATGTGAGGAGTATGTCATTCCAAAATCATTTGATATGCGTGTGGCTGAAGAAGTAGCAAAAGCAGTAGGGAGTGCTGCGATTGAAACAGGTGTTTCTAAGCTGTTTGCTCAACCAATTTCACTGTAATTTTAATGAATAATCATGCTATGATAAGTTTACATGAAGGATAAGGAAGTGGCATGATGGAACAAACGAAGCAGAAAGTAAACAAATGGATTGAACAAACCTTTTATCAAATGGTGAATGGTATTGACATTGCGCACTTTGAACAACATATTCAACAAGCCATCCACATGAAAAGGGCGCAATCTACAACCTCCAATTACTTGGATGATGTCATGATGAATTTAACGTATTATGAGCAAAATAACGCACAGTGGTATGCTCTATTTGAACAAATGTTAGCCAATCAAGTACCGTTTACGACGGATTTTATGGAAGCGGAATTATTGATGGCACAAATGCAAATTCGTCAACAAATGACAGAACAGCGTGCCGCCTTATTGCAATTATTTACAGAGGCTTATACTACACAAAATCTTACAGAAAATATCATCTTGTATGATTATGCCTACGCTATGATTGCTCATGGACTGCGGATCGATTTTTTAACAATGGCAACGAAGCACCCACAAAAAGAACTATTAACTACAGTAAATGCAGAAGAAACTTTGCGCATTATAGATGGTTATGTGAATTATCATGCAGATCAAATCGCACGTCAATTAACACTAGTGTAAGACGAAAGAAGGAGGCAAAAGACGCTTCCTTCTTTTTTGCTCTATGCTACAATAGATTTACTTATAATCATAAAAGGAGATTTTTAATGAATACACCATTTACATTTACACACACTACCATCCAGGCTACAGCGCAACCTATGCCTGCCATTGTGTTATTACATGGTATGGGTAGCAATGAACAAGATTTACAACAGCTATTACAAGGGTTATCATTACCTGCACATGTATTTGCTATTAGAGGTCCCATTTCACACCCACCAGGTTATGCTTTCTTCCAAATTGGTGAAGAAGAACAACCCGTACGACAAACTTTTGATAAAGTAATTGTCGCATTACAACAGTTTATAGAAGAAATTGTTAAACATTACAATGTGGACCCATCGCGCATTTTACTAGTAGGCTTTAATCAAGGCGCAGTGATAGCACAAACCGCAGCTTTAACAGTAGGTGATAAGATTGCAGGATTTGCAGCGCTAAGTGGATTTTTACCACGCTTTGTTAAAGAAGAATATGTAAAAAAGGATGTATCGCACATTAAAGGCTTTATTTCACACGGGCAATATGATTACATTTATCCTTATGCTTTGGGGCAACAAAGCGCTAATTTATTTGAAGCATATGAGGCTAGTGTTGTATTCAAGTCATATGCAGATGGGCATGGGGTAACTGCCGAGAATCGCCAAGATTTACAACAGTTTATTCAAGAGGTATTGGTGTAAGTACGAAAATTCACAAATTGCACACATCGTTTTCACATGTATTACGGTAAAGTATTCATTTTATTACTGTGCAATGTTATCATTATAGGCGTACGCTTTTCTAATCCAATACACATATAAAATAGCAGATTTTTGCTTGTTATTTTTTTATGGAATGCCGAAAAGAGTAGAATAGAGGGGGCAGTTTACTGCTTTGGAAGGTTGGATTGATGAAAACATATGGAGAAGGAACTAGATATGAAGCATAATGAGAAAATCGCAAATGATGCGAGTAATGTGTCGATCGAAACAACATTACAGCCGTCACTGTCTCAAGTGCTTGCTCAAACAGTAAAAACTGGCATCATAAAATCAAATCTTATCCCAATGTGGGCAGGTTTGGCGTTAGCTCTGTACAAAACGCAATCTGGCTTACTGGACTATGCATGGGCTATATTATTAGCAACATTAGGCTCTGCATGTGTGATTGGTGCAGCAGGTGCTTTCAATAATGTGTATGATCGTGATATTGATGCGATTATGCCAAGAACAAAAGAAAGACCAACAGTTACAGGGAAAATGACTGTTAAAAACACAATGGCTTTAGGTATTATATTATTAATTATAGGGTTAGTTGCCCTCTTTTTCGCATCACCATTAGCGGCTTTATTAGGCGCATTAGGTGTGTTTTTATATGTGTTCCCTTATACAATGTGGTCAAAGCGTTATACTATTTACAATACAGAGATTGGGAGTTTATCAGGTGCTGTACCGCCACTGATCGGTTGGGCAGTCGTATCATCAGATTTAACACACCCAGCCATTTTAGGTTTATTTGGTGTAATGGTGATTTGGCAAATGCCACACTTTTATGCCATCGCTATTCGTAAACATGCGGACTATGAAGCCGCACGTATTCCTATGTTACCTGTAGCAAAAGGTTTAAAACGCACCTATTACCAAACAAACTTTTATTTAATTATTTTAATTTTATTAAGTTTCCTATTTGGCTCATTAAGCGTAGGTATTATGTTAGTGGCGCTTATTTTAAGTATTGCGTGGCTCGTTATGAGTATTTATGGCTACCATAAGAGTCAGGATCAAGTTAAGTGGGCGACTAAAATGTTTGTCTTTTCACTCATGCACATGACGATTCTCTTTTCGACAATTATCATTTATTGTGTAGTAGGTGTCGTTTTTAAATTATATTAATATGTCGTAAAGCCACTGGAGGAATAGCATCCAGTGGCTTTTTTGCATCAAAAAACGTGGCAAGTATAAGTTTGCCACGTTCATTATTATTTATCTTCTTTTTTCTTGTCTTCAAATTTTTGGCTAAGATCATCCATTTTTTCAGAGATGACTTCTTTCGCTTCAGCCATCTTTTCTTGTGCAGCACCTTTTAATTTATCAAAAGTACCGCTTGCTTGTGTTTCCACATCACCAGTAGCTTTGCCGTACTGTTCTTTCGCTTCGCCTTTTACTTCGTTACCTTTAGCTTTTAAGTTATCTGTAAATTTGTTTGACATACAGAACAACCTCCTTTGTAATTTAAGCTTAGTACTTTTATTCCCAAGGTGAAACAAAAATAAACATCAGACGTAGCATTTTTTATTTTTAAACGATAGTTTGTGTTTTACGAGATGGGCGATTTACCAAGGCACCAATCCACATAATACACACACCTACAAATACCATAATACCTGCAAACCATAACGCTGCATTGTAGCTATTATAATGTGAGGCAAATTTACTCGCGCCAAGTGGTCCTATAATTTGGCCAAATGCATAGAAGGTCGTTAGGATTGATACAACGGGCCCGCTTCTAGTAGGAAATAATTGACGAGCATATGCGGTTGACATCGTCACGATCCCAACAAAAGTCATACCAAATAAAAAGGCAGATAGCAGTACACTCCCTATAGATTGTGAGAATACAGGTAATAATATCCCGAACACTTGTAATATGTAAGCGATAGATAGCACTTTAATAGGCGAGTATTTTGTAATGAGCATACTCCAAATCGGTGCTGACGGAACAGCTGCAATACCAGCTATCACCCAACTCAGTGATGAGTAAGCTTGTAAAGCAGGGATATTGTGAATGATATCAACTAAAAAAGTCCCTGTAATAATATAACCTAATCCTTCTAATCCGTAAGCTGCAATAAACCAAGGCATAAAACCTTTCGTCAGCTTTGGTGTATGAGCGTCTTGTTTCTTAGGTGATTTAGTTAAGTCTGTTACATGTAGTTTTCGCCATAAAAACCCTGTAACCAAAATAAAGAATAAAGATAAGGCCCCAAGCCCAAGCCACGTACCTTTCCACGTATAAGCAGCCTCTAAATAGGGCACTAAAAGACCTGAAATAGCAATGCCAAGTCCGATGCCGCTAAATAAATAACCAGACCAGCTAGATAAGGCATGTCTTGCTAGATAGTCCATGACAATACTTGATGTTAAAACAAATACTAAGCCTCCTGTCACCCCTGCCACAAAGCGTAGTATCAACCACAACGAATAACTATCTGTTATACCCATCCAAACGACAGACCCTACATTGATGAAGGCTGCTATTAATAGCCAGCCTTTTCGCTTTTGTATAATAAAGCCTGCCCACAATGCACCAACAAAATACCCAATATAATTACTTGACGCTAAATAACTAGCTACTTCAACAGAGAAGCCCACGTCATGGCGCATAAAAGGGAGTATTGGTGTAAAGGCGAAGCGACTAATGCCCATCGCTACTACAAGTAGCAGTACCCCACCAAAAATAATACCCACATGATCTTTTTTCATATTTTTACCCCTTTGTTATTGTTAAAAAATATTTTATTTCTTAATCATAGAGGTAATATTCGGAAAATTCAATAACTTGTAGCGAAATAATTAACATAAGCGAGCAATATTGTACCATTACTTTATAAATGAATAATATTGTGCAAATTCATTCACAAATTAGACAAAAATAGCAGTGGCAACATAAATATATGAAAAATCAATGAAAGATTTGTTAGGGCGATTGTAATTCGCTATATTCTCTGTTAATTTTAACGACACAGTAGAGGAGGATGAAAATATGGTGAAAATAGATACGGCATTAGTACAATTAGGTAACCGCAGTGATGCATCAACAGGTGCAATAAGTGCACCCATTTATATGTCAACAGCATATGAGCATGTAGGTTTGGGCGCGTCAACAGGTTACGATTATAGTCGCACAAAAAATCCAACACGTACCATTCTAGAGCAAGGTATCGCTCAGTTAGAGAAGGGAGATGTTGGCTACGCCTGTAGTTCAGGTATGGCGGCGATTCAATTAGTTTTACAATTATGTAAAGCAGGCGATACGATTATTGCACCTACGGATTTATATGGCGGCACATATCGTTTGTTACAAGTGATGTCGCAACAATACCAATTTAATGTAATTTATCATGATTTTATTGACTTACACACATTAGCACAAGATACACCAGAAAAAGTAGCAATGATTTTTGTAGAGACACCGACTAACCCTTTAATGCAAACTCATAATATTAGTGATATTGCGTACTTTGCCAAGCTAAAAGACGCGCTATTTGTGGTGGATAATACGTTTGCCACCCCTTATTTTCAACAGCCTCTGACAGAGGGTGCTCATATTGTTGTACATAGTGCAACCAAATATTTGAGTGGGCACAATGATGTATTAGCTGGTTTACTTGTAGCTAAAGGGGAAATTTGTGAGCGCTTAGCTTATTTGCATAATACGAGTGGTATGGTTTTGTCGCCTATGGATAGTTGGTTATTGATGAGAGGTATGAAAACGCTACATTTACGCATGCGTCAACATGATGCGAATGCACGTGAGCTCATTCAGTACTTACAACAACAGCCTAAAGTGACCGAAGTTCTTCATACAGCTAAAGGAGGTATGCTATCTTTTCGTTTGGCAAAAGAGGCATGGGTGGCGCCGTTTTTACAAGCGTTATCATTAATTGCCTATGCGGAGAGTTTGGGTGGTGTAGAAAGCTTTATTACGTATCCTGCAACACAAACACATGCCGATGTACCTTATGATGTACGTGTAGCAACGGGCATTTGCAATTGTTTACTTCGTTTTTCGGTTGGCATTGAAGCTGTAGATGATTTAATTCAAGACTTGGATCAAGCTTTCGCGAACTGTAAGTAAAAAAAGTGGGAGGGGCGTGCCCCTTCACCACTTTAAAAAATACGTATGACAAGTTATCATATACGGCTGTACTATTTTACCTTATGTAAACAAGCGACGAATTGTCTCATCGGCTTGTTGCCAAGAAGAGACACGAATGACATTGTCAGGGGTTGCTTCTCGGTTATAAGGTGTATCAAATAATAATACAGGAATTTGTAATGTCTCGGCTAACATGACCGCATTATCATGCTTATCTTCAAAAAAGGCATGAACGTCTAAGCGTTTAGCTGTTTCGATTTTATCATGACTACCAACAAGCTCAATACGATCAAATGGCACTTGTTGTTGTTCAAACCAGTGCACAGTAGTATCAAGTAAATCATTATGCCGAGCAGAAATGTAAAAAAGGTCATAACGTTGATGCCAATGACTTAAAATTTTTTGAGCATCTGGATAAATCTCAGATACCTCATACATGTAACGTTCGTTAGCTTTAAACCATTGGGCAAAAGCATGGCGGTCTACATCATAAGGAAAAGCGGATAAAAAATCATACTCTTTGACATCATCAAGTGTAAGATTAACTTGATAAGCCTGATTGATATGAGGTAGCAAAGTATCTGGTGTTGTTACTGTACCATCAATATCAATCCCAAAGCGTAGCTTAGACATTAGCTTGCTCAGCCGCTATTTTTTCTTCCATTTCAGCTGCTAACTTATCAATTTCTTTTTTCAGCTCTTCAACCATCGTTTCTTCAGGGACTTTACGTACCGTTTTCCCCTTCATAAATAACAGCCCTTCACCACGTGCACCAGCGATTCCGATATCCGCTTCACGTGCCTCACCAGGCCCATTTACCGCACAACCTAAAACAGCTACTTTTAAAGGTACTTTTAATGTAGAGATATACTCTTCCACTTCGTTAGCAATTGAGATTAAGTCAATTTCAATACGTCCGCAAGTAGGGCAAGAAATTAGCGTGGCCATATTAGAAGCAAGACCGAAAGACTTTAATAATTCTCTAGCTACTTTAATTTCTTCCACAGGGTCAGCCGAAAGTGAGATACGTAATGTGTTACCAATCCCTTTTGATAAAATAGCGCCAAGACCAGCAGCCGATTTTATTGTACCTGCAAATAACGTACCAGACTCTGTAATCCCTAAGTGAAGTGGGTAATCAAATGCTTTTGAAGCTTTTTCATAAGCTTCAATTGCTAAGTTAACATCGGAGGCCTTCATTGACACAATAATGTCATGGAAATCAAGGTCCTCTAAAATTTTAATATGATGCAGTGCAGACTCTACCATACCATCAGCCGTTGGATAGCCGTATTTCTCTAAAATGTGGCGCTCTAGAGAACCAGCATTAACACCAATACGAATAGGCACGCCTTTTGCTTTAGCTGCATTTACTACTGCTTCTACTTTTTCGCGACGCCCAATATTACCAGGATTAATACGTACTTTATCAACACCGGCCTCAATTGCTTTTAATGCCAGTTTATAATCAAAGTGAATATCTGCTACTAATGGAATCGAAATGCGAGATTTAATCTCAGCTAATGCATCAGCTGCACGCTCATCAGGCACAGCTACGCGTACAATTTGACAGCCTGCTTCAGCTAAGCGTTCAATCTCAGCTACTGTTGCTTCGACATCATGCGTTTTTGTTGTTGTCATACTTTGAATAAATAACTCATTACTACCACCGATTGTTAAGTTACCAACACGTACGGGACGGGTTTTAGAACGGTGAACGATTTCACTCATTTGTTTCTCTCCTTTTTGACCAAGCTTATATAGGTCATCACTGAAACCATTTTATCAGTATCACAAATTTAGGACAAGGAAGAAACGCTAAAACAAAAAAACTACCGCCAATTAAGCTTGTGGAGGTAGTTTCGGATATTTCGTTAAACCGATGATGATATATAACATCGTGATAAAAATACTAATCGATGTGGTAATAATAGGGGGAATTACAGGGGATAATTCGAAAAACATCGTTAAAATCGTAGCCCAAGTAATAGCAAAGGTAGCTGTGCGGAACACATTGCGGTACTCGCCTCTTCGTTTCATATTGTGCATAATCAATGTGCCAACAAAAGCAAATGTAGCAACAAAAATGAAAAATAATAGGGTAATCATGACAAATAATAAAATAAAGGCTACTGGGTATAAAAGAAAGCCGATATCTTTTAAATACTGTAGTAAGCCCTCCATATCCATAGGAGCATTACGCGCATCAACAGTAAATTGAGCAAAAGAAAATACCGTAATCATAGTAATGAGTAAAAACGCGTATTGTATCACTTTACCAATAGGCATAAACCTCACAGCACCAAGTTTTTTAGGGCTAAATAAACTCATGATAAAGAGTTGTGTATGTGTCATAGTTCTCTCCTCCAACAGCCATTCTAACATGTTTTTAATGCTTCTTTGAAACCTTTTGTCTGTTTCCATCGTAAATACTAAAAAACAGTAGGGGGTATACCATGGAAGTCGTAGCATGGATTGTCATTAGTATATTATTTGTCATTGCTTTTTTAGGTTTAATTTATCCAATCATCCCTTCTGTATTCTTTATTTTCGCAGGCTTTATCGCGTATGGCTTGTTTTTTAGTTTCCAAGATGTCCCGTGGTGGATTTGGCTCGTTGAGATATTGTTTGTCATTTTATTATTTGGCGCAGACACACTTTCTACTATCATAGGTGTTAAAAAATTCGGCGGAACAAAGGCTGGTTTATGGGGTAGTACAATTGGTTTGATTATTGGCCCATTTGTCATTCCTATGTTTGGTGTAATAGTGGGACCCTTTATAGGTGCGGTAATTGGAGAACTTATTATAGCTCCTAAAGCATTTAAACATGCTTGTAAGAGTGGGATTGGTTCCGTTATTGGTTTTTTAACGTCTATCGTAACGAAAGGCATCATTCAAATTATTATGATTATCCTCTTTTTTGTATGGATTTGAATTCAGTCAAAAGGCTGAATTGTGACAGATTAGTGCTTTTTCGTTGAAGGAACATAGTATTTTTGCTATCGTAAACATGTAACAAGCAATATTTAATTCCAAGGAGGAACTTTGATTATGGCACATGAACTACCAAAATTAACTTATGCGTATGACGCACTAGAACCACATATCGATGCAAAAACTATGGAGATTCACCATACAAAACACCACAATACGTATGTAACAAACTTAAACGCAGCGATTGCAGGTACAGAGTTTGAAGGTAAAGAATTAATCGAACTAATCTCTAATATCGATGCACTTCCTGCAGATAAACAAACTGCAGTACGCAATAACGGTGGCGGCCATGCTAACCATACATTATTCTGGGAAGTGATTGCTCCAGGTGGTGCTAACGCGCCAACAGGTGATTTAGCAGCAGCAATCGACAAAAAATTCGGTAGCTTTGACGCATTCAAAGAAGAATTCGCAAAAGCAGCTACAACTCGCTTTGGCTCAGGCTGGGCTTGGTTAGTAGCAAATAACGGTGAGGTTGATGTGATTTCAACACCAAACCAAGACTCACCACATATGGAAGGTAAAACACCTATCCTAGGTTTAGACGTTTGGGAGCATGCTTACTACCTAAACTATCAAAACCGTCGTCCAGATTACATTGCAGCATTCTGGAACATTGTAAACTGGGATGTTGTAGCAGAAAAATTTGCTGCAGCTAAGTAAGTACTTGTATACGTAAAACAATAATTTAAGGTCTCTTACTTTTCCGTGTGAAAGGTGAGAGGCTTTTCTTTTTATTAAAAGTAAAAGAGCAACTTTTTTCAATTATTGTCGTTATACAATAACGAAAAGCACTTAATGTAACCTTTTCTAAAGCGGTTAACTAATGGTATAATCATCTTTATGTGAATCTGATGAAAAGGGGGGCGTTGCATGCGTAGAGATAAAACAAAACGTAATAATGCAGAGAGTGAACAAATGAATACAACGTTTCGGATGAATATTCTATTCTTTGTCATTTTTCTCGTGTTCTCCGTTTTAATTTTTCGCTTAGGGTATTTACAAATTGTTGAAGGCGATGAGTATGTGCGAATGTTAGAGAGCACAGAGGAAGTACCTGTCAATACAAGTGTGCCACGTGGCAGGATTTATGACCGCAACGGGCGATTACTTGTAGACAACGAGCCTGAAAATGCGATTACGTATACTAAAATGCAAACAACTAAACAAGATGAAATGCTAGAAATCGCAGAGCAATTAGCAGAGTTGATTGAACAACCTGATGACAAAGTGACATTGCGTGACAAGCAAGACTTTTGGATATTGCGTAATCCAGAAAAAGCACAGGAAAAAGTGCCACAAAAAGAACGTGATAAAATGCAGGCACAATTTGGTGAAGATGGCGATAAAGAGTTTACCATGGCGGTAGATGATTTAACGCGTGAGCGCATTACAGAAGAAGATTTAGCTACGCTTGAAGGTAAAGAAATGGAGATTTTAGCAATTTATCGCGAGATGCAAGCAGGTTACAATTTATCCCCACAAATTATTAAAGGTGAAAACGTGAGTGATGAAGAGTTTGCTCGTGTATCAGAGCGGTTAGCAGAATTACCTGGTGTGAATACAACGACAGATTGGAAACGTGTGAAATTATCCCCACTTGCCATTTTAGGTCGTACAACTACGCCGTTACGCGGGATTCCGAATGAAAAATTAAATTATTTCTTAGCAAGAGATTATTCACGTAATGACCGTGTCGGTGAAAGTTATGTAGAAGCACAGTATGAATCTTTACTACAAGGTCAAAAAGCGGTAGTGAAAAATATTACGAACAAGCAAGGACAAGTTGTTGATACTGTAACAACGTATGAAGGTGAACCTGGTAAGGAATTAAAGCTAACGATTGATAGTGAGTTAGAGGATAAGTTAGGCAAGATTGTAGAAGAAGAGTTAAGTAAGCAAAAATCAAAATATGGTTCTTACTTATTAGACCGTGCATTTTTAGTGATGATGAATCCACAAACAGGCGAATTACTGTCAATCATTGGGCGTAAATACGAAGAGAATCCTGATACAAAAAAAATTGAGTTGATTGATTATTCTTATGGTGCATTTACGACAGCTTATGAGGCAGGTTCTACAATTAAAGGGGCTACGGTTTTAACAGGTTACCAATACAATGCCTTCCAAGTTGGCGAAGGTATTCTTGACCAACCGTTATACTTCCGTGGCACAAATAAAAAAGCTTCCTTAGCCAACCAAAATGGGTATAATAATCGCTGGATGACAGATGTAAGTGCATTAGAGCGCTCATCCAACGTCTATATGTTCTATGTTGCCATGCGTATTGGTGGTTTACCAAGCTATTATCCAAAAATGATGTTAGGATTAAATGATGATGTCTTTGAGAAAATGCGTAAAGGTTTCCATCAATTTGGGCTTGGTGTAAAGACAGGCATTGACTTGCCAAACGAACAAGTTGGGGTAAAAGGTAGTGACAATTTACTTGAAAAAGGTAAAGCGTTAGACTTTGCTATCGGTCAGTATGATACGTACACACCTATGCAATTAGCGCAATACATTTCAACGATTGCAAACAACGGTTATCGTGTGAAACCTCACATTTTAAAAGAAGTAAGAGAGCCATCGATTGATGGGGAAACAATGGGTGAATTATTGAAACAACAATCACCTGAAGTGTTAAACCGTATTAATAATAGCGATGCTGAGATTAAACAAGTACAAGCAGGCTTACGCCAAGTTTATGTAGGCGCTGGTGGTACAGCAAGACAATTCTTTGGTGATGCGAAATATACAGCAGCTGGTAAAACAGGTACAGCAGAGGCAGGGTATTACGGTGCTCGTAAGGACTACTATGGTACAAGAACACTAACATTAACACATGTCGGTTATGCGCCATATGATAATCCTGAGGTAGCTTATGCTGTTGTCATCCCATGGATGACGACATTAATGTCTGGTTACGATCAAACGGCTAGTGTAATTGCTAAACGTGCAGTAGATGCTTACTTTGAAGTAAGTGCTAAACAAAATAAAGAAGGCGACTACACACCAGGCACAACAGAAAAAATCAAACCAGCTTGGTCAGAAGAAGTCATTCGAGAAGACGAAGAGTAATATAAAATTAATAATAAAGTAAAGCACTTGTAGTGAAAACACCACTACAAGTGCTTTTTTTGTTAATTATATTAGATAAAAGTCATCTTAAACTTCGTATGGTATTTACAAACCAAAACATTCATTTACATTCTCTTAACAGTTCGTTTATATCGCATCAATAATTCATGGGTATAGTGAAATTTGTAAGGTAATTAATTAAATGTCATGGAGGCAATGTAAAAATGAAAAAGTGGAAGTACTTAACGATGACAGCTGTACTAGGCTCAGCATTAGCGCTTGGCGCATGTGGTGGCGGTAACGAAACAAAAGATAATAATGGTTCAAGCAACACAGGCGGTAACAAAACAGAGCAAACAGAAAACGAAGATAAGCTTCAAGGTTCTGTAGCAGGCGATGGTTCATCAACAGTAGCACCTATCGTTGAAGCTGTTGTAGAAGAATACGCAGGTGCACAACCAGATGTTAAAGTATCTGTTGGTGTTTCTGGTACTGGTGGCGGCTTTGAGAAGTTCATCGCAGGGGAAACTGATTTTTCAAATGCATCTCGTAACATTAAAGATGAAGAAAAACAAAAATTAGAAGAAGCAGGCGTTGAATATACAGAGCTTCAAATCGCTTATGATGGCTTATCAGTTGTCATCCATCCTGATAACGATTGGGCAACGGATTTAACAGTAGACCAATTAAAAAAATTATGGATTGAAGATGGCACAGAGAAGAAATGGTCAGACATTGACCCATCATGGCCAGATGAGAAAGTGGTATTCTACTCACCAGGTACAGACTCAGGTACGTATGATTACTTTGATGAAGTCATTTTAGACGGTGAAGACTTAGTGAAATCAGCTACATTATCAGAGGACGACAACATGTTAGTTCAAGGTGTAGCAGGCGATAAAAATGCCATTGGTTTCTTCGGTTATGCGTACTACTTAGAAAATAAAGATAAATTAGGCATTGTGAAAGTAGATGGCGTAGAGCCAAATGCTGACACAATTGAGAGCCAAGAATATACACCACTTTCACGTCCATTATTCACATATGTGAAAAACGATGCAATGAAAGAAAACGAAGCAGCTTATGACTTCATGCACTACTTGCTTGAGAATGCAGGCGATATGGCTGGCGCTGTTGGTTATGTAAGTTTACCAGAAGAACAGTATAAAGAAGAGTTAGCTAAGTTAGAAGCATTAAAATAATTAAAGAAAAAAAGGGGGTGTGATTTCACG
Organism: Lysinibacillus alkalisoli; assembly: GCF_014643595.1. Taxonomy (GTDB): domain Bacteria; phylum Bacillota; class Bacilli; order Bacillales_A; family Planococcaceae; genus Metalysinibacillus; species Metalysinibacillus alkalisoli. Next base: position 138,302 of record NZ_BMJT01000003.1, read on the forward strand.
CCCCTACTTGTGTATTAAGGGAGGATTAAATCATGGCTGCTCCAAAGGATGGCGCAACATCTGTACAAGATATGATTGCGCAATCGCAAGGTAAAAAAGGAAAGAAGTTTACTGAAAAATTGATGCCGATTTTATTATTTATCGCAGCAACGTTGTCAGTATTAACGACTATAGCTATTGTATTCACATTAATCTTTGAAACATTTGAATTTTTTCAGAGAGTATCAATTACCGACTTCTTATTTGGGACAGAATGGCTACCCTTCTCAAGTAAAGAGCCAATGTTCGGTATTTTACCTTTAATTGCAGGGACGTTAAAGGTAACGTTAATTGCCATTGTAGTAGCTGTACCATTAGGGATAGCTTCTGCTGTTTACTTGAGTGAATATGCTAGCGACCGCATACGTCGCATCGTTAAACCTATTTTGGAGGTATTAGCAGGCGTACCTACTATTGTTTATGGTTTCTTTGCTTTAACTTTTGTGACACCATTACTACAAGAATTGATACCATCGCTGAAAGTATTCAACGCCTTGAGTCCTGGGATTGTAGTGGGTATTATGATTTTACCTATGATTACGTCATTATCAGAAGATGCTATGTCAAGTGTGCCTAACTCAATTCGTGAAGGTGCATTAGGGCTAGGCTCTACTAAACTTGAAGTGGCAATAAAAGTAGTGCTACCAGCTGCGCTTTCAGGCATTATAGCTTCTGTTGTGCTAGCTGTTTCACGTGCGATTGGCGAAACAATGATCGTATCACTTGCAGCAGGGTCTACACCTAAGTGGGACTGGGCAGTTAATGATTCGATACAAACGATGACAGCTTATATTGTACAAGTAGCAACAGGTGATGCTGGTTATGGTACAACTATTTATTATTCAATCTATGCTGTTGGTTTCACATTATTTATCTTCACATTAGTGATGAATTTACTTGCTCATTATATTTCTAAGCGCTTTAGGGAGGAATATTAATGCGATATATGGATGAAGCGCTTGTCACCAAGCGCATGTCAAAAAGACTAGCTTATAATAAACTATGGCGCACCATTTTCTTTATTGCGACATCATTTGCTTTAATTACATTAGCCATTTTATTGTATCGTGTTGTTACACAAGGAGCAGGCTATTTAAACTGGGAGTTCTTAACGAACTTTGCATCTCGTTTTCCAGCAAAAGCAGGTATTAAAGCCGCTTTAATAGGCTCGTTATGGTTGATGGCAGTAGTAGCACCCGTATCCATTATACTTGGGGTAGGTACAGCGATTTATTTAGAGGAATATGCCAAGAAAAATAAAATCAATGATTTTATTCGTATGAATATCTCTAACTTAGCAGGCGTTCCTTCCATTGTATTTGGGTTATTAGGATTAACCATTTTTGTTCGTACATTTGGTTTTGGCAAAAGTATTTTAGCAGCAGGGCTAACAATGAGTTTATTAATTTTACCTGTTATTATTGTAGCAGCACAAGAGGCGATTCGTGCTGTACCAAATGATCAGCGTGAAGCCTCATATGGTATGGGCGCAACCAAATGGCAAACAATTATTCGAGTCGTGTTACCGGCTGCCATTCCTGGTATTTTAACAGGAAGTATTTTAGCTCTTTCACGTGCTATAGGCGAGACAGCACCACTAGTTGTTATTGGTATCCCTGTAATTCTACAATTTTTACCAACAAGTGTATTTAGTGAATTTACAGCATTACCAATGCAAATTTATGACTGGGCAAAACGTCCACAAGAAGAATTCCAATATGTTGCAGCAGCAGGAATTATCGTATTGATGACTGTGTTAATTATTATGAACTCTATTGCTGTGTTTATCCGTAATAAATTCCAAAAACGTTATTAATGAGGTGTATATAAATGGTAGTTTTACAAGATGCACAAAAAACAACCGCTACAAATCCAACCGTTAAACCAATGATTGTAACAGAAAATGCCACTAAAAAAATTGTTTATGATACAAGAAATTTAGACTTATGGTATGGTGAGCATCACGGTTTAAAAGACGTAAATTTAGAAATTTACGAGAATGAAGTGACAGCTATTATTGGACCTTCAGGCTGCGGGAAATCAACGTATTTAAAAACATTAAATCGCATGGTTGAGTTAGTGCCATCTGTGCGTACATCAGGGCAAATTATGTACCGTGAGCGCAATATTTTATCCAAAGAGTATCCTGTGGAAGAGTTGCGTACGCATGTAGGGATGGTATTCCAAAAGCCAAATCCTTTCCCGAAATCAATTTACGATAATATTGCTTATGGCCCACGTATTCATGGCATTCGCAATAAGAAAGTATTAGACGAAATTGTAGAGAAGTCATTGCGTGGTGCAGCCATTTGGGATGAGGTTAAAGATCGTCTTAATCAAAACGCTTATGGTTTATCAGGTGGTCAACAACAGCGTATTTGTATCGCACGTTGTTTAGCTATTGAGCCAGACGTTATTTTAATGGATGAGCCAACTTCAGCGCTTGACCCTATTTCAACATTAAAGGTGGAGGAGCTTGTACAGGAGTTAAAAGAACAATATTCCATCGTTATTGTGACACATAATATGCAGCAAGCAGCACGTATTTCAAACCGCACAGCCTTTTTCCTAAGTGGTGAAGTAGTAGAATACGATGAAACCGATAATATTTTCCAAAATCCAACAGACCAACGTACAGAAGATTATATTTCTGGACGTTTCGGTTAAGGAGACGAATAATGATGTCAGTGAGAGAACGTTTTGATTTAGATATTCAAGCCGTGCAAAATCAGATGCTAGAACTATGTAATATGAGTATTAGTGCTTTGCAACGCTCATATCAAGCATTGATGGAACAAGACCTTGATTTAGCGCTCGAAATTATTGAAGATGATAGCGAACTTAATCATATAGAAGAAGAAATTAATGATAAAGTTATCTTACTTATTGCTAAGCAACAACCAGTCGCTACAGATTTAAGACGCTTAATGGTTATTACGAAGGCAGCTTCAGATATGGAGCGTGTTGGGGATTATGCTGTAAATATTGCAAAAGAAACGATACGCATTGGCAAAGAGCCACTCATCTTCCCTATGACTAATTTTGAGTCGATGTGTCAAAAGGCAATTCAAATGTTAGAAGGTATTGTAGAAGCATTTGTGCATGAAGATACAACAAAAGCTAAAGAAATTGCAGACCTTGATGATTACGTAGATGATCTGTACGGAGCAACTGTAGAATTATTAATCCGTAAAGCAGGCGAAAACCCTGAAGCAATTAAACAAATCACGCATTTAAGCTTCATTTGTCGCTATTTAGAGCGTTCCGCAGACCATGCAACAAATATTGCAGAGCACCTCTTCTATTTAGTAAAAGGCCGCCATTATGAGCTGAATGCGTAAATAATGAACATGTCAAACAGCCTCATTGTGCTAGTGAGGCTGTTTTTGTTATGATGGCATACAGTGCATTTATTCACATAAGTGATGAAATAGCGACTAGATAAGCACCGAGGTGAATCGTAATGGCGTGGGATTTAAAAGTAGGCGAACTAAAAGAAAGTTATGTGACAGAGGATATGATTTGGCAACGGTTAAATTATTTCTTTTTTGACGCTAAAACAACGACGTCGTATAAATATGGCTTTTTTAAAGCATTATTAGAAAATTTATATGTTATGGATGAAGAAAGAAATTTACACTATGATTATTTGTTTTATGACTTTACTAAAATTTATTGGAATTTAGTTGTGCACCATCAACTATGGCAGTCCAATGCCAAAAGTCAATATTCCAGCATCCAGCGTATTTTAGAAGATGTACAAATAGAACATACCATTCCGAAAAATTGGCGTTTTGACCAATTGCCAGTATCTTTACAACAAGAAATTGTCCAAAATATTAAAAAAGCAGGTAAGCAATATGTTATTGGCGCCTTTTACGGCGACGTGGATGGCTTGTTTTACCGTTTTCATTTAAAAGATGAGAGTTTACAAATGAATCCACCTGTTTTGCAATTTTTAAAAAAGTATCAACGTTTGATTACAAATTTAACAAATTATCAGCTCGCTAAATTTTTAGAAAAATATAACCCTGATTTTACACAAATGTTAATCCGTGTAGAACAAGTATCACAAAGAGAGAACTTAAAAGAATTTAGAGAACTATTGCAAACAGCTTGTGGCGCAACTTGTTTTTATTGTGGAAAAACTTCCAAGAAGACGCTACACGTTGATCATTTTATCCCTTGGTTTTATGTGCAAAATGATAAACTATGGAATTTTGTCTTAGCGTGTGCGAGTTGTAATACCCGTAAAAATAAACGTGTACCAAGCCAACATTACGTAAAGGCATTGTTGTTACAAAATCAACAAGTCCAACAACAAGTACGTATGGATTATTTTTACGCTTATCAGCCTGAAAAGTTAGAAGAACTTTATCAGTTTGCGATAAGCAATGGTTGTAAAGTTTGGTTATGATACGCGATCCATCATATCTCATCTTCCCATAATAACTGCATTATGAAATCAGCATCTTTTAAAAATACTTGGTATATAAAATAACTTAAGATAGCCAAGCCAAATAATGCTTGGTTAGTGAGTAAAGCGTCTTCTAAGTGATACACAATAAAAGCATCTTTTTTTGTGCCATGCATTACGCCTAGCTTCACACCATCCACTTTAATCTCCACATCCTTGTCCCAGTTTTCTTCTATTATAATAGTGTGTGAATGAATCGTTCCTGTCACACAAAAATAGATGAGGTTAGGGCCAAGTTTTTCTTGTAGTGTATAACAAGTATCATTATGCGTTAGCGTGTAGGAGGTGCGTACGAGACGCATGAGCCCAGTCTTGTTGATCCCTAATGTGGTGTTATTATTATTGTCTTGAAAACAAAATAGACGTTGATCTTCATAATCTTTGTCCTTTTTAAAAGAAACATAGCCAGTGATGTGTTCATGCTCGTCACGCAATAGTAATGCTTTGCTAGTAGGGAACAGCGGGTTTTGTAATGAAAAACGCAATCCAATCAACTCCTTTATTAGTAATACGGGAGATAATCAGATTGCGTTTCACTATTGTTTCGTAATTAGCTCTGCGATGTCCTCAATGGTCATATTAGCAGTGATGTTAAATACCCCTACTTGAATGCTTGTCGCATAAGGCTCGGAGTTTAAAAAGATTTCGATGTCTTCTTTATTGTCAACAATGCCAGCTGCTTGTAAATCAGAGGCAATAGAAGATGGTGTTGCACCACTATAAATCTTTAATTGGTAGATGGTTTCTGTCGACTTTGGTTGTTCTTTTTGTTCAGAAACTTGCGGTGACGCTTTCTTTTTTACAGGTTCTTGCTCTTGGGTGTTAGCGGGTTTTTCTTTATTAACATTTTCTTTAACAGGCGTTTCTTTAGGTGGAGACGTCATGTTTTCTATGTAAAAAAAGCTGAAAACACCTGCTAGAAATAATCCTGCACCAAGTCCAAAGAGTAGTTGTCTCAAAATTAACGCCCTCCATTTGCAATAACAGATTTCACTTGTTCTTCCGTTAATGTGCTGCGTACACTAATCTCGTGAATAGAGAGCCCTTGTTTTTGCAAAGCCATTACTTGACTTTTTAAAATGTCATGTATTGGTTTTTCTGTATAAGTCGTAGGCATAGCAAATGATGAACTTTTTTGTTGCGGTTTTTTCACTTGAAATTGCGGTTCTAATAATAATTCTTCTTCAACAATGCGCAAGCGTTTTTTTAGGGCATTTGTTTCTTGGAAAACCGTAATTGATAAATCTTCCATCTCTTTTGAAAGTTTTTTGTTTCCAGTAGAAAAGAAGAAAGAAACCGCCATTAAAATACAACCTGCAACCATTAAAATAATGGGTAATGACATGAGTGTCACCTCGCGTTAGTAGTAGTCATACAGCTATTTTAGCATACCCAAAGTTAATATGAAATCATACTAGATTTTTTTTCGTTTTATGTTATAATTGAAAAGTCGTATGAAACATGCTCATTAAAATTAAAAATTTAACATATAGAGTGGGAGGGTTAATAATGCGCGTAAACATTACTTTAGCTTGCACAGACTGCGGCGAACGTAACTATATTTCAAAGAAAAACAAGCGTAACAATCCAGAGCGTCTTGAACTTAACAAATATTGCTCTCGCGAGAAGAAATACACTCTTCACCGTGAAACAAAGTAATCGCTCTATTAGCCAAAGCCCATGTGGTTTTGGCTTTTTTATATAAAGGAGTGAATGAATAGTGAAAGCACAAATTCGTCAACAAATTTTACATACGCTGCAACAGCAATCTGAAGATGTTTATTTAGCGCAGTCTCAAGTTATTGTAACAAATGCATTGCAACAACCTATGATTCAACAAGCGCTATGTGTTGCAGTTACAGTATCACGCCGCCCTGAAGTGAATACATGGCCTTTTATTGAAGCTTTATGGGCTCAAGGGAAAAAGGTCGTAGTACCTAAATGTACACCTAAAACAAGACAAATGACATTTTATCATTTGACGCAATTCACAGAACTTGAAACAAAGTATGCGGGTTTATTAGAACCTAAACCAAGTGAGACGACTGTCATTGACGATGCAGCGATTGATATAATCGTCGTACCAGGTGTAGGCTTTAATAAGGAAGGTTATCGTATTGGTTTTGGTGGTGGTTATTATGATCGCTATTTAGCAACACATCATAAGCCAACAATAGCTTTAGCATTTGAAGCACAAATAAAAGACCATATACCACATGCCAGTTATGATATTCCTGTAGACCAAATTGTAATGGCACAACGAGTGATACAGTGTAAAGAGGAGCGCGAGTACAATGAAATCAATGATTGATATTTATGACTTATTAAAAGAGTATGGCACATTTATTTATACGCGTGACCCTATTGGCGACTTAGTGCTAATGGAAGACGAAATTAGACAATTATACCAAGCTCAAGTACTAGATATTAAAGATTATCAGATGGCTTTATTGTTAATTCGTCAACAAGAAACAAAAGAGCGTATAAAAGAGCAAAATCGTTAATTGATGTCGCAATTTATGTAATAGATTAAACCAACTCTATTATGAGGTGGTTTTTTCTTTATTTACGACAAAAAAAACTTGAATCTGCAAAAAATCGAAACCTTTATAGTGAGACAACGTATTATATTAAGGTACTGTATATTAGTTTACATTTAAGCTAAATTTGTTAAGCTAGTATGTAAGGTTTGCTAAAAATCGTAAAGCCGTATAAAGTTGTTAATGCTTTTATATTCGTTACTGAAGATGAAAAATGTTAAACACATGATTGCGCTCGAAACAAAAAGAGAAAGGATGTCGAGAATGGAGTCAAAAAAATGGCCGAAGCACACGCTTCTAATTCTTGCCATACTAGCAACGTGGATTAAGACAGTTGTTGTATATTACACAAGCTTTGATATAAAAATTGAAAACGTTATGCAACACGTCATTTTAATTATTAATCCATTGAGCTTTTTACTATTTATTTATGGGATTTCGTTATTCTTTAAAACAAGTAAGGGGAGAAACCGTTACCTTGTCATTACAATGACAATATTGTCATTAATTTTATATGGTAATGCGGTTTTCTATCGTTTCTTTAATGACTTTGTCACACTACCTGTATTATTCCAAACGAATAACTTTGGAGATTTAGGTAACTCCGCGTTAGAAATGATTTATTTTACAGACCTTTTATTCTTTAGTGATGTTATTTTACTTATTATTGCTTTAAAATTAGCACCTAAAGTGAAAGAAAAAGTAACTGCAATTAATGTAGAGTTCCGCCGTGCTTATTTTGTACTAGCAGTGGCTATGTTATTCCTTAATTTAGGTTTAGCTGAAACAGAACGCCCACAATTATTAACACGTAGTTTTGACCGAGAGCTACTTGTAAAAAATATTGGTACGTATAACTATCACTTATATGATATTTATATTCAATCCAAATCATCTGCACAACGTGCGTTAGCTGATGGCAGTGAGTTGGTTGAAGTAAACAACTATATCCGTTCAAATCAAGCAACTGTTAATGCAGAGATGTTTGGTAAATACAAAGGTCGCAACGTAATTGCTGTCTCTTTAGAGTCACTACAAAACTTTGTAATTAACAATGAAATGAATGGTGAAGTTATTACCCCATTTTTAAACGAACTAACACAAGATAAAGATACGTATTACTTTAACAATTTCTACCATCAAACAGGCTTAGGTAAAACATCTGACTCTGAGTTTATCGTTGAAAACTCATTGTTTGGTTTAGGTCGAGGTGCTGTGTTCTTCACACATGGTGGTAACAAATATAACTCTATGGCAAATAGCTTAAGTAACAATGGTTACTTTACAAATGTCATGCATGCTAACAATAAGTCGTTTTGGAACCGTGATATGATGTATAAATCACTCAACATTGATAAATTTTATGATGTGAACTCATATGAAATTGGTGAGGGTGAAGCGGTTAACTGGGGAATGAAAGATATCCCATTTATGGAACAATCCGCAGACTTAATGAAAGATATGCCACAGCCATTTTACTCGCGTTTAATTACGTTAACCAATCACCATCCCTTCCGTTTAGATGAAGAAGATAAAATGATTGAAGAGTATAACTCTAATTCAGGTACGTTAAATCGTTATTTCCAAACGGTACGTTATATGGATGAAGCTGTGAAGAAGTTCTTTGATCAACTAAAAGCAGATGGTTTATATGATAATTCTATTATTGTTATGTATGGTGACCACTACGGGATTTCTGAAAACCATAATAAAGCAATGGCCATGTATTTGGACAAAGAAGAAATTACACCATATGATAGTGCATTATTACAACAAGTACCGTTATTCATTCATATCCCAGGCTCAGGCGAGGGTCAAGTAATGGATGAAGTAGCAGGACAAATTGATTTACGTCCTACAATTTTACATTTATTAGGTATTGAAACATCTAAAGATTTGCAACTAGGTGCCGATTTATTCTCACCAGAACATGAAGATTTTGTTATTTTCCGTGATGGTCGCTTTGTAACAGATAAGTATGTGTATGCTGGCGAAGTATGTTATGACCGCGAATCTGGAGAGCCGCTAGATAGTATAGAGCCATGTCAGCCTTATATTGACCGTGCTTCATTAGAGTTGAAAAACTCAGATACTATCATTAATGGTGACTTAATGCGCTTCTATGATGAAAAAACAGGTAATTTAAAACAATCCGCTGTTAAATAAACTGTTATTATAAAAAGCCGTAAACTGATATTTATCAGTTTGCGGCTTTTTTGAGCAGTCATAGCAAGAAAAGTCAAAATAAAAATGCTACCTTGTCTAATAAGGATAGCATTTTTATAGGAGTATTAAGCTGTTGGTGGGTAACCAGAGTGGATAATCGTCATTACTGTAAACCAACCAAATACTAGCGCACTCACCAAGTTTAAAGCAATACTCAAAATATTTTTTTCTTTAAATGCTTGGAAAGTACCTACAACTGATAAAATTGCAACTAAACCAAAAATAACCATTAATAAGTTCATTATAGACACTCCTTTCGACCGTATCGTCGTTAAAACAATATTCCTATTCTATTGTAAGGCTTTCTATAATATTTGTCGAGATGTATTCCGTCTTGCTTTATGAACTTTTATCGTCAAAATAATACTTTGAAGGTATAATAGTCATGAGGTGAATAACATGTTAAGTGTGAGAGGTTTTGCATTAGGCCCTGTTCAAACGAATTGTTACATTGTAGCAAACAAAGAGAAAGAGTGTTTAATCTTTGACCCAGGTGAGGAAGCTAGTCGTATTTTAGCGGAGGTAAGAGGGCGTAATTTAACCCCATTAGCCATTTTATTAACACATGCCCATTTCGACCATATTGGAGCAGTAGACGAAGTGCGAGAGGCTTTTGGGATTCCTGTTTATATTCATTATAAAGAGGTGGATTGGCTAACAGACCCTCATAAGAATGGTTCTGCTAAATATGCGATGCTACCAAATTATACGGTTACACCACCACAAGATGACCATATTATTAAAAATGAACAAACGTTAGTCATTGGTTCATTTAAGATGGATGTTGCATTTACACCAGGGCACTCGCCAGGCAGTATTAGTTATATTTTTAAAGAGGATGGTTTTGCTATTGTCGGTGATACATTATTTGAACAAAGTATTGGCAGAACAGACTTATTAGGTGGTTCTACAGAGGTTTTACTAAAATCGATTCATGATAAACTACTGAGTTTACCTGATAATACCGTAATCTATCCTGGGCATGGTAGAGAGACAACGCCAGAAGCGGAAATGGATCATAATCCATTTATCAATGGTTTCTAACATAAAAAAGAGGGTGTACGAAAACTCGTACGCCCTCTTTTATGCATTAATGTCCGCCACCTGGTACGTGAAGGAATTGTGTATAATATGTGAAGCCGGCAAAGAATAGTGTTAAGTAAGCGCCGAAGATATACATATACATACGTTCTGATAAGTTTAAGAAACCTAATAAAATAAATAGACCAGTATTAGCTAAGAATAATAACGAAACTTCTTTCATACCACCAACATAAAACATAACTGCAAAAATTCCTGTCCAGAATCCAAGCATTTTATATACGTTATCCATTCATCTTTCCCTCCTTCTCTAAAAAGACACATATTCTCTCATCCATTATAAGATACAAGAGCGAGTAATGTAAACCGCAAGTTAATTAAACTTGTGACAAACAGATGGATTTTAAAGAAATAACGATTAGCTTGTATGAAAAGTGCTGAAAATAAAGCTTTTAGAAGAGGACGACTTACAAAACAAAGCTTTAGCAAAAAGGCTAGGCAAACAGAGATTTTCTAGCTATACTGCAACTATTACGAGAAAGGAGGTTGCTCTTTGGCAGCTATTTTATCCATTACAGAAAAGCGATGTGAAGAAATTCTCTCGCAGGCACTAACTTTTGGTGCTTCAGATATTCAAATTGTCCCTAATCATGAGCAATACGAAATTTATTTTAAACGATTTAACGAGCGCATCTTTGTACAGCATCTTATTGCCGATTTTGCTGAGCGTATTATTTCGTACTTTAAGTTTCAATCGTCCCTTGATATTAGCGAGAAAAGAAAACCGCAAAGTGGGGCATTTCATAAGACACTCTATCAACAAATCTTTGCTTTTAGAATTTCCACCTTACCTTCAATTTTTATGCGAGAGAGTTTAATGATTCGTATATTGCCACAGCAACAAGCTACCACGCTTCAACAATTAAGCTATTTTCCTCATATGGCTAAGTTCCTACAACAATTAACACAATATGAGCAAGGTCTAATTTTATTCACAGGCGTAACAGGTTCAGGTAAGACGACTTCCCTTTATTCCCTCATTCAATATTGTGCTACAGATTTGCACCAAAATGTGATTTCACTAGAAGACCCTGTAGAATATCAACAATCCTCTATTTTACAAATCCAAGTAAATGAGCGTGCTGGCGTCACATATGCTAGTGGACTACGTGCCATTTTAAGACATTCACCAGACGTTATCATGTTAGGTGAAGTAAGAGATGATCAAACCGCACACGTTGCAGTTGATGCAGCATTGACAGGTCATTTAATCTTTACAACAGTTCATGCTAAAAATACAGTGGGTTGTTTATATCGACTAATGGCAATGGGTGTGCGATTTGAAGATTTAAGACAAAGCATTGTAGCTGTAGTTGCCCAGCAACTTGTGACTATTGAAGGGGAGCGAACAGCCATTTTTGAAGTGTTATACGGGGAAGAGTTAGAACAAGCCTTTTTAGCGATTCAAAAGAGAGAGGCTTACCAAATTCCATATGACCAATCTCTAGAAGCACAACGCTCACTTGTTAATCAGGAGCACCAATATGACCGCTAATGTACGACAACATTTTTTAAAATGGCGACAAAAAAGACAAACTACCATTCAAAGTGTTCCTACGTTTTTTCGTAAGTTACAAGAGTTACTAGCAGAGGGGTATCCATTTCACGATGCTTTATCTTTATTATTACCTTATCATGTGAAGGATGTTCAATTAGCTCAGCGAAGGGTTGAAGCGGCTTTACGTGACGGTTTAGGTGTAGCCGAAGTATTACAGCAACTACATCTGCCATCAGTTGCCTTAGTTTCATTAACTATCGCTGAAAAAGACGGGCAAATGTTACGTGTCTTGCAACAATTAACGCTGCAATTTGACATGCGAGAAAAATTAGCTCGTAAGTTAAAGCAGACGCTATTATATCCTATTGTGTTATTAGTATTCTTAATAGGTATGTTCTTTATATTTCGCACGGTTTTCTTTCCAAAAATTGTACGTATCGTAGAAAGTAGAGATGATGTGAATAATAGCGTCTCACTCGCTAAAAAGCTTTTGTATATGCCTGATATTTTACTGATTTCCATGACAGTTATTATTGTCTTTCTACTACTCTTTCGTTTGTGGCTACGTACTAAATCCATAGCTAGACAACTCCAGATTCAAAAAAGAATCCCATTTTGGCACCATATTTTAGCTACCTCTTTAACAAGACAACTCACTCACCATCTCGGACACTTACTACATGCAGGCATTTCCCTTCAAGATAGTCTTATCTTATTAAAACAACAGCATTATCATCATTATTTACAGTATTTAGCACAAGAGCTACAACTAGGGGTGCGAGAAGGCGATTCCATTACTCAAATGGTGATGACTAATCCTTATATTTTACCCCAACTAGAAGTATTTGTAACCCATGGTGAGCACCATGGATTATTAAGTAAAGAACTGCTTTTATATAGCAGTTTATTAGATGAACAAATCACAAGGTGGTTAGAACGTAGCATAGCATTAGTGCAGCCTGTGCTCTTTATGTTAGTAGCGCTTTGTATCATTGCTGCATATATTAGTTTATTACTACCCATATACAATATGATGACAATTTATTAGGAGGTTTCATATGTTAAAAAGACAAGACGGTTTTACATTATTAGAAATGTTAATTGTGTTATTTATTATAGCGATCCTACTACTGATTATTTTACCTAATGTTGCGCAACATTTTGCAACAATTGATAAAAAAGGATGTGATGCACATATTGCGATGGTGCAAGGACAAGTAGAGGCTTATCGCATTGATCACATCACATACCCCACTTTACAACAATTAGTTGCAGGTAAATATATTAATGAGCATCATGAGGCTTGCCCAGATGGAAGACCAATTAAAATTACTGCTGATGGTACTGTTGCATTGCAATGAATAAGCAACATGGCTTCACATTATTAGAGACATTACTTGTGCTACTTATAGTGGGGGTTATCACTTTTTTTAGTATACGTATTATCGCTCACACGCAACAAAAAGATGAAATGGAGCAATTTTTTCAAAATCTGAAAGCGGATGTTGCGTTAACTCAAAGCTATGCTATGGCAACAGGTGTACCAACCCATCTTTTATTACGGACGACAGAACAGACATATAAAGTGTATCAGATTGGTAAAACAATTAAGGAAGTGCCTTATCCACCTAGTGTGAAGTTAAAAAACATAGGCGCATTAGTGATTATTACGTATTTAAGTAATGGCTCCATATCACAATTTTCTACGTATTATTTTTCTCGGGAACGTATGAGCGATTATCGTATGACAACAAATTTAGGTAAAGGGAGGGTGCGATTTAGTGAAATGTGAAGCGGGTTTTACCTTGATAGAATCACTTCTAGGTATGATGATTGTGAGTCTTATTATAACAACGATTGTGCCGGGCTATATTATCACACAAAAAAATATGCGTATGCGGTATGAGTCATTGCAAGCAACGCACGTAGCTTTAGATGGCATAAAGCGCTTTTACTATGAACAACAAGAGGAAGGGCATCAGGTAATTGAAGGTACTACATATCGTTGGCAAGTAGTAGAAGCAGGTATTTGTGTATATTATCATGAGCAGTCAAAGTGCACCACGTTATGAGAAGGAATGGCTATACATTAATAGAAGCTATGATTAATTTACTGGTGCTTGCCATCATTGCCTCAATACTTATTATAGCCTTGCGTTTCTATTTTCATGTACATACGACAGCTTATGCACAAGAACATGTGGATTGGGAGCTTTATATGATCGATTTAGAAACGTATCTCTATGATGTACTTGCTATGTCAACAGAAAATAACGGACAGCGACTAGTGCTAAGAAAGAGCAATGAGACAATTATGTTAGAGCGTTATGATACGTTGATTCGTAAACAACGTTCAGGTTTAGGACATGAGCTCCAGTTAGTTAATGTTAAAAAAGCTCAATTTACCACATATGATAATGAAATGAAGATTGCAGTTACTTTTTTAAATGGCATACAAAAGGAGCGAACTTTTTATGTTATTAAAGAATGAAAAAGGTACAGTATTAATGCTGAGTTTAGCTTTATTGTTTGTACTAACAAGCGGTATATTATGGTTCACTACTTTATATATGACACAATTAAAAACGTATGAGTATTTGGAAATTGTAAATGTTCGTGCTACTATAAAAATAGTAAGACAAATTGTGTCAGAACGTGTACAATCGTAGTTATAAAGAAGGTGAAGCCATGCGAAAAATATATTTAGTAGGGTTCATGGGATGTGGCAAAAGCTTAATAGGTAGAAGATTAAGTTTTCAATTAAAAATGCCGTATTATGATATGGACCAAGAGATTGTACGACAACAAGGCATGACAATACCTGAAATTTTTGCTCAGCATGGAGAGGCGTATTTTAGACAGTTAGAAACAGAATTTTTACAAAATTTTCGTGACGAGGCGTGTATTATTTCAACAGGAGGCGGCGTCGCAATGAATGCAGCTAATCGCAAAATTTTGCGTCAAACAGGGCTTGTATTTTTCTTAGATGCCACTTTTGAAGATATTTATAAACGTATTCGTAATGATGTCAATCGCCCAATCGTACAACGCTCCACAAAAGAAGAACTTGAATCACTTTATTATGATCGTAGGAAATTTTACCGACAAGCGAGTCATATTAGAGTAAAAACAGAGCAGCGTACTGTTCGACAAATTTTAGAATATGTTGCATTTCAAGTAAGAAGGTTAAAAGGCGAATAAATATAACCTATAGTAATTGAAAGTTCGCTTTTTGATAGATAATAAAAAAATGTTTGCGTTTTACCCTTATACAAGGTAGGATAAACACAAACAAAGCTTTATTTTTAAAAGAAATGCCATCTAAATGATATCAAGAGTTCACCTCTTGAGCGGATGAATGTACGGGGAGAGAGCCAATGTGCCGCCGAAGGAGCAAGTAGTCAAACTATGAATCTCTCAGGCAAAAGGACTCGTACGTGACGCAACTCTGGAGAGTGTTAAACGAAAAATTCGTTTAACCACCAAAGGGGAAAGCCGTTTGAATATTCACGGTGTAACTTTCAGGTGCAAGGACAGAGAAACTACCTAAAAGGGGTTTCTCTGTCCTTTTTTTGTTGCCAAAAAGTAAATAGGAGGAATGACAATGTCACCATTAAAAAAGACGCCATTATTTGATTCATATGCAAAGTATGGTGCAAAAACGATTGATTTTGGCGGTTGGGATTTACCTGTTCAATTTTCATCAATTAAAGAAGAACATGAGGCTGTGCGTACAAAAGCGGGTCTTTTCGATGTGTCTCACATGGGAGAGATTATAGTTAAAGGCGAAGAAGCCCTATCTTATTTACAACATTTATTAACGAATGATATTAGTAAAATTGCGATTAACCAAGCTCAATATACAGCGATGTGTTATGAAAGTGGCGGCGTAGTAGACGATTTACTAACCTATAAATTATCAGAAAATGAATACTTATTAGTTGTAAATGCTGCCAATACAGAAAAAGATTATGGCTGGATGCTTGAAAATAAAGGGAATTATAATGTAGAAATTATAAATGTTTCAACAGATTATGCCCAAATTGCTTTACAAGGCCCACTTGCTGAAGAAGTGTTACAACGCTTCACTCAGACTAATTTACGTGATATTACATTTTTCCGTTTCCAACAAGATGTATTAGTATCAGATTATTCAGTTTTACTATCGCGCAGCGGCTATACTGGCGAAGATGGTTTCGAGATTTACGGGTCACCATCCGCAATTGTAGCTTTATGGGACATTTTGTTAGCTGAAGAAGAAGTATTGCCAACAGGATTAGGTGCACGTGATACGTTACGCTTTGAAGCAGGTTTGCCATTATATGGACAGGAAATGGGCGAAACAATTTCACCATTAGAAGCGGGTTTAGGATTTGCTGTGAAATTACAAAAAGAAGTCGACTTCTTAGGTAAAGAGGCTCTAATTGAGCAAAAAGAAAATGGGGTGCCACGTAAATTAGTTGGCATTGAAATGATTGATAAAGGTATACCACGTACAGGGTACAAACTTTTTAAAAATGGTGAAGAAATCGGTGTTGTAACAACGGGTACACAATTGCCATTAGCTAAGCGTAATGTAGGGAATGCGTTAGTACAAACGGAATTTGCTAACATTGATGAGGAATTTGAAATAGAGATTCGTAATAAACGCTTACAAGTAAAAACAGTAGCAACACCTTTTTATAAACGCGCAAAATAAATGGAAAAGAGGGTCACATATGATAAAGCATCGTTATTTACCAATGACAGAACAAGATCAAAAAGAAATGCTTGATGTAGTCGGTGTATCATCAATTGACGAATTATTTGAGGATATTCCTGAGCAAGTACGTTTTAAAGGGATGTATGATATTAAACCAGCAAAATCAGAAGCTGCCTTAATGAAAGAGTTAGCACAGTTAGCAGCAAAGAATAAAGATACAGCAAGCTATACATCTTTCTTAGGTGCTGGTGTATATAACCACTACAAACCTGTTATTGTAGACCATGTTATTTCACGCTCAGAGTTTTATACGGCTTACACGCCTTATCAACCAGAGATTTCGCAAGGGGAATTGCAAGCTATTTTTGAGTTCCAAACAATGATTGCGGAGTTAACGGGAATGGAGTTAGCAAACTCATCTTTATATGATGGGGGTACAGCGTTGGCAGAAGCAGGGATGCTAGCAGCGGGCCATACACGTCGTAAAAAAATTATCGTATCAGAAGCTGTACATCCTGAGTATCGTGACGTAGTGAAAACATATGCAGATGGTCAATCGATTGAAGTGGTAACAGCACCTCAAAAAGATGGTGTAACAGATTACGAAGCTTTACAACAATTAATGGATAGCGATACAGCTGCAGTTATGGTACAGTACCCTAACTTCTTTGGTCAAATTGAAGATATTCAACCTATTGGCGAATTAGCTCATGAACATAAGGCGTTATTTGTTGTATCAGCTAACCCATTAGCATTAGGTATTTTAACACCTCCAGGCAAATTAGGCGCTGATATTTGCGTTGGTGATGCACAGCCATTTGGCATTGCTGAAAGTTTTGGTGGCCCGCATTGTGGTTATTTCGCGGTAACTAAAAAATTAATGCGTAAAGTACCAGGCCGTTTAGTTGGAGAGACAGTTGATGGCGAAGGTAGACGTGGCTACGTATTAACCTTGCAAGCACGTGAACAACATATCCGACGCGATAAGGCAACATCTAACATTTGTTCTAATCAGGCTCTATTAGCATTAGCGGCATCTGTTGCAATGACAGCATTAGGTAAACAAGGTATGCGTGAAATGGCCTTACAAAATATCGCTAAAACACGCTATGCAAAAGAGGCATTTGAGCAAGCAGGATTTGAAGTAGTTTATCAAGGCGCTCATTTTAATGAAATTGTTGTTAACACAAAGCAAGATGTTACCGCTATGAACAAGGCGCTTTTAGAGAAGGGTATAATTGGTGGCTTTGATTTAGCTCGTGTAGATGAGCGATTCGTTAATCATGTACTATTAGCAGTAACAGAATTACGTACAAAAGAAGAAATCGATGCATTAGTTGCGGAAATGGGGGCTCTTCATGCATAAGGATAATCAACCATTAATTTTTGAATTAACGAAAGAAGGCCGTGTTGGCTATAATTTAGAAGCATTAGATGTGCCATCGTATGATTTAGCAGATTTAGTACCAGCCACTTATATCCGTGAGGAACAAGCGGAGTTACCTGAAGTGTCTGAATTAGACATTATGCGTCATTATACGGCATTATCTCGTCGTAATCACGGGGTGGATTCAGGGTTCTACCCATTAGGTTCTTGTACAATGAAGTACAATCCTAAAATTAATGAGACAGTTGCGCGTTATGCAGGCTTTTCTCATGTTCATCCTTTACAAGATGAGGCTACTGTGCAAGGTGCGATGGAATTATTATACGATTTACAAACATCTTTAACAGAAATTACAGGTATGGATGAAGTAACGTTGCAACCAGCAGCAGGTGCACATGGTGAATGGACAGCTTTAATGATGATTCGTGCGTTCCATGAAGCCAATGGTGAAGGTCATCGTAATAAAGTAATTGTGCCAGATACAGCACATGGTACAAATCCTGCTTCAGCTACTGTAGCAGGTTTTGAAACGGTAACGGTACAATCAGATGAAAATGGTTTAGTTGATATTGAAGATTTACGTAAAGTTGTAGGTGAAGACACAGCTGCGTTAATGTTAACAAACCCTAATACATTAGGTTTATTTGAAGAAAACATTATTGAAATGACAGAACTTATCCATAGCGTAGGTGGTAAAGTTTATTATGATGGCGCTAATTTAAATGCTGTTATGTCTAAAGCACGTCCTGGAGATATGGGCTTTGACTGTGTGCATTTAAACTTGCATAAAACATTTACAGGGCCACATGGCGGTGGTGGTCCTGGCTCAGGTCCAGTAGGTGTTAAAGCAGATTTAATTCCATTTTTACCTAAGCCAGTACTAGTAAAACAAGAAGATGGTTCATTCCACTTTGACTATAATCGACCACAATCCATTGGTCGAGTTAAGCCGTATTATGGTAACTTTGGCATTAACGTGCGTGCTTACACGTACATTCGCACGATGGGGCCAGATGGCTTAAAAGCTGTAACAGAATATGCCGTATTAAATGCCAACTATATGATGCGTCGTTTAGAGCCATACTTTGAATTGCCGTTTAACCGTCATTGTAAACATGAGTTTGTGTTATCAGGGCGCATCCAGAAGAAATTAGGCGTGCGTACATTAGATATGGCAAAACGTCTGTTAGACTTTGGCTATCATCCACCAACCACATACTTCCCATTAAATGTTGAGGAAGCGTTGATGATTGAGCCAACTGAAACAGAGTCTAAAGAAACATTAGATGCATTTTGTGATATTATGATTCAAATTGCTAAAGAAGCAGAAGAAACACCTGAAGTTGTACAAGATGCTCCGCATACAACTGTAGTATCACGCTTAGACGAAACAAGGGCAGCACGTACGCCTGTGTTACGTTACCAAGGTTAATTATATGTAAAGGCCGCTTAGGAAGTATTCACTTTCCAAGCGGCTTTTTTAGTGATTAACAACAGGCGAATAGTCATATTATTTAATCTCAGCTAGATCGTAACAATATAAGGTGAAAGTAAAAAAAGCCATCTATGCTTTTGCATAAACGGCTTTTAATGATGAATTATTTATTTTTGTATTTGATTTTGCCTGTCCATTTGCCAAAACCGCCATCCAACATATAAAGCTGGTGATAACCACGTTTCTTTAAAAAGAGAGCGGCACGTGCACTACGTCCAGAGTTTTGGTCATACATATAAACAGGTAAGTCAGGTCTTATTTCTTTATGGCGTTGGCGCAATTGTGTTGTCGGAATGTTGCGTGCACCTAAAATATGGCCTGCTTCAAAATCTTTAGCTTCTCGTAAGTCAATAAGTTGCGCTTTACGATAGCCTTTAATAAAGTCTTCTTGTGTTAAAGTTGTTACTGCTTTTTTTAGTCGCATACCATTTATTAAAATGTAAACAACAACAATAACAATAATAACAGCTAATGTAATTAATGTGCTTTTCAAAACGATGTGACCCCTTTCTATCTTCTTTCTTATTATAAAAGATGGAGTGGCGATAGTCCAATGAGTTTGCTAAAATGAATGGCGATAGCTTATAAAAATAAAGCGAGGAATGCAAAATGACAACTTGGTATTTTTTAAATTCAGGAAAATGTAGCCCTTCTTATAATATGGCACTAGATGAGGCATTGATGGATTGGCATAGTGAGGGGCTTATTCCACCTGTGATCCGCTTTTATGAGTGGGAGCCAGCTACAGTATCAATCGGTTATTTCCAAACAGCAAGTAAAGATATTGATTTGCAAGCGGTAAAGAGGCAAGGCTTGGGGTTTGTCAGACGCCCTACAGGTGGCCGTGCTGTATTACATGAGCATGAATTAACGTATAGCATCATTGTTGCAGAGAGTTACCCTAACATGCCACCAACTGTCACAGAAGCGTATCGAGTGTTAAGTGAAGGTCTACTCGAAGGCTTCAAAAATTTAGGCATGGATGCTTATTTTAGTGTGCCAGAGACGGCTGAACAACAAGACGCTTTAAAAAAACCTAAGAGTGCAGTTTGTTTTGATGCACCAAGTTGGTATGAACTCGTTGTAGAAGGTAAAAAGGTAGCAGGTAGTGCACAAACGAGACAAAAAGGTGTTATTTTACAGCATGGTGCAATTTTATTACATTTAGATATTGAAAAATTATTATCTGTCTTTGCATTCTCATCAGATGCTGTAAAAGAGCGTATGCGCATTAATTTACCAAATAAGGCAGTAGCAATGGATACGCTAATTGATCGACATATTACAGTTGAGGAGTGTGTTACGGCTTTTAAGGCGGGCTTTGCAAAAGCGCTCGATATTACGTTTGAATCATTTGTATTATCAGACGATCAAGAAGCCTATGTTAAAAAAATTGAAGCTGAAAAATACGGCAATGATAGTTGGAATTTTAAAAAATAATAGTTGAACATAATGGAAAGGTGTTTTTTTATGCGACAGTATCGTGTAAAAAGGCATCTTTTTTTAGTGGTTAAACGTAATTCATCAATAATATGGAAGTAATATTACTGACATGTAACAGAATTGTAATCATATTGTAAGTAAATTACCGCATAATTCGTAATATAGAATGTGATAAGCTTGAACAGCTTTGTGCATATCAATATAAAAGGAGAGTAACTCATGAAAAAAATATTGGCTACAATTGTAGCTTTTGTCGTCGTGGGAAGTTTCGCCATAACTGGACATGCTCAAATGTTTAAAGATATATCACCAACGAGTAGTTCTTATTTTGAAGTGAATTTTTTAATTTCGAAAGAAGTTATTAATGGTTATAGTGATGGAACATTCCGCCCCAATGCATTAATTCAAAAACAACATATTGCTAAAATGTTAGTAGAAGCACTAGAACTTCGTACAGAAGGTGTAGAGAACCCGAACTTTAAAGATGTGCCAACAACGGCTGTATATTATAAGCAAATTGCAGCAGCTACTCAAGCAGGCTTATTTGAGAAAAGCGAGTACTTTAATCCAACAGAACCTATTACACGTGCACAAATGGCACAGATTATCGCAAATGGTTTTGAATTAAAACGTACAGTAACAGAACCTATATTTGTAGATGTTAATGACAATACACCAAATATTGATGCGATTTACGCACTTGTAGAAAATGATATTACGACAGGTATTAAACAAGCAGATGGAAAATTAGCATTTGATCCAAATCGTCAGTTAACACGCTTACACTTTAGTGCATTTTTAGCGCGTGCAATGACATTGCGTGATATGGATTTAGCTATGGACTCATCACGTGATTATTACTACAATACGATCTTGAGTGATGGCATAGAACGCAGCCTGTTCTATGAGATTCGTCCAGACCAAGCATGGAATGTGGCCAACTTTACAGATGCATTAGAATTGCCCACTTATCAAGAGCAAGAGACAGATGACTATTATGTGATGAATGGTTTAAATGAGAATCAAACAGCACTCTACATCTCTAAACCATTGCGTATTGGTAGTCAAGCGTTAGCAAAAGAAAAAAATAACACAGAAGTAACTGTGCTATCAACGAATATGTGGACAACAGTTAATGGTGAGACAGAGCGTAATTTAGTGCTCGTTGAACAAAAATATGCTAATAAAAACTATATTTATCACTATTATTTTAAAGAAGGTGTGGGGCTTGTTAAACAAGAACTCATGGCAATAGATGATAAAGACGAATTTCGTCAAAATATGATTTTGATGAAAGAAGCAACAGCTTATTAACGCAAATAATATCCGCGCTATAAAATAGAAGAACCCCCTTGTTTTGAGCGAGTATGGCATCAAAATGAAGGGGGTTTTATTCATGATTAATGACGGGAAAGTAGCACGCTACTTAGCCTATTACGAGAGTAAAGAGAAGTCTTTGCTCTTTTATTCATACTTTAGTCATGATGTAGTGTAGTAGCGATTTCTGGATGTTTCTCAACTTCTAATAATTTATTAAAAGAAGCGATAGCAACTTCTACTTGGTCGTCTTTTGGCTCTTTTGTTGTTAATAATTGTAGCCATAATCCAGGATAGCCTAAAAAGCGTAGTACAGGAATATTACGCACAGCATTCGTCGCTTGTAATACTTCAAACGAAATGCCAAGTACAACAGGGATTAACAAAATACGGTTCACAATGCGCAACCAAAAAGGATCTGTTGGCACAAAAAAGTAGACAAACATCCCTACAATAACAGTAAATAAAATAAAACTACTACCACAACGGTAGTGTAAGCGAGATTGTGCTTGTACATTCGCTACAGTTAATGGCAATTTGGCTTCGTAACAATTAATTACTTTATGTTCAGCACCATGATATTGAAAGACACGTTTAATAAGTGGTGTCATGGAGATAATATATAAATAACTGAGCAATAAAATTAATTTAAAACCACTCTCTAATAAAATTTGCCCTGTCTTACCAGGTACCCAAGTGACTAAACCTTGAGCTAAAAATACAGGAACTAACGTAAAAACAAACTTGCTAAAAAGAAAAGAAATAATGCCAATAATGGCAACGCCTAAAATCATTTGAAGTTTAGAACCCTCTTCTTTAGTAGCAGTCTCTTCTTCACCAGGTGTTACATCATAACGGTCGCCTGAAAACTGCATATGCCGTGAGCCGACACCTGTTGACTCAATAATCGCAATGATCCCTCGTAAAAAGGGGATTTTTTTAAGCTTTTGAAGAACAGGGCGTACGGGCTTTTCGTAATGATAATAATCAAGAGAATTATCATTGCGACGGATGGCTGTTATCGTATGTTTTCGACCACCAAACATCACACCCTCTAATAATGCTTGACCACCATAAACAGGACTAGAATTACTCATATAAAACACCACACTTTACTATATAAAAGTTTTTCACAATATTAGTATTGTACTAAAAAAACACAAAAAGCACTAATATTACGTATGGCACTTTTTTCTTACTTTTCATCATACCTATAAGGTGAGGAAATAAATGCACTGATAATAAAGAATTATGCTAAAATATAGGCAGTAGCAAAAAGGGGGAAGAGATGTGAAGGTGTTAGTATTAAATGGGCCAAACCTCAATCGTTTAGGGAAGCGTGAGCCGCATATTTATGGTTATGAAACATTGCAAGATGTGGAACAGCGTCTACATGATATTGCAGGTGAAAAAGCAACCATCATTTGTAAACAATCTAATCATGAAGGGCAATTAGTGGATTGGCTTCATGAGGCAGCAGATGAACAATATACAGGGATTATTATTAACCCCGCGGCATACACACATACAAGCATTGCATTACACGATGCGATTGCAGGTATTGATGTACCCGTGATTGAAGTACATATTTCTAATGTACATAAGAGAGAGGCCTTTAGACATCATTCTTACCTTGCACCAGCTTGCCTTGGTCAGATTGTTGGCCTAGGTACATTCGGTTATGAGTTGGCATTGCGTACATTTTTAGAAAAGGGAGAGACATCATGTTAAAACTAGAAAAATTACGTCAAGCGTTAAAAGAGCAACAAGTAGATGCATTATTAATTACAAATGGCTATAATCGCCGTTATATGACAGGTTTTACAGGTACAGCAGGTGTGGCATTAATTTCACAAAATGATGCGGTATTTATCACAGATTTTCGTTATATGGAGCAAGCAAATGCCCAAATTGAAAATTTCCGCATTGTGCAACATACAGGCCCTATTATTGAAGAAGTAGCAAAACAAGCAAAAGAGATGCAAGTGAAACGAGTGGGCTTTGAAAAAGAGGCGATGAGTTATGGTGTGTATGAGCAATATAATAAAGTAGTGGCAGCGGACCTTGTACCACTTTCAGGTTTAGTTGAAAAAATTCGCTTGATTAAGACGCCTCAAGAGATTACTATTATTAAGGCTGCGTGTGCCATAGCAGATGAAGCATTTACACATATTGTAGATTATATTCGTCCAGGACGCACAGAACTTGAAGTCTCTAATGAGTTGGAGTTCTTTATGCGCAAACAAGGCGCAACATCATCTTCATTTGATACAATTGTAGCTTCAGGCTTACGCTCAGCGTTACCACACGGTGTGGCAACAGATAAAGTGATTGAAAAAGGCGATATGGTAACACTTGATTATGGTGCCCTATACAATGGCTATATTTCCGATATCACACGCACAGTAGCAGTAGGAGAGCCGTCAGCAGAATTAAAAAATATTTATGATGCTGTATTGGCTTCACAATTACTGGCTGTCGAAAAAGTAGGCCCTCATATGACGGGGAGAGAAGCGGATGCGATTGCACGTGACTACTTAACATCACAAGGTTATGGCAAGGCATTTGGTCACTCATTAGGTCATGGGATTGGTTTAGAAGTACATGAGGCACCATCTTTAGCCGCTAAAAGTGAAACGGTACTTATGCCCAACATGACAGTAACGATTGAGCCAGGCGTTTACATTCCAGGTGTAGGCGGTGTACGTATTGAAGATGATATTTTAATTACCGAAACAGGAAATGAAAAGCTATCACATGCAACAAAAGAGTTAATCATTTTATAATTAATTGGAGGAATATAGCATGATTTCAGTAAACGATTTTCGCACAGGATTGACTGTTATTATTGATGGTCAGTTATACCGTGTTATGGATTTCCAACACGTTAAACCAGGTAAAGGTGCGGCATTTGTCCGCTCAAAATTACGTAACTTACGTAACGGTTCTGTCAATGAAAAAACATTCCGTGCAGGTGAAAAAGTAGAAAAAGCACAAATTGATAACCGTAAAATGCAATACTTATACGCACAAGGCGACGAACATGTATTTATGGATTTAGCGTCTTATGAGCAAACGGAATTATCAGAAACACAAATTGAGTATGAGTTACAATTTTTAAAAGAAAATATGGAAGTGCATATTCAATCTTATCAAGGTGAAGTATTAGGTGTAGAATTACCTAATACTGTAGAACTTGAAGTGGCTGAAACAGAACCAGGTATTAAAGGAGATACGGCTTCTGGTGGTTCTAAACCAGCGAAAATGGAGACAGGTTTAGTCGTACAAGTGCCATTTTTCGTTAACCAAGGAGATATGCTCGTTATTAATACAACAGATGGTTCCTATTCTTCACGTGCATAAACATAAGCGCCTGCAAATTATTGCAGGCGTATTTTTATTAAAATTATGCAATTTTCTGTATTTTACGAAATATTTCTGCTCACTTGCACAAATTCGTGAGTGAGTTGTCTGAAAACATTGATTAAAATGTTAATAAAGCGTAAAATGTCTGTAATGTTTATTCTTTAGTTGTATAATCCGTTATTACCGTAATTGGGTGACCGAGCGTTCAGTGGGTGTATTTTAGTTATATATAATATAGTTTTGGTTAACTCATATTAGTTTTTATTCAAACAAAGGCTGATTATTTATGCATAAATGTGTAATATTTAATTAACTATTTCCAAGTATGCAGAAAAACTATAGAATAGACTATGTAAGTCACAAAGATTTTATTCAATAAGGAGAGTTAATAATGTTCAAAATTCAAGAAATTCGCGAAATCATTAAGTTAGTAGATTCATCTTCAATCGACGAGTTTGTGTATGAAGTTAAAGATGCAAAAGTTAAATTAAAGAAAAATGCAGGTGTTGTAGTGACTGAGGTTAAACCAGCACAAGTAGCACCAGTACAACCCGCACCAAAAGTGGAAGCGCCAACAACTGCGGCAGCTCCTGCTCCAGCAAAAGAAGAAGCACCAGCAAAAGCAGTGACAGTTAATGATGATGCATCATTACATAAAATCACTTCGCCAATGGTAGGTACATTCTACGCAGCGCCAAATCCAGAGTCAGATGCTTACGTTAAAGTAGGCGATAAAGTGGATGACGAAACAATCGTATGTATCGTTGAAGCGATGAAGTTATTCAATGAAATCGAAGCAGAAGTGAAAGGCGAAATCGTAGAAGTGCTTGTTAAAGACGGCGAATTAGTGGAATATGGTCAACCATTATTCCTTGTAAAAGCTGAGTAAGGGGTGCATGAAGAGTGAAAAAGGTTTTAATCGCTAACCGTGGTGAAATCGCGGTTCGTATTATTCGAGCATGTAAAGAATTAGGCATTCAATCAGTCGCTGTTTATTCAGAGGCAGATGCAGATGCATTACACGTAAAATTAGCAGATGAAGCATATTGTATCGGTCCGAAATTATCAAAAGACTCTTACTTAAGCTTCCCAGCACTATTAAGCGTAGCTGAAAAAACAGGTGCGGATGGCATTCACCCTGGTTACGGCTTTGTCGCTGAAAACGCTGAGTTTGCTGAAGCTTGTGAAACAGCAGGCATTAAATTTATTGGGCCATCTTCAGACTCTATTAAAGTAATGGGGATTAAAGACGTTGCACGCGCAACAATGGAAGAAGCAGGCGTACCTTTAGTGCCAGGTACAGGCATTGTGCCAGATATTGAAACAGGCGTGAAATGGGCTCATGAAATCGGTTTCCCAGTTATTATCAAAGCTACAGCAGGTGGCGGTGGTAAAGGAATCCGAGTGGCACGCACCGAAGAAGATTTGCGTAAAGGCATTGATATTACCCAAAAAGAAGCAGCAGCAGCGTTTGGTAATCCAGGCGTTTATTTAGAGAAGTTCATTGAATATTTCCGTCACTGTGAAATCCAAGTACTTGCTGATAGTTTTGGTAATACGATTCATTTAGGTGAACGTGACTGTACAGTACAACGTCGCATGCAAAAACTTGTTGAGGAAGCACCTTCACCAGCATTATCTGAAGAACGTCGTGCTGAAATGGGGCAAGCGGCAGTTACAGCAGCAAAAGCATGTAGTTATGAAGGCGCAGGTACTATTGAGTTTATTTATGACTACCAAGAAGACCGCTTCTATTTCATGGAAATGAATACACGTATTCAAGTAGAGCACCCTGTTACAGAAATGATCACAGGGGTTGACTTAGTGCAACAACAGTTAAAGATTGCTTCTGGCGAAAAATTAACGTATACGCAAGAAGATATTAAAATTAATGGCTGGGCTATTGAATGCCGTATTAACGCAGAAAATGCCTATAAAAACTTTATGCCTTCAGCAGGTACAGTAGATACGTATGTTGTACCAGGTGGTTATGGTGTGCGTATTGACTCAGCAGTGTATGCTGGCTATACTATCCCGCCATTTTATGATTCAATGGTGGCAAAGTTAATTGTACATGCAGATACACGTGATGAGGCAATTGCAAAGATGAATCGCGCATTATCAGAGTTTGAGGTATCAGGCCCTGGCATTCACACAACAATTCCATTCCACGAAGCATTGATGAACAATGACGTATTCCAATCTGCGAAATTTAACACAAAATTCTTGGAAGAGAACGATGTGTTAGGCATAGCAAACAAAGCATAATAAAAGAAACCTTCTAACCTCTACAAGTTAGGAGGTTTTTTATTGTTTAAAATAGTTAGCAAGTTATATTTCAAGCGTATGTTAATTTACTTCACAGTCAAAAATATAGATACAACTATAGTCAAAATCTACAGATCGTTCTGAGGCTTTTCTATTAATGAATATCACTTTTATTCTTGACTAAAAATACATTATGTGGAAGTAAAGCACGTTACATATAAAATGGAGACGACATTAACCGTTTTCTTTATGAGGCACTTTGTCCCAAACTTTTGTAGCATGTTGACATTGTAGACGCTCATTCATTTGTTGTAATAATTGAGATTGGCGCTTTTGTTGTTTTACAATAGTAATAGAAAGTGAAGTGAGTACTGTAAGTGTAATAATAGGAAGAAAAATAAGAACGAAAGTAGTAAAGAAATCAGCAAGATTGACATGTAATATTGGTAAAAACCTCCTTGCGAATGATGTGTAATTATACCATATAAAGGATTATTTTAAAAAGATTTTTAATTAGTATGGCAGCATGTGCGCATCTCCTATAAAATAATGAGGAATGTATGAAAAGAATAAGGTGATAATTTGTCTAAAATGAATAAAAGAATGCGTAGTGCTAGTTATATGCAACAGTACGAAACAATGTTTCAATGTCCAATTTGTCAAGCTGCTATACAAATTAAAGATTTAAAAAGTATGGTTTGTAAGAATCAGCATACGTTTGATTTCACGAAGCAAGGTTATGTTAATATGACCACTCACGCGATAAAAACGAAATATGATAAGGCTTTATTTGAGTCTCGCAGAAAGATTAGTGATGACCATCGCTTTTTTTATCCTGTAAGTGAGCTGTTGGCGCAAAAAATTTCGCAGTATATGAAGGATAAAAACATGACTATCGTTGATATGGGCTGTGGTGAAGGCTCTCAGTTATCCGACATTAATGATATTTTAACGCAAGTTTATCATAAGCAAGCAGTGAATATAGGGGTAGACCTTGCGAAGGAAGGCATTTTAACTGCTGCTAAATATGATGATGCGCCGATGTGGCTTGTAGCAGATTTAGCTTACAGCCCCTTTAGCAAACAGCAATTTGACGTAGTGTTAAATATTTTATCACCTTCCAATTATGAAGAATTTACACGTATTTTAAAAGATGATGGCTTCATTATGAAGGTTGTACCACAACATCATTATTTACAGGAGTTACGCAAAGCCATTTTTGCTGATACAGATAAACAAACTTACTCTAACAAGGATACAGTAGAGCGTTTTAAACAAAGCTTTGGATTAGTGGAAAAAGTAGATATTTGTTACACTGTTACGTTGCAACAAGACGCTTTGCAAGCACTTATTCAAATGACGCCTTTGGGCTGGACAATTACTGAACAGCAAATGCATGAATTTCTACACGAAGGCATGAGAGAAATTACAGTAGATTTAGCTATCTTAATTGGGCGTAAACGTTTTGTGGTATAAAAAGTTCTAGAAAAAGCTTGTGTGGATTTTTATGAAAGTACATGTTATTTATAGTATAATGAAAGACACAATCGTTTTGGACAGTGAGAAAGGATGAGAGAAGTGGCTGAAAAAGCAGGACAATCTTTCGTACAACCGACACCATCAGGTAAAGAAGAATTAGGTAAAATAGAAGTGGCTGCAGAAGTACTTGAAATTGTAGCAGGTATCGCTGCTACAGAAGTAGAAGGTATTGCAGAAACAAGAGGTAATTTTGCTTCAGGCGTAGTGGAACGCTTCGGTAAAAAAGTGCATAATAAAGGCATTAAATCAGGTGTAGCAGATAATGGTGATGTGATTATTGATGTCTTTTGTTCGATTAAATATGGTTTCTCTATCCCTAAAGTAGCAAAAGATATGCAAGCACAAATCAGACAATCTATTCAAACGATGACAGCAATTGAAACAGCAGAAGTGAATGTACATATTACAGACATTCATTTTGATTAAAATGGCTAATCAATGATAAAATGCGAACAAAGTAGTGTAAAAACTTTGTTCGCATTTTTATAGGGTGTCCAACATAACACATACGAAAAAGTACAGCCGATATTACTCGGCTGTACTTTTTATATATTTATTATTTTTTGTTTCCATATACTTTTGCCATCGAGAAGCCACGACCTAAAATTTCAGAAGCATTTAAGAAGATAACAAAGGAGTCGGGTTCTTCTGTTGAGATGATTTGTTTAAAATAAATAGCTTCTCGTTGTTCCATCACACAAAGTAGTAAAGCTCGTTCTCTTTTGGAGAAGGCGCCAAATGACTGTACTTGTGTAACCCCTCGGTTAACATGCTCATAAATGAGAGAGGTTACGCGTTCCTCGTTATTAGTAATAATAAACACAAGTTTATTATCACCCGTTTGTAATTGCACAAAGTCAATGACTTTGCTCGTAACAAAGATAGAGATTAAAGCATATAATGCCAGCTCAAAGCTAAAGACAAAGGCACTGGCTACAACGACAAAGCCATCTACAATTAATTGAGAAAAGCCACTTGAAATATTAGCATATTTTTTTAAGATTTGGGCTAAAGCGGCGGTACCACCTGTAGAGCCACCTCCACGATACACTAATCCAAGTCCTACACCTAACACAATACCTCCGTAAATAGAAGATAAAAAAGCATCATGAGAACCTTTGGCCACTAATCCCTCTGTTAAAAAAATAGTAAGTGGAACCATCATTGTCCCGATTAGTGACTTTACGCTAAAATCTTTACCTAATGTTAAAAAGCCAACAATAAATAAAGGCAAGTTAATAATTGCTTGTACAAGGGCAGGTTTCGTCCCATAAAGTTCATATAAAATGGTACTAATACCACTTACGCCACCTGCTGCAAGTTGAGCAGGTAATAGGAATAGGTTATATGCAATACCAACAAGGGCGGCACCTACAACAATATAACCATAATTTAATGAAGTTTGTTTAAATGTTTGTTGATTCATCAAGATGTTCCTTTCTTTTAAACGATTAACGTCTTTAGTATAGCAAGTTAATGTTTGAAAAAAAGGAGTTTGACAAAAGTTGCTAGCGCGTTAGTGCACTGAATTATGTGAGATCAGGACGTTTCCAGCGTAGCGTAATTAATACACCAATGACTAGTACTACAACTGAAAAATAGTAAGGGTAGTTTAAATTTTGATCAAAGAGTGCGCCACCAATAATAGGCCCGAAAATATTGCCAAGGCTTGAGAACATCGAATTCATTCCACCAACAAAACCTTGCTCATTACCAGCAACACTAGATAGGTAGGAGGTAACGGCTGGACGAATCAAATCAAAGCCGATAAATATGACAAAAGTTACTAATAAAATCATAAAGTAACTAGATACAACTGTCATTAAGAAAGCTAAGATGGCAGATACAAATAACGCTAAGCGGATTAACCCAATCTCACCTAATCGTTTAACGAGTGGGTCTAATAGCAAAATTTGTGCAATCGCGCCTACAACTGCACCACCTGTAATAACAATCGCGATGTCACGTGCAGTAAAGCCAAACTTATGGTCAACGAATAAGCTAAATAAAGATTCAAAAGCAGCTAATCCGAAAGTGGAAACAAAGATCACAACAAAGGCAATAAAGTAGTAAGGATGGAAGATACGCTTAATCCCTTTTGTTTGCGTTGTACTTGTTTGTTTCACTTCTTCATAATCACGTGCAGGTTCTTTCAATAAAAGGAAAGATAAAATAGAAGCAATCACACCTAGTACACCAGCTGAGTAGAACGGGATACGTGTACCAAATTCAGCAAGGAATCCTCCAATACCAGGGCCAATAATAAAGCCTGTATTAATAGCAGCAGACATATAGCCAAGTGCCTTAGGGCGTGTATCTAGCGTAGTGATGTCTGCAATAAAAGCCGTTACAGCAGGCATGATGAAAGCCGCGCTGACCCCACCAAGCATACGTGAAATAAATAATATTTCCACCGTTTTACCAAAGCCAAATAAAAATTCGGAAACCCCAAAAATAAATAGGCCTATAATAATCATAGGTTTACGCCCAATAGAGTCAACGAATTTCCCTGCGATTGGTGAGACAATCAATTGTACAATGGCAAAGGCAGCCACCATAAAGCCAACGACCTGTCCACTAATATTGAGTTCATTCATAATGGTTGGCAACACAGGAATGACTAAACCAATGCCAAGAAAAGCAATAAATAAATTACTTAATAAGATAGCAAGCGTAAGTTTTGTTTGTTTGTTCATAATACAATCTCCTTTGCAGTTAAAATAAAAGCTCACACTTATAGAACATGGCATCTTTGATTGCGTCATCGGTTTTTGTCAATTCGTTAACATAATTGTCGATAAGAAAAAGTGCCAATAAAATCATGAAAGATTTTACCGACACTTTCGAAATAGAAAGTAACCTATTGAGATCTCATGCGTTCTATACTAATGTGAGGTTATTATAGCACGCTTCATTTATTTAGTCTTGTAAGAAGTGAGTAAAAAAGCACAACTTTTTTTACAGTAATTTAACAAGTGAAAGATTTGCTTGAAAAACGAATTTTATTACGTAAAATGTACGACGAGCTGTGTGTAACAGAATAAAATATGCTATGATAAATGCTAATGCTACAAGTAGAAGGAGTACTAATAATTATGAAACGACGTGAGGCACGGGAGAAAGCATTACAAGCGCTTTTTCAGCTTGATAATACAGAGCTAACAATAGAAGAAGCTGTGAGTTATATTGAGGGAAATAATAATGCTTTTTTTGAACATCTTGTTTTTGGTACAGTAAATCATTTACAAGAAATTGATGAAAAAATTGCAGGTCATTTACAAAATTGGTCTTTTGACCGTTTACCTAAAGTAGAAAAGACAGCATTGCGTCTAGCAGTGTTTGAACTACTATATATGGAAGAAACACCTAAAAATGTTGTAGTTAATGAAGCAATTGAACTGTGTAAAACATTTTCTGATGATAAAGCTGCTAAATTTGTTAATGGCGTATTATCAAAAATGATTGAACAATAATAATGGAGTTTGGAAGGGGAACTTAAGACCATGTCACAAATCATTAATGGCAAAGAAATTGGACAAAAAATTCGTGAGGAAGTACAAACGCGTGTAGCCACATTAAAAACGCAAGGCGTTACACCAGGCTTAGCTGTGATTCTTGTAGGGGAAAACCCTGCTTCAAAAACATATGTGGCGAATAAACAAAAATCGTGTGAAGCCATTGGTATGCACTCTGCTTTAATTAAGCTAGCAGAAGATGTTTCACAAGAAGCGTTACTAGCTGAAATCGCAAAATTAAACCAAGATGATGCGATTCACGGGATTTTAGTACAATTGCCATTGCCAAATCATATTGATGAGGATGCTGTGATTGGCGCTATTACACCAGCGAAAGATGTCGACGGCTTCTCACCAGTAAGTGTTGGTAAGATGATGTTAGGACAAGATACGTTTTTACCATGTACACCATATGGCATAATGAAGTTACTAGCGTATAGTGGTATTGAAGTGGCAGGCAAACATGCTGTAATTGTAGGACGTAGCCACATTGTAGGTAAACCAATGGGGCAATTATTGTTAAATGAAGATGCAACTGTAACTTATACACATTCAAAGACAGTAAATCTGCCTTATTATACAAAACAAGCCGACATTATTATTGCAGCAGTAGGGCGACCAAACTTTATTACAGCGGAACATGTAAAAGAAGGTGCTGTGGTAATTGATGTTGGTATTAACCGCAATGAACAAAATAAATTATGTGGTGATGTTGATTTTAAAGCGGTTGAAGGCATCGCTTCACATATTACACCTGTACCAGGTGGCGTTGGTCCAATGACGATTACGATGTTACTGGATAACACCGTAAAAGCAGCAGAAAATACAGTTAAGTAAAAGTGTGGGGCTTGC
Source organism: Lysinibacillus alkalisoli (assembly GCF_014643595.1). GTDB lineage: Bacteria > Bacillota > Bacilli > Bacillales_A > Planococcaceae > Metalysinibacillus > Metalysinibacillus alkalisoli. The sequence goes on from NZ_BMJT01000003.1 coordinate 172,067, forward strand.
CAAAAAGGGAGCCTCCTTCTTTTTTGCGAGGAGTGTGTGTATGACAAATTATTTAACCGTTCAAGCATTAACAAAATATATTAAAAGAAAATTTGAGGTAGATCCTCATTTGCGTAATGTCTTTGTACAAGGGGAGTTATCCAATGTTAAACTGCATACCTCAGGCCATATTTATTTTACATTAAAAGATGAGAAAACACGGATCAATGCCACAATGTTTAAAACACAAGCGCAGAAGCTGAGCTTTCGCCCCGAAAATGGCATGAAAGTGCTCATTCAAGGGGATGTCAATGTATATGAAGGTTATGGTACATATCAATTGTACGTACAAGACATGCAACCTGATGGTATTGGAAGTTTATTTGTTGCTTTTAATCAATTAAAAGAGCAGTTGCAAAAAGAAGGGTTATTTTTACCACAGTGGAAACAAACGATTCCTACATACCCTAAAACAATCGCTGTTATTACAGCAACAACAGGGGCTGCTATTCGAGATATTTGTACGACCATTAATCGCAGGTATCAACAAGCAAAAATTGAAATTTATCCTGCACTTGTCCAAGGGAAACAAGCTGCACCTTCGATTGTAGAACGTATACAACAAGTGAACATGTTAGGGCGAGCTGACGTTATTATTTGTGGTAGAGGTGGTGGCTCTATTGAGGATTTATGGGCTTTTAATGAAGAAGTCGTAGCACGTGCTATTTTCGAAAGTAGAATTCCTATCATTAGTGCAGTAGGTCATGAAACTGACACAACAATTGCCGATTTTGTTGCTGATTTACGTGCCCCAACGCCTACAGCGGCAGCGGAGCTAGCTGTACCAGACGATAAGGAATTACAAGAAAGAGTGTATAGTTACCAAACACGTATCAGTCATATGCTAAATACCAATTTAGCGAAACAACAACAGCGCTTACAATATCTCACACAATCCTATGTATTGTTAGATCCACAGCGCTTACTGCGAGAGCCTATACAACAATTAGCCCAATTGGAGTCGCGTTTGCCACAAGTATTACATATGAAAAATATGCAATATACTCAGCAAATGGAAAGATTGCAATATCGTTTGCAACAACATGGTCCAAAAGCTAAACTAGAACAGGTGAGTCAACAACTCGTTACATTAGGTGAGCGTTTACAGCGCAATATACTTCAGCAAGAAAGTAATGCTAAACAGCGCTTTGACGGTGCAGTGCGTGCTTTAACGACATTGAACCCTATGCAAACCTTGACGAGAGGTTTTCAAGTCACATATAAAGATGAAGCAATTGTGTCCTCTGTGACAAAATTACAAAAACATGATACAGTACACATTCAATTTAAAGATGGAAAAGCGACAGCACAAATTATAAATATAGAGGTGGAAGATAAATTATGACAACGTCATTAACGTTTTCTGAAGCGATTGAAGCACTTGAAAAAGTCGTTGCACAACTTGAAAGTGGCGAGGCAACATTAGAGGAAGCTGTTGACTTGTACACACAAGGCATGAAGTTATCTAAAATCTGTCAAGAAAAGCTACAAGTAGCCGAAAAGAAGATTGCTTCTATTATTGATGAAAATGGTAACGAACAACCGTTTGTGGAAGGGGAATAAGCATGACAACATTACAATCTTTTATGACGCAACACATCCCAATGATTGAAGAGACGATGTACGGGGAAGTAAAAAGACTAGATATACCAAAAAATTTAAAAGAAGCGATGCTTTATTCTTTAGAAGCAGGCGGCAAGCGAGTGCGACCATTATTTGTGTTAGCGGTTTTAGACTTGTTTAATAAAACATATAAAACCGGCTACACAGTAGGTGCTGCATTAGAAATGGTACACACATATTCGTTAATTCATGATGATTTGCCAAGTATGGATAACGACGATTATCGCCGAGGTAAATTAACGAATCATAAAGTATTTGGCGAAGCATTAGCTATTTTAGCAGGTGATGCGTTGAATACGTTAAGTTTTGGTGTGATTGCCCGCATGCCAGAGTTGACACCGCAGCAAAAGGTAGAGCTTATTCATCTATTTAGTGAGGCAGCGGGTGCTGAAGGTATGGTAGGTGGTCAAGTACTTGATATTGAAGGCGAACAAAAACAGCTAACATTAGCAGAACTTGAACAAGTGCATATTCATAAAACAGGTGCTCTATTACGTTTTGGCATTGAAGCGGGTGCTATTTTAGCAGATGCCACAGCAGAAGAACGCAGTCACCTTGTTGATTTTGCATATCATATTGGATTAGCCTTCCAAATTAAAGATGATATTTTAGATGTGGAAGGTACTACAGAAGAGTTAGGCAAAACAGCAGGTAAAGATGAAGCTAGTGATAAGAGCACATACCCTGCTTTATTAACGTTAGCAGGAGCTAAAGAAAAATTAATAGAGCATTACGAGGCTGCTCTGCAAGCATTAGCACAAATTAACAAAGATGCAGTTGTATTGGAAGAATTAACAAATTATATTGTGAAACGTAACAAATAATTCAAGACATTAATACGTGTTTCAAAGCAATACTATGCTAAAATATGTGAGTATCCTATCAATATGAGGGTTTTATTTTGTACCAATCAATAACGCTGTTATAATGTTGAAAACGGTGAATACATTTATGAAAAGGTGTGTGAGGAAGGTGGATTTAACGACAATTACGAGTCCATCCTTTTTAAAAAGTTTATCGAAATCAGAGCTAGAAACATTGGCACAAGATATTCGTACTTTTTTAATTGAAAAGTGTTCAATAACGGGTGGTCATATTGGGCCAAACTTAGGTGTTGTTGAACTTACGATTATGTTGCATAAAATGTTTGATAGCCCAAAAGATAAATTTTTATGGGATGTGGGCCACCAAGCTTACGTGCATAAAATTTTAACAGGTCGTGCGAGTCAATTTGATACACTACGTCAGTTCAAAGGGCTTTGTGGTTTCCCAAAGCTTGTGGAGAGTGAACATGATGAGTGGGAAACAGGTCATAGCTCGACGTCTCTTTCTGCCGCAATGGGTATGGCAGCTGCACGTGATATAAAGAAAGAAGACAATTATGTTATTCCAATCATTGGTGATGGTGCATTAACAGGTGGTATGGCGTTAGAAGCGTTAAATCATATTGGACATGCTAAAACAAATATGATTGTGATTTTAAATGATAATGAAATGTCAATTGCGCCAAATGTTGGTGCACTGCATAGTATTCTAGGCCGTTTACGTACAGCTAAAGAATATGCTAAGGCAAAGGAAGAGATGGAATCTTTAATCCATAAAATCCCTGTTGTAGGTGGTAAATTAGCACAAACAGCTGAACGTGTAAAAGACAGCTTAAAATATCTAGTGGTATCAGGTGTGTTCTTTGAGGAGATGGGCTTTAAATATCTAGGCCCGATTGATGGGCATGATTTTGAGGCATTAGAAACGACATTGAACTATGCAAAAAATGTAGAAGGCCCCGTATTAGTACACGTACTAACGAAAAAGGGTAAAGGGTATAAACCAGCTGAAGAAGATACGATTGGTACATGGCATGGTACAGGTCCTTATAAGATGGAAACAGGTGATTTTGTAAAATCAGCTGTCAAAGGTCCTGCTTGGAGTAGTTTAATTGCAGATACTGTGACGAAAATAGCAACAGATGATAATCGTATTGCTACGATTACACCAGCAATGCCGGTTGGTTCTAAATTAGAAGGGTTTGCGAAAGCGTTCCCAAATCGTTTCTTTGATGTAGGGATTGCTGAGCAACATGCCGCAACAATGGCAGCAGGTTTAGCCACACAGAAAATGAAACCGTTTTTAGCGATCTATTCTACTTTTTTACAACGCGCATATGATCAAGTATTGCATGATATTGCACGACCTAATTTAAATGTGTTTATCGGAATTGACCGAGCAGGTTTAGTTGGGGCAGATGGAGAGACTCATCAAGGTGTCTTTGATATTTCATTTTTGCGTGCGTTACCAAATATGGTTATTATGATGCCTAAAGACGAAAACGAAGGACAACATATGGTAAAAACAGCAATTGATTACGATGGTGGTCCTATCGCTTTGCGTTATCCGAGAGGTAATGGTTTAGGTGTACCTATGGATAAAGAGCTTAAAGCTTTGCCAATCGGCAGTTGGGAAGTATTGCGTGAAGGTAAAGATGCCGTTATCTTAACCTTTGGCACTACAATTCCGATGGCGCTTGAGGCCGCAACACAATTAGCTACTGAAGGCATTGATGTTGAAATAGTGAATGCACGCTTTATTAAACCATTAGATGAAGAGATGCTGCATCGTATTATGCGTGAACAAAAGCCTGTTATTACGTTAGAAGAAGCGGTTTTAGCAGGTGGCTTTGGCAGTGCTGTACTAGAGTTTGCTGCTGATCATCATTACACGGCGACAATAGATCGCATCGGGATTCCTGATGAGTTCATTGAGCATGGTAATGTGAATCAATTATTAGAAGAAATTAATGTAACAACAGATGAAACAATGGCACGAGTACGTAAACTTGTACCATTAAAGAAGTAGGATGACTATGACAAAACAACCAAAGGAACGTGTGGATGTTTTACTAGTAGAACGTGGCTTGTGTGAAACACGTGAAAAAGCAAAGCGTCATATTATGGCAGGTCTCGTTTTCTCCAATGAAGTGCGCATTGATAAAGCAGGTGAAAAAATAGCGATTGATGCGCCACTTCAAGTAAAAGGTTCAACATTAAAATATGTGAGCCGCGGTGGTTTGAAACTAGAAAAAGCGTTAACGTATTTTGATGTTACTGTACAAAATAAGCTAATGCTAGATATTGGTTCATCCACAGGTGGCTTTACAGATTGCGCATTACAAAACGGTGCCAGTCATTGTTATGCTTTAGATGTTGGCTCTAATCAACTTGCGTGGAAGATACGGTCAGATGAGCGAGTTACTGTGATGGAACGCACGAACTTTCGCTATACAACACCGAGTGATTTAACAGAAGGGCTCCCGCATTTTGCTACAATAGATGTCTCATTTATTTCATTATCGCTTATTTTACCTGTGTTGTATCAAATTTTACTACCGCAAGGCGATGTGATTGCTTTGGTAAAACCACAATTTGAAGCAGGTAAAGAACATGTAGGAAAAAAGGGCATTGTACGAGATGCTGCTGTGCATCTTATGGTATTAGAAAAAACAGCACAAATGGCAGCTGAAGTTGGCTTTGTTGTAAAGAATGCCACCTATTCACCGATTACAGGTGGTGAAGGTAACATTGAATTTTTATTCCATTTAGTGAAACCTAATGAAGCGCAAAATATCACAGCCTTTACTGACTTTAATATGCTAGTTAAAGAGGCTCATCAACAACTAAAGTAAAACACGTTCAGTACGCTGAACGTGTTTTTTCTTGTACTTTTATGCATAAAGTGTTAGTGTATTTATACAAATCATTAATTATTTATAAGAGGTGGATAATATGAATAAAGGCCAACGTCATATCCGGATTCGGGATATTATTGCTAATCACGAGGTTGAAACACAAGACGACCTAGTCGAACATTTGAAAAATGCCGGCTATAATGTGACGCAAGCAACCGTGTCGCGTGATATTAAAGAATTGCATTTAGTGAAGGTACCGCTACAAGATGGGCGTTATAAATATAGTTTACCTGCTGACCAACGTTTTAATCCTATCCAAAAACTACACCGTGCATTAGCTGATGCATTTGTGAGTATTGATGGGGCAACGCATTTTTTACTAATGAAAACATTGCCTGGTAACGCCAATGCCATTGCCTCTTTACTCGATCATTTAGACTGGGAAGAGATTATGGGGACCATTTCAGGGGATGACACAATCCTTATTATTTGTCACAATGAAGAAGAGAGAGAACGTATTAAAGAACGTTTACTAGAAATGCTTTAACTTTGAGGTGATGGATTTTGTTAAGAGAGCTTAGTATTCGCAACTTCGCGATTATTGAAGATTTAACCGTTAGTTTTGCTAATGGTTTAACCGTATTAACAGGAGAAACAGGAGCGGGTAAATCAATTATTATTGATGCTGTTCATTTATTAGCAGGTGGTAGAGGCTCACAAGAGTTTATTCGACATGGTGCTAGAAAAGCAGAATTGGGTGGTTTATTTCAAATCACATCACAATCTCATCCTGTTTTTACAAAACTAGAAGAAGCTGGTATTGAAGTTGAAGAAGGCACGATTATTTTACGGCGTGATTTAACAGACGCAGGGAAAAGCATTTGTCGCATTAATGGCAAGTTAGTACCGCTCTCTGTTTTGCGTCATATTGGCGCTTATCTGATAGATATTCACGGGCAACATGAGAATCAAGAATTAATGGATGAAAAACGCCATATTGAATTACTTGATTATTTTGCTGGGGATATGATACAGCCTTTAAAACAAAACTATGTGACGGCTTATGAAAAATATCGGGAGTTGCGACGAGAGCTTGAGGCAGTATCTATTGATGAACAACGTATTGCACAACGTATTGATTTATATCAATTTCAATTAAATGAACTAGAGTCTGCCGCCTTACAACAAGGTGAGGAAGAAATATTACATGAAGAACGAAAAAAACTGATGAATTTTAATAAAATTTATGAGTCTGCTAATATTGCATATGAAGCATTGTCTGGAGAGCAACACGGTCTAGATTTTATTCGGCATGCGATGCAAGCCTTACAAGATGTCGCTAATCTTGACGACCAATTTAAAGAGGCAGCAGAAGCAGTTTCATCTGCATTTTATGCTTTGGAGGATGCAAGTTATCAAACGCAAAGTAATTTAGATACGTTAGAGTTTGACCCCATGCGATTAAATGAGGTTGAAGAGCGTTTAACAACGATCCAAACAATGAAACGCAAATACGGCGCTACTATTGAAGAAATTTTAACCTATGAAGCTCGAATCTCAGAAGAACTACATGAATTATTGCACCATGATGAAACATTGCATAAAAAAGAACAACAAGTGATTGAGATGAAGGAGACATTAACAGAGCTCGCACAAGGTCTTTCTCTTATTCGTAAACAAGCAGCTGGGCAGTTAAGTGAGGCCATTATGAAAGAGCTACGCTTATTACATATGGAGAAGGCTAAATTTGTTGTGCATATTAATGAAGCCGTACAATTTGACCAAAATGGTCTAGATGAAATTGCTTTTTATATTTCCACCAACGTAGGTGAACCACCTAAATCATTGCCTAAAATTGCTTCAGGTGGTGAGTTGTCACGTATGATGCTAGCATTGAAAACGATTTTTTCTTCCAATAATGGTGTGACATCTATTATTTTTGATGAAGTAGATACAGGAGTTAGCGGGCGAGTTGCACAAGCGATTGCTGAGAAGATTGCAGCTATTGCTGTTAACTCACAAGTGCTTTGTATTTCACATTTGCCACAAGTTGCAGCTATGGCAGACCATCATTATTTTATTAAAAAAGAAGTAGAGCAAAATCGTACCTATACATCATTAACGGAAATTGATGAGCAAGCACGAATTGAAGAATTATCCCGCATGATGAGCGGTGCAGAGATTACAGACTTGACACTACAACATGCCAAAGAATTAAGAGAGATGGCAGATGAGCGCAAAAAACAATTGCATATGTAAAAAATCTCCTTTGTTGAAAAATGGGGAATTAGTAAAAAAATGAGGAATTTAAGCTGAAGCGCTGTATTTCTCGTTTTTTTATCGTGATTGAAAGTGTATTACGAGGTGAAAAGTTAGCACTGAACATAGTATAATGAAGATATAACGATTAACGTTATATCGAAAGTTATAGAAAGTGACCATACGTATCTTTATGTCACAATACTCATAGTACCGTTAAATTTAGCCCATTTCTATACAAGCTTTTGTTTGAAAAGACGAAAAATAGGGTATATGGTATGAGAAGGGTTTTGTCATTTTTAGCTATAACATAATTGTTATAGTGAAGGGGGAAATGGATGTGGATCAAATTAAAGTAGTTGTTGCAGATGATAGCAACGAGATAATTGAAGTCTTACAAGAACACTTTCACTCACATCCAATAATTAAAATTGTGGCAACAGCAGCTAATGGCAGAGAGTGTGTGTCGATGATTGAGCAGCATCGTCCACACGTTGTCTTATTAGATAATGTGATGCCCCAACTTGATGGCATGGGTGTGTTAGAGCATATTGCAAACTCTGATGTTACACAAATAGATGAAGTTAAAATCATTATGTGTACAGCGTTTGCTAAAGATGAAATTATCAAACGAGCAGCAAATTATGGCGCGCATTATTTCATTTCTAAACCATTTGATTTGGCGCAACTAGAAAAAGAAATTATCCATAGTATGCAAACTGAAGCGACATCACAACTACTAGATGAACAACAAGTAATGACTTTGTTAAAAAATTTAAGTATCCCATCGCATTTAAAAGGATTTACGTATTTAGTCGAAGCTATTTTACTCGTTTATAAGCATCATCAAATTATTAATGCAATAACGAGAGAAGTTTATCCTAAAGTTGCACTTGCACATAATGCTTCAAGTGATAGTGTTGAACGAGCGATTCGAACTGCTATTACGCAATCTTGGAGCAAACCTACTACAGCAACAAAAAAAGAGATTTTTGGGGACGAAGAGAAACCTTCCAATGCGCAATTTATTGCCAAAGTTAGTACGTATTTAAAATGAAAAAATGCTAATTACGCATCCACACGTAATTAGCATTTTTTAGTATAATATGTAGAAAAATAAATATATAGATAGTCCTAAAGTAGTTTTATATAAAAGAGTGATGGGTATATAAGACTTAAACAAATGATAACGACTAAACAAACAGTCATAGATTGATTATACTAAGAGAAAAGAGGAAAGGAGTGTACATATGACAATAATAGAAAATGATTATTTTACTTTAGCAGAACAAAATGAAAAGGTGCAAATTAAAGTAAAAGTAAGTGGTTTTTCACTTAAGCAATTTGATGTCATACTGCGTGCTAATCCGCGTGTGAAATTGACTAATTTTTCGATTTTAAAAAATGCATTAGAGCAAGCAAAAGATGAATGGCTAGATGTTGGCACATGGTTACCTAATATCGAAGTAGATGTGGCGCGTGACAAAATGTCTGCGACCATTACTGTGCACGAAACGCTGCAAACGCTAATAGAAGAAGAAACCCGCATTCAACAGCAAATTACAACTGCTCTTCAACAACATAAAATTACATATGGTATTAAACAAGTTCCGATGTCCATGATTGTACCAAGTAAAGCGGTACTCATTGCACAAGGAATAGAGCCAATTAATGGCAAAGACGCTAAGATTACATATTTACCTAAACCAGAGCGTAAACCCGTAATTAAAGAAGATGGAAAAGCAGACTATTATGATATGAACTTTATTATGGAAATTACAGAAGGTAGCTGGTTAGGTGAGAAGGAGTTAGCTACGGAAGGTGAACCAGGTTACAACGTATTTGGTGACGCTATCCCTGCAAAAAAGGGGCGCGACTTACCAATACGTTATGATAAAAAATCTTCTTATGAGGTAGAAGAAGACGGGAAAATTGTTATACGCTCTAAAATTTCGGGTATTTTAGATGATGAGAAGGGTATGATTAAGGTGAGTCATCACCTGCCAATCGCTGGTGATGTTGGTGTTGAAACAGGCAACCTTCAATTTGATGGTTCAATTGCGATTCGCGGCACAGTGAGTTCGGGTTATCGAGTAATTGCGAAAGGTGATATTTCAATTGAAGCAGCAGAAGGCGTGAGCGGAGCTGAATTAATCAAATCACTAGAAGGAGATATTTATATTCGAGGTGGTATTTTTGGCCTAGGTAAAACACAGATAGAAGCAGGTGGCAGTATTTTTGTTAAACATGTGAATGAAGCTAACTTAATAGCAGGTGAAGAAATTAATATTGGCGCTTATGCTTTAGGTTCCAATCTGAAAGCGCATACGATTACAATGAATGAGCATAAAGGCAAAATTATGGGTGGTGAAGCCATTGCTAAAAGTAGCATTATCACAGCAATTTCTGGTAATCATCTTGAAAGACGTACCAATTTGATTATTGATAGTGTCAATAAAAAAGAAGTGTATGCCAAAATTCAAGAACACGCACAACATTATAAAGAGCAACAACAAAAATTAGCAGAATATGAAAAAATCCTGATTAATTTTGAAGCGATGCCAGCTAAAGATGCTTCTCAACAACAAACATATCAAGAAGTGCAATCTGCTCACGAAGAAATGTTAGATGAGATGATGAGGCAAGATTTTGAAATTAAAGAGATGATGGATAAAGTACGTCAAACTGGTAAAGAAGAAATCACAGTGACAAAAATTGCACATCCCGGCACTTATATACAGATTGGTAAAAAATCATCCCTTTTCACTAAAGAGAAAAAGGGGCGCTTTAAATTGGAATTTGGTGAGTTAAATGTCTAAAAATTTAGATGTCTTTGCACATCGTGGAGGCTCTCAAACGGCGGTTGAAAATACGATGGCAGCTTTTGAAGAGGCAAGGATAATTGGCGCGACGGGTGTTGAATTAGATATACAATTTTCAAAAGATGGGATTCCAGTCGTTTTTCATGATGATACGTTATATCGTATGACAGGAAAACGTATGGCTGTTAATGCGTTAACCGTTCAACAACTACTCGCATTAAAGCAAGGAGGCTGCTTGACCCGGCGTTTTGTGGGGGATCGCATTACAACATTTAAAGAAGTGCAAGAGTGGGCTATACAATATGCATATCCATTAAATGTTGAATTGAAGAAAGAAACATTACTACAAGAATCAGCGCTGAGAGCGTTAGTTCGAGAGATGGTGTTGCCAAGAGGAAGTCATATTTCTACATTTAGTGAAGAAATCGTGCATATCGTTCACGATGAACGACCAGATATTGACTTAGCTTTACTTGTCGTAAAAGATACGGATTGGTCAACCCTTCACACATTGCCAATTCGTTATGTACATGCACACCGAAAATATTATAAAGATGATTTATTAAATCAAGCAGCAGATGCTTCTTTAGGTGTGCGTTTGTATCACATTACAGGAGATGAAACCTACCTTGCTCGTCCACATCGTGCTATCATTGGCTATATTACAGATTATCCAGAAAAGGTAGGACAACGAATTTTATGAAGATTGCATTATTTGGTGTAGGTCGCACAGGTCGACAAGTAATAGCACAAGCAAGTGAAAAGCATACTATACAGGCGCTTGTGCGTTCTGAGCGTGCAGGAAATGCCCATATGATTATAGGAGATGCTACAGATTCAAAAGCCGTTAATGAAGTAATACAAGGTTGTGACGTTGTGATTAGCGCACTAGGTACAGATCAAAATAATGTATTGCAAAAAAACATGGCACTTGTTGTCCAGGCGATGACAGCAACAAATGTACAGAGAATTATTGTTGTAAGTACAGCCGCTATTTTAAACAGTAAAGAAAGTCCGCAATTATTACGTTATCAAACTGGTGAATCCAAACGTAGGAGTACAACAGCGGCTGAGGACCATCACACGATGTTTACGATTTTGCAAGAGAGTACATTAGATTGGACATTAGTGTGTCCGACAGCATTAATAGATGGGGATGCATTAACTTATCGAATGGCGACCGACTATTTGCCTGAAAATCCAGAAAAAATTACTCGTGCAGCTGTAGCGAGTTGTGTGTTGAATATTATGGAAAGCAATGCCTATCAACAAAAGCGAATCGGTATTGCGCGATAACGAGCAAATAAAAAGAAGGAGGCTTAGCCCCCTTCTTTTTATTTTTTTTGAAAGCGCTGTGCCACTTTACCATTTTTTCGGTCTCTGTGAAGTAAAAAGCCAGCGAAGAAACCAAAACCAATCACAAATAAAATAACGCCAATAATAAATTGCAACCATAAGAATGGTAGTGGTGCAATTAATTTTCCAAATAATGTGTCACGCATCAATTTAATGCCACCTGCAGCCATTACTCCAGGGACTAATAAAACGAGAAATGCGGCAAAACGAGCCATTTCCTCTCCTCCTCTAACCTATGCTTAAATTTTACCTGTCATTGTGACAAAGTCAAGAAGACGGCTTGAAGTGTCATAGAAAATTCGGATGCATGAAAGAGGGTTTAAAATATTTCAGTATAATAAAAATACTACATAATGTAGCGATGAAGCGCATGAATACAATAATTAAAAGAATTTTCAGTAAATTTAAAAAAGTATTATTTACATAAAAATAAGCAGAAAAGAGTTGCGTTTATACGTAAATATCAGTAATGTAAAAATTAGAGATACAGTATCGTAAGCGCTTACGAAATGCTGTATATACTAAAAATGAATAATAATAAGCATGAATTAAAGGGGATGTCGTTATGAAAATTTTTGAGTATATGAACAAGTATGACTATGAACAGCTGATTTTTTGTAATGATGAGGCATCAGGTTTAAAAGCAATTATTGCCATTCATGATACAACATTAGGGCCTGCACTAGGTGGAGCACGTATGTGGTCTTATGCAACAGAAGATGAAGCTATTGAAGATGCATTGCGTTTAGCAAGGGGTATGACGTATAAAAATGCAGCAGCAGGTTTAAATCTTGGTGGCGGAAAGACAGTAATTATTGGAGACCCATTCCAAGACAAAAATGAAGAAATGTTCCGAGCATTAGGTCGTTTTATTCAAAGTTTAAATGGTCGTTATATTACAGCAGAAGATGTGGGTACAACTGTGAGTGATATGGATACTATACATGAAGAAACAGATTATGTAACAGGGATCTCACCTGCGTTTGGTTCGTCAGGAAATCCATCACCTGTAACAGCATATGGCGTCTATTTAGGGATTAAAGCTGCAGCGAAAGAAGCGTTTGGCACAGATATGCTAAAAGATCGCACAGTAGCTGTCCAAGGATTAGGTAATGTAGCGTCTCATTTATGTGATTATTTACATAAAGACGGGGCAAAGTTAATTGTGACAGATATTAATCAAGATGCGGTAAAACGTATTGTTGAAGCATATGATGCCACTGCCGTAGCACCTGATGAAATTTACGCACAAGAGGTTGATATTTTTGCACCTTGCGCACTAGGTGGTATTATTAATGATGAGACATTAGAAATGTTACAAGCAAAAGTTGTCGCTGGCTCAGCTAATAATCAATTAAAAGATTCTAAACATGGTGACAAATTACATGAGCTTGGTATTGTATACGCACCCGACTATGTCATTAATGCAGGTGGCGTTATTAATGTAGCAGACGAATTATATGGTTATAACAGAGAGCGTGCCATGAAACGAGTAGAAACGATTTATACAAGTTTAGAAAAAATCTTCGCTATTTCAAAAGAGAAAAACGTGCCAACTTATGTAGCAGCTAACCATTTAGCAGAAGATCGTATTGCACGTATGGCAAAGTCTCGCAGCCAATTCGTGAAAAACGAAAAAAATATTTTACACAAACGTTAATGAACAAAGCTACCCTTACAAACGAATAGCATTCGCGTGAGAGGTAGCTTTTTTAGAAAGGAGAATGGCAATGACAAATGAGTATGATTTAGTCATTATTGGTGGAGGTGCTGGCGGTTATGTCGCAGCAATTCGTGCGGCACAGAGTGGTTTGAAAACAGCGATTGTAGAACATGTAGCAATGGGAGGCACATGTCTTCATCGAGGTTGTATTCCAAGTAAAGCCATGTTAAGAAGTGCAGAAGTTTACCGCACACTTAAGCAAGATGCAGCAGGTTACGGTGTAGAAGCAACAGGTGTATTTTTACATTTCAATCGTGTGCAAGAACGTAAACGTGCTATCGTTCAACAATTATATTCAGGTGTACAAGGTTTAATGCAAAAAGGTCATATTGATGTATATGAAGGTTTTGGGCGTATACTAGGCCCTTCTATTTTCTCACCAATGCCAGGGACTGTCTCAGTTGAAATGGTGGATGGCTCTGAAAATGCGATTTTGATTCCAAAGAACGTAATTATTGCTACTGGCACAACACCACGTGTATTACCAGGCATTCCCGTAGACGGTGAGTATGTGATGACATCGGATCATGCATTAAACATTCAAGAGTTGCCTAAATCTATTTTAATTATTGGTGGCGGTGTTATTGGTGTAGAGTGGGCTTCCATGTTTATTGATTTTGGTGTTGAAGTAACAGTTTTAGAGCAAGGTGACCGCTTATTGCCACAAGAAGATACAGAGATCTCGAAAACATTATCAGCTGAACTTAGAAAGCGTGGGGTTAATTTAATTACTGATGCAGTCGTTAAAACAGACTCATTTACACGCGAGGGCGAACATATGACATTACTAGCTGAAGTAAACGGCGAGGTACAGTCATTTGAAGGCGAGCGTATTTTCTTAAGTATTGGTCGCACGGGTAATGTTAATGATATTGGCTTGCAAAACACAGAAATTGAAGTGGAGCATGGGTTTATTAAGGTGAATGAAAACTACCAAACAAAAGAGTCACATATTTATGCGATTGGCGATGTCATTGGTGGCGTTCAATTAGCACATGTTGCTTCTAATGAAGGTATGGCAGCTGTTGAGCATATTATTAAAGGTGAAACGACATATATTAATGGATTAGATGTACCACGTTGCATATATTCGTACCCAGAAGCAGCAAGTATTGGTTACTCCGAATCACAAGCTAAAGAGGCAGGCTTTGATATTAAGGTAGGTAAATTCCCATTCCAAGCGAATGGTAAGGCTTTAGTTTATGGTGAGTCAGTTGGTTTTGTAAAAGTGATTGCAGATAAAAATACGAATGATTTATTAGGTGTGCATATGGTAGGGCCTCATGTGACAGATATGATTTCAGAAGCGGCATTAGCCAAGGTGCTAGACGCTACGCCATGGGAAATTAGCTTAGCCATCCATCCACATCCAACGTTAAGTGAGGTTTTTGCAGAAGCTTCAATGGCGATTGATGGATTAGCGATTCACAAGTAAGGGGGATTTGGGATGAAAGAACATATTGACTATAAAGCGTTAGGACTTACAAAAGAAGATGTACTAGCCATGTACGAAACAATGCTGATGGCTAGACGATTAGATGAGCGCATGTGGCTTTTAAACCGCGCAGGTAAAATACCATTTGTTATTTCATGTCAAGGGCAAGAAGCAGCGCAAGTAGGAGCAGCATTTGCACTTAATCAACAAAAGGACTATGTGGCACCTTATTACCGTGACTTAGGTGTTGTGTTGCATTTCGGTATGACAGCTAAAGATTTAATGCTATCTGCTTTTGCTAAAGCCGAAGACCCTAACTCTGGTGGGCGTCAAATGCCAGGGCATTTTGGTCAAAAGAAAAACCGTATTTTATCAGGTTCTTCACCTGTAACTACTCAAGTACCACATGCTGTAGGTGTAGCGCTAGCAGGTAAGATGAATAAAGAAGACTTTGTATCGTTTGTTACATTAGGCGAAGGGTCATCTAACCAAGGCGATTTCCATGAAGGGGCTAACTTTGCTGGTGTGCATAAATTACCAGTCATTATTATGGTTGAAAATAACCAATACGCGATTTCTGTACCACTTGATTTACAACTTGCTTGTGAGAATGTATCCGACCGTGCAGTAGGCTATGGTATGCCAGGTGTTACAGTAGATGGCAAAAATCCATTAGCTGTTTACCAAGTAGTGAAAGAGGCAGCAGATCGTGCGCGTAATGGCGAAGGGCCAAGTTTAATTGAAACAAAGACGTATCGTTTAACAGCACATTCTTCAGATGATGACCAACGTCAATACCGCACCAAAGAAGATATTGAGGAAGGTTTTATTAAAGACCCCATTCATTTATTTGAAAATTATTTGCGTGACGAACAACTTGCAACAGATGAAGATTTAACAGCAATCAATGAGCGCGTAATGGCAGAGGTTAATGAGGCAACAGAATATGCCGAAGCCGCTCCTTATGCTAAAGCAGAAGACTTATATACCTATGTTTATGCAGAGGAGGGGGAAGCATAATGGCTGTAATGTCTTATTTAGATGCTATTACATTAGCAATGAAGGAAGAAATGCAACGTGACGAGCGCGTTTTTATTTTAGGTGAGGATGTAGGGCGTAAAGGTGGCGTGTTTAAAGCAACTGCTGGTTTATTTGATGAATTTGGACATGATCGTGTATTAGATACACCACTTGCTGAGAGTGCTATTGCGGGTGTTGGTATTGGTGCTGCTATGTATGGCATGCGACCTATTGCAGAGATGCAGTTTGCCGACTTTATTATGCCTGCTGTCAACCAAATTGTATCAGAGGCTGCAAAAATGCGATTCCGCTCTAACAATGATTGGTCGTGTCCAATGGTAATACGTGCCCCATTCGGTGGTGGCGTACACGGAGCCTTATACCACTCTCAATCAGTTGAAGCTTTATTTGCAGGGACGCCTGGTTTAAAGATTGTGATTCCTTCAACGCCTTACGATGCAAAAGGCCTGTTGAAAGCCGCTATTCGCGACCCCGACCCTGTGTTGTTTTTTGAACATAAGCGAGCATATCGTTTAATTAAAGGTGAAGTGCCGGCAGATGACTACACATTACCTTTAGGTAAAGCAGATATTAAGCGTGAAGGTGAAGATTTAACGGTGATTACGTACGGTTTAGCTGTGCATTTTGCACTGCAAGCTGCCGACCGTTTGGCGAGTGATGGGATTGATGCTGAGGTGGTTGATTTACGCACAGTATATCCACTCGATAAGGAGACGATTATTCAATCTGCTAGTAAAACAGGCAAAGTATTACTTGTTACAGAAGATAATAAGGAAGGCAGTATTATTAGTGATATTGCTGCGATTATTGCAGAAGAATGTTTATTTGATTTGGATGCGCCAATTAAACGTTTAGCAGGACCTGATGTACCTGCGATGCCATATGCACCAACGATGGAAAAAGAATTTATGATTAGTCCAGAAAAAGTAGAACGCGCTATGCGTGAACTAGCGGCGTTTTAAGGGGGATACTCATGACACAAAATATTTTAATGCCACAACTCGGTGAGAGTGTTACAGAAGGTACAATTGACCGCTGGCTAGTAAAACCTGGCGACAAAGTAAATAAATACGATGCACTAGCTGAAGTAACAACAGATAAGGTAACCGCTGAAATTCCATCTTCTTTTACAGGCGTTATTGGTAAACTAGTAGCAGAAGAAGGCGAAACATTGCCTGTTGGTGCTGTTGTATGTACAATTGAGGCAGAAGATGTACCTGCACCGCCAGAAGAGAAAAGTTCCGCGGTGAGCGCAGCGATTTTAAATGCAGGTACAAAAACTACAGAGCAAGCACCAGCGCCTCAAAAGATTGAACAGCCAAAAGGCGAAGGCATGAAGGCACGTTATTCGCCAGCTGTGTTACGTTTAGCACAAGAACATGATATTGACTTAACATTACTTACAGGTTCAGGAGCGGCAGGGCGTATTACACGAAAAGACGTCCAAGCGGTTATTGATGGTAAATTTACAGTGACAGCATCAACACCAGCGCCAACACCAGCACCAGCTGCGTCAACATCAGGTACGAATGTTGAAAAGACAACAACAGCGCCCGTAGAGGAAGTTACAACTGCAGAAGGTGATGTAGTAATCCCTGTCTCTAAAGTACGCAGTGCCATTGCTAAAAATATGCAACGTAGCGTAACAGAAATCCCGCATGCCTGGATGATGATGGAAGTAGATGTCACAGACTTAGTAGCCTATCGCGATAGTTTAAAAGCAGAATTTAAAGCACGTGAAGGTTTTTCATTAACGTATTTTGCCTTCTTTGTTAAAGCTGTAGCACAAGCTTTAAAGGAATATCCAATGTTGAATTCAACATGGGCAGGGGACAATATTATTCAAAAGAAAGCTATTAATTTATCCATTGCTGTAGCAACAGACGATGCACTATTCGTCCCTGTCATCAAAAATGCAGACGATAAGTCTGTAAAAGGGATTGCCAAAGATATTTGGGAGCTTTCTCAAAAAACAAAAGCAGGTAAATTAAAAATGGATGATATGACAGGCGGTACATTTACAGTCAATAACACAGGTTCGTTTGGCTCAATGCAATCGATGGGAATTATTAATCATCCTCAAGCTGCTATTTTACAAATAGAAAATATTGTTAAAAAACCTGTGATTTTAGAAGGTGGAATGATTGCTGCACGTGATTGTGTAAATTTATGTTTATCACTTGATCATAGAATTTTAGACGGTTTAGTATGTGGTAAATTCTTAAGTAGAGTCAAAGAAATTCTCGAAAATACAAATAAATCAACAATGTCCGTATATTAGTAAAACGATGAGAAGCCTGTTATAACAGGGCTTCTCATTTTTTGTACTTTTCGCAAAGTGCTTTGTAAGGTAGAATAGTTGTAGAAACTACTAAGGGGGGAAGCTGTTTAGCGTCCACATGTCAAAAAACATGAAAGATATTCAATTCGACACTGTCACTTATGACAGCTGGAAAGAGCAGGCAATAAAGGCGCTCAAAGGTAAACCATTTGAGTCACTATTTACTAAAATTAGTGAAGGTATTACGTTAGAGCCGCTTTACACAAAGGAAATGCTTTTTGAAAAATTGGGAGAGCAGCTCGACAAACAAGTGTCTACGATTCGTTCCCTACGTGAAGACACCACGTTTAAAATTGCTCAACAAACGTATGCAACAAGTAGTGAACAATTTTTAGCAAGTATAAAAGATAGTTTATCCCGTGGTAATGAAGTGATTACAATTGATAGCCGTATGAGTTTTGATTGGGATGAAACGACATTGCGTGAGCTAGCGCAATATTTTACTGAATATTCATTTAAAATCACGGTACAAAATGAACAAGACCCATTATTGCGAGTATTTGAATTTGCATCAAAGGATAGTAAAGGTTGTATTATTAGCCCTGTGCCTATTACGTTAGCAAATTTTGATCAAGTGCGTACTATTTGTGCTAATACGATTCATTATCACAATGAAGGAGCCAATGCAGTACAAGAGTTAGCATTAGCATTAGCATTAGCAGCAAAATATGCAGATGAGGCAGATTGCTTTGATACATTCGTTAAGAAATTCTTTGTTACATTTGCAGTTGATACACAATTCTTCATTGAAATCGCTAAAATTCGTGCTTTCAGAGTATTATGGAAAGCGTTCACATCAGCATATGGTGTGACAGACGATGTAATTGTGCCAATTGTGGCAGAAACATCTATTCGCAGTAATTCAAAATTAGATGTTTATGTTAACTTATTGCGTTCAGGTAATGAGGCATTATCGGCAGCAATAGGTGGCGCTGACTATTTCACTGTACACCCGCATGATGTTTTAACTTCGCCGACCGAGCAGTCGGTTAGGATTGCACGTAACGTATCATTAGTATTAAAAGAAGAGACACATGTATTACGTGTGACAGACCCAGCAGGTGGTTCATATTTTATTGAGTCACTTACAGCTGATTTTGTAAATGAGGCATGGGCATTATTCTTAACGATACAAGACCAAGGTGGTTTTGATACTTTTGAACAAAATGGTCAACTCAAAGCGATGCTTACAGCGTCTTATGAGGCACGTATTACAGAAGTAGCAACACGTAAAACATCACTGATTGGTACAAACATCTATGCCAATCCAGAAGATGAATTACCAACAGTTGAAAATGAAATTTATGCTACTGTTAAACGTTTAGCGTTGCCATTTGAGCAATTACGTGAGCAATACGTTACAGCACAACCAAAAATCGCTATTTTAACATATGGTGCTTTAAAGGACTTTAAGCCGCGCGCAGATTTCGTATCTGGCTTTGTTAATACAGTCGGAATTGTTGCTACACAAAGTGGTGCTATAGAAAGTATCGAAGAAGCTAAAAAATGGCTTGCAGAAACAGATGCACAGTATGTAGTGTTAGCTGCAACAAATGAAGCAACAGCCGAACTCGTACCAGCATTATTAACGGTGAAGCCCGCTCATGTGTTACTAGATGTAGCAGGAAAATTCACACAACAAGAGGACTGGATCACGAGTGGATTGAATGGTGCTGTGTATGCAGGGCAAAATATTATTGATAAATTACAAGCTGTTTTACAAAGCATAAAGGAGGTTCACTAATTATGAAACCTAATTTTAATGCCGTTAATATTGCCGATATTTTAGCAACACAACAACCACAGGCTTCGGAAGAAACATTTTTAACAAATGAAGGCATACCTGTGAAAGATGTCTATGTAAAAGAAGATGTTGCACAAGCGAAACATTTAAACGACGTTTCAGGTATTGCACCAAATACGCGTGGACCATATCCTACCATGTATGTAGCAAGACCTTGGACAGTGCGTCAATATGCAGGTTTCTCTACAGCGGAAGAATCGAATGCCTTTTATAAACGTAACTTAGCGATGGGGCAAAAGGGATTATCTGTTGCCTTTGACTTAGCGACTCACCGTGGTTATGATTCCGATCACCCACGTGTGACAGGTGATGTTGGTAAAGCAGGTGTAGCTATTGATTCAATTGAAGATATGAAAATTTTATTTGATTCTATCCCACTAGATCAAATGTCTGTATCTATGACGATGAACGGTGCTGTTTTACCTGTTTTAGCCTTTTATATTATTGCAGCTGAAGAGCAAGGTGTAACACCAGATAAATTAGCAGGTACTATTCAAAATGATATTTTAAAAGAATATATGGTGCGTAACACTTATATTTACCCACCAGCGATGTCCATGCAAATTATTGCGGATATTTTCGAATATACAAGTAAATTTATGCCAAAGTTCAACTCGATTTCTATTTCTGGTTATCATATTCAAGAAGCAGGTGCTACTAATGATATTGAGTTGGCCTATACATTGGCAGATGGGCTGGAGTATGTGCGTACGGGCTTAAAGGCAGGCATTGATATTGACTCGTTTGCGCCACGTTTATCTTTCTTCTGGGCAATTGGGATGAACTATTACATGGAAGTAGCTAAAATGCGTGCCGCACGCCGTATCTGGGCACAAATGATGTCAACATTTAATCCGAAAAATTCTAAAACATTAGCATTGCGTACACACTCGCAAACATCGGGCTGGTCATTGACAGAGCAAGACCCATTCAACAATGTGGCACGAACATTATTTGAGGCAAATGCTTCTTCTATGGGGCATACTCAATCCCTTCACACGAATGCACTTGACGAAGCGATTGCTCTCCCGACGGACTTCTCTGCTCGTATTGCACGTAATACACAATTATTCTTGCAAGAAGAAACAGGCATGACAAAAGTGATTGACCCATGGGGTGGTTCGTATTATGTTGAGAAGTTAACAGAAGAAATTACAAACTCTGCTTGGGAACTGATTGAGGAAATTGAAGATTTAGGTGGTATGGCTAAAGCGATTGACACAGGTCTACCAAAAATGAAAGTAGAAGAAGCTGCGGCAAAACGTCAAGCTAAAATTGACTCTAAAACAGAAACGATTGTTGGTGTGAACAAGTACCGCTTAGATGTGGAAGAACCGATTGACATTTTAGATATTGATAATACATTAGTACGTCAAAAACAAATTGAACGTTTAGATAAGATGAAAGCAGAACGTGATGAAGCAGAAGTACAAAAACATTTAGCACGTTTAACAGAAGCGGCAAAAACAGGCAAAGAAAATTTATTAGCAGTAGCTGTAGATGCTGCACGCGCGCGTGCTTCGTTAGGGGAGATTTCAGACGCAGTGGAAGAAGTTTCAGGTCGCCATAAAGCAGTGATACGCTCAATTTCTGGTGTGTATTCTTCTAACTTCTCAGATGAGGAGCAACTGGAAGAAATTAAACAGATGACAAAAGAATTTGAAGAAAATGAAGGTCGCCGCCCACGTATTTTAGTAGCTAAAATGGGACAAGATGGACATGACCGCGGGGCTAAGGTAATTTCAACAGCTTATGCTGATATGGGCTTTGATGTGGATATCTCACCATTATTTATGACGCCTGCAGAGACAGCGCAAATGGCAGTAGAAAATGACGTTCACGTAGTAGGTGTATCATCACTGGCAGCAGGTCATAAAACGTTAGTGCCTGAGCTTTACGGTGAGTTAGATAAGTTGGGTAGAAGTGATATTGTCATTGTTTGTGGTGGGGTAATACCCGCACAGGACTATGATTTCCTTTACCAAGCAGGCGCTTCAGCCATTTTTGGACCAGGTACTGTAATACCAGTATCCGCACAAAAAACATTAGAGGAAGTTTATCGTCGCCTAGGCTACGAGGAAGTGTCTCAATAATGAAAAAGGATAAAAGTGCATTATACGTTATGGACGGGGTTAGTATTAACCACGATGGCATGCAAGCGAGTGCACCGAAACAATTCCGCAAGAAAAAACAACAAGCGCTTGATATACCTGCATTAGCAGAAAAAGTACGTTCGGGTTCACGTTTAGAGTTGGCGAAAGCGATCACATTAATTGAAAGTTCAAATGCCACACATAAAGTACAAGCACAAGCTTTATTACAAGAGTTGTTACCTCATACAGGAAATAGTATCCGTATAGGGATTACAGGTGTGCCTGGAGCGGGGAAAAGTTCTTTTATTGAAGCATTTGGTACGATGTTGACTGATATGGGTAAAAAAGTGGCAGTATTAGCTATTGATCCAAGTTCTTCTTTATCAGGTGGGAGTATTTTAGGAGATAAAACACGTATGGAAGAGCTTGTAAAGCAGCCTAATGCTTTTGTTCGACCTTCACCATCAGCAGGGACATTAGGTGGTGTGCATAAGAAAACCCGTGAAACTATGCTAATTTGCGAATCCGCAGGTTATGATGTCATTTTAATTGAAACAGTCGGCGTAGGGCAGAGCGAAACATATGTGAGAGGTATGGTTGACTTCTTCCTTCTGCTTGTATTAACAGGTGCAGGGGACGAGTTACAAGGCATGAAGAAAGGTATTATGGAGTTGGCAGACGCTATAATCGTACACAAGGCAGATGGCGATAACGTACGTCTTGCCAAACGTACAGTAGCAGAGTATAAACAAATTTTACACTTCTTGCAGCCAGCGACACCAGGTTGGATTACGACAGCAATGCCTGTTAGCTCTTATGAAAAGAAGGGGCTTGATACAACTTGGGAGACCATTCAAGACTTCCAAAAAACTGTGCAAGCTAATGATGTATGGTATACAAGACGTCAAGTTCAAACAAGAGATTGGTTCCGCTCTATGATTACGGATCATCTCATTGATACGTTTTATGGAGACGCAGAGCGAAAATCAACTGTAGAGCAGTTAGAAAGACAAATTTTACAAGGTAAATTAACAGTGACACAAGGTGTAGATACACTGTTTAATAAAAACGAAAACTTTTAAGCATTCACTAGGCAAATTCATAGTAGAACTGCTATGATAAAGTGGAACTTGAAAGGAGCTAATACAAAGATGAACATGGATTATAATTTAATTATGCAAGAAATTACAGCTACAGCACGCGCTGAAATGGAGGCGGCTGGTTATGAACAACTAACCACACCAGAAGCGGTTGAAGAAGCATTTGCACGCAAAGGGACAACATTAGTGATGATTAACTCTGTTTGTGGCTGTGCGGGTAGTATTGCACGTCCAGCAGCGGCACAAGCGGTACATTATGACCGACGTCCTGACCATTTAGTAACTGTATTTGCAGGGCAAGATAAAGAGGCAACGGCAGCAGCACGTTACCACTTTGGTGAAGATCATTTACCATCATCACCATCATTTGTCTTATTAAAAGATGGTGAAGTCATTGCAGATGTAGGTCGTTATGAAATTGAAGGACACGCTGTTGTATCAGTAGTGACAAACCTTCAAGGCAATTTTGAAGAGTTTTGTGAAGAACTGTAAAACCTAATACCCCGAAAATTTTCGGGGTATTCCTTTCATTAAATGCAGTTAGAATTTTTGCAATTTTAACGCTTTATCTTAGGAGGCTTAACAGTGAAACGCTTTTCAATAGGCTATCGTACGTTAAAGACAGCGATTGGTGCAGCCCTTGCGATTGCATTGGCATCCTATTTTTCATTAGATTATTATGTATCTGCTGGTATATTAACCATACTCTGTGTTCAACAAACAAGAAAGAAATCTCTACATGCAGTATATACGCGCTTTGTAGCAAGTATAGTAGGCATGTTATTTGGTTATATGTTTTTTGAGGGGATTGCATATCATCCAATTGTATTAGCAATTATGTTACTTGTATTTATTCCCACTCTTGTATCATTACGTGTTTCGGCAGGTTTTGTCTCGAGTGCGGTTATTATATTGCATCTTTTTGATGCTAAAAACTTTACATTCGCTCTCTTGCAAAATGAGTTAGCTTTAATGGCGATTGGCTTTGGCACAGGACTTGCCGTTAATATGTATATGGGAGATATCACGAAAGAATTAGAACGTTATCGCCTACGCATTGAGGCGCTATATGCTACAATCTTCAAAGAAATCGCCAAGTATTTAAGAGAAGGTGATTCACTATGGGATGGTAAAGAATTGTTAGAAGCAGAGAAAATGCTAGCACAAGCTAAAGCACTTGCTTATAAGGATGTCGAAAATCACCTAACACGCCGAGAAAACGATTATTATAAATATTTTGATATGCGAGAGAAGCAGCTCGAGATTATTGAGCGAGTTTTACCAAAAATCACAACGCTTCCTGTTATAGTACAAGAAGCTCAACTTGTGGCAAATTTTTTAGATGAGCTGTCACAAAATGTTCATTCGGGGAATACCGCAAGTTTATATCGCTCGCAGTTAGATGCTGTGCGACGAGATTTTGCTAAGTTGCCATTGCCTAAAAATCATAATCAATTTTTAGCGCAAGCCGCGTTATATCAATTTATTGAGGAAATGGACGTCTATTTAGCGATTAAAATGGGGTTTAAGGGGTTAAAGATAAAAAAATAACACCTGATGAGTCAGGTGTTAGAGAATCATAGCAAGGCCCATGCCAATTGTAGACAACAGCATAATAGCTACCATAGAATAAATAACGACTTTTTGGAATTTTTTATTACTCATATGCTCGTTCGCTCCTTCTTTTCTTACTTATTAGTTTATCAAATTTGAAAAAATTCGCAAGGAGTAGAATTTTCGTAAAAAAATAGGTACTATAGTAGATGTACCATAACAGAAGGAGATGTCTCGATGGAGAAAGTAGATCACATTGGTATTGCGGTGCGCAACCTAGATGAAAGCGTTACATATTACACTGAAACATTAGGGTTAACTCTACTAAAAATTGAAGAAGTTGAGTCTCAAAAAGTACGTGTTGCTTTCATTGATGCAGGCAATGTCAAAATAGAATTATTAGAGCCAATGGCTGAAACAAGCGCAATTCACGGTTTTATTGAAAAACGTGGCGAAGGTATTCATCATGTTGCTTTTGGGGTAACAGGGATTCGTGAAAGAATGTCGGAATTGCGTGAAAAAGGGGTACGTCTTCTTTCTGAAGAGCCAGGACCAGGTGCAGGCGGAGCAGAGGTAGCATTTTTACATCCGAAAAGCTCTTACGGTGTGTTATATGAGTTATGTGATAAAAGTGGAAAAGGGGAATAGGGATAATTATGGATATGTTTGATAAAATTCACGAATTATATGATCGTAAAACAGAGATTGAGCTTGGTGGCGGTTATGACCGTATTGAGCGTCAACATGATAAAGGGAAATTAACGGCGCGTGAGCGTATTGATTTATTATTAGATGAGGGTACTTTCTTTGAGATTAACCCATTCATTACACATAGAACAGTCGATTTTGGTATGGAGAATATGGAAGGGCCAGGAGATGGTGTAGTTACAGGTTACGGCAAAATTAAAGGTCGTCCCGTTTACTTATTCTCTCAAGACTTTACCGTTTTTGGTGGGGCATTAGGTGAGATGCATGCTAAAAAAATTGCTACAGTAATGGATTTAGCAGCAAAAAATGGCACACCATTTATTGGTATCAATGATTCAGGTGGTGCACGTATTCAAGAAGGTGTATTATCATTAGATGGGTATGGACATATTTTCTATCGTAACTCCATTTATTCAGGTGTGATCCCACAAATTTCTGTAATTATGGGGCCATGTGCGGGTGGTGCAGTTTATTCACCAGCCATTACAGACTTTATTTTAATGGTGGATAAAACATCTCAAATGTTTATTACAGGACCAAAAGTAATTGAAACGGTGACAGGAGAGAAGATTTCCGCCGAAGATTTAGGTGGTTCTAAAGTGAATAATGCAGTGAGTGGTAATGCACATTTCCGTGCACCTAATGAGGAGACAGCTATTCAACAAATCCATCAATTATTAAGTTATTTACCACAAAACAATAAAGAGAAAACACCGCGTCAACCAGCGCCAAAAGGTGATGATTACCGCGCTGAGATTATTGATGCATTACCAATCGACCCAACGCGTCCATATGATGTACGTAAAGTATTAGAGCATGTTGTAGATCCAGATACTTTCATGGAAGTACATGCAGAGTTTGCGAAAAATGTTGTTGTTGGCTTTGCACGTATTGCAGGTGAGACAGTTGGTTTAGTTTGTAACCAACCTAAAGTATTAGCAGGTGGTTTGGATATTGACTCATCTGACAAAGCAGCACGTTTTATCCGTACATGTGATGCTTACAACATTCCAATCATTACATTTGAAGATGTTTCTGGTTTCTTCCCAGGGGTTAAGCAGGAGCACGGCGGTATCATTCGACATGGTGCTAAAATTCTTTATGCTTACTCAGAAGCAACAGTACCAAAAATTACTGTAATTCTACGTAAAGCTTATGGTGGAGCGTATGTGGCATTAAACTCGAAAGCGATTGGTGCAGACCTTGTATTCTCTTGGCCAAATGCAGAAATTGCAGTAATGGGTGCAGCTGGTGCAGCTAACATTATTTTTGCGCGCGAAATTGCAAAGTCTGATGACCCTGAAGCAACGCGTGCAGCACGTATTGAAGAGTACAAGGAGAAATTTGCTAACCCTTACGTAGCAGCATCGCGCGGTATGGTTGACGATGTTATTGACCCACGTGAGACACGTATTAAATTAATGCAAGCACTTGAAATGTTACAAAATAAACACGAGGATCGACCAGCTAAAAAGCACGGCAATATTCCTCTATAATAAGTATTGGGCAAATTCGTATATTACGGATTTGTCCTTTTTTATTATAAGTCATACATTTTGCAGTGAATTAACTATGTTACTTGGAGCAGTCATAGTTGCATTTTTACTATACTATTTGCGATAAGTAAGCATTTACAAGTTATTGCGCGGTTTTATTTGTGTTTTTGTTTAAAAATGGTAATATATAAGTGTAAGAAAATTGCAGTGAGAGGATGATAATAATGTTTGGATGCAGTAGTTTAACGTTACAATCAAAAGACCAGAAACACTTCTTCGCACGTACGATGGATTTTACTAAAACGTTAGGAAACGATATTGTATTTGTACCAAGGAATTATACCATTGTGGCTACCGAAAAAAATCCTCAACCAACACAAACAACATATGCTATGTTAGGGATGGGTAACACTGAGACACCTATGCCAGCTTTATTTGATGGTCTCAATGAAGTTGGTTTGATGGGGGCGGTATTGTATTATCGCGACCATGCTCGTTATTTTGACGAAGTAGAAGAGGGTAAGACAGCAATCAATCCATTATTTGCGATTACAAATATTTTAGCGAGTTGCAAAACAGTAGATGATGTTGTTCAATTTTTTGAGAGCCATACTTTAATTAATGAGATGGTTAGTGTGATTGACTTTATCCCACCACTTCATTTTACATTCTCAGACCGTACAGGTGAATCTATTATCATTGAGCCTAATTTACATGGGATTACAGTACATCGTAAAACAGTAGGCGTTATGACAAATAGTCCTAATTATGAGTGGCAAGAAAAAAACCTATGGAATTATGTAGGAATTAGCCCTTATGATGTTAAAGGTATTGTAATGAACGGGGTAGAGTTAAAACCGCTCTCTTTAGGGACAGGTGGCTTAGGTTTACCAGGGGACTTTACACCACCATCACGGTTTGTACGTGTAGCGATGGTAAGACAATATATTGAAGAGGCACAAAATGAAGATGAAGCTATTCGTAATATTTTTCATATTTTATCGTTAGTAAATGTGCCTAAAGGTATGGTCATTAATGATGAAGGCTTAGTGGATTATACATGTTATACAGCAGCGATGTGTAGCGAGTCTTTAACATATTATTGTCATACATATGAAGACCGTCAAATTGCTGTCATTAAATTAGAAAATGAAAACTATGATGCCACAACATTGAAAACATATCCTATTAGTACGAAGCAAAGCTATAACATGATAAATGAATAAGGTAAAGCCACATTGAAATTACGATTCAATGTGGCTTTTTTTGAGCCAATGTTCAGCGATGCCTGAGCCAAAGATTACACCTGCAATGACGAGTAGTAAGCCAAGGTAATGTGGCCAACCAACAGGCTCACCTAATAAAATGGCAGCACTCGCGAGTGCAAAAAATGTATTTAAATTAATAAAGATAGCCGCCTTTGTGGGTCCAACTTGTCCAACTGCATAATTATATAACATATGACCTAATGCTGTTGCCACTGCGCCTGAGCCAATTAACACAGCAACAAATGTTAGATTGTTAAAAGGAATGGTGGCAAATCCATTAGGTTCTAAAATAACACCAGAAATCGCTAGCATAATAGCACCTACTAAAAACATATATGCGGTTAATAAGCGCGGGTCGATTGTCCGTTTAGCTTTTAAAATCACAATAAAGCTTAATGCTTGAGATGTGATAGAGAAAAAGATAAAGGCATCTCCCCAAGATAAATGCTGTGTACCGTCTCCAGAGAAAATAACAGCAATCGCAATACCAGATAACCCTAAAACTAAACCAATCCACTGCAAGGCATTTGGTACGGTGCGTAATAAAAAGCTACTCAACACAGCTGTAACCAGTGGCGTTGTACCAATAATTAAACTTGTATTTGCCCCAGAGGTTAAACTGAGACCAGAAGACATAAGCGCATGATGTAATGCTACATTAAGTAATCCGCCTAACCAGACATACCCCCATTCTTTTGTAGTAAGCCTACGCACTAAGCCAAAAGGTTTAAGCAGTAAGAATACAACGATAGAGGCTAATAAAATACGGATGGCTGACATCGAGATGGGGGCAGCATCCATCGTTAAATACTTCATTGCCGAAACATTAACACCCCAAACAAACATGACAAAAAGTAAAATACCATAAATTTTTGACGATTTCATTGGCGATACACTCCAACTTCTACGATTAGTTAGTATCTATTCATTATCGCCAATAATCGCATTAAAGCCAACACTATTATGACATAATGTCAGATTGATGCCATGCTGTTATGAAATCAGGGTCTTTTATTTTCAATTGTTCAAGTAATTGAATGTACTTAAAGCTTTGAATCGCCTGCGTGACTAGCGCAGGATGCACAGATTCTACAGCGGACGGTATAACATGTTCATCTAAGCTACCTGTAATGATTTTCCGATGATCAATAATGATCGTGAATGTTCTAATCGCACCATGATTTAAAGGATGCAACGTGACATGTTGTAATGTCGTAGCGAGCTGCTCATCTGTTTGTAATGTAACTTGAATGCCTTCTGTTTGAATGTATTCTAAAGTTGGTAAAAAATAAGTGATATCAGCCTTGGCAATTTGCACAAGCACATGATGGTGTGCTCTTGCTATGCTGCGTTTGACGATAGACATCACACTATCGAAACCTTCTGTATTAAACACACGGTATTGTTTTTTTTCACGATTTTGAATGGCACGTTTTAAGAAGATAGCTGATTCTCGAAACTCTAATTTTTGTTTGGCAATAAAATCGTCAATAGAAATGGCGGAATAGGTTGTGCTTGAACCTTCAGCTGACTGACAAATCCCTTTTTGATGCATCGTTTTTAGCGCAGCATACACATTAGAGCGAGATGCCCCTAACATTTTGGCAACTTCATAGCCTGTTTGGTCAGGTTTTTCGTTTAGCGCAATATAACATCTTGCTTCTAGTTCGGTTAAACCTAGCTTTTTTAAATGTTCAATCATGAAAATCTCTCCTCTACATTAAGCGAATTGTGCCTCATATAAAGTATGATAATTACCTTTTCGTGCCATAAGTTCTTTATGTGAGCCAGACTCGATAATTTCACCTTTATCCATTACATGAATCATATCAGCATGATGAATCGTAGACAATCGATGGGCAATGACTAATGTTGTTTTCTCCGCCATTAAATGTTGAAGTGAGCTTTGAATAAATCTTTCTGAGCTATTATCAAGTGCTGCAGTTGCTTCATCTAGAATTAAAATAGGAGCATCCTTTAAAAACACACGCGCAATAGAAATACGTTGCTTTTGTCCACCTGATAATTTAATTCCACGCTCGCCAACTTGTGTTTGGAAACCATTAGGTAAGTCTTGGATAAAATCTAAAAGTTTTGCTTTTCGAGCAGCTTCATAAATCTCTGCTTGTGAAGCTTGCGGTGAGCCGTATTGAATATTCTCTTCAATCGTGCCATCTATTAATTCAACATCTTGTGAGACAATCCCAATTTGATGTCTAAAATCAGTTAAATGAAATTGGTGTATAGGGGTATCATCCCATAAAATCTCTCCTATTGAGGGGTCATACATGCGAGCTAACATACGAGTGATAGTCGTCTTACCAGAACCAGATTCACCAACTAATGCTGTGACTTTACCCTTTGGCAACGTCACATTTATAGCCTGTAAGACATCCTGTTCAGCGAAATAATGAAAGCTGACATTACTAAAGGTAATGCCTTTTGTTAAAGGTGCAATCGGTTTCGGATTTTCAGGTGAGACCACAGTTGGCGCTACCTCATACACATCCATAATGCGCTCATATGAGACAATCGCTTGTTGTAAACGACTGACAATTGCGCTAAAAGAGCGAATGGGATTTTGCAATAATTTTAAATACGCTAAGTACGTCATAATTTCCCCTATGGTCACTTGCCCTTTCATAGCTTGAGTTGCGCTATAACCAAGCACAATAATCATCCCTACATAGTTGATGAATTCAATAGATGGTGAAAAGCCTGCTTGTAACTTAGTCGC
Organism: Lysinibacillus alkalisoli; assembly: GCF_014643595.1. Lineage (GTDB taxonomy): Bacteria > Bacillota > Bacilli > Bacillales_A > Planococcaceae > Metalysinibacillus > Metalysinibacillus alkalisoli. Next base: position 203,148 of record NZ_BMJT01000003.1, read on the forward strand.
AGCAATCACATTATTTTTATTGACTTCGTTAACCTCTTCAAATTTTTTCTCTTCAAAACGCTCTGTAATAAAATTTTTAATTAATAAAATAGACGTTAAGCTAGTTTGTAAATGATTATTAATTTGAGCTGTCGATTGTCTGACACGTCGGAAAGCTTGTTTAATATGTTTACTAAAATAACGATTTAAGAAGTATAAAGCAGGGAAGGTTAATGCGATTAATACTGTTAGCTTCCAATCTGTCACAAACATAAAAATAAAGATAAATATAAAGGTAAGTACATTGCCAATAAGATTAAGCGTATTCGGTGAAATTAAGTCTTGGATTGTTCGGATATCCGAACTAAAGCGCGTCATCAAGTCACCTGTCTTTTGATCCTCAAAAAAACGATAATCTTGTTTTAAGACATGTTTGAAAAAGTCTACACGCAAATCTACAATCGCAGTTTGGCTAACTTTACTAATTAAATACGTCGAAAAATAATTAAATACACTTAATAAAATGGCGAGCGCTAAAATCCCGCCTAAATAAGTGAATAATAACGACATGGATTGTTGCGGAATGGCAATATCAATAACACGTTGGATCAGTTGTGGAATACTAAATTGAATAGCGGCCACAATGGCAAGCAACGCCATACTACATAACAAAATCCCTTTTTGATGGGCAACACGTCGGTACATAAAAAGTAACATATCAGAAATAGTACGGTTCATATCCTCACACTTTCTTTATAGTAGTTCTTTAAAAAACTACTATAAATCAAAAATATGATTTTTGTCAAATTGAAAAACTTGCGTAAGGCAAATGATTTTAAAATGCCAATTTACCACTAATATTAGGTTTAAATTTAAAATATTGGTTTTAAAATAGGGTATTTTTGCTACAATAGAAAGATAAAGGAGGCATTAATGTGGCCATTTGTATTCCAGAAACGATCCCAGCAAAAGCAATGCCTGGAGAACGTTTATTATTTACAACATTAAAAAAATATTTGAATGATGACTATATTGTTTATTATGAACCGCAAATTAAAGGGAGTAGGCCAGATTTCGTTATTATTGGTCCTATGTTAGGGATTGTGGTGCTTGAGGTAAAAGATTATTTAGAGCAAACCATCATGTATTTAAACGCTAATGATTGTCAATTGTTAACGAAAGAGGGTAAGCAAATTACTCAGAAAAATCCTTTATTACAGGCGCGTGAATATGCTTTTACAATAATAAATATGTTAAAGAGAGACAGCGATTTAACGCAGCGTGAAGGGGCATATAAAGGAGGGTTACTATTTCCAGTAGGTTATGGTTGCGTTTTTACACGTATGCACCAAAAATATTTTGTGGAGCAAGGTTTTTACAATATTATTGAACCTCAATTTTGTTTAATGCGTGATGAAATTGATGCTAAACATGACAACTTCGAGCAAGATATTTTAATAGAGAAATTAAATAATATGTTTAATATGGGATTTAGATTAAGAGAGCCATTGACGACTGAGCAAATTAATCGTATTCGGTTCCATCTGTTTCCAGAAGTAAGAATTAGTGCTGATATGGCAACGCCCTATAACGAAAATACCTTACTTAATTTACGTAATATTAAAACAATGGATTTACATCAAGAGAATTTAGCTAAGCAATTGGGAGATAAACACCGTCTAATTAGGGGCGTTGCAGGTAGCGGTAAAACATTAATATTAGCAAGCCGTGCTAAGTTATTAAGTAAGGCGCATCCAGAATGGCGTATTTTAGTATTATGTTATAATATTGCGCTTAAACAATTTTTAGAACAAATGATCGAACGTATGATGAATGAGCCAGATGAATATGGAAAAGAAGTAAATAAAAAAGCACATAATATTACAGTGAAAACCTTTAATTCTTTGTTGTACTGGGACTTTAAGACTCAGGATGTGGCAGCCATACTCAACGAAATTCGTGCAGGAAAGCGTGACGTGCCACAATATGACGCGATATTAATTGATGAGGGGCAAGATTTTGAGGATAGTTGGTATCAATTGATTACGTATTTATTAAATCCTAATACAGCTTCCCTTTTATTAGTAGAAGATGGTGCACAAAATATTTATGAGAGACCGCGCTCATATATCGAGGCGACCGGTTTGGATTTTAGGGGGCGTTCTAAAGTATTAACGATTAATTATCGTAATTCAGCGCCTATAGTGTCTTATGCATGGGACTTTTATAGTCATTTTTTATTGCAACAGCCCAATGAGACAACAGCTAAAGATATTTTAGTGCCACAAAAGACATTGCGTCAAGGCAGAGAACCAGTAATTGTGCAATCAAAAAATGATAAAGAAGAAATGCAACAAGTTATAGCTATGATTAGAAACTTACATGATAACTATAAAGTGCCATATGCAGAAATAGCAGTCTTACATTATACGCATAGAAGTGCAACATCTTTTTGTGCAGCCTTAAAGCGTACAAAAATCCCTCATTATGATGTAACTGAAAGTTCAACAGCGAAAAGAAATTATCAACGTTCTGCTGATGAAGTTACAGTCTCGACGATTCATAGTAGTAAAGGATTGGACTTTCAAGCTGTAATTATTAGGGGGGTGGAATATTTATCTATTTATAAGATCGAGGATTCAAAAGCTTCATTATTGTACATTGCTATGACACGGGCAAGAGACTATTTATATTTATCTCATTGTAAGGAGTCTGCTTATACCAATTATTTTAAAAAATTAAACGAAGTGTAAAGACACTTCGTTTTTATACGTGGTAGTAATGGTAAAAGGAAATAGATGATTTTATCAACATTTTTATCACAACAAAGCTATTATCTTATTGTAAGATTATTTTGTATTAAATGTCTCGATTCTGATTAATCATATATCATGATTTCCATTTCTAAAATGTTAATTGATTTATAATGTAATGCATCTTTACCAAGAGATGTCATACCAAAAAGTTATTATTTTAGCGTTAACAGGCTGTTTAAGCCTGTTTTTTATGAAGGGGTTGGATGGATATTGCGCATGAATGGGAGGATAATTATGGGGAAATATCTTAAAAAAAGATATAAAAATTATGTAAGCATAGCTTTAGGATTATTAATAGGGTTTATAGGAGCAGCCATTTTATTTGATAAACCCGATTATAAGACTGGGGTTTTCTTCATTTTACTAGGATTAATCGTGGGAGAAATAATCCTCTTTACAAAATGGTTTAAAGAACAGAAGGAATAGATAACCCATCATTAAGTGTGTTAAATTGGAAGTCATTTTTAATGAATTTTTAGATAATCGAAAGAAAACCATGTATTTGTTTGTGGAAAGGTATAGGAAGGAAGTCGAGATATGGATAGATAAAATTTTATGTTTAAAAAGATTCATATTATGGGCGCTATAGGGAGCGGCAAAACTACTTTAGCGAAAAGGCTTCATGAACAATTAAATATTCCTTATTTTGAATTGGACAATATTGTTTGGGAAAGGCTAGATAGTGATGATATTCGACGAAATAAATAAGAAAGAGACAAGTATTTAAGTGAGATAATAAGTACTGAATGTTGGATTATCGAAGGAGTTCATTATAAGTAGGCTATGCCTTGCCTACAAAATGCTGACCTAATCATATTTCTTGATATTAATCTTTTAACAAGAAGGGTTAGGATAATGGAAAGGTTACTAATGCAAAAAATAGGAATTGAAAAAACAAATTATAAACCAACATTATTTATGAAAGTTATTCCAGTTTCCTTTCTCTTTATTGTTATCGCGGAGCAATGGCTTAAAGATGCATTTTACTTAAAGAATATACTGTATCAATGGACAAAAGTGCCGATGATCGAATTATATGCAGCGCTATGTTTATTAGTTATCAGCATTAGTTTACCGATTGTTTATTGTATGCGTCAGCAAAATAAAGATCTGTTGAGATAATTGTCTTTGTCTAAAGCTGTATGCTATTTTGAAGGGTAAAAAACCTTGATTAATGTATTTCTTCTTGCATCAAAAAAACGCTAGACCGACGATTTATTTCGGTCTAGCGTTTTTATTTTAATACTCGTCAAGGCTTAGTTCGGCTTGATAGGTTTGTTGTAAGATCGCAATGGCTTCTTCTTCACTTGTTACAATAGGGAAAACTTTGTCGCATTGTGAGATGGTGAAGAGTTTTTGGATGAAGTCATCTACAATAATAATCGCTACCTTTTTTTGTTGTAGTGCGACTTTTTTGGCTAAGTTAACCATCATGCCAAAGCCTGTGCTATCAACATTTTTGACATGTGTTGTGTTGATAATACAGTGCTTATTGGCAAGTAAGACGTTATCTTGTAATTCTTTTTTTAAAGATTCAATTAGTCCGTATTCTAAATAACCCGTAAAATGAATGATTGCATACTGTGTTTGATCAATGATTTGCATTGATGCACTTTTCTGCTCCATGCTGTCGACACTCCTTTATGATAATTTAAATTTATTGACCTCTTGTTTTAATGTAGTGGCTATTTCAGCAAGTTGCTGTGCATTATTGGAAATATCGGCGACTGTTGCGTATTGTTCTTCAGAGGCAGCGGCAATTTCTTCAGCTGATGCAGCAGATAACTCAATAATAGCAGCAATTTCTTGTGTCGCTTGTTGTACGTCCGTAGCTGTTACATTAACAGTCTGGAATCCTTCGCGCATATGATGTACACCGTCCTCTGTATCTTGGGCTTGATTGACGATAATTTTTAATGCCTCGCCACCTTTATTGATGATAATCACTTGTTCTTTCACAGCGGCTAAATTGCTTTCCATCGTGCGGACGGTAACGGATGTTTCGGCTTGTATATCATTAATTAAATCTGTGATTTGTTGGGCGGCTTGTTGTGATTGCTCGGCTAAGTTACGCACCTCAGAGGCTACAATGGAGAAGCCTTGTCCATGTTCACCAGCCCTTGCTGCCTCAATTGCAGCATTTAATGCAAGTAAATTTGTTTGCTCAGCAATTTCAGTGATTACAGTGATAATGCCACCAATCTCTTCAGAACGCATACCTAATTTTTGTATAGAATCTGTGGCATAACTGACAGTGTCTGTGACATTGCCTAAATGTTGAATAGCCTCATTGATGGCTTGTTCGCCTTCGCGAGCTGTTATAGTAGAATGTTCAGCTACGGTTAAACAGTCTTGTGCTTGAATTAAATTCGTATTAACTTGTTCTTTTGTATTATTCATCATTGTTACAACTTGCTCCACTTGCTCAGCTTGTGTTGTAATGCCACTTGCCATATCATTCATAGTTGTAGCAATTTGACTCGCCACTTCATTCGTTTGAGAGGATGACGTAGCTAATAGTTGAGAGGCATTTGCAATCTCTTTAGCATTGTCTGCAACGTTTGACACTGTAGCAATTAATTTATCTCGCATTTCTTGAAAGGCGGTAGCTAGTTCAGCAATTTCATCGTTTCCTTTAGCATGTAATAATTTTGTTTGCAATTGTAATTGAGAGAGGGCGCGGGCATTGTCTCGTAAAATATGAATCGGTGTAATCAATTGTCTTTGCATGAAAAAACTAATTAAAATAATGATAAATATTGTAATAATCAAGGAGTATATCATGGTTTTAATGGCGGCATCCGTGGCGATTGCTGTATAAGGCGCAGTCGGCACAGCCACTGCCCAAATGCCAATCACATCCCCATTTTTATCGAAGATGGGGTCATAAGCGGCTTGATGTTTTTTACCTAATACTTCGGCAGTTCCGAGAAATTGCTGTTTATCTTGTAGCACAACTTTGACCACTTCATCTGACACTTTGGTGCCTAACATGTACTCGCCATTTTCTTTAATATTAGTTGAAATTCGTGTGTCATTTTGAAAGATTGACATAGCATTGCCGTTTGTTAATTCGCCAATCTCATTAGGGATGGTAAAGTTGTCTGCCATGTTTTCATTGCCTTTATGTAAAGTATTCTCTTTGATTTGCCACTCACCAGGGTGCAGTGCGTCTAAAGCATATAAACTCATTTGCACATCCGATAATAACTTCTCGTTTGCGCTTTTTAATAAATCACGCTCTGTCATATAAAAATTAATCCCACTTAAAATAACTGCTAATAATAAAATACATGAAAAAAGCACAAGATTGACTTTTTTACGTATGGTCCACTTCATGATGACAACTCCTCACTCTAAATTCTTTGTAATACCTACTAAAAATTGTTGTGATTGTAATTGCTCAAACCACAAATCATCCACCATATGTTGAATAAAATAAAAGCCATGCCCACGTTCTTCAAGTGATGGTTCTCTATGTGTATTTTGTAAAATCAGTTGCTGTTGGTGTTTGGAGATACCAACACCATCATTAATCACCATAATGTGTAAGGATGTATGCTCAAGGATTAGCTTAAATTCAATGAGGGCATTTTGGATAGGAGCAGCCTCAACCGCATTAATCAGCAGTTCATGCGTTACGAAACAAATTTCTTTTGCACAGGAGAGCTGATAATCCTCAACAAATTGTTGCATCATATGGTCTATAAAGTGAATACTTTGCGTTGTTGGTTGAACATGTAAGTGAATCTTCATTACTAAACACCACACTTATAAAGTAATTGTAATGGAAACAATGGTGACGTCATCTTCAAAATATTGATAAGATAATTCGTATTTTTCCGAAAATTTACGCAATGCATAATGATTAGGTAAGGATGCATATTGATAAAAGAATGAAAAAATAGCATGTTTATTTTGTTGGATATGTAACAAACCATCTGTATATAAAATAATGCGATGCCAACCCGTTAATCGAATGGTTTTGGCTTGCGTTTTAATGGTAGGGAATAGACCGAGAATAGCTGTATTTGATGTTAATGTAACAGTCTCTCCATATTTACCAAATAAAATACCAGTTGTGTGAGAGGCATTGACATATTGTAAAGTTTGATTTTTACGGTCAATTAATAAGTAAATTGCGGTGACTAAAAAATCATCAATATCATCCGTTGTGAATAATTCGTGAATTTGCCGATTTAACTCGTTAATAACAGCGACGGGGTCAATGAGCTTAGTCATAATGCCCTTTAACAAAGAACGAATAGACATGGTGACTAAGGCAGCGGCAACGCCATGTCCCATAACGTCATATAACATAATGGCTGTTAAGTCGTCATTAATCCGATACCAACAATACATATCACCACCCAAAGATTGAGAAGTGACGTACATTCCGTGGCACTCTACCACATTGTTAACAAGCGGTGGTGTTAGGGCATTTTTTTGTATGTCTTTGGCGATAGCTAAATCTTGTTTTAATTTATGTTCATGTTGTTTACGTAAAGCAGCTTCTTTAGCATATTGTAATGCCACTTGTACGCGAATTTTAACATGCATATAATCAAACGGCTTTAAGAGGACATCAAAAATACCAAATTCAAATATGCGGTCTAATAAAATAGGTTGATGATACGTTGTTGATAATAAAATAGGTGCTTGAAAATGAGCGATGAGACGTTCGATTTCTCTGCCGTGTTGTTCTAAATTTCTTGTATGTAGGTTAGCATCATAAACAATAAGTTGAACAGATGCATAAAACGATGTTGTATGTTGGGTGAATAACTCATCACAATCTATGTAGTAGTGAACGCCTGTTAGTGTCATTCTTTTAAAAAATTGCTGTAGTCGCCACGTATCATTGTTGATTGAGCCAATTAATAATACCGTCATATGTGCTTACACTCCTGCGCATTAGATAAAAAGAAAGGACTTTTAGATGATAATTTATTTTGTTACATAATTAATTTTTACCATGTTAAGCGAAAATATACAAGATTTTTTCTTTATTTAGCGAAAAATGCGCATTTCGTTAAGTGCGATAAAATAAAAAGAAGTGGTAAGGGAAAGTTAGCTACCTCCCTACACCACTTTTTCATCATGACAATTAAGTGCGATTACGACGTCCAGCGCTAAGCAAAATCTCTTCGGCGGTAAGAAAGGAAAGCAAAAAGTAATAAAAGAACACTCGCAAAAAATAGCAGGCTAACAGGATACCAGTTCATCTTTTCAAGTGGCAGCGCTGGCAAGTAATAAAAGAGTGAGATATGGCGTAACCATTCAGGTAATTGTAGCAAGTCACCAAAGTAGTCTATGAAAAAAACAATAATCAGGTAGTACCAAATCACACTTTTGAAACGAGGCAGAGCACCTAATAGTAAAGTGGCTAATGCAACACAACAAATAATAGCGGGTAGATGTATAAGTTGGCTTTTTAGGATAGTAGTAAAGGTCATAGGGTTTGCCATATTACGACTTCCTAAAAATAAACCCGTTGTTGTTAATATCAAAAAAATCATGCCGCTACCGCCACTAATGACAAGGCGTTCACCTAACAGTTGCATGCGAGACAATGGGCGAGATAACCATAAATCTAACCGACCTGTGACTTCATCCTTATGGAGCCGGAAAATGAGCTGAATTATTGCTACGGTTGTTAAAATCGCCATGATGGCACCAATCATCGCTAAAAAGTGATAAGCTAATTGCTCAGCAGAAGGGGTTGCTAACATTTGTTGTAGTAACTTATTCTTTTCAAAAAAACGATCTAATTCATTAAAAACGGATCCATAAGATGCACCTAATAATAAAAAAGCCACGCCCCAACTTATAATTGCTACATATTGTAATCGTAGCTGCCATCCAAGTGACTGACGTAGAAAATAAGAAGCATTTTTATGCCCCGTTCGTGGACGAATGAAACCTTCACCAATATCACGTTTAGCATTTAGCCAAAAAGCAATACCGATAAAAACACTACTACAAATTAGTAGATATACAATAGGAAGCCACGTATTAGTAACATAGCTATTTGTAAGATAACTCCAAGCTAATGGCGATACGATAGATAATTTCTCATTGCTAATATCAGTGATACCACGCCATACATACATGACACCCAGTAAGGCAAGAGCACTGCCAACAGTGCCACGTGCTGTTGTCACAAGTTGAGCAATAACAGTAGTTAGAGTGGTAAATAATAAGCCAATTCCTGATAAACTAAAGCTATATAAGGCGTTGCTTGCTACATCCATAGATGGAATGTGTAAGAACGTTAAACCAAGTGTTGTAATGATCGCAAGTAGAATAAAAAACAACGTAAGTTGGCACAACGTGATGATAAGAGGTAGTGATGTTGCAATGGGTCTTGCTCGTAATAACTCTAGTTGACCGTCCTCTTCTTCTTCACGTGTCTGATTTGTCGTTAACAGAATGGCACATATGGCATAAATGATCGCTGTAAACAGCATCATTTCATGTGCAAACATAGCGCCAGACGTGTAATGCTCAAACCCTTGTGAAGGCCCAATCATAGCAATCATGGCAGGGTTTTTTAAAGCAGCAACTAAACCGTTGCGTTCTTGCATAGTAGGGAAAAGCTGATATAAAGCAGCGGCTACACTGATAGATGTTACACTTAAAGCGACTAACCAAATCGTATACCGCCATTTATTGCGTTGCAATTGTAAACGTAAGAGAAGATGCCAATTGTTCATGATTAATCGCCACCTTTTTCATAATGTGCCATAAATAAATCTTCTAAAGTAAGTGGCATACTTGTAATACTCACAATGTGATGCATAGCTAAATAGGTCATAACATGTGGTATAGCACTGTTATCAACATAAAATGTATAACGCAAGCCGTCCTGTTGAATATCAAATACACCCGCTTGTTGGTAAAGGTCATCTAATGGTTTTTGTACGTCAACTGTGTAAAGCGCGCGCGTAACATGTTGCATAGTTTGGAGTGATCCGGTTTCAATAATTGTCCCATCTTTAATGATCGCAATTTTGTCGCATAATCGCTCAACTTCCGATAAAATATGGCTAGATAACAAAATGGTCTTTTTATGATGTTGCAATTCTTTAACACATTGTTGAAAAACACGCTCCATTAACGGGTCAAGACCTGATGTAGGTTCATCAAAAATATAAAGGTCAGCCTCTGTAGCAAGTGCAGCAATTAAAGCGATTTTTTGACGATTTCCTTTAGAATAGGTTTGGCATTTCTTTGTTGGGTCTAACTGAAAAAGTGTGATAAGTTCATCTCTTCGCTGTGTAGGAATGGGGCCATTCATTTGTAATAAAATATCGATGACTTGACCACCTGTTAAGTTAGGCCATAATGTAACGTCTCCAGGGACATAAGCCATTTTTTTGTGTATAGGAATGGCTTGTGTAAAAGCATCTTTATTAAAAATACGCACGCTGCCACTAGAAGGGCGCAATAAACCTAATAAGATACGAATTGTAGTCGATTTACCTGCACCATTTGGGCCAATAAAACCTACAACTTCACCTTGATTTACGGTCAAATTAACATTGTGTAGCGCAGTAAATGAACCAAATTTTTTTGAGAGATTAGCAATTTCTATAATGGGCATAGGAAGCACTCCTTTTAATTATGAACTATTTATGTCTTGGTAGTTCATAATATAACATTGATTTTAAAAGTAAACAATAGTTATGAACTTTAAATTATTTTTTAGTTCATATTTTAAGGTGGTAATCATAATGAATGGATTTGAAAAACGAAAGCAACAAAAAGAACAACATATTTTACAAGTGGCGACAGATCGCTTCATCAAAGATGGTATTGCTTTAGTGACAGTTGCAAGCATTGCAAAGGAAGCACAAGTATCACAAGTTACGATTTATAAGTACTTTGACACAAAAAAACAATTATTAAACGCAACTTTACAGTATTATTTAGCAGAGGAGTTTGCCAAGTTTGAACAATTGATTGTTTCTCCGTTAACTTTTCAAGAAAAGCTATTGCAATTAGTACAGCGTAAACAAGTTTTTTCCCAGCAAATCCATCCGGAATATTATGCTTTTATGATGGAGACTTATCAAAATAACCCAGTGGCATTTGCAGATGATATGACGAGAAGTTATGCGTTATATCAACAGTTTTTTGAACAAGGGAAAGCTGAAGGGGTTGTGAGTAAGACATTGTCAAATGAAGCGTTAGTGATGTATTTAGATATGGCGGTACATTATTTTGAGAAAGATGGCGTTGCCAATCAAATAAGACCTTATATTGATGAATTTACAGAAATTTTCTTTCATGGGCTTGCTGGTAAGCCAACCGTATAAGCTATGTAATATAAAAGATAGGATTAATCCAATAGAGACATTAACCTTGCGTTTGCAGATTTTCATAGTGATATAAAGTATTATGTGTAGTGTATAAATGTGTGATGGCTGACGGAGTGGTATAAATTATACTAGAAGGTTTTGTTGGTGTTAGGTGAGATTTGCAGTATAAAAAAGTGGTAAAGGAAATCTCTCTTCCCTTTACCACTTACGTTCAAATAAAAATTGTAAACGTTTAAACAAGAGCTGACTTGGAATGAGTGGAAAGACTTGATTGCGAAAGTGAACAGCAGATTTAGAGTCCCATTGTGCAGCCCAGCCAATTTGGCGAGATAAGGTAGTAACTTTATGTGTATGTTTAATACGTGCTTGTTCGTATTTTTGTAAGGCGCGTCTTAATGGGTAACGTTTAATGGCATTGACTAATGTCACTGCATCCTCAATCGCTTGCCCAGCTCCCTGTCCCATATTTGGCGTTGTAGCATGAGCGGCATCGCCTATTAATACAACGCGCCCATACACAAAATGACGCAATGGTTTAATATCATAAATATCATGATGTAGTACGTGCTGTGGTGCGGTTTTTTTTATGAGCTGTGTCACTGCTTGAGGGAATTTTTTAAAGTGAAAAGCAAGTTCCTCTGTTGTGAGTTGTTGATAAAAAGTGTTGTTCGCTTTGCTATTCACACAAGCAAACCAGTATACCGTATTATCTTGTAATGGAGCGTAGCCAAAGCGTCCGCTAGCATCCCAAACCTCTGTAGATGTGTTTGTCGCGATTAAGCCGTCATTATGTGCTAGACCACGCCAACATGTGTAACCTGCATAACGAGGTTTACTATTGTCTTGTAATTGTTGGCGGATAGGGGAGTGGATGCCGTCTGCCGCAATAATGACATCGGCTTTTACAGAGATCCCATCTGAAAATACAGCAATTACGCCATTATGATGCGTCGAAACATGTTCGCATCGACGATTGTAAGCAATTGTTTTTGGTGGTAAGGCATTGACTAAAGCTTTATGTAAATCAGCACGATGAATGGTAACGTTTTCAAATCCGTATTTGCGTTTGAACAAAGAGAAATCAATTGTATTTAAAATATGCCCCTTAGCATCTTGAAAAATTTGAGTTGTGAGTGGGGTAGCATTAGCCATAACTTCTTCTTCAATCCCCATCTCTTGCAAAGCTTGCATAGCGTTTGAACCAATGCCAATACCAGCACCGAGTGGCGAGAATGTAGCACTTTGCTCATATACTTTTACATCAAAGCCATTTTTATGTAACATCACAGCAGTAGCTAATCCTCCGATTCCGCCACCAATAATTATAATTCGCATGGTAATTCACCTCTTACTATAAGTATAGCAAAGTTCGTTAAAAATATGGCAATAGTATACAACATAAGAAAAAAACCTCGTAATATTACGAGGTTTTGGTTAACGTTTTGCCAGTCCACCCAAAGAATAACGTAAGAATAGGCCCTAGCAAACAAAAGAAGGCGAATGGGAAGTATTCGTAAGTCGAGACGCCTAAAACAGTTGTGATAAAAATACCACATACACTCCAAGGTACAAGCGGATTAACTACTGTACCTGCATCTTCCATCGCACGTGCTAAATTTTTCTTATCTAAGCCTACTTTTTCGTATTGCGCACGGAATGCTTCACCTGTTAGTAATATGGCTAAGTATTGCTCGCCAATTAAGGTATTAATCCCAATCCCTGTAATTGCCGTCCCTGTAATGACGCTACGTACGGAATTTAAACTAGCTGCCATTTTGTTGAAAATACTTTGCACAATACCGAGTGTAAACAATAGTCCACCCATGCTAAGTGCTAATAAAATGAGGGTAATAGTAAAGAACATACTTGTAATCCCTCCACGCTTTAACAAAGCATTAACTTCTTCATTAGGCGTGTTAGGTTGATAACCGTCAAATAAAATCGCTAAAATGTCTTTCATAACGAGTGGCTCTACGATATAGGACAGCAAAATGCCAAGCATTGAGCCAATCGCTAAAGTCAGTAGTGCAGGTACTTTTTTAATGGATAAAATAATTAACACCACAAGGGGCAAAAGCGTGTACCAATGTACTAAATTTGTAGCGAGCAACGTTTCTTTAAATGTATCAATACTTGCTGTCGAAACATTTGCATCCTTTGGTGAGAGTATAGCATAAGCCACTAATGAGATAATGAATGCAGGAATAGTTGTTAATGCCATATTTTTAATGTGTGTAAATAAATCAATGCCAACAATGCTTGAGGATAAATTTGTTGTATCAGATAGTGGTGACATTTTATCGCCAAAGAATGCGCCTGACACAATGGCACCTGCTGTAATAGCTAAGGACACGTCCATAGCATTAGCCATGCCGATAAAGGCAACACCAACTGTAGCTACCGTTGTTAATGAACTACCAATAGTAATCCCAATAATGCATGTGATGACAAATACAATAGCAAAAAAGAAGCTCTCTGTAATAGTAGAGAAGCCAATATACATCATGGTAGGGATTGTACCGCCAATAATCCAACTGCTAATGAGTAAGCCAATAAAAAAGAAAATAAAAATGGCACCTAACCCTGCATAAGCGCCTTGAACCATGCCTTGTTGTAAAGTATCAAAGCGCAATTTTTTGCATAGGCCGTAGAGGATTAATAACATGATGTTACATAAAATTGGCATATGTGGTGGTGTTTCAAACATGATAATAGAAACACTCATAATAACAATCATAAACGTAACGATAACCAAAGCTTCCCAAAAAGCAGGCATCGTTTTTGCTTCAATGCGAAACATAAAATCCTCCTCGAGTCACTCTATGATGATAATATTTTGTTACTGCAACGCGGTGAAGTAACAGAGTAAGTATAGCACAATCCAAATTGTAAAGAAATAATAAAAAATCAAAGACAACACGTCACCTTTGTTAAGGTAAAGACAGGAGGCAATCAAATGAATGAAAAATTGTTGTTGATTGAAGATGATAGAGAAATTGCCCGCATTATTCGCGATACATTGACTAAGGAACACTATGAGGTAACGTGGGCAACGACAGGTTTAGAGGGGTGGGAGGATTTTCAAAACACTACTTATGACCTAGTATTAGTTGATTTAATGTTGCCAGAAATGGATGGTTTTACGGTTATTAAAAATATTCGACTAAAAAGTGAAGTACCTATCATTATCTTGTCAGCAAAGAAAGAAGATATGGATAAGGTAGAAGGTTTTACACAAGGTGCAGATGATTATATGGCAAAACCTTTTAGCTTAGTAGAGCTGAAAGCGAGAGTGGCTTCTCAGATAAGGCGTTGGCAGCGTTATCAAGGTGTGAAAGAACCTACTACCATCATACAATACGAGCATCAACTCACAGTAGATTGGCAAAATGAAATTGTGACTTTACATGGTGAGCGATTGTCACTCACAACGATTGAATTTGATTTATTTACACTCCTAGCGCAACATCCAACACGTACATTTACTAAAGAAGAGCTATACGAACATGTTTGGCAATTAGCAGCAACGAAAAGTGATTTGCATACAGTAACTGTGCATATTAAGAGTTTGCGTGAAAAATTGCATGATCCTGTCAAAACACCCCATTATATTCAAACGGTTTGGGGAAAAGGTTATCGATTTATTGGTGAGCGCATATGAAGTTACGCACCTGGTTATTAATTACATATGCCCTCGCCATGATCCTCCCTTTAATTGCAGGTTATATTTTATTTGCATGGATAAGTCACTATAATCAGCAACAAACCGTAGATGAAGTATTGCTATCTAAACTAGAACTTACGACAGTAGAACGTGTTGTAAATGATCCTGCATTATATCAAAGACAGGCTGATCGAGCGAAGGTGGAGGCACTCGTGAATGATCAAAGGATGATTGTGCTCTACGATGCAGAGGGGCGCGTATTATTTAATCCAAGCCCACTTAAGCTGTTTGAAAGTGAAGGCGCTCAACAAAAAATTTATGAAAATTTATATCAATTAAAGCGCAATTATAAAACATATCACTATCGTGCACCCGTATTAGTTAATAGGCAAGTCGTTGGCTTTTACGAAGTTATCTTTTATCGCAGTGATTGGCAAGAAGGCGTGGCCAATCGTACCTGGTTAGTTGTTGGCATTTTTAGTGTAATCATACTTAGTGTTTTTAGTGCTATTTTCTGGCTGTCCAATCGTAAATTCACCTATCGTTTACAAAACTTACAACAACAAATGTTAGCTTTTGGTCAAGGCAAAGTAATAGATAAACCTAAAACTAAACCAGATGAAATAGGGCAGTTAGCACGGAGCTTTTATCAAATGCAAAATAAAATTAGAGATACACAACAAAGCCTACGTGAGGAGCAACAGCAAAAGCAAATGATGATGGCAAGTCTATCGCATGATTTAAAGACACCATTAACCTCCATTCGAGCCTATACAGAGGCAATTCAACATAATGAATTGTCCAAACAAGAACAGGCAGAATACACAACGATTATTATTGAAAAATCACAATACATGAAACAAATGTTAGATGACTTAACGACATATGCGACATTACAGTCCCCGCAATTTATGATGGATAAAGTAAGTGTGGATGGTGAAGAGTTTTTTGATATGCTGTTATCGGATTATGAGACATTGTGTCAGGAAAGACAATTGCAATTACGCACACGTAATTATGCACGTAGCATTTATGAAGTGAATCCTAAACAAATGATGCGAGTTATGGATAATATGATGATGAATGCCATTCAACATGCGGAGCTTCACATCATGGCGCTCGTTGCAGAACAGGCACAAGCCATACAAGAAATGCCGTTATCGCTACATCCTTATTTTGAGGAGGAGCTATTATATGTTGTGGTTCAAAATGATGGGACGCCGATTCAAGAAGAAGTCATTACCCAAATTTTTAATCCGCTCTATCAAGCGGATTTGGCGCGCACTAAAGCGGGCAATCGAGGCAATGGCCTAGGATTAAGTATTACAAAACAAATTATTGAAAAACATGGTGGCACAGTACAAATCGTGTCAAATGATGTTGTAGGAACTGTACTGATTTGTGCCTTACCTAAAGGAGAATGACAGATGAAATGGTTAAAAACAGCAAGTTTATTATTAGCAGCAAGTGTAGCATTAGGTGCATGTAGTAACACAGAGGTTAGCCAGTACTCGCCTGAACAAGTGATTGAGAATGCATTACAGCATAAAGAGGAAATCACCACATATTACGGCGAATACGATATGAAGATGGAGGATGAGACAGTCAAAATTAAAGAGTGGCGAGACGGCAAAGATGTGCGTATAGAAACGGCTATGGGTAAAGATGAAGCCGTTAGTGTTATGAAGGATAATGAAATGCGGTTGTACGATAAGACTAAAAATGAGTTAATCACCATGGATATTAGTGCTGCTAATGACGAGTTGCCCTTTTCTGCTCAAAAAACGATTGAAACAACATTAAACATGATTAAAGATACCCATGATATTACGTTAGTTGGCGAGGAGAAGTATTTAAAACGCGATACCTATCATATTAAAGCAATCGCTAAAAAAGAAGGTTTAATCGGCGATAGTGAATTATGGATTGATAAAAAAACATGGGTACCATTAAAGTCATTGAGTGAGGCTGCGGGTGAGACCATTACGATTAACTATACAACTTTTGAACCGAATGCAAAAATGCCAAGCGATATTTTTACATTAGATGTCCCTAAAGATGTGACAGTTAAAGAAATCCCAACTGAGATGGCAGAAGAGGAATTAACATTAGAACAAGCGCAAGAAATTTATCCTACGATGTTACTTTCTCAACAAGAGAACGTTACGATTGAACGTATTACGGTTTTACCATCAGTGAATGACCGTCAAGAAGTAACCATCGACTATAGTAAGGATGGTGCGCCATATATGTCGATTACTACATTTAAAGATGAGGTAATTAATGACGAACCCCTAATGGAAGGCGAAGAAGAAGTGACAGTGCAAGGCGTAGCAGGCACATATGTTGCGTTAAAAGAATTTAAAGTGCTTACCTTTGCCAAAGATGCTTTACATTATAGCGTTATGCCTTTAACGAGTGATGCTACCAAAGAAGACATCCTACAGTTTAGTAATGAGCTGCAATAATACTATACAGTCATTTATGGAACACTACGAAGATTTTTTCGTAGTGTTTACTTTTTTATTAAAAAGATGTGACGCTTTAACTATAATTAACGTCTATAAGGTGACAAGGAGGCGAAGTCGGTGGATTTAGGAGAAATTATGGCGCAACATGGGCATTATTTAGTGAGAGTTGCGTATTTATATATGAAGGACGAGATGTTAGCCGAGGATATTGTACAAGATGTTTTCATCCAATTTCATCGCAAGTCGCATCAATTTGAAGAAAGGGCATCCGTAAAAACCTATTTAGTCAAAATGACCGTCAATCGGTGCCACGACGTATTACGTAAACAGGAAAGAAGGCAAGAAAGCTTATTTGCTAAAATTTTTAAGACAACTAAAAAGAGCCCTGAACACATTACAATGCATAAACAAACAAAAGGAGAGATTACAGATGCGCTCTTTCAACTATCATTACCGTATCGTGAGGCAATTATATTATTTTATTATGAAGAGATGACGAGCGTTGAAATAGCAGAGCTTTTAGGTGTGACAGAGTCAGCAGTGCGCATGCGTTTAAAAAGAGCACGTGAACAATTACGGCAGCAACTAGAAGATTTTGAATGGGGGGATGAATGATGAAAGAGCAATTAAATGAAGAATTAAAACATGTAACATTTAGTAAAGACAGACAACAAGCTGTACAACAAAGTATAAAAAAGCGCCAACCACATACTAAACAGTGGGTAGCAGTTGCATTTGTACCATTGTTACTTTTATTTATGGGTACTATTCTTTTTAACGAACCACTGAAACAAGCTACCACACAAGTGAAGCAGTCTGAGCATACGATTTGGCGCATGGTATTTAATGACTGGACTTTGATGATACTCATTACTGGACTTGTTGCTCTTTGGGCTTACTTTATTCGTAGGCATCATAAACCAACCGTATGCCCCCATTGTGGTCACATTCATACTAAAAAAGAGCGACGTAAACTTGTATGGTCAGGTATGAATAAAGCACTCATATGCCCACACTGTCACCAACGTTACTATAAAAACTATAAACAAAACTCATTTTGGTCCATATTCCCAGGTATTTATCTTATTATTTTTTTACCGAGTCGCTTTTTCGACGATATCTGGTTGATGTTAGTCACTATACTCACTAGTTTGGTGATTTATCTTACAATGTTAAGTCATGTACAAATTAGTTTACAAAAGACAGACCCGCTAACAGAACCAGTGAAGCCATTATGGTAACGTGCTGATGGATACAGTTATTATCCCTTTAAAGCGTTAACCTAATGAAAAAACTAATTGACAAACATTATCTCTTAGCGTAACTTTAAGTAAACTACATTACGATTATTGTTTACAAAGGGGAGAAACGCTATGCAACAAACAAAGACATTACACTATGTGCTGGCGGCATTAGGAGCAGCAATTATTGCTGTGTTAGCTCAATTATCCATTCCACTGCCATTTTCACCAGTACCTATTACAGGGCAAACATTTGCTATTGGTTTAGTCGTTACGATTTTAGGTTTGCGAACAGGTTCATTATCTGTCTTATTATATATTTTAATTGGTGCAGCTGGCGCACCTGTTTTTTCACAAATGACAGGTGGTTTAGGAATTGTTGTAGGGCCTACGGGTGGTTATATTGTAGGGTTTTTACCAACAGCGATCATTATGGGCTATTATATGAATAAACTAGGTTACACATATTGGCATTCTTTAATTGCCAACTTAATCGGTATGGTCGTTACATTAGCCTTTGGTACAGTGTGGCTAAAGATTGCGGCAGATTTAACATGGTATAAAGCTTTTATGGGTGGCGTTTATCCATTTATCCCACTAGGTATTGTAAAGGCGGCATTAGCAGCATGGCTCGGGATTGTTGTGCGTAATCGTTTAAAAAGTGCTCGTCTATTATCGGAGGTAGCTTAATATGGCAACGCTTTGGCACGGGGGTACAATTTATACGATGAATGCTGAAGATGATAAAGTTGAAGCGCTCCTGGTGGAAGATGGCAAAATTATAGCCATAGGTGAAAAGCTATTATTACAACCACATGCACAACAAGAGGTCGATTTAGCCGGGGGCGTATTATACCCCGGCTTTGTTGATAGTCATATTCATTTGATTGGGTATGGTGAGAAATTAATGCATCTTGACGTCTCTCATATGACAAGCAAACAGCAAATGATGCATGCTATACGTGAGCGTATGCAACAAGTGGCACCTGATGATTGGGTCATTGTTATTGGCTATTATGAAGCGCAATTTGATGATGATACATTTCCTACATTGCAGGAATTACATGCTTTAGGAGATGCGCATCTTGTGATTAAAAGGCGCTGTCATCACCTTATTATCGCGAATCAAAAGGCGTTAGATTTTGCAGGGATCACAGTCCATACACCTGCTCCTGCTGGTGGAATTATTGACACGTGTGACGGCAAACTAACTGGCGTACTAAAAGATGCAGCATTGTACATGATTGTAAATCATATGCCACACTTGACGCTAGCATATGTCCAAAAAGCGTTGCAACTCGCCATAGACGACTTATTAACGATGGGGGTGACAGGTGCTCATTCTGAAGATTTAAGTTATTTTGGGCCACCAACACAACCTTTACAAGCATTTCAGGCAATTGTCCCTAAACGTTTTAAAGCCCATTTATTACAACATCATACAGTTTTTGAAGAGACAAAAGAGTGGCCATCGACACCATTTATTGAGATGGGCGCTATGAAAATTTTCGTGGATGGGGCATTTGGTGGTCATACTGCTGCACTGCATAAACCATACGATGACAAAGATACAACAGGTATGCTTGTTCATACGACTAAGCAATTATATCATCTTGTTAAACAAGCACGGTTAGCTAAAAGAGAAGTGGCCGTACATGTGATTGGAGACCGTGCTATCGACACCATTTTAGATGTATTTGCTATTTTTCCACCTGTGTATCATTGGCAACATGATCGCATTATTCATAGTTCATTAGTGAATGATACCATTATAAAACGTTTAGCAAACATGCCCGTTATCATTGATTTCCAACCACAATTTGTGGAGGAACCTCAGGCTGTCATGCTTCATAAGTTAGGTGATAACCGCTGTCGTTATTTGAACTTATGTAAAACCTTTATCAAAGAAGGGATTACCGTAGCGGGTGGTAGCGATGCCCCGATTGAGCATCCTAATCCGCTCCATGCGATGTATGCAGCTATGACAAGGCGCTATCAAGATGAAGACGCACAGCAACTAGAGGAGTGTTTAACGCGATATGAAGCGGTTACTTTATTTACTAAAAATGCAGCGAAGGCAATTCATAAGGAGCAAAGTAGAGGGCGTATTGCAATAGGGTATGAAGCTGATTTTACCATTTTAAAGAAAGATATTTTCACTGTTCCATTACGAGAAATCCCACACATTGCTGTGCAAATGACTGTTGTAAATGGGCAAATTGTTTATGATTATCGCATGTCAGAGCCTGAGAAGATGTCACGCTAATCTCATCTATTTTTGAGGCGCATAGAGAATAATAAAGGTGAAGCGATTTGTAAAAAAACGCTTCACCTTTTTATATTGGCATTGTCCCATGTTAATTAAGCATTAGGATAAATCATCGTTTTAGGATCCACCCATTTGTCAAACTGTTCTTCTGTTAAAAGTCCACTAGCAAGCGCCGCTTCTTTTAATGAAGAGCCTTGTTCATGCGCTTGTTTAGCGATTTTAGCTGCATTTTCATAGCCGATATGTGGGTTTAAAGCTGTTACTAACATGAGAGAATTTTCTAGGTTGCGTGTTAAAACTTCATAATTAGGTTCAATACCAACTGCACAATGCGCATCAAATGATTTCATCGTATCAGCTAATAAGCGTGCAGATTGTAGGAAGTTATAAATAATAACAGGTTTAAACACGTTTAATTCAAAGTTACCTTGGCTTGCAGCAAAACCAATGGTAGCGTCGTTACCGATTACTTGCGTAACAACCATCGTCATCGCTTCACTTTGTGTAGGATTTACTTTACCAGGCATAATGGATGAACCAGGTTCATTAGCTGGTATGATAAGTTCACCAATCCCACTTCGAGGGCCACTTGCTAAAAAGCGCACATCATTAGCAATTTTCATAAGGTCGGCGGCTAATGCTTTTAACGCCCCGTGCGCTGTGACCACTTCATCATGGCTTGTTAAGGCATGGAATTTATTCTCAGCGGAAGTAAAAGTAATGCCTGTTTCTTCACTAATAAAGGCTGCCACACGGTCACCAAAATCAGGGTGAGCGTTAATGCCTGTACCAACAGCTGTGCCACCAATTGCAAGCTCTTTCATATAAGTAATATTTGCTTTAATCATCGCTTCTGATTTCGTTAGCATATGCACCCAACCACTAATTTCTTGTCCTAGTGTGAGTGGTGTAGCGTCTTGTAGATGAGTACGTCCAATTTTAATAATATCTTTAAATGCTTGTTCTTTTGCTTGTAATGTTTGTTTAAGGCCACGTAAGCGAGGTAGTAGATAGTTTTCCACTTTTAATACACCAGCTACGTGTAATGCTGTAGGGAATGTGTCGTTTGAACTTTGGGACTTATTAACGTCATCATTTGGATGAACACGATCTGCTTCATCAGCGTTTTGTAAAATCTGGTTAGCACGATTGGCAATGACTTCGTTTACATTCATATTTGTTTGAGTACCACTACCTGTTTGCCATACAACAAGTGGGAAGTGGTCATCCCATTGCCCATTAATGACTTCGTCAGCGGCTTTAATAATAGCATTCGCTTTAACTTCGCTGATTCTTTTTAATGAAATGTTTGCTTGTGCAGCACTTTTCTTTAAAATTGCCATAGCATGAATGATTTCAATCGGCATAATCTCTTCACCAATCTGGAAGTTCATTTTACTACGTGCTGTTTGAGCACCCCATAATTTATCAGCAGGGACTTTCATTTCACCCATTGTATCTTTTTCAATGCGATAATCCATAACAACATCTCTCCTTAAACTATATGCTTAACATTAATGATAACAATTCTCAATGATTGGCGTCAAGGAATATGCTGTACTACTTGTACTATTAACAGATAGGAGCAGTATTCTTATAAATCTTATAGTATAATAGACGGCTGAGGATGGTGAAAATAGTGCAGTATAAAACATTATTATTTGACGTAGATGACACATTATTAGATTTTAAAAAGGGTGAATGTTATGCGCTCTCTGAAATCTTTTCAACATATGGTATAACCCCATATGAGCGGGGATATGCAACATACCAAGCCATTAATAGTAGTTTATGGCGTGCAGCTGAAGAAGGTGAAATTACAGTAGATGAAATTTTTCTTGTGCGCTTTGTCCGTTTTTTAGAAGATTTACATATTCAAGACGATGGTGTAAAACTAGACGAGCGTTTTCGTAACTATGTAGCTGAAAAAGATTTTAGTTTTGATGGTTGTTATGATCTGTTGGCGCGTTTAGCCCCACACTATGAACTCGCTATTGTGACAAATGGTCATAAAACTATGCAAGAGCCACGTTTAAAAAAAGCGCATCTCTATGACTTCTTCTCTCACATTTTCATCTCTGCTGATATTGGTGTTCAAAAACCTGATATTCGCTTCTTTGAAGCTGTAGAACAAGGTATGCCAAACTTACAGCACGAGACAACATTAATTATTGGTGACTCCTTAACGAGTGATATGGAAGGTGGGAGGCGTTTTGGTATTGCTACATGTTGGTACAACCCTAACCATTTACCATTACCGAAAGAACCTGTGGACTATATTATTGCCAATTATGATGAGTTAGAACAGTTACTATTATGGCAAGACGAAATGCGTATAGCGATTGCACAAGACAATTCAACTGAATGTCTTTACTTTGTTGGTGAACTACAAGAGTTGCCAAAGCTAGCCGTTGATTTTAATGAAGCAGTAGCCGAAATAAAAGCGCTTGGCTTTTTACCAACAACAAAACAAATTTGTGATTACACAATCACTTTGCAAGAGCAAGTACGAATATAAAGTAGCGATAACTACATACATCACTTATCAGTTTTGTAACTATGTTTTAAAATGAAGTTATCTGTTCGCTTTTTTTACGTTATACTTTAGAAGTAAAGTTAGAGGAGTGTGAGGTATGACAAACCAAGTAGACGAAACGTATTTAACGTTGGGCCGACAAATTTTAACGAATGGTGTGCAAAAAGGTGACCGCACAGGCACTGGTACCATTAGTACATTTGGCTGTCAATTGCGATTTGATTTACAAAAGGAAGGTTTCCCAATTATGACAACGAAACGCGTTGCTTTTAAGCTAATTGCGAGTGAGTTGTTATGGTTTTTAAAAGGCGATACGAATATTCGCTACTTATTGCAAAATAATAATCACATTTGGGATGAGTGGGGCTTCAAGATTTGGGTGGAGTCGGATGAATATACGGGACCTGATATGACAGATTTTGGATTACGTTGTCAAACAGATGCGGATTTTAATCGCCTATATCAAGAGCAAATGAAGATTTATCAAGATAATGTTTTACAAGATGATGCATTTGCAAAAAAGTTTGGTGATTTAGGTAACGTTTACGGCAAACAATGGCGCAAATGGCAGGGCGCAGATGGTCAAGAATACGATCAAATACAATATATTATTGATGAGATTAAACGCAATCCAGATTCACGTAGATTATTAGTATCCGCGTGGAGTGCGTCAGAGATGGCATCACAGGCATTGCCTCCATGTCATTATGCATTCCAATTTTATGTTGTGGATGGTAAATTGAGCTGTATGTTTAATATGCGCAGCGTAGATTATTTTTTAGGTTTGGCTTTTAACATTACGTCATATGCATTACTTACTTACCTTATTGCGCATGAATGTGGATTAGCAGTGGGAGAGTTAGTTTTTACAGGGGCAGATGTGCATATTTATGCGAATCATATTGAACAAGTGAAAGAGCAATTAAGTCGCACGCCCAAAAAATTGCCAACCTTACAATTAAATAAAGAAAAATCCTCTATTTTTGATTTTGAATTAGCGGATATTACATTACTAGGTTATGAGCCCCACCCCACCATTAAAGCACCTGTAGCTGTATAAAATAAAAGATATCTTTTACGACATAAAGTTGGTGAAAGGTATCTTTTTCTAGGAGGTAGTGTATGGATTTTCAGAAGGTTGTACAGTCTTTTGGCTTTACATGTGATGAAGCACCTATAAGCATCTATCCTTTTTCACCTGTGTTTCATGTTAAGTTGTGCGAGCAACAATTCATTATTAAATGCACACAAACCAATCCAACATCTTTAGTACATTATCTTAATATGTTAAAACAGCATAATATAAAAGTGGTAACTCCAGTGCCACTTGATGTGCCAAACCCACAAAAAATCGGAGATAACACTTTTATTGTTTATCCTTTTATTGAAGGAACCTCATATCAAGGCACAGATGAGCAACTAATCGCAGTTGGTGAACATTTAGGTAAAATCCATGCTGCATCTCCGCCTACGAATGTATGCGAGTTACCTGTTTACGATGTGTATGACTTTTATAATCATGAAGTAGAAGATGCTATAGATGTGTTAAGTGAGTATAGTCAAGCGAATCAAGTCATGTTAGACATACAACAAGTCAAGCAACTATGGTTAGCCGCTATCAAAAATCAAGAGGCACTACAGCTGCTCAAGTTGCCACATGTGGCAACACCTCATGATTATAAAGCAACTAATATTGTTATGACGCCAACGCCCTTTTTAATCGACCCTGATAATGCTAGTTTTGTACCTAGAATTTTTGATTTAGCCTTAACTTTATTATTGTTTCATAATGAACAAAGTCAGGCTCCTCACCATGTATTCACCGTACAAGAGTGGCAATTATTTTTAACGGGGTATAGTAAGTATATAAAGTTAACACAAGTTGAAATCGAGTGGTGGGAAGCGGCTAAACAACATGTATTTTTAGATGATGTGATGTGGCTAATGACAGCGAATGAAGAGGATTGGCGTAACCCTGCACAACAAACCTTATTTCAAAGCATCGTACAAGTGATGACGCATAGTGAGGCATATCAACTTTTTCTGAGGTAGGTATTGCATAATACAATAGATATACAAAAAAGAATCAAATGGTATAAATCTATTGCTATATGCTATAAAATATAAAAAATAATAAAATAGGTATATTTCCTTGTTTTAGTCAAACACCTTATCTTATGAAAGCGCTTATGACAGCGTTTGCGTATTATTACATATGCCCTACAAAGTCTTACGTTAAATTCGCTTCATATGAGTAGCCCCTAATTTATACAAGTGCAATGCTATTAACGCGTCAAGAGTACGTCCAAAAGCAGTGTAAGTCAAATGGCATGGTATCTACAAAAAAGAATGAAAAAGTAGGTAAAATGTGAAAAAAAGATAAATTTAGCGATAAATTTGTTAAAATAGACGTATAGAATAAATGAAGAGGTGTTTGCATGAATATTGAACAATTTGAAGCATTTATTACACATGCTCAGCTACATGAGTTACGTCAACTTATGACTTATCGGGATACATTATTACAAACATATGAGCAATCACCAACTTTAGACGTATTGGCTCGTTACGAATTGCCGAAAATGATTGACGTTTATTTAACTTATGATGTGGAAGATTATTCAGCCTCATCAAATGAAACACAGACAATAGCAAGGAAAAATAATCAGCTTGAAAAACAAGCGCAGGCATTATGGCAACAAGAAATAGCGAAATTAACGCATATAATAGAAGCAATAAAAAAAGAGCAAGCAGAAAAGCCGCGATAACGCGGCTTTAACTCCCTGACATAGCAAGTACAAAAATAGACCAAAATGAAAAGATTAAACAAGTAAAAATAGCAATAATGAGATATACAATTACAATAAAAGTAGGTAGACGATGTCTAGCACGTAATAGTACGTAAGGGATTGCTACAAAGCAAGCAATGCCTGCTAAAGTATAAAAAGTCAAGTAATGCATATAAGAGAAAAAAGGGAGTATTTTTATACTCCATTCACTTAAATGTTGTGCATACGCACTTAAGAGAGAGCCGATTAATAGTAGGGTAAAATAGCGTACATGCGGCATACTTTTCACATCCTTTCTTTTACTATACGTTAGAATATATGATTAGCAAAGTGAGAAGGAGGTGGGCAAATGAACGTAGCATTTGTACATAATCAAACTGGTGAAGAAATCTTGATTACACACACGGATGATATAGCAGGTTTATTAGCAGCAGCGCAAGGAAGTGCAATTACTTTTCCAGTAGGGCGTTTTAAATATGATTATCACACATTAGACTACTATGCAGAGGAAGGCATTATGATGCATGAACTTGTCATCTATGTCGAAGCGATATAAAAGTCGCATAAGGCTTATGTTTTACTGGCAATTTTGCTCGGAAACACTTGATAGAGATAGTTTATTCGCCTTTTTTCTCTATCTGAAAAAGGTGGAAAATTGGATAAAGTGTAAGCGAGATTTGTCGTTTTAAAAAAACAAAAAGAAATGAGCTGAAACCGTTTACAGCAAGCATAAAGTTTAGTAGTATGTAGTCATATTCAGCTATGTTATTACAATTTGAGGAGAGAGAAATAATGTCAAACACATATCGTGTTGAGCGAGATTTTTTAGGCGAGAAACAATTACCAACAGAAGCATACTACGGGATTCAAACGTTGCGTGCAACAGAAAACTTCCCGATTACAGGTTATCATATCCACACTTCGTTAATTCGTGCAATGGGTACTGTAAAAAAAGCGGCAGCTATGGCAAACCGCGATGTACATTTACTTGATGCAGCATTGGCAGAAGCTATTATTAAAGCGGCAACAGAAGTTGAAGAAGGCATGTGGGACCAAGCATTTATCGTTGACCCAATTCAAGGTGGTGCTGGTACTTCAATCAACATGAATGCAAACGAAGTGATTGCCAATCGTGCGCTTGAGATTTTAGGTGAGGATAAAGGAAACTATGCGGTAATTAGCCCAAACTCACACGTTAATATGTCACAATCAACCAATGATGCATTCCCAACGGCTATTCATATTGCAGTTTTAAAACAAATTGATGAGTTATTAACTGCAATGGAGCAAATGGAGACGGCTTTCCATGACAAAGCAGAAGAATTTAGCGGTGTTATCAAAATGGGACGTACCCATTTACAAGATGCTGTGCCTATTCGTTTAGGTCAAGAGTTTGAAGCATTTGCACGTGTAATTGCACGTGATATCACACGTGTTCGTCGCACAAAAGAAAACTTATTTGAAGTAAACATGGGTGCAACAGCTGTTGGTACAGGACTAAATGCTTTCCCTTCTTATATTGAAAAGGTAAGTGCGTATTTAAAAGAATTTACGCAACTTCCATTAACAAGTGCAAGTCATCTTGTTGATGCGACGCAAAATACAGATGCTTATACAGAAGTATCGGCTTCATTAAAAGTTTGTATGATTAATATGTCTAAAATTGCTAATGATTTACGTTTAATGGCGTCAGGCCCACGTGCAGGCTTAAATGAAATTAATTTACCAGCACGCCAACCGGGGTCATCCATTATGCCTGGTAAAGTGAATCCTGTTATGCCAGAAGTGATGAATCAAGTGGCCTTCCAAGTGATAGGTAATGATCAGACAATTGGTTTAGCTTCAGAGGCTGGGCAATTTGAGTTAAACGTGATGGAGCCTGTTATGGTATTTAACTTATTGCAATCACTGTCTATCATGAAAAATGTCTTTACTACATTTACAGTTAACTGTTTACAAGGCATTACAGCTAATGAAGAACGTTTACGTAATTATGTGGAGCAGAGTGTTGGTATTATTACGGCAGTAAATCCACATATCGGTTATGAGCAAGCGGCAAAGTTAGCGCGTGAAGCTATTTTAACAGGTACATCGATTCGTGAATTGTGTATCGCGTCAGGTACTTTAACGAAGGAACAGCTTGATGTGATTTTAGACCCTTATGAAATGACACATCCAGGTATTGCTGGTGCAGACTTAATGAAAATGAAATAAAAAAAAGAGTGAATCTTTGTAGATTCACTCTTTTTTTATTCGTCATCATCTATTGTGAGTAAAATAGTGATATTGCCAGCACCTTCAATTGTTGCAGGTAAAGAAAAGGCTTTTTGGAAGCCGTATAATTTTGTTTTGCCAACCATAACCGTCGGGGGTGTAATATCTAGTGTCATATTTTGTTGCCCAACAAATGTACATAAGTTGCCAACAATCATATTGCCAAACTCACCTGTAAAAGACTCTAACATTTCGCCATCAATAGCCATACCAAACATTTTTTCCGCAATGGCACTAAATGTTGTAGGTAATCCATCAATAATAACGCGACCTCTTAAATCACCTACAATACCAATTAACACACCCATTGCCTCTTGTTCAAATGGTTCTGAAGTTACAACAGGTGGTTTTACTTCTATGGGAACAGGTAGAATAGACTTCAGTGAAGTGATTGTTCCGTTTAATATAGTTTGAATGTGAACCGAAATACTCATATCAACACACCCTTTATAGACTTTATTACATATTACCATGATACTATATCGTTGTGAAATAGTAGATTGACGAAATTGCAAAACGTTGATATATTATAAGTGATAATGATTTTCAAACTCACAAAGGAGTGATTCACATGCTATATTTATTCATTGGTGCAACAGTGGTCACATGTGCTAGCTTAGGCAAGTACGTTTTAACAAATACAACAGCGCATATTCAATAATATACTCTTTATTACTGTTCAACTACAATAAGTTGAACAGTTTTTTCTTGTGTTTTTTTCTTATTTATTGGTAAAATTACCACTGTGCATATCCGTGATTTTTGTTATGCTATACATGGAGGAAAGCGCATGAAAAAGTTACTGTTAGAAGTACAAAATATCATTTTAATTTTATTGTTCTCGCTCTATTTATTTGCTTTGATTACGGTAGTTTTTGTCCGTTATCCTTTAACGCCAGAGCATTTATTTACATTGACGAGTGCCGAACGCGTCGTCAATATTGTTCCTTTTCATACTATTACACATTACTTAAATGGTATTTACCGTGTAACAACAGCAGATGCCTGGTTAAACGTGTTTGGCAATATTTTATTATTTATTCCATTAGGCATGATGTTAATGTTACGTTTAAAAAGTAAAAGAATGACGGTGTTTTATGTTGTAATGGCTTCTGTTAGTATTGAAGTGGTACAATATTTGCTAAATATCGGTGCTACAGATATTGATGATGTAATTTTAAATGTAACAGGTGGCGTGATGGGTGCATTTAGTATTGCAATTTTATTGCGTTTTGCAGGTGAGTTTTTGACAAAGCTCATACTTTGTATAGGTGGTATGAGTATGGTAGCACTCTACTTTAATATGTCATGACTAACACAATCCGACCAAAAAAGTGGTTGGATTGTTTTTGTTTAGCTGTCTTGTTCAAAAATACACTATACTTAGGCAAAATTAAGAAAATATACGCTTTATTCGACTAAAACGTGATAGAATACTAGCATAAGAAAGTTCAATCGAAAAGGGGTTAACACAAGTGGTACATGATTTTGAAGCACAACTAGCGGCATTGTTAAAACAGGCGTCGCTACAAGCAAGTATTTATCAAGAGAATGATGACACAGAGCGTATGAATAAGACGGCGTTATTTGCGCGGAAAATACAACAACGTGAATTTGTTATCGCATTTGCAGGGCATTTTAGTGCAGGTAAATCAAGCATGATTAACGCATTATCTGGCGAAGATTTATTAGCCTCTAGCCCAATTCCAACAAGTGCTAATATTGTGAAGGTACATAAGTCAGATGAAGACTTTGCTATTGTGTATATGCACAATGATAAACCTGTCAAATTTAGCGCAGGGTATGATTATAAAATGGTAAAAGAGTTAGGTAAGGATGGCGATTTAGTTTCGCAAATTGAAATTGGACATGCGGCTTCTACATTACCAGACGGTGTGACAGTTATGGATACACCTGGTGTCGACTCGACAGATGATGCTCACCGTATGTCAACCGAATCAGCCTTACATATTGCTGATATGGTGTTTTACACAATGGATTATAATCATGTTCAATCTGAGTTGAATTTCCAGTTTACAAAGCAATTAATGAAATATAATCCAAATGTTTATTTAATTGTTAATATGATTGATAAGCATCGTGAAAACGAGCTGAGCTTTGAAACATTTAAAGAAACCGTCTATCAATCATTTGGTGCTTGGGGAGTAGAGCCAAAAGGCGTATTCTTCACATCTTTGCGAGAAAAGGACCATCCACATAATGACTTTGAGCAAGTGAAAAAAATTGTGATGGATAGTATGGATGATTGGCAAGATCAATTGATTCAAACAGCTAATGGTACACTTGCACTTTTACAACATGAACATGAAGCATATTTAACACAAGAAAAAGAAGAGACCTTTGAAGCACATAATGATGTGTTAAGTGCAAGTGATTGGCAAGAGCGAGAGGATATTTTAGAACAATATCGCAAGTTAGAACAACAACTGACATTATTCTCTTTAGAGGTATTTAACGACACCTTAGATGAGCGTCGCAAAGACTTATTAGATAATGCGGCCATCATGCCAGCTGATTTGCGTGAAAAACTACGCAGTTACTTAGAAAGTACGCAAGAAGACTTTAAAGTAGGCGGTTTATTCTCAGCCAAAAAGAAAACACAAGAAGCGAGAGAAGAGCGAAAGAAAGTAGCCTATGAAAGTTATAAAACCGTTGTAACAGCACAAGTTTCTAATATGATGAAGCAATTATTAAAGCAAGTATTAAAAGATACAGGTGCATTGACAGAAGAGCGTGCAAGAGACATTGATGCGATGGCTTTTGCTATTCCATTTTCATTAATCGAAGACCAAGTGCAAAAAGGGGCATTAGTGACAGGCGATGCTGTATTAAACTTTGCGAATCGCGTGGCAGATGCTACTAAACGTTATTTTATTCGTGAAACAGATGCGTGGCGTGATGCTCAAATCCCTATGTTGCAACAAGTAGCAGAAGAGACAGCAACACCTGTTAAGATGCGCATGAATAATATGCAAGATAAGGTGGATGCGATTTTAGCCTTGCAACATATTGATGAGCAGTTGGCATATAGCCAAAAAGAATATAAATTTACAACGAATGATATGCGTCAAAAAATGGCTAACCAACAGCAACAATGGGCAGCGGATTATGAGCGAGATTTAAATGACATTCGACCGTTTAAGCCTGAAATGTTGCAAGTTAAAGATGCTGAGGTACAAGTTGAGCAACAAGCTAGCCAACAAGTAGTTAATATGTTGCCAACAGAGCGCGTTATTTTTCAGGCAGAAGAGACGGCAAAAGCGATTGAACATATGGATGGTTTTAAAGAAACAGCCGATTACTTGCGCAATAAAGTAGAGCGTTTGAAAAAGAAAGACTTTACTATTGCGCTATTTGGTGCATTTAGTGCAGGTAAATCATCATTTTCTAACGCATTAATGGGTGCGCCTGTGTTACCCGTATCGCCAAACCCAACAACCGCAGCGATTAATAAAATTCGCCCTGTAACACCTGATCACCCACATGAAACGGCAGATGTTGCTTTGAAAAATGCAGAGCAAATGTTAGAGGATATTGCGGCATCTTATGAAGCCATTGGTTTAACTGTTACATCATTAGACGAGGCTTACACGAGAGCGGAGGAAGGGCTTAAAGTACCTTTAACAGATGAGCGTTTAAACTTACACAAATCGTTTATTCGTGCCTATCAAGTAGGGTATCCATTATATAAGGAACAGTTAGGGAATGTGTTACGTGTAGAACGCCAAGAGTTTGAAGCATTTGTGGCACAAGAGAGTCGTTCTTGTTTTGTTGACCATATTGACTTTTACTATGACAGTCCGATTACACGTATGGGTGTGACCTTAGTCGATACACCAGGCGCAGACTCCATTAATGCGCGTCATACTGGTGTTGCGTTTGAGTATATTCGTAACGCAGATGCTATTTTATTTATCACCTACTTTAACCATGCGTTTGCAAAAGCAGACCGAGAGTTTCTCATTCAGTTAGGGCGTGTAAAAGATGCCTTTGAATTAGACAAGATGTTCTTTATTGTGAATGCGATTGATTTGGCTAATGATGCCGATGAGCAAGAAGATGTTAAAGATTATGTGCGTACAGAATTACAGCGCTTTGGTATTCGTTTCCCTCGTTTGTATGGTGTTTCTAGTTTAGATGCCTTAAAAGAGAAGGTACAAAATACCGATTTATCTTCTGGCATGCCACCGTTTGAAGTGGATTTCCAAAATTTCTTAAATGACGAGTTAAGTGCATTGGCGGTTAAAGCTTTAGCAGAAGAAGTAGAAAAAACGACACAGCGTCTTGGTGATATGATTACACAAACAGAGGAAAATTTAAAACGTAAAGATGCCCGATTAGAAGAGTTGGCTACTTTGGAGTCACATATTAAGCAGACATATCGCACACCTAAGACAGCTATGATCGAAAGTGATACAAAGCATGAATTAGATGAATTGCTTTATTACTTGTTGCAACGTGTGTATTATCGTTATCCAGACTTCTTTAAGGAAGGCTATAATCCTTCAACATTTGCCAATCATAATGCACAAACAGCACTTGAGATAGCATTAAAAGAAGTGTTGCAGAGTTTACGCTTTGACTTAGAACAAGAGATGCGTGTTACAAACTTCCGTTTAGGACAGTTTATAGATAAACAACTGCAAATCGGTTTTAAAGAGTATGTGCAAAATTTAAAACAACTTAACCCAACATTTGCTTTCCGAGCTTTTGAGACAGAGGAAAATGAGTTATTAAACTTTACAGGACCATTTGAATCCATCACACCATTCACAGAAGTGAAACGTTATTTCCGCAATGCAAAAGCTTTCTTTGAGAAAGATGAAAAAACGAAATTGCGTGATGAATTAGAAGTATTAACAAAACCAATAGCAGAGCGTTATTTGCAACAAGAGAAAGAGCGTCTTAATGACTGGGCGCATACGTATATTATGCAAGAAGCAGAGCAACTACGTGTGCACATCGTGTCACAAGCACAAGAGCAAATTGTAGCAGAGCGTGACTTATTGAATGAAGGCACACGTTTAGAAGCATGGAAAACAGTCTATGCAAAACTGCAAGGTATTACCGTATCATGAATTAAACTGTAAGTGAAGAGGTGCTTCACTTACAGTTTTTTTACACAGAAAGGAGTTTTTTATATGATAAATCACAATCACTACGCACTAATTGCTTTAATAAACAGCAAAAAAGCAACAAAAGAATGGGAGACTACCGCACCGATAATCCAACATACTTCACATATGTTACCAGAGCTTTATCAATTACCAAAGAAATGGTTGAAAAACTATCATCAAATACAGGAAAAAAGTAAAGGGTTAACACAAGCGCAGTGGGAAGAACATACACAAGAAGCATTAAAGCTTGGTTATGCTACTCTTTACAAAGAGAGTCAAAAAACATGTATTGAACGAAAATGGAAAAAGCTCGTAAAGAAAGCAACACCTAAAAATGAACAGGAACGCCTAGCAATCCAAGCCTTAATTGTCTATGTAGCTACTATGCGCGGCTTATATGATGATGAGGTAAAAATGTCCTACATAGAGACTTGTTATAAAGGAGATGCGGCTGCCTTTTTCAAAATGAGACGTTCATTATTTTTATTGCGTCAAGACGTTGACCAACAAATTATGAGATACACACAACCAGCAGCTTTTAAAACATTATGTAAAGTATTTACTCCTTACGATAAAAAAATGCGTAAACAAGCAACATTTGCACTAGCAGAGTTGATAGAGATGTTAGGAGGTACTACACCATCACAAAAAAAGATAACGAAAGAAGATTTAATTAAACAATTAGCTACTCAGCCACAACCCTTAAAGCAGAAGAGGGTGAGAAAGGCATTGCAAGCATTGGCTATGCAACCTGAAAAACCGACAGTCGTATTATTTGGTGGACATAAAAATTATCAACAAAGATTACAACAAGTGTTGCCACAATTAGAAGTGGGTGATGCTTATCGAGCAGCCGATTTTCAACAGCTACTCCATAAAGATTATGTCATTACAATTGGCTTGCAAGCACCTCTCACCTTGCGTGTTAAAAAGCAACTTGCCAAACAACAACACGACGTTACATGGCTAGCTTTAGCAAGACAACAGTCTCCAGCAAGCGTAATGGCATTATTACAACGCCATGGTTATGAATAATTAACGACATTCCACAAAAAAGTGGTAAAGGGAAAAGTAATGCTCCCTTTACCACTTTTTTATCGTATGTCCTTGTAACAAAAGTTTTAACTCCGGGTGTTTTCATCTTGCAAACATGTATGAGTAGCGTAATATGAGAAGTATATGAGAAAAAAGTGATAAAATAGCTCGTTTTAAATGGGTATTTAATACTTAGGAGGGATAGTTTTGGATTTAAGAAATTTAAAAACATTTGATGTTGTCGCCACCTATTTAAATTTTACTAAAGCGGCAGAAGCTTTAAACTATAGTCAGCCTACAGTCAGTCAACAAATTAAAATGTTAGAGGAGGATTTGGGTCAAACATTGATTCAGCGTACAGGTAAACAAATGTTACTAACACCCGCTGGCCAATTATTAAAAGAACGCACAACAAGTTTGTTTCAATATATCGCAGAGATTGAAAAGGACTTAGAGACATTCAAACAACCTGTGCAAAAATTAACCATCGCTGCACCAGAATTTTACTGTAGTTATTATTTATCTATAATAATTAGTGCCTTTTTAGCACAATATCCTACTGTGCAAGTGAAATTGATTTGCGCAAATAGCGAAGATACCTTACGCCTTGTTAAAGAAGAGCAAGCCGATTTTGGTTTTGTCGCACTTGATGACTTCTCGTCAACGATTCAATCGACTTTATTAGGAGCAGAGGATTTGGTATTTGTTGCCCATCCAGCGCTAGTTAAAGCAAGACCTATCCATGATTTAAATGATGAACCTTTTATTACGTATAGTCGAGACTTTTTAATACAGCGTTGTTTAGAAGAAGTGAATTATTATCCAAAAAAACTTATAGAGTTTGGGAGTGAGGAAGCAATTAAAGGAGCCGTTTTAAAAAAGTCAGGTGTCGCCCTGTTGAGTGATTTTTTATTAAAAAACGAAATTATCGAAAAACAATTAGTTGTTTTACATCGCTTTAAAGAAAAATTACCTACGTATGCTATACAATTGCAATATAGAGAAAATGATGAACTTTTACGAGCATTTTTGCAAACTACAGAGCAAATATGGCAGCATGTTAAATGATGAACATGTAAAAAAACTAATAGTTTCATGTAAAAATATCAATTGTACATACAATATGTTGCCGTCTTATAATGATTAATATAATTTTGATTGCATAACCATGCATATCGAAGAGGATGGGGTGACAAGGTATGATACAAAAAGAAAAAGCACCAAAAGGACGTTTTCAAATACATGTTTATGTATTGATATTCATTTTGATTTTAATTTCTGCATTATTAACGTATATTGTGCCATCAGGCGAGTTTGAACGTAAAATGGTAGATGGCAAAGAGGCGATTCAACCAGAGACATTTGCATTTGGTGATCCAATGCCAATTGGATTTTTAGATATTTTTGGCAGTATTCATTCAGGTATGATGCAAGGAGCTAATATTATTTTCTTTGTGCTAATTGTTGGAGGGACATTCGGTATTTTAGCGCAAACAAAAGCATTAGAATCATTTATTGCTATGTTGGCTACAAAAATGGCAAAGCGTGAGATGTTACTCATACCTGTATTAATGCTATTTTTTGCGATAGCAGGTTCACTTATGGGCATGAGCGATGAAACAATTGTTTATGTTGGTATTTTAGTTCCTTTAGCTATCGCACTTGGTTTTGACGCCATAACTGGATTTGCCATTGTGATGCTCGGGGCTTCAGTTGGTTTTTCAGCAGCCGTTATGAATCCGTTTACAGTAGGGATTGCACAAGGGATAGCAGGCTTGCCTGTATTTTCAGGCATGGTTTTCCGCATTGTTTTATTCCTTGTATTATATGTAACCGCAACATTATTTGTGATGCGTTATGCTAAAAAGGTGAAGGCAAATCCAACGTTACGTTTCGTAGGTAACGTACAGCCTACCACTACAACGACACAACCAGAAAAAATGCCAAAACATCATAAATGGGTGATGGTACTATTTTTAACCAACTTCGCAGTCTTGATGTTCGGTGTATTAAAATATCAATGGTACATTACAGAAATAGCAGGTCTATTCTTATTATTTGGTATTTTAATGGGGTTAGCAGGGAAACTAAGCCCTAATCAAATTGCAGATGCTTTTATTAAAGGCGCAGGAGATTTGATTGGAGGCGCTCTGATTATTGGTTTTGCTCAAACAATTTTAGTCATTTTTAATGATGCTAAAATTATTGACACGATTTTATATTATGTTGCGGACTTATTAAATCATGTTCCAGCGATGCTAAATGCAGTAGGCATGTTTATCTTCCAATTAGGATTAAACTTCTTAGTACCATCTGGTAGTGGTCAAGCAGCGTTAACAATGCCGATTATGGCACCATTATCTGACATGATTGGTGTGACTCGTCAAACTGCTGTATTAGCTTTCCAGTTGGGTGATGGGATGTCTAATATTATTTTCCCTACAGTAGGCTTTTTAATGGCTGGCTTAACTATTGCAGGTATTCCATGGGCAAAATGGGTACGTTGGGTTTTCCCATTTATGTTGATGCAGATTACGATTGCCATTGTAGCTTTAATAATTGCACAGCTCATTCAATATGGGCCGTTTTAAGATAAAGGAGTGTAAATGATGAATGAACAACTTTGGTCACAACTTATACAACAAGCGGTAAAGGATCGCCGCTATTTACATCAACATCCTGAGTTATCTGGGCAAGAATATGAGACAACCGCTTTTATTAAAGCGCGTTTAGAAAAATTAAATATCCGCATCATGCCTTATGCAGAGATTGGCGTTGTGGGCTTTATTGCAGGCAAAGTAGGGAAAAAGACAATAGCATTACGCGCTGATATCGATGCACTCCCTATACAAGAAGAAAACCATGTATCTTATGCTTCAACGACGCCAAATGTCGCGCATATGTGTGGGCATGATGGGCATACGGCTGTGTTATTAGCAGTAGCAGAATGGCTAGCTAATCCTGCTCATCAAGTTGATCATCATATTATGTTGATTTTTCAATCAGCAGAGGAGATTACACCAAGTGGTGCAGACCAATTAGTACAATTAGGGGTACTAGCAGAAGTGGATGCTATTTTTGGTATTCACTTATGGCAAGCTCTACCCTTAGGTACGATTGGCTGTGTCGGAGGACCGATGATGGGCTCTATTGATGATTTTGAAGTAACGGTTACAGGTTCTGGTGGTCATGGCTCTATGCCGCATGAAACGGTAGACCCTATTTATATTACGAGTCATTTAATGCAAGCTTATCAAAGCATTATTAGTCGCAATCTCAATCCCATTGATGCGGGTGTAATTACAGTAGGTAAAATTACAGCCGGCACCACATTTAATATTACGCCTGAGAGTGCCACAATGATTGGTACAATGCGTGCTTTGCGTCACGAGACCGTCACATTAATTAAAGAACGTATGACACAATTAACAGAGCAAATTTGTGCCGCTTTTGGTGCAAAGGGCACAATTCGTTTTATTGATGGTACACCACCATTAATCAATACGCCTTTTTATGCTAAAGAGATTGAACGCCTTGTCTCACCAACAAAGCCTTTTGAAGAGATATTACCTGTTATGGGTGGTGAAGATTTTTCTTATTATTTAAAAGAAAAAGAAGGTGCGTTTATTTTTGTAGGTATGGGTGGCGAGTATAGCGAGTATCCACATCATCACGCTAAATTTAATATTGATGAGCGCGCAATGGAGGATGCCATACAGTTATTTATTATGATTGCTAGACATTGTGAAATTAAGTAAGGGGAGATTACGAATGAAAATTACAAAAGTAGAAGTATTTGCAGCGCGTTTACATCTAATTGAGCCATTTATTATTTCTTATGTGCGTTTAGACGATATGCCAACCATTATTACACGTATTGAGTTAGATAATGGCATTGTTGGTTGGGGTGAGGCAGTGCCAGACCAAAATGTGACAGGTGAGACATGGGAAAGCACATATGAAGTGATTCAAAAAGAATTAGCACCACTACTCATTGGTGAGGGGCCATTTAATATAGATGCGATACACCGCAAATTTAATGCACAAATTGCAGGTGTTCCATCAGCTAAGGCAGCCTTAGATATTGCACTTTATGATGCTATGGGTAAAATCACTAACCAACCATTATATCGTCTAATTGGTGGGCAAGCACATGATGTGCTTTATATCCCACAAGTCATCAGCATTAAAACACCAGAGGCAATGGCAGCTGATGCTGCTCGTTATGTGGCACAAGGCTTCCACCATATTAAGATAAAAGTAGGAACAGATGCCCCAACAGATATTAAACGTATTCGGGCGGTTCGCGAAGCGATTGGAGAAGAAGCATTTTTACGTGTTGACGCTAATCAAGGGTGGGACCGTATCGAGGCAATCCAAGTTATTCAAGCTACAGCAGACTGTCAAGTGGAGTGGTATGAGCAACCTGTGAAGGATCATGATTATAAAAGCATGCGAGAGATACGAGCAACTGTCCCACATCGCATTATGATTGATGAAGGGATTCATTCTGTTCAAAACTTAATTGATGTCATTGAGATGCGTAGCGCAGATATGGTCAACATTAAATTGATGAAGTCTGGTGGAATCTATCCAGCCTTAGCCATTGCTAATTTGGCAGAAGCAGCAGGCATGCCTTGTCAAGTAGGTTCTATGGTGGAGTCAGCTATTGCGACGATGGCAGGTGCTCATTTATCAATGAGTCGCAGTATTATCCAAACAAATGAAATGGTTGGCCCAACTATGTTTACACGAGATTTGGCATCCGTTGATATTAAAGGCGAGTGTTTATATTTGAGCGAACGACCGGGTCTTGGGATCGATGTGGATGAAGCATACTTAACAGAAATCACACACCATCATTGTCTAATCCAATAAAAAAACAAGCGTTGGCTTTTTCGCCAGCGCTCGTTTTTTGTTATTTTACTTCGTATTGCAATGCCCCACTTGGACATGTATCAATGACACGCATCACTTCTTCTTTGGTCGCTTGGTCGACTTGAATCCACGGGCGTTGCTCTAAGTTGAAAACTTCATGTAGTCCACGTACACAATTACCTGAATGAATACATACTTCTGCATCAAAACTAACAGTTAAATCCGTACCTTCATAATAACGTTTAGCCATGACTAATCCCTCCTCATGTACTTCATCATTGATTAAACTCTCCAGTCATAATCAATTAAACTAACACATCTTGATAGCTTGCGTCTTTTTCCATACGACCTTTAGCAAAAGGGCATAAAGGAATAATTTTTTTACCTTCTGCACGTGCAAAGTCCGCTACATGTTGCACTAATAAATCACCATAACCTTTACCACGTGCCGCGTCGCTAACAAATGTATGGTCAATAATGATTTTATCTTCCCCTGTAGGAACATACGTAATCTCAGCTAACTTATTCGCTTCATCACCAATATAAAAAATGCGATCACCTGCTATAATATTTGTCAAAATTATAGCCTCCTTTTCGAAATGTATCGGATACTTACTTAGAATATTACTATAAATGTAAATGAAAGAAGAAGACATTGCAATGATATTGCTCATGAAGCCATTAACAAATAAGGTGATTTATTATACAATGTTAGACAGATAATTAGGAGGAACAACATGACAAATAATGATATTTTACTTCGCTTACGTTATGCATTTGATTTGAAAAATAAAGAAGTGGCTGAGATTTTTGCTTTAGGTGGTGTCACACAAACACTTAAAGATATTGGTAATATGTTAATTAAAGTAGGGCGAGATGAAGAGCCACCAGAGTATTTTATAGCGGTTACTAATGATATGTTAGAAGCGTTCCTAAATGGCTTTATTACATATAAACGTGGCCCACAACCAGACCGTAAACCAGCTCCTGTAAGTCAACATAAAGATGCTGCGAATAATATGTTACTAAAAAAAGTTAAAATTGCGCTTAGTTTTACAAGTGAAGATGTGTTAGATGTGTTAGATGAAGGTGGCGTAGCTGTTTCAAAGGGAGAGATTGGTGCGATTTTGCGTAATCCAAGCCACCGAAATTACCAACAATGTGGAGACCGTTTTGCCCGCTGCTTTTTAAAGGGCTTAACGTATCGTTATCGTGAAGACGTATAAGAGACAACTTGTTGCCATGTCGGGTGGTGGCTTTTCTACACAACCCTCAGCGTACATTGATGAGTTTATTGTTCAGTTAACAGGGAAAAGTAAATGTACCATTGCCTTTATTCCCACAGCGAGCCGTGATGCACAAGGGTATATTGATAAATTTCATCAAGCCTTTCACGCGCATCATACAATACATTTTGATACTGCAACGCTGGCTTCTTTACATGTTGCGGAAGTGGTTGAAGCGGTAGATATCTTATATGTAGGTGGTGGCGATACAAAATATTTACTTGATATATGGCGTGCTACAGGGTTCGACCAAGTGATAATCAATGCGTATCAACAAGGTGTCATTTTAG
Organism: Lysinibacillus alkalisoli; assembly: GCF_014643595.1. GTDB lineage: Bacteria > Bacillota > Bacilli > Bacillales_A > Planococcaceae > Metalysinibacillus > Metalysinibacillus alkalisoli. The sequence continues at coordinate 244,138 of NZ_BMJT01000003.1, forward strand.
CAGGGATTTCCGCTGGCGCGATGTGTTGGTTTGAAAAATGCTTTAGCAATAATGTTTATATTGAAGGTTTAGGTATAGTGAAGGGCACGTATTGTCCACATTATCAAGACGATGAGGTGCGACAAACTTTTGATACATGGCATGAGACACAATCTTTACAGGCATATCGCTTAACAGACGAGCAAACGTTACATTTTTGTGACGAACAATTGCAAGCTATGCTAACCACATACTAGAGAGAAAGGGTACTAATACGCTGTTTTTTTCTCCTATGTATATGCTTTTTTATAGTACTACGTATATTGCTATAAAGTAATGTTAAGGTATGTTATTGCACCAGTTATACTAAGGTTAGAATTGAGATGTTATAAGTAAAAAGAAAAGTTATCTTTTATAGTTTCTCCTTAGCATTGTCTTTTATTTTATGATTACCACAATGATCGCGTGGCTATAACATAGATAAAGTGAATAAGCGAGGTGTATCGCGTATTGATGAATTTTGTAAGGTTGATGAGAAGGTTTAAACGTTTACGTGGGTTGAAGTGATTATAATAACAAATGAAAAAATGACATAAAGTTGAAAACCAGTAAGCCATCAGTATGGTTTACTGGTTTTTAAATTGTGCATGTTTTAGTGAAAGCTAGTCTAGTGCAGTGTATGACATTTCTATACCTTCATCAATAAACACTTTGTTTTTGGTATCTAGATAACTCATCGTGTTTCGAATCCAATAGTAGTCTTGTGCTATTTTGAAAAGTTCTACTGTTAGTTGATTTTCAAATGAAATCGTTACATTTTGTTGCGCTTGTGTAATAGTAAAACGTGTGCTTAGCCCGTCTTCTAGCTGATAATGTCCGCTGATGAAATCGTTTGCTGTAAAGGGTAAAGTGATAAGCTGTTTACGTGACTCAATAGTATACGGTAGATGCATGAGTTGCTTCATGATGGCTTGTTCATAGGCAGGGAAGACTTCCTGATTAGTTGCTAATACGACAACTTCTTTTGTTTCTACATGAATAAATGCTTGAGCAGAGCAGCCAAACCATCCGCCTGTATGTCCCATCCAACCATCTTGCAAAATAAAACCATAACTATAATGTGTTGCTACAGCATATGGCTGTGTTAAAAGTTGAATGGTTGACTGTGATAAATAAGTACCATCTAGCACACCTTGCAAAAATAGCGCAACTTCTTTAACAGAGGCGTAAACCCCACCATCTCCATAAATACCAGCAAATCTTTGACTAGTCATTTCATCAAGATTTTTATAATGCTTGTGTTGATAATCGTATATATGCTCATGTGCACACCATTTGGATAATGGTTGTGTGGTGGTGTGTGTGAATTGTAAAGGTGTTGCAATATAAGTTTGTATACATTGCTCATAGGATAGCCCACTTGCTTTTTCAATAATAAAAGCTAGTAAAACATAATTGGTGTTGCTGTATAACCAGTATTTATTTGGCTCATAATCAGGGATGGCTTGCTGCAAGTATGTCATTATATTATCTGTGAAATCATCGGCAATATATTCAGGTATACCAGAGCTATGTGATAATAAATGTGTGATTGTAATATGCGAAAATTGGGGTAAAGGTAGCCATTTTGTAATAGGGTCATTCCAATCTAATTGTTTATTTTCAATGAGTTGAAGTGCAATAATAGCTGTGTACATCTTACTGAGCGAGGCAAGATTAAACTGTGTATCTTCTGAGATGACTTGTGGCAAGGATAGGGATTGATAGCCGTGATAATAAGTCTTGGTGCGGTCACTTGTAATGCAATAACAGGCACCGTTAAAGTCTTGTTGTATGTTCAAAGTATTAACCTCCTAATTATATTAGCTAACTAACATATTGCGTATAAAGAAACTTATAGTTTCTCTATGGCTATATTCTTCAGCTTTTCCACAATACGTTCTAATTCTTGTAATTCTTCTTTAGTCATATGGCTATAAATTTGGTCTGCAATTTGTTGCTCAACGTAATTTTGTTGTTCAAAATAACGTAGCCCTGCTGTATCTAAAGTAATCAATACTTCACGACGATTGTGTATATTAATTTCACGTTTAATATAGTGGTTTTTCTCTAGCTTCGCAATTAGCTGGCTCACGGCACTGGAGCTAATGGCCATCTCTAGTGCAATCTCACCAACAGTAATCTGTTTAGCTACATAGACGATATCTAAAACAACCGCTTGTTGTGTAGGGATACCACTGTCTAAATAAGGCTTATAATGTTTATAAATTAAACGATTAATCGTGTACTCTGCTTCATTGATTCGCTTGACTTGCTCATATAAACTCACAATTATCACCTGCTAACATGTTAGTTATCTAATATATTAAGTGCAGGTAAATAAAATGTCAATGGTTCAATCATTAACAAACCTCAATAGTATGGATAAATCATCAAATTTATAATAAATACTATCTATTAATTATGAGGTGAGTAACGTGAGAATCCAATCCAATGTAGCGATACAAAATTATCGCCAACAAAATCATCATGCACAGGCTATGACAGCATCTTTGCGTAAATTATCTACAGGATACCAAATTACAAGTGCATCAGATGACGCAGCAGGTTTAGGTATTAGTGAAAAAATGCGTGCACAAATCAGAGGATTGTCGCAAGCACAAGCAAATATTGAACAAGGCATCTTACTTCTGCAAACCGCTGATGCTGGGCTTGGAGAGATTGCTAATCCTAATTTAGTACGTCTTAGAGAATTAGCGATTCAAGCAGCAACAGACACATTGACAGCAACAGACCGCATGACGATTCAATCTGAAGTAACGCAAATTTTACAAGGTATTGATACAATTGCTAATCAAACACACTATAACGAACGTGATTTGTTAAATGTAGGGGCAACTAAAAAAACAGATAAGAACGTTATTAGCAAGGCAAAAAGTTCAAAAATAGTAGGCGAAATTATAGTGCCTAACCCGCCTATGCCGTTTACTTTAGAAATTGAGGCATTATTCAATACAATGACAGGTGCTGATTTTCCAGACTTAAACATCATAGCACCTAACGGTAAAGGTTTTGGTTACGAATTTAAGCATTTAGGAGGGGCGATAGAGAGCAGTCTTAGTCATATTCCAGAAGCAGATCATGCATGGTATACAGGTTACGCAGCATCTGATGAAAAAATGATTTTTACAAATCCTATGCCTGGAAAGTGGCAAATTCAAATTACCAATTCAGGAAGTCTAGATTCAACATTTAATTTAACATCAAATTATCCTTTTGAGCTTGATGAAGATGTCTCAAGTGCCAATAAAGCCATTAAGCTTCATATTGGAGCAAATGAAGGAGAGTCACTCGCTGTACCATTGACGAACGTTACAACTGAAGCATTACAATTAACTAAACTCAACATGGAAACACCTCAACAAGCGGGAGATGCCTTATCTCAAATTGATAGAGCAAGTGCATTTATATCAGCAGAGAGGGCACGTTTTGGTAGCTATACGAATCGCTTAGAACATATACATGCTATGGTAGCCAATTATCACGAAAACCTCACACAAGCTGAATCGACGTTACGTGATACGAATATGACAAAGGAAATGACACAGCTCACGATGAAACAATTAAGCTTGCAAGCCGCACAATCTACAAGCATGCATGTAAAAGCCCAAGTTCAAAGCACGTTACAATTATTAAAGACGACGTAATCGACAAAAATAAACGTATTCACGTAAGCCAATTCTGATATCATTTAAGAGCGATTTTAACGCTCTTTTTTTATGGAATTCGTTTTTTTGACGTTGGTCAATATTATCGCTATACTTCAACTATTCAATAACTTACGTGGATAGAGGTGTCGCATGACAAATCAAATGATACAAGCATACATAAAACATCCTAAAAAACAACAAGATTTATATAAACGGACATTATGGATTGTTGTAGTGTCACAAATGTTTGGCGGTGCAGGTTTAGCCGCAGGGATAACAGTAGGTGCCTTATTAGCAGAAGAAATGCTCGGCACAAATGCACTTGCTGGACTTCCAGCCGCTTTATTTACATTAGGGTCGGCTGGTGCAGCATTATTGGTAGGACGACTATCTAATCGTTATGGCAGAAGAAATGGTTTAGCTACAGGCTTTATGATAGGTGGTATAGGGGCTATAGGTGTTGTTTTTGCGGCGGTCTATCATAGTATTGGGTTATTATTTTTGGCATTGCTTGTGTATGGTGCAGGTACAGCCACTAATTTACAAGCACGCTATGCAGGTACAGACTTAGCAAATAGTAAACAACGTGGCACAGCAATTAGTATCGCGATGGTAGCAACAACATTTGGTGCTGTAGCAGGTCCAAACCTGGTTGAAGTAATGGGAGGAGTAGCTACCATTATAGGTGTGCCAGCACTAGCAGGTCCCTTTATTTTATCGGCTATTGCTTTTTTAGTCGCAGGACTTGTATTATTTATTTTCTTAAGACCGGATCCCTTTTTAATTGCGGCAGCACTGCATGAAAAACAACAACAAACGGGCGACGATATTACGGTGTTACGAGCAAATAAAATGCATAAAAAAGGTATTATTGTTGGAGCAGCTATTATGGTATTAAGTCAAATTATTATGGTCGCTATTATGACGATGACCCCTATTCATATGGGGCATCATGGGCATAGTTTACGCGCTATTGGATTAGTAATAGGTTTTCACGTAGCTGCTATGTATTTCCCATCACTAATAACAGGTATGTTAGTGGATAAAGTTGGGCGGCTTAATATGGCAATAGCTTCAGGAGTTACTTTATTACTAGCAGGTGTGATGGCAGCGATTGCACCAGGAGATTCTGTCTTTTATATGACTGTTGCACTTGTATTACTTGGTTTAGGATGGAACTTTGGATTAATTAGTGGTACAGCGCTAATTGTTGACGCTACAGAGCCAGCAACACGTGCAAAGACGCAAGGCACAGTAGATGTATTTGTAGCTTTGGCAGGTGCAGCAGGTGGCGGGATGTCAGGGATGGTAGTAGCGGGTTTTAGTTATGAGATTTTATCACTAGTTGGAGGTGTTCTTTCTTTATTACTGCTTCCGATTGTGATTTGGTCATTGAAAGAATAAATTAAGTAAATAGGGTGTAATCTAATTATCTTTGCATGTGTAATTAAGATATCAAAGTTAATTGTACGTGACATGTTAATTGGGTAGGAGTAACTTAAAAAGTGATGATAAATAGAGTGGCAAGGGGAATGAAAATTATCCCTTTGCCACTTTTTGATTGTTTATTCAAAGATGGCATGACATGATAAGTGCAACTTTATGGTACTGATGGCGTTTGCATATACGGGCTTTAATGATAAAAGATGTGTAGAAGTTGTCTGTTTTAAGAGGGATTTGCATTTTTTTATGTTAAAAATAGTAATAATGTTAATGTTTAGTCCTTTGATTCTACGTAAATGGTATAATAAGCGAGGTGCATTTTATATCATATGGATAAAGGTGTTGAAATGTAGAAGATATACCAACTTGTCATATGATGACGATACATTATTGTATAGAGATAGGGTAAAGTATTACAATAATATTTGTTGTGTATTAGTTGTGAGAGGAGTGACAAAACAACGATGAATCAGCCACAAATTGCTAAGAAAACATTTGGCTATTATTCTGTTATTTTCATTATGGTGTGTTGTGCAATTTATATTTCGTACTTCTTAGCAGGAGGCTCATTTATATGGAAAGTTGATGGATTTACACAACATTTTTTAGTGTTTAATGAATATATGACGCTATTACAAGATGTAATAAGAGGTAAAGGTTTTGCTCAATGGGACTGGTCAATTGGCGCAGGAGCCGATACGATTATTTCTTATGGTTATTATATCATTGGAGACCCTTTTGTTTATTTAGGTGTTCTCTTTCCAGAGAGTATGCGAGAATTTTCGTTCCATTTCCTTATCTTTGTACGTGTTTGGTTTGTAGGAGCGAGCTATTTATTTTTTGCAAGAAAATTTAATGTTTCACATCGAGCAGGCTTAATGGGAGCATTAATGTATGGATTTAGTTTTTTTGCGATTTATAATATGACGCGTCATCCTTTTTTTATTTTACCAATGATTTGGTATCCGCTACTATGTTTAGGTGTGGAAAAGATTTTACGTAAAGAGTCTGGCGTATTATTTAGTATGATGGTCGCTATTAGTGCTATTGCTAATTTTTATTTCTTTTATAAATTAACGATACTCACGTTCATTTATGGTGTGGTACGCTACATCCTGTTGTATGGCATAAAACCAATCAAACAAGCGGTACTTACATTAAGTCGTTGTGTGTTATATTATGCGATTGGCCTTTTAATGAGTGCGATTTTATTTTTACCAATGGTTGATGGTTTTTTACATGCTTCAAGAAGTACAGGCAGATCGCCAATGAGTTTATTTTATTATCCTTTAGCATATTATGAAGGATTAATTTATCATTTATTTACGCCAGGTGTCTATTTTTGGATGGTTGGTGGGTTTTCGATTTTTACCATCTTTACGTTTGTATTCTTATTAAAAAATAAAAGAAATGTGGCTGGTGTGATGTTGCTCATTTTAGGCATCTTCACCTTATTCCCACTGTTTGCCTCTTTTATGAATGGTATGTCAGGCCCGTACAATCGTTTTAGCTTTGCTATACCTTTATTTTTAGCGTTGGCAAGCAGCCAATTTTTAGATAAAAGACAAGAGTTACAATTAAAACACTTCACATATATGTTTTATCTATTAGTGCTTTTTACTTTACTCTACGCGAAAGTAGCACTACTTGAGGAGAAATATAGCTATTATTTATTGCCAATAGCACTTGGGTGGTTAATGTGGGGGATTTTGTTATACGAGTGTAAAAAACAGGTGACTAAAAAGTATGTGCCATTACTCCTAACAGTATTAGTTGTACTGAATATGGCAACAAATACAAGGGCCTTTTATTATGACTATGGGCGTAATATGATATCGAGCACAGTTGAGTTACATACTGCGATAGAGCAGTATGAAAATGTTCTTGGTGGTATGGAGAAGTTACTTCCAACAGATGAGCGATATCGTTTAGGTGTAACGTCTCGTGATAATCAAGTGCGCAATCAATTTATTTACCATGATTTAAAAGGTTTGAATACGTATTTATCGTTAACCAATGGTTATGTTGCCGATTTTGCAGAAGAGTTGGAGATTGGCACCTATCAAATCATTCAGCCACTCCGCAGTGGAATGGATGATCGTCGTATGCTTAATCATTTGTTAAATGTAGAGTATATTATTACAAATGAAAAAAATAAGCGCTATTTACCACGTGGTTATGAAGTCATTGACCAACCTACGATTATAAAAGCAAAACGTCAACAAAAGGCCAACGTTGAACGAGAGCCATTAGGGGTCGACTTTACTGAACTGTATTTAAAACGTTATCATGCATTAAAACAACCACAATATGACCCTAATTACGTGATAGCTAAAACAGCGTCTAGTTTCCCACTAGCTTATGTGGAAGATAACATGATGTTACGTCAAGATTTTGCTAAATTAAACCCTGTAGAAAAAGAAGTATTCTTAACAAAAGGGGTGGTTGTAGAGGATGCATTAGGTCGCACAACTATGAAAGATGACGACTTTACTGTGAAGGGCCTACGAGAACTTGATTATAACATCACCTATCCTTATGAACGTGTTCAACCACTTAGTAAAACTGTTTTTACTGTACGACCAGGCGGTGGCGAAATGCATATTACTTTACCGAATGCCAACGCATTAAAGCGAAGTGAGCTTTATGTGAGGCTTGAGGGTTTGCGTTATAAAAATGCGGAAGAGAGCACAAAGTACGATGTGCGCTTTAAATATGAAGGGCGTACAAAGACGTTGCGTCAGTCAGATGAACATGCATTTAGTTCGTATTTTAAACGAGATAATATGTTTGTGAATTTAGGCTACACTAAAGAAGGTAAAAATGAAATTACAATACAATTTCCAGATGCAGGACGTTACTACATGGACAATATTGTGATCTATGCCTTGCCTGCGCGCAATAAGACAGATGAAAAATTAGCAGCGCACAAACAAGCGCACGCCTTAACAATTACAAATTTTGAGAATGAGCGTATTGAGGGGACAATTAATAATGAAAAAGAGGGGGTACTTGTCACATCCATACCTTATGCAAAAGGGTGGCAAGTTACGGTAAATGGGGAGAAACGCGACACGATACAAGCTAATATTGGCTTTATCGGTATCCCACTAGAAAAGGGTAAGGCACATATCGTTTTCACTTATCAAAACCCTTATCTTTTAAAAGGTAGCATTGTGAGTATAGTCGGTGTACTACTCTTAATTATTGTAGGGCGCATTGCACGTAAAAAGAGACAGTAATCAAAGTGAGAGGCGATGGATCAAGTCGTCTCTCACTTTTGCTATTTACCTTTTTTCATATTGTTGAAGAATATGAGTGGCTTGTTGGCATAAAAGCTCAATCAAAAGCGGAGGTGCTAAAATGTGAGCATTGGCACCTAATCTAAAAAATAAAGGCATCGTAAAATGGATATCGTCTTCATCTACTATCGTATCAATATAACCACTTCCGTCTTCATTCACTATCACAAATGCTTCTAAATAAGGCGTGCTTAAACATTCTCTTACACCTCTTGGCGTCAATTGTACATGTAATGAGGTAGGCTTTTTAATAGGCTGCGACGCAAACCATTCAGTCAATGTCATGCATGCTTGTTGAGCAGGTAACACTTCCGTAATTTCTCGAATGCGGTCCAGTCGGTATAGCAATACTTTATCTTTATCCATGTCATAAGCAGGCAAATACCATAACCCATCATGAGCATATACACCAATAGGATGAAGGTGTTTCACGCTGTTGCCTGATGGAGAGGCATAATGTATTTTTATAGTTTGTTGATTAAGCACATGTTTTACTACATCTTGTAATAAAGGACTTTTTATCGTGCATTTAGGATTCCAAAAGGCGATATAATCTTGTAATTGATTGATTTGTGCTTGCGCTGTTTTAGGCAAGGTATGATAAAGCTTTTGTGAGACAGATGTAATTTCAGTATCAAAAGGGAGATCTTGATAATAGGCTAAAGATTGGAATGCAAAAAAGATGGCTACTGTTTCGGTTTCTGTAAACCATAAGGGTGACAGTAATTTTTGTGAGAGGATAGTATAGCCACCGTAACGTCCTTGCTCTGCATAAATAGGCATGCCCATCTCAGATAAGTCAAGTATATAGCGGTGCACAGTGCGGGTAGAGATATGAAATTCATCCGCTACTTCTTGTGCAGTAAACTGTTTCTTATAGGACATAAATAACATGATTTGCAATAATCGTTGCGCTTTAGACATAAGCTCACCTCATTTTTTATGATACCATAATAATTTTCCTTTTTTAGGTGATGGTATCCCTTTATTTAAAAAACAAAACCCTCGTTTACATTTACAGCTACAAGCGACTGCACAATATGGTCAATTCGTACAAATGCATTATCAATTGCGCAAGAATTTTGCTGATTAGCCTCACTCTTTTTTGCTAAACTAGAGGTAGAAGTAAGGAGGTTATTAATGGATGGATGTTACAGAATTTCAACAATGGGTCAAAACCTATTACGAACAGAGAGGCTGGTCAGAACTTGATATTTTTATTCGCATCGGCTTTTTAGCTGAAGAAACTGGAGAGGTTGCGCGTGCGATTCGTGCCTTAGAGATTGGTAGAGACCGACCAGATGAGCAAGTGGCCACCTATGAAGAGCATAAGCAAGCACTTACAGAAGAATTAGGTGATGTTTTAGGCAATCTTATTGTGATTGCTAATAAATATGATATATCGTTAGCAAGCATATTCCAAGCGCATCAAGATAAACTATCAATCCGTTATGCCAACAAGGTATAACTCAAAGCCCGCCTTCTTTTAAATAAGGAAGCGGTTTTTGAATATCATCATATTTATTATAGGTATAAGAAAAAAGGTGTGATTACTTTCTTTTTTTTGTAAAAAATAATAAACTAGTAACGAAATGAGAAAGGGTGATTTTCAAATGAAAAAGTGGACAACTTTAACTATGACAACAGCTCTAGCACTTTCTTTAGCCGCATGCAGTAATGACGATAATAAAAAGCAAGATACGACAAATGAAACAAATACCACTGAAGAAAATACCAATCAGACATCAAGCACCTCAAAAGAAACGGTGAATAACTTACGTGCTGTTACAGATATGCCAGTGTCTGTAGAGGATGCTTTAAAAACATTTAATGAACAGTTTGAAGGTGTGAAAATTGCATCTATCGAACTTGGCGAGTCAAATGGTACCTTTGTTTATGAAATTGAAGGATTTAACGACACGACAAAATATAGTGGTGAAGTAGATGAAAATAATCAATTAATTAAACAGGAACAAGAGCCCGTCGACTTAAATGATGATGATAATGTTGAATTGCAACTCGCAGACTATGTTAAGGTAGAAGAAGCGATTACTACCGCTTCTAAAGTAACGGAAGTGGAAAATTCCACACCAACAAGCTGGTCACTTGATACAGATTTTAATCAAGATGCGGTGTATAAAGTGGATTTTGAGGATGCCAATCAAGAAGAGTTTCAAGTCATTATTGATGCAAAAACAGGTAAGCAAATTGAGATTTTAAGAGACTAATGAATAAAACAGTATTTTTATGAGAGATGGAACATCATAAAAATACTGTTTTTTTGATGGCTGATATCACGTAGTTTTTTGAAAGATGAATGATAGATTACATTGTTTTGGAATATGTATTTATTGTTTTACAATATAAAAATATTGCGTTTTAATATAATATGATTTATTATGAAAAAAGAATAAAAGTTTCGCACTGATTTGATGAGTGTTACATATCAATAATATACAAGTGAGTGCGTACAAGGAGTGAAGAGATTATGCAGCAACAAGTTACATGGCTAAAGTTTTTAATTGGTATAGCCGCCATTATGGGTGTCGTATTTTGCATCATGATTGTGCCACAATTAGCTACGGAATACACAGAAGTGCCTGTTAAACCATTTTTATGGATATCTGCTATTCCCTTTTTTATCGCATTGGTTGTGGCTTTTCAAATGTGTTCGAGTTTGGTTCAGAAATCGTTTAGTTCGCATATTATGAACTATTTAAAAATATTACGTGCTTTAGCTTCAACTGAAGCTTTACTATATGGCATAGCACTCTTAGCGATTTTTATACTAGGTAAAGCAAGTACAATGCTTGTTGTATTTTGTCTATTATTTTTAGGGATGGCAATAGTGCTCGTTGTGGTGCTACAGATGTTGTATACCGCTTGTAAAGAAGCACTGCAATTAGAAGAAGAGGCGCGATTAACGATTTGAGGTGAGTTAAATGGCGATAATTGTAAATTTAGATGTGATGTTAGCTAAGCGTAAAATGACGGTTACAGCTTTATCAGAGGCGCTTGGTATTACAATGGCGAATGTTTCGATTTTAAAAAATGGTAAGGCAAAGGCTGTTAAATTTTCAACATTGGATAAAATTTGTGAAGTTTTAGATTGTCAACCAGGGGATATTTTAGTGTATGAGAAAGAGGAGGAATAACATAATGAAAAAATTAATAATCGTATCTACACCACTTTTACTAGGCTTGATTTTAATGATTGTATCGGCTTTTACACCATCTACTGTGGATCGTAATGGTATGCTACACGAGCCTTATTTCTTTTTAATTCCTGTGAGCATGTTGTGCATATTTATCGGCATAATTGTGTTAGCCATTTATTTGATACGCTCAGTAAAGCGATATAAAAAAGCATAACACAAAGAGACTGGGACAAAAGAAAAAATGTGAGAGGATTTTAAAAATCCTCTCACATTTTTTTGGTTTCCAACGCATTTAATTACTAAAATAGCTAAGGAAATTAATAAGCGAGTTTTATATTTTCTCAAAAAATCGAGTTATGTCCCAGCTTCTTTTATAAAAATTTTTCTGGCGTATTCATCATTTCTTGTAACGTATTAATGAAGTATGAAGAGTGGTAAATAAATAACATTCCCTCGTTCAAAAAATTTGCCTGCGGTTATAATAGGAAATAAAGATCTCTCATTTCACTAACAGTATACAATAGATAAAACAAGCAAGCTACCGATGTTCATCGCATAGCGTACTTTACTTTTTATTAATGAACTCCCAAAAATCACGCAGTTGTTGAATTTTGATTTTATCTGAATCAGGTAACTCGCGATAGAGTGCAGCTAAATCAGGGTCATTAATCCAAGCGCGGTAGTGTGGGTCTTCTTTTTCTTTTGAGGGATATGGTTTTGTATCTCTGCCTAGTAAGTAATCGATACTTACATTGAAAAAATCAGCGAGTTTCACTAATGTTTCAAAGTCGGGTTGTGTGGAGGAAGTTTCATAACGAGCATATGTAGAGCGATTAATCATAAGTTGGTCAGTTAATTGTTGTTGGGAAAGCCCTTGCGCTGTACGCAATTGTTTTAAAATGTCGCCATACTTCATACAAATCTCTCCCTTCTTTTCATTATTATAAGTGAATTTTTTGCACAATCCACTTTTTGTGACTAAATTACACAATAATGTTGCTTGTGTAAAAAATGCACGATATAATGTGTGTAATAAATGCACAAAGGAGGGTAATTATGTTTACAGCTACATTAAAGAAACAACGTTTGAAACTTAACTTATCCCAACAAGAAGTCGCATTAAAAATAGGTATTGATCGTTCCTATTATTGCAAGATAGAAAATGGATTGCGACCGAGTGTGAAAGTTGCACAAAAGATTGGAAAGCTTTTGCAAGTCGATTGGTACATTTTTTTTGAGTAATAAAATGACTAGGGAGATGAACCTATGGAGCGTCAAATTAGGGAGCAAATTGCAGCAACGACCATGTTGTGTAGTGATGAGATTCAACACTTTACTACTACTGAATTAGCCTTACACATTTATTTGTTGATTCAAAATAGCAATAAGCGAAATTTAGATGAGTATTTACAACTGAGTGATACGTTACAGCAACTGACTAAAGATATTAAAGAGGTGGCTATTTTATTGCCAACAATAGCGATTCATTTTAGTAATAAAAATGAAGCCTAACAAGTAGAAAAACAGGGGCAAGAAAGATATGCCTCTGTCTTTTTTTATGACAATATTAGTGAGGTAAGTAAGCAAAATAAAGAATAGCGCAAGGAAAACAAGTTGATATCTTTGTTTCAACAGATGTATTATACTAGAAGCCATATGAAGAAAATGTTATCTTTAACATGATAATATAGGTATTAAAAATTGAGGTGTAATAAAATGAAGTTAGATGACTGGTTAAATAATGATGTGCCAACGATTGCAGAGCAATTAACACATATTAATGATCAACATTTTGATATTGCTAAAACAATCGGTTTTAAGGGAAGAGAGCAAATCATTAAAGTAATTCATAATTTCCATGCGGTATTATTTCCTGGAATTTATGACCGTAAACCGATTGATGAGACACGTGTTAATGTAGCAATTAGTAATAATTTGCGTTCATCCGCATTAGATTTACGTGACATTATTGAAAAAGTACTGGTGTATAATAATTTTGCAGATTGTGAAAATAAATGCCGTCAAGAAGCAGATGCGATTGTTATGAAACTCATTAATTGCTTCCCTAAAATTAGAAAAGTGCTGCAAACCGATATTCAAGCGGCTTACAATGGTGACCCAGCAGCTACTTCTACAGAAGAAATTGTACTGAGCTATCCTTCTATAACAGCCATTTGCATTCACCGTATTGCACATGAATTATATAAGCTAAATGTAAAAATTGTACCACGTATTATGTCAGAATATGCACATGAGTTAACAGGCATTGATATTCACCCAGGGGCATCCATTGGTGAGTCGTTCTTTATTGACCATGGCACAGGCGTCGTTATAGGTGAAACTTGTACTATAGGCGATAATGTGAAAATTTATCAAGGCGTGACATTAGGTGCGCTCAGCTTCCCACTTGATGAGGATGGTAATCCGATTAAAGGGATTAAGCGTCACCCTAATATTGAGGATGATGTGATTATTTATGCGGGTGCGACTATTTTAGGTGGTAAAACAACGATCGGTCACCATACCGTGTTGGGCAGTAATATATGGCTCACACATTCTGTACCGCCATATTCTCGCGTGTTCCATTCACAACCATCACCAAGCATTAGTAATAGTCAACATCATGCGTTAGAATTTGAAATATAATTTGCAAAAATAAACAAGGCAGTGTAAAATCACTGTATTAGGTTTCAATATTAAAAATTACTGGGGGACTTTTGATGAGTGTTGTAGGATTCTAATAAGCTAAACCGATATAAAAAACACAGCGTTATTGGAACGCTTGTTTTGTGTTGGCTTATATGAGGATACCTACAGCGAATCAGAGGTTGTTATGCTTTTGTCATACCTCTTTTTAAGCTGTGGATTAATTTCCGCAGCTTTTTTTATTGAAACCTAATAGTAGTAGGCATCCTAAGTGATAAAACTTAAGGAGCGAAACAAATATGAATGATATGACATTAGAAAAATTACAATATAATACGTTGAAAGAACAACTAAAACCTTTTTGTGTAAGTGGGTTAGGTCAGCAACTTGTCGACAAGTTACAACCGAGCAATCACATTCAAATTGTAACAACACGTTTACAAGAGACGAGTGAAGCGCAAATACTGCTTAACCAAGGTTCCCATATTCCCTTTGTAGGAGTTAGTGATGTTGGTCAGCTGCTTGCTAAGTTAGACAAAGGTATAATATTAGAGGCAAGTGAACTCTTATGTATCGCTGACTTTTTGCGAGGTTGTCGCGTGATGAAAAAATTTATGGAATCACAAGTGCACTTAGCACCTATGTTAACTAGCTATGCGCAATCATTAACGCCATTACTTGCGATTGAAGAAGATATTACGTACGCAATTAAGGGGAGCCGTATAGCAACAGAGGCTTCAAAAGAATTAAAGCGGATTCGTCGTTTGATGGATGATGTACATCAGCGCTTAAAAGACCGTTTAACGAAATTTTTAGCAAATACTACTAATAAGAACATGATACAAGAAGCGTTAATTATACAAAAGCAAGACCGTTATACAATCCCGATTAAGGCAGCTTATAAAAATCAAGTGGCAGGCGCTATTGTCGAAACATCAACAAAGGGAGCAACTGTCTTTATCGAACCACAAAGTGTAACGAAATTAAATGTGGAACTTGTATTGTTAAAATCAGAGGAAGAGGCTGAGGAATATCAAATTAAGGCTGCATTAACAGGTGCACTTTTTGAACAACTCCATGCTTTGCGTATTAATGTTGACACTATGGCACAATATGATTTTGCTTTTGCCAAAGGAAAGTATAGTAAAGCCATGGATGGCATATTACCAAAAGTGAATCGTACGGGTTATGTGCGTATCATTAATGGTCAGCATCCCTTATTAACAGGTGATGTAGAACCGTTACAATTTGAAGTGGGAAAAGAAGCGCGTAGTTTAATGATTACAGGGCCTAATGCAGGTGGTAAAACGGTGGTGTTAAAAACGATAGGGCTTCTCACATTAGCGGTGATGTCAGGGTTACCAATTAAAGCGACTGAGGGCACAGAGATAGCTGTTTTTGAGCGTATTTTTGTCGATATTGGCGACAATCAAAGTATGGAGAATGCCTTAAGTACATTCTCATCACATATGAAAAATATAGGTCAGATTCTACAACAAGCTAATGCCAATACACTGTTATTATTTGATGAGATCGGAAGTGGCACAGAGCCAAATGAAGGTGCGGCGCTAGCAATTGCGCTATTAGAAACATTGTATGCAAAAGGTTGTATTACAGTAGCGACGACACATTATGGTGAGATTAAGGCATATGCAGAACAACACCCAGATTTTATTAACGCAGCTATGGCATTTGATGCAGAGACATTAGCCCCTCTCTACCAACTCATCACAGGTAAGTCTGGCGAGAGTAATGCGTTATTTATCGCGGAGAAAATGCAAATTCCAACCCAAGTTTTGCAAAAAGCGGCGCATTATATGGAGACAAAAGCCTATAATTTTACTCAGCTAGATGAGCGTAAAGTAAAAACGACAAGGGATGAGCATATAAAAGAAGTACCATCATTTACACAAGGAGACCGCGTTTATGTAACAGCCTTGCAACAAACAGGTATTATTTATCAAGAGATGAATGATCAAGGTGAAGTGGTAGTGTTAGTCAATGAGGTATATCATACAGTGCTGGCTAAACGTGTCACACTTGAAATTGAAGCGAAAGACTTATATCCGGAAGGGTATGATATCGCGTCGTTATTTATCAGTTATGAGGCACGTAAAGAGGCATATGATTTGCAGCGGGGCTCAAAAAAAGTATGGCGCCGTTTGAATAAGTAATATTATTTGAAGGATAAGCGTTTTACATCGAATTTTTCTTTATATTTTGTTATGATAAGAATAACTTTGTTGAAAGGAACCTTACACATATGAAAAAACGAGCATTAATGAGTTTACGTTTAGGTGTTGGGTATCAAACAGCCATCTTCTTCTAAAAAAGACTCCTTTTCCTACTATTATTTATTAAAAGGAGTCGAATTATTATGCATATTACACGTAAAAACCCTATTCAAGTACCAGCACCTGTAGGTCACTACAGTCATCTCACCATCATACCGAAAGAGGCAAATTGGTATATTTTATCAGGGCAAGTAGGCACATTGGCAGATGGCACATTTGAAGATACCTTAATGGCACAAGCGATTACAACATTTAAGCATATTAAAATGGTTTTAGCCACAGAAAACTTAGCAGCTTCTGACATTGTTAAAGTTAATATTTGGGCAACTGAGGAAATCCCGTGGGATTTGTTTGATGCGGAGTGGCATGCTTTTTTTGGTGACAGTTATCCGTCTATGACAATTGCTTATATTAGCGCATTAGGCTTACCAGAGCTAAAAATTGAACTTGATATTACAGCAGCTAAATAAATAGTTATAACAAAAGTGGTAAAGGAATTTCCTTTACCACTTTTTTATGTCTGATTTACGCTCGGCTAACTGTGAACCGTTGTTTAATAAATTGAGGGTTTTCCATTTCATCAACTAATGCAATCGCATAATCTGCATATGAGATATAGCTGTTGCCTTCTGTGTCTGTTAATAGTACATCTTGTCCTACGCGATAATGCCCTGTGCGTTTATCTTCTGCATCAAAGAAAGCAGATGGGCTAAGGAAGGTATAATTTACGGTTGATTGTTGTAAATCAATTAAATTTTGTCCTTGTTGTGAGGCAGTTGCAAAATAGGCTTCAGGAAAATCAGGCGTATCCATAATCCGCACTGTTTTTGTATCGTCTGTGTATAAACTACCTGCGCCTCCTACAACAATCAGGCGGGTATTTACAGATGAGAAAATATCAATCAAATGACGACCTACTGTTACATGTAAAGATTCATTACCAGCAGGCGCACCAAAGGCATTTACAACGACATCAAATGGCATAATATCGTTTGTTGTAAGCTGGGTAATTTCTTTTTCAATGACGGGGACATTCTCTGTTAATTTCTCCCGATTACGTACAATTGCTGTGACATCTAGTTGACGACGCAATGCTTCTTGTAAAATGTTGTGACCTGCTTTTCCTGTTGCTCCTATAATGGCTATTTTCATATTAAATCCTCCTTAAAATTAGTGTAACTATATTAGTTACATGTTGTGTAAAAAACTTACTGTAATTATTATAGTTACAGCTGTTGAAAAGTGCAAGTGATGTGCTTACAATAACAAAAAGGAGTGGTCTGGATGGATACAAATCGTTTAAAGACATTTGTTATAGCGGCTGAAACCGAAAATTTGCGAGAAGCAGCGGAACGCTTACAGTATGCACAATCTACTGTTACAAAACATATTCAATATATGGAGCAATTAACAAAGACAAAACTGTTTACAAGGCAACATCAACAAGTGAAATTAACTGCAGCAGGGCATTTCTTTTATCAAAAAGCTCAAGCAATGATGGCATTAGAACAGCAAACATGGCAAGATTTAATGAACTTTAATGCTGGTTACACAGAGGAATTAGTCATAGCAGCCGCACCACAAATTGCGTGTTCGGTGTTACCGCAAATCATTCAACAATTTAAAGCTTTATATGCGCATGTACAAGTACGTGTGGATATTTTGCCATCAAATGAAGTAGGAGAAGCTGTTTTTCAACAACAAGTGGGGGTAGGCTTAAGTAAAATGCCGTCTACACGCGATATTATAGAGCAAGTCGTTGCTAAAGAGGATATTGTAGAAGTGTATGCGCACGATGATACAAATGTAATTTATTTGCATGCTTTCACTGCTTATTTTGCCAGTTTACAACAACAGTTTCCCTATGCTCAATTTCATCAATTAAATCAAACAGAAGCAATTAAACGATTTGTGGAGCAAGGATTAGGCAAGGCATATTTGCCCTATAGTGTAGTGGCTAATGAGGTAAAGCAAGGCAGGTTATTTTATCGTCAAGTTGTATGGCAAGTACCTGCCTATTCTCATACGTATGTGCTAACTAAATATCAACACTCACTTTATGATGCCTTCACTCAAGTCGTAAAACATGTTTATCAAGCTATGCTTTGATAGCGACAATGCGCATGCGCCAATAATCAGCAACCCACACACCATCTACATAATGCGTAGGAGCTAAAATGGTTTCGCATGCTGTATATAGTTGCGCCTTCTCAGCTTGTGTTAACCATTTAAGCAAGCTTTGACTAAACATTTCCAGCCAATTACGCAGTCCATCTGCACCATCTAATGGGGTAGGGCGTTCATAGTGAGTGATGGCAATAGGCGTAAATTGTGCTGCAAGTAAGTCTTGTTCTACTTCTTTTGTTGTTTTAAATGTCCAAGGGAAATCGTCTTTTGCTAGTGGTAATTGTAATTGTTCAGCTGCTTGATAAAGGGCGTCTACAATACCTTGGATGTTGTCAGCGCCACCAAACTCAGCGACTAGCCTTCCTTGTGGTTGTAGCGCTTGGTAGCAAGCTTTATAAACAGTAACATGGTCTTTCATCCAGTGGATAGCAGCATTAGAAAAGATAGCGTGGAACTGTGCTTCATAAGTCAACTGTTCGGCAGGTACCACATGAAAAGGAAGATGTGGGTATTTTTCTTGCGCTTTAGTAATCATATCACGATCAGCGTCTACACCAATTACGGTGGCTCCACTTTGCTGAATTTGTGCTGTTAAGTCGCCTGTACCACAACCGACATCTAAAATGGTTTCATTTTGTTTAGGTTGTAGTAATGTGACGAGCGACTCGCCATAGTTGGAAACGAATTGATGTTTTTCATCATAGAGTGTACTATTCCAATTTGTCATGTGTTATGACCTCCTTTACACTACTATACTAAACCGCATGTCATGACACTATAAGGATAATAAAGATAAGTTGATGCCAATATGGAAATCAACATAACGAGAATTGTGATAGATAGATGTAAGCTGATAAAATAAAAAAACCCAAAAATTCATTTGAATTTTTGGGTTTTAAAACGAGTTTCTTCCTATTATATGCTAATAAATTATAGCATTTCAGAAGTTGTTTTAGCTTGCATGTGTAATTGTAGGTAGTCTGGGCCACCTGCTTTAGAGTCAGTACCTGACATGTTGAAACCACCAAATGGTTGGTAACCAACGATTGCGCCAGTACAGCCACGGTTGAAGTATAAGTTACCAACGTGGAAATCTTCACGTGCTTTTTCTTGGTGGAAACGGTTTGTTGTAATAACAGCACCTGTTAAACCATACTCTGTATCATTAGCAATTTCGATTGCTTCGTCAAAATCTTTAGCTTTTGTAATAGCTACAACTGGTCCAAAGATTTCTTCTTTCATGATGCGAGCGTTGCGGTCAACGTCAGCAAATACTGTTGGGTTAACAAAGTAACCTTTAGAGTCGTCAGCTGTACCACCAGCAACTAATTTACCTTCTTCTTTACCAATTTCGATGTAGCTAGTGATTTTATCGAAAGCAGCTTGGTCAATTACTGTTGCCATAAAGTTATTGAAATCAGTTGGGTCACCGATTGTTAATTCGTTTGTTAATTTAACAACACGTTCTACTACTTCATCATATACATCTTGGTGAGCGATTACGCGTGAACATGCTGAACATTTTTGACCAGAGAAGCCAAAAGCAGACTTAACAATTGAAGTTGCAGCTAAGTCTAAATCAGCTTCAGCGTCAACAACGATTGTATCTTTACCGCCCATTTCAGCGATTACACGTTTGATCCAAATTTGACCTTCGTTAACTTTTGATGCACGTTCGTTGATACGTAAGCCAACATCACGAGAACCAGTGAAGCTAATGAAGCGTGTTTTAGGGTGGTCTACTAAGTAGTCACCAACTTCAGCACCAGAACCTGGAATGAAGTTAACAACGCCAGCAGGCATGCCAGCTTCTTCTAATACTTCGATAAATTTGTAAGCAATAACAGGTGTAGTTGAAGCAGGTTTTAGTAATACAGTATTACCTGTTACAACTGCAGCAACTGTTGTACCAGCCATGATTGCAAATGGGAAGTTCCATGGTGAGATAACAACAGCAACACCTAATGGAATGTAGCCATAACGGTTATATTCGCCTGGACGGCTTTCTACTGTTTGACCGTCTTTAATTTTTAACATTTGACGACCATAGTATTCTAAGAAGTCGATTGCTTCTGCTGTATCAGCATCTGCTTCGTTCCAAGGTTTACCCGCTTCTTTAGTTAAAAGCGCTGAAAATTCATTTTTACGACGACGAATAATTGCTGCCGCTTTAAATAACACATCAGCACGGATTGCTGGGTCAACTTTTTTCCAAGATTGGAAAGCTGTATCAGCAGCTTGCATCGCTTTTTCAGCTAAGTCTTTGCTCGCTTTTGAAACGCGACCAATAACTTCAGTTTTGTTAGCTGGATTGTAAGATGTAATTTTTTCATCAGTTGTTACACGTTCGCCACCAATAATTAGTGGGAAGTCTTGACCTAATTCAGCCTCTACTTTTGCAATCGCTGCTTTATAAGCATCGTAGTTTTCCTTTACAGTAAAATCTTGAAATGGTTCATGTTTGTATGGAATCATTTTTTTGCCTCCTAAAAGTACTTGTGCCAAAAAAATTTGCACTTTTTTCGTGTTTCTAAGTATTATAATGCCTATTTTTTTTGCATAAATCAAGTGTTAAAATCCAAAGTATATGATTTTTCTAAAAATAATGTGTGAAAACGCCTTCATATCAAGGTTTAAAGACTAACGATAAAAACAAAAAAATTTGCTATTATGCTACTATATTGCGTAGCATGGTAAAATAAAACTATTACGAGGAGCAAATCCTCTGCAAAAATGAGGGAATGCAATGAACACAAAGACATTATTAGCGATTTATGAATTCATCGCTGAGCAGAGTGCCAGTGGCATTTGTGCTATTGATAAGCGTGGCAATTTAATTTTATACAACAAGAGAATGCGAGAACTTGTCGGCATTAGTGATGAAGAGTTTGAAAAACGTAAAGCATTAGAAATTATTGATGCTGATGTAGAAAGAAGTGCGTTACTGCGCGTGTTAGAAACAAAAGAGCCACTGCTCAATATGAAAAAAACATTTTGGAATAAACGTGGAGAAGAAGTAACAACGATCAGTCATGTACATCCGCTAATTGTGGAGAATGAGTTAGTTGGCGCAGTGGAGTTTGTGCGTGACATTACACAGTTAGAGTTTATGATGTATCAACCACTGCGACGTTACGGTGCGCCATTAAAATTTGAAATTATTACTGCTGTATCCAAAGCGATGCAAAAAGTAATTAACACAGCAAAAGTAGCCGCTATGGGTCGTTTACCCGTTATGTTAATTGGTGAATCAGGTACAGGCAAAGATATGATTGCTGAGGGCATTCATCATGTGCTAGCTGAGCCGAATGAATTATTTGTCACATTGATTTGTCGACGAGATGAAAAAACCGTGTTGGCTCAATTAGAAAAATACATTGTCAATCAACGTAACATTACATTTTTTGCAGAGCGTGTGGAGTATTTATCCATGGAGGCACAGGAGCAAATTGCTAAATTGTTAGAAGAGCATGAGGAGCGCAAACATTATTTTATTGCGAGCGTTGGGCAAGACCCCGTTGATTTAATACGCCATGGCAAGTTATCACAGACGTTATATCACTTGTTTTCTAATATTTCTATTCAAGTGCCTGCTTTGCGTGAACGTAAAGAAGATATTTTACCGTTTATTTATGATTACTTCCGTCGTCATCGTGAGCAATATGGTTCACAAATTAAAGCATTATCACCTGATGTGGAAGAATTATTACTGGCGTATGATTGGCCGGGTAACTTAAAAGAGTTAGAAGTAATGCTTGATGAGGTGAGCACTGTGATTGCACGTGAGGAAGTGCTTGAGATGTATATGTTACCTGCTCACTTAAAATGGCGTGCGCAGCAAAAGATGCCTGAGGAAAAAACAGATCTCTTTGTTGTGATGGATAAACAAGATTTACGTCCATTAGATACTTACATGCATGAGGTAGAGGATTATTACATTGCACGTGCATTGGAATTTCATAATGGCAATATTTCAAAAACTGCCGAAGCACTTGGCATAAGACGACAAAGTTTGCAATATCGTATTAAAAAATTTGAGGAAAAAAAGTCAGTCAAAACGATAGAAAAAGCGTAAGGCATATGCCTTACGCTTTTTTATTATTTACGTTTAGTGATACGGCCTAATGCAAATGCAGCAGCAGCAACACCTAACATGGTGTTTGTTTTCTTGTTAAATACTTGTTTTACCACTAACTCCATGTTTTGTGGACGCTCAGCTAAACGACGCATGAAGTAGCCGTACCAGTCTTTACCAAATGGTAGGTACGTACAGAAGTTGTACTGTGTAGCAAGGTCTTCTTGCATTTCTGTACGGAAGCCATATAACATTTGGAATTCAAATTTGTCATGAGAGATATTGTTTTCTTTAACAAATTTCTCAACATGTGCAATTACATTATGGTCATGTGTTGCGATTGATGTAAATTTACCATGTAATAAATGGTATTCAATTAATTTTAAGTAGTTAGCATCGATGTCTGCTTTATCTGTATAAGCTAAATCAGCAGGCTCTTTGTAAGCACCTTTTACAATACGTAGGCGGTAATCTTTGAAACGTTCAATGTTTTCTTGTGCATTGAAGAAGTAAGATTGAATTACTGTACCAACATTGTCAAACTCTTCGTGTAAACGCTCCATTAAGTCGAATGACTCGTAAAGTGTTTCGTGTGTTTCTGTATCAAAGTTGATAAAAATGCCGTATTTATGAGCCGTCCCTACGATGTCACGTAAGTTGTTGTAGCAAAACTCTTTATCAAAGTTTAAACCAAGTTGTGTCGGTTTAAGTGAGATATGTGCATCTAATTTTTCAGCGTGAATGACTTCAATCACGTTTAAGATGTTTTTCTTTGCTTCTAGTGCTTCTGCTTCTTCGAATACGAATTCGCCTAAGTTATCTACTGTACAAGAAATATTTTGATTGTTTAAACGTTTAATGGTTTTAACAACCTCATCTACGTTTGTACCTGCTACTACGCTTTGCGCGCCTAAACGTAAACCGAATTTTTGTGCACCAGCGATTAATACTTTGTTCTCAGAAAGTGCGATGAAAAAGTCGCGTAAGTTTACTGCCATGTCAAAAACACTCCTCAAAATTGTTTTAAAAATATAATAAATTATAATTTTAATGGTGATTATAGCACGTTTACCAAAATTGAAAATAGCAAAATTATTTTGCTATCTTAAAAATTCAATTTTAAAAAAGGGATTAAAGCGCTTTCTTACAGCGTTTTCACGCTGTTTTATAAAATTTTTATCATAAAAAGAAAGATTATTCAGTCAATTTAGAGTGCTAATATGAGAGGGAAAAAACAGCAAAATAACAAAAAAGTGATGTATGGATTTTATAGGGAAAATGTATAAATCTGTGTGGAAGGTTTTTTATTGCTTTTAAGGGAGCACTAGCCCTTGTATACCAAGGTTTTAGGAGTAGGTAATAAAAATGGGCAATCTGCAATATAATAGGCTTTAAAAGTATAGTGCAATAATGCACATATTTTTATTAAAAATAACTACTAAATGAAGGGAAGAGGACTTTTTTGTTTTTTTAAAATAGTAAATAGTTAAAATTAGGGTGTAAATAATCATATGTAAAATGACACTATTAGGTAAGGCAATAAAAAAATGTTAGACCGCGTGTATTTCGGTCTAACATCTTTGAATTTAGAAAAATAGGCTATTGCAACGTTAACAAGTACTATAGGCACTTTACTAGTATTGTGCGTGTACCTTTGGCGAAAAATGGATTATCAAATGTTGCACGACTTTTTCCATATGTGCTAAGTCATCTAAGGCAGGGTGGTCTTTATAGGTAATGAGCGCCCCGTTTAATGTCGAGAAAATTAATTGACTATCGATGCGTCTTATAACAGGTGTAGTGGACTCAAAGATAGTGAATAATTCTTCAATAAAAGGTGCAACAAATGGAAGAGCTGCTTCATTTTTCTGAGGTGATAGCATAAAATTCGCCATAATTTGATACAGGCTATCGTGTTCATACATATAATGCAAATAGGCAACTGTGGCACTTTCTAAAGATATTGCGTGTTGTTTTACATATTGTATGAGTAATTTAGACTCTGCAGAAAAGGCCTGAATGAATAGTTCTTGTTGGTCTGTAAAATACTTATAAATGAGTGAGGGTGAAACGCCCGCTTCTTTAGCGATGGCGCGAACACTTACTTTATGAAAAGGCTCGGTACGTAACAGCCGAATAGCTGCTTGTAAAATCGTATCAAAAGACGTTTTTTCCACAGACTCACTTCCCTTACTTAGTGTGATACAGTTTGATTGCTTGGTAATATTTTGTTAAAGATGCCGGCGAGATGGCAAATGCTTCCCCTAATTGTTTGATGGTCATTGGGAGCGGCTCGATCAGAGAGGCTTCCATAGCGTAACGGACAGCACCAGCAGCAATAGCTGCTTCTTTTCTTGCACTCGGGCGTTCTTCTACTAAATAATCTTCTAACAATATACGAATGGCTTCAAAGTCACGATCATTTGCTGTTAAAAATGTTTCGACCTGTTGTAAAACATTTGTTTCAAACGATGTGAACTCCTCTCCATTATAACCATTTTTACACAATAGTTCCCATAAATGCAAATGATGTTGTGCTAAATAAGCATTTAATGATTGTTCGCTTGCCTGGTATTGTTGAGCATAATCCTTTATTACCTCAAGATGTTCAGGTGCAAAGAAGTTACACATAGAGACAGATACAAACTCATCTGGTTGTAAAGTACCATCGCGCAGTACAAAAGCAAATACTAACATGTCATTAGGAATGACACGGTTTGTCTCACGACGCAAACCTAATTCTTCGTTCGTTAAGAGGTTGTGTACTTTAATATAATGCGGATGTGTATTTTCAACAACTTGACCAAGCACGAGTTGAGGTGTTGACCAAAGTTCATATACTTTTAATGCGGTTGGACGAATCGTATTCTTCTTCACTTTTTGCATATAACTATCCCATAGATCAGGGCGTTGAATGAATAAATAATGTTCAAGTGCAATTGCTTCAATTAGTTGAGGGTGTAAGCCTTCTAAAGCAGGTAACCATACATCAGCTAATTGAATAAATTCAGGAGCGTCTTTACGGCTAGGGTACTCATCAAAGAATGTTTGTAGCGTACGGTCTAGCTCATCAAAGAATACCTCTGACAGTTGTGTGCTCTCTGTAGCAT
The DNA here is from genome assembly GCF_014643595.1 of Lysinibacillus alkalisoli. Lineage (GTDB taxonomy): Bacteria > Bacillota > Bacilli > Bacillales_A > Planococcaceae > Metalysinibacillus > Metalysinibacillus alkalisoli. Next base: position 269,982 of record NZ_BMJT01000003.1, read on the forward strand.
AACAACATTTTTTATACTTTTTTCCGCTGCCACATGGGCAAGGGTCATTTCGTTTTACCAAATTTAACACTTCCTTAAGCTATTACTCGTTAAAAAAACGTACTTTAACATAATAACGTTAAAATGGAAGGTTGCAAAGGGGCAAGCCTATATTACTTATGGAATAAAGAGATAACATGTGTGCGAAAGGCAGCAACTGCAGGTAACACGGTTTGGTGGTCCATCCAAGCTAAGCCGATAATACGCTCACATACTGTACCTTTGACAGGGATTTTAACGATGCGTTCGGGGTTATAGTTTTCATCGTTTGGCAATAATGAAATCCCTAGCCCCGCAGCGATAAAACCTGTGATAGTAGCCACTTCATCTGCCTCAAAAGCGGGTTGCAACTGTAAATGATTTTGTTTGAAAAACTTGTCCACGGTCTTTCGTAAAGGGTAACCTTTCTTTAAATGAATGAAAGACTCACCTTCTAATTCTTCAAGGGTGACACTTTTTCTTTTGGCAAAGCGATGTTTGCGTGGTACAACAACAAATAGTTCGTCCCGCCATAACTCCTGCCACATAACAGGGGGCTCTGTTTCAATAGCGGCTAATAAACAAATATCAAGTTCGCCTGATTGCAATAACTTTAATTGATTATGTGAATAATTTTGCGATAAATGAAAGCGGACATCAGGGTGTGTTATACGGAAATCTTGAATAATATCAGGCACAATATTCGTGCCTAAGGTGTGTAAAAAACCTAATGAGATTTCGCCATAGGCAGGATTGTTCAACTCTTGTAACTCTACTAATGCCTTGTCATATTCTTGTTGCATGGCGGTGACTCGCTTTAAAAAAGACTCACCAAAATGATTTAAAAAAATCCCGCGTCCATAGCGATCAAAAAGAGGCACGCCTAACTCTTCTTCTAGTTTGGCAATCGAGCGACTAAGTGCAGGTTGCGAAATAGCAAGTTGTTCTGCAGCACGTGTCATATGTTGCATGTTCGCTAATGTTCTAAAATAATGTAGTTGTTGCCATTCCATAATTTGAAACACTCCTTTTATACGTATGATAAATGGTTTTTATTATAACATTGTTCGTTACATGCATAAAAGTTATTAAAATGATAAAAACAATATATTGTACATTATGATTTACGGTGCTATACTCAAGTCACAAATCATACACAATTATTATTTCCAAGAAGGGGATATTATAGATGAACATCTCAAAACCTAAGTCATTAACGATTGAAAAAGGCGAAAAAGCCGTACTCTTACTACATGGATTTACAGGTAGCACAAAAGATATTAAAAAGCTAGCTTTATATTTAGCTGACCATGGTTATACGGTGCATGCACCTATTTATAGTGGTCATGGTGTAGAACCAGAAGCGCTACTTGAAACAACACCAGCAGATTGGTGGCAAGATACAGTAAAAGGTTATCAATATTTAATTGACAAAGGTTATACGCAAATTGCAGTGGCAGGCATTTCATTAGGGGGCGTATTCTCATTAAAAGTAGCAGAAACTTTCCCTGTAAAAGCCGTTGTATCTATGTGTGCACCAATTTCGCGTGACGATTCAAAAGGCTTATTTACACGCCTATACCACTATGCACGTTTGTATAAGTCATTTGAAAAGAAATCAAAAGACCAAATTATTTCAGAACTTCATGAGTTACGTATTACACCAAAAGACTCGCTAGATATTGTGGCAGATATTACAAACCAAACACGTCAACAACTATCAAAAATTAATGTGCCAACGCTTATTTTACAAGGGGCATTAGATGATGACCTATACCAAAAGAGCGCACCTATGATTTTAGAGACAGTGAAAGCGCAAGAAAAAGAATTGATTTGGTACGAAAACTCAGGACACATTATCACGCTAGATAAAGAACGTGATAAAGTTAATGAGGATGTATGTGAATTTTTAGACCAAGTCGACTGGAAACAAGCAAATTAATCCTAAGTCGTATGCAAAAGCATACGGCTTTTTTTTATGAGATAAAAGACCTTATAAAAAACGTAAAATTAACAATCAAGAAGAAAATTACCTTCCATGTAAAAGATATATAAGTAAAATACAATATTTTACTGTTAATAAGTCAATATTTTACTAAAAACATGTGTCTTGTCAGGATATTTGCGTTCATACCGTTATTTACACATAATACAAACAATTTCATATAAAATGAATTTTACGTATTGTCAGACCAAAATCCCATTGTTAGAATAATAATGTGAGTGTTTTTTACTAGGTGAACGGGGGATGTAAAGTGAAAACGATTAAAGCAAAAATGTTGGCATCGTTTGCCATTGTAATTGTATTAATTATGGCATTTAGTGTATACAATTTTATGGCAAACGATAAAATGGCGAAAAAGAATCATCAAATTGTAGATGCGAATTTACAATTATTGATGGCTAGTAAAGATTTATCCTCTTCTATTAGTCAAAGACAAGTGGCTGTTCGTAATTATTTAGTACGAGGTGATGGTCACTCCATTACACAATTTGAAGAAGGCAACACTTTAGCAGAAGAAAGTTTACAACGATTGACTAAATTGCTAACGAAAGACGAAGTAGAAGAAGCAAACCAATTAGCTGAAAAAGCGCGAGAATGGCGTAAATACATAGAAGATGATGTGATTGAACCCTATCGTAATGGCGATAAAAACCTCGCTTTAGAAAATGCTAATAAATATCAACAATTAAGTGATGAAGTGCGAGAAGGATATGAGGCCATTGCAGAACGACATGCCAAAGAAATGGTGGAGATGGGTAAGGAAGTCATTACCACGACCGATCAAATTAAAACGATTGGTATTGTCGTTGCTATTATTGTAATTATCTTATCTATTATCATTGCAGTTTTCACAGCCAATGCAATCACACGACCCGTTAAACGTGTCGTAAGCTTTATGCAGCAACTTGAACAAGGTAACCTACAACAACAACCTTTAAAAGCAATCACACAAGATGAGATAGGTGAATTAACGTTAGCAGCCAATTCCATGCAAGAAAAATTACACCACACGATGGTTGTTATTCAAGATGTTTCGGAAACGGTAGCCGCTAATAGTGAAGAGATTGCACAATCGTCTAATGAAGTAAAGTCAGGTGCTGACCAAGTAGCGCGCACGATGCAAGAATTAGCAGAAGGCGCTGAGCAACAAGCAAGTACAGCAACCGATTTGGCACAGATTGTTGAGCAATTTTCGCGAGATGTGAGTACGACTTCAGTAGAGGGGAAAGCACTGGCTAACCATTCTACACAAGTCACAACATTAACAACAAAAGGTCAACATTATATGACAGACTCTACAGACCAAATGATGCAAATTGATAAAATTGTACAAGTTGCTGTACAAAAAGTAGAAGGATTAAATGAGAAATCAAATGAAATCTCAGAGCTTGTATCAGTTATTGCATCTATAGCAGACCAAACGAATTTATTGGCGCTAAATGCTGCGATTGAAGCAGCCCGAGCAGGCGAACAAGGTAAAGGCTTTGCTGTAGTGGCAGATGAAGTGCGCAAGTTGGCAGAACAAGTAGCATTTTCTGTAACAGATATCTCCACAATTGTTACAGGTATTCAAGCAGAGACATCTGATGTAACAGGTGCTTTACAAGATGGCTATAAAGAAGTACACAAGGGCACAGAGCAAATTACGGCAACTAATGAAACATTTAGTGAAATTGCATCAGCTGTTCAACAAATGACAGGCAATATTGATGTCATTACAGAGAATTTAATCAGTATTGGTACAACTACAAAAGAGATTAATCATGCTATTGATGATATTGCCGCAATCTCACAACAAGCAGCGGCAGGCGTTGAAGAAACGACAGCTACTGTAGAAGAGACCGCAAGCACTATGGAAGAGATGGCAAATGGCACAGATCAACTAGCTAGACGAGCAGAAGAATTGAATGAACAATTACGTCAATTTAAACTATAACGTTGAAAAAAGAGATCACTGTATAAAGTGGTTTCTTTTTTTGTTAAATATCCGAAAAATGTAAAAGTTGATGAGTTTCCCTTATCAAAAAGGTAATAAAGTCATAGAAAACAATAAAATGACAAGACTTATGATATATGGATATGGTATTGTAAAGGAGCAATGTTCATCCTTTTAGGGGGAATGAAAGTGAAATCAATCAAAGTAAAGTTATTATCTGTCTTCATTTTATTAGCTGTTATTGTAAGCTTATATAGTGTATACAATTACACTGTTAATAAGAACATTATTACTAAGAGCGAAACAATGATTGAGCAAAATTTAGCCATCTTAATGGCAAGTGAGAAATTAGCGAACTCGATGAATATTCGCATGATTGCTGTCAAAAATTATTTGATGACAGGTGAGAAAAAACACTTGAAAAATTTTGAGGAACAAGTGCTCATTGCAGAAGATAGCTCGACAACTTTACAACAATTAGTTCCACAACCACAACAAGAGGAACTAGCTAAGCTAACTGTTAAAGGACAAGAGTGGGGGAGCTTTGTCCAGCAACAAGTGTTTCAAACGTATGATAAAGGCGAGCAACAAGCCGCTTTATTAAAAGCAAAACAAATTGAAACACAGGGTGAGATGTTAAGGAAGGCCTATCGACAATTAGCAGAAGAACGTGGCGAAGAGATGAAGGTAGCAGGAGCGCAACTCATTCAAGATAGTCAGAAAACGCAGTTTTTCGGCATAATGGTTGCGATTAGCATCGTCATCATTGCATTAATTGTAGGCATAATTACAGCACGGAAAATAACAACACCAATTCGCGATGTCGTACAAACGATGGATGATTTGGCACAGGGGAATTTGCGACAAACTCGCGTTCAAATTAAATCAAAAGATGAACTTGCAACCTTAGTACAGGCAACAAATAAATTAAGTGAAAATTTACATAATACGATTACGGTCATTCACGATGTCTCTCAACAGGTGGCAGGTAATAGCCATGCTTTGGCACAATCTTTTACATCAATTAAAGAGGCTACCGCACACTCTGCAGGCACAATGGGAGAGCTTGCACAAGGTGCTGACGAGCAAACGAGTCATGCCATGCATTTGATTCATGCTATGACCGACTTCTCTGAAAAAATTACCGAAGCCGAACAAGAAGGGCAACAATTAAATAGGCAATCGCAAAAAGTGAATGAATTAACAAGTCATGGTCAGCATACAATGAGTAGTACCATCCACCAGATGCAAGAGATTGATCATATTGTTCAACAAGCTGTCCATAAAGTAGAAAGTTTAAATGAACAATCTACAGAGATTACAACATTAGTTACAGTCATATCAACAGTCGCTGAACAAACCAACTTATTAGCGCTAAATGCTGCCATTGAAGCAGCTAGAGCGGGTGAACATGGCAAGGGCTTTGCCGTAGTAGCAGATGAAGTACGTAAATTAGCTGAGCAAGTGGCACAATCCGTAACAAGTATCTCTTCTATTGTTACACGCATTCAGCAAGAGACGGCCGCAGTGACAACATCACTACAGCAAGGTTACGAGGAAGTGCAGAAGGGAACGAGCCAAATGACAGCAACAGAACATGCATTCATAGCGATTACGGACGAGGTGGCTCATATGGCGTCAAGTATTACGGTCATCTCACAAAACCTTGTAGATGTAGTAACAGATACAAAGGCCATGACATCAGCTGTTAATCAAGTATCAGCCATTACTCAGCAATCCGCTTCTGGTGTTGAAGAAACAACAGCTACGATGCAAGAGATAGCAAGTACGATGGAAGAGGCAGCTACTAATACAGACCAGCTAGCTCAGCAAGCAGAAGCATTAAAACGTCAAGTAAAACAATTTACGATTTAAAAAGCGCAGTCGTTTCTCACGGCTGCGTTTTAATTATGGTAGGATGAAGATACTATGGATGGGAGGCAAGAAAGACGATGAATATTAATCAACAAGTAGTATTAGTTACAGGCGCAAGTAGAGGATTAGGTGCTCAAATCGCTCGTCGATTTCATGAAGAAGGGGCATGTGTCATTATTAATTATTATAAAAATGAGGCAAAGGCACAGCAATTAGTAAATGACTTAGGAGGGGATCAAGTGATTGCCTTGCAAGCAGATGTACGTAATGCCGAAGAGGTGAAGGCTTTATGTGCACAAGCAAAGGCGCATTTTGGTGCATCCATCACAACGATTGTTAATAATGCATTAGTTGATTTTTCTTTTAATGGTGATGCAAGGCCAACACTAGATGACATCACATGGCATGCCTTTCAGCAACAGTTTGAGGGGAGTGTACAGGGCGCTTTAAATACGTATCAGGCAGTGAAAGATGATATGCAACAGCAACAATTTGGGCGTATTATCAATATTGGGACGAACTTATTCCAACACCCTGTCGTACCTTATCATGATTATAATACGTCAAAAGCGGCATTATTATCCATGACACGAAATATGGCATATGAACTTGGAAAATACGGCATCCATGCGAATATGGTATCTGGTGGATTGCTTTATAAAACAGATGCCTCTAGTGCTACACCAGATGCTGTTTTTGATGTAATTGAGCAAGGCACACCGTTAGGTAAAGTGACAACCCCAGACGATGTAGCGGGCGCTGTTTTATTCTTTGCCTCACCGTGGAGTAAGGGGATCACAGGTCAAAATGTAATCGTTGATGGTGGGCTTGTGATGCAGTGATGAAGAAATACGCTATGTAGTAAAATCAAATTATGCGAACTCATATGGTTTTGATGAGGTCAGTAACGTGGTGAAGTAGTGGCTCAAGTATGTATTAATCATGGTAAAAAGCAAAGTGGTAAAGCGGCGTATAATGCCCTCTTTACCACTTGTTTGATACTATGTGTTATTGTAGGTTTATTGCTGTTATTTTACGTAATCGATAATGCCATGTCGTATCAATTTGCTCAATGCCAGTAATACACCATGCTGTTCTTAAACGTTGTTGCACAATGGCAATGTCTGTAAAGGGCATCACTTCTGTCTCGCCTAATGTTAATAATGGTGCGTTGTCTGTACGTTTAACTAAGACAAAACGCATTTTACCTTCATAAATTTCCTCATAAGCAGTTGCTACCATTTGTTGTCTAAACTTATCTAGTAAACTTGGGATATTAGTTGCCGCCACAGTTGTGGTCACATATTTCACAACAGTTGTATCAATCTCTTGCATAATGGCTTGCGCTAACTTTTGTTGTAACCCATTACCTGTCATATTAGGATGGACAAAGGAAATCTCTTGATACATTATATAGGGACGTTGTTCAGGCGTTACATAACAATGCTCGCCCATATATTCATCTGCTAATGGTGGCTGCAAGACAGCACGTATTGCAACACATTGTTCATCAACAAATGCGCCAATAATTAATCCTTTATCAGAAAAAATATATTGCCACTCTTCATGAGTTAACGCTTGAAGAATGGACTTATCTTGTAAGTGGTCAACCACTTGGTTTTGTAGCTGAACGACCTCAGCTTGTTGCGCTTCTGTTAAAACATACAAAGTACAAATCGCCTTGTTTTTTAACGGAAAACGTTGAAGCAATTTCATGTATTACACCTCTTCGCGCTGCGCTTGTATAGCAGCCACTTCCTCTTTAGATAATTTGGCAATCGTAAACCCAGTATAAGCAAAAATAATAGAAATAATAGGTACGACAAAGTTTAGTATAGCATACGGAGCATATTCAAAAGCACTCACGCCTAAAACGCCAAAGATAAATACACCGCATGTATTCCAAGGTACAAAAACACTCGTTAATGTGCCACCATCTTCTAAGGCGCGTGATAAATTTTTAGAGTGTAATCCTTTATCTTCATACGCCTTCACAAACATGCGTGAAGGTACCACGATGGAGATGTACTGCTCTGAACAAGTTGCATTTGTGGCAAATGCTGTAGCAATCGTAGAGGTAATTAACCCGCCAACAGACTTTACATATTTCAATAACTTGCCAACAAGGACTTGTAAAATGCCAGAGAACTCAAGGATTCCGCCAAATGTCATAGCTACAATTGTCATAGAAACGGTATACATCATAGAGAATAAGCCACCACGCTCATCAAATAACTCATCTACCATTGCATTGCCAGAATCCATACTATAACCATTATGTAACACGTTGACAGCGTCTAATAAACTGCCACCTTGCACGGTGATTTGTGCAATGAAACCTAAAATAACACCAATCAGTAAAGCTGGAATAGCCGGTACTTTTTTGGCTACTAATATAATAACGAGTAGCGGAATTAACAGTAGCCATGGTGAGATGACAAACTGTTCATTCAATGTTGTTAAGATTCCGTCAATTTCATTAGATTGAATTTTATCTGTCTTAAATTTAAAGCCTAAAATACCGAATGTAATTAAGGTAATAATTAAACCAGGTATCGTTGTATATAGCATGTTTTTGATATGTTCAAATAAGTCTGTGCCAGTGAGCCCTGCTGCTAAATTTGTTGTATCAGATAAAGGCGACATTTTATCACCAAAATAAGAGCCCGAAATAACAGCACCCGCAACCATTGCTGCTGGGATACCCATACTCATACCAATACCCATAGCTGCAATACCAACCGTCCCCATAGTACCCCATGATGTACCCGTCATTAAAGCAACGATGCCACAAATTAATACAATTGTAACTAAGAAGAAGGTAGGGTTTAAGATTTGTAGCCCATAATAAATCATAGAGGCAATAATACCGCCACCCACCCAAGCACCAATAGTTAAACCAACTAACATAATAATAACGACTGCTGGTAACGCCATTGTAATGCCTTTATACATCCATTGTTCAATATCATGCCACTTAGCACCAAAGCGATAAGCAACAAGTGCCGCTGTCGCTGTGCCAATAATTAAAGGCACATGTGGATCTTGTTCTAATTTGATAACAGCTACACCCATCGCTGCTATCATTACGATTATGGGGACTAACGCCCACATAAAATTCATTTGTTTTCTCTCCATAAACATCCTCCTTGAAACCGCTTTCTTTGTTGTCGTTAACGCGTCGTTAATTGATTCATATTCTAAATGAAACAAAATTACTTTTCAATAACTTATTTGTTTTTGCCATTGCAGGTATTTTATTACGTAAATTACTTTTAGGGTATTTTTATTAAAAATATATCTTTTTCACGATGATAGGGTCGTTATTATCAATTATACGAGGTATTAAGAAAAGCATAATCGTGAGTAAAGTAGCAATTTTAATTTTAAGTAACTGGAAACTTACGTAAGCGATACATTTATAAGTGTAAACTTTTCATAACTATAAGGATAACGAATTGCTGTGTCATGCCTAATAATAACTAAAAATTTCAATAAATTAACTAGAAATTGAAAAATAGCTAGTGTATAGTATTGATAAAGATTATCATTATCATATAAAACGATTAAGGTAGGGACAGCACATATGAATAAGAAAACAATTATCGCTACATTATTAGCAAGTGGCATGTTATTAGCCGCTTGTACAGATAAGGAAGAAGCAACAAAGAAGGACAACACACCACAAACAGAAGAAAAAGAACAAACAAAGGAAGCAGTTGACTTAACCCAAGAATTGGCTACATATAAAGCATTTGCTTTAGCGCAAATGGATGAGTTTTTATTAGAGACAGAACAATTTGTTACGTTATTCAAAGAGAATAAAATAGAGGAAGCTAAGCATTTATATCCACGTGCACGCATGTATTTTGAACGTTCCGAACCTATTGCAGAGAGCTTTGGCGACTTAGACCCTAAAATCGACGGTCGTTTGGCAGACATTGAGGAAGAAGGATTAGGCGAAGAAGACTGGACGGGTTATCACAAATTAGAATATGCCCTATGGGTAGATGGCAAGACAGAAGGTTATGAAGCAGTAGCAGACCAGTTATTAGCTGATGCAAAAGAGTTACATGCCCTTGTACAAACCGTAGACGTGACACCTGATTTAATGATTACGGGAGCAGTGGATTTACTAAATGAAGTCTCCACATCTAAAATTACAGGCGAAGAGGAAATTTATTCACATACCGATTTATACGATTTTAAAGCCAATATTGAAGGTGCTGAAAAAATATTTGAGATTTTAAAGAGTAAGATTCATGAGAAAGACCCTGCACTTGTGACAACGCTTGAAGAAAACTTTACAACCTTAGATCAGTTGTTGGCAAAATATCAAGAGGGTGAAGATGGTTATGTGTCTTATGAGACGCTTACTGAAGAAGATACAAAGGCGCTATCAGCAGCTGTTAATCAGTTAGGTGAGCCGCTAAGTCAAATGGGCATAATAATGGAGTGAGAATGATATGACAGAGAAATGGCATGAAAAAAAGATTTCTCGTCGCTCCATGCTAAAAATGACAGGAATTGGAGCTGCTGGCGCTATTATTGGGGCTAGTGGCTTTGGTGGCGTGATGAAAGTTATGAGCGATGAGCCTTTAATAAAAGAAGATAATGCATCTAGTATTAATAAATATGATTTTTATAACACTCACCAACCAGGTATTATCACACCAGTACAAACACATATTTACTTTGCTTCGTTAACGATATTATTCAAAGATGCAAAAACATTACAAAATGTGCTCCAACTATGGACACCAATGATAGTGAGTTTAATGAATGGTGAGGAGATTACACCATCCACAAATGGCTATATCCCTCCTATTGATACAGGAGAGGCGATTGGTTTAGATGCAAGGCATTGCACCGTCACAGTAGGGATTAGTGCATCCTTGTTTAACAAAATACCTGAGCTTGAATCAAAGCAACCGAAAGAATTACAAGACTTACCTCATTTTCCTAAAGATCAATTAGACCCCGCTTATACAGGGGGAGATATTTGTATTCAAGCTTGTGCGGATGACCCGCAAGTTGCCTTTCATGCGGTGCGCAATTTAGTGCGTGTGGCCTCAGGTAAAGTAGAAGTACACTGGGCTCAAGCAGGCTTTAACTCCTTCCCTAAAGGCGGAGGCACACCGCGCAATTTATTTGCGTTTAAAGATGGAACAGAAAACCCACAAATCACAGATAAAGAAGATTTAAAACGTGTTGTATGGGTGCAACCAGGTGAGTCAAAAGCATGGCTGACCAATGGCACTTACTTAGCTGTACGCCGCATTCAAATGCATCTTGAAACGTGGGATCGTACAGCATTTCATGAGCAAGAGAATACATTTGGTAGGCATCGTGATAGCGGTGCGCCATTAGGCTCAAAACGAGAGTTTGATCAAGTAGATATTACAGCAAAAGATGAAAACGGTGAATTATTAATGCCAGAAACATCACATGTTCATCTAGCGAAAAAAGTGAAAGCACGTATGTTGAGACGTTCTTATTCCTATGCTTCTGGTACTATGACAAAAACGGGAGCACATGATGCGGGGTTGTTATTTATCTCGTTTCAAAAACATCCTCAGCAATTTATTGATATTCAAAATAGTTTTGGGCGTTTGGATAAATTAAATGAATATATCACACATCGTGGCAGCGCATTATTTGCTTGCTTTCCAGGCGTTGAGAAGGGAAGTTATTTAGGTGAAGCGCTATTTAAGTAGTGTTATTTTTATGCTTTGTTTATGTGTGGCTAGTACGAGTTATGCGGAAAATGCTTATCGGGATTATTTCATTACGATTAGTGATGCCTTAATGCAATCTAAACAAGGGCAAGATGAGGAAGCTATACAAACGTTACACACCTTTGCAGAGCAATGGGCACAAATAACCTCAACAGAAAAGGAAGCTAAAGCTGAGGTGGATACTTTACTAAAAGAAACAATAGCTGAAACAGATTCGACAGAACGTATTCGTTTATTAGGTGAGCTATCACAAGCACTTCGCACATTAAATGAAGCGGAAAACCCTATTGACCATAATGCGCAACGAGCGGAATTTGGTGAAAAGTTTACGCCTGTTATGGCAGCGTTTGATAAAGCATTAGCAACAAAAGATCATACGCTTATTGAGGAAGCTTATCGCACTTTTAATGTGAAATGGAATCAACTAGAGCGTCCTGTACGTGAGCAAAGCATTGCCATGTATGGGCAGATTGAAACACAAATGGCCTTCATTCGCATTGCCTTATCAGATGATGTACCAAATTACGATGATGTCGATGCACAATTTGATACATTACAACAAACCATTGAAGATTTTATTGCAGGTAATGACACAGCACAAGCTGTAGAAGGTACGTATACTCTACAATCCCTCATCGCTGATTTACAGAAGGCGCGTACTGCTGTAGATAATGAGGATTTTACGGCTGCTAGTGAGGCATTAAAACATTTTATTATCATATGGCCGCAAGTAGAGATGGCTGTCTCGACACGTGATGGAAAACTTTATACAAAGATTGAGAGTACCATGCCGTTACTTGTGAGTGCAGTATCAAAAGAGCAAGTGGATACAGCTGCTGTATTACAACAAATTGATGAATTTGAAACAGCGATTGCTTTATTACAAGATAAAACGAGTTATACGTTTTGGGACGCTGCCTTAATTTTATTAAGAGAAGGTTTAGAGGCGTTACTTATTATTTTAGCACTTGTGACATTTTTAAAGAAAGCAAATCAAACACATATGCAAAAGTGGGTGTACATGGGAGCTGTGATGGGTATTTTATTATCCATAGTTGCTGCTGTAGCCATGTCATTGTTATTTCGTGCTGAAAGTTTAAACACTAGCCGAGAAATTATCGAGGGTTATGTTGGCATAGTTGCCGCTATGATGATGCTTGGTGTTGGGATATGGTTGCATCGTAAATCCACTGTACAACAATGGAATGCTTATATTGAAAGACAAATGGGGCATGCGATTTCCACACAATCTGTTATGGCGATGGCAATGATTAGCTTTTTATCTGTATTCCGAGAAGGAGCAGAGACGGTTATTTTTTATGTGGGGATTGCTCCTAATATGTCAACCTCTCAATTCCTATTAGGGATTGTAGTAGCCATTGTTATTTTAGTTATAGTAGGGTGGGTATTATTTACGGCAACGGTTAAAATCCCGATACATCGTTTTTTTGCTGTGGCAACAGTATTGATTTATGCCTTAACCTTTAAAATTATTGGTGTAAGCATTCATAAATTGCAGCTGATGAATCAATTACCAACGCATGTTATAGATGGTTGGCCTGTATGGTCATGGCTGGGATTTTATCCAACTGTGGAAACATGTCTTGGACAAGGCATTTTAATAGTGTTTATTATGAGTGCTGTCGTATACAAAAGAAAACAAAAAAACTAACCATTCTTTTTGTGGAAGTAAGATAAAAGTTTAAATAATTTAAACTTTTTATTACTATTCTCAGTCTATTTCGACTATAATGAATAGGCATACATCTTAAGAAGGAGTGGAGACAAATATGGTACAAAGTTTACCTAATCGTGCTGATGTAGCTGTTGAAGAAACATGGGATTTAGCTGTGTTATTTGAAACAGAACAAGCATTTGAAGCTGCTTGTGACACCTTAGTAGAGCAAGTCGCAACGTTTGAAAAAGAGTGGAAAGGGCAAATTACAACTGCACCACAAGTGCTTGCCATGTTGCCTCAATTTGAAAAAATTAAAGAAGCCTTTGAACCAACTGCCTATTATGCTAGTTTGTCAGAAAGCGTAGATGGTACAAGTGATGAAGCGCAAATGCGCATGAGTAAACTTAGCTCATTATTTGCTAAACTTGGCGGTCAATTAGCGTTTGTTGAAAGTGAACTGGCTATTTTGCCTGAGGCAACATTACAAGAGGTTGCGACAAAAGCACCTCAATATGCGATTTATATGAATGAAATAATTCGTCGCATCCCTACAAAATTGCATCCAGAAGTGGAAAAAACATTAGCTTCTTTAGCAGATACATTTGAAGGGCCTTATAATTTATACAACACATCAAAGTTAGTTGATATGAAATTCCCTGATTTTACTGTGGGCGATGAAAATTATCCTGTTAGTTATGTAACATTTGAAGGGGTATGGGATTCACATCCTGATCAAGAAAAGCGCCATGCAGCTTTCCAAGTGTTTTCTGAGAAGTTACGTGACTATGCCTTTACGACAGGTAAAGCTTATGATTTACAAGTACAACAAGAAAAAACATTAGCTACTTTACGTGGCTTTGACTCTGTTATTGACTCCTTATTATTCGAACAAAATGTTGAGCGAGACATGTATAATCGTCAAATTGATATCATCATGGAAGAGTTAGCACCACATATGCGTAAATATGCCAAGCTAATTCAAAAAGTGCATAGTTTGGACAAGATGACATTTGCTGACTTAAAAGCACCTTTAGATGCTGAGTATGAACCAAAAGTAACGATTGAAGAATCCAAAAAATATATTTTTGAAGCATTAGATGTGATGGGTGAACAATACTCAACGATGTTAAAACGTTCTTATGATGAACGTTGGACGGACTTTGCTCAAAATGTTGGTAAAGCAACAGGAGCATTCTGCGCCTCACCATATGGCTCAACACCATTTATTTTAATTTCATGGACAGGCAGTATGGAAGATGTATTTGTGTTAGCACATGAATTAGGCCATGCTGGACATTTTTATTTAGCACATGAAAATCAAAACATTTTTAACTCTGAGCCTTCGCTATACTTTATTGAAGCACCATCAACAATGAATGAGATGTTAATGGCAAACTATATGTTAAAGAACTCAGACAATGCTCGTTTTAAGCGCTGGGTGATTTCGTCTATTGTGTCACGTACGTATTATCATAACTTTGTGACACATTTACTAGAAGCTCATTATCAACGTAAAGTATATGAGATTGTTGATAATGGCGGTAACGTAAATGCCAACGTATTAACGAAATTGAAAAAGGAAACATTGCAGCAATTCTGGGGCGATGATGTAGAGATTGATGATAACGCAGCGTTAACTTGGATGCGTCAACCTCACTATTACATGGGGTTATATCCATACACATATAGTGCTGGTTTAACCATTTCAACAGCAGCTTCACAACGTGTATTAAAAGAAGGACAGCCAGCTGTTGAGGACTGGTTACATGTATTAAGAGCAGGTGGCACAAAGTCACCTAAAGAATTAGCACAAATGGCAGGAATTGATATCTCAACAGACCAACCATTACGTGAGACGATTGCCTTTATTGGTAGCTTAATTGATGATTTAATTACATTGACAGAAGAGCTTGAAAAAGAAGGCGTAACAAAATAATCAAGTGTCACATAGCGGTAAAGGAACTTCTTGTTTCCTTTACCGATTTTCTGTTTTTATGAACGTTTCTTTTAATAATCAAATAAACTGAATACTCGCTCATTTTATAAGAATCGTTTATACTAATAATATGGCAAAGGGGGAAAAGAGATGTTAGTTAAGAAATCATTTTATGAAGATGAGACGCAAGGGGTGCGTATGGGCAATGGCAAGTTAAGTTTTGGCGGTGTGCATTTAAATGTGTATAGCTTTTATATGGACGGGGTTTTAATTGATACAGGTGCAGTGTCATTAAAGTCGTATTTTTTACCCTATTTTGCAAGTTTGAAGCCAGAACAAATTCGCATTACCCACTATCATGAGGACCATACAGGCCTAGCCTCTACTTTTGAACATCGGGTCCCCATTTACATGAAAGACCCTACAGCAGGGATTGAGCAAATAAACTATCCTTTATATCGACGTGTTTTTTGGGGGAAACGACAGCCTTTTCAAGCACAACCTTTAGAGAATCGTTTTCAATCACCCCATTATCATTGGCAAGTGATTGATACGCCAGGTCATGCTTATGACCATGTCGCTTTCCTTAACGAAGATACAGGGCAACTCTTCTCAGGTGATTTATATTGTGGCACTAAAACAAAGGTCATGTTACGAGAGGAGAGTGCACCCATCGTTTTACAATCATTAGAACATGTTTTAACATATGATTTTGATGAAGTATTTTGTAATCATGCAGGGCATTTACAAGACGGTCGAAAAAAATTAGAAAATAAAAGAGATTATTTACTAGAAGTGATGGCTAAAGTGACAACATTGCATGAGCAAGGTAAGGGCGTAGCTGAAATTACAGCTACTTTATTCCCTAAGAAGTACCCCATTGTCATGTTTTCTCGTGGCGAGTGGGGAGCGGAACATATGGTACGTTCAATCATCGAAGGATAAAACGACAACATAAAAGTGGTAAAGGGGATGTCAGATCACCCTTTGCCACTTTTTTCATGAGCTTGTTAGAGATGCTGCCTCGCTCACCAATGCATAGCAAAACTCTTCTACTTTAAAAGTATCAGTAGTAGTATTAATTACCTGATATAAATAGATTTAGTATTTTTATTATGATGTTTTATTAATAGTATCCAAGTTTATGTATCGAAAAATAGTATCTATACTGAAACAAATATGGCTAAAGTTATAAAAATAAAACTTGCTATTGCATAAAAAAGCTGTATTATATGGAAAGATCCAGCTCAAGAAACCAGGTTGGTCATCGACAGTAAAAAAATCATCATTGTTAAAGCATAATGGTAAAAATAAAGAACGAATATGTGTAACCGATCCAAATAGTGCTTGGGGGAATAATCATGATTTTTAGAAAAAAGAAAATAGATTTAACGTCATATTTTAATACCGAAAATCAATCCGATATCGGGGCAAACGAGCGGTTTCAAGAAAAGCTTGATTTTTTGGCGCTTTCACGCATTCGTAGGGAATCTGTCCTGTTTCTTAAGGACTTGTATGAGGAGAACCGTGTCGCCATTTTAGATAACTTTTATGACCGCCTCTTGGCGATTCCTGACTTTGCCCATGTGATTGAGACGCATACAACGGTAGAACGCTTGAAAAAACCTTTGATGCGCATTTTATTAGTCTCTTTCAAGACGAGTTAGATTTAAATTATGTGTTCAAACGCCGCAAGATTGCGTATACGCATGCCCGCTTAGGTGTGCTCCCGAACTGGATGATTTCGGCGTATACGTTAGTGAATCAATTAATTATTCCGCTCATTGTTGACCGCTTTGCCCATGAGCCTCAAAAGATGTTAGAAGTGTTACTCTCCTATGATAGCTTGGTGACGATTGACCAACAAATCATTGTCGAGACATATATTGAAATCCAAGCAGGGTCTGTGGTCAATGGCTTGGGGGATATTATTACGTACAATACACAACTTGACCAAATTAAAGCCCTGATGCAATTCCAAGAAGGGCAAGAACAAGATATTGTCCACGCCAACGACTCGATGCAAAACTTAGATACGAGTATTGCCGACGTGGCGACAACGGTCAGTGATATTTCGCAGACGACAAGCGCGACACTTCAAGCATTGAACCAGGATTTAACAGCGTTACAACATGTGTCGCAAATTTTGCAGACAACAGATGAGGGGCAACAGACGATGCAAGCGCATATTGCCCAACTCGTAGAGCGTGTGACAAGTGTGACATCGTTAATGGCACTCATCACAAGCATTGCCGACCAAACGAATTTATTAGCCTTGAATGCGTCGATTGAGGCGGCACGCGCAGGCGATGCGGGCAAAGGGTTTGCGGTAGTCGCTGAAGAAGTGCGGAAACTCGCCGATGATACGAAAACATCCATTCAATCCATTCAAGACGATATTGGCGCCTTACTCACCATTACACATGACATTGATGCCCTGACCCAACAGTTTGCGACCGATTTACACCAAGGCGTCACCGATACGCTGCGGATTTCAACGACACTAGCGGAGTTAAATACTCATCTGCAACATCAAGGGACACGTTTTGAGGAGATGGCACAACTGACAAGGGCGCAAAATGAGGCCGCATCGGATATTACGGCACGCAATCGTAATATTTTAACGAGTATGCAGCAAAGTAAAGATATTGTGTTCCATACGGGGGAAGCGATTTATCAACTGAGTCAAATGATTGATGCGTACCGTGCTACGACGATTTCCAAAAACTTTATCATTAGCCATGAAGACGTCATTTCACTGGCCATTACAGATCATTTATTATGGCGTTGGCGTATTTATAACCTGTTGCTTGGTTTTGACCATATGACGGTAGAAGAAATGGGCACTGCACGCGACTCACATCTTGGTAGTTGGTATTACGGTAAGGGGCAAGAGACACTAGGAGATAAGGTCGTCTTTCAACAATTAGAAGCGCCTTATTTGCGCATGTATGAGTTAGCGCGCCAAACGGTACAAGCACATAGTCAAGGGAACACAGTACGTGCAGAGACTAAACTTCAAGCGTTAACGATAGCCTCACAAGAAGTGGTTGACTTGTTAGCGCAACTACATGCCATTGCCGTTCAAGACAATCAACACGATTAAATAAAAAAAGAGGCTAGAAGATTAACCTAGCCTCATAGTCTTATTAATTAATAAACACCTTCCATAATCATGCCATCTGCCACTTTAGTAAAGCCTGCAATATTAGCACCAACTACTAAGTTACCAGAAAAGCCGTAACTTTCAGCGCAACGTTTAGCGTTTGCATAAATATCTTTCATAATGCTGTGTAATTTTTCATCGACTTCATCAAATGACCAAAAGATGCCTGTTGCATTTTGCGCCATCTCTAATGAAGAAACGGCTACACCACCAGCATTAGCTGCTTTAGCAGGGCCAAATAAGATACGATTATCTAAAAATAAATTGATGGCATCAATTGTGCAAGGCATATTAGCGCCTTCACCCACTACTTTAACACCGTTATCTACTAGTACTTGTGCGGCTTCCGCATCGATTTCATTTTGTGTTGCACATGGTAGTGCAATGTGGCATGGTACAGACCAAATCCCTTCGCAACCTTCTGTATAAGTAGCGTTAGGATGATAATTAACATAAGTAGAAATGCGATCGCCTTTTTCTTCTTTAATTAATTTGACTGTACGTAAGCTAATGCCGTCAGGGTCATAAATATAGCCACCTGAATCCGAGCAAGCAACGACGCGAGCGCCTAAATGACGAGCTTTTTCAATGGCATAGATGGCAACATTACCAGAGCCAGATACCACAACGGTTTTATTATAGAAAGATTGCCCAATATCTTTTAACATCTCTTCAACAAAATATACGGTACCGTAACCTGTTGCTTCTTTACGACCTAATGAGCCTCCATAACCAGGACGTTTCCCTGTAAGCACACCAGGTTGATAAGCTCCTTGTAAACGTTTATATTGTCCCCATAAATAACCGATTTCACGTGCGCCAACACCAATATCACCTGCAGGCACATCAATATCAGGGCCAATATGGCGATAGAGTTCAGTCATAAATGCTTGGCAAAAGCGCATAATTTCCGCATCGGATTTACCTTTAGGGTTAAAGTTAGAGCCACCTTTACCTCCACCAATAGGTTGCCCGGTTAAAGCATTTTTAAAAATTTGCTCAAAACCTAAAAACTTCATAATGGATTCATTGACAGAGGGATGAAAACGTAAGCCACCTTTATATGGCCCAATCACATTATTATATTGTACACGATACCCACGATTGACTTGTGTACGGTTTTCATCATCTTGCCACGCCACGCGGAATGACACCACCCTGTCAGGTTCTACCATTCTTTGCAAAATGTTATGTTCAATATATTCAGGGTGTTGCTCGAATACAGGCTCTAAAGAAAGAAAAATTTCTTCCACAGCTTGTAAAAATTCGCGCTCATGTCCATATATTTGTCGTAATTGTTCATAAACACCATCAATATATTGTTTAGCGACCGTTTTTTCAGTTGTTACATTTGTCATAACAATTCCCCCCACGTAAAATAGTTCTTGTAACTATCGTATCTTGATTTTTTTCACTATTCAATAAAATGTTTTGTAGTTGTCTGTATCATTGTGAATAAATGAGCATAAACATGCAAAAAATAAATTATATTGTTATAGTATTTAAGTGAGGGAATGTAGTAAGAGAGGAGGCGAAATAAGACGATGAAAATACATGTATTAATTGATGCAGATGCTTGTCCTGTAACGGATATTGTCATACGTGTATCATCTGATTACGAGATTGAACCTATCTTGTTTTGCGATACATCACATCGTATCGAACGAGAGAATGTGAAAACAATCACAGTTGATAAAGGAAGAGACGCAGTTGATTTTGCGCTATTGGAGACGCTTACACCAAATGATATCGTAGTTACGCAAGATTATGGGTTGGCAGCGATGGCGTTAGCTAAGCGTGGTTTTGCGATTGACCAAAATGGTAGAGAATTCACGAACGAAAACATTGATTCATTGCTCTATACTAGGTTTGTAGGTCAGCAAATTAGACAGGCAGGTGGAAGAACAAAAGGACCAAAAAAACGTAAAAAAGAAAATAATTCTGCATTCGAAACGAAATTTCGACAAATTTGTGAACAGGCGATTTTAATAAAAGAAAAATAGTAAGACGGCTACTTATATCTCAAAATGAGATAAATACAATATCGCGTAAAGTTATAACGATTGTTTTGCAAAACGTTAATAAACATATACATCAATAAAAAAGTGGTAAAGAGAAAATCGTTATTTCTCTTTACCACTTTTTATAATTAATCTTGTTGTACTTCTTGTACGGTTTGTTCCACTTCTTCGCGAGAGATTTTTTCTCGGCCACTTTTCATCGCTTTTAATGTTTTATGTGCTAAGGCTAATGGTAAGCGACAGAATAATAAGATAGACCGTTTATTAATATCTTTCATATAAAGGTCTGCTTTGGCTAAGTTGTCATCTGCATAAGAGAAGAGGTCGTCACGTGTCCAGTTTGTAGGCATAAAGTTGACGCCACGCTCATCAAGATCTTCATCTGCATTGCGTAAAATATTAACAGCTTGTAATCCACGTCCATAACCAATGGCTAAATCACGATCTGTTTTTACACCAGCACTCCACTCCCAAAGTTCTGACAACATAACGCCTACCAATCCTGCTACGTAGTAAGTGTAGTCATCCAAATCTTCTTTTGTGTCGATTTGCCAATCACGCTGAGCCCATTTTGCCATACCAGTTGCCATTTCCGCTGTAGCACGACTAATGATGGGGCGCGCTTCTGCGGGGCAGAATGTTAACCAATCGCCTAAACGTAATGTCACCTCAGGTAAGAGAGCACTATACGATTGCAAACACGATTGGTACTGTGTGGCATCAAAAGGTTGATGCGCTAATAATTGACTTACTTCCATAAGTACATCATATTTAACGTCATTTGTTAGTTTCTCATGGTCTTCAATCTCATCAATGGCACGCATCGCTAAGTAGGCAGCAGCCACTGCTTGTTTTACATCTTTTTGTAAAAAGGTAATGGGTATGTAAAAGGTACGACTTGTATCCTTCAATACTTGCATTGCTTCTTTGTTTAATTGTTTGTCATTCACGATCAATTGCCTCCGTTTCAATACCTCCTGTCTATCGTAACGTATCTAGGAGTTAACATACAACTGAAATCTATCAATTTCTATTGTTTCCTATATATAGCCCATTTTATAATTAACAAAATAGGTAGCCTATTTTATGATTAACATCATCTAGTATGTGAAAGTTAATGTTGACGGTAACATATGTGACCGTTACACTAATGTGAGAGCTAACCATATGGAGTTAGCTTTTTTGTTTATCATACGTGATACGGTGTAAAAATGCATGTTAAAAAGTAGCGTTACAGTGTAGGAAAGGCGCAAATAAAGGAGAAAATGTTATGACAAAGGTGATAGGAATCGATACTGGGGGCACGTTAACAAAAATTGCGCATTTAGATGCTCAAGGTGAGTTACAGTATGTGTCATTTCCTTCAAATGATTTACAAGCTGTTCGAGAGTGGATTTTGGCACAAGGCGACTTGGACGAAATAGGGGTAACAGGTGGTCGGACAGAGCAACTACGCGAAGCATTACAAGATGTAAAAACGATACATTATATTGTAGAATTCGAAGCTACTTTAAAAGGTGTACGCTATTTACTGAAACAGCAAGGACATCAAATTGATGAATGTATAATTACGAATATCGGTACAGGAACATCTGTGCATTATATGAATGGCAACCATGATGTTCGAGTTGGCGGTACAGGTATTGGTGGTGGTACATTAATTGGTTTGTCAACATTGATGACAGGCATCACAGATTTTGAAGAGATCCGCACATTGGCGAATGTGGGGAAACGTGAGCATATTGATTTATTAGTAGAAGATATTTATCAAGGTATGGATACACCAATTGATGGCAAATTAACCGCTAGTAATTTTGGTAAAGTAGGCATCACAGAACAAGGCAATCAACCCGTAGAAGATGTGTTGGCTACCATTCAAGGTTTGGTAGGCGAAGTCATTACTACATTTAGTATTCAATATGCGGATGAGAAAAAGACAGAACATATTGTTTACATTGGCTCAACGCTAAGCGACAATGCTCATCTAGAAAGAGTGATTGCCAATTATACACGCACAAAAAAACACTCACCTGTATTTGTGGGTGACCACGGTTTTGCAGGTGCTGTAGGGGCATTATTAAATATAGTAGAACATGCGATCACTTAAAGATATGTAAACCATTTGCTTATTTATTACAGTAAATGGTTTTTATTATGGCTATTTTTAAAATTTGTGACGGAATGATGAATAAATATAAACAACATATTTTTTGAATAATCACACATATTTTTAACTATGTTTTAAATATGCTAATTGTCACTCAATTCTTAATTTAGCGTACATTGCACGCTAAAAAAACTTCTGTTAAGGTTTTTGTAGGAGGGTTAGCCATAATTTAGGCAATCTTCCTTTTACCAAGAAATCGAGAAAAGCGGGGGGATTTGATTTTTACGAATGTTAAATATGGTGTATGGGGATGCACAACATATTAATTAAATCAAAGGGGTTGGAAATATGGAAAAAACATACTCACCAGGTTTAGACGGTGTCATTGCAACAGAAACACAATTATCGTTTTTAGACACAGTGAATAGTCAAATTATTTTACGTGGCTATGACTTAATTGATTTATCAAAAGAAAACGTTTACTTAGATATTGTACATCTTTTGCTTAATGGCACATTGCCAACAAATGAAGCACGTAAAGCATTAGAAGATGACTTGAAACAAAAATACGTTATTCCACAAGCAATTATCAAAATTTTTAAACTACTTCCTAAAAACACGCATCCAATGGATGGTTTACGCACAGGTATTTCAGCATTAGCGGGTTATGATGAGCATATTGATGACCGTTCAGCTGAAAGAAATATGGAGCGTGCGCATACCTTATTAGGTGCAGTGCCTACTATCGTAGCGGCAAGCTACCGTGTACTACAAGGACAAGATGTAGTGCAACCTGATCAACGTCTCTCTTATAGTGGTAACTTCTTTTATATGATTACAGGTAATAAGCCAACGCCTGTCCAAGAAAAAATCTTTGATCAATCTTTACTCTTATATAG
Organism: Lysinibacillus alkalisoli; assembly: GCF_014643595.1. GTDB lineage: Bacteria > Bacillota > Bacilli > Bacillales_A > Planococcaceae > Metalysinibacillus > Metalysinibacillus alkalisoli. The sequence continues at coordinate 293,361 of NZ_BMJT01000003.1, forward strand.
TGAACACGAAATGCCAAACTCGACATTTGCAGCTCGTGTTATTGCATCTACACAAGCCGATTTATACGGGGCATTAACAGGTGCTGTAGCGTCACTAAAAGGTAATTTACATGGCGGTGCCAACGAAGCTGTAATGTATATGTTATTAGCAGGTAAAGATGTTACTGGTTTTGAAAAATTGTTGTATGAGAAATTGGCAAATAAAGAAAAAATTATGGGCTTTGGTCACCGTGTCTACATGAAAAAGATGGATCCACGCGCTTTAATTATGAAAGAAGCATTAAAAGTGTTATGTGAAGAAAAAGGGGACGACTTATTATATCGCATGTGTGTGGCTGGAGAGGCCATTATGGAGAAGGAAAAAGGCTTATATCCAAACTTGGATTATTATGCGGCACCTGTGTATTACTTATTAGGTTTACCTATTGAAATTTATACACCTATTTTCTTCAGTGCACGCACAGTTGGTTTATGTGCACATGTTGTGGAGCAACATGACAATAACCGATTATTCCGCCCACGTGTTAATTATGTAGGCGAGCGTCAATAACTGTAACGAAGCTAGTAACGTATTACAAATGGATGATACTCACTACTGACGGGCGTACAATCACCACGCTCATCCGTCCATAGTATACAAAATTAACAATTGAAAGGGAAGTGCTTGTATTGATTAAAACAAATGACATTTCAAAAACAGACCAACTATTAGAAGATATTGCAGACTACGTCTTAAATACGGAGATTACGAGTGAAGAGGCGTTCGAAACAGCGAGATACGTATTGATTGATACGTTAGGTTGTGGGATTTTAGCATTGCAATATCCAGAGTGTACAAAACTATTAGGGCCTGTTGTTAAAGGTACTGTTGTTCCAAATGGTACGCATGTCCCAGGTACATCTTATGTACTTGACCCTGTTAAAGGCGCATTTAATATTGGTTGTATGATTCGTTGGCTAGATTATAATGACACATGGTTAGCAGCAGAGTGGGGTCACCCATCGGATAACTTAGGCGGTATTTTAGCTGTAGCAGATTATATTAGTCGTGTTAATGTATCCCAAGGTAAACCAGCGTTAAAAGTGCGCGAAGTATTAGAGATGATGATTAAAGCGCATGAAATCCAAGGTGTGTTGGCACTAGAGAATAGTTTAAATCGCGTAGGTATTGACCATGTGCATTTTGTTAAAGTGGCATCAACAGCAGTCGTGACAAAGGCATTAGGTGGTACTCGTCAAGAAATTATTAACGCTTTATCCCATGCATGGATTGATGGCGCAAGCTTACGTACGTACCGTCATGCACCGAATACAGGTTCACGTAAATCATGGGCAGCAGGTGATGCTACAAGTCGTGCGGTACATTTAGCAATGATGGCGGTAACAGGTGAAATGGGTTATTCAACTGCATTAACAGCACCAGTATGGGGCTTCCAAGATGTTGTATTTAATAAACAAGAACTTGTATTAGCTCGCCCACTTGCTTCATATGTTATGGAGAATGTACTATTTAAAGTATCATATCCAGCCGAGTTCCATGCACAAACGGCAGCAGAATGTGCTGTGCAATTACATGATGAAATTAAAGACCGTCTAGATGAGGTTGAGCGCATTCAAATTACTACACATGAGTCAGCTATTCGCATCATTGATAAGGAAGGGCCATTAAATAACCCAGCCGACCGTGACCACTGTATTCAGTATATTACAGCAGTTGGTTTAATCCATGGTGATATCGTAGCCGACCATTATGAAGATGAAGCAGCGGCAGACCCACGCATTGATGCACTACGCGATAAAATGGTAGTCGTAGAAAATGAGCAATATACGATTGACTATTTAGATCCAGATAAACGTTCGATTGCAAATGCTGTACAAATCTTCTATAAAGATGGTACATCTTCGGAGAATGTTACTTGTGAATATCCACTAGGGCATCGTTTCCGTCGTGAAGAAGCTTATCCACAAATTGAAGCGAAATTTAACGCTAATATGGCAACACACTTCGCTCAAAAACAATTTACACAAATTCAAGAAGCTTGTTTAGATCAAGAGTATTTGCCAAATATGGATGTACATGAATTTGTGAATTTATTTGTAAAATAGGAGGCAATACACATGGCTTGGATTGTGGAAAAACCTAAAACACAACAACAATTAGCACAACAATTTTTGACTTTGATGAAGGCGCCTGATATTTTGCAAATCCCAGGTGCGCATGACGCCATGGCTGGCTTAGTCGCAAGAAATATAGGTTTTGATGTTTTATATTTATCTGGTGCAGCATATACAGCAAGCCGAGGGTTACCTGATTTAGGTGTTATTACATCCGAGGAAGTAGCCAATCGTGCAAGAGAAATTATTCGTGCAACAAATTTGCCAATGTTAGTTGATATTGATACAGGCTTTGGTGGTGTACTAAACGTAGCACGTACGGCGCGTGAGATGGAAGAAGCAGGTGTTGCAGCTGTACAAATCGAAGACCAAGATCTGCCCAAAAAATGTGGTCACCTAAATGGCAAAAACTTAGTGAGCTGTGATGAGATGGTGCAAAAGATTAAAATGATTAAACAAGTAGCGCCAACATTAGTGGTAGTAGCTCGCACAGATGCAAGAGGTGTGGAGGATTTAGAGAGTGCAATTGATCGTGCCAAAGCTTATGTAGAAGCGGGGGCAGATGCTATTTTCCCAGAAGCACTTCATGACGAGGCAGAGTTTGCTCGCTTCTCAAACGAAATTCAAGTGCCGTTACTCGCAAATATGACAGAGTTTGGCAAGACACCGTATTATACAGCAGACGAATTTAAGGAAATGGGCTATGCCATGGTCATCTATCCTGTGACATCATTACGTGTAGCAGCTAAAGCTTATGAGCGTGTATTTACGATGATTCGCGATAAAGGTACACAAGCTGATGCTGTAGAAGATATGCAAACACGCAGTGAATTGTATGAGGCAATTGCATATGACGACTTTGAATCATTAGATACTAACATTGCCAAAACAGTTTTAACAAAAGAACAATAACATAACACAAATTTGTTAGACATCTCTCCTAAAAATAGCCAATGAAGTAAAAACTCAAATGTTGAATAAAATGTGACGAGAACGAACACAGAAGGTACATTATGTACTTTCTGTGTTTTTATGAATGAAACAATCGTACGTATGCTTTGGGAATACTTTTATTGAACGAAGTTAAACATTCAAAATATTTGGTGAGCATAGCAGTTATAAAAGAAATGAAAAAGCATAAAGGCATCTTTAACAGTGTGAGGGTGCACGTATGTCATCATATTGTCAAAAAGACGAAAGAAGCGTATAGTAGAATTATTGTTTACCTAGGTAAACAAAAGGAGGCCAATATGAATCCGTTATTTCATAAGTTATTTCAACAAAATCGTTATTTAACGAATCAATTAAATGATGTATTACAGCCTTTTGGTTTATTTAGCTCGCAGTGGACAATTATTTATTGTCTTGCACAACATGAAACGATGACATTGACTCAAATATGGCGTTATATTAACGTCGAGGCACCGACCGTGACAAGGACTGTAAATCGCTTAGAGAAGCTAGGGTGGGTGAGGCGTATTGAAGGAATGGACAAGCGTGAAAAAATCATAGCTTTAACAAGTAAGGCACAACAACAATTGCCGCGTATTCTTGTCGAAATCCAAGCATTTGAAGCTCAAATGTTAGGTTCTTTAACCGAAGAAGAACAGCGACAATTCATGCGTTTATTGCAAAAGATGAAAGGTTGAGTGATTTGAAACAAGTAGCAGAAAAAATATGGACACCGCGTTTTATTAGTTTATTTTTAACAAACTTAGCTGTGTTCTTTGTGTTTTATGGTTTAGTGACAACACTGCCTTTGTATGCTATTGATGCATTGGGGCAAACAGATAAAGAAGCAGGCTTATTATTGTCGGTGTTTTTATTATCAGCGATTATTGTAAGACCTTTTTCAGGCAAGTTATTAGATGTTATCGGGAAACGAAAAATGCTGTTAATCGGTTTAGCGATTTATTTTTTATGTACTATTTTATATTTATGGATTAAGCCTTTATGGTTATTATTAGGTTTGCGGTTTTTCCATGGGATTTGGTTTAGTATTATTACAACAGCAGCAGGTTCTTTAGCAGCAGATATAGTACCCAATAGCAAAAAAGGTACAGGTTTAGGTTATTATTCTATGTCAACAAACTTAGCTATCGTTGTAGGGCCTTTAGTTGGCTTGTTAATTATTCAAAAGGGTGATTTTAATACACTATTTCTCGTATTGAGTAGTGTGGTATTTTTAGGCGGCTTGTTAGCATTGACCATTAAAACACATGATCTAGCAGCGCCGAAAAAAACAAAGCTCGTATTTCAATGGGGTGACCTGTTTGAGAAGCCATCTGTCCCAATCGCTTTTATCGCTTGCCTAAGTTCATTTGCTTATGCAAGTGTGTTATCATTTATTTCGGTCTACGCTCAGCAGCAGGGTTTAATGGCAGCAGCTAGTTGGTTTTATGCCGTATTTGCTGCTGCCATGATTAGTACAAGACCGTATGTTGGTAAATTGTATGATAAAAAAGGACCGCGTGCTGTTATTGTACCTTCGTTTCTCTTTTTTGCGGCAGGGCTGTTTTTACTTGGCTATGCGGAAGGTACAGGGCTGTTTTTATTAGCGGGTGCATTTGTTGGGATTGGTTATGGCTCATTGAATATGAGTTTACAAACACAAGCGATTCAAGCGACAACACCTGATCGTAGCAGCTACGCCACTGCCACTTATTTTACTTTGTTTGATGTTGGCATTGCTGTTGGTTCATTTGTTTTAGGGATGATAGCAAGTCAATTTACGTACAAAGTGGTGTATCTTTTCTCTGCTGTGTTTGCACTCCTTGTGTTAGCCTTGTATTTGTTAATTTATCGTAATGTCAAGCAGGAAAAACAAATTGAATCACTATGATTTTTGCGCTTGAATGGCTTTACGCGCAAGGTGATCAGCCGCTTTGTTTTGTGCGTCTGGCAACCATGTAATGTAAAACATATCAAAATTTTGGATAATGTCCATTGCTTCTTTTAACAAAGGTTGGTATAATGGGTTCTTAACATAGTTTTTTTCAATGGAAGAAACTACAATTTTAGAATCTGACTTGGCCGCAACAAAGTTTGCGCCAAGTTTTTTTACTTCCTGCAAACCGCGAATTAATGCAGTAAATTCTGCAATATGATTATTCGTTGGTTGAATGGGCTCACTTAATTGAATAAGATGTCCTTCGCCTCGAATAAAAATACCAATACCACTAAGACCTGGATTGCCAGCGCTGGCACCATCTACGAATAATTCAATCATCATGACAACTCCTTACTGTATCGTTCTTCCTAGTATAGCAAAAGAGGAGACATGTGCTAAAATAAAAAATCATGAAAGAAAGGTGATTGATGTGACACAACCATCTCTTATTGAAAATATGGACCAGTTACATGATGCTTATTGTAAAGACTGCCCGATTAAAGCGGTTTTACGTAAAGAGCAAGGGAAGCGTAAGGCGCATGAATTTTGCATTACGACTTGCTCCGTTGGTCATAAATTAAAAGAGTTAGGAAACTCACTTCTTCAGCAAAAATCGTAGGCGTTATGTCTGCGATTTTTGTTGTGTTAGGATTGGTTTTATATAAAAGCGGGGAATTACATCAGTGAAGGGGGAATGAATATGGGAAGAGCATCAGCGAAAGATTTTTCTACAGAAATGTATTACGAAGCATTGCACTTCTCTTCATTGGCTCAACTCGAAAGTGATGATGTCTTAAAAAGACGTTATTCACGCTTTGCTATTATTAGCTATGCCACTTCATTTGAGGCGCTATTAAATTATTATTTGCGCAAAGAAACATCTGAGCTGAAGGGAAATCAGTACCGAGATGTCTTTAATTATTTGCAATATGGACGTCCACAATATGAGCCGCCTCATATTTTAAATACGGTGCGCAGTAAAATTGAATTGTTAGGGAAGTTAACAAAAGGAGAAAGTAAAATTGTATTAGATAGCTTTGCCTTTAAACAATTTGAAGAAGATATTATTCATTTACGCAATAATATTTTACATTACGCTCATGGCAATTTTTCGGAAGTATACGGCGCTACATTGCACGAGGCAGCGGCGAAAGGAGCAAGTGCATTACAACATGTTTTGGCAGAAATGAAAGAAAATTTAAATGTCATTCCACCGAGCTTCTTTGGTGTTATGAAAGTTGAAGTAAGTTAATGTATTGTTAGGATAAAAGGTGCTACAATAAGTATCGTGTGTAGAGGAGGCATCTTTTATGAAAAAACAACTGGTCGTCATGATGTTTACCATATTACTCATCATAACCGGATGTAGCAATTACAAAGTAAAACAGGAAACAGACATTGAAGTCCAAGATTTTACCCATAAGGATCAACGCGGTGAGGAAGTATCATTAGAAGATTTAAAAGGTTCACCGTGGTTGGCTACTTTTTTATTTACCAATTGCACCACAGTATGTCCGCCTATGACAGCTAACTTAACAGAAGTCCAAGAAGCTCTTAAAGAAGCAGGCGTAGAAGATTATAAAATTGTAGCCTTTAGTATTGACCCTGACAATGACTCACCAGAAGTCATCCAAGCCTATTTAGATAAGTATCCGATTGTAGACGAGAGTAAATGGCATTACTTAACAGGCTATGATCAAACGTACATCGAACAATATGCGAAAAAATCATTCAATGCGCATGTAAAAGATGACGTAAATTCTGACCAAGTCATTCATACAACCTACTTTCATCTTGTAACACCTGACGGGAAAGCGATTAAGTCTTATGACGGTATTGACGTACCAGTCGAGGTGATTGTAGAAGATTTAAAAACATTAGGTAAGAATTAAAGTAGAGTAAGGCATAGAAAACCCACCTTGAGAATTTCAAGGTGGGTTTTATTAGGTGTGCATTTCATGGTCATTTGTTTTATTTAGTGCACGCAATAAGTGGAACTGTTCAAACTGTGCGGCTAAATTGCCTACTAAAATGAAACTTCCACCTACAATGATTTGTATGGTAATCGCTTCATGTAAAAATAAAGCAGCAAATGCAGCAGCAAAGATAGGTTCAGCAGAGAAAATTAAGCCTGTGTGTGTAGGTGATGTATGCTGTTGTACAACAGCTTGTGTAATAAAACAAAAGGCACTACATACAATACCTAAACCTAAAATAGCTATCCACTCATTTGATGTTTGTGGTAGTTGTGGCGTTTCATAAGTGATGCAAAGAGCAAGTGCAATCAAACCTGCAAACCCTAATTGGTAGACACCGTATGTAATGGAGTCAACACGTGTTGTAAAGCGCCCATTTAAAATTAAATAAGTAGAGTAAGCCAGTGCTGCTAACACCATGTAAAAATCGCCTGGCTGAATAGATAGTGAACCCTTCAATGTTAAAATAGCGATGCCAATCAGCGTGAAGGCTACAGCGAAGCCAATGGCGCGAGTTGGTAATTTTTTATCAATAATGCTAGCCATAATCGGCACCATCACGACAGTTAATGACAAAATAAAACCTGCATTTGCAGCCGAAGTTGTTTCCAAACCAATTAAACTAAAAGCAAATACAATGAATAAGAGAAAGCCTTGGATAAAGGCGTATTGTAATGTTTTAATTGTTACTTTAATCATGCGTTGATAAAAGATAATGCCAGCAACAATAAAGGCGAGCAAACAGCGTTGCGCTACGATATTAAATGTGGACATTGTTTCAGCGCCTATAATCATAAATGTATAGGACAACCCCCAAAACATCGTCACAATTAACATTAATCCATTTGCTTTCATTTGTGTACTCATCTTTCATCACCTCAATAAATTACTTCTGTACTATGACAATATCTATAACAACATTTACTATAAGCAATGTATTGAGATTAGTAAAACGAATGTTTATAATAAGTTATATGAATAAAAATCATGTAAAGAAAAAGGTGCATTAAGTGAGCATAATCAAGTACGAAATAGTGAATAAAGTAGCAATGGAAAATAGTTTTACGCAAGCCGCACAGGTGTTAGGTTTGACACAATCCGCTGTTAGTCATGCGATTTCAAGCTTAGAAAAGCAATACGGGTTTGCCTTATTTCATCGCAACCGAGCAGGCTTAACAATTACACCAGAAGGTGAAGCGATGCTACGACAAATGCGCCGTGTATTAGAAGCTGAGGAATTAGTACAACAAGAAGCGACTAATCTTTTAGGCGTAGCCACTGGTACAATCCGTATCGGCGTTATTTCAAGTATTTCATCGAGTTGGATGCCAGGTATTATTCACATGATGGACCAACGTTTTCCGGGGATTAAGATTGAATTACGAGAGGGCGATTATTATGAGATTGAACGTTGGTTGATGAATGGAGAGATTGAGGCGGGCTTTTTAAATACTTTTGAGTCTGAACAATTTCAATATATGCCGTTGCGTAAAGACCCCTTACTATGTGTTGTCTCAGAACAGAGTGGTTTTTATCATCACACGCAAATTGACATTCATGAACTACAAGATGTCCCGTTTATTTTAATTGATTATAGAGGGGATAATGATGTGCGTAGATTATTGGCCTCATACCATGTGAAGCCGTATATTCGTTTTTTATTATCCGAAGAAGTGGGCGTATTATCTATGATTAAACATCATTTAGGTATTACCATTTTACCGCAATTATCGATTAATGCATTACCACGAGGTTTGCGAGTTATTCCGCTACAGCAAGGGAGTTATCGTACAATTGGTTTGGCATTGCGAAAAAATCCATCACCTGCCACAAAACAATTCGTTGCTGTTTTACAGGACTGGATTGATGAACAATATGAAAATCGCATACCATCCTCTCCTTTTTTGCGGTAAACTACTAAGTAAATGAACGAAAAAAGGTGATACAGTGAATATAACGGGGAAGACAGTACTCATAACGAGTGGCGGTACGCTTGAAAAATGGGATAATGTGCGTGGGCATACAAATTTGTCGAAAGGGATTATGGGGTGTTATTTAGCCGAAGCGGCATTAGCAGCAGGTGCTAATGTCATTTATGTACATGGTTATTTTGCGAAGTTACCTAATCATGCTGAGCAAATGTGTTTGATTGGCTTTGAAGGCATTGAACATTTAGGTAGCATTATTCAACAATACGTACAGGAAGAAAAAGTAGATATTGTTATCATGGCAGCAGCTGGTAGTGATTGGTTGGTTGATAAAGTGTTTGACCAGTCAGGTAATGAGCTAACAGAACAAGGAAAAATGCCATCCGATGAGCCACCGATTATTCATTTTAAAAAAGCGCCAAAAATTTTGCCGCAAATTAAAAAATGGCAACCAAATGTTACATTAATTGGCTTTAAATTAGAAGCAACAACAGATGAAGTCGAATTGAAAAAGCGTGCCATGAAACGCATGCAAACATCACAGGCACAATTTATGGTAGCTAACTCCTCTGCTTCATTATACGGAGAACATGAGCCACATTGGATTATTGCGGCAAATGGGGAAGTGATCCGAGTAGAAGGTAAAGAAGCGACAGCTCAACAGTTGATGAAAATAGTAATAACATAATCTAAAGTCTTTAAACAAGGTACGCATGACAGATGTGTATCTTGTTTTTTTCGCCGTAATAACTATTAAAAAAACAGCAAACGGGTAGCTTATTGTTTGCTGTTAGCGTGAGGGTTATTTTATTGTTGATTTGTAGACAATGGGAATGTTTCTTTTTTACCATCCCATTCTATTGTAAATGTAACGTCGTCTTGTTCTTGTAAAATGTCACAAGATGTACAAGTAAAAAGCCCATCTTCTTTAATCGTGCCTACAACCGATAAAGCTTTCGTATTATCATAGGTCATTTGAGGTGTTACTAATGTGTATGTAATATCAGGCTCTGTAGCTAAATCTAAAGTGTCTCCTATATATTTTATCTCTAGTAAGTAGTCATTCGTTGCGCTGGCATTTTGTTTTACTGTTAGTGCAATTTTCCATTCGTCGGATATGTGTCTATAAGTATGAGTGTTGGACGTACACCCTGCTAGTAACAGAATAGCTGTCACGAATACAATCAGTTTTTTCAATATTTCCCCTCCTATACGCATAAAAAAACGCACAAACGAGTGTGCGTGGTTTATTTCTTCACAACATTAGTTGCTTGAGGGCCTCTATTACCTTGAACGATGTCATACGTCACTTGCTGACCTTCTTCTAGCGTTTTGAAACCGTCAGTTTGGATAGCTGTGAAATGTACAAAAACGTCTTCACCATCAGTACCCTCAATAAAGCCATAACCTCTCTCGTTATTAAACCATTTTACTACGCCTTCAAACATAAAGAATCCCCCTTAACTCATGAATGTATGACAATTACTTGTACAACATACCTTATTTATTTCCCAATGTCAATGAATTGTCAGGATGGTTCATCATAAAGAAATTGCCCATTTTTGGTGTTGTAGGGCGGGGAGTACTTCGTCAGAAAATAGCGAATTGCTAGTGAAAACAGGTCACTTCTTTTATAATAGAACTATCAACAGAGAAGGAAGGTTACGTGATGACTACAGTTAAACCATTAACGGATTTAGAAATTGCGATGCAAGCAGAGTTGCGTCCTATTACAGAGATTGCTAAAGTGGCAGGTATTCCGGAAGAAGCGTTAGAACAGTATGGGAAATATAAAGGCAAAATTGACCCGAATTTGATTGCCCCTCAAGGTGACGATGCTAAAGTGGTACTAGTAACGGCAATCAGCCCTACACCAGCAGGGGAGGGGAAATCAACCGTAACTGTAGGGTTAGCGGATGCGCTACATCAATTAGACCAAAAGGTGATGGTCGCATTGCGAGAGCCTTCATTAGGGCCTGTAATGGGAATTAAAGGTGGAGCAGCAGGAGGCGGTCATGCACAAGTAGTGCCAATGGAAGATATCAATCTACACTTTACAGGTGATTTGCATGCAATCTCAACAGCTAATAATGCTTTAGCAGCAATAATTGACAATCATATTCACCAAGGTAATGCGTTACAAATCGATCCGCGACGTATTATTTGGAAACGTGTAGTAGATTTAAATGACCGCGCGTTGCGTAATGTTGTCGTTGGTCTAGGTGGGCCTGCACAGGGCATGCCGCGTGAAGATGGTTTTGATATTACCGTCGCGTCAGAAATTATGGCTGTATTTTGCCTAGCCACAAGCCTTACGGATTTACAGGAGCGCTTGGCTAATATTGTGATTGGCTATACCTTTGAAAAAGAACCTGTATTTGTACGTGACTTACAAGTAGAAGGTGCATTGACATTATTGTTAAAAGAAGCCTTTAAACCAAACTTAGTCCAAACGCTAGAAGGTACACCAGCCATTATTCATGGTGGGCCATTTGCTAATATTGCGCATGGTTGTAATTCGATTATGGCTACACAAACAGCGCGTAAGTTAGCTGATATCGTTGTTACAGAAGCAGGCTTTGGCTCAGACTTAGGTGCGGAGAAATTTATGAATATTAAAGCGCGTATGGGGCAATTTAAGCCAAGTGCTGTTGTTGTTGTAGCCACAATACGTGCTTTAAAAATGCATGGTGGCATAGCTAAATCAGATTTGGCTCAAGAAAATGTAGCTGCATTACAACAAGGCATGGCAAATCTAGCGAAACACGTGGATATTATTCGCACATTTGGTGTAGAGCCTATTATTGCCTTAAATCGTTTTATTACGGATACAGAGGCCGAGTTGCAAGCGGTATTAGATTGGTGTGCTACAGAAAATATCCGAATTGCTCGTACAAATGTATGGGAACAAGGTGGAGAAGGTGGTATAGCCTTAGCACAACAAGTATTACAAGTCATTGAACAAGAAAACGAATTCCACGTACTATACGATGTGACAGAAAGTATTGAACAAAAGGTGACAACCATTGTACAACGTATTTATGGTGGGGCAGGCGTTCAATTTGGTGAGAAAGCGAAAAAACAAATCCAACAAATTGAACAGTATGGATGGGATATTTTGCCGATTTGTATGGCGAAGACGCAATACTCTTTATCTGACCAACCGCAATTATTAGGTAGACCAGAAGGCTTTACCGTAACCATTCGAGAAATTATACCTAAGCTAGGCGCAGGCTTCTTAGTCTGTTTAACAGGTGACATTTTAACGATGCCTGGATTGCCAAAACAACCTGCTGCTTTACATATGGGAGTAACAGCGGATGGTAAGGCGAAAGGGCTGTTCTAATTGACATTTGTCATCATTATTGTCGTAGCCGCATTACTGTTATTCCTACTTACAACAAGTCAAAGTAAAGAGAGTTTTCAGTTCACGAATTTTGTAAAAGCCAAGTCAAAAGATTATATTGATGAAGAAATGGCGTACTATAAAGCAACATTACGGAATGCTAATGAAGATGCAGAGCATTATATGGCAGCTAAATTACTGGCTGAATTTAATAAAACGTACCAAAAAGAATTGCTGCCGTTATGTGAGGGGCGCATCAATGGCACATATACAGCACAACAATTTATTACTGCTACGACAGTACTGATTCAAACAACAGCTATTATTACAATGAAGGATTGGCGTGCTGCTTGTCAGGAGTTAGGCGATTTTGCCGTGCAGCATGGCTATAGTTCAAATGATTTTATCTTAATGAATACAGCAACTGTAGCAGCACTTATGACGACATATGATAATGATCATACCGCAAGTGATGCTTCCACAGACAGTGGTGATGGTGGCGGCGGAGAATAAGGCAAAAACAGCAAGAATCAAAAAATGTTAGGCCAGTGGTATTGGTCTAACATTTTTTAAATAGATGAAATGACATCTCTATTAAAGTTTTCTTTGCTTTAATATGCAGGCGCTTTAATAAGGAAACTATTGCCTACTGCTAATAAAGTACAGAATAAGATGACAATCGCCATTGGCAAAGCATTAGCGTCTCCCATTAAGCCAACTAAAGGTGAGGCAATGCCCCCACCAACAAAAGGAAGTAAACCGAGTAAGGCAGAGGCACTCCCTGCATTTTTCCCCTGGGCTTGCATAGCTAGAGAGAAAGTTGTGGTGGATACCATACCTACAGCAGAGACAATGAAAAATAACCCAATAAGAACAACTGCTACATGAGTGTTTACTAAAATAGCTAATAGTAAAATACAGGCGCCTATACCAGCTTGCATGACACTATATTTTAATAATGTCAACTCTGTAAAGCGTTCAGATAGCTTTCCTGTTACTTGAGCCATCATAATAATACCAATTCCATTAGCAGCAAAACATAAGGAAAAGGCTTGAGGTGATAGATGATACACATTTTGCAAAACAAATGGTGAGCCTGCAATATAGGCAAACATTGCCGTCATAAGTAAGGCTTGTGCAAGGGCAAGTTGCATAAAATAGCGGTCTTTAACTAAATTTCTAAATGTTTTCACCGTTTGTAATGGGCCACCCGTAGCGCGTTTTTCTTCAAGTAAAGTTTCCTCTAGACGAAATACAACGGCTGTAAAGACAGCAAGACCAATCCCTGCTAAAATATAAAATACCGTGTGCCATGTTGTGAATTGTAAAATAAATCCGCCCACTATAGGTGCGAGAATAGGTGCTGCGCCGTTGACTAATGATAATAAAGCAATAAACTTGGTGAGTTCTCTCCCGCTATATAAATCTCTTGCTGCAGCTCGTGCAATAACGGCGCCGGCTGCACCTGAAGCCCCTTGAATAAAGCGCATCACAATGAGCATCCAAATGGATTGCGATAATGCACATAATATAGAAGCTACTACAAAAATAAGTAGGGTGAAGAATAATGGTTTTCTTCGTCCTATGCGATCACTTAACGGCCCAAAAATGAGTTGACCAGAAGCCATGCCAATGAGGCAAGCTGTCAAACTGAGTTGAGCTAATGAAGTGGTAGTATGTAAGTCAGTTGCCACAATGGGTAAGGCAGGCAAGTACATATCCATAGACAAGGCACCAAAAGCTGTGAGTGAGCCTAAAATAATCACAAGTGACAGTGGTGCTTTAAATGATTTTGACATAATCTCTCTCCTTTAACTACTTAGTAGCATACAAGAAGTGAGAATCATGTTCAATAAAATAAGCGTCACTTTTCGATGTTTTTTCGAAAGTGACGCCTATTTTGTATGCTTGGGTGAGTCATTCAATTGTTGCAATGATATTTCCTACTTTCTTTAGATGAGGTACAGGCTCATCTCTCATTCTTTTTGGGATTTCGGTTTTCTTATGACTAACAGCAATAGTATGCAGGTGTATAAATTTACGTTTAACAAATGGTAGCCCAAAGGTAAATTTATTGTACCTTTATACGTAAAAAGGGGTAGTACTTGTTAATAACATTTGTCAAACACGTTGGATTACATGCCATTCGGTAAAAGCTACCGAATTATTGGGTGTAACATTGACGCCTTACGCTCACACCAAGTCATACTAACCAATGAAGGAACGGTCTACAAATGGTATTAACGTGAGAGCTAGAGAACTAGCTCTTGTTAAGAGTATATTACAATCAGAATTATCTGTCAATTGAAATGTTGTAAATGTAAAACTTTTTTCTATAAACTATGTATCATATCAGTTAAGCTATAAGGATAGAGGTGATAATAAATGAACGAAGACGTATTTTTAGCGGCAGTCAAAAGTGCCTATGCTCGCTTTGATGGAAGCCATGATTTTACACATATTGAACGTGTACTCCAAAATGCAGAGACCATTCTCCAAACCGAACCACAAGCGAATGCAGCGCTTGTGAGATATGCCTTATTATTACATGATGTGAGTGATAAGAAGTATGCTACGAGTAAAGCGCAAGAAAACGAATTGATTGCCATGTTACAGTTAGCACCTCATCAAGAACAGCAACTGCGTCATATTATAGCAGCCATTTCCTTTAATGGGGGACAAGAGGTAGCAACGACGATGTTAGAAGCTCAAATTGCAAGAGATGCAGACCGTCTTGATGCCTTAGGTGCGATAGGCATTGCACGTACTTTTGCTTTTGGTGGGGCAAGAGGGCGAAAAATATACGATGATACAGAAATCATTCAAACAGAAATGACAGAAGAACAATATCGTACGAATACCAATTCATCCGTAGCTCACTTTTATGAGAAATTATTAAAATTAAAAGACTTAATGATTACACCTAAAGGCAAACAAATGGCACAACAGCGCCATGCTTATATGGAGCAGTATTTACAGCAATTACAGAAAGAGAGAGAAGGATTATTATGAGTCACTTAATTGTACAACAATTAACTAAAACAGTAGGTGATAAAACGTTATTCCAAAATATAGAGTTTACGTTATATGAAGGAGAACGAGCAGGCCTTATTGGGATTAATGGCACAGGTAAATCTACCTTATTATCAATTATCGAGGGTAGTATGGATGCTGACCATATGCTAATGGATCACCCGAATAAATATCGCATTGCCTACTTAGCGCAAGACCCTCAATTCACAGCAGACGATACCGTTTTACAAGCGGTCTTTTCTAGTGATTCTCCTTTAATTCAATTAAATCGCGATTATGAAGATGCCTTAGCACAGCTTATGACAGATGCAGAAAATGAAACCAAACAGCAAAAGTTATTCCAGTTACAACAGCGCATGGACGAAGAAAACGCGTGGGATATTAATGCCTTAGCTAAGTCTGCCTTAACAAAGCTTGGTATTACAATGTTTGATCAAACAATGGCAACATTATCAGGTGGTCAGAAAAAGCGAGTAGCCCTTGCTAAAGTATTAATTGAACCAGCAGATTTATATTTATTAGATGAGCCTACTAACCATTTAGATGCCGACTCTACAGCTTGGTTGCAAGAAGCGGTTACGCGTTTAAAAGGCGCTGTTATTTTTATTACACATGACCGTTACTTTTTAGATGAAGTAGCCACACATATTTATGAATTAGCAGATCAAACATTATACCGTCATGTAGGGAATTATGGCGATTATTTAGAAGCAAGAGCGGAACGAATAGAACGAGAAGCGAGCTCACAGCAAAAGTTGCAAAATCGTTATCGTTCGGAGTTAAAGTGGGTGCGCCGTGGTGCTAAAGCACGTACAACGAAACAAAAGGCAAGATTACAGCGCTTTGATACATTAAAAGACCAAGTGACACATCAAACAGATGATGACCATTTAGATATGAATTTGGCAACGACACGTTTAGGGCGTAAAGTGCTAGAAGGTGAGCATGTGCGCAAGCAATTTGACGACCGTGTTATTATTGCTGATTTTTCTTTTTTACTCAAACAAGGTGATCGTATTGGGATTATTGGAGCCAATGGTGCTGGAAAGTCAACCTTATTAAAAATGTTAGCAGGCGAAATTGATTCGGATGGTGGAGAAGTGTTTGCAGGCTCCACAGTGAAGCGTGCCCATTTCAAACAAGAGCTGCCTAAAATGAATGAACAAGCACGTATGATTGAATATATTAGAGAAGCGTCAAATGCCATTACAGATGCCAATGGTGAGAGTTACTCAGCCGCTCAAATGTTAGAGCGCTTTTTATTTCCATTACATGTTCACGGCACGATTATCGGAAAATTATCAGGTGGTGAGCGTAAAAGACTTTACTTATTACGCTTATTAATGGAACAGCCTAATGTTTTACTATTAGATGAGCCAACGAATGATTTAGATATTGAAACATTAGGTGTGTTAGAAGATTTTATTGAACATTTTCCTGGTGTAGTCATTACCATTTCACATGACCGATTCTTCTTAGACCGTATTGCGAGTCAGTTATGGTATGTTAAAGATGGTGAAGTAACTTCTTATATGATGCGTTATACCGAATTTTTAACAGCGATTAAGGAGCAAGAAGTAGAAGCAGAAAAAAGCGAAAAAATAAAACCCCTACCTGAGAAAAAGAAAGTGCAAAAGAAAAAATTATCATTCTCTGAACAAAAAGAGTGGGAAACAATCGCAGCTGATCTTGATACTGCAGAGCGACTTATTGCTGAAATTGAACAAGATATGGCTTCATCAGGTAGCGACTTTACAAAGCTACAAGAATTACAACAACGTTTAGACGAACAAAATGAACGTTATGAATATTTAATTGAGCGTTGGAGTTATTTAGAGGAAATTGTAAGTGGATAAGGAGTGTAGACAATGAAAATTATCACAATTGAACCAACACCAAGCCCTAATTCAATGAAGGTAGTTGTAGACCAAGAGTTACCTTTTGGAGAAAGCTATAACTTTACAAAAGCAAATGCACAAGAGGCAACAGGTGAAATCGCGCAACTACTAGCAATTGAAGGTGTGAAAGGTATTTTTCGCGTTGCAGATTTCTTTGCAGTAGAACGCAATGCTAAGTTTGCATGGGAAGTTGTTCTTGCAGATGTGCGCCAAGTATTTGGTGAAAAGGTAGAGGCAGAAGAAACCGCACAACCTGTAGAACATTTTGGTGAAGTTTATGTACATGTTCAAATGTATAAAGGGATCCCGTTGCAAGTTAAAGCCTTCACACAAACGGACGAACAACGTGTGGCTATGCCTGACCGTTTTACGAAGGTATTAGACGAATTACTAGCAGCAGTAGAAGATGAGAACTATATTTATTTACGCAAGTGGGTCGATTATGGTGTACGTTATGGTGATTTAGCAGATGTAGCAAATGAAGTAGCTGCAGAGCTAGCTATTACATTCACAGATGAACAATTGACAGCAATTCAAGCAGCTGCCATGTCAACACAAGAAGTATTACCAACAAAAAAACAGCCACTTCACTATGAGACATTTGTCCAAGCTTCTACAGAAGAGCGCTTTAAAATGCTAGATAATATGATAGACCCTACTGTAGAAGATGTAAAAACATTAGCAGTAGCGTTGCAAGATGAGAAGATGTCTGTGCGCAGACTTGCCACTGTTTATTTAGGCATGATAGAAGATGAAGCAGTTGTCCCTTATTTAACAGAGGCTTTACAAGATAAAAGTGCTGCTGTGCGCCGTACCGCTGGTGACTGTATTAGTGACTTAGGTTTTGTTGCCTTTGAGAAAGCTATGATTATGAGTTTGCAAGATAAAAATAAGCTCGTACGCTGGCGAGCGGCTATGTTTTTATTTGAGACGGGTACAGAAGCAGCACTACCTGCTTTGGAAGCCGCTGCAAACGATAATGAATTTGAAGTAAAACTCCAAATTGAGATGGCGATTGCTCGTATCGAACAAGGCGAAGAGGCACAGGGTTCTGTGTGGAAACAAATGATGGAGCGTTAAACCCTAAATGGGAGACCATAAGTGGTAGAGGGAAGCAGGATAAGCCCTTTACCACTTTTTTATTTATGCATAGGCAGTGGGTTCAAGACTCCCATATATTTTACTAGGTATGGTAGAGTAATCTGCCAAGTAAAAAAAGAAAAAAATTCTTTATTAACGTTAAAATTTTGTGATAAATGCAAAACTACTATGTATTTTTTAAAAAATAAAGTTGTTTTTTTGTTTTGTTGCTATAATGAAAAGCTGTGTGTACAAAGTGGGGTTATTGTATGTCAAATGATGGATGAATAGGAGTGCTACCTGTTTATAAATTCCTTTTACCTCGGATTTTAACAGTGGGTATCATACGGTACTCATATTATGTTACAAAAAAAACGTAAGAGAATCGTATGTTTTACGTAAATGTCAATGATCTATTTCAAAAAACTGAAAAATGAAACGAGCGCTTACATTTTACTTTGACAATGAATGAATAACCGTGTATTGTACTTAACAGAAGTATTTTGAACTGACATTCCATTCTGAATTATCAGAAAATTTGACTGTACAATAGTATTGTACTGATAATAAAGTTGGGTATGCATGTTTCAATATTCTGAAAATTTAGTAAGGAGTTTTTCACATGAACCGATTGTATGATTTCACAAAGGAGAACCTTGCAGTAGGCTTATTTTTATTCGCATTATTTTTAGGTGCAGGTAATATCATTGGCCCACCATTTTTAGGGCAACAAGCAGGAGAAAATATTGTACCAGCATTGATTGGCTTTTTAATTACAGGTGTCGGTCTGCCATTGTTAGCGATTATTGCAGCCGCGCGTGCAGGGGGCGATTTATATACATTAGCTAGTCGTGTACACCCATGGTATGGTTTGATTTTTACATCTATTATTTATTTAACAATAGGTCCATTATTTGCTACACCACGTGTAGCTACAGTTGCTTATGAGATTGGGGTTATTCCATTTTTAGAATACTTACCAGCAGAAGTGGTTGAAGGGCGTTGGCCGTTGTTAATTACCTCGATTATTTTCTTTAGTTTAGTGTTATACTTAGCGCTGAATCCGAGCAAAATGGTAGACCGTATTGGTAAAGTATTAACACCGATTTTACTCGTTACTATTTTAATTTTATTTATTAAAAGTTTACTTACACCGATTGGTGAGCTGCAACCTGCTCAAGGAAATTACATAAGTAATGCATTGACAGAGGGCTTTATTGAAGGTTATGTCACAATTGATGTATTGTCGGCTTTAGTATTTGCGATTGTTATTTTACAAATCTTAAAAGAGCGTAAAATCTTTGACCAGCGCAAACAAATTGTAACGATGTCGTTTGCTGCAGTAGTAGCTGCAGTAGGCTTAGCATTTGTTTATATCGCACTTGGCTATATTGGAGCAACAAGCGTATCTGAAATAGGTTATGCAGCTAATGGTGGTGAGGTCATTCGACAAGCTACGGCGATATTGTTTGGTGATTTTGGCAAGATTTTATTAGCGATTACGATTATTTTAGCTTGTTTCACAACAGCAGTAGGGTTAATTGTAGCAAATGCACAATTTTTTAATCGGATTTTTCCTAAAACCTCATATAAAGGTTTAATTATCTTATTTACTTTAGTGAGTGCTGTATTTGCTAACTTCGGTTTAACCAAATTACTAGAGACGACATTGCCAGTATTATTATTTATGTATCCACTTGCTATTGTATTGATGTTTATTTCATTTATTGACCATTATTTCAATGAGGCGCGTATCGTATACATTTGTACGCTTATTCCAACAGCGTTTGTCGCATTACATGATGCATTATATGCACCTGATCAACCGTTAGGCATGTATACAGATATTGTGGCGAATTTACCATTATTTGACCATAAATTAGCATGGATTTTGCCAGCTGTTATTGGCTTTGCGATTGGTTTAATCCTTTATAAAGCATTACCTAAAAAAAGAGAATATGCGTAGATATAAAAGAGCGGGGCTGTTTATAGCCTCGCTCTTTTTGTTTCAATAGTATTTAGGTGATTGTTTTTATCTTTTGTTTAGGTGTGTAGATGGTATAAATAATACCTGTAAATACGAGTATAATACCAACGGTTTGCATCGTTGTTGGCATAAAGTCGAGCAGTAACATATCTAATAAAATAGCTACGACAGGGTCTACGAAAACGAGTACCGATACGATGATCGTAGGTAATAAACGTACGCTATCGAAGAATAAATAATACACAAAACCTGTGTGAATAAAGCCTGTGCCCATAATGTATAGCCAGTTACTCATTGTTAAGCCTTCAAAAACGGTAAAGTCGCTAAATGGCGCTAGTAAAATAATACCTACAAACGTTTGTGTGAATGTTAGGGCATAGGCACTTAAATGATGAATAGTTTTACTAGTAAATACCGTTAACGCATAAAAGATAGCGGATAAAATAGCCCATACAAATCCCGATTGATATAAGTCTTTAAAAGAAGTGAATTGCTCTATGCCAATAATTAAAATACTGCCTAAAAAACAAATGATAATGGCAAGTACATTGCGAAGCGTTAAGCGTTCTTTTAAAAAGATTGTACCTAAAATAAGAACAAAGATAGGTGCTAAATTATAAATAGAAATTGCAATAGAAATAGACATCTCTTCAAATGCCTTAAATAAAAACACCCAGTTTAAGACGATAAAGATGCCGCAAATTAAAGTGCGTACAACTTCTTTTTTTGACCACTGTTCGGTTTTATGACCGCCTGTGAGTAACCATAGCATACCTAAAAACAATGTGGCACAAATGCAACGTATAAAGACAAGCTCTAGCGCAGGGATGCCAGTATGAACAGTGAAAAAACCAATTGAACCAAAAATAGCCATTGAAACGGTTAGCTTAATCATAGCTGAAATATTCATTGTATTAACTCCTTTTCTAACCGTAACATTACTATAGCAAAACTACGTGAAAATAGGGAGTATTCAAAAAATTATGAGCGGATTTGCCCACTACCTGTAATCATGTATTTTGTTGTCGTTAGTGCAGGTAGCCCCATTGGCCCTCTAGCATGTAATTTTTGTGTGCTAATGCCAATTTCTGCTCCATAACCAAACTCAAAACCATCTGTAAAACGTGTAGATGCATTGTGATAAACAGCGGCTGAATCAACATGTTGTAAAAAATAGTCTGCGTGTCGTTGATTTTGAGTAATAATAGCTTCTGAATGGTGCGTACTATTGGCATTAATAATCATTACAGCTTGTTCAACATTTTCTACGACTTGAACGCTGACCGTTTCATCTAAATATTCTGTTGTAAAATCCTTTGATGTAGCAATTTGCGCTGTTGGAAAATAAGGTTGTACATGTTTATCTGCGATAATCGTTACGCCTTGGTTAGCGAGTGCAGTTAATACTTGTTTTCCATGATTTGCTAAAAATGTTTTTGAGAGAAGTAAACTTTCGAGCGCATTACACACAGAGGGGCGCTGTGTTTTGGCATTGATAATAATAGTTGTTGCCATCTGCATATCAGCACTGTCATCTAAGAAAATATGACAATTGCCAGCACCCGTCTCAAGCACAGGTACCGTAGCTTCTCGCACAACGAGTTCAATCAGCTTTTTACCACCTCTAGGAATTAAAACGTCTAAATATTCCGTTAATGTAAAGAGTGAAGCGGCTGTTTCGCGAGATGTATCTTCAATTAACTGTACACTATTAACAGGCACAGCACTTTGTTGCAATGCGTCATGGATTATATTGACTAAGGCAATGTTGGAGTGCTTGGCTGATGAGCTTCCGCGTAATACAACCGCATTACTTGTTTTAATAGCTAGTGTTGCAGCATCAATTGTAACATTCGGACGCGCCTCATAAATCATACCAATAACGCCTAACGGTACACGTTTTTTACGAATATGTAGCCCATTTTCTTTTGTTATCTCCTCTAAGATCTCGCCTACTGGGTCGGGCAGTGTAATGAGTAGTGCAATGGCTTCACTCATCGCTTGAATGCGTTCTTTAGTTAGTAATATGCGATCTAAAACAGCTTGGTCTAAACCAAGTTGTGCACCACTTGCTATATCTTTTTCATTTTCTTGTAGCAAGTAACTTTGCTGGTGGCAAAGAGCCTCAGCAATGTATTGCAGTGCCTCATTTTTTTGAGCAGTCGTTAGGTGATTTAATTGATAACTTGCTTGTTTTGCTAATTGTGCTTTCTTGATAACTTCATTCATGTGTATTCCTCCTCATATTGCACCCAGCGATTACGATGGATGACTTCAATTTGTTTGGTCTTGGTTTGTCCGATGTATTGCACTAAATCTGTTTTAGCGTATTGCACCTCGCCACGCCCTAGTACACGTGATAAGCCATGTACTTCTACCACATCATGTTTTACAAAGTCTCCTTCAATACGTGTGACACCTGCAGGTAACAAACTTTTTCCGTTAAACATTAAGGCGTCTTCTGCACCTTCATCAATATAAATCATGCCTTTAACTTCTGCTAAACGTATCCATTGTTTTTGTGTTGAGGTAAACGTTAAATCATCACGCTCAATGTAAGTGCCATCGCCATGTCCTGCTAAAATGCGGAGTAATTTATCCGCACCTTGTCCTTTACCGATAAATACTTTGACGCCAGATTGTAAAGCGCGTTTTGCGGCTAATAATTTAGAAAACATACCACCTGTGCCTACTTTAGACGTACCTTCTGCTTGTTGCAGTACATCATCTGTAATAGTGGTTAAATGATTGATGCGTGTCGCATCTTTAACAAGTGCAGGATTAGCTGTGTATAAGCCATTCACATCGGTTAAAATGATGCATTGCTCGGCATGAATTAAACTACTCACTAATGCGGATAACATATCATTATCACCAAAGGTTAGCTCAGCTACAGAGACAGAGTCATTTTCATTGATGATGGGCACTAAACCGCGCGCTAGTAATTCTTCTAAAGTAGCGTAAATATTTTGATAACGCTCTTTGCTTAAAAAATCTGTACGTGTTAATAATAGTTGCGCAGGCGTTATGTCGTATAGGGCAAAGCGTTCGTAATAATGTTGGATTAATAAACTTTGCCCAACAGCTGCAGCCGCTTGTTTGCCTTTTAATGTGACAGGGCGATGGGGATAGCCTAATTGCTTAAATCCTGCGGCAACAGCACCAGATGACACAAGAATTACATCGTATCCCGCTTTTTTTAATTGAGCGATGGCTTGTACATGGTCATTAATTTGCAACGTGTCTAACTCGCCATAAGCGTTTGTGAGTGAGCTACTGCCAATTTTCACAACAATTCGTTTCATAATCGTCCCTCCTTAATAAAAAAAAGCCCACTTCATCCTATAAATAGGACGAAGTGAGCTTAGCTCCGTGGTACCACCTAAATTGAATGTTTATACATTCCACTTAAACTCCTAACGCCGAGACCGCGCCTAGTATTAGTAGGGCTTAACATTGAAGTAGGTTTTGTAATTGTACTGTACGATACCTTTCAGCCGGTGAATATCGCTCTCTTTTCAGCCAGTATTACATAGTAGTCTTCAACACGCTTTTATATAGCATGCCCGATAAGGAGATAAATGTCAAGTTGATTATTTATAAGTTTACCGATATAAAAATGCGATAATAATAATAGGCGAGACCATGATAAACGCAATAAATATAGGCCAAATAATCCGTTGGTAACGTTTTTTTAATGGAGGTTCTAATGAAGTTTGTTCATAAAGTTTTTGAATAGCTAATTGCTCCTTAGCAAATAACATAGTTTGAAATTCATCATAATCCTCGATATAGGAGGAGGGGAGTTGTGGGCTGAGGCGCAATTGTAAAATGGCATCCGTTACTTCCTCCTCATCCAACCAGTAGGTCAATACAGGCACTAAACTAGAGGATTGGCTAGCTTTAACCTCCACGTCAACACGCTTCATATAATAGGCTGTTGTATGATGATGTTTTCGCTCTTCGATCAGTCGATTAAGCGCTATAATAATCGCCACCTTTTTTCTTTTAGTATAAAACAATTGTCAGCAAACAGCGAATGCATACATAACATGCTATTCCTTTTTTTTGCAACTACCAACAACTTTGTTATAATGAAGTTGTTAGTTAAAGAAAGGGTGACGACCATGACATTACCTCGCTATGTCACAATCGCAATGGATCTAGCTGAGCGAATTTATCAAGGCGAATTGTTAGAGGGTGAGAAAGTATATGGCCGCTCAACTTTAGCAGCGAGTTATCGTGTATCGCCAGAAACGGTGCGTCGTGCTGTGAGGTTATTAAGTGAGATGGATGTTGTAAATGTATCAGATAAAAGTGGTATTTATATTAGATCACGTCAACAAGCATACGTTTTTTTACAACATTATAATACACGACAAAACTTTGAAGAAATCCGTGCTAAAATTGCTCATTTACAAACGGCTAAAATGCAAATTGAACGAGAATTAAATGATTATTTAGATATGTATATGGAATACGCAATGGGACTTGAGCGCCATCACAAAAAGGACCATGTACAAATTATTATTGATGCGACTTCTCCCATTATTAATCAAACGGTAGCTTCAACACAGTTTTGGCGCCATACAAATGGCACTATCTTATCTGTGAAGCGAGACGGTATGGAGTATATTTCGCCAGGGCCAGACTTTACATTCCAAGCGAATGATGAGCTAACAATTGTATGTGCCACGCAGTATCGTGAGCGTTTAGAGAAGTTTTTAGAACAATCTTTATAAGGAGGTTATCATGTGCTAGCTGAAAAAATACGAGATGCTAAGTCTGTTGTGATATTTACAGGGGCAGGGATGTCAACAGAAAGCGGCTTGCCTGATTTTCGTTCGTCTCATGGAGTTTGGCAAAATGTGAATCCGAGTGAAGTAGCTACAATAGAAGCACTCAATAACAATGTGACGCAATTTTTCGAATTTTATCGCACACGTGTTTTAGGTGTTAGGGAATATCAGCCTAATCAGGGGCATTATATTTTAGCCAAATGGGCGAATGAAGGGCTAGTCTCTACTATTATTACGCAAAATGTAGATGGCTTTCATACCGCAGCTGGTGCACCAGAAGTATTGGAGTTACATGGTACGCTACGCACTGTACATTGCCAAACATGTGGCAAAAAATACAGTAATGTGATGTATGAAAAGCAAACGTATTATTGCCAATGTGGTGGTACATTACGTCCTTCTGTCGTATTGTTTGGTGAGTTTTTGGATGAGCATGTGATGTTTAAGGCAACCGTAAAGAGTGAAAAGTCTACTATATTTATCGTGTTAGGCTCGTCCTTGACGGTATCGCCTGCTAATTACTTTCCGGAGTTAGCCAAACAACATGGTGCCTATTTGGTCATAGTGAATGCCGAGCCAACACCTCTTGATGCTATTGCAGATGAAGTCATTCAACATGAGAGGATAGGCGCATTTTTAACACGTATGGATGAAGAAATTACGCAACTCAGAAAACAAAGATAGACTTTGGAATAAAAAAACGTATCGTGTGCGTTTTCTCATAGCCAAAGTGTGTTCATGAACAAAAGGGATGTGAAATCTACGTGAAATGTGTCTAAAATATCACGAGAAAGCGAGTAAAACCCCATTTGTTACGAGGTTTGTAACAAGGTATTTACACAATAGTCACGAAATTTGAATAGAAAGCTCGTACAATTAGTTATAGAAGTTGATTTTGCGAAAGCGAAAGGAGAGCTTATACATGGAAGAACTCATTTTAGCTAGACTTCAGTTTGCATCAACGACCTTATTCCACTTTTTATTCGTACCATTATCTATTGGTCTCGCATTTATCGTGGCGATTATGCAAACACTTTATGTAATTAAGAAAAAAGAAGTCTATTTAAAAATGACGAAGTTTTGGGGTGTGTTTTTCCTCATTAACTTCGCAGTAGGTGTTGTAACAGGTATTATTCAAGAGTTCCAGTTTGGTATGAACTGGTCTGATTATTCAAGATTTGTCGGTGATATTTTTGGTGCACCGCTCGCAGTAGAAGCTTTATTAGCATTCTTTTTAGAATCAACATTTATCGGGATTTGGATTTTCGGTTGGAAGAAGGTTCCAAAAGGTATCCACTTAATGTCGATTTGGCTTGTATCAATCGGTACGATCTTATCCGCATTTTGGATTTTAGTAGCTAACTCATTCATGCAAAATCCCGTGGGATATGCCATTAATAATGGCCGTGCGGAAATGAATGACTTTTTAGCTGTATTATCGAATGAAAAATTATGGGTAGCTTTCCCTCACACAATTTTTGCAAGTTTTGCAACAGGTGCATTTTTCATCGCAGGTGTGAGTGCTTGGAATATTTTAAAGAAACGCGATTTAGATTTATATAAACGTTCGATGAATGTGAGTTTAGTGGTTGGTTTAGCCGCAGCATTAGGTATTGCTTTTTCAGGGCACTCACAAGCGACTTATTTAATGCATGCCCAGCCGATGAAAATGGCAGCAGCAGAAGGGTTATGGGAAGATAGCTCAGACCCAGCTGCATGGACAGTTGTAGCTAATATTGATGTGGAGAATCGCGAGAGTACAGGGCGTATTGAAGTACCTTATTTACTAAGCTATTTAGCATATAGTGAATTTAGCGGTAAAGTAGAAGGGATGAATACGTTAGAAAAAGAAATGGTGGAGAAATATGGGGAAGGTTCTTATATTCCACCTGTTAAAACTGTCTTTTGGAGCTTCCGTATTATGGCTGGTTTAGGTGGCGTATTAATTGTGCTATCTGGTTTAAGTTTATTTTTAGCATGGCGCAAAAAATTAGAAACGAAGCCATGGGTATTAAAATTATTAATTGCAAGTTTATTTATGCCTTATATTGCAAACTCATTTGGTTGGATTATGTCAGAGATTGGGCGTCAACCATGGGTAGTAAATGGCTTAATGTTAACGTCTGCTGGGATCTCACCAAATGTAACGGCAGGGCAAATTTTGTTCTCGTTAATTGCTTTCTCTACTATTTACACAATTTTAGGTGTCATTATGGTCATGTTATTTATTAAAGTGATTAAACGTGGTCCAGAGGAGCCTAAAGAGGAAGATGTTTCGACAACGGACCCATTTGAGACGGGAGGCGTAACACATGGAGCTAAGTGAGTTTTGGTTTCTATTAATAGGCGTTTTATTCGTTGGATTTATGTTTCTAGAAGGATTCGACTTTGGGGTTGGTATGAGTACACGTTTCTTAGCGAGAAACAAAGAAGAACGTGAGATTATGATTAAAACGATAGGGCCGGTTTGGGACGCTAACGAAGTATGGTTGATTACAGCAGGTGGTGCGATGTTTGCTGCCTTCCCTCACTGGTATGCCTCTGTGTTTAGTGGCTATTACTTGCCATTTGTGTTGTTATTATTAGCACTTATTGTGCGAGGGGTATCATTTGAGTTTAGAGAAAAAGGTGAGTCGCATGCTTGGCATCGCACATGGGACTATGCACTTCTGATTGGTAGTATTTTACCACCATTTTTAGTAGGTGTATTGTTCACTAGTATGTTAAAGGGATTGCCAATTGATGCAGAAATGAATATTAATGCGAGTTTCTTTGGTGATATTTTAAATCTGTACACTATCGTAGGCGGTCTATTCTTTGTTGCCTTATCTTATTTACATGGTTTATTCTTTATCGGTTTAAAAACGGTTGATGATATTCGTGCAAGAGCATTGCAACAATCCAAAAAGATGTATGTGGTGACGGGTATTCTTTTCATTGCCTTTGTGTTACTTACGGTCATGCAAACATCAGCAACAGAAGGGAAACTTGGTTTCTTAATTATGCCAATGTTCATTGTAGGTGCTGTGCTTTATGCTGCATTATTTATAACGATGAACAAACACCGTGAGGGACTGAGCTTTTTACTAACGGGTTTACTCTTTGTGATTGTTGTCTCTAGTTTCTTTGTTGGTTTATTCCCAAATGTATTAATTAGCTCAACAGATGTAGCAAATAATATTTCAGTGTATAATGCCGCTTCAGGAGATTATAGCTTGAAGATTATGACGTATGTTGCGTTAACAATGGTACCCATTGTATTAGCTTACACCGCATGGACGTATTACATCTTTAGAAAACGAATTAAAAGCAGCAAAGAGGAAGTTGGTTACTAATGGATAAACAACTCTTACAATATGAAGGTAGTAAAAAAGTGTTCTTGCAAATTGGTGTGATTACTGCACTCCAAGCAGTAGCCATCGTTATGCAAGCGATATATTTAGCAAAAGCCATTACGCAAATGTTTCATGGTGCGCCGTCTAAGACGGCGCTCATGTCGTTTGCTATTTTTTTACTCGCTTTTACCATACGTCATGCGTTGCAATGGGCAAAAGAACGCATTGCTCAGCATTATAGCGAGCAAGTAGCAGAGCAATATCGTGAGCGTTTGCTCACCGCCATTTTTGCACAGGGCCCTTATCAAGCAAGCCAGTATGGGACAGGGAGTTTACTAACATTAGTGTTAGAAGGGATACCTAAATTTAAAACGTATGTACAATTATTTATTCCGCGCATGTTGGCAATGGTCATTATTCCAACAGCCATCGTACTTTATGTACTAACACAAGATATGATCTCAGGTATTACGCTCATCATTGTCTTACCTGTGCTCATTATCTTTTTAATCTTAATCGGTATCGTATCTAAAAATAAAATTAACGCACAAATGGAGACGTATCGTTTATTATCACGGCACTTTGTGGACTCTTTACGAGGGCTTGTTACGCTAAAGTATTTAGGCAAAAGCAAGGGGCATCGGGATGCCATTGCTACGGTGAGTAACAAATATCGCATCGCAACCAATTATGCTTTGCGCTATGCCTTCCTCTCCTCATTTGCTCTGGAGTTTTTTGCTAGTTTATCTGTTGCTTTAGTAGCAGTTGGTCTCGGCTACCGCTTAATTGAAGGTATGGTGTTTTTAGAGATGGCACTGACCGTTTTAATATTAGCACCTGAATATTTTATGCCCGTGCGTGAGTTAGGTAATGATTTTCATGCGACAAAAGATGGGCAAGATGCTGCTAAGGAGTTTGAGAAGATTTTACAACAGCAACAGCCCGAATTAGCTATTCAAATGCCAAAGTGGCAAGTAAATGATACGCTCACTTTGCAACATGTTTCACTAGAAGGACGATTGAAAGAGTTAGAAGCGACAATTGGTCATAACGAGCGGATTGGGATTGTTGGCAGCTCTGGCGCAGGTAAATCTTCGTTAATTGCCTTGTTAGCTGGCAATATTAAGCCGAGTGAAGGTCAATTTTTATGGCGTGGTCAAACGTATGACACATTAACGACGCCTGATTGGCGCAAACAGTTATCCTACATTCCGCAACATACAACAATTTTTGCGATGACGTTACGTGATAACATTCGTTTTTATGCACCACATGCTACAGATGAAGAGGTGTTAGCTGCTATTCAACAAGTGGGGTTATCTCCATTAGTAAAGCGTTTTCCCAATGGATTATCAGAAGCTATTGGACAAGGGGGGCGTACATTAAGTGGTGGAGAGGAGCAGCGTGTGGCGTTAGCTCGTGCCTTGTTACAACAACAAGCTATTTTGTTATTTGATGAGCCAACTGCGCATCTCGATATTGAAACAGAGCATGATATTAAACAAATCATGTTGTCGTTATTTGAAGAACGCACTGTGATCTTTGCGACGCACCGTTTACACTGGATGCCTCATATGGATAAAATTATTGTGCTAGAAGAGGGGCATATTGTGGAGATTGGTAGCCACGAGGCGCTCATAAAACGCAATGGTGCCTATGTAAAATTAAGACAAGCTCAAAGAGGTGAGGTAGAATGATAGCACATTTATGGCATTATATGAAAAAGTATAAATTAGCTATGGCTCTCACGATATTAATGGGCATACTCGCCTTACTATCTGCAGCAATGTTAACATTTACATCAGGCTATTTAATTAGTCGAGCATCCGAGCGACCAGAAAATATTATGATGGTTTATGTAACAACGGTCATTGTGCGTGCATTAGGGATTTCCCGCGCGGTATTTCATTATGTCGAGCGTTTAGTGGGGCATAATGCTGTATTAGAGATTTTAGCTAAAATGCGTGTGTTACTATACGAGGCACTTGAACCACAAGCTTTGTTCATACGCGAACGTTTTACAACAGGTGATTTATTAGGCACGTTAGCAGATGATATTGAACACTTACAAGATGCTTATATTCGTACCGTATTTCCTACATTAATTGGTTTATTTGTATTGTTGTATGCCGTTATTGCATTGGCGGTTATTGATTGGCCGTTTGCTCTTTTAATGGCATTGTTACTAGGTGTTGTAGCGTTTGTTTATCCTGCTTGGTCATTATTTAAAATGAAACAACATCAAATGAAAGCACAACAAGCACAACGGACGTTATACACGACATTAACGGATGCATTTTTAGGGATGCAGGATTGGCTAATTAGTGGGCGCTCCCACGAATTTATCACCTCTTTTTTAGGCCAAGCTAAAGAGGCAGACAAGTTAGAGCGAACGTTGGGGCATTGGCAGCAGTCACGCAACTTGCAATTGCAATTAATAACAGGTGTTTTTGTAATTATTGTAGGGTTATGGGCGGGCAATCAAGCTGCAGAAGGCGTTATTTTACCTACGTATATCGCAGCCTTCACCTTAGTCGTGATGCCTATTTTAGAAGGGTTAATCCCCATGTCTCATGCAATAGAGCGTATACCTGTGTATGAATCTTCATTACAAAGAATAAATGCGATAAAACGTGAGGAAAATGAAGCACAAACAGTTGCGCCTACGATTGCACATACTACAATAGCTTTTCAACATGTGCAATTTACGTATGACCAAGCAACAACACCTGCTATTGCTCAGGTTGATTTGACCATTCAAGCAGGAGAAAAAATTGCGATACTAGGGCAAAGTGGTGCAGGTAAATCTACATTAGTACAACTATTACTAGGCAACCTACAAGCACAACAAGGAAAAGTAACACTTGGCGATACGCTTACCACACAATTTGGTGATACGATTTATGATTACGTGTCGGTATTAAATCAAAAGCCCTATTTATTTGCAACATCTGTAGAAAATAATATTAAATTAGGCAACCAACAAGCGACAGATGAAGAAGTAGCAAATGCCATTGCAATTGTAC
The DNA here is from genome assembly GCF_014643595.1 of Lysinibacillus alkalisoli. Taxonomy (GTDB): domain Bacteria; phylum Bacillota; class Bacilli; order Bacillales_A; family Planococcaceae; genus Metalysinibacillus; species Metalysinibacillus alkalisoli. The sequence goes on from NZ_BMJT01000003.1 coordinate 324,774, forward strand.
AATTGCAGGACTATTTATCTACATTACCTTTAGGGATAAAAACACAAACCGAAGAAACAGGTCAACGTTTTTCAGGTGGTGAGCGTCAGCGTTTAGCACTAGCTCGCATTTTACTAAAAAACACACCCATTGTAGTATTAGATGAGCCAACAGTAGGCTTAGACCCCATCACAGAGCGTCAATTGATGACAACGACCTTCCAAGCGCTCCAAAATAAAACGATCATTTGGGTAACGCATCATTTAACAATGATGGAAGAAATGGATCGTATTATCTTTATGGAAGAAGGCGAAATTGTTATGATAGGCACTCATAAGGAATTATTTAGCAATAACGAAAGATACCGTCAGCTGTATGCGTTAGATTATGGTGATTAAATAACATTTATATAATTCCAATGATTAAAGGATGTGAAATCTAATCATTGGAATTATTTTTATAATAGTAATAGCTTTCCCTTAAGACCTATTTTTAAGGTAGTAATTATCTTTGAATAAGAAAATACCCATTTTTCACAGCAAATTAGCGACATGAAAAATAAGTTGCGTTTGTTTAGGAAAATAGTATTATTATATTTAGACTAGTAATTAAAGGAGTGAAATTATGTTCCGCACAAAAAAGTATAAAGCCACAGACTTTGAAAGGAATTATACTGATGTAGGTATTTTTGTCACTAATCCAGAACATCGCTTGCAGCTTTGTATTATTGAATTAGAAGACCAGGACTTACAAAAAATACGGGCTTTGCAACCGTATGTAGAGCAACACATTAAGCCAATAGTTGATAATTTTTACAAGGCAATTGAACAAGTGCCACATTTAAAAGCAATTATTGCAGATAATAGTACAACTACCCGCTTACGACAAACATTGACTACACATGTGCAACAGATGTTTTCTGGTAAAATCGACGATGCATTTATTAACGTGCGTCAAAAAGTAGGGCGGGTATCATGTACGCATTGGCCTATATCCTAAATGGTATTTGGCCGCTTTTCAACGTTTGGAGAAAGATGTTCGCCGTGTGATTTTACAATTAGATGAACGAATAGAGATCAAGTTAGCATTAATCGAATCACTCGGCAAGATTTGTAACTTTGAGCAACAGCTTGTGCTGGAGGAATATGATAAATTTTCTACTACCATTGTGCAAGAGAAACAAGAAGAAATTAACCGTCGCGTTCGTGAAGAATTAGGGAGTGTTTCAGGGCATTTGGAATTGCAATCGCGTTCAACGGCACAAGCAGTTGCTGAACTCATATAAAGTACAGTCGAAGTAGAGCATAATTTAAAAATAAGTATGGAAGAGGCAACCGAAACGAAAAAAGCATCCGAAAAAGGTTGCAAACAGATGCAAGCATTGAATGAGCAAACGGGAATGATACATAATAAAACACTAGAAATGTCACATATGGTACAAGAGTTAAACGGCTCTTCTAATGAGATTAAAAATGTTATTGAAATTGTAAAAACGATTGCCAATCAAACAAATTTGCTTGCGCTTAACTCTGCGATTGAAGCAGCACGCGCAGGTGCACATGGTAAAGGTTTTGCCGTTGTGGCAGATGAGGTGCGTAAACTAGCAGACGAAACGAAAGCATCTGTCGAGCAAATTGCGTCACTAATTGAGGAGTCAAATGCTGTGACAAATGATGTGGTTGCGGCGATTGAACAAATCCAAGCCCTTATGCATATTGGTAAAAAGGAAAATGAAAAATTAATGGTAGCCTTTGAAGGCATTTCTACAAATGTAGAAAGTACCATTAATGATTTCCAAAGTGTGAGTCAACAAATTAGCACGCTTTCTACCGTTATTGCAACGATGGGGAGTTCTTCTGAACAGTTAGAAGAATCGGCAAGTATTTTAGACCAAACCATTCAAAACTTTTAAAACACGAAATGCCTAAGTTGCATACTTAGGTATTTTCTTTTGGTAAAATTACCTAGTGCTAAAGAAAGTGTAGAGATAGCCGATATAATGAAAGATTAGCTATGTGGTTGAAAAGTAGTGTACACTTTTTAGGCCAGCAATGGGGAGGAAGTTATATGGAGCAACATAATGCCCAGTTTTGGGAAAAGATTTTATTAGAATTGGCGGACAAGCTTGACCAAGTATCTCAAACCATAGCGGATAATACATATATTGTCGAAACAAAACGTCAATTACGACAAATTATTGCGGATGCTCGTAATGAAACACTCGTACTTTTTCTCGGTAACCGTCAAACAGGTAAATCAACTATTATTAATGGTTTAATAGGGCGTGAAGTGCTCATTCGCAAACGAGGAGAAATGGCTACAGCGAATACATTTGTACGCTATGGCGAACATGAACATGTAAAAGCTTTCTTTTACGATGAAGTGGTAGAAGACTTTGGCTTAAAACATCTCCCCCTATTAACAAACTCAGAAAATTTCACCTCTCAAATTTTACAAGACCATATTGATTATGTGGATGTGTTTGTAAAAAGTGAAATATTAAAGAAAATGACTTTGATTGATGCGCTAGCTGTTAAGCGAGAGCAAGAAGATGCGATGTTTTTATCGCATTCGCTCATTCAACGTATTGATGAAGTATTTTGGGTACTGCGTCCAGACTTTGAGATTACACAAGATGAAGTGGCGTTAATTGAACATTTACAAGAATGTGGCATCATGATACATGTGTTAATTAATCAAGTGGTAGACCGTACGATAAATGAAAAATTTATCCAACAATTACAGCAAAATTATGCCCATTTGTTTACCGCATACGACGTAGTGGATGCTTTAGCGATTGAAAATTATGTGAAAACAGGCGATGTTAAGCAATGGGAAAAAAGTCAGTTTATGCGCTTATCTGCAAAATTGCAAACATTGAGTGCACAAAAGGAGCAACGTACAAGGCGTATTTTACTACGTTTTATAGAATGGTTAGAGCGTTTTGATATTGAGACGAGCCTATTGCCCGAACGTGAGCCATTACTATCAGCCGTACAAGAATTGGAACGTTACCATGCGAATGTGATGCTAGAAACAGCGAAACAACAAGAAAGCATTGCAGCCATCCAACAACATGAAAAAAGCTATCAAAAAGCGGCTAAAGTGTTTGAACAAGTGCGTACATTGTATCAATTAGTACAGCAAATTGAAGGCTTTGAGGCATTGCAAAATTCTACTATAGAAGATTTTATCGCCAAAGCGAATACTTATTTGCAAAAAGTATTAACGTATCGCCAAGCGTATAAAATGTATGAAGATTTATGTGAACAAACGAACGAGCAACATGTATTAGACGAAGCCTATCAAGAAATGGTAGCGTACTATAATGAAATTGCGGAAGCAGAAATGATAGTTGTTAGTCTGTGGGATGGTGTGGAACCTCAGATTAAACAGTTGCATCGTGATGAGTTAACCTATCATTATCAAACAGCTAATCGTATTATGACAGTAAGACAACAAGAGTTAGCACAACTCAAATTAAGCGTAGTGAAAATGACAGAGTTTAATTGTTTGATTGAAGCACAAGGCATTTTACGTGACGTAGTATGGCCATATATTAAACAAACCGCCTTACCAATCAATGAGCGAGAGCAAGTTTATATCGAAACATTAATTCAACAAATCTCTCATGTAGATTTATCTGGCAATGGTATTTTAGCACGTAGTGGAGCGATTAATGCCGTAAACGAAAAACGACTGGAGAGTTTAACGAATTATGTTGTGCATGAGCTTTCACTGGAAGAAAACGGATTGAAATCGGCAGATATTCCACCATTACCAGACGCTTATCAATTACCCTAATCCCCATAATATGCGTAATTGCGTTATACTAGTATAGAGGTGATTGATTTGTTTACAAGTGAAGCAAAAGTAGAAGTGCGTTATGGAGAAACAGACCAAATGGGTGTTGTTTACCACGCAAATTATATTGTGTATTTGGAGTTAGGGCGCACACAGCTTATTCACGACCTAGGCTATAGTTACGCAGAGCTTGAGGATATTGGTTATGTCTCGCCTGTGATGGATTTAACGATTTCATACAAAGCGGCATTGCGTTATGGACAAACCGCTACAGTGAGAACATGGATTGAAAAGCATGAGCGTGTACGTACAACATACGGTTATGAGATTTTACATGAGGATGGTACAGTAGCTGCTACAGCAAGCTCTGTACATGCCTTAGTGACAAAAGAAGGTTTGAGACCTGTGGCACTTAAAAAAATAGCACCCGATTGGCATGATACATATGCTAAAGTAGTGAAACAACAATAAATGGCTATGAGATACGGAGTTAGTAAAAAAACAGCAAAGCGACAATTGTCGCTTGCTGTTTTTTATTTGGGTAAGTTATGGTGTGAACGTAATGGGTTTTACACTCAATGTTGCCATTTTACCAACCGTGTAGGTGTCCATATTATTAGCGAATGAGATATAGGCTGTTTTATCATCCCAAGATATATCAGGGCTATGGACATCGGCTATAATTTGTGTCGTATTAATAATGCCATTATCCGTTAAATTAGCGGCATAAATATTTCTTCTATGCTCTATATCAGATTCTGTTGTAAATAGGATGATGGTTTCATCTGGTGAAATATTATAAAAAGTCATATATCCGCTTTCTGAATAATTTGCTAATAAATGCAGTGTATTCTTTTTTGTATGATAGAGGAATATGCCTGAATTATTTTTAATTGTTCCTGAAATGATAAAGTTGCCATTTTTTAATAGTGTACTATCATGGATTTCAATGTCCTCAATTAATGGCACTTGTGTGCCGTCTTTTTTGACATGGGTAAATACCGTTGGCGCTGTATCAGAAGTAGCCATCGTATAGTAATCGGTTGTGCGCTCTGCAATGGCAAAGAGCATGCCTTGCAAACTCGTCCATACCTCGCTTAAGTCATGGTCATTTCTCTCACCAGTTTTAGCATCAATTAGTGCCAAGCTTTGTTTCTCGGTTTTCTGGTCATAGAGGAAGGAAGCAATAATATTATTTTGTAAAAAACGAATCGAAAAATTATCAAGGATCCCAATTGAAGTCTGCTTGTCATCTTGTAACCGAACTACTGTAATCTCGGTATCTGAGGTGTGGTCTTCTTCTTCAAAGGCAATCGCCACAGAGGCATCCTCTGAGATATATCTTACAGGTAAGGAGCTTGCAAATTCAGGTTTTTGGTCATAAATATTCATTTTCCACGTTTGATTATCCTTAATGAAGAATGCTGTTTCACCACGTAATTCGGAAAAGGAAATATATTCAGGAAGTACAATGGTCTCTTCTTCTGTATAGTGTATTGCACCGTCAGATGTTTCACTCTCTAGTTGTGCGTTCTCTGTAATGATGGTAGGTTGTACCATAGCTTCTGTACTACAAGCACTTAATAATGTGATGGCTAATACTAATGTGCCAAATCGTTTCATGCTATTGCCTCCTAAAAAGTAGTTATTTCTCAATTTCCACTATAATACATAGTTGTTGCGATTATGTTTCAGTTATTGCCAACTTGTTGCTAAAGTCTATTGTGACAATTGCGCGCCCCTCTTGATAGGTAAAGGTGATATGCCCTTGATGTGCTTCAGTAATTTGTTTCGCAATATATAACCCAAGTCCGTTACTTGTAGGTGTATTATTATGTACGAAGGGTTCAAATATATTGTCTAAAACACGTGAAGGGATGGGCTTAGTATCATTCATAATCGTAATCACATCTGTCATGGTGACAACAACATTGTTACCATGAGTTGTGGCATTATGAATAACATTGCTAAATAAAATCCGTAGCTCGTCTTCATTGCCATTGATCCATATCGGTTGCCCTTTGACGGGGCAAAATTCATTGACAATCTGTAATACGTTAATGGCTGTCACTTGTGGTGTATATAAGTCTAGTTTTGTTAAATACAATAATTTTTTTACAAGTTGATGGAGATGATTGGCATCATTATGAATGGCTGTTATGGCACGTTTAGTAAAGACAGGGTCATGGAACGAGGCATCACCTAAAATTTGTGCGTACCCAGAAATGCTTGTAATAGGGGTTTTAAGCTCATGTGTCATATGTTGAAAGAAACGTGTTTGTTTTTGTTTCTCACTATGAATGGTAGCCCGCATGTGGTGAATGGCTTTTGTCAAATCACCAATCTCATCTTTTGTAACGGCAGGGAGCGGCGTATCATAATGTCCATCTGCAATTTGGGTAGCCACTTTGGCTAATGCTGTAATAGGAATACTAATATGGCGTGTTAGTACAAAAATAATTAAAAAGATTAAAATAAAAATAATTGTCAGTACCGTCATGGCAGACAGTTTTAATTGTTCGTAATAGGCGCTAGTCGCCGAATAATCTTGCGAAAAGTGAATGATGCCAATCAATTCTCCGTAAATGTATATCGGATAAGCAAATTGTACAAACCCCTCCTCAATTACAAACCCTGCTTTATTTTGCTTGGCTAATGCTAATAGTTCCTTGTTAGGTGCAATTGATTTTTGTGACAATAGCTTATTTTTAGCAGGTAAAGCCTCATGTAATAGCTTGCCTTCTATTGTGTAAAGCGCCACATGTTGAAGATACATATTACTTAAATTTTGTGTGAGCTCAGTGGCATGTGTTTGCAATAAATGAGGCGAGATAGCCAGTTGGCGAAACTGCATAATATAGCGTTTTGATGTTTGTTTTAATTGGGTAGTTTGCTCAGTCAATGTCAATTCCTGATGCTGTGCTAATGTTTGACTGAGTAAGGTATGGACTAATAATAATGTCAATATAAAGGTGATGAGTAAGGCGAGTACAAATTTCTTTTGAATCTTCATAATAGTATATGCCTCAAATGGTGAAAAATAGTTATCATGATACAGTCTCCTTGATATGTAATGTAAGTGTACGGAGTAGTATACACTACAGTTATTGCGAAATTATAAATAAACAGTGTGTAAAATGCCATTATTCGAGAGGAGTATTTGCAAAGCAAGGAAGAAAAACAGTATGATAGAGTTGTTTAACGCGTAGTGTAGCAAGGAGGAATACGCATGGATGCTATTGATTTTTTAACAAATTTATCAGAGCTAAACGTACAGTTTCAGCCTATTTTTAGTGCAGATGAACATATTGTAGTCGCTTATGAAGCACGAGGCGAAATTTTGATAGACGGTGAGTTACATACAATACAGCCATTTATTGAAGACGAGGATATTCCTATTGAGTATCGTTTAGATATGGAATTACAATTTATGAAGAAAGCGCTATTTGCCTTCCAAAACTTTGATGAGGAGGTGTCGTTATTTTTAGCTTGTCATTCGACGTTATTGATGGAGGCATATGGCGAAAAACACTTAGCTGTTTTGCGCACATATTTAATTGATGAGGAGTTAGGACGCATTGTTATTGAGACAACAGAACGTCTAGAAGGACAACAAGTTGAGCAATTGCAACATGTGTTGAAATATTTCAAAACCTATGGTATTAAAATTGCGATTGCTGAAGTAGGCTCTGAAAGCCATATTGAACACGTCACGCAATTAGAGCCTAACGTTTTGAAAATATCCATTGCCCAATTACCTTATGAGTCATGGGCTTCGCAAATGGACATGATCGCAGCGATTGGCATGATTGCACATAAAATTGGTGCGAGCTTATTTTTCACAGGCATCGACACAATTTATCAATTGCAGTTTGCTTGGCGCAACGGGGGACGTTATTATCAAGGCAGTTATTTAGCAGATTACCATTATGCACCTATTGTTAAAGATGTGCATAAGGCACGTTTTAAAGAAGATTGCCAAAGTTTTATTAGCTCAGAAAAGAAGTTAATCGAACGAAAATTAGATGCGCTACAAGCAGTAGAAGAACAATTGACAAATGTGATTAAACAGACGAGGTTAGGGGATGACAAAGTAAGTTATCTTGAGGCGTTAGGTAAACCACTGATTGATTGTGCTTTTCGCATGTACATTTGTAATGAAGATGGTTTTCAAACTACCCCAAATGTGATTTTACAAGAAGGAATATGGCATGTGAATTATGAAGCAGAGCAAAAAAATTGGAGCTGGCGTCCGTATTTTTTAGAGACATTAGTTAAAATGCGTAAAGAAAACGAATGCGTTATTTCAGCCCCTTATAGCGATATTGAAACAGGTGAATTAACCCGTACTTTCTCCACACGTATGAATGATAGCGAATTTTTATTTATTGATTTGCGTCATAACTATATTTTTAAGCATGATTTAATATAACGTAGCTCACAATCAATTATTCGGATGATACAACAATACAGTAATATAAAACGCAATAAAAGTGGTAAAGGGGAGTTTTATTTCCGCTTTACCACTTTTTTAGTTACGCAGGATTCACTTCTAATTCCACTGTGATTTTAATATCTTTCCCCACTAGTACGCCACCTGTTTCTAATGCAGCATTCCAAGTTAAACCAAATGCTTCACGGTTAATTTTTGTTTCTGCTTCAAAGCCATAAACATCAACGCCCCAAGGGTTTTTTCCTTTCCCATTAAACGCGACATCAAATGTTACAGGTTTTGTAATGTCTTTAATAGTTAAATCACCTGTTAATGCATAATCATCGCCTTTTTTAGTAATGGCTGTTGATGTGAATTGGATTTTAGGGAATTGGTCTGCATCAAAGAAGTCAGCTGAACGCAAATGGTCATCGCGGTCTTTTGAGTTTGTATCAATAGAAGCGGTTGAAATAGTAAATTGAATGATTGCATGTGTTAAGTCTGTTAAATCGGCTGCTTCAATTGTAGCCGTATAATCAGAAAATTGCCCTTTCACTTTTGATACCATCATATGCTTTACCGCAAAGCTAATATGTGAGTGAGATTGATCGACTTGCCAGTTTGTCATAATAATTCCTCCTAGTTTCTAATATCTCGAATTCGAGATTAATTAAGTTAATAATACCATAGCGTAAAAAGATGTCAATACCTAACTTACGTATTACTCATAAAAAAACCAGTCACACTATGCGGGAAGTGGTGACTGGTTTTTTTTATTAAGCGTCTTTTTTAGTCTGTTTGTCTCCTGGATCTGTGGATGGAGAAGGAGATTCTTTTTTGATTTTATAATATTTATCTGCACCAAGGCCGCCCTCATCAATCATTTTAGAAATCTCTTTTGTACGCATTTCAGCTTCTACTTTTACCGTTTTACGATTATCTTGTTTCATGATTGCCAACCTCCCATTATATGATAGTATTTATTATTTACCTTAAAACACCGCAGTTGAAACCATTTTGCCTGCTAATTTTATGATATAAGTGTTATGATAATGATTTATTGTGCTAGTGATGTAGAAAGAGGGGGGATAGAAGAGAAAAGTGCAGTCGCCAACCTCGAAACTAGCCTTCCCTACTATTAATATAACAAGGTGATAAATCGCGCTATTGTATATGTTGCTATTTTCAAGGAGATGAAAAAATGATTATTATGAAGTTTAAGGAAAAGGATACTGAGGAGATCGTCTCTCTATTTTATGAAACCGTTCATTCCGTTAATTTGAAAGATTATTCGCAAAAACAATTAGATGTTTGGGCAACAAAAGAAGACAAAGCATCGACAATCAATTCGTGGCAAGTTTCATTAGCTCACAATATAACATTTGTGGCAAAAATTAATGATAAAATAGTGGGCTTTAGTGATTTGACTGATGAGGGGTACTTAGATCGACTGTTTGTTCATAAAGATTTTCAAGGTCAAGGTATAGCTTCAGCATTAGTAGATATGCTTGAAAGTGAAGCGAAAAAACGAAATCTCCTAGTAATTGAAACGGATTCAAGCATTACAGCTAAATCATTTTTTGCACATAAAGGTTACAATATCATTTGTTTACAAACGGTTGAACGTAAAGGTGTTAAGTTGATTAATTTTAAAATGAGAAAGAAATTAACAACCTGATAGTTAAGCGGAGCAATAGACATAGTAAAATTAAACTTTATATGTAGAAATACATTTTAATAAGTTAAGCTTTAGGGGGAGAAAAATGCGTTCAGAAAAAGAAATGATGGCATTGATATTACAAGTAGCTAACAAAGATGAGAGAGTACGAGCTGTTGCAATGAATGGTTCTCGAACAAACGCTAATGTACCTAAAGACACTTTCAGAGATTATGATATTGTTTACCTTGTATCTGAATTAGCCTCGTTTTTAAGTGATCCGGATTGGATAGATGTTTTCGGTAAAAGAATCATCATGCAAACGCCAGAAGATATGGCAATGTTTCCACCTGAATTAGGTGGCAGGTTTACCTATTTAATGTTATTTGAGGATGGGAATAGAATGGATTTAATGCTAATGCCGATTGAGGAAAAAGATAAGTATTGTGCTGAAGATGGATTGACAGTTATTTTATTAGATAAAGATGGGCATATGCCTAAGCTTTCTGAACCAACAGATAAAGATTACTGGGTAAAAAAGCCTTCAGCTGAATTTTTTGCAGATTGTTGTAATGAATTTTGGTGGCTCACAACTTATGTGGCAAAAGGGTTATGGAGACAAGAAATACTTTATGCTTATGACCACTTAAATAGTGTAAGAAAAATGTTGCTCACAATGCTCGAGTGGAAAGTTGGTATAGAAACCAATTTTTCTCTGAGTGTAGGGAAAAACAGTAAGTACATAAAAAACTATCTTGCTAACGATATATGGAAAAGATTGATGAAAACCTACCCGGCTGGAGAGTATGCACACGTTTGGTATTCATTATTTGAAGCTATCCATTTATTTGAACAAGTAGCTATTGAAGTAGCTACTATTCTTGGCTACCAATACTCTTCTGAAGATGCGAGTAAGGTGAAAACGTATCTTGCTCAAAATTACGTTTGTTTTGTGAATCCATCTACTAAATAGATAGATGTAACCTGGTTTTAAAAAGATTGCGCAGAAGTTAACGGAGAATTTAAATGAATGAACATGTCACTTTGCGCGAACCTCATGTGGCGAACCCGAAGTGCCCATGAAATCCCTAGGGGGTTCGCACACCAGATGACCAAAATAATACACTTATCAAATAGCATAGGATAAAGAACTTTCCAATAAACCCTAGATATAGTACAATGAAGGCGTGAGATAACCATATCTCGCAGTCACTCCCTACATGGGGAGTGTGGATTGAAATTTTACCAAAAATAGTAGCTGCATAGTGTGCTTTTTGTCACTCCCTACATGGGGAGTGTGGATTGAAATATACTTGATTTATAAGGTTTATAATAAAGAAGAAGTCACTCCCTACATGGGGAGTGTGGATTGAAATATTTGGTAACTCTCCTCTTATACTCCCGTTGCCGTCACTCCCTACATGGGGAGTGTGGATTGAAATACTAACGAAGATGCTGAGTTGCCCCAAAACTGCGTCACTCCCTACATGGGAGTGTGGATTGAAATTTCAGTGTACTTGGGTGTGGTTTGCTGTAGTTAGCGTCACTCCCTACATGGGAGTGTGGATTGAAATGATACAATCACCTCTAGCAAATCTTTGTTTTCGTCACTCCCTACATGAGAATATGACAAATAAAATAGCTACATTGAATAAAAGTCATGTGTTATTGGTATCATTCACAATAGCGCATGGCTTTTTTATTTTGCACTTTTTGGATAGGATAAGGTTATCGGCTAAATCACAAAAATTTATCAAAGGCTTATTTTGTGATTTTTAAGATGAGTGAATAAATGGCTGTGATTTATGGGGCTGAAAAATCACATAAAAGTCACAAAAAATCACGAGAAAGTCACAGAAAGCATGAAATAAGGAGGAAAAGTGTGAAAGTTCCCTTACTAGATATCGCTTGTAATCCTTGTTATAATAGGCTTTGTGAACAAAGAAGAAAGAGGGCGAAAATATGAACGCGTACGATGAATATAAGCCTTCAAATATAGAGGAAACCTTTATGTATCAAGGGTTTGAGCGGGTTAATGTTGACCTCAAATGTGACTGAAATCACATTTAAGTCACATTTAGCCCGTTTTCTAATTTTGGAGTAAATCGGAGAATTTATTTTCCATCTTTTCAGAGGCATTAGAACGCATGCCTTGTGTGATATGAAGATAAATATTTGTGGTGGTCTTCGAGTTTTGGTGACCAACACGATTCATAACATAGGTGAGCTCAATACCTGCTTCAGCCAGTAAGCTAATGTGTGTGTGACGCAGCATATACGTATTAACAGGACGTCCAATAGATGTACGTGCGCTAATCCGTCTAATGGTTTGATTAAGTAGCTTGACTGTACGAGGAGAGCCATCAGCTTCAGCAAAAATAAATTTGCTTTTTGCCCAACGCTTGCGTTTACGGTAGGTCGCCAGCTCTTGTAGTTTCGTTAGGACAATATCATCTACATCAATCATGCGAACACTATTAAGCGTCTTAGGTGGTGTGACTTCAAAGTCATTAATAACACCTGATTTAAAGAACATTGTTTTATTAACTCGTATTGTTTTGGTAGTGTAATTAATATCTTCTAGCTGCAGGGCAATAGCTTCGCCTGGGCGCATACCTGTAAAAGCAAGCACAAAGATTAACGTGCGTGTCACAATATTACGATACTTTGCGACTTCATCTAAAAAGATTTTCAACTCATGGTTTTCTAAGTATAATTTCTGCGCCTCACTGCCATCCACGTCTTTCACTTCTAAACGCTTCTTAGGTACAAACACGCCATCCATTGGTGTTGCATCTAAAATACGCATTTTATACGCATGGTCAAAGAGCATCTTTAATACATTATGCACACCACGTAGCGTATGATAAGCACGTCCTTCTGTAAGGAAACTGCCAAGCAAGTTTTGTAGCATATCGGTAGTAATCCGATTTAGTGGTCGATTACCCAATTGCTCCTTAACAAGTGATAGGGTATAAGCTCGGTAGCGATTTGTAGTTTCTTTATTGCCACGCATAGTATAGAGCTCTAGCCAATAATCCGCGAAAGTAGAGAAGGGGGTATGGCTACTATATGTGTTTAAATCGGCTTCAAAAATAGCTTCTTGTACTTTTGTTTCTGCTTCACGTTTCGTTTTACCAGAGCGAGCAAATTGACGTCGCTTACCAGTCACTGGATCTCTCCCTGCATCGCCAACACAACGCCAAGTCCCTTTTTTGATTTGCTTACAATACATAACATAACCTCCATTCTCTCTTATTCTTTCACAGCGTCTGTATGTCTACCGTTCCAATTGAGCAACATCTGATTCATCAGGTATTGCGTTATACGCTTCAATGCGAAGTCATACTCCACACCAAATAGCTGTTGCAGGCGCCTTATTGTTATGGGCATGTAATCACGGATTTGTAGCGCATCTAACATAAAGGTTGGCATACAGGCATGATACATAAAATTGTTTGCCTTATTCTCTTGATACTCACGAAAAAGGGGAGCCATATTACCTTGATGTCCAGTATGCAACAACACATGGCAAAGCTCATGACAAAAATCTTGCCATTGTTGCTCTTTATTTTGCTGGTCATACAGCATGATATAAGGGAGCTGATTATGAAACAATGCCATACTACGCTTTGGCCATAAGTACAATTTAATGCCTAATGCTTGTGCAATGATACGATAATCCAATGCTTCATGGGAATTTATACCAATCCTTGTATACAGCTGCTTAACAAAATCCTCAGTGTGCGTGTAGTACATATGCCCAACTCCAATTCTATGTTTTGGAACAAGTGTTCTATTTTAGTATAAAACAAAACCCCACTTTTAGGAAGTGGGGTTTTGTTTTTATATATCTAGATAGAGCTGATTCGGCTTATTAAAAATAGTGTCGAAATTCTTTTCAAAGTCTTGAAGAGTTATTAATTGCCCATAGTTTAATAGTTCTTGTTTTGCTATTGATTCATATTCATTGGTTAAGTCCCAGTTGTTTATTACAAAGTACATATTGCTTTTTTTGATTTTTTCTCTGTAAGAATCATTATAATAGTTAATATAAAGTATAATACTTCTCACATTAGAGTAAAAATCATGTGGGCGTTTATATTCTACACTTAATGATTTAATATAGTGCTTAACACAGTTATCTTCTATTACATAATCGTAAGGAGGGAGATAAAAGCTTAGAGGCTTGGGTTTTGGAGCTTCTTTATATTCTCTATTTTTAATTCTTAAAATTTGTTTAGTTAGTCGTTGGACTCTTTTATTATCTATTCGTTTATTTTTAGGTTTATCATAATAAAGATATAGATCTTTTAAATCTTCTAGAACTAATTCCAAGTAATCTTTAGGCACATCTGTTTTAGGATTGGGGAGTACATCAATGTGATCAAAGCAGATTGAGTTAACATAATTATAAATTTTGTAATTCAATAAATCTTTACTGTCAGCTTTTAAAAGAGATTCTATGCGTTCAAATTCATCTTCAACTTCTAGACTATCTATTGAAAAGTCGAATTTCAAAGAGTCTTTTAAAAAAGTTATTTCATCTAATTCTAATTCATCGTCAAAACTTTTTAATCGATTTGTATTTGTAGTATGAACAAAACCTAATTTCCCCTTTTTAGGGTAGTGATAGGCAAATCCAAATATTATTTTTTCATCTCTAAAATTATCAGGTACATACTTTGCAATTGAAAAATAAATATTATTCATGTAGAATTACCTCCTTTCCAACGAGGGCAATAATCTCTTAGTCCTTCTAGTATTTGAGGAATTAAATTTAAACGATAGCATAAAAAATCTTTCAAGGCTAGTTTTTCTTCTGGACTAATATTCCATTCTAGAGGCACCTCATGTAGTATGCTTTCTATAAAGTCTGGAGTAATTAGCGCAAATTTTTCTAAAGCTTCTTGAAAAGGGCTGTTTCCTTTTATATACATTGTTAAGAGAGAATAGTACTTTCCATCTACATTATTCACTAGTAATTGATCTTTATGAAGTTCTAGGCTAGAAATCGTCCAAATTAATCCATTTTTGAAGACATGAGAGTGATCAATTACAATAAGCTGTTTATTTTTAAAATCAAAAAGTAAGTTCCCATCATTATAAGCACGATCTTCATTTAATATAATTTGATCAAATAAATATAATGTTGGAATAATTGCGTGATTCACTGATTGGTCAAGTGCGATAGAATTAACTTTATTATGCACTTTCTTGAGGTAGGTACTGCCGAAACCAATTAAAGAAGATGTTTCTCTGTCTATCCGTTTTAAATCATCCGAAGTGAGTATTGTTAAATCAATAAAAACTGCATCAGGAATAGGTAAACCTATTTTTCTACCTATACAATAACATACATATTCATTGAGTACAGTTAATTTACCTGAAACATCGTCATCTTGTATTTTACAGACGTAGATACCTCCATCTTCTGTTGCTGCTAAGAAAGGTTTAGTAACACCAGCTCCCATAACTGTTTTTTTTATATTCACTATTTTTTTTCGTTGTAGCACTTAATCCCGCCTTTTAACTTGTTTTTAAGCTGGCTATCTAAGTTTTTAATTATTATATAATTAATTATAATTACCTTCTTTTCTATAAAGCTATATTTCATAATAAGTTTATTTACATTTTTCGGTATTTAACCATATATTTTAGATTACCCTATTTCTAATAACATATAATTGCGTAAATAATTTATGAGAGAATAAGACAAAAATACATAATTTTGTTAATAAAAAATATTCACAAGTATATATAGCGGAAAAGACAAGTTTACTCATTTCAAAACGGCAACTACTATATATTTCTAAATACAAATCGTATAAAATGAAGTTGAAGGTGTATTTATGAATACATACAAAAAAATTCAAAATGTTTTAGCATTATTTTTAGCACTCTTTCTTTTAGCTGCTTGTAGCAATGATGAGAAGGCTACTGAAGAGCCAAGTGCGTCCGAGCCACGAGATGCTACTGAAAATGGTGTGAAGCTGATTGTAGAAGACGAAATTAAAGCTACTACAAACTCAGATAAAGAACGCGTTAGAGAAGTGAAAATTAATGATATTCCTGATAATAAGAATGTTGTTATTCACTTAAACAGTTCTGATAATTTGACAGACAAAATGGTTAAGACAGGTATGTGGATGGACACAGTGTCTATTCTTAAGCCGATAAATGAATTGGGTGAGTTTGATACAATCAGTGTTCTTTGGTACTTGCCATTAGTTGATACTAAAGGAAACACAGAAGATGTTAAGGTATTGTCTTTTGATTTTCCAAAGTCCCAATTGGATCAAGTCGCATGGGACAAATTTTTATATCAAAACTTACCTACTATAGCTTCAGATTTTTATGAGCATCCTGTTATGCAAAAAAATAGAATAATATATACAAAGACATCTTATTTACTTGAGGTGTCTTTGTTTTTAACTAGAATATTTGCTAATCATTAACCTAAAGTGACCCGTGCCAATTGTTTCTTTCTATCAGCAAGTTCTTTTTTCAGTGCAGCCATTTGTTGTTCAATGTCTTGCATTCCTTGTAAAACAGGTGCACCTTCGCTTTGTTGAAAGGCTACATGAATCTCCTCCAGTGCATTTACATCGCCTTTGATAATATCCTTTGGTAACTTGTTCTCGAAAAACGGTAGAACGTGTTTACACATCACTAAACGGTTGCCAGCAGGGCAATCACATATCGCTTTAAAATCACCCGATGTATTAGTTAAGCGAACTGTATATGGCTCGTCAGCAGAGCCTTGAATTTTAAACGTATAGTCCATATGTCTCCTCCATTCTAATGTATCTATATAACTCTAATAATGAAAAATATTGCCATGTATTTTTAAAATAAAAGACACGATTACTCATGTCTTATTTTTATGTTTAATAAACTCCCAAAACTCACGTAACATTTCAATTTCTTCTTCTTCCGAGTTAGGCAGTTCTTTATAGAACACTTGCAAGTTAGGATCGTTCAAGAATTTTTGGAAGGCTTCTTCATCAGCACTCTTTTTTTCTTGTGAATAGGGATTAGGTGTATCTATTCTTCCTAGTAAATAATCTGTACTTACATCAAAATAATTTGCGAATTTATTTAGTAACTCAAAATCAGGTCTACGTTCATCACGTTCATACATACCAATTGTGCTTTCTGCTAAACCAAATAATTTACCAAATTCTTTTTGCGACATTTTCTTTGAAGTTCTTAAAGATTTTAATCTTTTTCCAAATAGCTCAATCATAATCATATCACCTAACTTAATTTTAACACAAGATGTGTTAAAAAGGATTTTAAAAAATAATAAGTTGACAACACGTTTTGTGCTGTTATATAGTTGTTTTATCAACACATAATGTGCGGTAAAGGAGGGAGAGTATGAATAAAGAAAAAATTAGTAGAACACTTGTGGCTCTTAGAGGTCAAAGATCTAGAGAAGAAATAGCTAGTGACTTAGGTATTAGTGTTAGTGCATGGCAAATGTATGAAAACGGTCAGAGAATTCCAAGAGACGAAATAAAAATAAAAATCGCTTCTTACTTTAAAAAAAGTGTAGAAGAAATTTTTTACACATAATAAGCACGAATCGTGTTGTTTTGTGGTAAGTAAGCTTTTGTTTTAAAGAATTTGTCCCCAAAAGCTGATTTCTTTCTATAACAATAGTAAGGGCAATTTGTAGAAATTAGCATGCCCACTGGTTGACCAGTAGGGGAGTTACGGTAACGCAAATTTAAGAATAAGGAGCGGAGTAATGATGTTCCAAGTGAATTTTGATCCAGAGATGCTGCGACAAATTATACGTGAGGAATTAACGGCGATTTTAGAGGAGCAGGCTAATCCATATTATGATCTACCGCCTCTGTTAACGCGAAATGAATTAAAGCAACTTTTACGAATTGGAGATACGAAGGCTGCGGAGTTATTAGGGAGAGAAGATTTTCCTGTGTTTCGTGAAGCTGGGGTGCTCATTCCCACTGATTTATTATTTCGGTGGATAGTACAACATACTACGTGGATTGACCATAATTCACCCAATGCCCCACTGGTTTATAAGTTAATGCGTCAGGTTCCTACTTAACTTTATTGTACGGTTTGTATCGTAAAGCTATGGTGCTCCTTGTATCTCATAACGTTCCAAATGAGAACGTTTAGACAAAAGGGGGTGAGATCGTATGAAGCAATTTGACCAGGGCCCGATTTTACGTGCATTACGCATTAAAGCAGGTTTTACACAAGATAGGTTGGCTGAAGAGTTAAATCGCACACGCTCGTGTGTAAGTAAGTTTGAAAATAATCGTAAGGTGATTGATATGCCTACGTTTATGCAGTGGGTAAGTGCGACCAATATGCCAGAGGTGGCAGTAGCGATGATGTATGGCATGGATGGTATTCAAATCATTAATGACTTGTTACCCTTGCTCAGCTTCGTCAGCCACTTTACCTTGCGATTGGTTGGCTGAAGCTAAATCGAGAAAGGATGACCAAGTTTATGAAAGTACAGCCTATTACGACATCGGCTTCCCCTTTACAGCGCTTAGCGCAACGATTAACTGCACAAGGTATCACAGTTAAGGTGGTGAAAAGAGGTGAAACAAACATGTCAATAGAGGAGATAATGTTGCACTTTAAACAGTTAGAGCAAGAGGCTGAACAAAAGGCAGTAAGTAGTGACCATGATAATTATCGGTACATGAATAAAGGGCTGGCATTAGGTATTCGCGCAGCTTATGAGTATTTGGCCTTTGTGGCCAAACAGGAGGAGGTGATTGTATGTGGTTTAGCAGACGAGGTTGGGCAAAGCTCACGCTAAAAGAACGGTTAATTGTCATACAGTTTACTCAAATATAAGGAGGAGCAGGTTATGCACATAAAAGCGATTATTGACCATTTAGAAGACATGGCAAATCAAGAACAAGAGGCGTTACGTGATGTGGCGCAAGAGGTAGCGGAGAGTAGCTCGCAAGACATCTGGGACAAACAGTTAGAATACCATCTTTTGCAGCAACGTATCATTGGCATTCAAGACACGATTGAAGAAATTAAAGCATATCAGGCAGGTGAAAAACATGAAAATTAAAGCAGGCGAATGGTGCCGTTTACCCAAGCATGAGCAATTTATTAAATTGTACTTTGCGATGCGTAACAATCATTTTACACACAAAAAAGCTGACTAACTGTTACAGCAGTTAATCAGCACATCAAGAAAATATCATAATCCATTATAACACAGGAGGTACAAAATGAATATTGAAGTAACCTTATCCCATGCACATTTAAAGGCAGAGCAAGTGAGTGCGGAACATGTGACCGCCATTATTCAGGGCTTTTTCCAACAACCCATCTTAATAGAGGCAACACCAATTAAACAAGCTGTAGAAACGCAAACAAACACACCAAAACAGCTCTCTAAAATTAATGCTACACGCACACTACATACCCCCATTGGTGACTTAGTAGCGCAAAAGCAATGGGAGACGGGCATCAAAGTACGTGAAGATGGTACAAAACATTACCAAGCCTATTACTGGTGTGAATGTGGAGACAAAGGCAAACGCTATATTGCGCCAACAGACACTACATTATGCTGTCGTGTTTGTGAGCAGGCATTAGCCGTAGAGCCTGCCACGCTGACCAAAGAAAATGGCTTACCTGAACGTGATACATTCGGCAATTTCTTTATAGCAAGAGAACTCGTCTGAGCGAGGATAAACAGGCATTAGGCTCAGAGCGTCCCACCACTAGTTAGTATTTTATAGAATTATTTTGGTCTACTAAAAATACATCTGTGGCATATCGAAGTTCTACTTCACCGCTTAATTGTCCATTCTAGGTGAATTATATCAGCATTGATTCTTAATGATAATAAATTGTGAGGTGAATGACATGTTTCCATCTAAAAAAGAGGCTAGAAAGATCACAGTGCTTACGAGTGAGCAACTGGAAGGACTAAATGAAATGCAAGTAGCTATATTGCTTTATTACTTAATTGCTAACAATGGGAGAACTACCTATCAGATCGAAGTGGTAGGCAGTTCGCTGAGTAATGTAGCGATGCAATCAGAGAAACTCTAACGTAATTTAACACCAACTATTAAATCTTCAAATCCAGATTTATTCATGTATACAATAGATAATTTATTCTGTTTTTCGAGATTCAACAGTAAGGATTTAATTATGTCTGCATTATCTTGACCATAAAGTTTACAAGCGTTAACGATGTCGTTGTTAGCAATAACGACACCGTAGTCAACAAAATGTTTTGGTGTTAATGATCTTAAAATATCAAATATATTCAATATATCCACCTCGCTTTCTAGGAGGATTATACCAGTGAATATAATACAAATCATTAAAGGAAGGGAGGTGTAGTTATGAAACCTATTACAACATCTGAAGCAATGGTTGAAGCAACTGAAAAATTTATTACTGAGCAAATTAAGAGTTTTACACCAAACACAAGCTCAGGCGATATTCATGTTATCGCAGAGCTTGTGCGTTCAATCACTATTGCTAAACGTACCATCCGATTAGAAAATTTGGATGCAAAAGAAAATGATAAACCTAGCGAATAGGCTCCCAAGCTGAAATGTCTGTAGGTGCATCGATTTCTCCGTCTAAATCATCCCAACTGTCGTAACCAGTGGTATGAGTGTAGACTTCATCAGCAGCTTGTATGGCACTTTGGTAATTACCCAGTAACTCACTGCCAATAAATAAACCATAACCCTCAGTAGTCATACGTATTGTAAAAGTACCAACACAGCTTTTGTAAATGTACAAGATTGTCACCCCCTTTAAAACATTGTAACAAGTAGAAGATAATGTTAGAAATAGTGAACGTTATCTTAAAGGGGAAAGATTGCAAAGTGGAAAAACAAACTCGTCTGAGCGAGGATAAACAGGCATTAGGCTCAGAGCGTCCCACCGCTAATGGTGGGGGTTGCGTAAATTTGCGCATAAAAAAAGTTGTTTAACTGTGCCAAGTTAAACAACTAAAATACTGTGATTAAGCAAAGTATAGCATGATATTCGCTATGTTTGCAAAGGAGGAAGAGAAGATGTTACCTACTACAATTGAATATGCTTCGCAACGTACTTTAACAACACAACAAATAGCAGATGCCTACCAAGTAGAGGCAAAAAGTTTGTTGCGTAACTTTCAACGTAATCGTAAGGCTTTTAT
The DNA here is from genome assembly GCF_014643595.1 of Lysinibacillus alkalisoli. Classification (GTDB taxonomy): domain Bacteria; phylum Bacillota; class Bacilli; order Bacillales_A; family Planococcaceae; genus Metalysinibacillus; species Metalysinibacillus alkalisoli. The sequence continues at coordinate 345,834 of NZ_BMJT01000003.1, forward strand.
TCAAGGCGAGCATTATTATGCTCTAACAGGTGATGAATTAAAACGATTTAAAGCCTCACGACAAAATGACGCCACCCTAAAATTCATCAGCACTTTATATTTATGGACAGAGAAAGGGGCATGGCAATTTGCTAAGTCTTTGCGTACAGAGGCAGCAAGTCGTGCATTTCAATTGTTAATGTCACAATGCTTTACTAAACCAAGTGAATATGCACCACAAACAGCTGCATTGATTACATCGCCAGAGTATATTGTGGCAATTGAACATAGAGTAAGCCATTTAGAACAAGAATTGCGTAAAGCAACGATCCATACAGGTGAACAAAAGCGTGTGCAAATCGCTGTACGTCAACGTGTACAAGGGTTGTCTACATCTCGTGCATATCAAGCTAAGTTATATCCTAAACTTTATCATGCATTGAAAAAGACATACCAAGTGTCGAGTTATCGTGATATTTGTCGAGTGGATTTACCAGAAGCCATGCGATTTATCGCTCATTGGCAATCGTGAAATAAGTATGGTTGTAGTATCACAGGAGGTCTATATATGAATTTATTAATTAATGAACCACCTCTACAAGTCCTACCAAGTCTCGCTAACTTGGTAGGTTTAAACGAGGCTATTATTTTACAACAGTTGCATTTTAGGTTGCAAATCTCAAGTAATATCCGTGAAGATTATGCGTGGATTTATCGCACGTATGATGAGTGGCAAGTTGAGTTTCCATTTTGGTCGAGAGATACGATCCGCCGAGCAATGGCCAAGCTGGAGAAACAGGGATTAATTATTACAACAAACCGCTTTAATCGCATGAAAATGGATAACACAAAATGGTATCGCATTGACTATGTGCAAATGGCGACGTTGCAAGGTGTGCAAAATGCACAGATGAGGGAGGCAGATTGCACAGATAAGCCTATGCAAAATGCACAGAGTAGTCTAGGCAATTTGCATAGGCCAATAACCAAAGAGATTAAGAGTAATAAGAATAATACTGTCGAGTTGGCACTCGACGTTGTCGCTTATTTAAATCTCAAAACAGGAAAAAATTTTAGAGCTCAATCGACAGTCACACAAAAATATATTAAAGCTCGTAACAACGAGGGGTTCATTTTATCCGACTTTAAAAAAGTCATCGATGTTAAAACAAAACAGTGGTTAAACACAGATATGCAAAACTACTTACGCCCAGCCACCTTATTTGGCACAAAATTTGAAGCATATCTCAACGAGGCACCGCTATCAATATCAGCTGATGTAACCGTACCAGCAAGTGTGGAGCTTAACTTTAATGAAGGAGAGGATTGGTAATGCAGGATCGTATTGAATTAGCTGAAAAAAGTGTACTAGGTAGTATGTTGAAAGATAATTATTTAATTAGTGATACAGCGATAACAGCGGCACATTTTGCGACACATATTCATAAAACTATTTTTACAAGTATGTGTGAGTTAATATCGCAAACAAAGGCTGTTGATTATATTACTTTGTTAACTACAACAGACCCAGCTAATTTGGGAGGCGCTAATTATCTTAGTGAGCTAACAAGCTTTGCCAATGAGGCGAAATTTGAACAGTATGTAGCACTAATACAAGAACGCTGGCGCAATGATCAAAAACGAGCTATTTTATTTAATGCGCAAGAAGGTGACTGGGCAATCGAGCAAGTACAACAAGCACTTGATAACATACAAGATAATGTGAGTGATATCGATACGGATATAAAAAATAATTTGGCTAATCTGTTAGAACGCCCCTATATCGAAGCTGTTGAAAATGTAGGAGTACCCACAGGTTTGCGTGATTTAGATCGTATGTTAAACGGTTTTCAAAAGAAGGAGATGACTATCATTGCAGCACGCCCTTCGATGGGGAAAACGGATGTCATGAATCAATTAGCGATAGCTGCAGGTAAAACACATCAATATTTACCTATTATTTTTTCTATTGAGATGTCACGTGAGACATTAATTGACCGTCAAATCGCAACAGTAGGTGGTTTCAATCGTTTAAAAATGCGAAATCCCTATCAGTTTTTTAGTGATAAACAAAAAGCATACTGGGCAACGGCCATACGTGAGATGAGTCGTTATAATTTACACATTGATGACCGCGCTAGTCTAACCGTGGCGCAAATTAAAGCGCAAGCACGTAAGGTGATTCGAAATAACCAAGATCTAACACCTATTATTTTTATTGACTACTTACAGTTAATTCAACCTGAAGATGCTAAAGCAAATCAAACGCAAGCAATCGGGCAAATTAGTTGGGATTTAAAACAAATGAGCAAAGAATTAAATTGCCCTGTAGTGGCATTATCACAATTGTCACGTGGTGTTGAACAACGCCAAGATAAACGTCCACTCATGAGTGACTTACGTGATTCAGGCAATATTGAACAAGATGCAGATGTTGTTATCTTTTTGTACCGTGATGATTATTACAATAAAGAAAGTGAACGGAATGGTTTACTTGAAATGATTATTGCTAAGCAACGTAATGGTCCAACAGGTACAGTGAGTGCTATCTATACAAAAGAAACAGGGAGAGTGTTTGATTATGACTTTAACGGTGCATGAGGGTTTAGAGTTATTAATGCAAAACATTTGTGCGACAGACTACGAAACCGATAAATTTTACAGCATGACGTATGACGCTTTTTGGCAACTACAAGAAGGGCTTGTGACACCACAAACAGACTTTCAACAAGTACAGTGGGACTGTCCACAAGCTGTGCCATTAAAGGAGCAAAATGTATTTGCCATTCAGCCCATTCAACTATATGCAGTGCAAGACCATTATGGTTATGCCTTTTGGTTAGGATTGGAAGCTCTAAGCGTTGACCAGGCACACCGTCAAAAATTTGGGCAAGGCCGTGTACAAAATGCACGGAGGCTTATGTATAAAACATTTACAGATGCAACAACAATGAGAGGGATCACACCACAAAGCTTTCGTCATACGGTACCAAGTTTGCCTTATTATATGGGGCATGCTCAGGCAGGGAAATTAGTATTAACAAAACGATAGAGAGGGGTTATGGCTATGCGCCAACGTATCTTAACATTACTAGACCAATATGCATATGATGAGACTACTGTAAGTGACACGTTAGACCGTTTAGATAATAGCTCAGAATCATTACTCATCAAACGCTATCAATATTTACGTAATTTGGTGGATCAACAACATGTATCAAAAAAACCTGTACAAATGGCGGCCACGCCAAGTGGACAATTAAAATTTTTATTGTAGTAGAGTAGAAAGGGGCATAACTCATGCGCAGTATATTACATATACAAATGGCCAAGCGTCGTGTGAGCATCACACAAGTTTCAAAAGATACGGGAATCTCACGCACCACATTAACTGCATTGTATCACGATAAGGCAGTTGGCATACAGTTCAAAACACTGAACGTTTTGTGCAATTATCTGAACTGTAAACCTAATGATTTATTTGTACCTGAAACACCAACAGCGTTAGCCAACCGTTTAGCAGAACAAGATTTTTTAAAACGTCAAATGACATTGGATGACGTATTGAAAGGATATGAGCTATGACAGCAAAAGAAATATTGGTGCATTATAAGTTGCATGGCGAACGTGTAGATGAGCTACTCTATCAAAACGCATGTCAATATGGCGCTTTATGTGAGAAATGTTGTAAGAAATAAAAAAGCCACAACGTTTAGGACCGTTGTGACTCGTATACAGGCTTCTTCCCTGCTTATCTCAAGTTATAGTATAGCACAGGGAGGAAGCATTATGCGTTTAACTGAACTACCAATCACAAAAGAAGGTTTACTGGCTGTTGATATTATGGAGCTACCTGAGTCATGTGTCATCGTGCTATCCAACGGCGTCGCAAAAGTAGCTGCCTTACCAGCATACGCTGAAACCAAAATTGTCACTCATCAAGGAAAAGTGAAACGCTTGAGGTTTGATGAAGGCGAAGAGTTTTGATATTTAAAATGTCAAAATATCTATATTTTGAGCTTATAGTTTAAATAGAAAAAGTGAGTGTGATAATATTAAGGTAATATGATAATAAGGAGTGTTATATATGGATCCTTTATATAAAATTTTCTCAATGAAAACATCAACAGAGTTTAATCGTGAGTATGAAAAAAGGCGTGAAGGTGAAACTACAGTAGTTTTGAAATTAGCTATAAAGCCAATGAATCAATCTAACATTTATCCATTGTATTTTATACCAACATTAAGAATGTTTAAATTATCACAAGATATCAACAAATACGATGCTCTATTAAAAGAAGAGTTTGAAGATCTCCCAGAAATCGCTAAAGATAAATATATATTAGAAAGTATTATAAATGAGCTTCAAAATACTAATGAGATTGAAGGAGTAAGAAGTTCTAAAGAGGAGTTAGTCAGAAGCGCAAGAGCGTTAGCTATGAATAAAAAAACCAAGGCTAGATTTACTAGTATGATTCATTCGTACTCTCAACTAATGCTCAAGAAATTACAACAAATCGACAAAATTCAAGATATTAGAACAATATATGATTATTTATTAAAAGAAGAGATTGATGAGAAAGAATTACCTGATGGTGACATATTCCGAAAAGATAAGTGTGTAGTATTGAAAAAGTCTGGTACACAAAAAGAGATTCACCAAGGAGTGTATCCAGAGAAAGAAATTAAAAATGAACTAGAAAATATGTTAGCTTTCTTAAATGAAGAGGAAGAAATACCCCTTATTATTAAAGTTATCATAGGTCACTACTATTTTGGGTATATTCACCCTTTCTATGATGGAAATGGTAGGACATCTAGATTTATCAGTAGTTTATATCTTCAACAAGAGTATTCTGAAATAACAAGTATTTCATTATCTAGAGGATGTAACTTTAATGCTAAAAAATACTTATCTATTTTTGAAAATACAAATAAATTTAGTAATGCTGGCGAATTAAATGAATTTATCGAAACTATGTTAGAAATAATAAACGAAACACAAAAGACGATGTTAGGGGAAGTTAAAGAAAAATCGACATTGTTGAATTTAGCTAAAAAAGCGATCGAAGAAGTTCGAGAAAAGGATGAACTTATCGATTTAGAATGTTCTTTATTATACATCTTGGCGCAAGATTATTTATTTGCTCCTACCCCAGGATTGCAAGTAAATGAATTGAAAGAAATTATTCATGTAGGTTCAACTACAGCAAGAAAAACGATAAATGGTTTGGTTAATAAAGGATATGTTTTATATGAAGGAAACAGACCTAAAATATATAAAATAAACAAAGATTTTTTGGAAAGTAATTAATATAGTCTTCCGAATCCATTCGCAGACACTCAACCTAATTAATTTTAGGAAGGGTGTCTTTTTTTATTGTCAAAATTAAAGGAGTGTTGAATATGTTAGAGATGAAACAGTTACATGAAAAGGGTACACGTAAGAATGCAGAGCGTGTATTGCGCCAGTACCGCACGTATCAATTAACTGCAGCTTGTGAAGTTATGCCAAAGGTGACAGCAACCTATACACTAGAAATGCCGAACTTTTCAAATGCAAAGTCATCATCAACGGAACGAGCAGCCATTGTAAATGTAGATCGCCTTCAGGAGTTGCAACAATTTATGAAGTTACTTAACGCAGCACTCACAAAGTTGAGCCAGATGGAACGTCAATTGATTGCGTTAAAATACTTACAGGCAGAGCCTATGTTTAATTATGTGATTTATTCAGAGTTGGGTATAAGTGAGAGCCATTTTTATCGTGTGCAAGGCAGCGCATTATGTAAGTTGGCAATAGCGCTGGGTGTGGAGGTGTATGAATAATGAAGTTTGTACAGCCTATAAGAGACACGGATCAAGTGACACTGATGATGAGATATTTACGAGAGCGCAGTGAACGAGATGCACTAATGTTTGCGATGGGCGTATATGCGGGGTTACGGATAAGTGATATTTTAGCATTGCGTGTGCGTGATGTTCAAGGAAAAAGTGATTTGGTGATAAGAGAGTTAAAGACACGTAAGTCTAAGCTAATGCCTATTAACCCGAAACTTAAACGCATGATTGCGCATTATATTGCAGATATGGAGGCGCATGACTATTTGTTTCAGTCACGCCAAGGCACGAACCGACCTATCACACGTGTGCGAGCGTATCAGATTTTACGTGAAGCTGCGGACGCTTTACATATGGATTCCATTGGTACGCACTCTTTACGTAAGACATTTGGCTACCATATCTATAGGGAGTCAAAAGATATAGGAATGTTACAAGATATGTTTAATCACTCTACTCCTTATGTTACACTTAGGTACATTGGTATCAATCGAGACCAACAACAAAAATCAGTAGAGATGCTGGGGTATTGAGGTGAAATTGGATTGCTTAAAATAAAAAATATAGTAATAATATTAGGAATAATAATAATTGCACCTTTAATATTAGGAGTAATCATCACATATTGTGATGTATTTGCTGTAATCGCAGGAGATGCTGAAAGTTGGATTGCTTTTTGGGGTAGTTATTTAGGAGGTATAGTTGGGTTAATGGCTGTAATGTATACAACTCATATTATGCTAAAGCAACAGGATGAGAATCATAAGGAAATTATGAAACAGCAAGAGGTAGCTATAGAAGCCGCAGCAGAAGCTAATGATAAAAAAGAACGAAAAAGATTTAAGACGATATATTATATTGAAAAACAAGAGAAGACATTACATCAATTAGTACTATTTAAAGAGAACTATTGTGAGTACTCATTGACAGTGGATAAATTCCTAACAATATTTAGAACAATGGAAGGGCGATTGAAATCCAGTCATAAAGATAACCATGAATTGTTTATAAAGTATAAGGAAGAATTCAAAGAGAAGTCTAAAGAGTTTTCTTCTAAAGGTAATGATAGCATAACAATGATTGAGGTTTTAGAAGCGCAGTTTCGTATGTACAAATTGGATGAAAAAAAATTGCAAGAAGTACATGAGTGTATAAAGGAAATAGAAATTTTAGATATAAACATCATCAAGGAAATTACGCATATTTGTGATAAAGCAGAATATTATCAAGGAAGTTATAAATTTGCTGACATTAAAAATGTTTGTGTTAATGCTAATAAAAAAGGGCTTTTAATTGAGGGGGTGTTACAACAGTTAAGCGATATTATTGAGCAAAACGTGAAAGATTTACAAGCTAAAATTGATAAGTTATAAAGTGTTATCGGCAACCAACAGCAGTCTTTCACTCATATGTGAAGCTGTTGTTTTTCTTTTGCACTGTTAGCTTAACTTAAAACGGCTATGTTAAACTCATTGACCGAGGTTAAGGAGAAGGCTTGATAGCTCTAGCATTAGTGGATGTGTACGAGTTTAACAGAATATACATTATGTATAACTAATATTTTTAACGATAAACGATAAAAATGATATTGATTGTTAATCATAATGCAGTCATAGCAAGGCTTGAAGCAACATTTCAGGTATCCCATTTTGAATTTAGTGGACTTTAAAAGTAGGGGCTCTTTTTATAAGCAAATGATGGGAGTATTTTGGGAGTATCTTGGGAGTTTTTTTTACTTTGAAGTTGTTATAGTAGTAATATGTAAAAATAATTCTTAACAAATGAAATAAAATTCTTTTGTAATAAAGTATGTACATGTGCACAAATAAAAAAATAGTTACATGAAAAGAACCTCTTTTATCCCAAAAAAGTAGGTTCTTTTTTTGAAAAAAATTTGCTTGCGGGTCGCCGTGACCCCAAAGTTCGGTTAGTCACAGCGTTTTTTAGCGTGTTCCTTCCAGCCAGATAATAAAAATAATGAGGTGATACAAAAATGGTGAAACGCGATCAGGTGATTGTAAATACAACAGCAGTAGCAAAAATGTTTGGCATGACAGAGCGTCGTGTACGCCAATTAGTAGAAGAAGGTATTATAGAGCGAGTTGCACATGGACGTTATGACATCGTAGATACCGTTAACCGTTATATTAAACATTTAAAGTTATCAAGTGATGCTGTTTCAGCGGATGACATTATGGAATCGTTGGAGTATGAGCGGTTCTTGCATGAAAAGGCAAAGCGTGAGAAGGCTGAAATTGAGTTATCTCACTTAAAAGGTCAAATGCATAAGGCATCAGCTATTGAAGCCGTGATGAATGATATGTTAATGGCGTTTCGAGGAAAGCTACTGGGGCTACCTACTAAATTAGCACCTGAGCTTGTGACAATTATTGATGTTGGTGAGTTACAGGAGTTATTACAGGCCCAAATGAACGAAGTGTTAGAAGAATTATCTTATTATGACCCAGCAATGTTTGTGTCAGTGACAGAAGGTGATGACGATGAGCAAGGCGAGTGAGCGTTTAACAGATTTATCTGAGGATATTGCGCAAGGTTTTAAAAGCACACAGCGTTTATTTGCCCGATTAGCACGTGTCGTTGCGCCACCACCTACATTAACGGTGAGTGAATGGGCAGATGAGTATCGTATTTTGTCAAAGGAATCTTCAGCTGAGCCAGGACGTTGGCGTACGAGTCGCACACCTTATCAACGTGAGATTATGGATTGTGTGACAGACCGTAATACTAAAGAGGTTGTGGTTATGGCATCAGCACAGGTTGGAAAGTCGGAACTGATTAATAATATTATTGGCTATTACATCGACTATAACGCAGCACCTATATTACTACTGATGCCTACGCTGGAAATTGCCCAAGCATATAGTAAAGACCGTATTGCGCCTATGATACGTGATAGTAAAACATTAAGTTCTAAGGTAGGTGATCCAGCTGCACGTGATGGTGACAACACATTGTTACATAAAAAGTTTCCTGGTGGGCATTTAACACTTGTTGGTGCTAACTCGCCTGCAGGTTTAGCAAGTCGACCAATTAAAATTGTGTTAGCTGATGAGGTGGACCGTTTCCCAGCGTCAGCGGGGAGTGAAGGTGATCCACTATTTTTAGCGCATCAACGTACCAAAACATTTTGGGACGCGAAAAAGATTTCAGTGTCTACTCCAACAGAAGAAAAAACGTCGCGTATTTATAAAGAGTTTCGCGATTCTACTAAAGAAGAGTGGTATATATCGTGTCCGAGTTGTGGTTATTTTCAACCATATGTATGGGAGCAGATCATATTTGAACCTGTTAGTATGAAGTGCGCGTATTGTGAAGAGTTACATACAGAACAAGAGTGGAAAAGTCGTCCAGGTGAATGGGTAGTGACAGGTGATAAAACGTCAAATCGAAGAGGCTTTCACTTAAATGCATTAATGTCACCTTGGGAGAGTTGGGGTAATATTATTGTTAACTTTAAATCGGCAAAAAAGAGTCAAGAAACCTTAAAAGCATGGGTTAACACAACACTTGGTGAAGTATGGATTGAGGATTATGAGTCACAAGATATTGAGCCATTATTAAAGCGTCGCATAGAGTATAAAGCCGAATTACCAGAAGGAGTGTTGATTTTAACTGCTGGTGTTGACGTTCAAGATGATCGCTTAGAAGTTGAAGTAGTCGGTTGGGGACATAATGACCAATCTTATGGCATTAGCTATCAAATTTTTATGGGTGACCCAGGGCAAGGTGATGTTTGGGACACACTTGACCATTATTTACAAAAGTCTTTTGAATTTGAAGACGGTGTGCAACTAGCCATATCATGCACTTGCGTCGATAGTGGCGGTCATTATACACAAGAAGTTTATGAATTTTGTAAAGCGCGTGAGCATCGTAGAGTGTATGCAATTAAAGGACGTGGCGGCGAAGGTGTACCATTTGTAGGTCGTCACACACGTAATAATAGACAACGTGCAGCTCTATTTAGTATTGGCGTTGATGCAGGTAAAGAAATGGTGGTTAATCGTTTAAAAGTAGTAGATAACGAAGCACACGGTTATTGTATCTATCCAGCAAACGAAGAGCGTAATTATGATGAGATGTATTTTAAAGGCATTACTTCAGAGCAACGCAAAATAAAATATGTCAATGGTCAGCCTAAAGTAATTTGGGTGAAGAAAAGCGGTGTACGAAATGAACCACTGGATTTACGCAACTATGCTACAGCTGCTTTAAAGATTATAAATCCACAATTTGATTTGCTTGAAAGCTTACGTAAGTCAGGAAAAACAGGCATGGAAGCACCAAGACGCAGACGTAGAAAGCGAAAACAAGTATCAAGGGGGTTATAACATGTGGAGTAGTGTAGAAATTAAAGAACGTTTACATCTATGGTTAAATGCAGAAGCTGCAATTGCGAAAGGTCAGGCATATCAAATTGGTTCGAGACGTTTGGAACGAGCTAACTTGCATCAGGTACGTGAGCAAATTAAGTTTTGGCGTACAGAGCTTGACCGTGTGGAAGGTCGGAAAAAGCGCCGTGTAACACGCATTGTGCCAAGAGATTTATAAGGAGTGAAGTAGATGAATGTTATAGACAAGGTAGTGCATTTTTTTAATCCATCTGCTGGCGTTAAACGGCAACAAGCTCGTCAAATCGCTAAAATTATGAACACAGGTTATTCGCATGGTGGTGCCAGCAAACGTAAGAAAAGTATGATTGGATGGATTTCAAGCGGTGGTAGTCCAACAGAAGACATTGATGAAAACTTAGAAACCCTACGTGAGCGTTCACGCGACCTATATATGAACACACCAATTGCAACAGGTGCTTTAAAAACAATCCGTACCAACGTAGTGGGTGCAGGCTTACGACTGAAGTCGCAAATTGATTACACAGTATTAAATATGGACGAAGAGCAAGCAGGTGTATGGGAAGCACAAGTTGAGCGAGAATTTAAATTATGGTCAGAGTCAATATTTGTGGACACTATGCGTATGAATAATTTTTATGAGCTACAGCAAATCGCTTTTCTAAGCTTTTTAATGAGTGGCGAGATATTTGCCACACTACCTTATCGTGAGAGTCCAGGTACACCTTATCAGCTAACCGTAAATTTGTTAGAAGCCGATAGAGTAACGTCACCAGGTGGCCGCGATACAGAAACAATTTTAAGTGGTGTTGAGCTTGGAATTTATGGCGATGTGACGCATTATCATGTGTGTAATATCCATCCTTTAACATCAAGTTCTAAACAAAAAGAATGGCACCGCATACCAAAGTTTGGTGAGGAGAGCGGCAGACAAAATATTTTACATTTAATGATTGCGGAACGCCCTGAACAACGTCGGGGCGTTCCTTTATTATCTCCAGCCATTGAAGCGATTAAACAATTAGGTCGCTACACTGAAGCAGAGTTGATGGCGGCCCTTGTATCAAGTATGTATACCGTGTTTATTAAGTCTGACTCGCCAGACGAAGCACCTTTTGGTGAAAGTATTTCCGAATCAGATCAAGTTGATGCCCAAGACGAGAACAGCTACGAACTAGGAGCAGGAGCTATTATTTCACTCGGTGATGGTGAAGAAATTGAACAAGCTAATCCTATGCGTAATAATGCGACGTTTGATGGCTTTGTGCGCTCGGTATGCCGTCAAATTGGCTCGTCATTAGAGTTGCCATATGAATTATTGTTAAAACATTTTACATCATCTTATTCAGCTTCACGTGCAGCTTTGCTTGAAGCATGGAAAATGTTTCGTATGCGACGAGAATGGCTTGCAGCACGATTTTGTCAACCAATTTATGAAGAGTGGTTGGCAGAAGCAATTGCATTAGGTCGTATTGATGCACCTGGTTATTTTGATGATCCATTAATCAAAAAGGCTTATTGTGGGGCCGAATGGAATGGTCCAAGTCAAGGACAGATTGACCCACTAAAAGAAGTAAATGCGGCAATAAAGCGTGTAGATGAAGGCTTTAGTACACGCGCCAAGGAAACGGCAGAGCTTACAGGTGGCGATTTTTGGCGCAATTTACCGCAACGTGTTCGTGAGGAACGTGCGATGAAGGAAGGAGGGTTAAAAGATGCCGAAGAAGTTTTGGAAGATGATGAACAAAGTGAAGAACAGCCAGCAGGAGAAGCGGACAGCTGAGTTAATTTTGTATGGTGATATTGGCGAAGATGACTGGTGGGACGACATTACGTCAAAAGGTTTTGTGGCAGATTTAGCGACACTAGGTCAAGTCGATGAACTAACCATACGCATTAACAGCGGTGGTGGTGATGTTTTTACAGCACAAGCCATTTACAATGTATTGCGCCATTATAACGCTCATAAAATTGCGATTATTGATGGTTTAGCGGCTTCTGCTGCAACTGTCATTGCAATGGCTGCAGATGTTATTAAGCAACCTAAAAATGCGTTGATGATGATTCATAATCCGTGGACATTTGCTTATGGCGAAGAAAAAGACTTTGCCCAAACGCAGGCACTGCTTGCTAAAGTTAAAAACACAATTATTGATACGTATGAACGTAAAACATCGCTGTCACGTGATGAAATTTCTGCATTGATGGATGAAACTAAGTGGATGAATGGTGAAGAAGCCGTGGCATTAGGCTTTGCGGATGAGCTAATGGAAGACGTTGACATGGATGTTAGCGCTAAAGGTAAGACGCTTGTCTTAAATAGCATTAGCCATGATTTATCAGCAGTTGGTGGTGTGCCAACGCAATTTAAAAATAAAGGAGACGATAGTATGACACCAGAAGAACTATTAGCTAAGTACCCTGACGTATACAACGCAGTAATGAATGTGGGTGTAGAGCAAGAGCGTGAGCGTATTAAAAATTTAGAAGATATTGCGATTCCTGGCTCGGAAGAATTTATTGTTAAAGCTAAGTTTGAAACAGGCATTTCAGCTGACGTTGCCGCAATTGAAATTTTGAAAAACCAACGCCAAAAAGGTACAGATACTTTTAAAAATATGCAGAAGGATGCAGGTGCACTTAACGCAATTACTAATCAAGCGCAAGGTACACCAGGTAATGAGCCATCTATTGAGGATCAAGCGGCACAACTACTTAAAAATGCAGGCATGTACAAGGAGGTTAAATAATGTATCAGCAACCGTATGAAAATTTACTGTCAGGCTTTCAAACGCCTGTTGTAACGAAGGATATTATTGTAGCTGCCAATGAAGAGTTAGCGGCAGGACAAGTATTTGCACTTAATGAGCAAGGGCAAGCAACAGCAACCATTGCCACTGCTGATAAAGTGTATGGCATTATGGCCGATGCAATCGCTACGAGCGGTGAGCCTCGACCTTCTGTTTATTATGCAGCAGGAGAATTTAATAAGTATAAAGTGCTGTTGCCGAAAGAAGCGGTGTTTGTGGAGTATGAACAAGCATTACGCAAACTTGGTATTTATTTAGACAGCGCAGTTAAAAATGAGGAGGATTATAATGTCTAAGTTAAATTTATTAGAAACACGTTCACAACTTGCGGTTATTAACTTAATGGATACGCCAAAGACATTTTTACGTGATACATTTTTCACGAAAGTGGAGAAGTTTCCTACAGCAAAAGTAGATGTAGACATTAAAAAAGGGCATCGTAAAATGGCACCCTTTGTACATGAGCGCATTGGTGGTAAGTTAGTCGAAAATACAGGCTTCTATACAGAAACTTACCAACCACCACTTGTGGGCCCGCATACTGTAACAACTGCTTTTGATCTAATGATGCGTACAGCAGGTGAGTCAACGAGCGGCGGCATGACACCAGAAGAACGTGGTAAAAAGAAATTTTTAGAAGACAGCTTAATGCTTGAAGAAATGATTACACGCCGTGAGGAATATATGTGTGCTCAAGCTATTTTTGAGGGCAAAATTGATGTGGTGGGCGAAGGATTAAACCATGTCATTGACTTCAATCACACAAACCGTGAAACTTTATCAGGCAAAAAGCTATGGTCAGACCCAACAAGTCAGCCACTTGGTGATATTAAACGTTGGGTGCGCCAAGTACAAATCACGGGCTTTGTAAATGTTGATACGATGATTATGGCATCTGATGTGGTAGATGAGTTTTTACGTCACCCAGATATTAAAGAAATGCTTGATGTACGTAAATATTCGCTCGGCGAAATGAGCCCACGTCAATTGCCTAACGGTGTGACGTATATCGGTACGCTCACTCGTGAAGGTATTGATATTTACGAGTACAATGAACACTTCTTGGACGATTTTACAGATGAAAAAAATCCGAAAATGAAACCATTAGTGCCAGCGGGTACAGTTGCGCTATTAAATAGCCGTGCAGATTATGCTCGTTTATATGCAGCTGTTACCATTGCTGATGATAAAAGCAATGCGCTTGTTACTTACGAAGAAACACGTGTGCCGTCACAATGGGTAGAACGCAATCCTGCTCGTCAAATGTATCAATTAAATGCGAAACCACTTATGGTACCAACACAGGCGGATAGTTGGTTTGTGGCGCATGTATTGGAGGCATAACGATGACATTACAAGCACTCACTACCGTTAATCACAGTGGCAAGATTTATGAAAAAGGCAGCTTAATTGAAAAGCTAACGAAAAAAGAAGAAGAACGTTTAATTCGTTTACGTGCTGCACAACGTGTACAAACAGTAGTAATGGCAGAGAAAGTAGCGCAGCCACCAATCAATCCTGCTGAGTATGAAGCACTGAAACGTGATTTAGACGAGGCATACGGAGCGGATGAACTACTACGTCAAGCTAAGTCGCATAAGGTTGATCTAGCTGCAGGCACAAAAAAAGAACAGGTGATTGAAGCAATCATTGCGCAAGGATTTGTAAATGAATTTTTGGAAGATGATGCGTAATGACAAGCTTTAAAGATTTGCTTAGGGAAGATTTTGAAGTGTTTTTAGCCGAAGATGAATTTGCCGAGAAATTAGAGTTTGATGGCAAAGAAATTACGGCCGTGCGTGACGATGATGTATACGCTAAACGTAATCAAGTGAATATTAATTATGAGGGTGATGGCATTTTTAAAGATGCAATCACTCTTTTTATTCGCAAAGAAGAGCTAGATTATAAGCCAGTAGAAGGACAAACCGTAACGCTCGAAGGTGAATTTTATACGGTGTGCAATTGTCGTGAGGACATTGGTATGTACACCATAGAACTGGAGGCGAATATTGGCTGATGGATATTGTAGAGCAAGGGTTAGCAAGAGCACGAGAAGAGCTTGCTCATTTGCCAGGTGGGATTGAAAGGGCAACAGGGCGAGCATTAAAGCGTGCTGTTACGAAAGCACGTACGGAGTCTGTGCGTATTGTGCGAACGCAATACACGATTAAGGCTGCTACAGCTCGCAATGATATGAAAATCCAACGCTATAGTGGCGTACTTGAGGTAAAGGGGTATACGCATAAACTAACAGAGTTTAGCGTGAACCCTCGTCGTCCAACACCTAAACGTCGTGCTCCTATTAAAGTACAAGTGCGACGCACAGGCGGTAAAACAATTAGTCGTGCCTTTGTCGCGGGTGCATTTAATGACAGTTATGCAAGTGGTGGCACAGGCGTTTATATGAGACGTACGTCAAAGCGCCGCCCACTGGATGAGTTATATGGCCCATCCGTACCAGGTATGTTAAGCAACCCAGAGCACCGTTTACAAATTGAAACGGTGATGGGCGAAGAGTTTGTAAATCGTTTATCGCATGAAGCGGGTAATATTTTAGGGGGAGTGACACGTTGAGTACGCCAGTAATGTTAGTAGATGATTTAGTTAATTTCATTCGCCAAGTTGTTAAAGACCGCCCTATGGAAAATCGCAATAATGAAATAGCTGAGGTACTTGTGCATGATGACGAGCTACCAAGTAAGCGCCCAAATGAAGCGGACTATCCTTGTGTGATAGTTCGTTTTATTTATATGGAAAATACGATTGCACGTGTAGACATTATTGGTGGTGTGCATAGCATGCAAAAAGGCTGGCGAGATGTATTAAATTTACTTACGCCAATACAGCAAGCATTGCTTAAAATGCCTAGCGTGGCAAAGCGGCATCGTATGAGTAAAGCACATCCTATGAAATTCGTGTTGCCACCTGAGCAAGCAACACCGCAATATTTAGCAGCCATTGAAACCTATTGGGAAATGCCAATGGTTACGTTAGAGCAAAATAAAATTAATGCAGAAATGGAGGCGTTTTTACGTGGAGAATAAAACGACTGTAAAGCGCAAGGTGACGACAAAACGTCGCAAGGATGAAACACAGGTTATGTATATTGGTCCAAACTTAACGGGTGGCCTATTACAACGTGCGATGGTTTTTAAAGGTGGGTTACCACCAGAGGTCAATGCTTTGTTTGACAAAGAACCTTTGCTAAAAAATTTATTTGTACCAACGGATAAATTAGCAGAGGCAGAAAAAGAATTAAAGACAGCAGGCACACTATTAAATGAAGCCTACACAGCTGTAACAAATGGACGAAAGGAAGTGACAAGCCATGTATAAACACGGTGTCTATACAAGCGAAGTACCTACAAGTCTAGTGCCACCTGCTAATACAAGTGCAGGTTTAACTGTAGTTGTTGGGACAGCACCTATCCATTTAGCCAAAGCACCCGTAGCCCCTAATACCGCCACGCTTTGCTACAACTTAAGCGAAGCAACAGAGCAGTTCGGTTATTCGGACGACTGGGAAAAGTATACGCTTTGTGAGGCAATGTCTTCTCATTTTAAAGCGCATAGCGTTGCACCACTGGTACTTATTAATGTGCTCGATAATAAGGAACATATTGCCGCAGTAGAGAATGAAGAATTGTATTTTGATGCTAAACTGCGTGTTACCTTACTAGAAGCGGGCGTTTTAAAAGATAGCATTGAATTGACAGCAGGAAGCACTAAATTTGAAGCGTTGCGTGATTATGTAGCAGCTTTTACAAATGATGGCGAGTTAATCATTACAATAATTGAAGAAAGTGACTTAGCTGCAGCAATCGCTAAGAAAACGCAAGTGGTAGCTAAATATGATAAATTAGCACCTGAAGCTATTACTAAGAAAGATATTATTGGTGGTATTGATGTCGAGAGTGGTCAACCATTTGGCTTGGAGTGTGTTGATACAGTGTTTCCTCGTACACGTTTGATCCCAGGACAAATTATTGCACCAGGTTACTCGACGGATGTTGAGGTAGCTACAGTAATGGCGGCTAAGACTAGCAATTTAAACGGGCACTTTTCGGCAATGGCATTAACGGATATTGATACCGCAATCATTAAAAAATATACAGATGCACCTGCGTGGAAAGAAAAGAATAATTATGTCGATCCACGCCAAATTGTTTGCTGGCCCAAAATTGCGCTTGGCAGTAAACAGTATCACTTATCTACACAGTTAGCTTCATTAATCTGTAAAGTGGATAGCATAAATGACGATATTCCCACAGAAAACCCATCGAATAAAAATCTGAAGATGAATGCTGCTGTTTTAAAAGATGGTAACGAGGTATTGTTAGGCCCAACACAAGCTAACTACCTTAATGGGCAGGGAATCGTGACAACACTGAACTTTATCGGCGGTCAAAAAGCTTGGGGCGAGCGTACAGGAGCATACCCTGCCAATACGGACCCAAAGGATACATTTATTAATATTCGCCGTATGTTCAACTGGATTACAAATCAATTAGTAATGACATGGTGGCAAAAGATTGACACTAATACGAGCCGCCGTATGATTGAATCGATTATTGATAGTAATAACGTTTGGTTAAATGGTTTAGCAAGTCGTGGCTATATTTTAGGTGGACGCGTAGCCTTTCTACGCGACGAAAATCCAACGACAGATTTATTGGATGGCATTAATCGCTTTCATGTGTATCTAGCACCACCGCCGCCTATGCGCGTGATGGACTTTATTTTAGAATATGATCCAAAATATATGGAAACCCTATTTGTGTAAGGAGGATAAAGGATGAGTAATCCAGTTACAGAACATTTAATTGCCTATCATGCTTATGATGCAGATGGTGAAATGTATGGTGTTGTAGATGTTGAGTTACCTACTGTTACGAGTATGAAAAAGACAATTAAGGGAGCAGGTATTTCAGGTGAAGTTGAAGTACCTCTTTTTGGTCATACAGAGTCACTAAAAGTAAAAATTAACTGGCGTTCATTAACACCACATGCTATTAAGTTGAGTCGTCCAGGTGCGCATTTACTTGAGGTACGTGGCGCATTACAAGAACAAAATGCCTCAACAGGCGAGTATCGTGTAATCCCTCACAAGGTAGTGATGCGCACAATGGCACATAATATTGGACTTGGTAAATTAGCGGTTGGTGAAGATAGCGATACCAACAATGAGCTTGAAGTATCCTACCTAAAAATTTCACAAGATGGCATTGAAACACTAGAAATTGATAAATTCAACTATATTTATAAAATTGCTGGTACAGATTATTTAAAAGATGTGCGTGTAGCACTTGGAAGGGAGTAAGTAAAAATGGATGTGTATTTAAAAGAACCTTTACTCAATAAAAAAGGTGAAGAGTTAACGAAGGTAATTGATAAGGAAGGTGGCGAAAAAAGCTACCTTCTTTCTTTTTCTGCAGAAAGTATTACAGGTAAACATATGATGCAAGCGGAGAAAAAATATCGTGAAGAAGGCGGCAGCGACTATGTGCCAGTACTTACATCTATGCCTTATCGTGCGGCATTGGTAGCTGTCGTATTAGATGTTGATTATGAAGCGATTGCAGGTTTATCTGGTGTTGCTTACTTTGCATTAACTACGGCGGTACAGGATTTTTTCTTTTAATCAACATTAAGTCAGTAGACTGGATCAAGCGTAATGCGCTTATTATGAGTCAAATAAATTACACACCACTGACATACTGGCTTGATTTGCCAATACGTCAGTTTTTAGATTGGATTGCGGTGTCTAACAAAATTGTTGACGAGAAGGAGGAGAAATAATGTCACGTAGGTTATTTGAAATCGCATTTGCCTTACAAGGACGCCTAGACTCCTCTTTCCGTGGTGCTTTCCAAAATGCTGACTCACAAATGAATCGTTTGACACGTGGCATATCGGATACACGTAATAGTTTACGTCAATTAGACAGCCAGTATCGTCAAGGTGGTATGAGTCTGACACAATACATTGCCCAACAAGAGCGCTTAAATGGTGTATTACGTCGGCAACAACGGGAATTACAATCACAAGAGCGCCACCAACAACGTGTCAATCGAGCGCAAGCTTTTGAAGGGCGTATTAACAGTGTAAGAGATGGTTCACGTGGCGCTATGATGGATGCCATAGCTAAGACTGGTATTGTAGCCGCGCCGATTAAGCAAGCGATTGAGTTTGAGAGTACCTTTGCAGATGTTAAAAAGGTTGTAGACTTTGATACAGATGGCGAAATTGCGGAAATGAAGAAGGAAATCATTTCTATGACAAAGGAAATTCCCATGTCAGCAACAGAATTTAATGAAATTATTGCTTCAGGTGGGCAAGCAAACATTGCTAAAAATGAATTAACGACTTTTGCTAAGGACGCAGCTAAAATGGGTGTTGCTTTTGATATGACCGCTCAAGACTCTGGGCAAATGATGGCTGAATGGCGTTCAGCTTTTAAGATAAATCAAAAGGAAGTCGTTGAATTAGCTGACAAAGTAAATCACTTAGGTAATAAATCGGCAGCTTCAGCGCCCAAGATTTCAGAAGTATTACAACGAATTGGTCCATTAGGTGAAGTTGGCGGTGTAGCTACTGGTGAAGTAGCCGCATTGGGGGCTGCAATGGTTGAAGTAGGTACTGCACCCGAAATTGCAGCTACGGGATTGAAAAATTTAGTCTTAAAAATGACAGCTGGTGAATCTGCAACAAACACTCAAAAGAAAGCTTTTGAGAAGTTAGGACTAAGTGCAACAGATATGGCAAAGGCAATGCAAGATGATGCACAAGGAGCTATCTTACAAGTTTTTGATAGTATTCAAAAGCTAGAGGAACATGAACAAGCAGCTATATTAACACAATTATTTGGTTCAGATTCTGTAGCAGCTATTGCACCATTACTTACTGATTTAGACCGACTTAAAGAGCTATTTGGAATGGTAGGTGACGAATCACAATATGCAGGTTCAATGCAAGCCGAGTTTGAAGCACGCTCAGCTACAACAGAAAATAGTATTCAGTTATTAAAGAATCAAGTAGCAGCCTTAGGATTAAAGTTTGGTGATATGTTATTACCAGCATTAAATGTTGTGGTAGATAAATTAAGTGCAGGTGCAGAAAAAGTGCAAGCTTTTGCAGATAAGCATCCCAAATTAACTAAAGCTATCGCTTTAGGAACTGCAGGTATGCTTGCAATGTCAGTGGCTGCTACAGCTATTGGCTATGCCGGAGCGTTAATGCTATCTCCTTTTGCTAAGCTTATTACGCTAATTACTAAATTAGGTAGGGCGCCAGGTATATTAGGGCGCATCGCTTCAAGTATGCGTGGTATACGTCCACCTGCAGATTGTGGTGCAGGTAGTGGTAACCATAGAGATCGACGTGGACGTAGGAGCAGTAACCGTAATCGTCGAAACAATAATACATCTCAAAGTCGAGGAAGATCAACGAGACAAACACGTCCATCAAGACAGCCAAGACCAACAGGTAGAGGTGGATTAGGTGGACTAGTACGTCGAGGAGCAAGTAGTGCATTGAATGGTGTGCGTAGTATGGGTGTAAGTGGATTATTGAAAGGTGGAGCCAAACTAGGCATGAGGGCTGTTCCTATATTGGGCGCAGGCATGTTAGCATTTGACGTTGGTAAGTTTGCTTATAACAAGATGGGTGGATTACAAGGTATTAAAGATAAATTTATGCCAAAGGCCTCAGCATCAGAACTTTCAAAGAGTATAGCGGAAGATGGTAATAAAGCAGTAACAGAAGCTACAAGAGCTGGTCAACTATCAGGTCAAAGTTTTTCGCAGGGTTTAGCGCAAAATATGAATTCAAATGACTTGTCATCCATAGTATTTGATCAGTTTAATAATATTGCTAATGGAGCTAATGCATATGGCAGTGCCGCAGGTTTTAATTTTACAACTGGCATAGGGCAGAATGTAGCTTCAAATACACTATCATCCATAGTATTTGACCAGTTTAATAATATTGCTAATGGAGCTAATGCATATGGCAGTGCCGCAGGTTTTAATTTTACAACTGGCATAGGGCAGAATGTAGCTTCAAATACACTATCATCCATAGTATTTGATCAGTTTAATAATATTGCTAATGGAGCTAATGCATATGGCAGTGCCGCAGGTTTCAATTTTACAACTGGTATAGGGCAGAATGTGGCTTCGAATGTATTATCATCTACAGTATTCGATCAATTCAATAATGTTGCAATTGGTGCTGCAGCTTATGGTAACGCAACAGGTTTTAATTATAGTATGGGATTAATTCAAACACCTATTCCTGTGCTGCCTTGGATAGCTTCACAAGTTTATATGCCTCTAGCTATGACAGCTGTAATGATGTTTAGTATTGGCCAAAATATTAGTTTGAATTTAGCAAGAGGAATTTCAAGTGGTCGCGCAGCAATAGCAGCTGAAGTTGCGGGTATTAGATCGCTTGTAGCACAAGCAACTAATTTAAGTGTTAATATCAATGCTGTTGCAAAAGGTGGTCGTGTGCCAAAATATGCACGTGGTACGATTGCTACTCAAGCTCATGTTGGTATATTTGGAGAGGCAGGACCAGAAGCTTTAATTCCATTAGACGGTTCGGCTAGGGCTCACGATTTATATCAACAAACAGGAGCAGCATTAGGCTATAAAAACGAAACAAAAATACCTGAAGCTAAAATGGATAAGTCTACACAGAGTATCACATTACATTATGCGCCAGTCATCCAAGGTAACAAGACAGAAGTCGAAACGATTTTACGAGAAGATAAATCAAGTTTCATGGATCAATTAAAAGAGTTGCAAGCGCAACAAAGGAGGGTGACGTTTGGATAAATACATTACCACACAGGGCGATATGTGGGATGCCATCGCCTACCGCCTATATGGTGACGAAACAAAAATGACGACATTACTTGAGCATAATCAAGGGTGGCGTCATTTTGTCGTCTTGCCTGCAAATGTTGAACTTGTCGTACCAAAATTAACAGTCACAAAAAAAATACAGCGTCCACCGTGGTTGGAGGAATAGCGGATGCAAGCGAGGCAATCCTTATTAAAATTACAGTACACCAATAAAGATATTAGTAAATCGCTTGCTTCTTATTTATTAGGCTGGACTTATACAGATTACATGAGTGGAGCTATTGATGACCTGCAAATTAACCTAGAGGATAAGGCACATTTGTGGAATGCCGCATGGATGCCGAACAAAGGAGCAACGCTACGAGCGACTATTATACTTAAAAATTGGGAAGCAGAATCATCAACCCTTGATGCAGTCATCGGGCTATTCGAAGTAGATACTTTAAATAGCAAGGGCCCACCATCTGTAGTAACGATTAAGGCACTCGCAATCCCAGAAAGTTCGGCTTTGCGTGGTGAGGATAAAAATAAAGCATGGGAAAAGACCAAGCTACGCACAATCGCTCAAGAGCTTGTAAGTAAAGCCGGCATGAAGCTATTTTATGATACAAGTGAAAACCCAGAGTATGATCGAATGGAACAAACAGGTGAAACAGATTTATTATTTTTGTTTCGTTTATGTAAGGATGCAGGGCTTTGTCTAAAGGTAACTAATGGGCAAGTTGCAATATTTGATGAACAAAAATATGAAGCAAAGCCACCCATTACAACGATTACTAGAGGTAAGTCATTAATTGAAGGGCACGACTTTACCACAACAATGAATGAAATTTATGCTGCGTGTAAAGTGTCCTATCAAGATGGTGACAAAAAACAAAAGATTGAAGCTACTTTTACCGCGCCGAAGTCACCAGGTACAAAGCGTACGCTTTATATTAATGAGCGCGTGAAGGATAAAACTGAAGCGCAAAAGCTTGCCAAAAAGAAACTGCGTGAAAAAAACCGTGAAGCTACAACAGGCAAGTTTCAATTGATGGGGCATCCTAAATACACGGCAGGCGCTACGATTATGGTTAAAGGGTTTGGTTGGTTTGATGGCAAGTATATTATTACGCAAGCTACACATAGTAAGTCAGGGAAATATAGCACTTCGATTGATGTACGACGTTGTTTGGAGGGGTATTAATGGACACATTCCTTAAAAATATGGTGAGAATTGGCGTGATTTCTTATGTTAATCCTAAAGAAATGAAAGCACGCGTGTTATTTGAAGAGCGTGACGTAGTATCAGCTGAGCTAGATATTGTTGTGAAAGGTAGCTTGCACAATACAAGTTACTGGCTACCACAAATTAATGAGCAAGTATTGTGCTTATTTTTAGCGACGGGTAACCAAAAGGGCTTCGTTTTAGGCTCGTTATATAACAAAACAGATGTGCCAAAAATTAATAACGTTAATAAAGTACGTCATGATTTTAAGGATGGCAGCTTTGTAGAACATGACTCTGCAACAGGCGATATGCTTGTGCGAGCAACAGGCAATGTAACGATTAAAGCGCACAAAATAACACTAGTGGAGGATGGATAATATGGTGATCGGCGTGTTTGGCCCAATTATTTTTGAGGTTTCGGATAACTTGATTCGTACTTTTGATGAGTTTACACGAACAAATAATGAGCGCTGGGAAACGCATGATATTGATGGTGCAAAGCCGAAAAGTGAATATGTTGGGCCAGGTTTGGACAAAATTAGTTTTACGATTGACTTTACTTTATCGCTAGACGTTAATCCAATCGAAGAAATGGACAGAGTTGTGCGAATGTCGCGAAATGGTGAGGTGCACTCATTAGTTATAGGTAACAAGCGCTTTGGAATGAATAAATTTAAGCTTATAAGTGTTAGCGGAGCGTATGAACAATTTGATAAAAACGGCGTGCTATGGTCGTCGAGCACGCAGGTGGAATTGGAGGAATACGTATGATGGTGTATGAGGTAGTACCTGCAACTGAAATTGATTACGGAGCGACAGGCGTAAAAGAAGTATTGCAAAATGTAGCGTGCATTTTAGCAACGACGGCTTATGAACAACCTATGTTTCGAGAAGCGTTTTGGCAACCCGATATTGATATAAATATTAACGTTGCCCGCATGCGAGCCATCCCAATGATTATAGACACCATCGAAAAATATGAGCCACGTGTTCATGTAGCAGCCGTTGATTTTATTGCCAATGAGCAAGAGCTTGATGGTATTTTAACACCGAAAGTGCAGGTGACAGTGGATGAAACCACGCTTTAATTTACAAGATATTGATTTTATAAAAATGGATGCAGAGGAAATACAAGACCGTGTTTTACGTAAGATAGAAGAACGTATGGGCGTGCGATTGTTTCCTGCTGACCCACGTAAGCTTTTTATTCAATCGTTAATGCCCATTATTGTAGGCATTAAAAATGATATTAACTATACCGGCAAACAAAATTTATTAGCGTATGCGAGTGATGATGCGCTAGATCATTTAGGTGTTATGACTGATACTGCACGCTTGCCAGCAGTAGGCGCAAGTGTCCCACTAAAGTTAACATTTACAACGGATGGCCCTCATGTTATTCCGTTAGGTACACGCTTTACGCCCAACAATGAACTAGTTTTTAGCACAGTAGAGCGTTATGAGTTTGTAGGCAATCATATTACGATACTCACAAAATGTACGACACCAGGCGTAATTGGAAATGGTTATGCCCCTGGTCAGATTGACACGCTTGTTGACCCATTGCCGTATTTTGATGCAGTTGAAAATATCGCAACTACTGAAGGCGGCAAAGATATTGAAAGTGATGATGCTTATGCGGCACGTATTCATCTAGCACCTGAGAAGTTTTCGACTGCTGGTCCTGATGGCGCTTATATTTATCATGCGAAAAGTGCCAATCAAGACATACAGGACGTATATCCGTATATGGAAACGCCAGGTACAGTCGAGGTAATTTGTTTAATGCAAGGTGGACGGTTGCCAAGTGAAGAAGAACTAGCAGAAGTCGATGCGTATTTAAAGCAACGCCATGTACGCCCTTTAACAGATAAGGTTGTGGTGCGCACACCCAACTTCGTGGACTACAGTATAGATGTGACTTATTGGATTGCAGAAGCTTCTGTGTATCAGGAACAATTGGTACGTAAAAAAATCGAAGCAGCAGTAGATGAATATATTGCTTGGCAACATGCAAAGCTTGGACGTGATATTAATACGACTGAGCTTATTTATTTGATGCGTAAAAATGGTGCAGCACGTATTCAAACGCAAGGTATGGAGCATGTAACATTAAAGGATTACGAAGTGGCTCGTTTAACGACAAAGCAAGTAACGTATGGCGGTGTGGATTATGGTACATAGAGCACCAACACATCAGTTACTGACACGCTTTATGGACAGCGATGCCTTCACGCGAAATCTTTTCGAAGTCATTGTCGAGGAATTATATGAAGTAGCTGTCGAAGTACCAATGTTGCATCTCATGGCAAATTTAGAAAAGCAAAGCGACGATGTACTTGATCATTTAGCTTGGCAGTTTCATGTGGATTTTTACGATGCTAAATTTGAGAGACACAAAAAGATAGCATTAATACGTACAGCATTTGCAACACACAAATATAAAGGCACCCCATATGCAATGGAAAAAGTATTAGAAGCAGTAAAATTATCTGGTGAAGTTGTTGAGTGGTTTGAATATAACGGAGATCCCTATCACTTCTCAATAGAATTAAAACTTATTCAAAAATTAAATGACCTCAACCTTATCTATGACATGATAATGGCGTATAAAAATGTGCGTTCGTGGTTTGATGGTTTTGTCATTCTAGCTTTGGAACAAGGGTTTTGGTATTGGGATGACAGTTACAGCTACCCCGTGTATTATAAAACATGTGGCGATTTTTTTGGCGATACAGCAACGATTAACCAAAATCTAGGTGGCACACTTTATCAAGACTACAGCTATAGTTATCCCGTGTATTTTGACGATGTCAATCCAACGTATGTCCAATACATGGATACAGGAGTAGGGTTTGTGCTTGTAAGTGATAATTATAGTTACCCTATATATTACAAAACGTGCGGGGATTTTGAAACGCCCTATGCTAAAAGTGCACAATTCAATGGGGCAACAGATATGCTGTTTGAGGCATATTCTTATCCCGCGCACTATGCCGTGTGTGGAGAATTTGAAGCAGGAGAGTGAGGCAAATGGAAGGCGTTAAAGACAGTGAAGAAATCAAAAGTTGGGAATGGGCCATCATGCCATTTTATACAAACGTTATGCGTAATATGGCGTCTAGCATCGCTAAGGATGCTGCCGTAACGATTGACGGCCAAACCTATAGTTATCCCATTACAAAAACCGTAATCGAGGACAACTTTTTTAAACATTACATCGAAATACAAGACGAGCCTATCGGTAATATCGAGCGTATCGTGTTACGCAATGAAAACGAAATACCTCTCGCTGAAGGGTATGGCTTAATCGAAAAAGATGACGAAGGTTGGCACATGGCATTTAAACTATATTTCGAGGAAAAGAAGGTGATGGGCAATGGTTGATGAAAGAAAACGAGCATATGTTGATATCAAAGAGCTGCAAGAAGCCGCGTTTGATTACCAACCCGAAGATTGGAAAGATAAAGTCGTTGATCCTGAAGGACATAATAGTCAGAGGGGCACGAAGTTTACAGCTCGTCGGGCCAATAACATTGAACAAGGTGTAGACAAGGCGCACGAACGCCTTAACTTACATGTCGATTTTTTAGAAGGTACAGAATTAACCAATAAACAGATGCGCTTTCGTCTGTTGTTGTTAGAGGCTGCTGTTGCTCAGGGCACAGCTAAAAATATGATGGTCGATAATTTTGAGGATG
>NZ_BMJT01000004.1 GCF_014643595.1 Lysinibacillus alkalisoli
AATTGCTTTGGAAAGAAATGTTCTGGTCTAAAAGTTTTTGCCTGTTGACGACTGGTGGTGCGCCAATTGATGTGATTAAGCAATATATTCAAAATCAAGGAAACAATCATAAATAGAAAGTAGGTGCGCCTTATGGAACGACTAAAAGCCTATAAATTCAGATTATATCCAACAGAGGAACAAGAGCTCTTCTTTGCCAAATCTTTTGGTTGTGTCCGTAAGGTCTACAATCTAATGCTTGATGATCGAATAAAAGCTTACGAAGAAACTAAAAAAGATGCATCTAAAAAAATGCGTTTTCCAACACCCGCAAAATACAAGAAAGAATTTCCGTTCTTGAAAGAAGTGGATAGCCTCGCACTAGCCAATGCCCAACTCAATTTAGACAAAGCTTACAAGCATTTCTTTCGTGATAAATCTGTTGGATTTCCTCGTTTCAAGAGTAAGAAAAATCCTGTCCAAAGTTATACAACGAATAATCAAAATGGCACAGTATCTTTGATTGATAATAAATTTATCAAAGTGCCTAAATTGAAATCCTTAATCAGAATGACACTTCATAGACAACCAAAAGGGCTTATCAAGTCTGCTACAATATCACGTCACTCAAGTGGCAAATACTATGTTTCTTTGTTATG
This sequence comes from Lysinibacillus alkalisoli, assembly GCF_014643595.1. Classification (GTDB taxonomy): domain Bacteria; phylum Bacillota; class Bacilli; order Bacillales_A; family Planococcaceae; genus Metalysinibacillus; species Metalysinibacillus alkalisoli. The sequence continues at coordinate 639 of NZ_BMJT01000004.1, forward strand.
CAAAGAGGAAGTTAGCGAACTACCTAAATCTAATTCTGCAATAGGCATTGACTTAGGGATTACGGACTTTGCGATTCTTTCTGACGGTCAAAAAATTGATAATAATACATTCACGTCCAAAATGGAAAAGCAACTCAAACGTGAACAACGTAAGTTGTCAAGACGTGCCTTATTAGCTAAACAGAAAGGTATCAATCTGTTTGAAGCTAAAAATTATCAAAAACAAAAATGTAAAGTGGCTCGTTTGCACGAGAAAGTAGTGAACCAACGTACTGATTTTCTGAATAAGTTGAGTACAGAAATTATCAAAAATCACGATGTTATCTGTATGGAAGACTTAAACACAAAAGGTATGTTGCGTAATCATAAACTAGCCAAAAGTATAGCTGATGTATCTTGGTCAAGCTTTGTGACTAAGTTACAATACAAAGCTGACTGGTACGGACGGAAAATCGTGAAAGTAGGTAAATGGTTTCCGTCTAGCCAAATTTGTTCAGCATGCGGACATCAAGATGGCAAGAAATCACTCGATATTCGGGAATGGACTTGTCCTATTTGCCATACTTATCATGACCGAGATATCAACGCGAGTATTAATATTCTGATCGAAGGTCTGAGAATACAATCACTAACTTAGATACAATCAAGAACCGTAGGAACTACGGGGATAGCTTGGTAAATAAGAGACACCGCTGTGAGTAAAGAAATACGCTATCAAGTATGCTCTATTCCCAAGAAGCTCCCACTTCAAGTGTTAAGAACCATTAGGTTTAGCTAAGTGGCGAGTAGTTCACAAGAGAGTGGTCTAAACGATAACACATATTATATTACAAACGGGAATAATGGGAAGTTTTCTTTACAAAATCCAAATGAACTAAAAAATGTACTAAATACAAGTAGAGCGATTGATACGGTTACCACATCTGATTTAGTGGAGAGTAACAATCTTTTACGAGAAGAAGTGTTAAATCAATATAAAGAAAACATTGAATCTGTTCTCAAGAGTAGATAAAAGTCTCTTTAAGTAAGTGCTTAAGCTGACGATTGTGAACTTATGAAAACATAATGAATCAGCGACAATCTATAAAAAATAAAAAGAGAAGTGGCGTGCGCCCAACTTCTCTTTTTTTGCTGAAAACGCTGAAATCATAGGCCTCATTTTTTTATTTCAAACGTAAGCGGTCTTGTAAAATGAGAGCGATCCCGTCTTCATTATTTGTTTTTGTAATTTCATTAGCAATATTTTTTAATTCACTAATCCCGTTGCCCATTGCCACACCAACACCAGCATACTCAATCATCTCTAAGTCATTATCTTCATCTCCAAAAGCGATAATACGGTCGCGTGGTACGCCGAATTCTTGCGCAATGCGGGACAGTCCTACAGCTTTATTCAGTCCTTGTTTAACAACTTCAATAATATGGAACGGAGCACCCCAACGTCTATGATCAATTAATTCCGCATGTACTTCTTCTAAATGATCGCGGATGGAAGCAACGCGTGCCTCATGTGCTTGAATAAGCATTGTTGTAGGGTTGGCAGGTAGTGTTTGTGCTAAATCTCCCTTAATGACTTTCGGGTTACCCATGTTAATAATTTGCGTGAAGCGCTCATCATCTCTATGGATATAAACATCATCTTTAATCTCAGCAATGATGTTTTCAACTTCAAAGTGATTAACAGAAGACACAACATCATGCACCACACCTAAATCAATAGGTGTATGGTCTACACGGTAGTTACGATCACTTGGATTATGCACATAAGCCCCGTTAAAATTGACAATTGGTGTGTTTAACCCAAGCTCATGGTAATAAACATCACTTGCTCGGTAAGGGCGGCCTGTAGCAATCATTACAAGGTGGCCTTGTTGTTGTGCTTTTTGAATCATTTCTTTTGTGCGTGGTGAGATGATTTGTGCATCTGTAAGTAGTGTGCCGTCTAAATCTAAAACGATTAAATGTTGTTTCGTAGTCATGACGAAATCCCTCTCTTTCTATACAGAATCGTACCTTTTCTCAACAAGCGCGTCAAAGACAAAGTTTTGGCAACGCTGTAACAGTTCTGTTATGATTATGTTATAAGGATTGGAGTGAGTGCAATGGATGCAGATATGAAAGAAAGTATGTTAGGCGCATTAGAAAATGTCATTGACCCTGAGTTAGGAATTGATATTGTCAATTTAGGCTTAGTGTACGATGTTGACTTAGATGAAGAAGGTACTGCTACAGTAAAAATGACGCTTACATCAATGGGTTGCCCTATGGCTCCTGTTATTGTAGATCAAGTGCAAACCGCATTAGGTGAATTGCCAGAAATAAAGAACACAGAAGTAAATATTGTATGGAATCCACCATGGTCAAAAGATATGATGTCTCGTTATGCTAAAATTGCACTTGGTGTACGTTAATACAAAGTGCAAACTAGAGAAAGAACGACGGAATGAATTTTCCGTCGTTCTTTCTTTTTATCTCTTAATCAATGCGACAAATAGCTAAAGGACAATTTTCACAATCTACAGCTTTTTTTAAAGCCTCTAATTCATAAATAATAATTTGTCCCTTAGTAAAAGTTAAAATATGATATTTTTTGAGTTCATTTAGCATGCGGTTAACCATTTCACGACTTGTTCCACATAAGTTGGCTAAATCTGTATTCGTTAAAGCTAGATCAATCATAATGGCATCGTGTTGTTTTATGCCATAGGTGTTAGCTAAGCGGATAAGGGTAGAGTATAGTGCCCCTTTTTTTCCATGCAGTACTAGGTCTCGCAACATGCTTTGATGTTTCACATTTTCGAGTTGTAGCCATTGCATGTATTCCATCATAATTGCAGGATCTAGCGTTAGCCGTTCCTCTAAACTTGTTTTAGTAAGCACAAAGGCAGTGCTATTTTGCAGGGCAGTAGCACAGGATGAGGGGAATTGTATTTCAGCAAATAATGCTGTATTCCCAATAATGCTGTTAGCGCCACAAATGCGTGTTGTTAACTCTTTACCCCCCATTGTTTCTTGTGTTAGTTGGATGGCACCTTGTTGTATGTATAAGATAGAGGCAAGATATGTGGTATCTAAGGGGAGTCTTTGCCCTTTATGAAGTGTTATACGTGAACCTTCTGTCTCAAAAATATCTTTTACATATTGTAAAGTAGTCGCTGTCATATGCTTCAGCTCACTTTCATTTCTAAGCTAGTGTCTCCCCCAATAGTAGCATATAAAGGAGCGAAAAAGCGATGAGCATTTAGAGGCGATTCCTTTGCAAAATACAAGGAGGCATTGTAAAATATTATTAGTCAAAGATAGTCAAACTTTAAAAATAACGGTGTAAAAGGAGAGAATGTTATGCAATTTCAACAAACAGATGATAAAAAACCATTAGAGCAATTTGGACGTAATCTTGTTGAGTCCGTTAAAACGGGTAAGATGGACCCTGTTATTGGGCGTGATGAAGAAATTCGCAATGTCATTCGTATCTTAACAAGAAAAACAAAAAACAACCCTGTTTTAATCGGCGAACCAGGTGTAGGTAAAACGGCTATTGTCGAAGGCTTAGCGCAGCGTATTGTAAAGGGCGATGTACCTGAGGGATTAAAGGATTGTTTACTATATGAGTTAGATATGAGTGCATTGATTGCAGGTGCAAGTTACCGTGGGCAATTTGAGGAACGTTTAAAAGGTGTATTAAAAGAAGTAAAAGAGGCAGAGGGACGTATTATTTTATTTATTGATGAGATCCATACTATTGTTGGGGCAGGTAAAACAGATGGCGCAATGGATGCAGGCAATATGTTAAAGCCTATGTTAGCTCGTGGTGAACTACATTGCATTGGTGCGACAACTTTAGATGAGTACCGCATGTATATTGAAAAAGACCCTGCATTAGAGCGACGTTTTCAACAAGTGTTAGTGCGTGAGCCATCAGTTGAAGATACTGTATCTATTTTACGTGGCTTAAAAGAACGATTTGAATTACATCATGGTGTACGCATTCATGACCGTGCGATTGTTGCAGCGTCAGAGCTATCTAATCGTTATATTACAGATCGTTTTTTACCAGACAAAGCAATTGATTTAATTGACGAAGCTTGTGCAATGATACGTACAGAGATTGACTCCATGCCACAAGAACTTGATGCAGTAACGCGCCGTATTATGCAACTAGAAATTGAGGAACAAGCATTAACAAAAGAAAAAGATGCTGCCAGTCAAAAGCGCTTAGCACAATTGCGAGAGGAGTTACAAGCGTTAAAAGACTCATCAAGCGGTCTGCGTAAACAATGGGAGCAAGAGAAGTCAGCTTTACAAGACATTCAAAGTAAGCGTGAGACGTTAGATGAGTATCGCCGTCAATTAGAGGACGCGGAGGCTAAATATGATTTAAATAAAGCAGCCGAATTACGCCATGGTAAAATTCCTACATTAGAAAAAGAAATTAAAACATTAGAAGACGCCTTAGAGCAAGATACAGAAGGGACACGCATTTTACGTGAGGAAGTAACATCCGAAGAGATTGCGGCAATTGTCTCTCGCTGGACGGGTATTCCTGTAACGAAATTAGTTGAAGGTGAAAGAGAAAAGTTATTGCGCTTAAAAGAAACGTTAGAGGAGCGTGTTGTGGGGCAAGATGATGCTGTTCAACTCGTTACAGAAGCGGTATGGCGTGCAAGAGCAGGTATTAAAGACCCGAATAAACCAATCGGCTCCTTCTTATTTTTAGGGCCAACAGGTGTAGGTAAGACGGAATTAGCTAAAGCGTTGGCTGCACAATTATTTGACTCAGAAGAACATTTTATTCGCATTGATATGAGTGAGTATATGGAAAAACATAGTGTATCTCGTTTAGTGGGTGCGCCTCCAGGCTATATCGGTTACGAAGAAGGTGGGCAATTAACAGAAGCTGTCCGACGAAACCCGTACGCTGTTGTTTTATTAGATGAGATTGAGAAAGCCCATCCGGATGTGGCTAATATTTTATTGCAAATTTTAGATGATGGTCGTATTACGGATAGCCAAGGCCGCCTCGTAAACTTTACAAATACAGTCATTATTATGACATCGAATATCGGCTCACAATATTTATTAGATGTACAAGAAAAACCTAACGATGATTTAGAGCAAGTCATTATGGGGGCTTTACGTCAACATTTTAAACCAGAATTATTAAACCGTGTGGATGATATTATTTTATTCCATGCATTATCAAATGAACATTTCCATGCAATTGCTTGGAAGTATATGAAGGCATTACAATGGCGTGTAGCTGAGCAAGAAATTACATTACAAGTGGATGATGAGGTCATTGATTGGGTAGTAGCAGAAGGTGTTGATGCACAATTTGGAGCACGCCCACTCAAACGATTCGTCCAACGCCATATTGAAACCGCTGTAGCAAAGGCATTGTTACAAGGAGATGTATTGCCTGGTGATACATTATATGTCCGTATGCAAGATGATGCATGTATCGTAACAAAATAAAAAAGAATCGAGCATTGTGCTCGATTCTTTTTTTATGCTTCGCTACCGCCTGTTTCAGGTGTAGATTCACTTGGAATAACTGCTGCAACGATAAATACTAAAATTGCGAAGACAACAGATACAATAGCACCTAACTGAAAGTCAAAAGGTACATTTAATACAGAACTAACAACATAATTTAACATTGATACTAATAAAAACGACCAGAAAAATGTAACGATGTATTGCATGTTTATTTCACCTCATACTAAACGATTTTAATCGTACAATTTGTACATATAAGCTTATAATAGCATACTATAAAGATAAAAAAAATGAATACTTTGCGTCAAAAACAATTATTGAGTTTAAAAAAAATGTAGTTTATAATTAGTACTAGGTACTAACAATTGATATTAGGAAGAGGGATTACCTTATGGGTGTAGGTATTATTGGGTTAGGAAAATACGTTCCAAAAAAGGTTGTTACAAACTTTGATTTAGAAAAAATAATGGATACTAATGATGAATGGATTCGTACACGAACAGGGATCGAAGCACGCCACTTTGCTGCAGATGATGAAGAAACATCTGATTTAGCTATTGCAGCTGCAAAGGATGCTATTAAAGAGGCAAATATTACACCAGAGCAAATTGGTTTGATTTTAGTAGCAACGGTTACAGGAGATCAACCATTCCCGAGTGTAGCGAATATGGTACAAGATGCTATAGGTGCTAAAAATGCAGCGTCTATGGATATTGGGGCAGCATGTGCAGGCTTTATGTATGGCATTATTACAGCACAACAGTTTGTTCAAAATGGTGCTTACGATTATGTATTAATTGTGGGCGTTGAAAAATTATCAAAAGTGATTGATTTTACAGATCGCAACACAGCCGTCTTGTTTGGCGATGGTGCAAGTGCTGCTGTAATTGGTAATGTGAGTGAGGGACGCGGTGTATTATCGTTTGAACTAGGCTCAGATGGTAGTGGTGGTAAGCATTTATATTTAACGCCACAACGCACAATTGCAATGAATGGCCGAGAAGTATTTAAGTTTGCGGTGCGCACAATGGGTGATGCAGCAATGCGTGTGATTGAAAAAGCAGGGTTAACGAAAGAAGATGTGGATTTTTTAGTGCCACATCAAGCAAATATACGCATTATTGAATCGGCTCAAGAGCGTCTAGGTTTACCAGCAGATAAAGTGTCAAAAACGATTCATTTATACGGAAATACATCGGCTGCTTCTATTGGCATCTCCTTGTATGATGAAATTCAAGCAGGTAAAATTAACGATGGAGATACACTTGTCTTTGTAGGTTTTGGTGGCGGTCTAACATGGGGCGCTATGGTTATTAAATGGGGGAAATAAAGGAGAGAGTATAATGAAACGACGAGTAGTAGTGACAGGCGTAGGTGCAGTAACACCTTTAGGAAATGATTTAGCAACAACTTGGGAAAATATTAAAGCAGGTAAATCTGGTGTAGGGCCTTTAACGCGTTTAAATCCAGATGACTTCCCTGCTAAAATTGCCGCAGAGGTAAAAGATTTTGTTATTGAAGATTTTATTGAGAAAAAAGATGCGCGTCGTATGGACCGTTTTACACATTACGCATTAGCAGCTTCTATTATGGCAATGAAAGATGCTGATTTAGAGATCTCTGAAGAACTAGCACCAAGAGCAGGCGTCTGGATTGGCTCAGGTATTGGCGGTATGGAAACATATGAACAAGAGTATTTAAAATTTCAACAGCGTGGCGCTCGTCGTGTGAGCCCATTCTTTGTACCGATGATGATTCCTGATATGGCTTCTGGTCAAGTATCTATTCACTTTGGCGCAAAAGGTATTAACTCGTGCTCAGTAACAGCTTGTGCATCAGGCACAAACTCTATTGGTGATGCTTTTAAAGTAATTCAACGTGGTGATGCAGATGTGATGATTACAGGTGGTGCAGAGTCACCAATTGTTAACATGGCAGTAGCAGGCTTCTGCTCAAGTACCGCATTGTCGTTAAACACAGACGCAAAAACGGCTTCTCGTCCATTTGATAAAGAGCGTGATGGCTTTGTTATTGGCGAAGGAGCAGGTATTGTGATTTTAGAAGAGTACGAACATGCAGTAGCTCGTGGTGCAAAAATTTATGCAGAGCTCGTCGGTTATGGTGCTACGGGAGATGCTTATCATATTACAGCACCCGCTCCAGAAGGTGAAGGCGCAGCACGCGCTATGAAACAAGCATTAGCAGATGGCGATGTGGATGTGACACAAGTAGGTTATATTAATGCTCATGGTACAAGTACACCGTACAATGATTTATACGAAACATTAGCGGTTAAATCTGTATTTGGTGACCATGCTTATGCGTTAGCTATGAGCTCAACAAAATCGATGACAGGTCATTTACTTGGTGCAGCGGGCGGTGTAGAAGCTATCTTTACGGCGTTGGCGTTAAAAGAAGGCGTTCTACCACCAACAATCAATTTACACAATAGAGACCCAGAGTGTGATTTAGATTATGTGGCAAACGAAGCGCGCGAACAGCAAGTAGAGTATGCAATGAGCAATTCTTTAGGCTTTGGTGGGCATAATGCAAGTTTAGTGTTTAAACGTATATAAATAAAGCGTAAAAAAGTGGTAAAGGGAAGAGAGCATTTCCCTTTACCACTTTTATGTTTTATGGAGGCTTGAGGACTTGGTGTGACTCCTTAGAGAGTTTGTGCTTACTTTTACGTAGATCTAGTATGACTTGTGTTGTTGCGCCTTATGACAACTTCATATGACGGCGATGGGCTTATAATTGTTGTTTTAAGATAAAAGGGTAGCTTTTATATACCTTGTAGGGTATATTATTAGTAATACATGAGTAAAGGGGTAGAAAATTAATGCTAGAGACGATGCAACAATTAGGTAAATTTAAAACATTAACACCAAAACAAAGTGAAACATTCCAACAGTGGAATGAAGTGGCTTTTCAAGAAGGTGCGCTTTCTCATAAATTAAAAGAAGTGATGGCTATTGCTTGTGCATCTGCTACAGGTTGTGAATTTTGTTTAGAGTTACATGCTAAAGGAGCACAAAAAGCGGGTGCAACACAAGAAGAAGTTGGAGAGGCATTAATGATTGCTACAGCAGCGATGGCTGGTGCTGGTTTTGCTCATGGTGCATTAGCGTATCAAGCTTATGATGAAAGTACAGATGATGAGCTATTTAAAAAATCGTATTTAATGAACACGATGGCAATGAAAGAAGCAGCGCCAAAAGATTTTCAAGCCTTCTTTGGCTTCACAAATAGCGTGATGGTAGAAGGTGCGCTATCTAAAAAAGATAAAGAGTTAATTGCTGTTGCTGTGACACATGTTACGGCATGCCCATATTGCATTGATACACATGTTAAACAAGCGAAGAAATTAGGGGCAACGAAGGAAGAAATTACAGAGGCAATTTTTGTAGCAAGTGCAATGAATGCAGGTAGTGCTTATACAAAGAGCGGTAAAGTGTTAAAGTATTTTAAATAAACAGAGTAAAACCTACGGAAAATATTTTCCGTAGGTTTTATTTAATAATATAGGGTTGTGGGTATATTAACGTTTGCGGCCTAATCCCATCGCAGCTTCCATACGTTGTACAGTTTTAGAAGCAATGGCATTAGCTTTTGCAGCGCCCTCATCTAAAATGTGGTCAAGTTCAGCAGAATGGATTAATGCATTGAAACGTTCTTGAACAGGGGATAAATCTGCAATAACAGCTTCAGCAACTCCCGCTTTGAAAGCACCATAACCAAGCCCTTCATATTTTGCTACTACATCTTGAATAGCAACACCTGAAATAGCAGACTCAATCGTTAAGAGGTTAGAAACGCCTGGTTTATTATCAACATCAAATGCGACAATACCTTCTGAATCAGTGACTGCGCTTTTAATTTTCTTTTCAATTTGTTTAGGTGTATCAAGTAATTTAATCGTTGCTTTTGCATTAGGGTCAGATTTACTCATCTTTTTTAATGGGTCTTGTAAGGATTTTATACGTGCACCTGCTTTTGGTAATTGAATATCAGGAATGACGAAAGTCTCGCCGTAACGTTTATTAAAGCGCTCTGCTAGGTCACGAGTTAACTCTAAATGCTGTTTTTGGTCTTCGCCTACAGGTACAATATTTGTGTTATACAGTAAAATGTCTGCTGCCATTAAAGGTGGGTAAGTTAATAATGCCGCTGAGACCATGTCTTTACCGTCAGACTTGTCTTTAAATTGAGTCATGCGCTCCAACTCACCAATAGAAGCCACACATTGCATCATCCATGCAGCCTGTGCGTGTGCAGGTACCTCCGATTGAATAAATAAAGTAGATTTATTAGGGTCGATACCTGTGGCTAAATAAGTTGCTGCTAATTTACGAATATTTTCGCGTAATTCTTTCGGGTCCTGCTGAACAGTAATGGCATGTTGATCAACAATACAATACACGGTATTACCTTGTTCTTGAAATGTTGGGAACTGTTTAAAAGCGCCCAAATAGTTACCAAGCGTGATCACACCTGTTGGTTGTACACCTGAGAAAATATTTTTCATGAAAAATCCCTCCGTTAATAAAATAAAACATCATGCATCACCTCTATAAATATAGAAGGGACGAATGATGTTTTACAATCCGCGGTACCACCCAGCTTGCTAGAAATTAGCCACTTGAGCCTCTTAACGCGAGGAAACGAATAAAGTTACTAGATGTTCACCTTATTAACTCCGAAGTCCATTCCATTATAGTAGATATGTATTTACACCAACCATACACTCTCTGCCATCACAACTATAATGTACTACTCTTCATCACCGTTTTCATTATGTAAAGTAAATTATAAGTGACCTACGAAATAAAAAGCAAGTGAAACTTTCTATAAAGTAGAACGTAATAAGTAGTAGTAGTCATTTTTTCTTCTCGATTAACAAATTTCAATTGAGAATGAATATTTTATTTTTTTTACAGGTTTAGAAGATATATAAAAGGGAAAATAAGGGATGAGCCTTTGTAAATGATAAAAAATATAAGTAAAAGAGAATTGAAACTTATAAAAAATTGAATAAGTCGCAAAAAATTCACATAGAACTATATTCAAATGACGTTTTGTATATTATAATAAAGCTAGCGAGTAAATTATAGTAATTATAAATAAAATGATTCATGATGCATAAATAAAATGAATGAGAGGATGTGTCAAACATGTTAGTTACATTATTCACTTCTCCAAGTTGTACTTCATGTCGTAAAGCAAAAGCATGGTTAGAGGAACACGAAATTCCGTATAAAGAGCGTAATATTTTTGCTGAGCCTTTAAGCATCAGCGAAATCAAAGAAATTTTAAGCATGACTGAAGATGGAACAGATGAGATTATCTCAACTCGTTCTAAAATATTCCAAAAATTAAATGTAGATGTCGAAAGTTTGCCACTACAACATTTATATGAATTAATTCAAGAGCATCCTGGTTTATTACGTCGTCCGATCATTTTAGATGAGAAGCGCCTACAGGTAGGCTATAATGAAGACGAGATCCGTCGTTTCTTACCACGTAAGGTTCGTGCTTATCAGTTGCAAGAAGCACAAAAGATGGTAAACTAAATAAAATAGATAAGATGTTATGCTATGCATAGCGTCTTTTTTTATATAGCAAATCTTTTTCTTTTTGGTCAAAAAGCATTACAATGGAGATAGCATATCCTACTTACATGTGAAGGGAGTTGGCGTATATGAATATCGAACGCATAAACGATAATACAATTAAGTTATATTTAACAAATCATGACATTGAAGAAAGAGGCTACGATAGCAATACCGTATGGCTGAATCCTGCAAAAAGTGATGAGTTATTTATGGAAGTATTACAAGAAGCAGATGAGCAAGAATATCTAGAAGCGGAAGGGCTAATGTGGGCATATGTGCGTGGCATGGACGCAGGGGTTGAGATTGTTGTAACACGCTCAAATGCTATGAAAGAAATTGAAAAAATGTTTACCTCTATTTTCGAACAAGATGAGGAAGAACTACTAATTGAAGATATGCTTTTCAGTGAAGAGCATTATGGTTATAAATCGGATGCGGCAGAAGATGCAGAATTACAGCAAGATGCCATCGTTTATGTCTTTGATGATATTGATGAACTTGTACCATTAGCACATCGCTTAATGAAAGATGAGTTAACGACGTCACTCTACACATTCGAAAATAAATTTTATCTCGTATTAGCAACAGAAACGTTATCTGCAAATGATTTAGCGAAGTATGATGCGATTATTAGTGAATATATTGTAGCAAGTGAAATGACGACGTATTATTTAAAAGAGTATGGTGTAGCGGTTATGTTAGACCATTGTTTTGAAACTGTAACAACACACTTTGTATAGCATGTAACATGAAATATAAGCTGTTTAAAAGACAAGTTTAAGTCGCTCATCGATAGCGGTCTTAAACTTGTCTATTTTTATGAGCATCGTCTATAAAAAACAGACATTAACGAAATATCGTCAATGCCTGCTTCATGTTACTATTCGACTGTAATTGTTTCCCCGTAAGGTTTAACGACACGATAAGTGCCTTCAGCGACAGCAAGGTCATAGTAAGATGCACCTACCGACTTAAAGATGGTAATGACATTGTCATCGCGGCGTGTGAGTGACTCATCTGTTACAACATCTTCTAAAGAGGCAAAGATGTTATCAAATGACCATGTACCTTGTTTAACGGCAGCGATAAATTCACCTGCTTCATGTTTAAAGCCTTCCACATCATCTACAATAATTTGCTGCTCATTTGTAATTAAAGCAGTATCAATTTCGCGCATCTCTGGTAAATAAGAACCTACACCATTAATATGTGTACCAGCTTGTACGTCACTTTTTAAGATAACGCTCTCTGTTGAGCGTGTAGCACAATTAATAATTTGAGCTTGTGTAGTTGCTTCAGCGGCGCTATCAACAACAATAATTGTAGCTTTCACACCAAAATGTTCTAATCGCTCTTTAAAAGTAAACGCTTTCTCTTTTGTGCGGTTGTATAAATAAATCGTCGTTAAATCGCGCACTTCATTAATGCCTAGTACTTGTTCAAAGGCCATACCACCTGTGCCGATAACAGCTAATGTATCTGCATCTTTTTTAGCAAAACGATCTGTAGCAATGGCAGATTGAGCACCTGTGCGTAAACGAGTTAAGTAAGAGGCATTCATTAAAGCAATATGTTGCCCACTTTCCATCTCTGTCAATAACATAGCACCTTGTGTTGTTGGTAAGTTTTTTGTTGCATTAGTTGGGAAAATAGATACAACTTTCATTGCAGCCATTTTGCTATCTAAATTTAAACATGGCATGTAAAGAGCGGAAGCATCGTACTCCTCTACGTTAACAACTGTACGTTCTGGCGCATCAATTAAACCATTCTTTTTTGCGCGCAATGTTTTTTTTACATCATCAATAGCATCAGCCATGCCGTAATGTTTTTGAATTATACTTTGATTAAAAACTAACAAATTACCACTCCTTAGCGATTTCTACTTCTTGTTTTGCTTCTTTCTTTAAACTTCTAATAGCAGCTACTGAAATAAGTGAAATGACAGCAGTTAACATGATGTAAATAGCAATAGGTGTCCATGAATCATTGAATCTTACCAGTAAAGCTGTAGCTACTAATGGTGCTGTACCACCAGCGATTGCTGCGCCAAATTGATAACCTAGTGTAATGCCTGTATAACGAATTTTAGCGTCAAAAATCTCTGAGAACATAGTGCCAAGCACAGCTGTAATGGGTGCCCAAATCACACCTAAACCAATGATAGTTGAGATAAGTAAAGCTAAAAATGTACCTTGATGTAAAATCCAAAAGTATGGGAATGCATATAAGAACATAGCAAGCGTACCATACACATACATTTTTTTGCGGCCAATTTTATCTGATAAACTACCCATAATTGGAATTAAGATGGTTGTGATTACAGTAGCAATCATAACAGCAATTAACGTTTCTGCATAAGTAAAGCCTAAATACTTTGGTGCATAAGAAATAACAAATGTACCGAAAATGTAAAATGGTGCTGTTTCAACAAATTTAGCGCCAATGGAAATTAATACTTCACGCCAATGTGTTTTTAATGTTTCGATAAGTGGCACTTTTACAACATCACCAGAAGCTTGCATTTCTTTAAAGTCAGGTGTTTCATCAATACCTTTACGGATCCAAAAGCCAAATAATACGAGTAAAGCACTTAAAATAAATGGTACACGCCATCCCCATGAAATAAATGCCTCTTGAGATACTGAAGATGTAATGAAGGTTAATGCTCCTGTACCTAAGAACATACCAATAGTTACGCCCATTTGTGGAATTGAACCGTATAACCCACGTTTTTCAGGTGGCGCATACTCATAAGCAAGTAATAACGCACCGCCCCATTCGCCTCCAATGCCTAACCCTTGAACTAAGCGTAATGTAACTAATAAGATAGGCGCAGCGACACCAATGGCTTGATAGGTTGGCAATAAGCCCATTAAAAATGTAGCGCCACCCATTAATGTTAATGTAATAATTAATGTTTTTTTACGTCCAATCTTATCCCCAATATGACTAAAAATAATACCACCAAACGGACGGATAAAGAATGCTAATGCTAGTGAAGCATATGATAATAAAAGACCTACTGTTGGATCATCAGCTACAAAGAATACTTGATTAAATACTAATCCCGCAACAGTTGCATATAGGAAATAATCAAACCATTCAATGGAACTCCCCACTAAGCTAGCAATCCATATTTTACGTTCTTGTTTTTTGTCCATACATTCACCCCTAAGTTGAAAATTGAAGTAATACTTTAATTCACTGTATAATAGTATTAAATAATCTGTCAATTATTTTTTAGATAATATTTTGTATAATAAATATAAATGAGGTGAAGAATTTGGGAGAATCATTAGGACAAAAAGTACGAAATATACGTAAAAGAGAGAAAATGACGCTGAAAGAATTATCTGAAAAAACAGGCGTATCCATCAGTTTTTTATCACAAGTAGAACTGAATAAAAGTAGCGCCACACTTGAAACTTTGCGTAAAATTGCGGATGCATTGCATATTCATCCAAGCGCCTTTTTTAATGGTGAAGAAGAGCAAGAAGAGATGTTACCGTTTACATATGAAGATTTATCCAAAAATGTAAAAGATGCAAGTTTTAAACCATTAAAAATAATGTTAAAACCTTTTGAAAATCGAGGTGAAAATATTCAACATGCTGGTCATGAATTTATTTATGTATTAAAAGGGGAGGTATGCATTACATTAGAAAATGAAAAATTTATTTTGCAAGAAGGGCAATCTACCTTCTATAATTCAATGCGTCCCCATTATTGGCGTAATGATACAGCAGAGCCCTGTGTGTTTTTAGTTGTAACGAATGGCTAATAAAGCAGCTATTACATAACGGTTTGTGTATAAGTGGTTAAAAAACGCAATACAACACATCTGAAAGGAATGAGTGGTGAAGGGATTATTCCCTTACCACTTGTTGTATTTAGCGGAAAATAGAATTTTGCCTACTTATATTGGTTAATGGTTAGTATTATGGTATCCTCCGTGTAAGGAGGTTGAGAGGGTGTTAATCGCAAAGTATCATCAAGGTTTACTTAATACAGTAGAACAAACGACTCAGCAATTATTAGCACTTCAAAACAATACTTTTTTCTGTCCACAATGTGGGAAGCGGGTTATTTTAAAAATAGGTACAAAAATTACGCCTCATTTTGCCCATCAAAGCAAAAGATGCACAGGGTTTACAGAAGGAGAAAGTGCCATACATCTCCTTGGTAAACAGCAATTATACAAATGGTTGCAATCTTTTGGCTATGTGGAATTAGAGCCTTTGTTGCCAGCACTTATGCAAAGGCCAGACATTCTAGTTACAATCAAAGACCAGCAATATGCTATTGAGTTTCAATGTAGTCCAATTAGTGTGGAGCAACTTACACGACGTACAGAAGGTTATCAACAACAAAACATTATTCCTATCTGGCTATTCCTTACACCACCTTTACCACAACGCATGACAAAATATCCCCTTAAAAAAATGTATAAGGCTGGCATGCAATTCACTACTCAACATATTCCTTTTCTCATGTTTTACCATCCACATACGCAAAAATTCACCTATTTAACGAATATTTTAGCCTTATATGGTAAACAACATATTGTTAAGCCACAATACATCACACTTAATCGTCAACAATTTCCCTTTTTTATACCATCACCTTTAAGTACGCTTGATGAACAAACGTATACCACCATTTTTATGAAAGCAAAGCAACAATACCTTCAAAATGAGTGGCGTTTTGGCAAACGTCATAATAATATACTCTTTCTCAGCTGTTATACTTTGCGTATCAGTTTATTTGAGTTACCCGAATACATAGGAGTCCCTACGGCCTGGCAGAGTGTTTTACCATTTCCCGTAGTATGGCAAAGTGCCTTACATGCCACAGCAAAATTAAATGACCAAACCATTTATGATGTGGAATTAGAGCCTTTTCTTCAGCATTTTACAAATCATATTCCTATAGCTATGCAAGAGATGACACGCTATTTATCAAGGTTAAACACTGAACATAATAAAAAATTAACAGATTATTTGCAATAACGGTTATATTTTGGGAAAATACGTATAGATGAATGCAAATTCACCTTAGATGAAGGAGGCAATAATAATGTCAGAATTATTAACACGTAATGAAGTACCAAAAGAGTTTACATGGAACCTAGAAGCTATTTTTGCTACAGATGATAAATGGGAGGAAGAGTATCAAGCTGTTAATACGTTACTTGAAGATGCTACCAATTACTCAGGCACATTACAAGATGGCGCACAAGCTTTGTTAAGTGCTTTACAATATCATGACGAGGTATATCGCCGTACAATGGTATTATACAATTACGCACATATGCGTTATGACCAAGATACAACGAATAGTACATATCAAGGTATGAATAGTCGTATGAATGCATTAGCAGCTAAAGTATCTTCAGCATTAGCTTTTTTAACGCCAGAGATTTTAGCTTTAACGGAAGAGCAATTAACCGCTTATTTAAATGAAAGTGAAGCATTACATCTTTATAAACAATATTTAGATGAGTTAGCTTTACAACGCCCTCATGTACTACCAGCAGAGCAAGAAGCCTTGTTAGCACAATTAGCAGAAGTCACAGATGCATCATCTAACACATTTGGTATGTTAAACAATGCTGATTTAGTATTCCCTAAAGTAAAAGATGATGAAGGCAAGGAAGTGCGACTTACACATGGTAACTACATTACTATGTTAGAGAGCAAAAATCGTGATGTGCGTGCTGGTGCATTCACTACTTTATATGCCACATATGAAAAATTTCAAAATACATTTGCTTCAACATTAGCAGGGCAAGTTAAGCGCGATAATGTGAATGCACGTATTCGTAAATATTCATCGGCACGCCATGCTGCAATGTCCAATAACTTTATTCCAGAAAAGGTATATGACCAATTAGTAGACACAATTCATAAAAACTTGCCATTATTACATCGCTACGTAGCATTGCGTAAAAAAGTACTTGGTTTAGATGAGCTTCATATGTATGACTTATTTACACCACTAGTGCCAGAAGTAGATATGCCAATGCCTTATGAAGAAGCAAAAGAGATCATGTTAAAAAGCTTTGCACCATTAGGTGAAGAGTACCAATCCATCGTTGAAGAAGGTTTAAATAATCGCTGGGTAGATGTTTTAGAAAACAAAGGGAAAAGAAGCGGTGCTTACTCGTCAGGAACATACGGAACATATCCATATGTGTTGATGAATTGGCAAGACAATGTCAATAACTTATTCACATTAGCACATGAATTTGGTCATAGTATGCATAGTTATTATTCACGTCAAAATCAACCATTTATTTATAGTGACTACTCTATTTTTGTTGCTGAAGTAGCTTCAACATGTAATGAAGAATTATTAAATGATTATTTATTAAAGACAGTTGAAGACCCTAAGCAAAAGATTTACTTATTAAATTTATGGTTAGACGGTTTCCGCAGCACAGTGTTCCGACAAACAATGTTTGCAGAATTTGAACATATTATTCATCAAATGGATCAAAATGGTGAGGCTTTAACAGCAGAAGGTTTAACAAAAATCTATTATGATTTAAATAAACAGTACTTTGGTGACGATATTGTGATTGATGAGCAAATTGGTTTAGAGTGGTCACGTATCCCTCACTTCTATTACAATTATTATGTGTACCAATATGCGACGGGACAATCAGCTGCAACTGCTTTAAGCAAGCAGATTCTTGAAGAAGGAGAGCCAGCTGTTGAGCGTTACATTAATAATTTCTTAAAAGCAGGCTG
The DNA here is from genome assembly GCF_014643595.1 of Lysinibacillus alkalisoli. GTDB lineage: Bacteria > Bacillota > Bacilli > Bacillales_A > Planococcaceae > Metalysinibacillus > Metalysinibacillus alkalisoli. The sequence continues at coordinate 18,508 of NZ_BMJT01000004.1, forward strand.
CTCAGATTATCCAATTGAAGTATTAAAATCAGCAGGTGTTGATATGAATGAAGCAACACCAATTGAAGAAGCATGTGCTGTATTTGAAGAGCGATTAAATGAATTAGAACAACTATTATTACAATAATGATTTACATGTCTGACAACCATTACAATATACGGTTGTCAGACATTTTTTGGGTTTTTTAGGTCTATTAGTTATGAAAACGTTTTATCTATGGCGAATTTGTGAAACCATATACAAATGGTTGCATATTGGCTATATGCATGATAAAGTAATGAATGTGAAATAAATCACAAAACAAACATACACCCCTTTGTTTGAACGTGAACATTTCTCCCATCCCCTTTGTGAAAAAGAGACGTCTCTAGCGGTCGAGGTTAGAGGCGTCTCTTTTATTATGCAAAAATATTATATATTAAAAATGATTAGACAGAATACGGTCTAAAATTATAAAAAAGCAGCGTAACGATTCCCGTTACGCTGCTTGTTATTTTATACAAATAATATAGTAAGTTTTTGAGTTAATAGTTATATTATATAATGGCTTTACGAGGGCGCCATAATGTATGCTGTTCGGTTTGGAGACGCTCAATTTTTTGCTGTAACATACGTTTTTTCAATTCACGTTCAACATGCTCAATAGGTAATGAATAAATAAATGCGATTTCTTGAGTTGTTAATGTTGAATAACGTATAAATAAATCTTCCATAGAAGGCAGTGGTCTAGGTATCAGTTGTTCTTCTAGCATCTCTGCCAAAATATGCTCGTAAATATTATAATCATAATTCCCACTTACTTTCAAACCTTCATCTTCCACACATTCATTGAAGAAGACAATACTTGGTACTTCATCCACTTCCATTTCACGTCGAATATATAAATCACATTGTAATGCTTTTGCTGATTCTTTAGAGCCAAAGTCAGACGAAAATTCAGTCATATCTAATTTAATATCACGTGCGATTTGCAATAGTGTTTGATAGGATGTGATGCTGACTTCATTTGTGAGGATATATTCTTGTAGTTTTGCTAAAAAGCGCAAACCAGCACGCTTACCTTGTAATTCCGCTGCTTTAATAGCAAGCGATGGTAAAACAGGATGATTAATATCAATGGTTTCATCTGATAATCCATTTTTTCGTTTATTACTTAAGCAATTCAAGGATGATAAATCACTGCTCAGCACTAAACGCCATGTGAAGTAATGATCATACTCTAATTGGAATTTGCGAATCGTTGTGAGCATTTCAAACATACTAGCATGTAATGGGTCCAAAAATACATAAAGCTCAATGGGCTTATTGAGCGACACAGGCGAAGTAACAGGTTCTGAAAGCATAGGGCTATTATTCACTCATTCTCCCCCTCATCTATATTCTGTGTGTTAATCATATGATGAGCAGTTAATACTAAACGTTTATAATATATCTCTCTAAATTTTGGTTCTAGTTCAACCTCATCCATTGCTTCCGCCATACACTCAAGCCAAGCTTGTGCTGCATCAGGTGTAATCGGAAAGTTCATGTGGCGTGCACGCATCATCGGATGTCCGTGTTCTTCAGTAAAAAGATTGGGGCCACCTAAGTATTGTGTCTGAAATTGAATTTGTTTACGTATCGTTTCTGTTAAATCCTCTGGAAAAATAGGGATCAAAACAGGATGTACTGCAACGCGTTTATAAAACGCATGCATCAGTTCAGATAATTTTTCAGCCCCTATTTCATCATAAGGCACAGTGTAATTTCGACTCATAGGTGTGATACTCCTTTAATCTCATTTTATTCAATATTGCTCGGCACCGATCAGTACGATGTTGCATACTTTCAATAACACGTAACGATTATGTTTTATGTCGTTATTATTATTTTAGCAATGCCCTTTGTTTAAAACAAATAAATCGCTCATTCACTCTAGTTTGCTAAATCAATAGTCACTATTTTAGCACAAAATCTTATAATAAAAAATATAAGCTGTCCCCAATAGCATGGACAGCCTATAACTAGAGATTAAAAATGGCGCATTTTTCACTTTATACGTTAAGCATGATAATAACCAAGGACTTTTCTAACATAGTTTTGAGTTTCTTTAAATGGTGGGACACCACCATATTTTGCAACATTACCTGGTCCTGCATTATAAGCAGCTAATGTGAGGGTTAAATCTTTACCATGTTTGTTATACATCTCACTAATATACTTTGTCGCACCCATGATATTTTGTTCATTGTCAAATGGGTTTGTAACACCAATATAACGCGCCGTACCAGGCATTAATTGCATCAGCCCTTGTGCCCCTGCATGACTTACGACGCTAGGGTTGAAGTTAGACTCTTGTTTAATAATTGCTGCGATTAATTTTTCTGGAATACCATATGTAGCGGAAGCTTTTTTTATAATATTGCTATATTGATTGGCGCCAGCTAAAGCACCTGTAAATGTGGTGGAACCTGCAATGTTTTCAAAGTTTGTCTTACTAGTTGTAGGCATTAGTGGATTTGTTTTCATGCCAAAGCCATATTGTAAGGGCTTTAAAGCACTTGCTTCAATAGTACCTAACATAGAAGAGGATAAGTTAGCATCACCTGTGTAGCGTAATAAATCAAAATAAGAGCCTTCTGTACCAGAAGTTGCTCCCATGTTAAAAACATCGCCAAACTGTTGCGGTTTGCTATACTGCCCTAACATATCTTGAATCATACTTTGAAAAGAATCATTGCTTTGTTGTGTTGGGTTAGACGATGTGTTACCTAGTGTTTGTAACGCTTGAATTTGCATCATAGTCGTCATCGCTTTAATATCCAATAGAAATCACCCTTTCTGCGCATGTAATGCATAATTAAAACGCGCAATTTTTTTATCTGTAGCACGCTTAGGAATCTGTTGTTTATGTAAAAATTCTGAGAAAATAGTTGCGCCAATTTTTTCATCTGCTGCTTCGTATTCTACCTCAAAATCTTCCTTCTGCAAATAGAACGTGTGGTCTAGCACAAGTGTACCTCCATGGTAAGGGAGCTCTACACGCTCAGTCGTTAATGAGCCAAAACATGCGATCGTAGTGGGGTCTACCCCTTTTGATTGCAAATGTTTTTTAATAGGTAAGGGAGGTATACCTGTGTTGCGCATTTGCTGTGCTTCCACAGCTGACAAAGGGATTGTCGTTTCGATGCTGCGATTTGCAGTGTCTGCTTCTTTTAGTGTGCATTCGATATACTGTGAGGTTTCACGAATTCGCAGTGCGCTTTGTAATTTTTTAATAGAAAAATCGGCTGTATCAAAATAGTCATTGCGCAAAGTGATGATTTGCTCAGGCTGTACAGCAAAGAAGTGAAGTAATCTTTCGTATTCCGTTTGAGTAAGCATATTTTTAAATTCAATTTCTACTTGCTTCATGTCGTAACACCTCAATTCATAGTTTATAATGAAATTTTCGCCAACCCTTTAAGGGCTTGTGATAAAATATGAGAAGAAATCATGAAAGGAAGTAAGCCATTGCGTAAACAGCTAAATGTTCAAGCTATTGAACTACAACCTTATACGTTTATTTTAAACGAAAATGAACTGAATGAACAAGTAACAGCAAGTAAACAAGTTATTGTAGACTCAGATGATTTTGCCTTTATCTACTTACTCGATTCTGGAGAGGGCTATTATTATCTACGGATACAACCTGAGCTTTGGGGTATGTTAGCACAAGGTATTATACAACAAAAAGACCCTGTTGCCATCAGTGGTGAAAATACATTGACATTAACGCAATTTAATGAAGAGTTAGAGGCGTTATTATTTAATATTGAAGGTAATGGAAATTATGGTGAAGCATTTGTAGAAGAAGTGGAACGTGTTTTTGCTGCTATTTTACAAGCTTAGTGAAAGGCATGTGTAATGAGGAGGTTTTGTGATGGGGCAATGGGAAATGTTTTTAGGGCCATACAAACAAGCAGTAGATGAATTAAAAGTTAAATTAAAAGGTATGCGTACACAATTTGGTGTTGCTAATACAAATTCACCTATTGAGTTTGTCACAGGACGTGTTAAACCACTTGCAAGTATTTATGAGAAAGCGTTAGAAAAAGGATTGGTGTTTCAGCCTAGCCAATCACTTGGCGAGGAGTTGCAAGATATTGCGGGTTTGCGGATTATGTGTCAATTTGTAGATGATATTGCTACTGTGGCTGAGTTAATTCGTCAACGTCAGGATATGCGTGTAATTGAAGAAAGAGACTATATTACGCATAATAAACCAAGTGGCTATCGTTCGCATCATATGTTAATTGAATACCCTGTTGAGACAATTCATGGTGTTGTCATTGTATATGGCGAAATACAAATTCGTACACTCGCTATGAATTTTTGGGCATCTATTGAACATTCGTTGAATTATAAATATAAAGGTGATTTCCCAGAAGAAATTAAACTACGTTTGCAAAGTGCAGCAGAAGCTGCCTTTAAATTAGATGAAGAAATGTCTTCGATACGCAGTGAAATTCAAGAGGCACAAGTTTACTTTACAGAAAATAAAGAGGGGCACAATCCAAGTATTCATACAAATAAGGAGCGTGAGTCATGATGAAATTCTCAGTTCAGTCACGTCGAGATGAACAATCCAATGAGTTGATGCAATTAGCCACCACTTATTTGCAAGACTTTGGGTTAGAGTTAGATGAAGAAAGTCCAGATGTGGTCATCTCAATTGGTGGAGATGGCACGCTTTTGCATGCTTTTCATCGCTATAGTCATTTATTAGATACCGTATCATTTGTAGGCATCCATACAGGGCATTTAGGGTTTTATGCAGATTGGAAGCCATCTGAGCTAGAAAAACTTGTATTATCTATCGCAAAGCGTGACTTTAGAGTGGTTGCCTATCCATTGTTAGAAATGGTAGTAGAGCATCATCATTCGCCATCTGAACATCATTTAGCACTGAATGAAGCTACTGTAAAGTCACCAGATGTTACATTAGTGATGGATGTCGAACTCAATGATGAGCATTTTGAACGCTTTAGAGGCGATGGTTTATGTGTTTCAACACCATCGGGTAGTACCGCTTACAATAAAGCATTAGGCGGTGCTATTATTCATCCGACTTTACCAGCAATACAAATGACAGAGATTGCATCTATTAATAATCGCGTTTTCCGTACGGTTGGCTCGCCTCTCGTTTTACCAGCGCATCATAAATGTGTGTTAAAGCCAGTGAATGAACAAAGCTTTAATATGACAGTTGACCATATTCAAGTAGTAAAAAAAGATATTAAGTCGATTACTTTTACTGTAGCTGAACAACGTATTCGTTTTGCACGTTTCCGCCCATTCCCATTTTGGGAGCGCGTGCATGAATCGTTTGTTGCCAATGAATAATTTTACGATTCAATTCGTAGCACAAACGCCGCAGTTGCTGAGAGAAGCAATTGCGGCGTATGGCGTTTCTAAACGAGCATTAACAGCCATTAAGTTTCAAGGCGGAAAAATAATGGTGAACGATCAAGAACAAAATGTACGCTATGCTTTACAAGTTGGAGATTGTGTCTCGATTGAGTTTCCGAGAGAGCAACGAAGCGAAAGTTTAACACCAACCTATGCTCCTCTTGCTATTCAATATGAAGATGATAGTTTATTAATTGTTAATAAACCAGCCCATCAGAGCACCATACCATCAAAAGAGCACCCTACAAATAGTTTAGCAAACGATATTTGTGGTTATTTAGAACAGCAAGGATTAGCAGCAACAGCCCATATTGTCACACGTTTAGACCGTGATACATCAGGGCTCGTCTGTGTAGCTAAACATCGTCATATGCATCACTTAATGAGTGAGCTGCAAAAAAAAGGAGAAATCCAACGTCACTATGAAGCTATTGTTATAGGTGAAGTAGCATCGCAAACAATTGAAGCCCCTATAGCTCGTTCGACAACGAGTATAATTGAACGTATGGTAGACTCAAAAGGCAAGTATGCGCGTACAGATGTAACACTCATTGGTAAAGGTGAAACAGCAGGTGTTGCTTACAGTCATGTCGCTTTATTTTTATACACGGGTCGCACACATCAGATTAGGGTACATATGAGCTATATTGGTCATACATTATTAGGCGATGATTTATACGGTGGTGATTGTACGCTTATTAATAGGCAAGCGTTACATTGTGCTAAATTGGCATTTATCCATCCTATTACAGGCGCACCAATTAATATAACAATAGATTTACCACAAGATATGCAAAAAATTGTACAACAGCAGTAAAAATCCGTTTTCTTTACAAAAATGGTTTGCTCTAAGTTAAAGAGACTACTATTATTAGTGAGGGTAGATAATTTTGCTATTGGAAGGAGGAGACAAACGTGACAACAAAAGAAGAAACCGACACTATAGTTTATGACGAAGCGCATTTCATTCAAATGCTAAAAGATAATGACACAGAAGTTTTTCGTGACGCCTTTTTATCTTTACACTCATATGATCAGGCACAGTTTTATGAAAAGGTGGGCCCTGACATACGAAAGTTAATGTATGCGATTTTGTCTCCTAAAGAGATGGCAGATTTATATGAGGGTCTAGAAGTAGATGATGATGAATATGAATCCTATTTAAAAGAAATGAACACGACGTATGGGGCAGAGATGCTATCGCATATGTATACGGATGATGCCGTTGACGTGTTAAATGAACTCGACAATCATCAACGTGAAAGTTATTTAGAGATGATGGATGAAGAAGTAGCGGGTGAGATTAGCGAGTTATTAGGGTATGCAGAAGATACGGCTGGCTCGATTATGACGACAGAGTATGTCGCTATTCCTGAAAACTCTACTGTGCGTTCAGCAATGACAATTCTACGTAAAGAGGCTCCTAATGCAGAGACCATTTATTACGTGTTCGTGGTGGATGATGTGCATCGCTTAACAGGTGTTGTGTCATTAAGAGACTTAATTATTGCAGAAGAAGAAACGTTAATACGAGACATTATGAATGAACGTGTCGTGATGGTGCATGTTGATGATGACCAAGAAGCGGTTGCTCAAATTATGAAGGACTATAATTTCTTAGCTACACCAGTTATTGATAATAAGGGTAAGCTTTTAGGGATTATTACAGTCGATGATATTATTGATGTCATTGACGAAGAGGCATCAGAAGACTACTCTAAACTTGCAGGTATTTCTGATATGGATAAGTTTGATATGAATCCGCTTCAATCTGCGACAAAGCGCTTACCTTGGCTTGTTGTCTTATTATTTTTAGGCATGTTGACAGCCAATTTAATGGGACAATTTGAGGCAACCTTAGAAAAGGTAGCATTGCTCGCTATTTTTATTCCTTTGATTGCTGGTACAAGTGGGAATAGTGGTACACAGGCATTAGCAGTAGCAATTCGTGGTATTGCAACAGGTGATTTAGAAAAGGAAAATAAATTTAAGTTATTAATACGTGAAATGTTTACAGGTATGATTATGGGTGTTGTATGTGGTTTAATTATTATTGGTATTGTGTACTTTTGGAAGGGTGAGCTATTGTTAGGTATGTTAGTAGGGGCAGCTATTTGTTGTTCTATTATCGTGGCAACGTTAGCAGGCTCCTTCATTCCATTATTAATGCACCGCTTGAAAATTGACCCAGCAGTGGCATCAGGGCCATTTATTACAACATTAAATGATATTACAAGTATCTTAATTTATTTAGGCTTAGCTACAGTATTTTTAAGCCAGATTGGATAAGGGAATGGGGTTGTTTAGTGAGAGTTATTTGCTAAACAATCCTATTTTTGTCTAGGAGGGCGTGTATGAAGATAACATTTAACACAAAGCTTGTACTTGTGATGACACTTTTTATTTTATTCATTAGTGTCATTTTCTCTGTTGTGTTATACAGTTTCATGAAAGATATGGTTAAGCAACAAACAGGTAACCGAGCAATAGCTGTGGCAGAAAGTATTGCACATATGCCATCTGTACAAGAAGCATTTCATCATGATAATCCAACGAGTATTATTCAGCCTATCATTATGCCTATTATGAAGGCTACAGATGCACAGTTTATCGTTGTGGGCGATCGTAATAGCATTCGAGTTGCACACCCTGTTGTCGCTAACATTGGTAAACCTATGGAAGGGGAGGATAATGCACGTGCTTTCTTAGGAGAGACGTATGTTTCCGAGTCTGTAGGTTCTCTTGGTGCATCATTGCGCGGGAAAACGCCAATAAGAGATAAACGAGGAGATATTGTAGGTGTTGTATCAGTAGGTTTTTTTATACAGGATCTTGAAGCCTTCACATTATTCACAACGAAAAAACTAGTGGCGCTATTATTAGCCGTTATACTAGGTGGTCTTATCGGTGCTTTTATTATTTCCTACGTATTAAAGAAGCAATTGTATGGGCTAGCACCTGATGAAATCGTGAAGCAATTTATTGAAAAGGAAAATATTTTACAATTTACACAAGAAGGTGTTATCGCAACAGACAACGAAGGTAAAATCACGTTAATGAACGACCAAGCTGAGCAGTTATTAGCCCTTACATCATCAGCGCTCGTAGGTCAACAAGCTGATATTGCTTTGCCACAATTGCACATAAGACAAGTGATAAACACAGGGAAAAGACTACATGACTATGAAGTGATTATAGGAGACGAGATATTGTTAATTAATGCTATACCTATGATGAAGGCACGCAAGTTACATGGTGTCGTGGCAACATTTAGGAGTAAACATGATATGGATTGGTTACAACAAGAACTAATAAAGACAAAACAATATGCCAATGCCTTGCGTTCTCAAACCCATGAGTTTTCGAATAAATTACATGTGATTTATGGCTTATTACAATTGAATGAACGAGACGAAGCGATGGCCATGATAAAAAAAGAAAGTGAGTTATCAACTACCCTTGTATATCAATTAATTGATCAAATTGCTGACCCATATGTAAGTGCTATGTTAATTGCAAAATTGCACGTGGCACAAGAACAGCACAGTGCTTTTATAATTGATGATACAAGTAAACTTAGTACGATAGTAGAGCCCACAGTTCGTCATGCTTTGCTTACAGCATTAGGTAATGTTTTAGATAATGCTATGGAGGCGATTCGTGACCAAAAGAATCAACAGATTTATTTATATTTCACAGATATAGGAAATGAAATTGTATTTGAAATTGAGAATAGTGGTGTAGTCATTCCAGCAGTTCATCGAGACAGGATTTTTCAATATGGTTTTACTACGAAAAGTAAGGGAGAGAGACGTGGTGTGGGGCTTGCCTTATCACGCGAGTTATTGCGTAATGTAGGTGGCGATATTTATGTGGAGGATAGCGAAGAAGATACTTGTTTTATTATTACACTACCAAAGGAGGCAATATCATGTATGACGTTGTGATTGTGGAAGACGACTTTTATGTTGCTAACTTACATAAAAAATATGTGGAGCAACTGCCTAATTTTCATGTTGTATTTAGTGCACGCACAGGTGCTGAAGTGGAGAATTATTTAGCAAGTCATAAACAACCACATCTCATTCTGTTAGATATGTATATTCCAGATGTGGAGGGGGTGACGTTATTATGGACGCTACGTGAGCGCTATAAAACGTTAAATATTATTATGATTACTGCCGCTAAGGACACGTCAACCATTCAGCAAGCATTATGTGCAGGCGTGCAAGATTATTTAATTAAGCCCGTTGATTTAGCCCGTTTTACCGCAAGTTTGGCACGCTTTGAAATGTATGATAAACATTTACAACAATCTCAAATGGGACAGCACACATTAGATGTATTATTTAATCTGAAGCCTGTTGCAAAAGAGCAACAATATCCAAAGGGAATTGATGCCACTACATTAAATAAGGTAAAGTATCAAATCGAGCAGTCGGCTAGGGGATTGACAGCTGTATCTTTAGCAAAAGAAGTTGGCATTAGCCGTTCAACCGCAAGGCGCTATTTAGAATATTTAGTGTCTGTGCACGTATTGCAAGCAGAACTGTTATATGGAGATGTAGGTCGACCAGAGCGCTATTATAAAAAAGCGTGAACAAAATGAACAAAATACAAACTATTACCATAATATTAACAAATAATTCTGATATATGTTAAGTTAATGACACAATTTAACATGAAATCGTTTTCAACAAGGGGGAATTAAAATGTTAAGTATGGTTGGTTTTATTGCGATAACAGCGATTATTATTTTATTAATTAGCAATCGTGTGACACCTATTGTAGCGCTAGTATTAGTACCAATCGTAGCGGCTCTTATCACAGGGTTTAGTGCCAGTGAGATTGGTGAGTTTTTCACAACAGGGTTAGGTTCAGTGATGAATGTGGTTGTAATGTTCATTTTTGCTATTTTATATTTTGGTATTATGCAAGATGTCGGCTTATTTAATCCGTTAATTCATTTCATGATTAAAATTTCAAGAGGGAATATTATCGCTGTCGCCGTCGCTACTGTAGTCATTGCAGCTGTCGCTCATTTAGACGGCTCAGGTGCCTCTACGTTTTTAATCACGATTCCAGCACTGTTGCCGCTGTATAAGCGATTACGTATGAGCCCATATTTATTGTTATTATTAGTAGGGCTTAGCGCTAGCATTATGAATATGGTACCGTGGGCTGGGCCATTAGGGCGCGCTGGTAGTGTTATTAATATGGACCCCACGACATTATGGCGACCGTTAATTCCTGTTCAGTTAACAGGTTTGGGTTTATTAGTAGGATTAGCCGTGCTACTGGCGCTACGCGAAAAACGTCGTATTGCTAAATTACCTGTACTACTTGATGATAATGTACAGGATGAGCCAGCTACGGTACAAGAAAAAAGTGAGTTTGAAAGACCAAAGTTGCTATGGTTGAATGCCTTGATTACGGTTGGTGTTATTGCGATGTTAGTACAAGGCTCAGTGCCAGCAGGCTTTGTTTTCATGGTAGGATTAAGCATAGCACTTCCTATTAATTTTCATAGTGTTGATGACCAAATGGCTCGCATCAAAGCACATGCACCTGGCGCATTAATGATGGCGTCTATTATATTAGCAGCAGGTTCTTTTTTAGGTATTTTAAATGGTACAGGTATGCTTGATGCGATTGCTACTGATTTGGTGAAGCTGTTACCTGTTGCTGTTATTCCGTTTTTACACATTATTATTGGGATCTTTGGTGTACCATTTGATTTAGCATTAAGTACAGATGCTTACTATTTTGCCCTGTTACCAATCGTTGAGCAGATTGTAACAGATTATGGTGTTTCTTCTGTATCTGCCGTTAATGCCCTAGTCATTGGTAATATTATTGGGACATTTGTTAGCCCATTCTCACCAGCACTATGGTTAGCATTAGGTCTAGCAGGATTAGAAATGGGGAAACATATTCGTTATTCTTTCCTCATTATGTGGTTATTTAGTATCACGTTAGTCGTATTTGCGATTATTATTGGTGTAATTGGCATGTAATAAAAAAGGAACGACTGCACTAACCATAAGTGGTGTGCAGCCGTTCCTTTATTTGTTTATTGAATAGTTTTTTCCATAGCACGATGAGGAATACCCGCATCTAAAAATTCAGGAGATGTTACAACAAATCCTAGCTTTTCATAAAAAGGTACCGCATAAGATTGGGCATTTAATTTCATCGTGTGATAGGGCAGGTCTTTTGCATGTTCTTCTAATTGTTCCATCACAAGTTGCCCTAAGTTTTTGCCACGATAAGCGCTATCGACGCAAACACGTTCGATTTTGGCAACACCGTCTTCACTAGTACGCATGCGCGCGGCACCAATGACTTGGGCTTCGTCGTACATAACAAAGTGTGTAACCGTCTCATCGCGGTCAAACTCATCAATCTCTAAGTGTAAGGGTACGCCTTGTTCTTTTACAAATACCTTCTCACGGATGGAAAAAGCATCTTTCTTTTCTTGTGGTGTTACAGCTACTTTTACAGTGTACAAATTATTCCTCTCCTGTCAATATGAACGTTTCATGAGTTGTCCATGAACCATTATCTAACTGATAGAGTAAGTGTACACGGTCAATTGTTTCTTGCACATCAACACCAATCATGCGTAATTGACCTAACACATCATCATGTTCTTGGTCAGACATATCTTGCCCAATAGTGATATGTGGTGTAAACACGTGCTTAGGGTTGTGTTGTAATTGCTCAGTCAATGCTTCATGGAAGCTTTGAAGTTGTTTTGTAGGCTCTACTTTAAAATAGATTGCATTGGTAACAGGTGCAAAAGAGCTTACACGAGATGACTGGATTTGTAAAGGCGCAAAACGCTTTGCTAACTTATCTAAAGTTGCCACAATAGTTGTTGTATGAGATTCATCTGCTTCAAATGATTCCAACAGTGTAATATGTGGTGGAACTTGTGCGTAATGAGTATCATAACGCTTACGATAATGGTTGGCTAAATCTTGAGTCTTCTTAGATGGAAATGCTACAATACCGTACTTCAATGTAAATTACCTCCCGAAAAAGCATCTTTTTTTAAAGTATAACGAAAAAATGCTAGCAAGCAAAGGGAAATGCTAATTAAAATTTTTGATTAGTGCACGTCTCAAATCTGGCTTCCAGTATTTCCATGTATGATTGCCATTAAACTCATCGTAAAAGAGATGGTAACCGCGCATTTGCATTACTTCATGTAGCTCTCGGTTAGGCGTTAAAAAATCGGCTACTTTCTTTTCAGTAGTGAGTACTTCATCTTCCTTTTTACCAACGATGTGATAAACAGAAATACTTGATGGATTAGCAAAATTTTCCACAGCATCTAATACATCCTCATCCACATATGGCGATTGTAAAATCGCTTTACCAAAAATATTTGGATACGTTAATGCCCCTAAAAGGGATACAGTAGCTGCCATCGAGTCGCCGATCAACCCTCGTGCATGTGCTACAGGGGTTGTTGCATATTCACGGTCAATATAGGGAACAAGTTCATGTGCTAAAAATTGTAAATATTCACGATGCTTTTTGCCACTAGGTACATATTTATCGCGTCGATCTTGAACATTATCATAAGGAACAAATACAATAATTAACTCATCAATCTCCATATCATCAATTAACTCATCAGCAATTTTTGTAATACCCCCAAGTTGGAAGTAGTCATTGCCATCTGAAGCAATTAATAATTGATATTCTGTAAGTGGTGTGTAATTGGCAGGGGTATAAATATAAAGTTGAATACTTTCCTGCAATGCTTTACTAAAAAATGATACATCATGAATCGTGCCTCTTTCCATTATGTCACTCCTCAAAGTGTTGTACCGAAATTGTACCATATTCCAAAACTAAAGGTATAATAGATAAGGTAGTCCAATAGTCACTACATTATTTTAGAGAAAAGAGGCAATGAGGATGTTAAAACGAAAACAATCTGTGCATTCAGATGATGTAACAAGAGCAACGTTTCAAGCACTAGAAAGACGAGGGGTTGCACTAGAAGCAATTAGTGAAATTGTGTATGAAATGCAAAGCCCATACAATGAAGGGTTAACGATGGAACATTGTATACGTTCAGTAGAGCGTGTATTATGCAAACGTGAAGTACAGCATGCTGTATTAGTTGGTATTGAATTAGATGAATTGGCAGAAAAGGGCATGTTATCTGCGCCGCTACAACAAATTATTGCATCAGATGAAGGATTGTTTGGTGTAGACGAAACAGTAGCATTAGGAGCAGCTTTTACATATGGCAGTATTGCAGTAACCACTTATGGTCATTTAGACAAAGAGAAGATTGGTGTTATTAAAGATTTAGACACTGTACCAGGTGGTCAAGTGCATACATTTTTAGATGATTTAGTAGGTAGCATTGCAGCTTGTGCATCATCACGCATTGCTCATCGATGGAGAGATTTAGAGGAGAAAGGGCAAACTTTTGCGGCGATCGACCCTGACGACTTTGGTCCAAAAGTACGTGTTCACGCATAATGAAACACAAAGGTATCGACAGCCACTACGGTTGTCGATATTTTCATCTTCAAGCCATGGTTTAGTAAACAAACTGTGTTAAAATAACAAAATGTAACTAATAAAATAGGTGAGGGAATAATCATGAAGATGAAAGATGTTAAGTCATTAATTACAGGTGGCGTTATTTTAATTGCTATTGCTTTATATATGGTATTTGGACAAGAGCCGCCTACTAAAGAAGAAGCTGAATCAGAACATATTGCCATAGAGCAAGTAGAACGTGCGACAGGTAAAAAAGCAGTGACCGTTGATTTTATAAAGGCATACGATGGTGATACTGTACAAGTGGAGATGGATGGTAAAAAAGAGAAGGTGCGTTTCTTAATGGTAGATACGCCAGAGATGAATTATCAAAAAGGTGAGCCGATGCCATATGCCAAAGAGGGATTACTGTATACAAAAGAGAAACTCATGAATGCTAGAGAAGTACAAATCGTCTTTGACTCTGGAAAAGAGCGTGACCATTATGAACGCGTACTCGCTTATGTTTTTGCAGATGGTACCTTATTGCAAGAAGAGTTACTGACAGAAGGTTTAGCAGCAGTGCGTTTCATTAATAAAGGAAATGATACATTAGTGGATGAGTTTAAAGCGTTAGAAGAAGAAGCAAAAGCAGATCAGAAGGGGATTTGGCAACACCAAAATTATTTACAAAAGGATGGCTTCCACCCAGAGAACGTTAACTAATTTGTCGAAAATCATCAGTAAGATAGGAACTGATGATTTTTTGATGTATATTAAGTTGAATTGCTCTCTTTTCACGAGTAATTAAAAAGGAAAACAAAAGAGCCAGTTCTTTCTACTACATAAACAGACTTGAAAGGTGTTGACATGTGTAGTAGAACAATCTATTCTTATTCTGAGAGACTTTAATTGAGAATTGTTTTCGATTGAAGGATACTAAACAAGAATCAACATATTAGGAGGGTTTAATGGTGAAGAAATTTACTGCAACGTTAGCTGCGATGATGTTCGCAATGTTTGTATTTGTGTTACCAGCATCAGCATTATCAGATGGTACGCACTCTATTAATTATCAAGTGAATCAACCAGCTAGTAGCACACCATCTATTGCTAACGACTACTTTGTCAAACCAGCAACAGTAATTGCAAAGGGTGGCAAACATACCGTTCAAATTACTTTAAACAATAGCTCATGGATTACATTGTTTAACCCACCAGGTGGTGCGAAAGTAATCAGTGAGGATAAAGGAGCTGACACGCGCGTTGTAGAGTTTGTAGTGGACGACATCGCCAAACCAGTTTCAACGAAAATAAAAGTAGATGTTGAGGATATTAACTATCATCATGAATACACAATTGATATTGTATTTGAAGCGACAAATGATGGTGATGCAGCCACTACACCAGGCGCAACAACAGATAAGCCAGATACAACAAATACAGATGGCAATACACCACAAACAAATACGACTGCAACACCAGAAAAAAATCCTCAAACAAGTGATAATGCGCCTTACTTTATCATTTTAGCCTTGATCGGATCAGGATATTTACTTTATCGCAATAAAAAAACGAAAGCGGAGGCGTAATCAACATGAAAAAAACACAATCACGTGCGACAAAGGCGGTATTAGCATCATTATTGGCATTATCTTTAGCAGTACCAACAAGCTTTGCATCAGCACAAACAGCGGTAACAACAACAGCACAAAGTACTGTAGAAGCAGCAGTAGTAGATGGGGCAAAGGTAGATGTTGGTCAAGCTATGTCACGTTTTTTCACTTCCCCTACATTAGTTGTACAAGATGGTAAGTTTTATGTACAAATGACAATTGCTGAAGGTGGCAATCCTTTAATCGCAAAAGTGACAACTGAGCGTAATGGCGAGCAGGTAGATGTAGATGTAATTGATGGTGTGCGTGAGTCAGGCACACGAGTTATTCAATTCCCTGTAGCTGCTGTTAATAGCACAACTGCTGGCAAAGTGAGCGTAGATATGCCAAATGGTGAAGTTAAAGTTTATGATTTAACAGTTAATGTATCACAAGAAGTAGTGAACGTAGTAGAAGATGCTGTTGTAACAACAAATCCAGAACGAGGCATGGCGCACTTTGAAGATGCTAAAGTAATTGAAAAGAATGGTAAATATTTTGTTGATATGACAATTATCGAAAAATCCAACCCACTTGTCGTGAAGCTTACGACAGAGCGTGACGGTGAGCAAGTAGATGTGGATGTGATTGATGGGGTACGTGAATCAGGTACACGTCATATTCAATTCCCTATCGCAAGTCCAGATAGTTCAGTAAAAGCACATATTGAAGTAGATATTCCTAAAATGGGTGTTATTGCTCAGGATTTCACATTTATTGCTAGCACGGAAACAGAAGAAGTAGAAGAATTAGATGCTAACATAATGCTAGCAAAAGTATTTAAAGAAGATGGTAAATCACCTTCTTATATGTCAACATACGTTGAAAAAACAGCTTATGTAGCTGAAGATGATGACGCTTATATTGTAGAAGTATCTTTATCAGGTAAAGATATGATTAAGAGTTTAAAAGTTGATGGTGAAGATGCCGTTGTTACAGAAGAAGCAGGCGATATCCGTACGTATCAATTTGCAACGACAGATTTGAGTAATGTGGAGGCAGCTATTCACGTAGTGGTAGATACAGCGGGTATTAAATATGACACGACTCATAACGTTGTTTTTTCATTCGTTGAGCCTTTCCAAGATATGCTAGGTACAGAGCATGAAGCAGCAGTAAAAAATCTTAACGCATTAGGTATTGTTGTTACAGCGGAAAAATTCAATGCAAATAATAGTATTAATCGCGGTCAATTTGCATTAATGTTAGCACGCACATTAGGCATGCCAGAAACGATAGCAGACCAAGGATTTAAAGATTTAACTACTATTCAAAAACAAGATGCTGAACGTTACAATGCTATTAATTATTTAGCGAGTATTGGTGTTGTGCAAAAATCAGACAAGTTTAACCCAGGCAATACATTAACACGTAAACAAGGTGCGCTAATGATTTATCGTGCCATGAATCATGTTGCAGGTAAAGAATTGAACTATGGTGCAAATATTGATGGTTTTGCAGACCAAGCATTAGTAACAGAGCCAGAGGCACGTAATGCATTTGCATTGCTTAATCAAGGTGGTATTTTAACAGGAACTAAAAAAGGTGATCACGTATACGTGAATCCTAACAATCCTTTAAAACGCGGTCAAATGGCAAAGATTTTAAACAACTCTCTTAAATATTTCCAAATGGGAAAATAATAAGATAGTCATAGCTCCCTCTCAAACTTTGAGGGGGAGCTCTATTATTTGTAAGAGGAAGGAGCATAGTGGTGCATAAAAAAAGTTATATAATCATTATTTTGCTGTTGCTGTTTCTTCCTATTGCAAATGAGGCGTCAGCTCAGTCACAGCGTTATGAAGTTGAATTAAATCGTTTATCATCTGCTAATGAAAGTATGATACGCTTTCAAAATCGTGCTTTTGTTCACGTGAAAAGTACGTACTTTTATCAAATTCCTGCAAAATGGCAAGCGGATGAATTACAAATATGGCATGCTAACCGTAAAATACCTTTTACATATGACCCTGTACAGAATGTAGTGCAGTTTCATAGTGATAAGCCCATTCCCACATTAACTTGGCAGTTGCGAACAGGCAGGATAAAGGAGAAAGTTATTACAAAACTTGACAATACAACATTGCCATCAGCAGAATTGCCAGAGCCAGAGCCAGAGCCAGAGCCAGAGCCAGAGCCAGAGCCAGAGCCAGAGCCAGAGCCAGAGCCAGAATTTATTGCGTTTAACTTTTATAATGGTACAGACTTGTCGGTGATGAATGAATATGTGGACAATAAGATGACAGCAATCCGTTTAGGTAATACATGGTTTGCTAAACTAGTTATTTTACAACCAGACTGGGTAACTGACTTCAAAATAGCGCACAACAATAAGTTTATTACACCAACATTTGAAGAGAGAGATGGTCTAAGAGCTTATTATATTCCGCTTGATTTATTACAACAGCTTTTACAAACATGGGTGAAAGTAGATATTGAAGCTATTCATTATCATCATGATTATTACACTACACTAGTAGCTAAAGGTGTGCGTGTTCCTGAAACACCCCAAGAGCCAGAAGGTGAAGAGACGTCACAACCAGAGAAGCCAAATGAAGATAACCCTTTAACATCTAGTGATACAACAGATGATGAAACAAAGAGAGCTAAAGAACAGCCAATGGAAACGCCATCTGCTGAAGAAAAGAAAAAAGCGGAAGTAGCTTTGTACCAACCTGTAAAAGTAACGCAGCATCCGATGACTAAGGCGATACAGCCAGTAGCTCAAGTTGAGGAGCAAGTAGCTAACTTAGTATTTGATCGCACAAAGGATGAACATACAAAGCCTGAAGAAATGACTACATATGTAGCGCAAGACTTACCAGTTCAAACGCCACCAACATTAACATGGCTAGATTATACAAAAATCATAGGTGGCATTATGGTGTTTATTGCATCGGGTGTATTATTAGTAATTCGTTTAAGGAAAAGAGCGGGGGAGAAAGTATGAAGACATGGAAGCTAGCAATAGCTTTAGCCACAATACTCGTTATTATTGTGGGATGTAGTAATAAAAAAGAGACGGAAGATACAAATGCTACAACTAAGAAAGAGCAAGTAGCCGATGATGAACAACGTATTGTAGCAGGTACAGTAGTTATTGCTGAGATTTTAGACAAATTGAATATTGACGCGATTGCAGTGCCTGAAACTTCTAAAGAGTTGCCAGGGCGTTTCGATCAGGCAGACCCAATTGGTAATGCTATGGAGCCAGACATGGAGATTGTAAAATCATTAGATCCAACGACCGTTTTGTCAGTCACAACATTACAATATGATTTAGAAGATAAGTTTGAAAAGTTAAAAATCCCTGTGCAATTTTTAAACTTACAAAGTGTGGATAGCATGTTACAAGAGATTGAAGAGTTAGGAAAACAATTTGACCGTAAAAAAGAAGCGGATGAACTGATAGCGGGCCTGCAAAAAAATATAGACGCAGTAGAGATGATGGCGAGCAAAAAAGAAGGGCCACGTGTATTAATTTTATTAGGGATCCCAGGAAGTTACCTAGTAGCAACAGAAAACTCTTATATTGGTGACCTTGTAAAACGTGCAGGTGGTATTAATGTGATGGCAGATCAACAACAAGAATATTTAACCTCCAACACCGAATACTTGCATAATAGCAACCCAGATATTATTTTACGTTTGGCGCATGGCATGCCAGAAGAAGTCGTTGAAATGTTTAACGAAGAATTTGCAACGAATGATATTTGGAAACACTTTGATGCTGTGAAAAATAACAAAGTATATGATTTAGAAGAGGCTTTGTTTGGTACAACTGCTTCATTAAATGTACCAACCGCATTAGGACAGCTGATGGAAATTTTCTATCGAGATTAAAAAGGAAGGGTATAGGAGAGATTACGAACTTCTATGCCCTTTTTATCATTAAGGAGTTTATACATGTCAAAAAAAGCAATGCATTTTTCAATTGTCGTTTTGTTACTCCTTGTTGCTATAGGTTATGCTGCAACAACGGGAAGTATTGAAATGGGCTTTTTCGAATTCTTCACACATTTGTTCACAGAGGATAGTCGTATGGAAGCTATACGAGATTTACGCTTTCCACGAATTATTGTGGCGTTATTTGCTGGTGCTGCGCTTTCCGTATCAGGTGTTTTACTGCAATCTGTTATGCGTAATCCATTAGCAGATGCAGGTGTAATTGGTATATCAGCAGGCGCATCTTTCATGAAGTTATTCATTATTTCAGTCGTGCCAACCTTATTCTTTTTTACACCTTTGTTTGCTTTCTTAGGTGGGGCATTAGCCTGTTTCTTAGTGTTTGCATTATCTTGGAAGTCGGGATTGAATCCTTTAAAGTTAATCTTAGTTGGGATAGCTGTAAATGCTGTTTTCACAGGTTTAACAGAGGCATTTATTAGTCTAGGAGGTTCGTTAAATGTAGCAGCTACAAGTGTCGTAGGCTCTAATTTAACGATGCGAACATGGGATGATGTTATAGTAATTGCTAGTTATGGCATGATAGGTTTATTAGCAGCATTTGCCATGTATCACTGGTGCAATTTACTAGTATTACAAGATAAAACGGCTAAAAGTTTAGGTTTTAATGTGGCACGTGCACGCCTAATGATTGCAGCTATAGCTGTATTATTAGCAGCAATTTCAGTTGTAGTAGCGGGTGTTATTGCCTTTGTTGGATTACTTGTACCGCATATTGCAAGGCGTTTAGTTGGTTATGACCATAAAATATTAATTCCTTATACAGCATTAGCAGGGGCTTTACTCATTTTAGTAGCGGATACGATAGGACGTACCATATTGCCACCATTAGAAATACCAGCATCTACGATTATGGCAATTATAGGTGGCCCCTTCTTAATATTTTTATTACGAAAAGAGTGATCATTATGCAAGTAAGCAACATCACTGTTTCGCATGATGGCAAGATTAATCATGTCGACAATGTTAGTACAATTATACCTAGAGGTAAGATTACGACAATTATAGGCCCTAACGGTTGTGGGAAATCGACTTTGCTAGGTACGTTATCACGTGAGAACAAACCACAGCAAGGGCAAGTTTATTTAGAAGAGCAAGATATTGTGCAGTACAAGCCAAAAGAATTTGCAAAAAAGTTAGCTATTGTCTATCAGCAAAATCAAACACCGAAAGATATCACGATTGAAAAGCTTGTATCATTTGGACGGCTCCCTTATCAATCTATGTTTACCAATACGCAGGATGCGGATAACGAAGCGATCAACTGGGCGTTGGAGAGTACTAATCTGTTAGAGAAGCGTTATACAGATTTAGAGGCGTTATCAGGTGGTGAAAGACAGCGCGTATGGATTGCTATGGCACTTGCTCAAAAAGCCGAAATCTTATGTTTAGATGAACCCACCACATATCTTGATATGTATTATCAACTTGAATTGTTAGCGTTAATTCAAAAGTTAAATCAAACATATGGGTTAACCATTGTAATGGTATTACATGATATTAACCAAGCGATTCGTTATAGTGACCATTTAATTATGATGAAACAAGGTAAAATTGTAGCAGAAGGTGCGCCAAGTTTATTAACGGCCAAAAATATTAAGGAAGTTTATGATGTGAATGTAGCATTTAAGCATGATGAATTAGGTGCTTATATTGTGCCATTAGGGGTATAACATGAAAAAGTACAAACATACTTTATTGACATTGTTGTATTTAACTATATTTTTAGTTTCAGGTTATAAACTTTTTATGTATTTTTACACATACTATGAAACGAATCGCTCGTTAGAAGAAATACAAGCGATTTATAAGCCTGTTAAAGAAATTGTAACGAATGAACATCATATCCGTCAGCAATTTGAGCAATTACAAACTATTAATGAGGATATCGTAGGTTGGGTAACATTAGATGGTACGAAATTAGATAATCCTATTTTACAAGCACAAGATAATGAAGCTTATTTAGAACATAATTATAAAGGTAATTTTAGTAGAGCAGGTAGCATATTTATGGACTATCGTAACAAGATAGATGGCCCCAATTATAATACGATTATCTATGGCCATGCGATGCGCAACGGGACAATGTTTGGCGATTTACATTTGTATGCAGATGAAACATACGCAAGGGAACATCCGACAATTTATTACGACACGATGTATGAAGGTTACACTGTAGAAGTTTTTGCAGCCTATGAAACACATATTTCATTTGATTACATTAAAACTGATTTTGCGAATGAAATTGACTATGCTACTTTTTTACAGGATATTAAGGCGAAGTCTGTGATCCCAGCATTAACAGAAGTGACGGTAGAAGATGAAATTATTACATTGTCTACTTGTTCTAGTCGCACGTTTTATGGTGATGAGCGCTTTGTTGTACATGGTAAATTAGTGAAGCGTTAGTTTAACATCCAACAGGAGTGGTTATAGTACAGTAACCACAAACGGAGGAGGCATAACTAATGGTAACGTATGTAGTAGATTCCAATCATTCAAGCATTGAGTTCATTGTAAAACATATGATGGTAAGCAAAGTAAAAGGTTTTTTTGAAAACTATGAGGCAGAGGTAGAAGCAACCGATCTAGAAGATTTAACAACAGCACAAGTGTCCTTCGCTATTGATGCTAAAAGCATTAATACACGTAATGAAGACCGTGATACCCATTTGCGCTCTGCAGATTTCTTTAATGTTGAGAGCTATCCACTCATTCGCTTTGCTTCTACCCAAATCACTAAAGATGGTAGTGACTACGAGCTAACAGGTGACCTCACGATTCGAGGCACTACTAAACCTGTAACATTTGAGGTGGAGTATAACGGCAAAAGTAAAGGTTTTGATGGTAAAACGGTATATGGCTTTGAGGCAGAAACGAAAATTAATCGTGAGGAGTTTGGCTTGACTTGGAATGCTGCGTTAGAAACGGGCGGTGTAGTTGTGAGTAAAGATGTTAAAATCCGAGTGGAGCTAGAATTAACACATCAAGAGGCATAATAGGCATTATGAGTCGCTCATGGCGGCTCTTTTTTATGGGGAATAATTGCAATGAAAAATGGAAGATGCTATCGTAAGCGATGAGGTGAAGAAAATGACAAAATTTGATTTAGCAGTCATTGGGGCAGGTCCAGGTGGTTATATTGCTGCCATTCATGCTGCTAAAAATGGCATGAAGGTAGCGCTTATTGAACGAGGCGAGGTGGGTGGTGCTTGTTATAATGTTGGCTGTATCCCGTCTAAAATTATGCTTGAACATAGTAAACTCGTGCAATCAATTGAACGTGGTCGCACATGGGGTATACATACGGAGGAAACAACTATTGATTTTCCAAGGCTAATGCAACGTAAAGATACCATTGTACAAGAATTATTAACTAATATCGAAACATATATTGAAAAAAATGCTATTACATTTTTCCGTGGAGAAGCTCAAATTGCACATGATTTAACAATTTCAGTGAGTGAGCACACCATCCATGCTAAAGATATTATTTTAGCAACTGGTAGTAAACCGTTTGTGCCGCCATTTAAAGGTTTAGAAGAAGTGGATTATGATACGACTGATACATTTTTCTCCATTACAGAGTTACCAAAACAATTAACTATTATTGGTGGTGGAGTGATTGCGATTGAAATGGCATTTGCATTAGCCCCACTTGGCACAAAGGTTACAGTATTGAATCATAGTGAAGATATTTTACAAACAGAGGAACCCGATGCAAGACCAATCATTCGTCAACGCATGGAAGAGTTAGGGATTGAATTAGTGCGAGATTTTACATTTGAGCGCTTTGAGAAAAATAAGATTTACACTTCAATTGGTGTATTTCCCTTTGAACATGTATTATTTGCGACGGGAAGACGCCCAAATGTTGAGTTAGCTGAAAGCTTAGCATTAGCATTTGATGGTCGACTTGTTCAAACAAATGAACATGGCGAGACATCACGAAAACATGTATTTGCAATTGGTGATATTACAGGTGGTTTTCAATTAGCGCACTCTGCTAGTGCAGAAGGTGTGCATGTTGTTGATTATTTATTAGGGCGCAATCCAAAGCCTGTGCAGCAAGATGAGATTCCACGTTGTGTGTATACACACCCTGAAATTGCAACGTTTGGCCTACTTGCACATGAAGTTAAAGAGCCGTATAAAATGATTGAGTTACCATTACGTACTAACCCAAAGGCATTAATGGAAGGGAATACGGAAGGCTTTGTTAAACTTATTGTATCTAGAACGACACAGCGCATTTTAGGTGCATGTGTGATGGGCGATAAATCAACGGAGTTATTAAATGCTATTTTAGCTGCTAAAACAGCGGGTGCAGATGTTACAATGATTGCTAATATGATATTCCCTCACCCTACAATGTCTGAACATATTGCAGATGCAGCGAGAGAGGTATATGGTCAAGGCATTCATATTTAAAAGAAAAAGTACCAAGAGAAATTTCTTCTCTGTGGTACTTTTTTATCATTCAATCGTTAATGAACGTTTCGTATCATTTGGACGCCACTCTAATTCAAGTTCAAATTTGTATTTTCCAGATTTTTCGCGATATTCCACTTCAACAAGGGGTGAGGCTGATGGCTCAATCTCATGTGTTTGATCACCTTGTGTTAAAGTGAATTTGCCATCTTGTTCTAGTTTATCAGCAATGGTGTGCAATAAAGTAGCTAATTCTTGTTTTGTCATACGTTGTTTGTAATCAATCATGATGTTTGTAACAGGTTTTTGTTTTTTCATAATTATCACTCCTAACGTTATATTACCTTTATTATAAGCCATTTTTCCTAAAAATTCTATGCTAGAAATAAAGCAAGTTCATTCCGATATAAATAAGGAGGTGATGAATTTGTCAATTTTAGATAATTTAAAGCAAGTGAAAAAGGAATTATTTGATCATTTACACCCCTTTGCTAATGAGGGTTTAAGCTTTAGAAAAACATATATCACAGGTTATACGATGTTACTTTGTGTGAATGGCTATCCAAGTGAGATGGCAAAAAACCAATTAGTTAAACAAATGCAAATGCTACAATTACCAGAAGATTTAATAAAGCAAACGATTGCACAAGCACAACAAGCAGAGCAAGGGTTAATACATAATATTTTACAAATTTTAAAAGCCCCCGAAAAGAAATTAGTCTTTATGTTAGACCTTTATCAATACGCACAGCAAGACCATAAAATTACAGAAAAAGAACAAGAGTTACTTTTGTTGTTTGAGGAGTTGTTGCAATTATCGTACGCAGAGGTACATTTCTTACGTAGTTTCCGTATTGCTATGTTACGTAACAAGGAAGATTTAGCAAGCAAAGCGGTACAAGAAGCTTTAACGCAAGAGGTAGATGTGCCACTTCGTGCATTATCTTATTTTATGGAAGGTTTTATTTATGAAGAACGCTTATCTTCCCTGACATTACTTGCAGGACAAAAGCATAAAATTTTGCATGCTACATTGTTAGAAGGTGAAATCATTGTAGAGCCGGGAGCAGAGCTTGATTTAAATGGCAAGACCATTACGTTTAGACATCAAGGTGCCATCATTGTCAATGGTGGCAAACTAAAAGCGGATAATGCTACATTTATCGCAACAATGGATGCTAGTGAGACTATGTTATCGTTGCGTAATATGGCAGACTTCACCATTCAAAATGCGGTATTTAATGGGGCCAATAATGTACGTGCTATGCAAGTGGCAAATACTAAAGTCAATTTACAAGATTGCATTTTTAAAAATGGTTTCCATGAGGCGCGAGGCGGTGCAATTTACTTTACAGATAGTGCATATTTTATTTTACAGCGCTGCCATTTCACAAATTGCTCAACTTTAGGAAAGGGTGGCTCTTTATATATCGCTGGTACAGAAGCTACTCATATGCGTACAAAAGGCTTCTTTGGCTTCCGCAGTAATGGCACGGTTCAACGTGTACATGTCACAATGGAAGATTGCACGATTGCAGAGAGCAGAGCTGATAAAAGTGGTGGGGTTCATATTTATGAAGCAACAGCTGTCTTTAAAAATAATGATTTTAATCAGTGTACCTCACGTCGAGGTGGTGCAGCTATTGATGCTCATTTATGTACCATATCAGGTGAGAATAATACATTTATAAACTGTTCAACAGGTAGCGAGGACGCTGTTGTAGTATATGAGGGTGAGTTAGCATCTGCACAATTTGGGCAATTTAGCGATTGTTCACCGCAATCTTTTAAAGAGAAGTAGTCCTTACTTGCTTATTGGGGTGGTTTTTCCATACACTACATGAAAGGAGTGAAGAAGATGACACAATTTACAACTCAAGTTGTTCAACTATTAGAGCGTCAACGCCATTATTATTATCATGGTGAAACACGTGATATTGCTTTTCGCAAGCAGCAATTACAGCGATTAAAACATACGATACAAAAATACGAAAAAGAGATTTTACAAGCACTTTATGATGATTTACATAAAAGTGCATTTGAAGCATATGCCACAGAAGTCGGGCTAGTTTTAGATAGTATTTCATATATGATTGACCATGTAGATGAATGGGCACAGCCTGTGGCAGTAAAAACCCCTATTCAATACCAACCAGGCAAAAGTTTTATTGTGCGTGAACCATACGGCGTTACGTTAATTATTGGGCCGTTTAATTACCCATTCCAATTAGTGATGGAGCCTTTAATTGGGGCTATTGTTGGTGGTAATACAGCAGTAGTTAAACCTTCCGAAATGGCAGAGCATACAGCAGCTATCGTGAAAAAAATAATAGAAGAAACTTTTGAATCCCATTATGTAGCTATTGTGGAAGGTGCAAAGGAAGAAGTGACAACATTAATTCATGCACCCTTTGACTATATCTTCTTTACAGGTAGTGTGACTGTAGGAAAAGTGGTTGCCAAAGCAGCAGCAGAACGCTTAACACCAATTGCATTAGAGTTAGGTGGTAAAAGTCCAGCCATCGTAGATCAGACGGCTAATTTAACGATAGCAGCAAAGCGCATTGCTTGGGGTAAATATACAAATGCAGGGCAGACATGTGTGGCGCCTGACTATGTACTTGTACATCGCGATGTGGCAGAAGCCTTCACGGCGAAGTTAAAAGCAACATTGCGCAAATTTTATGGTAAAAAACCACAGCAAAGCCCTGATTATGGTCGCATTATTAATACGCGTCATTTTGAGCGCCTAACGCAATATCTCGACAACAATGTAACGATCTTAACAGGTGGCGATTACGAGGCACAAGAGCGCTATATTGCGCCAACTGTACTAGCCTCTACATGGGAAGATGATATTATGCAAGATGAGATTTTTGGCCCGATATTACCGATCTTAGTTTATGATGATTTAGGCGTTGCCATACATGAGATTAATCAAAGACCAAAGCCATTAGCTGCCTATTTCTTTTCAGAGCATGACAGAGCTCAGCAATACTTTTTAGAGCGTTTATCTTTTGGTGGTGGTTGCATTAATGACACGATTACACATGTTGGTACACCATATCTTCCATTTGGTGGTGTGGGCCCTTCAGGTGTTAAGGCGTATCATGGCAAGGCTAGTTTTGAGAGCTTTACCCATGCCAAATCAATTTTGCAAAAGTCAACAAAGCTAGAAACGAATTTATTATTCCCACCGTATAATAATCGTGTAGGTTTGGTGCGTAAAATTATGAAATAAAAGAAGTCCCGTTGAAACTTTTTTCAACGGGGCTTCTTCTTGTGATATGAAGTTATAAAATAGGGAAGGTTAACGTAATCGTAGTCCCTTTGTTGACTGTAGTATCGATCGTAATATAGCCATGGTGTTCTCGCATAATTTTATTGGAGATAATCATGCCTAAGCCTGTACCACTCACTTTAGTAGTGAAAAAAGGCTCGTAAATATGAGCTAATATATCAGGGGAGATGCCCTCACCATTATCCTCAATAATAACGGCTATTTCGCGTTTAGCCGTTTCTTTAATTGTAATGTTCAATTGCTTATGAACTTGTTGCTCCATCGCTTCCATTGCATTTTTAATAATATTCACAAAAACTTGTTTTAACTGATTTTTATTGCCAATAATTTTCGGACAGTTTGGTTCATACGTAATGTGTGACTGTACATGTTGTTGTAAAAAGCTCTCCTGCATTAATGCGCATACTTCCTCAACAATTGCTTCGAGAGCAAACGGTTCTTTAATCATTAAATGTGGTTTCGACAATATTAGGAATTCTTCAATAATTAAGTCAATACGATTAATTTCATCATTTATAATTGTAGCATAGGCATGATAGGGGGATTGTGTGTCCTTTACCATCATCTGTGTAAAGCCTGAAATAACAGTCATGGGATTACGTATCTCATGTGCCATACCAGCAGCGAGCTCCCCAGCAATTTTTAATTTTTCTGATTGAACAGTTAACCGCTCGTTCTCCTTTAAGTAAGAAATATCACGTGAGATAACACTTGTTGCCATCACTTGCCCGTCATCATTAAAAATGGGTGATAGTGTGATTAGCGCATTGAAATAACTGCCGTCTTTACGTTGGTCTATTACTTCTAATCCCGGAAAACTTTTCCCTTTTAATAACGCCTCATGACGTTCTTTAGCTTCTTGCTGACGTTCTGTTGGCACAGTAGCAATAGTCTTCCCAATACATTCTTCCTTCGTCCAACCATATAATGTTTCAAAAGCAGGATTCACTGTAATGACGCGTTGTTGTAAATCGAATACAGCAATACTATCGTTGGCAGATTCAAAAAATAAATGTAAGTAGGCTTGCTGTGAGGCAAGTTGTTTTTGGTTTGCTTCCAATAAGCCCCATGACGATTTAATATGCAGGGCTATGGCGAGTAGCATAAAACAAAAAGTGAGAATGAAAAAATAAAAAGAAGCGAAATGCCAATCTGCTAGTACATCGCGCACTTGTAAAAAAATGAATAGCATCTCTAATGTTAATACAATAAAAGAGATGATGCTTAAACGTAAAGACTGATAAATACTCACCAGTGCAAAAAGCATAATTACCCAGAGTGCATTAATGTAATGGGGATGTAAAAAAATAAAAGCAAGTACCGAACAATGACTACCAATGAGCAAAAAATATTGCAAAAAGCATGGCGATATAGGTAAAACAAAAAAAACAACACTAATGACAATAAAAATAAGCCCTGTATATGAAAAGTGCTGTAAGAAAGAAGCATCATAATAGAAAAAACTTAAGCTATATAACAAATTTGCGCCAATCAAACATGCCAAAAACATGCGATTTCGATTTATCAAAAAATGACAGTGTTCCATCATCTTCTCCTTTTTACTATTGTTGTTAATATCATAACCCAACTCCTTACATTCGTACATGATTACACAGTATCGAGAATTGAAAAATTTTGATATGATATGCGTATGGATTTTATACGTGATAACATACACGAGTATGTGAATGGAGGAAAAGGATTATATGTATGCAGGCGAATTATTAAGTGTATTACCAGTAAAACGAGTCATTGGTGAGCTTCCAGCTAATGTGTCAGAAATTTCAATTGACTCACGTGCATTGCAAGAAGATAGCATGTTTATTTGTCTTAGTGGTTATACAGTTGATGGACATGATTTTGCACAACAAGCTGTTGATGCAGGCGCAACCATTATTGTGGCGGAAAGAGAGTTAGCGCTACAAGGGAACTGTGCACAAGTTATTGTGCGTGATACTAATCGCGCTATGGGACTACTAGCGAGTAAGTTTTTTGATTATCCATCGCAAGATATGACGATGATTGGTGTCACTGGTACAAATGGTAAGACATCTGTGTCAGGCATCATTCAAAATATGCTGCAAAGTATGGGGACAAAATCTGCATTAACAGGTACAATTGGTTTTAATTTAAATGGTATTTTATATGAATCTGCTAATACAACGAATGACGTATTAAGTACACAACAAATGATTTTTAGAGCAAAAATGGAAGGCTGTCGAGTGATGACGATGGAGGTATCATCACATGGTTTAGCATTAGGTCGCTTAGCGGGTGTGGATTATGATGTAGCGATTTTCACCAATTTGACACATGACCATCTCGATTTTCACGGAACAATGGAGGACTATGGACAAGCAAAAGGTTTATTGTTTTCACAACTTGGACAAGATTTAGAGAAAAATAAGCATGTTGTATTAAATGCTGATGATGCATGGTCAGAGCGCTATGCGAAGTTAACGCCTTTCCCTGTTTGGCGTTATGGTCTAGCGAGTGAGCATGCTGATTTCCGTGCCACAAATTGTACGTATGAAAACTTTAAAACAAACTTTGATATGCATACACCAGAAGGTACTTTTGCTATTTCAATGGATTTATTAGGGGAGTTTAATGTTTATAATGTGCTAGCGGCAGCGACAATGTTTTATGCACGTGGCTATGCTTTGGAGCAAATCGTAGAACATATTCAATTGTTGCCACCCGTAAAAGGACGAATGGAAAAAGTACCAAGTGACTTACCAATTGAAATTTTCATTGATTATGCACATACACCAGATGCGATTGAGAAAGCGATTGATGCTGCACAGCCTTATAAACAAGGAAAAGTCATTTTCTTAGTGGGCACAGGCGGTAATCGTGATAAGTCTAAGCGACCAAGTATGGCGGAAAAAGCCTCAAAAGCAGACTATGTTATTTTAACAACAGATGACCCACGCTACGAAGCATACGAAAGTATTACAGGAGATTTAGCAAAAGGTATGACACATGACCAATTTGCTTGTATCGGAGACCGTGCTGAAGCTGTGCGACATGCTATTGAAATAGCAGAGCCAGGTGATATGATTATTTTTGCAGGCAAAGGCCATGAAGACTTCCAAATTATCGAAAATACCAAATATCCACATAGCGATGCAGAAATTGCAATTGCTGAAGGGAAAAAGAAATTTTTATAAAAAAGGAGGGCTGTCGAGCGCATCGTGTTCTTGGCAGCTTTTCTTTTTGGCTTGTTGCGTACGATTTTGTGAAAAGAGTTGTCAGCGAACCGTCAAATCTTTTATGATAACTAAGACAGAAAAAGGAGAATTTATTCATGACAATAAAAGAAGATATTCAATCACGCCGCACATTTGCGATTATTTCACACCCTGACGCAGGGAAAACAACGATTACAGAAAAAATGTTATATTTTGGTGGCGCTATTCGCGATGCTGGTACAGTAAAAGGTAAAAAGACAGGTAAGTTTGCGACATCAGACTGGATGGAGATTGAAAAGCAACGTGGGATTTCAGTCACATCATCTGTGATGCAATTTGATTTTAATGACTGTCGCGTTAATATTTTGGATACGCCAGGGCACCAAGACTTCTCTGAGGATACGTATCGTACATTAATGGCGGTGGATAGCGCTGTCATGGTAGTAGATGCAGCGAAAGGTATTGAAACGCAAACATTAAAACTTTTTAAAGTGTGTCGTATGCGTGGTATACCTATTTTTACATTTATTAATAAATTAGACCGACAAGGTAAAGAACCACTAGAGTTAATGGAAGAGTTAGAAGAAGTATTAGGTATTCAATCTTATGCTATGAACTGGCCAATTGGTATGGGTAAAGAGTTTATGGGGATTTATGACCGCTATAATAAGCGTATTGAACAATTTAGAACGGATGAAGAAGCGCGCTTTTTGCCAATTGATGAAGAGGGCGAATTAGCAATAGCACACCCTATGAAAGAAACATCATATTATACACAAGCTATGGATGATATTATGCTATTAAACGAAGCAGGGAATGAGTTTTCAGAAGAAAAAATTCGCCGTGGTGAATTAACACCTGTATTCTTTGGCTCTGCGTTAACGAACTTTGGTGTGCAAACTTTCTTAGAGACGTATTTACAGTTTGCGCCTATGCCACAACCTCGTTTAACACAAGAAGAAACAATTGTTGATCCTGTAGATACACCTGAGTTCTCAGGCTTTATCTTTAAAATTCAAGCGAATATGAATCCTGCGCACCGTGACCGCATTGCGTTTGTCCGTATTGTTTCAGGTGAGTTTGAACGTGGTATGAATATGACATTAGCGCGTACAGGAAAATCATTTAAAGTAACACAATCTACACAGTTTTTAGCAGATGACCGCGAGACTGTGGATAAGGCTGTTGCAGGGGATATTATTGGATTATATGATACAGGCACGTACCAAATTGGGGATACGGTTGTCGGTGGTAAAAAAACATTTAAGTTTGAGGCGTTGCCACAATTTACGCCAGAAATCTTTATGAAGGTGACAGCTAAAAACGTAATGAAATCTAAGCACTTCCATAAAGGGATTTTGCAATTAGTGCAAGAAGGTGCGATTCAATACTATAAAACATTGCATACAGAAGAAGTGATTCTTGGCGCAGTAGGTCAATTACAATTTGAAGTATTTGAGCACCGTATGAAAAATGAATACAACGTAGAAGTAAGAATGGAGCCAATGGGCAATAAAATTGCACGTTGGATTGAAAATGAAGAAGATGTAAAAGAGTCTATGACATCTGCACGTAGTATGTTAGTGCGCGACCGTTATGACCAGTATGTCTTTTTATTTGAGAATGAGTTTGCGATGCGTTGGTTCTCTGACAAGAATGAGCATATTAAATTATATAGTTTATTATAAAAGATACGCGAATTAGGAATTTCCTTTTTCGCGTTTTTCATAAAGAGGGGAGTTTTGCGGTTTGAATATCAGTGATTTTTCCATTAAACGTCCTACATTAACCATTGTTTCTATGCTTGTAATTATTTTATTAGGTGTCATATCACTTCTGAAAATACCTGTGACGTTAATACCTGAATTAAATCCACCAATCGGCGTTGTAGTGACATCTTATCCAGGTGCTAGTCCAGAGGAGGTTAACGAAAAAGTAACAAAGCCACTTGAACAAACGTTAGCTACATTACCAGGTATTGAACGAGTTCAATCGACTTCTCAAGAAGGCGCCAATTTAATTATTCTTGAGTTTAGCTGGTCAACGAATATTCAAGATGTCCAGTTAGATGTCTTGCAAAGAATTGATTTAGCCCAGTTGCCAGATGATGCAGGAAAGCCATCTTTTTTAAAGTTTGATCCTGCACAATTCCCTGTGGTACAACTAGCTTTAAGCACAGAGAATGACAACGTAGATATACGTGTAATTGCTGAAGAGTTAGAACAAGAGCTGCGACGTACAGAAGGCGTTGCTAGTGTAAATATGTCAGGTAAAGTGGTTGAAGAAATTGCAATTCAACTCGATGCTAAAAAGCTAAAAGAGCAAGGGTTAACACAAACGGAAGTCGTACAAACCATTCAAGCAAACAACGTCTCCATGCCAGGAGAGCCAGTAGAAACGCAAGAAGGTCAGTTATTAACGACAAGGACGCTTAGTACATTAACGAGTGCTGAAGATATTGCTAACCTTATCTTATCGGTAAATCCTCTAGACGGAGAAGAATTAACAGTAGGTGATGTTGCCACGGTTAAACAACAAGAACAGGCCTCTACTACGGAGACATTTGCTAATAACAAGCCTGCCATTTTAATGTCTGTCTTGCAAGAGTCAGGAGCCAATACGGCACAAGTGTCAGAGCAGTTTAAAGCAAAATTAGATGAGCTATTACAAGAGGACGCTTATCAAGATGTTAAGGCTGAAGTGTTATTTGACCAAGGCGATTATATTAATCGTGCTATTAGTAATATCGGGCAATCTATGATTGTTGGTGGTATTTTTGCGATGCTTGTATTATTTGTCTTTTTAAGAGGCATTAAGAGCCCTATTATTATTGGTGTTGCGATACCATATTCTGTAATCGTAACATTTGTACTCATGTATTTTGCTAACTTCTCGTTAAATATTATGACATTAGGTGCACTTGCACTAGGGATTGGGATGTTGGTAGATAATGCGATTGTAGTAATTGAAAATATTGAACGGCATTTAGGAATGGGTGAAACACCAATTGAAGCGGCAAAAAAAGGTACAAGGGAGTTGGCTACAGCTATTTCAGCCTCTACTTTGACAACAATTGCTGTCTTTGTACCTGTGTTGTTTATTGAAGGATTAATCGGGCAAATTTTTACTGAATTTGCTTTGACAATCTCGTTTAGTTTATTCGCATCATTAGTTGTTTCTTTAACAGTAGTACCTATGTTAGCCAGTCGTATGTTAAAAACAAAAACAACAAACATTATGGTAACACGTAATAATTCAGCCTTTTATACACGCTACAAAAAGGTAATGGCAAAAGCCTTGCAACATCGTGCTCTGATTTTAATAAGCACAGGTATTTTATTTGTAGCCTCCTGCTATGTATTACTCACAAGGGGTACAGAGTTTTTACCTGCTACTGATGAAGGGTTTGCCTCTGTGAGTATTCAATTGCCTAATGGGGCTTCAACAACACGCACAAAAGAAGTGGTTGAAGTGGTGGAGTCACATGTGAAAAAGGAAAAAGATGTGGACGTCTATGTTAGTTTAATTGGCGCTACACAAGAATCAACAGCACGTGGGCAAGGCGCATCTAACCGTGGCGAGATGTATATTAAAATGAAGCCAAAAGGTGAACGTGACCGTACTATCTTTGAATTTGCTGAAAAAATGGAGAAAGCTATACAAAAAGAAGTTGCAGAAGATGTCACAGTACAGTTTAACATTTCCACTTCATCTGGCTCAGCACCACAACAAACGACATTCCGTTTAACGGATACGAATACAGGACGTTTGCAAGAGAGTGCCAATACATTGAAAAAGGCATTAGAAAAAGTAAAAGGGGTTACAGAAGTGACCCATGATTTAGAGAACACTATTGAAGAAATCCAAATTGAAGTGGATCGTGAGCGTGCTCAAGCCTTTGGTTTTGCGCCAGCACAAGTAGCACAAACGGTTAATCAAATGACAAGAGGCCAAGTTACCACACAACTGCTTACAGAAGATGATAAAGTATTAGTGGCGTATACTGGGTTTGGAGAGACATACGCTCAAAATATGGAAGCACTACAAACTATGGAGTTGCGCTCACCATCAGGTACTTTTGTAAAATTAGAAGATATAGCCGATGTTTCAATTCAAGAGGGACCTGTTTCCATTCGCCGATCCGACCAAGCTTCAGCTGTTGCCTTTTTTGTTAAGTATAGTGGAGAGGAATCATTAGGCAGTATTTCTAAAAAGGTTGATGAAGTGATTGCGCAAACAGACTTACCAAAAGAAACAACAGTTGCCTTTAGTGGTGACCGTGAACTGTATGATAACTCCATTAATGATATGATAATGGCTTTATTTGTAGCTGTATTACTCGTTTATTTTGTCATGGCAGCGCAATTTGAGTCCTTTAAATATCCGTTTATCATTATGTTTACAGTGCCTTTAATGGTTATTGGTGTAGCCATTGCCTTCTTATTAACAAATACGCTTATCAGTGTAACGGCTGTTATAGGTATTCTTGTATTGGTGGGGATTGTAGTGAATAATGGTATTGTTTTTGTAGATTATATCAATCAGAAGAAAGCGCAAGGCATGGCTTCTTATGATGCGATTATGATGACAACCGTTGACCGTTTACGCCCCGTTATTATGACAGCTACCACTACTATTTTAGGTTTAATTCCTTTAGCACTTGGTATTGGAGAAGGCACAGAGATGAATCAACCGATGGGCATCGCTGTTATAGGTGGCTTAGTAACATCTACGCTCTTTACTTTATTTATTGTACCTATTATTTATAGCTTGTTTGATAAGGAAACCCGTAAAAAAGCACGTGCAAAATGATGATATTGTAGGAGTTGCATGTCAAAAAAAGTCATGTTATAA
This sequence comes from Lysinibacillus alkalisoli, assembly GCF_014643595.1. GTDB lineage: Bacteria > Bacillota > Bacilli > Bacillales_A > Planococcaceae > Metalysinibacillus > Metalysinibacillus alkalisoli. The sequence goes on from NZ_BMJT01000004.1 coordinate 53,851, forward strand.
TAACTTCACAAACAACTGAATTAACCTATTTGACATTGTCAAAGGGGAGTAGCTATAAACATTTCGTTTACTTCACATTCGTCATGACGTGGGAAACCACCGGGTGTGAAAGCATAAATTTGCTTAGCAAGACCTTTGCCTATTTATTAGGCATGGGTCTTTTTCTTTTGAACTTATGAATAAAGGAGCTGTTGTAAATGGAAGCAATCTTATTAGAATATGGTTGGGTATTGCTTGTCCTTATTGTGTTAGAAGGTTTGTTAGCAGCAGATAATGCTGTCGTAATGGCAGTTATGGTAAAACACTTACCAAGAAAAGAACAGAAAAAAGCGTTGTTTTATGGGTTATTAGGTGCGTTAGTCTTTCGTTTTGCCGCTTTATTCCTAATCGCCTTTTTAGTGAAGTATTGGCAAATTCAAGCCGTTGGTGCACTTTACTTATTATTCATCTCAGGAAGAAGTTTATATGGTATTTGGAAGCATAAAAATGGAGATGGGGAAGTAAAAGAAGGTAAAAAGTCAGGTTTCTGGATGACGGTCCTAAAAGTCGAGTTAACAGATATTGCGTTTGCTATTGACTCGATGTTAGCAGCAGTAGCTATTGCGATTACATTACCAGAGCTAGGTAACTTTGAAATTGGAGGCATTAATGGTGGTCAATTCTTAGTTATGTTCTTCGGTGGTGTCATTGGATTAATTATTATGCGTTTTGCGGCACAATGGTTTGTTCGCTTATTAAACGATTATCCATCACTTGAAGCGGCAGCCTTTATGATTGTAGGTTGGGTTGGTGTTAAGTTAGTCGTATTAACATTAGCACATCCAGATATTGCAATTATTGCAGAGTCCTTCCCACATTCAACATTATGGAAATCAACATTCTGGATTGTATTAGTTGTACTAGCAGCAGGTGGTTATTTAACAGGCGTACGCAATAAAAAGAAGGCTGATAAAAAAGCTTAACATATTTTAAAAAAAGGTTATACTGTTGGAAGGAGCTCTAATGAAGTGAGTTACCCTTCCATGAGGTAACAAAGGAGAGCAGCATATTATATGTCTGTTCTCCTTTTGTCATAGTGCGATATTTGTAATAAGGAGGTTGAAACATGTTGTGGAAAAAGCGGGAGCCAAAAGGATTCACACCTTTTAGGGTTATTGTCTCCTATTATTTTATTGCGATGTCCATATCCTTCTTGTTGCTACGGTTGCCTTGGGTGCATAAGCCAGGTGTTGAGGTCAGTTATATTGATAGTTTATTTACAGCGGTGAGTGCAGTAAGTGTGACAGGGTTAACAACGATTAATATTGCAGATTCTTACACTACATTTGGTTATGTGATGTTACTCGTTGTTTTACAATTAGGTGCTATTGGCATTATGTCTTTAGGTACGTTTGTGTGGCTCATTGTAGGTAAAAAAATTGGTATGAGAGAGCGTCAACTCATCATGATTGATCATAATCAATCCAATATTTCAGGTGTGGTTAATCTTATTAGAGAAATTATCAAAATTTTATTTGCTATTGAGCTATTTGGTGCTGTCGTTTTATCCATTCATTATTTAAATTACTTTGACACATGGCAAGAAGCAGTTGTACAAGGGGTATTTGGTGCCATCTCAGCAACGACTAATGGTGGTTTTGATATTACAGGCTTGAGTTTACTTCCTTTCCATGACGATTATTTTGTCCAGTTTATTACGATGTTACTCATTGCATTAGGTGCTATCGGTTTCCCTGTGTTAATTGAAGTAAAGGCATACTTGAGTCGTAAAAATCCTAATTTTCGTTTTAGTTTATTCACAAAAATTACAACTTCCACATACGGTCTATTATTTGTAGTGGGAGCGCTTGTTATTTTATTATTGGAGTCTTTTCAGTCCTTTAAAAATATGGCATGGCATGAGGCTGTATTTTCAGCTATGTTTCATTCTGTTTCGGCACGTTCAGCGGGTTTAACAACTTTTGATGTGACGACCTTTGGTGAATCGACTAATTTATTTATTAGTTTTCTTATGTTTATTGGGGCATCGCCTAGTTCTGTAGGTGGTGGTATCCGTACGACAACTTTTGCTATTGCTATTTTATTTTTAATCACATTTGCACGAGGTAAGGAACATATTCAAGTGTTTGGGCGAGAGATTTATTTAATTGATGTATTTCGTTCGTATGCCGTTATTATTTTGGCGACATTTATGGTATTAATTTCTACAATTATTTTATTAATTACAGAGCCTAAAGCTTCGTTAATGCAAATTATATTTGAGATTGCTTCAGCGTTCGGAACTTGTGGTATGTCACTAGGTATTACAAGTGACTTATCTTCAACCGGAAAAGTAGTAATTATGGTTTTGATGTTCATTGGTCGTGTAGGTTTAATCTCATTCCTCTACTCCATTGGCGGTAAAACAAAGAAAACAAAATTCCACTATCCAAAAGAACGAGTGATTATTGGATAGTTGTGATAGAGCCTTGTTGTATAAGGGTTTGAAGATTGGGGCAAGGTAATTTGCCCCTCATTTGCCCTTACTCGTTAAAATTTGAGATAGTTTTCGAGGTTGAGCAGTGTCTTTGCTTCATGCTCTTTAGTCACGTGTAGGTAAATATTCGCTACTATTTTAATCAGAAGTATACATATTTAATAGAAAAGCTTATCTCACGGTTTCCATTACAAAGGGATAGGCTGAATGAATGTCAGGATATGATTGATGGCTAGGGAGTTGTTGGCTCTTGTTTCTTGCAATGATGGCGTTCTCACAGCTTTTATCTCTCCGGTCTGAATAAATATTTCAATCCTATTTGAAATCTCCACTTTTGAGCCAGATGTACTGATCCCACGTTTTCTGCAAAACATGTGTCAATCTTCCTCCAATCAGTAAAAATCATTGAACATTTTAACCTCTCTCTTTCTTATAATTATAGAATATAAGTTCTTATATAATCGAAAGGTATATTTCTTTCGAATGGTCTTTCCATACTCCCTTACGAATTTAACTTTTTCAACGTTCTTTTATGACACTTAGAAAAGCCTCATTGAATAAAATAAAAAAACAGAGAAAATCTCTGTTTTAATAGGTAGTTGCGTGATTGAATTGTGGTGTAGTAAATAAAGGTGCTTGATTATGGCGGAAATAGGTAAGCAAGTAACTTGTTTTAGGAATAATTTGTCCTGTCTTTTCATAATGTGGAAAATCAAAATGAAACGGAATTAACAACGTGTGTTTGTGTAAGTCCTTTTGATTTAATTGTAAGTTGGCAAAATGTTCGCCAGCAATAAGTGGGTTCTCTTGTAACTGTAAATAAAATTGTGAGCGTTGTTGAGATGGTAATGTTGTCTCCCACCATAATTTGCGTGGTTGGAATTGTTGGGCTTGTAAGTAGTCAAGCTGCATTAAACTCATGACGATAGCCATTGGAACGTCTTCACGTGTTGAAAGAAAGGCCAATAAGCGTTTAAATAAGTCTTCTAATTGATGCCCAATACGTGACCAACCTTTATTTTCCCAATACGTGCCAAAGTCTTGGAAGAAATCAAAAGGTGTATCAAATACGGTTGTGACTAAATACTCGACAGTGTGATCTAAACGATGGTCATTCCAATATTTTTCGAGTACGTCTTCGGCATGTTTAATGCGCACAATATCATCAAATGTTAACACATTGTTTGAGAAAATTTCATAAGGTGCTACATCCACATAGGTGTAGCCGAATTGTTGGGCTTGTAAACGTAAGCCCGTCCCTCTTAACAGTTTTAAGAAACCTAATTGTAGCTCTTCAGGACGCATCGCAAAAACATCATTGAAAGTTTTCTTAAAGCTTGTATAGTCTTCTTCTGGTAAGCCAGCAATTAAATCTAAATGTTGATCAATCTTGCCACCATCTTTAACCATTGTGACAGTACGCTTTAACTTCTCAAAATTTTGGCGACGCTTTACTAAATCGTTGGTCTCATCGTTGGTTGACTGTACACCAATCTCAAAGCGGAATAAACCAGCTGGTGCATTATCATTTAAAAATTGGATAACTTCAGGGCGCATAATATCGGCCGTAATTTCAAATTGGAAGACAACGCCTGGTTGATGTTCATCAATTAGAAATTGAAACATCTCCATTGCATAACTTCGACTAATATTGAAAGTGCGGTCAACGAATTTAATTGTCTTTGCCCCGTTGTTCATAAGGTAACGAATATCATCTTTGACTTTATCCCGATTAAAATAACGCACACCTACTTCGATAGAAGAGAGACAAAATTGGCAACTAAACGGACAGCCACGACTTGTTTCAATATATTGTATGCGTTTTCCGAGGTGCGGTTTGTCTTCAGGCAGGCGGAAGGGACTTTTAGCTTCACGTAAGTCAACTTTAGGCGCTTGAGGGTGGATTTTCACTTTATGATTTTCTAGGTAACAAATATTTGGTACTTCATCACGCGTAATCTCCCCGTCAAAGTAACGCAGTAGTTGTTGATAAGCAATTTCGCCCTCACCCATAATAATATAATCCACAACACCGTCTAATCGACGTAACCAGTCATGAACATCGTAAGATACTTCTGGTCCGCCTAAAATAATTTTAGTGTGTGGCAACACCGTGCGTAGCATACGAATGACAGTGATTGTCTCTTCTATATTCCAAATGTAGCAACTGAATCCAATCACATCAGGTTTCTTTTGAAATAACTCAGAGGTAATATTAAATGCAGGGTCTTTAATCGTAAATTCAATAATTTCACTCTCAAACTGAGGCTGTGCAGCCACTTTTAAATAACGCAAAGCTAAGTTGGTGTGAATATATTTTGCGTTCAATGTCGTTAAAACAATTTTCATAAAAATCTCCTCATCTTTCGTTTTTATTGTATCAGTGAAATAGTTATCGTACAATGCTGATAGTTGTCGTTTATGTATAAAAATAGCGTGGATATGTGTCAGTGTCATAGCTTTGACAAGTCTTTTCAAAAGTCGCTATAATATGAGGAAGTAGGTACAGACGAGAAGGTGAAAAAATGACAGAAGAAGAGATTAAACAATCTTTAAAATTATATATTGTATTGTCACGTGCACATAAAGTAATTGATGAGGAGTCGCATAGCTTCTTTCAAGCGAATGGTGTGAATCCAACAGAGTTTGCGGTATTAGAATTGCTTTACCATAAAGGGAGACAGCCATTACAACAAATTGGCTCGAAAATATTGCTAGCAAGTGGTTCAATTACGTATGTTGTTGACAAGTTAGAGAAGCGCGGTTATTTAAACCGTGTATCTTGCCCTAATGACCGACGCGTCACATACGCAGAGATAAGTGAGGAGGGGCATGCCTTTATGGCAAAGATCTTTCCACAGCATGAACGTGTATTGCATGAGTTAATGGGTGCATTAAATGATGAGGAAAAGGAACAAGCGATCGCCTTATTAAAAAAGCTAGGTCGCTCGATTAAAGATTTATCTTATTAACATAAAAGTGCTAAAGAAAAGGTTAAACCGATGAGATTTCGGTTTAACCTTTTTGCTTTGTTTATTTCTTTGTAATAGTCGCAGCCATATTTAAAAATGTTGGTAAATTAGAAGAATTAGCATCATCATAAATAATTAACTGACTCACTAAGTCATTTTGTTGGAATGCAATAACATAGACAAACTCGCCCTCAGACTCAATTTGATAGCCTGCAACGTCGCCACTTAACGGTGCTAATTGGTCGGCTGTTAAGTCTTTTTTATCGCCGATTGCACCTGCATAACCTGCTGCGTCTTCTTTCGCTTTTTCAAATGTATTTTCATCAGTAGTCCAAACATTCAAAGCCATGCGATGTTTCGGGTCGTTAGTTGGCATAATCACATCTTGACCTGGCTCTAACACGGTTAATGAATAATTTTCTTTTAAATCGATTTTATAAGGTAATTGAGGTGATGCAGCACCACTACCTGTTTGTGTAACATCATCGCCCTCATGACTTGTTGTGCCTTCTGTTTGCTTAGGGTCTTCTGATGATTCTTTGTCAGTTTCAGGTGTTGTTTCTTTTTGCTCTGCAGCTGTGTTTTCTTCTTGTTCTTCAACAGCTTCATTTGTGTCTTCAGTTTCTTTTTCCTCTGTCTTTGGGTCTGTAGTTGTTTCTTTTTCAACCGTTTCAACAGGTGTTTCTTTTGTTTTTTCATCGCTTTTCTCATCTGTACTACAAGCAGCCATTAATAAAGCTGAACATAGCGCAACGGCTAATAACGGAAATTTTTTTGACATAAATGTAAAGCCTCCTTTTTCTTTAAGACGCGAAAATTATCGCATTAGTTTCATTGTAAGGGTAAGACAAGGAACAGTAAAAGAATAAATACGGTATGAGTAATAATAATTAATGGTAAACTTTTCTTCCATTCGTATAAAAATCCCCATAACAGACTGAGTGTAAATGCGGCTAACATACCAGGTGTGAATTCGCTTGGTATAAAAATTAACGCACATAAAATAGCAGTTACAAGCACAGCCAAGCTAGGTTTCATAAAACTTTTTAGCGCTTGTTGTACATAGCCCCTCCAAAATACTTCTTCACCAATAATGATAACAAAAATGAGTAATAAGTAATGTCCAATATGTTGTGGACCAAAAGTTTCTAAAAATTTGTTAACAGAACGGCTAGGGTCCATGTTAATTAAAGGGCCAACTTCATAAGCTAAACGAATGATCCCATATGAAATCGTACCGTAACCGATGCCGAAAATTAAATAGTGCCACGTGGGCAATTCATCAAAAAACTTCGCATTTAAAATAGCAATAGCAAGACACACTAAAATCGTAAAGGCATATAAATACCAAAATACAGCTGTTTTATCAAAAGTGATGCGTAGCATTGCAAAAATAAACACTATGGAAAAGAGTAATAACCCTTTTTGTCTTAAATTCATTTGCATTTCCTACAACCTCCGTTTACTATACTAACAAAAATCAACAAGCCATTCATTAAAAAAAGTGTATTTCCCTATAGCTTGCTACATGATTGCCAAAAATAAGACAAATAATCCTTAAAAAAGACATAAAAATAGCTGATAAAGTTGCATGGCTCTTTATCAGCTATTTCTTTCATTCATTGTGCAGCAGACTCTGCTATAATTTTATAACGTTTGTGGTTGATTACTGTCTTTTCTTCTAAACCTAATTGCTCGAAATTTGGCATGTATGTTAGATTAACAATAACAGAGTTATCATTTACTTTTTCAACAATACCTTGTAAACCATCTCTAAATTCAATAATGTTTCCAATTTCAGCTACTTTGCTCATAGACAGCCAGCTCCTTCATTGACTAATAGTATATAGTCTGCACGAAAATAGCCAAAAGGTAAAGTAATTTCCTCTGTATAATATAAAAAAAGGTAAAAATAGAAAGGAGAGGTTTTAAAATGGAAGATTATCAACAACAGTTAGAACAATTAATCAATGGTGAAATTGCTCAAATCACTATTACGAAACAACAGTTTATCGCATTTAGAGAAGTGTTAGTCAATCATCCGAAGTTTAAACATTTTAAAGGTGAAGCATTACAAGGCGCGACAATTATTTACACCTATTCGGATGTACCAAGGTCATAAGAAGTTTTATTACATATAAAAGTGGGAATGAGATAAGTGCATACTTATTTTCCCCCTTTTATAATGGGTGCTGTGCGTGATACAGCATCCATTTTTTTGTTTGTATTTTTCGGAAAATTCAACTACTATTTTAAAAAAGGAGGATACATATGAAGAAGATTGCATTTATCGGCACAGGGGTTATGGGTAAAAGTATTGTAAAGCATTTACTTGCTAAACAATATGAGGTTAGTATTTATACACGTACAAAAGAAAAAGCGCAAGAATTATTAACGATCGGTGCTTTATGGGCACCTACGCCAAAAGCAGCAGCGCATGATGCAGATGTTATTTTCACAATGGTTGGTTACCCACAAGATGTAGCGCAAGTTGTTTTGGGGGATGAAGGGGTATTACAAGGTGCTAAAGAAGGAGCTATTATTGTTGAAATGACAACATCAGAACCCACATTAGCGAAACAACTTTATAAAGAGGCAAAACAACAAGGCGTTGCGGTGTTAGATGCCCCAGTATCAGGCGGCGATTTAGGTGCGCAAAATGGCACGTTATCCATAATGATAGGGGGAGATGAAGCTGTTTTCAACCAAGTGCAGCCATTATTAGCTGTGTTTTGTTCAACGATTGTCTATCAAGGCATGGCGGGTGCAGGGCAACATGCTAAAATGTGTAACCAAATCGCTATCGCATCTAATATGATTGGTGTATGTGAAGCCATTAGTTATGCCGAACGAGCAGGTTTAACGATTGATACCGTATTAGCATCTATATCTACTGGCGCAGCAGGCTCTTGGTCATTATCTCATTTAGCACCACGCATGGCACAAAAAGACTACGAGCCGGGCTTTTATATTAAACATATGGTAAAAGATTTAGGCATTGCTTTACAAGAGGCAAAACAAATGAATTTGACATTGCCAGGGCTTGAGATGGCTAATGAGATGTATCAGAAGCTAGTTGCGCAAGGTTATGGTGATAACGGTACACAAGCCCTTATTCGATTGTATGAAGTATAACGAACAATTTTATGAAGCCTTTGTAAATTTAACGTAAAAAATAACATGAATATGTCTCATAGAAAACGATTTATGAGATAGTACGTTAAGGAAAGCGAGGGAAAAGTTGTGAAGCAACAGCACACAGAACAGCGTAATCAATGGGCCATATATTTATCCTTGCCTATTATTTCATGGGCTTTATATGATTTTGCCAATACCATATTCTCTTCAAATATTAATACGATATTTTTTCCTTTTTATATGGATGAAGTATTAGGAAAAGACGAGGTTATGCAACAAGTAGCAAGCACATTTATTTCATATGCTAATGCAATTGCGAGCTTTTTCCTTGTGGTGTTTTCGCCATTATTTGGCGTAATGGTAGATAAAACAGGATATAAGAAACGTTTTATTGTATGGTTTGCTTCTATTTCTATCGCTTTTACATTTTTAATGGGCTTTTTTGCACGTATGGATGCAGGTGTTTATTACTCAGGCGTGCCGTTAAGTTTATTACTAGTAGCCTTAAGTTTTATTATTGCTAAATTTTTCTTTAATGCTAGTTTGGTCTTTTATGATGCTATGATGCCTGATTTAGGTACAGCTAAAGAAATGCCACTCATTTCTGGCTTTGGCGTAGCAGTCGGGTATTTAGGTACGTTAGTTGGTTTAACGGTGTATTTATATGTTGGCGATCATGATTTTCATAGAAGTTTTATACCGACAGCCATTTTGTATTTATTATTTTCTTTGCCTTTATTTTTTATTAATAAAGATACGCCAATACCTAAGGAACAACGAGAGAAATTTCGCTTCTTTGATGGCTATAAAGAAATCTATGTGACATATAAGGAAATGAAAGGGCATCGGAATATTTTTCGTTTTATGTTAGCGTATTTCTTTTTAAATGATGCGATTGCGACTACGATTGCAATGATGGCTGTTTATGCGACAGCTATTGTTGGTTTTAGTTCAGGCGAATTTATTATTTTATATTTAGTGTCTACGGTTTCAACAATTATTGGTTCTTTTGTATTTGGTTATATTACAAAAAGAGTAGGTTCACATAAAGCGGTTGCACTCGTGGCTGTCATTATGATTATTGCTTTAACACTAGCTGTCTTTGCAACAGCACAGTGGATGTTTTGGATTGCAGGTAGCTTGTTTGGTGTCTCTTTAGGCTCAATGTGGGTAACGTCACGCACTTATATTATAGAATTATCACCAGAGGAAAAAAGAGGGCAGTTTTTCGGACTATTTGCCTTCTCAGGTAAAGTGTCGTCTATCATTGGTCCTGCTGTTTATGGTACTGTAACGTTTGTTATGCGTGATTACGGCACACTGGCGAGTCGATTAGCCTTGTCTACATTAATTGTGATGACGGTTATTGGATTGATTGTACACCTACAAATAAAGGGAAAATCAGCATAATCGCAAGTAGGAGAAATGTCTTGTATATGGTACAATTGAAGTATCAATATACCTTCAATTGTAAAGGAGAGAGAGCACTTGGAGCAAACAGGTATTCTGCTAGAAAGCGGCACAAATGAGCTGGAAATTGTAGAGTTTGAAGTCGCTAATAATAAATTCGGTATTAACGTTATTAAAGTAAAAGAAATCATTCAACCATTACCTGTTGTCTTTGTACCCCATGCACATGAGCATGTGGAGGGTATTATTCAATTACGTGGTGAAGTTTTACCTGTAGTAGATATGTTAAAAGTGTTAGGCATTAAAGATGTAGAACGTAGCCCACAACAAAAATACATTGTTGCCGAATTCAATAAACAACGTGTTGTTTTCCATGTCGATAACGTCACACAGATCCACCGCATATCATGGGACCAAATTGAAAAGCCATCTGATATGTATCAAGGCGGCGCGTCACAAGTTATTGGTGTCATTAAGCAAAACGAACAAATGATTTTATTACTCGATTTTGAACGCATTATGGTTGAAATTAATCCAGATTCGGGTATTAATGTAGAATCCGTAAAGAAATTAGGTAAGCGAGACCGTTCAGAGAAGAAAATTATTATTGCGGAAGATTCACCGCTTTTACGCAAATTGTTATTTGACACAATGAACGAAGCGGGATATGTGAATTTAGATTTCTTTGAAAACGGGCGAGATGCCTATCACTATTTAGAAACTATTGTTAAGGCAGATCCATCTAAAGATATTACAAAACATGTCCAAATGGTAATTACAGATATTGAAATGCCACAAATGGATGGACATCATTTAACACGTAAAATTAAAGAGAATAGTGATTTAGCAGCATTGCCAGTTATTATCTTCTCTAGTTTAATCACAGATGATTTGCGTCATAAGGGTGAGCGTGTTGGTGCAGAAGATCAGATTAGTAAGCCAGAGATTGCCGAGTTAATTTTACGAGTAGATCAATTAATTTTATAATTGAGCGTCCATCGCATCGTTGGCGTCCAAAAGTAAGTTAAAGCGTTGGAGCGCCCTTAAAGGTTGTTCTGACGTTTTTTTAACCTTAGTCATCTAGAAGGAAGGGTTTAGTCATGCATCAAATAAAAACAGCAATTATCGATATTGGCTCAAATACAATGCGCTTAGTTATTTATAAATACGACCGACATGAAGGCTTACATGAAATAGGTAACATGAAAGTTGTAGCCAGACTACGCACATATATTTTGCCAACAGGCGAAATGACAGAAGAAGGCATCGCATTATTAGAAGATACGTTGCGAGATTTCTTAATCATGCTAGATGATTTTGGGGTTAGTGATGTGAGGGCAGCAGCAACAGCAGCAATACGACAAGCAAGCAATCGCGACGAAATTATTACACGTATCCATCGCAACTTACAGTTAGATATTGAATTGTTATCTGAACAGCAAGAAGCGTATTTTGGTTTTGTCGGTGTGGCATATTCATTAGCAACACCATCAGCTGTAACGATTGATATTGGCGGTGGCAGTACAGAAATCACGTTGTTTAAAGATAAAGAAATTGTGCACGCAAAAAGTTTTCCATTTGGCACAGTATCCTTAAAACAAATGTTTGTTAAAGGTGAGGTATTATCCAATTATGAGCAACAGCAGTTAGCTGCTTTTGTAAAAGATCAATTTGCACAAATTGATTGGATTACAGGTGTAGGTTTACCTGTTGTAGGCATTGGTGGGAGTGCACGGAACATTGCACAAGTACATCAACAACGCATTAATTATGATTTGCCTGGTGTTCATGGTTACGAGATGAGCGCTGAAGATTTACGTCAATTAAATTATTTTTTAGGCGATTTAACATTTGGTGAATTAAAACAGCTAGATGGGTTATCGTCTGACCGTGCAGATATTATTTTGCCTGCATTAACGGTATTTCGCATATTATTAGAAATCGTAGGTACGACTACCTTCCAATTAACAAAGAAAGGTCTGAGAGAGGGTCTTGTTATGGATCGCATTTTACAAGAAGATGCACAAGCTTTTTCTAAAGACCATGTTTTTGAAACGCATGCTAAACAATTAGCAGCAGAATACAATCGTTCGGAAGAAGAATTGCAATACTTAACACATATTACAGAGCAAATGTATGAAGAGTGCTGTCGATTATCGCTATTCTCATATGATGAACAAGACCGTAAATTGTTACTAAAAGCGGCAAAAGTTTATGGGATTGGCGAATACATTGAGCTTAGTTCAGCAAGTCAACATACCTTTTATTTAATTGCCAATCAATCGATTGATGGTTTAAACCATAAGGACCGTATTCGAGTAGCATTGTTAGCATCCTATAAAAATAAAGATTACTTTGCTCATTTTATTGAACCATTTGAAGCGTGGTTTACTGATGAAGAACTACATAAATTACGAGATTTAGGGGCGTTATTGAAATTTGTTTATGCCTTTAATGTTTCGAAACGTCGTGTAGTCGATACTTTTACGATGCATAAAGAAGAGGGGCATGTTTGTTTAACTGTACAACTTAATAAACATGCAGCAGCTGAGAAATACCAAGCAAGACGTCATCAAAAGCATTTAGAACGTGTCATTAAAGAAAATATAATCATACATTTTAATGAGGAAGGACTGGCGCAATAATGACAGAAGTAGTAGAAAATAAAAAATTAAATGATGAAGAATTATTAGAGGAGATTGCAAAGCCACAATATTATAATAACCGTGAGTTGAGCTGGTTAGCGTTTAATGAACGTGTACTTGAAGAGGCGGAAGACCCTCGTAATCCTTTACTTGAGCGTTTGAAATTTTTAGCGATTTTTAGCTCTAATTTAGATGAGTTCTTCATGGTGCGTGTAGCAGGTCTACAAGACCAAGTGCGTGCTGGATTTCATAAGCCTGAAAACAAGTCAGGATTAACACCACTGGAGCAATTAACGCGTATTGCAGAACGTACCCAGTCGTTAGTTAAGCGTCAAACAGAAGTGTATCATCATTTAATTTATGATTTATTACCAGAGCATAATGTGTATATGCGCGATATTAATGAACTTACAGATAAACAAAATAAATTTGTTGACCAATTATTTGCAGACACTATTTTCCCAGTAGTAACGCCAGTAGCTGTTGATGCGTATCGCCCATTCCCAACATTGTTAGGGAAAACACTTAATATTTTAGTGCAATTAGAACAAGAAGATGCAGACCCAGAGAATCGTCAAAAAGTAGCTGTAGTACAAGTGCCATCTGTATTAGGTCGCTTTGTAGAATTACCATCTAAAAAAGAAGGTCGCAGTGAATTTGTGTTGCTAGAAGATGTCATTACAAAACATATTGAGCAATTATTCTTTGGTTATACGGTAAAGTCTGCACAGGCTTTCCGTTTAACACGTAATGCTGATTTAACGATACATGAAGAGGGAGCTCGTGATTTACTTGTTGAAATCGAAAAAGAGCTGAAAAAGCGTAAATGGGGCGTAGGTAGCCGCTTAGAAGTACGTAAAGGTGAAATGAGTAAAGATGTATTAGATTACTTACTAAAAGAGTTTGAAATTGAAAAGTCCGATGTCTTCCATATTGATGGGCCGTTAGATTTAACTTTTATGTTCCCATTTGTCAAAGCTATTTCTACAGGACGTGAGCAATTAGAGTATGAAAGTTTCATTCCACAACGTCCATATGACTTATGTCTCGATGAAGATATTTTTGAAAAGACGCTACAACAAGATGTATTCTTCCACCATCCATTTGAGTCGTTTGCACCAATTGTAGATTTTATTGCTGAAGCAGCAGTGAATCCAGATGTGTTAGCTATTAAACAAACACTCTATCGTGTAAGTGGGAACTCACCTATTATTCAGGCGCTTAAACAAGCAGCTGAAAATGGCAAGCAAGTTACAGTACTAGTGGAATTAAAAGCTCGTTTTGATGAGGAGAATAACGTACACTGGGCAAAACAACTTGAACAGGCAGGTTGTCTTGTGATTTATGGTATGAACAATTTAAAAACACATTCTAAAATCACACTTGTTGTACGTCGTCGACAAGGTAAAATTGAGCGTTTTGTGCATTTAGGTACAGGTAACTATAACGATGCAACGGCTAAAATCTACACAGATATGGGTATTATTACAACAGATAAAGAGTTTGGGATTGATGCGACGAACTTCTTTAACTATTTAAGTGGTTACACAGAAAAACCTAAGTTTAATCACTTAGTAGTAGCGCCGTTTGATATTCGTGATGAGTTTATTCGTCTTATTGATGAGGAAATTGAATGCCATAAAAAATATGGTAATGGTCGTATCCGTGCGAAAATGAACTCTTTAACGGATAAAGATTTAATGATGAAAATGTATGAAGCATCCATTGCAGGTGTGAAAGTAGATTTAATTATTCGTGGCATTTGTTGCTTACGTCCAGGCATACCAGGTATTAGTGAAAATATTACCGTTACCTCTATTGTGGGACGTTTCCTAGAACATTCTCGTATCTATTGCTTCCATCATAATGGAGAGGAGAAAATCTATTTATCATCTGCTGATATGATGACACGCAATATGATTAAACGTGTTGAAATTTTATTCCCGATTTATGCACAAGATGTGAAAGATCGCATCAATCATATTATGGATATGCAACTTGACGATACAGCAAAAGCACGTGTACAAGGTGCAGATAGTAAATACCGTTATAAAGATGTTGATCGTAGTGAAGGTGCAGAGCTACTCAATAGTCAAGAAATCTTTTTACAAGAAGCGTTACAATCTGTATTAGAGAACGAAGAGTAATATAAGAAACCGCCAACAATTAATCGTTGGCGGTTTTTTTCATATCTTTAACAAAGATTTTTTCGAGTTGTAAAATATTTGCTTCTTCTCTTGCAAGCATAGGATTGATCTCTACAGTTGTGCGGTCGATAATGGACTCATTAGGCATAAGCCAGCGAATCATTTGACCATTATGGAAATAGAAGCGGTTCTCGTGTTGAACAGAATTTTCATTAGGATAAAAATAGACGAAAAATAATTGGTCATTCATATAATAATAATGATACGTCATATTGAGATGAGTGAGCATTACTTTTTTGTAGGTAGGTAATGTATAAATGGTGTAATGATCTTTTTTCTCCACATTCATTTGGTTGGCCTGAATATTAGATTCAATCGTATTAAACCAAGTACGAATGGATTTTACTTTTGCGTCAATATCTTGTGAATGCCAAACCGTGTGTTCTTTTAACTGTAAAGGTTGGATCCTTTCAGCTAGTGGCAGCCCTAATGTCACTTCTTCTTTTTTACTTGTGATTACAATATTTTTAGCTCGCTTATTGGCAGTATTTTGATAGTAAATATGACCTTCTATCGTTTGTAATGGTTTAATTTTAGTGACAGTTAAAAAATCAGCACCAAATAAATCATTAGTTAACCACGTCATATCTTTTGTAATATCTTTTCCTTGTTCGTCTTGAATCATAAAGTGTTGTAATACATTTCTAGGGGTAACAACATGATTGCTCTCATTAAAAATAGAGACTTGTATCCCGTAAAATGTTTCATTGTCAGCTGTGGTGAAGGGTAAACTATTTTCTAATGAAATATGTAGGTCTTCAATCATACCATTCATAGGATGGTCATCCATGACTTTTTTAGCTGAAGCTTGTTTCTTTACAGTTTCTTTAGTAGGCGTGCATCCTGCGATTGTGAATAAGACAATACAAACGAAAAATAGTATGATTATTCGCCGAACGAAATATAGCATGCGTATCAATCAACTTCCTTTCTCAATAATAATGTTAATCGAAATGGCGCAAGAAATACATCCCTTTTTTGCTTTTTGTAGAAAAAAACGTTTTATGAAAGGTAAAAAAAGAAAAAACGAGCGTTAATTAGTATACAAAAAATATATGATATAGTAATATTATGAATGAATATTCAGTTATTAACATAAGGGGGAAATAGTATGTTAAAAGGAAAAACAATAATTGTTACAGGTGGTTCAAGTGGTATGGGGTTATATATGGCAAGGCAATTTGTGACAGACGGTGCGAATGTTGTGATTACAGGACGTGATGAAGGACGTTTGGCAGAAGCAAAGCAGTTTATTGCAACTGCAGGTGCTACGATTGAAACATTTGCTATGGATGTACGTGATCCTGAGATGGCAAAGGCAATGGTTGCTTATACTGTAGAGAAGTTTGGGCGAGTGAATGGGCTTGTCAATAATGCAGCAGGTAATTTTTTAGTACACGCTGAACAGTTATCGCCGAATGGTTGGAAGGCTGTTATTGATATTGTATTAAACGGAACGTTTTACTGTTCATCAGCTGTAGGTAACTATTGGATTGACAATAAACAACAAGGTGCTATTTTAAATATGGTCGCAACATATGCTTGGGGAGCAGGAGCAGGTGTTGCACATTCTGCAGCAGCTAAAGCAGGTGTTTTATCGTTAACACGCACGCTAGCTGTAGAGTGGGGCAGTCAATATGGCATTCGTGTCAATGCAATTGCTCCAGGGCCAATTGAGCGTACAGGTGGCTCGGAGAAATTATGGGAGTCAGAAGAGGCTGCAAAACGCACCATCCAATCTGTGCCGTTACAACGTTTAGGTAAACCTGAAGAAATTGCAGACTTAGCGTCATTTATAATGTCTGATAAGGCAAGTTATATGAACGGGGAATGTGTGACATTAGATGGTGGCCAGTGGCTTAATCAACACCCATTTTAAAAAGGGAAGCGGATTCTTTTTTGAACAATATGTAAATGTGATATGATAGTGGTGAACCTGTTCTCAAAGGGAGAGAGAAGAAGGAGAAGACTGCTATGATAGTTTCAAACAATAGAGATTTATTGCAAATGCAAATTCAAGATTTAATTATTTCTTCAGAAAAGGTTGCTCATGTGCAGGTTGGTAACAATGCAGAGCATGCGTTATTAGTATTAACACGTACAGGTTATTCGGCTATACCTGTATTGGATATGAAATATCGCTTACAAGGCCTACTCAGTATGAAGATGATTACAGAATCTATTTTGGGGTTAGAACACATCGAATTTGAACGATTAAGCGATATAAAAGTAGACGATATTATGGATGAACAAGTTGGTGTTATTAAAAACACGGAAACCTTCCAGCGTGCACTCGACCTCGTCATTAATAATGCATTTTTATGTGTCGTTGATGAAGATAACACATTCGTGGGGATATTAACGCGACGTGTGATTTTAAAACAATTAAAAAAATACGTATATTCAACTTAACCTAAAGGAGTTGCCTGATTGATAAGGCAGCTCCTTTGCGTCGTGAATAAAAGAATAAAGGAGTAAGGGTATGACAGCGACAACAGAAGCCGAGTTAATTAAAATTATGGCTGAGGAACGTAATATGCGAAAAGCAGCAGAGCGTTTGTTTTTAACACAACCAGCACTGTCACAACGCTTACAGACGATAGAGAAGGATTGGGGCGCTCAGTTGTTTATTCGTTCGCAAAAAGGACTAACTGCTACGCCGGCTGGAGAGCTAGTTATCCAACATGCGCAAGAAGTATTGCAAAAAAGAGAAGAAATTATGGAAGCGATTCAAGGATTAACGACTAAAGTGAATGGGACATTAAAAATTGCGTGTGCGTCTATTGTAGGGCAAAATTGGTTACCTAAAGTATTGAAAGAATTTGTAGAGAAGTTTCCTGATGCTAAAATTTCTTTAATGACAGGGTGGAGCTCAGAAATTGTAAAAGCCCTTTATGATGGTGAGGCTCATATTGGTATTGTACGTGGACAAGTCGACTGGAAGGGCAAAAAGATGCATCTTTTTCGCGATACCTTGTATCTCGTCGACCGAGAGCTAGAAACATTAGAAGAGGTATTAAATACACAACGTCCCTTTATTCAATTTAAAAGTGATTCCAATTATTATCAAGAGATTCAGCAGTGGTGGCAGCGACAATTCTCATCCAACCCTCATCGCCAAATACTAGTTGATCAAATCGAAACGTGTAAGCAAATGGCGATAAATGGTATTGGTTATGCGATTTTACCTTCTATCACCTTAAATGGTGAGGAGCGTATTCATAAAATACCACTAATGAATCATGATAAGGAGTTTGGACTTACGAGAGATACGTGGCTGATTGGCTATGAATCTTCTTTTGAATTAAGACAAGTGCAAGCCTTTACTGAAGTGGTGCAAGATCATGCACGGTGCCTTTATGATTTTTATAAAAAGTGATGGTAAGTAGGCTTTCTACAAGCAATGAGAGACGCAATGTTTTCTCATTTGCTTGTTAAGGAAAGGTTACAAGATTATCGCTTTTTTGTGGTTGCTACTTTTTATACGAACAATATCTTAACGAACTCTTAATTTTTATTTAAGCTTTTTAAGAAATGCCCACATCATGGTTGTAAAAGATTACAATAAGAATATAAAAGGATTGAGGAGTTGAAACGATGCGTTTTTTGAAAGGCATGGCATTAATCGTCATGATGATGAGTTTTTTATTACCAACGACAACTACTTATGCTGAAACAGGTATTAGTATAACCATCGATTTTCCGTTAACAGACAAACTAAAATATGATATGGATGTACCAGTAACAGCTACCATCACCAATACAGGTACAGACTTTGATGGTGATTTAGCGCTTACAACGTCTACAGACACGATTAAAACGTATCCACTGCGTATCGCTAAAGGTGAAGAGAAAACGATGGAATTAATGATCGAGAGTTACATATTAATGCCAGAGAATAAAGATACTTTAACGAAGAGAATTACGCTTTATCCTGGTGGGATTGAAAAACAAGAAAAGACAAAAGCAAGTGTGGCAGTAACAAAAACGCCACAAATGATGGCACCCAACACGCCATTTATATTAACAGTAACGTCAAATGAACAACGGTTAATTAATTTATTAAAGTCAGTAAAGCAAATCGACGATGTGACAACGATTACTACACGTGCTAGTCAATTGCCAACAGATTATTTAGCGCTAGCTACATTTAATTACATGATAATAGATGATAGTAAGATGTCACAATTATCAGAGGAGCAACAACAAGCTTTAAAGAGTTGGGTACAAAGGGGTGGCCATCTGATTACGAGTACATCAGAGGCAGACGAAACAGCATGGGGTGCCTTTAATGGTCTTATGCCTTTAAAAGTAGGCAATAAGGATCAAGTTAATGTAGAAGGTGCTATGGTTACGTATTATCAAACTTCATTAAATGATAAAGCGCAAGAACTCGTGAATAAATATGATATTCAAATTGCGCAACGTCATCTTGGCAGTGGCAGTATTATTCAGTTACCTTTTGTATTAGGCGATGAGGCTATACAAAATAACGAAGCGTTTTATGAATGGCTCGTTTCTAAGATGGATCTTTTTACACATGCACCAATGAATACGCTAACACAAGATCAGTCGAGAAACGAATTAAGCAATAACACACGTGTTTTTCCAACATTAGAAATTTCGGCAACAACAATTATTACAGCACTAGTTGCTTATATTTTTATTGTAGGCCCCTTATTGTATTGGTTATTACGTAGGCGAGGAAAGAGTGGTTATGCATGGTTTGTTATTCCACTAATAGCAATCATTACAGCAGTAGCTATATTTTTGATTGGTGCCAAAGATCGTATCAAACAGCCAAGTACACAACAATTAGCCACTTATTTTATTAATGATGATGAGAGTGTACAAGGCGTTTATGCCATGTCACTATTAACGAATAGTTTAAAAGATGTAGCATTCTCTCTAGATGATGATACAACAGTCAATGCCATTGATACATTGAGCTTTACAAACGGTTCCACTAAAAATTATGTTAAAGACCATACCTTGATTTTTAGTAAGCCATCGTATTGGTCTGTACAAACGTTTTCAGGTAATAGCTTTGTGTCAAATGTAGGAAAATTAACGATTGATGTTGTAGTGAGCGATGGACGCATTGAAGGGACAGTTCATAACGGCTTCTCATTCGATTTTAAACAAGCTACATTATGGTCAGGTAGTGAGCAAGTCGTATTAGGCGATATTAAGCCTAATGAAACGTTGATTGTCTCACAACCGTTAAAGTCTCCATACTTAAAACCTGTAGAAAATAATGGTACGATTGTACAACGTAATCCAGGCTCTTTAGAAGAAATCGCGGCTGGGCAAAAACATGCTCAAGAAACGCAATTAAATCTTTTAGCCCCAGCGTTTAATAAACCTATTATTTTCGGTTCAACTAATCAATCACTGACTAAAGCACAGTTTAAAGGGGAAGCTAAAGAACAACACCTTACGTATCTCGCACAAGCTTTTGAACCAAGATTAGAGTTAAAAGGAGATTTTTCAATCTCCGATAAAGAAATGAAACGCACCATTATCAATGAACAATCCGATATGGAAGTAGACCTTGCCATGCCCGATGCTAATGAGGCTATGTTAGAAGGACAAGTAAATCGCTATGAGTTAACATTGCCAAAAGAAATGATTTCAAATGACGTAGGCTTGCAACAAGTCATCGTTACAGAACAAGATTCAAATACAAAAAGTGAAATCTTAAATAATGTAACAAATGAGTATGAAGTAGTAGATGGTACGTGGAAGCAACAAGGAAATATTAATCCATATGTAAATAGGGATGGGGTGATTACGTTACGAGTAAGTTTACTCCAAGAAACTGGTGTAGTTGTGAAATTGCCTACAGTGCAAATCATGGGGGTGGCACAATGATTGAAATTCAAGGTTTAACAAAAAAATACCATGACTTTTATGCATTGAATGATTTAACCTTGACGATTAATGAAGGGGTAGTGTTTGGCTTTGTAGGTTCAAATGGTGCAGGGAAATCAACAGCATTTTCCATACTGTCTACTTTATTAAAGCCAACGACTGGAGATGCATTTATCAATGGAAAAAGTGTTAAAAAATCACCGGCAACAGTGCGCAAACAAATTGGCTACATGCCCGATTTCTTTGGCGTATATGATCAGTTGACTGTAGATGAATATTTACACTTTTATGCAGCGAGTTATCAATTAACTTCAAAAGAGCGACAACAACGCATTCCAGAAATGCTTGCGTTAGTTAACCTCACACATAAACGTTATGAGTATGTTGATGTGTTATCAAGAGGGATGAAACAAAGATTATGTTTAGCAAGAGCAATGATTCATAATCCAAGTATTTTAATTTTAGATGAGCCGGCTTCTGGTTTGGACCCTAGAGCTCGTATAGAAATGCGTGAAATTATTCGACATCTGCGTTCCTTTGGCAAGACCATTTTAATTTCGTCGCATATTTTACCAGAGTTGGCGGAAATGTGTGACGAGATTGGGGTCTTGGATGAGGGTAAACTAATTGCACATGGTAATGTAACAGCGATTCAGCAACAATTTGCAAAAGGTACGCGACTAGCTGTACGCGTTACTTATGGTGTAGAGGAAGCGCAACAATTTTTCGAGCGCAATCCATTAGTAAGTAATATGCATATCTCGACTAAAGATATGTTATTGACATTTGATTTTAGTGGCACAAAGATTGAGCAAACGGAATTACTGCGAGAAGCGATGTTGCATGATTTGGCGATTATCTCATATACACAAGAAAATCATAACCTAGAAGATGTATTTATGGCGATTACAGAGGGGGCGAAAGAGCATGATTCAATGGTATAATCCTGTCTTAATGAAGGAAATGAAGCTGCGCTTTCGTTCGTTCAAAAGTTTTTCAGGCTTATTGTTTTACTTGGCCACACTCGGGATTTTTATGACGGGTTTTATACTAGTAGCTACAGATTTTGGTCGCATATCATTTATTACACCAGAATTAAGTTATCTACTGTTTATTTTATTAAGTGTAGTACAGATGGGGCTTGTCATGTTTATTACACCAGGTGTTACAGCAGGTGCCATTAGTAGCGAACGTGAAAAGCAGACGTTAAATATGTTACTCACAACTACACAAAGTGCGACACAAATCATTTTGGGGAAATTGCTATCTTCTATAGCATTTATCATTTTGATGTTAATGGCAGGCTTACCCATTTACAGTATCGTATTTTTATTCGGTGGTGTAGCACCTACACAAGTATTAATGACCTTTGCTTATTTCTTGCTCACACTTGTTACGATTGGTAGCATTGGTATTTTCTTTTCTACGATTACCAAAAGAACAGTAGTTTCAATGATTTCCACCTATGGAGCAATGATTTTTTTAGGAGCTATTACAGCTTTTCTGTTTCTTGTAACATTTATTATGGTGGGAAATGGCGTCATGATAAACATTGGTAAAATCATGATGTATGCATTAGCTACGTTAAATCCAGGAGCTGTTATTGTATCTATTACATCGCCAGAGTATAATAATGAATTTTTACAATTCACAGAATTTGACTTTCCTTTATGGGCATCTTATTTAATTGTTTATAGTGGCATTGCATTATTATGCTTAATCGGTGCGATTAAGCGGTTACGTGTGGGCATTAAATCACAACGTTAACCTTCACAAAAAGGTATAATATTTTGTTCGTTATTGGTTTTTTTATCAAGACAAGTATGTATATTTTACTGAAAAAGTGGTAAAGGGTTTTGTTATTCTCCCTTTACCACTTTTTTAGGTTAATATCACGCCTCAGGTTTGAAAAGATGTGATGCTTTCTTTTTTGTCCAAATATAAGCGAGTAAGAAACAGCCAAGTAAAATAAATGTACCAAAGATATAAGGAATATTACGGTTTATATCAAATAGTGAGCCAGCCAGTGCAGGGCCCATCATATTGCCTAAACTCATGTAGGCATTATTCATCCCTGCAGCAAAGCCTTGTTCATTACCTGCTAGTTTTGAGATTAGCGTATTTACAGCTGGACGAATTAAAGTAGTAGCTGTAGAGAAGATAGTGGCTACGAGTAACACGACAAAAAATCCTGAAATAAATAACATTAAAAACATCGTCAGTGCTGCTAATAATAGATTGACTAAGATTACCTTCATCTCACCAAAACGTTTAAAGAGTGGCGTAATTACAAACATTTGTACAACCACGCCGACTGCTCCCCCCACAGTTAAGATGATAGCGATATCTGTAGGTGTATAATTAAACTTATGAGAGACAAACAAAGATAAGGTCACTTGGAAGTTAGCAATCCCAAAGGAGAAAATAAGCATAATTAATAACATGACAAAATAGGGTACTTTAATGGATTGCTTTAACTGTTTAACAATATGCTCTTGTTTTTTAATTGTTTTTTGGTCAGGTTTAATATTAGGCAAAATAACAAGTGATAAGAGAGCGGCAATAAAGGCAAATGCCCCGGCGGTATAGAATGGAAAATGTAAGCTTACTTTTGATAAGAAGCCACCAATACCAGGTCCTATCATAAAGCCAAATGACATGGCAGCTCCTAACATACCCATTCCTTTACCACGCTCTTCATAAGTGGTGATATCGGCTACAAATGCCATGATAGGTGGTGCAATAAAGGCAGAGCCTAAACCGCCTAAAAACCGAGATACAAACAACATCCAAAGTTCTGTAGAGAGACCAAATGCGATTTGTGCCAGGCCATATAATACAAGGCCAAAAATAATGAGGTTTTTACGTCCATATTGATCAGAGAGATTACCAGCAATTGGTGAGAAAACAAATTGGGCTAGAGCAAAAGAAGCAATCAACAAACCTAACACTTGCCCAGCAGCTCCAAATAATTCAAGATAAGCAGGCATAACAGGAATAATTAAACCAATGCCACTCATAGTAACAAACATGTTAAACATCAACATGTATAATGCGATTTTATTAGATGATTGGGACATATTCGTCCCCCTTTCTCAAGTTCATACACACTTACTAATAATAGATGAAAAATAAAAGTTTGTCGCTACATCAATAGTATGATAAAAAATAAGTGATAGACAACATATAAAACAGCTGTCTATCACTTTTTGATGGGGTATTTATTTTGTTTGAATCGCCTCTTATTCTAAAGGCGGTGTGAGTAGCTATTATGTTATTCTCAACAATTAACGAATCGCCATTTTAAAGCGTAAAAATAACTCATTATAAATGCCAATATAGGTAGGCCCTAAGTTTTTATACACTTCTAACGTGTCACGTTGCTCCTCATCAGGGTAAAAGCGCTCGTCATTCACAACTTCGGGGTCCATTAAGGCTAATGCTGCGTCATTTGGTGTCGAATAGCCTACATAGTCTGCATTTTGTGCCCCAGCCTCTGCAGATAGCATGAAATTAATAAATTGATGTGCTCCTTCCACATTTTTACTCGTTTTTGGAATGACAATATTATCAAACCATAAGTTAGAGCCTTCCTGCGGTACAGCATAATCTAATGCTTCATTTTCAGATAGCATATCAGCTGCCTGACCAGACCAAGTCAAAGCAATATGTGCCTCATTATTCACCATTAATTGTGTGATTTCATCACCGATAATAGCTTTTACATTTGGAGCAAGGGTCGTTAATTTCGCTTCAGCCTCAGCTAGCTGATGATCGTCTTTTGAGTTTAAGGAGTAATCTAAGCTATTTAATCCCATACCAACGACCTCACGAGCGCTGTCAACTAAGAAAACTTGACGCTTAAAGTCAGGGTTCCATAAATCTTGCCAAGAATCAAAGTCTGTTCCGTCTACAAACTCTGGGTTAAAAACGACACCTACTGTACCCCAAAAGTAAGGAATGGAGTATTTGTTATGAGGGTCAAAAGGCAAGTTTAAAAAGTAAGGATCAAGGTTTTTTAAATTCGGAATCTTGCTATGGTCAATGGGAATTAGTAAATCATCTTCACGCATTTTTTCGATAATATATTCAGACGGTACAGCAATATCATAAGCCGTACCACCTTGTTCGATTTTCGTTAACATAGCTTCATTCGTATCAAAGGTTTCGTAAATGACATGAATGCCTGTTTCTTTTTCAAACGCTTTTAATAAATCAGGGTCGATATATTCACCCCAGTTATAAATCGTTAAAATGTCTTTACCCGTTTTGCCACCACTCACATTTAATAGTTTTGTTGTATAAAGTAGGGCACCTGATATTAATAATATAGCAATGGTTGCTTGGATCAGTTGTTTCATGCACGGTCACCTACTTTGCGCTTTGTTTTACTTGTGACAAAGTAATAACCTACTACTACAATAATTGTCACTAAGAATACTAATCCGGAAATAGCATTGACAGTTAATGAAATACCTGCACGAGCCATAGAATATATTTCTACTGACAAAGTACTAAAGCCGTTACCTGTTACGAAGAACGTGACAGCAAAATCATCTAAGGAATAAGTTAGAGCTAAAAAGAAGCCAGCAAAAATACCAGGTTTAATATACGGTAAAATCACACGTGTTAAAATATCGCGTTTAGAAGCACCTAAATCTTGAGCAGCATCAATTAAAGATGTATTCATTTCTAATAATTTAGGCAATACCATTAATACAACGATAGGTACACTAAAAGCAATATGTGCAATTAATACAGAAGCAAAACCAAGCTTGATACCAATCATGGTGAATAAGATTAAAAAACTAGCACCGATAATAACATCAGGGCTGACAATGAGCACATTATTGAGTGATAGTAACGTATTTCGCAAGCGAGCTTTCTTTACAGACACAATACCAATAGCGCCAAATACACCAATAATCGTGGAAACTAATGCTGATAATAGAGCAACAACAACAGTATTAATCAAAATAACGAGTAAACGTGTATCTTCAAAAACAGCTTGATAGTGCTCTAATGTGAATGAGTCAAATGTATTCATTGTGCCACCGCTATTAAAGGAATACATAATTAAATAAAAGATTGGTGCATACAGTACGATAAAGACGATCGCTAAATAAATTTTAGCCGACAGTGAAAGCTTTTTCATCGTATACGACCTCCTTTATTTTTTTGCCCTGTTACTAGCATTATAATGACCATAAATAAAATTAAAAATACAGCAATGGTGGAGCCCATACCCCAATTTTGTGTAACTAAAAATTGCTGTTCAATTGCTGTCCCCAGCGTAATCACACGGTTACCTGCAATTAAACGTGTAATCATGAATAGAGAGAGCGCTGGAATAAAGACTACTTGAATGCCAGATTTTACACCATCCATCGTGAGTGGTAAAATAACGCGTCTAAATGTTGTTAGTGAAGATGCGCCTAAATCACGTGAAGCATCAATTAACGTTGGATTTAATTTATCGAGCGCATTAAAGATAGGCAATATCATAAACGGAATAAAAATATAAACTGAGACAAAGACAAAACTAATATCTGTAAACAAAATTTGTTGAGCAGGCAAGCCAAACATTTCAATTACGGCATTAATGGGGCCAAATAAGCCAAAAATACCAATAAATGCATAGGTTTTTAATAATAAATTAATCCAAGAAGGAATGATAATTAATAACAACCATAAATGCTTATACTTCGTTTTCGTTAAAAAATAAGCCGTTGGATAAGAAATTAACAACGCAAAAAATGTCACTAAAAAAGCATACCAAAAGGAGCTTAATGTCATTTTTAAATAAATTGAGGAAAAGAAAGTTTTATAGTTTTCTAATGAAAAATTCCCTTGTAAATCTAACAAAGAATAATAACCAACAAGTGCAATAGGTGCAATAACAAATAATGCAATCCAAATCACATAAGGAAATAATGCACCTTTTGAAGTTTTAGTTTGCATCATCATCATCTCCATATGCTTCAAGTCGCTTATCAAAATCTTCTTCAGATTCATTTAAGCGCATAACATGGATGGATTCAGGATCAAAGTTTAAGCCAATTCGTTCACCTACTTCTGCTTTTTTTAATGAGTGAACTAGCCATTCATTACCATCCTCATCATACGTAGATAACTCATAATGCACCCCTCTAAACAATTGTGTATCTACTTTCACGACTAATTTCCCTTGCTCAACCGCAGTAATCTCTAAATCTTCAGGACGAATCACAACATCTATTTTTTCCTGTGGCTTCATACCACCATCAACACATTCAAATCGTTTGCCGTTAAATTCGACAACATAGTCTTCAATCATAATGCCTTCTACAATATTAGATTCTCCAATAAAATCAGCAACGAAGCGATTAATTGGCTCGTCATAAATATCTACAGGCGTGCCAGATTGTTGTATTGTACCTTCATTTAACACAAAGATTTCATCAGACATAGCAAGCGCTTCTTCTTGGTCATGTGTAACAAAAACAAATGTCTTACCTAGGCGCTGTTGTAACTCACGTAGCTCATATTGCATCTCTGTACGTAATTTTAAATCCAAAGCAGAAAGCGGTTCATCTAGCAAAATAACTTCAGGGTCGTTGACAATTGCGCGGGCAATAGCAACACGCTGACGTTGACCACCAGACATTTCTGTAATTTCACGAGGGCCATACCCCTTTAAGTTAACGAATTTTAACGCTTCTTCTACACGCTCTTTAATCTCTACTTCAGGGCGTTTTTTAATACGTAAACCAAAGGCAACATTTTCAAATACATTTAAGTGGGGGAAGAGTGCATAATCTTGAAACACCGTATTAATTTGTCGCTCATTAGCAGGCACAGCATTCATTTTTTTATCTTTAAAATACACAGCACCTTGAGAAGCATCTGTAAAGCCTGCAATAATGCGTAATATCGTTGTTTTACCGCAGCCTGATGGCCCTAACAAGGTGTAAAATTTCCCCTGTTCTAGTTCTAAGTTAATATCTTTTAATACGACTGTACCGTCGTCATAAGCTTTTGTTACATTTTCGAAACGAATGATGGTATGGTTTGCCATGATGAACCTCCTTTTATAAATATGAATTTGTTGCTACTAAAAATAATATAGTTTGTCCTGCAAAAGCATTAAAAATCTGGTGATGCTCTGAGGCATCATAGTACAGGGCATTACCTGTTGTTGCGATATATTCTTCGTTGCCAACAACAAGGCGTATTTTCCCTTCTAAAACATAAATGAACGTTTCAGCTAATGATGGCTCAAAATTTTTAAATTCGCCACCTTGGTCTAAACGTAAAATAACAGGCTCCATTTCTTTCTCATTTGAAGTAGGTATGAGCCACTGGATTTCGTATTTTTTATCTTCATCACAATAAATCGATTGATCATCCTCACTGTAAACGACCTTTTGTTCCTCACCAGCATCATCAAAAAAATCTTTAGGCTTACAACCTAACACCTCTAGTAACGAGAAAAGTGTCTCAATGGATGGAGAGTTGAGGTCGCGTTCGAGTTGAGAGATATAGCCTTTACTCAAATCTGTTCGCTCACCTAACTCTTCTTGTGTTAAGCCCTTTTTTAAGCGTAGTGCTTTAATTTTTCGGCCAATCTGCATAACGCTTCATCACCTCTTTATTTGTTTACTTTTACTAAACATTCAAATACTAAAGTTTACTATAAACAAACTTTAAATTTATTAAGTTTACTTTTGCTAAACTTTAAGTTTAAAAATACGTCATTTATTATACAGCCTATAGGAATTAAATCAATGTTTTTTTCGTTAAAATTGTGACAGATCGTAGTATGAGAATAATCGGTAAGTAAATGAGAGTATAAATAAATTTAAAAAGCACTTTGCTTGATAAATGCTAGTATGTTTGGTATCTTATAAACGTATTCGTTATTACGAATTAGTCTTAAATAAAAATAATTATATTTCGGAGGGATTTTATAATGGCAGAACGTATGGTAGGTAAACAAGCTCCTGCATTTGCAATGGACGCAGTATTAGCTGACAAATCTTTTGGTAAAGTATCTTTAGAAGAAAACATGAAAAATGACAAATGGACAGTATTATTCTTCTATCCAATGGACTTCACTTTTGTATGTCCAACAGAGATTACAGCTATGTCTGACCGTTATGACGAGTTCCAAGACCTAGATGCAGAAGTAATTGGGGTATCAACGGATACAATCCATACACACTTAGCATGGATTAATACAGATCGTTCAGACAACGGTTTAGGTGATTTAAACTATCCATTAGCAGCAGATACAAACCACACAGTATCTAAAGATTTTGGCGTATTAATTGAAGAAGAAGGCGTTGCATTACGCGGTCTATTCATTATTAACCCAGAAGGCGAATTACAATATCAAGTAGTAAACCACAATAACATTGGCCGTGATGTAGATGAAACATTACGTGTACTACAAGCACTACAAACTGGCGGTCTTTGCCCAGCAAACTGGCGTCCAGGTCAAAAAACACTTTAATTTTTTATATGCCCCGCTGTGTGCGGGGTTTTTTGATAAAAAAGGAGGAATTTTGAGATGAAATTACGTTCACCAATGCCAGAGTTAACAGGCGCAACTGCTTGGTTAAATGGCGAAGTAACAAAAGAGCAATTAATTGGAGATAAACCAACATTAATTCACTACTGGTCTATTAGCTGTCATTTATGTAAAGAAGCAATGCCAGAAGTAAACAATTTCCGCGACCAATATAAAGATGAGTTAAATGTGGTGGCTGTACATATGCCACGCTCAGAGAGCGATTTAGACTTAGCTGAAATTACAAAGGTAGCAGAAGAGCATAGCATTACACAACCTATTTTTGTCGATAGTGAATTAAAATTAGCAGATGCTTTTGAGAATGAATATGTGCCCGCTTATTATGTATTTGATAAGAGTGGTGTATTGCGTCACTTCCAAGCAGGTGGTAGTGGCATGAAGATGCTAGAAAAGCGTGTAAATCGTGTATTAGATGAGGCACGTAAGGAAGAAGAATAACATCAATATAAAAAGGAACTGCGTGATAATGCAGTTCCTTTTTATGTTACTACATGATAATAAAAACGATTTTTTCTCAATTAAATTTCATTTTTCTCAAATATATGTTGTCTAGATGTGTATTATTATAAAATTTGATACAATAAATATACTTTGAGAAGTGAGGCGAGCATAGTGAAGAAGGAATTTGTAGTCATTGGTTTAGGCCGCTTTGGAGGAAGTATTGTTGGAGAGTTGATTAGTCAGGGAGCACATGTGATGGCAATTGACCATTCATCCGACCGTGTAGATGAATTTGCCTCAATTGCTACACAGGCAGTTGTAGCTAACTCTACAGATGAGGCGGTATTAAAATCGTTAGGCATTCGCAACTTTGAACATGTCATTGTAGCTATTGGCGAAGATATTCAAGCGAGTATTTTAACAACCATTATATTAAAAGAGATTGGTGTGGAAAAGATTACAGTCAAGGCACAAAATGATTATCATGAGAAGGTATTGCGTAAAATTGGTGCAGATTTTGTAGTGCATCCTGAGCGAGATATGGGGATTCGTATTGCTAATAATATGCTATCGAATACAGTATTAGATTACCTCGAATTATCAGATGAACATTCCATTATGGAATTAAAAGCAAATGATAATATTGCAGGTAACTCTATGATTGACTTAGATATTCGCGCTAAATACGGTATTACAATCGTTGGGATTAAACGTGGTACAGAAATTATTGTATCACCACAAGCGGATGATAAAATTCAATTGGGTGATATTATGTTAGTGATTGGTGCGGATGCCGATATAAATCGTTTTGTGAAAAAAGCAATGAAAGAATAAAAGAAGGAGTAACGGAACATAACGTTCCGTTACTCCTTTTGATTACACTTCCATAATGATTGGTAAAATCATAGGACGGCGTTTAGTTTGGTCATATAAATAAGGACCTAATACATCTGTAATTTCATTTTTTAGTTCAGTCCATTGTGGCGTCTTATGACGTACAGCGTCTTGTAAATGTTGATTTAACATTTTTTGAGCTTCGTTAATCATAGCGCCAGACTCACGCATGTAAACAAAACCACGAGAGATAATATCTGGGCCAGATACAATTTTATTTTTAGCCATATCCACACTAACGACAACAATCACTAAGCCTTCTTCAGATAAAATACGGCGGTCACGTAAAACAATATTTCCGATGTCGCCAATGCCATTACCATCAATATAAACATCGCCTGAAGGGATGCGACCAGCCATATGCGCTTCATTCGCGCTTAAAGCTAATACATCACCGTTCTCCATCACAAATGAATTTTCAAAAGGTACATCACAGTCATAACCTAACTGTGTATGCATTTTTAACATGCGATATTCACCATGAATAGGCATGAAAAACTTAGGTTTCATTAAACGGAGCATCAGTTTTTGCTCTTCTTGAGAGCCATGCCCTGATGTATGAATATTATTAAGTGGGCCATGAATAACTTCGGCACCAGCTCTATATAATAAATCAATAATTTTATTAACGCTAACAGTATTACCTGGTACTGGTGAAGAAGAGAAAATGACAGTGTCACCAGGCTGGATTTGGATTTGGCGGTGTGTACCACTAGCAATGCGTGATAAAGCTGCCATAGGCTCTCCTTGAGAACCTGTACATAAAATCATAACTTCATTTGCAGGTAAACGGTTTAACGCCTGCACATCCACAAATGTATCTTTCGGTGCTGTAATATAGCCTAGTTCGCGGCCAATGGTAATCGCATTATCCATAGAGCGCCCAAAGACGGCAATTTTACGACCATATTTAATTGCTGCATCAGTAGCTTGTTGTAATCGATGTATATTTGAAGCAAATGTAGCGAAAATCACACGACCATCTACATTGCGGAAAATTTCATCGATACTTTTACCTACTGTGCGTTCAGACATTGTAAAGTTAGGTTTTTCAGCATTCGTACTATCTGATAGTAAACATAGTACACCGTCACGACCAATTTCAGCCATACGCGTTAAATTGGCAGGTTCGCCAACAGGTGTAAAATCAAATTTAAAGTCGCCTGTGTGCACAATATTACCAGGTGGTGTTTTTACCACAATCCCACAAGATGCAGGAATACTATGTGTTGTTCTGAAAAAACTTACAGATGTTTTACGGAACTTAATCACATCATCTTCTTTAAATTCAATTAATTTGGTTGTACGCAGTAAGCCATGTTCTTCTAATTTATTACGCAATAAACCAAGTGCTAATTTTTCGCCATAGACAGGCATATTAACTTGACGTAATAAATAAGGGATACCACCGATATGGTCTTCATGCCCATGAGTGATAAATAAACCTTTAATTTTGTCAGCATTGCGTACGAGGTACGTATAATCTGGAATAACGTAGTCAATCCCTAATAAATCGTCCTCAGGAAATTTAATACCAGCGTCAATTAAAATAATCTCGTCTTGAAATTGTACGCCATATGTGTTTTTGCCGATTTCGCCCAGTCCGCCAAGTGCGAAAACAGCTGTTTGGTCATTTTTCACAAATTTCATAATGACTTATAAACTCTCCAGTACAAAATTTGTACTCTCTTGTTCGTGTGCTAGATATTCGCCCTCAAGCAATTGCACGAACTCGATATTGTAATTAAAATCTTTTAATTTAGCGCGCACTTCACGCTCTGAATCTGCCTCGAGATATAAACTTTTTGTGTTTTCGCGAACTGGAATCTCTAATACATTCTCTTGGTAATAAACTTTGTAAATCATTGTTTTGCTCTCCTTTTGCGTGCGTTCATAATAGTTGCAGTTTTTTTAACACATACATGTAATATACCGTAATTTAGCTCATTTAAACGTCTGAAATAAGAAAAGTTACGAGATACCTCCGCTCCTGCACTCAATTAAATTGTGAGCATGAGTTTGTGTATAGGCAAAACTACATTTCCTTTATATTATCATGCACATCCTTTAAAATAAAGAAAAGCCCTTCAAATTAATTGAAGGTATGAAGAATAGTAAGATTTATTGTTAGGAATAGGCAAAGCAAAACTTTGCTTCAAATATGGCTCGTTAAGAGAGGGTAACTAAAGATGGAGAAAAAAATTTTATTTTTTGATGTAGATGGCACAATTTATAATCAAGCTAAACAAATTCCGACATCTGCACGTAAAGCAATTTATCAAGCTCAAGCGAATGGTCATGAGGTTGCCATAGCTACAGGGCGCGGACCTTTTATGATTGAGTCCTTGTTGGATGAATTGGAGGTCACTACATTTGTCACATTTAATGGTCAGTATGTAGTAGATGATGGTGAAGTGATTTACACTAATCAAGTAGAGAAACAAACGTTACATGATATTGTGACGTTTGGTGCAGAACGCAATGAACATGCCGTTTTTTTAGATGATAAAAAAATGGTAGCAACGGTACCTAATGAAAGGAAGCTTGAAGAAGCACTTGCTACGTTAAAATATCAATATCCCGCAGTAGACGCACAATTTTATTGGCATAACCCTGTGTATCAAACATTAGTCTTTATTAGTGAGGCAGAAGAGGCGTTGTATCGTGAGAAGTTTCCGAATGTACAATTTGTACGTTGGCATCCCTATTCTTGTGACATACTGCCACAACATGCGTCGAAGGCAGTGGGGATTGAGCAATTACTAACAAAGAAAGGGCTAACCATGCAAGATGCTGTAGCGTTTGGTGATGGCTTGAACGATATTGAAATGTTGCAAACAGTTGGTACAAGTGTAGCTATGGGAAATGGTCATGAGAAGGCAAAGGCAGCAGCTACACATCAAGCACCACATGTAGATGAAGATGGTTTAGCCATTGCGATGAAAACGTTACACTTAATTTGATCTCAAAAATAAGCGCTTAGCACAAGTTGTGCAGCGCTTATTTTTTTATTGTTCAGGGCTTTCAATATAGATGGGCAGAGATAAGGCTGTTACATCTTCTAATATAGATTTATCGAGTGTATCATCCGTAATGATAGCGGAGACGGCTTGTAAAGGGCACACTTGAATAGCCACATCACGTTGGAATTTAGTAGCATCCACAGCCAAATAAACTTGCTGTGCATGATCAATAATTTTTTTTCGTGTGATAGCTTCAGATAAGCTGAAATCTGATACACCTCGTTCTACACTCACACCACTTGCGCAAATGAAAGCTTTTGTAATGTTTAAATGTTCAAAGCGAAATAGAAAATCATTAGAGGTAATCGATTTTTCGGAATGACGTAATGTGCCACCAATAATAATTACATTTATAGTAGAGGTTAATAATTCATAAGCTACAGGTAATGAATTGGTCACTACAGTAATGTTAGGTTTGTTTTTTAAAAAAGATACAATATGATAGGTTGTCGTACCACTATCAATATAAATACAATCGCCATCTTCTACTAAAGCTGCACAACGTTTAGCGATGGCAATCTTCTGCGCTAGCTGTTCTGTCATACGTGCACTGATAAGGCTTTCTACAGGTTCAATATATTTAATGCCCCCATAAATTTTTTCTACTTGCCCCTTTTTTACAAGATGTTGGATATCGCGTCTAACTGTTTCGATTGAAACGTCTAATAGTACCGTTAAATCGTGTAATTTTGCCATCTTCTTTATGCGCAATAATTGCATGATTTTATTTTGTCTTTGTGAGCTCAACATATCACTTCTTCCCTTCACATGTAACATTCTTTTAAACATTAGCATAACTTAGTCAATATGTAGTCAACATTTATTCAAAATTTACAAAACTCTACTACTGCATTTACAATCCCTCCTTATACTTTGAATTGGAATAGGAGGTGGCGAGCTTGTTAGAGCTCCAACATATTAAAAAAACATTTGGCGATAAAGTAGTGTTACAAGATATTGATATTACGATTCAATCTGGCGAGATTGTATCTTTACTAGGACCTAGTGGTTGTGGCAAAACAACATTACTCAATATCATTCTAGGTTTAGTACAACAAAGTGAAGGGCGTTTATTGTATGAGGGGCAAGATATTTCACAACAATCTATGCAACTGAGAGGCTTTAATATTGTATTCCAAGATTTTGCTTTATTCCCACATTTGAATGCTTATGACAACATTGTTTACGGTTTGAAGAATAAAAAACAACAGATGTCTAAACAGCAAATCCAAGAGTATATTGACTTTTTAGAATTACAGCCACATTTAACTAAAAAAATCCATGAACTGTCAGGTGGACAAAAGCAGCGAGTTGCCATTGCTAGAACGTTAGTTATGCAACCTAAAGTATTGTTATTAGATGAGCCATTAAGCGCGCTAGATGGCGTGATAAAAGAATCAATAAAAGAACGCATCCAGCAAATTGCTCAACAATTTAATTTAACTACGATTATTGTAACGCATGATCCTGAGGAGGCTTTAACGCTCTCTGATAAGGTGTTGATTATTAACGACGGTAGCGTGGCACAATTTGGCACACCAAGAGAAATTATTCAGCAACCAAAGAATGCATTTGTAGAGCAATTTATTTTAAAACAGCTCTACATTAAGCGTCACAACATTTATCAGCTATTTGGTGAACAGCATGATTAAATCGACACCTATGATGAAAATATTAGCTTTGCCTTTACTATTGTTTTTTACCGTTTTTCTTATAGCACCACTTTGTATGGTAGCTTTTCAGTCCATGCGTTTTGGCGCGCATTATACGTTTCAAAACTACAGTGAATTATTGCAGAATAGTGCATTTTTACAAGCATTTTTAAACAGTTTAATCGTTTCTAGTTGCGCTGCACTTATTACGACCATTATTGCCTTTTTATTAGCCTACACGATGCACTTTACAAAGGTAAACAAAGGTTTACGCTTTTTTATTCAAACGAGTGTTACGTTGCCGATGTTATTACCTACTATTACGTATGGTTTCGTATTAATTTATGCCTTTGGTAATCAAGGGACATTGACACAGCTCTTAGGCTCGCCTCCTTTTTCGATTTATGGCTTTAATGGTTTACTCATTGGTTATATTTTATACACATTACCTATTGCATATGTCCTAATGAATAATGCCATGCTCTATATTGATAAACAGTATTTAACCGTTTCTTATTTGATGCATGATCGACCATTACGTCGTTTTTATCATGCTGTATTGCGCCCCATGTTAACAACGATTGGTGCCGCTTTTATTTTAACATTTATTTTAAGTTTTACAGACTTTGGTATACCAGCATCAGTAGGTGGCGAGTATGAAGTAGTTGCGATGTCTTTATATCGTGCTATGTTAGGTGCTATTGTTCGCTTTGAACAAGGTGCTGCTATTGCAATTATGATGTTGATTCCAGCAGTCATAGGGATTTTACTGTTAGCTTATTTACAACGTTACCAAGTCGCATTTAAAAATAATAAGCAGGTTGCACTTATTCCATCAGCCACACGAGATATTGCTTTTAGCGTATTCTCAAGTGTTGTAGCGATTTGTATTGTTGCCATTTTTGCCGTGTTACTGATCGTGCCTTTTACGATGGGGTACCCTTATGACTTAACGTTTACATTAACGCATGTCAAGGCTGTGTTTATGCAGTCAGAACTTTTACAGGATTATCGTAACTCTATTATTGTCGCTAGTATTACAGCATTGCTAGGAACATTACTAGCTTTACTAGCTGCGTTATTAAATACGAGAACGCCATTAAAGACGCGACGCATATTTGATTGGTTTTCCATCTTAACGAATACGGTGCCTGGCATGGTGTTAGGTCTATCTTACTTATTTTTATTTAATGACAGTACATTAAAAGGTACGATTTTGATTATTGTTTTATGTAACATCGTGCATTTCTTTACGACGCCATATACTATGGCAAAAAATGCACTGCAAAAGATGGATCACACGTGGGAAGTGACAGGGCAATTGATGCAAGATACATGGTTTGCGACAATAAGGCGTGTTGTTTTACCCAATATGAAAGCAACGATATTTCAAATGTTGAATTACTATTTTTTAAACGCAATGGTAACAGTAAGCGGTGTAATATTTATCGTTAGTACAGAAACGATGCTTGTTTCTACTCGCATCAAAGAACTTCAACATTTTGCTAAATATACAGATATCTTTATTCTTTCCTTATTTATTTTAGTCACAAATTTATTGGTAAAACTAGTGTTAGATTATTTATCTACTAAAGGGAGCAGACAAAACAATGAAAATGAATCCTAAACTATTTTATGTTTTAGCAGGCACATCTATGGTACTAGCAGCATGTGGTGGAGAAGCGGCACAGCCAAAGGATGATGAACGCGTCATTATTTACTCAAATGCTGATGATGAAGCAGTAGCGGTATTGAAGAAAGCGCTAGATGATAAAGGGTATAAAGATCGATATGTGATCCAGTCAATGGGCACTTCAGAGCTAGGCGGTAAGCTTATGGCAGAAGGCACTAAAATAGAGGCAGATATTATTACGATGGCTTCGTATTTTTTAGAGAGTGCTCAACAAAAAAATACGATGTTTAAAGATATGAAAGTAGAGCAAGTGCCAGTAGATGATTATGGCACTTACCAAATGCCGATGTTAGGAAATGCCGGTGCTATTTTTGTGAATACCAAAGCATTAGAAGCGGCAGATTTACCTGCACCTAAAAGTATTAAAGATTTAGCAGACCCCATCTATAAAGGACAAATCTCATTCCCTAATATCATGGATTCTTCGACAGCTTGGTTACTTATTCAAGGTATTTTGAATGAGTATGGGGAGAAAGAAGGAAAGAGCATTATTGCAGACTTAAAGCAAAATGCAGGCCCTCACATTGAAAGTTCTGGCTCTGGTCCTATAAAAAAAGTGAAAGCTGGAGAAGTTGCCATTGGTTTTGGTTTGCGCAACCAAGCTGTGCAGGCTAACACAGAAGGGATGCCTATAGAGGTAGTTGATCCGTTAGAGGGTAATTTTACATTGACAGAATCTATAAGCGTCGTAAATAAAGATGAGATGAACAGCCTAACAGAAAAAATAGCGCAAACAATGGCAACAGAAGCACGCGAAGCGATGTTAGCTGAGTATCCTGTAGTGTTATATCAAGATGAAACATTACCCAATACAGAAAAAGCAGCGAATTTCAAACGATGGGACACAACATTAACGGTTGAATTATTAGAACAACATCAAGCCATTTTTAATGAGGCACAATAAAAGGAGTAAATCATAATGACTTATAAATTATTAACACCTGGCCCGCTTACTACAACGATGTCCGTGAAAGAAACAATGCTACAAGACCGCTGTACATGGGATGATGAATATAAAGCATTAACGCAGTCCATTCGTCAAAATTTATTAGAGGTGGCTTTAGTATCATCTGATACGTATACGGCTGTTTTAATGCAGGGGAGTGGCAGTTTTACAGTAGAGTCAGTGCTTACTACAGCTGTAGGTGCAGAGGATCATATTTTATTTATTACAAATGGCGCTTATGGTGAACGCATGACACAGATTGCTCAAACTATTGATTTAAACTATACAGTCTATGCTGTGCCATACAATGAAGTGCCTACTAAAGAACAAGTAACACAATTATTGCAGCAAAATGACCATATTACACATGTAGCAATGGTGCATTGTGAAACAACAACAGGCATATTAAATCCTATTGAAGAGATGGGTAGCGTGGTGGCAGCATTCAATAAAGTATTTATTGTAGATGCAATGAGCAGCTTTGGTGGTGTACCCATTGATTTTGAAAAATGCCATATTGATTATTTAGTGAGCAGTGCTAATAAATGTATTGAAGGTGTACCAGGTTTTGGTTTTGTAATTGCGAAGCGAGCTGTTTTACAACAAACAGCTCATCAGGCGCGTAGTGTAGCATTAGATTTATATGATCAATGGCGTGTTATGGAGATAGATGGTAAATGGCGTTTTACTTCACCAACCCATGTAGTCGCAGCTTTTGCTCAGGCGTTGCAAGAGTTACAACAAGAAGGTGGCGTTGAAGCAAGATATCAACGTTACAAAGAAAATAATGCTCTTTTGCGTAAGGAGATGGCACGTTATCATTTCCATCCGTATATTGAGCCGACTTATCAATCTCCGATTATTACAACTTTTTTATTCCCACATGCTCATTTTGATTTCCAAGCATTTTATCATGAGATGAAAGCAAATGGCTTTGTGTTATACC
The DNA here is from genome assembly GCF_014643595.1 of Lysinibacillus alkalisoli. Taxonomy (GTDB): domain Bacteria; phylum Bacillota; class Bacilli; order Bacillales_A; family Planococcaceae; genus Metalysinibacillus; species Metalysinibacillus alkalisoli. The sequence goes on from NZ_BMJT01000004.1 coordinate 92,740, forward strand.
CTGGTAAGTTGACAGAAGTAGATACATTTCGTGTAGGTAATATTGGCGATGTACATAAAGAAGATATGCAACGCCTTATGTTAAGTGTGAAAAAATATATGGAGGTTGTACAATGATAAAAGGTGTTATTTTTGACTGGGCAGGTACTACAGTAGACTTTGGATGTTTTGCACCTGTGGAAGTGTTCTTAACAATTTTTGAAGAAGAAGGTATTGAAGTAACATATGAAGAAGCACGGAAACCAATGGGGATGTTAAAGATTGACCATATCCGTACCATGTTGCAAATGCCACGTATTGCAAGCGAATGGCAAGTCATTAAGGGGGCGCCTTCTACAGAACAAGATGTGCAACGTATGTATGCTTCTTTTGAGACACAGTTAATGGCTACATTAGCTCAATTTACAACGCCTATCCCTCATGTTGTTGAATGTGTAGAGGCATTACGTCAACAAGGGATTAAAATTGGTTCAACAACGGGGTATACAACGAAGATGATGGCCGTTGTAAAAGAAGGTGCAGCTCGCTTAGGGTACACACCAGATACGATTGTCACAGCAGATGACGTATCAGGCTACGGAAGGCCCTATCCTTATATGATATTTGAAAATATGAAACGATTACAATTAAGCCATGTAGATGAAGTTATTAAAGTTGGAGATACAGTATCAGATATTAAAGAAGGTGTACAAGCGGGTATTTATACAGTTGGCGTATTAGTTGGCAGTTCAGAGATGGGCTTAAGTGAAGCAGCATATGCACGCTTAAGTGTAGAAGACCGTCAAAAAATTATAGCAGCAACAAAAGCAAAATTTGAAGCGGCAGGGGCAAATGCGACAATTGAGACAATGGCGCAATTATTGCCATTAATTGAGACACTTTACTAAGCATAACATTAGCGTAATAGTGCAAATATACTTTCTAAAAAATAAGTGGTAAGCGAAATAGTAACGTTCGCTTACCACTTTTCTGTTATCGTTCGTAAGGTTGTGCGTTTGGAATTTCTTCAAAGGGATGTTGTTTATTAATGCGATCATAAAACATTGTGCCATTCAAATGATCTAATTCATGTTGAAAAGCAATGGCAGCAATCCCTTTTAATCGCATTTTTTGTTCGTTGCCATCTATATCATGAAATTTCACAGTAATACGTGCATGTCGTGGCACGTAGCCAGGCACATCACGGTTGACAGATAAGCAACCTTCTCCTCCTGTCAAAAATGTGTTTTCTACAGAATGGCTTGCAATTTTAGGATTAATGGCAACAAACTCTAATTGTTTACCAGTATCGTCTTCTAAATAAATGGCAAACATACGTTTAAGCACATTAATTTGATTAGCAGCTAAACCAATGCCACTTCTTAAGTTATATTTCTCAGCCAATTCAGGATCTTGACTGTTTTTTAAAAAAGTTAACATAGCTTCTGCAGTTGCACGTTCCTCATCCGTTAACGGAAAAGTCATTTCTACAGCGCGTTCTTTTAAAGTGGGATGGCCTTCTAAAATAATATCATCCATCGTAAGCATAAAAATTCTCCTTTCTAACAGTAAAACGGGTTCTTATCTATAGTATACAAGAAATAAAAAGCATTCAACGAATTTCGATTAAAGTGTGAAGGATGTTATGTGAAAAGGTAAGTAGGGTATAGTTTTATAGGAGTTCTTTTTGATTTGTTATAACACAGTTTGATGGATATAGTATAACAGAGTGGTACAGTTGTGGAAAAGAGAAATAGTGCGATATGATTGATATTATATGATTGACCGACAGAAAAATATTAAGTATACTGTTCGTAAGTTCAAGTTGTACTATAATTAATTAAAAATAAATTAATACAGTTAAGAAAGGGATGGAACAAATGGCTAACAATAATATTTTAGACCCACAAAAAACTTTGCATGAGATTGAAGAAAAGTTTGAAATGTTTCAAATTTTAAATGAAGAAGGCGAAATCGTTAATGAAGAAGCGAACCCTAATCTATCAGATGACGAATTAGTTGAACTGATGAGCCGTATGGTATACACACGTATTTTAGACCAACGTTCAATCTCATTAAATAGACAAGGACGTTTAGGTTTCTATGCGCCAACAGCTGGTCAAGAAGCTTCACAATTAGGCTCACAATTTGCATTAGAAAAAGAAGATTGGATTTTACCAGGCTATCGTGATGTCCCTCAAATTGTATGGCATGGTCTACCATTAGAAAAAGCATTTTTATTCTCTCGTGGTCATTTTGTAGGTAACCAAGCACCAGAGGGTGTCAATGTATTATCGCCACAAATTATTATCGGAGCACAATACATTCAAGCTGCTGGTGTAGCATTGGGCTTGAAAAAACGCGGCACAAAAGGTGTTGCTGTAACTTATACAGGTGACGGTGGCTCATCACAAGGTGATTTTTATGAAGGTATTAACTTTGCAGGCGCATTTAAAGCACCAGCTATTTTCTTTATTCAAAACAACCAATATGCCATTTCGACACCACGTGAATTGCAAACAGCCGCAACGACATTAGCACAAAAAGGCGTAGCAGCAGGTTTGCCGAGTGTATTAGTAGATGGTATGGATGCTTTAGCTGTTTATGCAGTGACAAAGGATGCACGTGAACGCGCACTACGTGGCGAAGGTCCAACGTTAATTGAGACAATGTGTTATCGTTATGGCCCACATACAATGGCTGGGGACGACCCAACACGCTATCGTACATCCGATATTGACTCGGAATGGGAAAAGAAAGACCCATTAGTACGTTTCCGTAAATATGTTGAAGCAAAAGGGCTTTGGTCAGAAGAAAAAGAAAATGAAGTGATTGAGCGTGCAAAAGAAGAGATTAAACAAGCGATTAAAGCAGCAGATGCAACGCCAAAACAAACAGTTACGCAGTTAATGGAGAATATGTATAAAGGCGATATGCCTTCTAATGTGAAAGAACAATATGAAATTTATAAAGAGAAGGAGTCGAAATAAGCTATGGCACAAATGACGATGATTCAAGCGATTACTGATGCGCTACGTACAGAATTAAAAAATGATGAAAACGTACTTGTTTTTGGTGAAGACGTTGGCGTAAACGGAGGGGTGTTCCGTGCAACAGATGGCCTACAAAAAGAGTTTGGCGTAGACCGTGTATTTGATACACCTTTAGCAGAGTCAGGTATTGGTGGCTTAGCGATTGGCTTATCTCTTACAGGGTATCGACCAGTACCAGAGATTCAGTTCTTTGGTTTCGTATATGAAGTTATGGATTCTATTAGTGGGCAATTAGCACGTATGAGTTACCGTAGTGGTGGTGTTTACCACGCGCCAGTAACGATTCGTTCACCATTTGGTGGGGGTGTACATACACCAGAAATGCACTCAGACAGTTTAGAGGGATTAATGGCTTCGCAACCAGGGCTAACAGTCGTTATACCTTCTACACCCTATGATGCAAAAGGGTTGTTAATTTCATCAATTCGTGATGACAATCCTGTTATTTTCTTAGAACATTTAAAATTATATCGTTCATTCCGTGAAGAAGTGCCAGAAGAGGCATATACGATTCCTTTAGGTAAAGCGGATGTGAAACGTGAAGGCGCAGATTTAACTATTGTAGCTTATGGTTTAATGGTACATGAGAGTTTAAAAGCGGCAGAAGAATTGGAAAAAGACGGTCATTCAGTAGAAGTAATTGACTTACGTACTATTCAACCATTAGATGTTGAAACGATTATTGCTTCTGTACAAAAAACAGGACGTGCTATCGTTGTGCAAGAAGCACAAAAGCAAGCAGGTATTGCAGCAAATGTTGTAGCAGAAATTACAGAACGTGCTATTTTACACTTAGAGGCACCTGTACTACGCGTTGCGGCACCAGACACTGTTTATCCATTCCCACAAGCTGAGGGTGTATGGTTACCAAACTTTAAAGATGTAATCGAAACAGCGAAAAAAGTATTAGAGTTTTAATAACGAGAAAGGGTGGAGAAAACATGGCTTTTGAATTCCGACTACCAGATATCGGTGAGGGTATCCATGAAGGCGAAATCGTAAAATGGTTCGTTAAAGCAGGTGACGAAGTAAAAGAAGATGATGTACTTTGTGAAGTGCAAAACGATAAAGCAGTGGTGGAAATCCCATCACCTGTTGAAGGTAAAGTAGAAGAAGTATTAGTAGCAGAAGGTACAGTGGCTGTTGTTGGTGATGTGTTAATTCGTTTTGATGCACCGGGATACGAAGACTTAAAATTAAAAGGTGACGATCATCACGAGCAAAATGAAGCTGCTAAAACAGAGCAACCAAAAGAAACACCAAAACAAGAAGAACAAGCAGTAACGAAACGTGTCATTGCCATGCCATCTGTGCGTAAGTTTGCACGTGACAATGACGTGAATATTCAAGAGGTTGTAGGGACAGGTAAAAATGGTCGTATCGTAAAAGCTGATATTGAAGCCTTTTTAACAGGAGATACGCCGTCATCAGAAACAGAAGAAGTACAAGAACAACCGACCGCACAGCAACCCGCAAAACCAATCGTACCAGCAGGTGTTGACTTCCCAGAAACGCGTGAAAAAATCACACCGATTCGCAAAGCGATTGCTAAAGCAATGGTTCATTCGAAACAAACAGCGCCTCATGTTACACTAATGGATGAAGTAGATGTAACAGCACTTGTTGCGCATCGTAAGAAGTTCAAAGAAATCGCAGCAGAACAAGGTGTGAAACTCACATACTTGCCTTATGTAGTAAAAGCGCTAGTAAGTACATTGCGTAAATTCCCTGAACTAAATCGCTCATATGACGATGCTACAAGTGAAGTGATTCAAAAGCATTACTTCAATATTGGGATTGCAGCAGATACAGATAAAGGCTTATTAGTACCAGTTATCAAACATGCAGATCGCAAATCTGTCTTTGCCATCTCCAATGAAATTAATGAGTTAGCAGTGAAAGCTAGAGAAGGTAAACTAGCAGTTGATGAAATGAAAGGTGCATCATGCTCAATTACTAACATTGGCTCTGCTGGTGGACAATGGTTTACACCAGTAATTAACCATCCTGAAGTAGCGATTTTAGGCATTGGTCGAATTTCTGAGAAACCTGTAATAAAAAATGGTGAAATTGTAGCTGCACCTGTGTTAGCATTATCATTGAGCTTTGACCATCGTATGATTGATGGTGCCACTGCACAACACGCTTTAAATCACATTAAGCGTTTGTTAAGTGAGCCAGAATTATTATTAATGGAGGCGTAATAAATCATGGTAGTAGGAGATTTCCCTATTGAAACAGAAACTCTAGTTGTTGGATCAGGTCCCGGAGGTTATGTAGCAGCTATTCGTGCAGCACAAACTGGACAAAAAGTAACAATCGTTGAACGCGATACAGTAGGTGGCGTATGTTTAAACGTCGGATGTATCCCATCAAAAGCATTAATTTCAGTTGGGCACCGTTTTGTTGAAGCGAAAAATTCAGCAGACATGGGTGTTGTTGCTCCTGAAGTAACATTAGACTTCTCAAAAGCACAAGCTTTTAAAGAGAGCGTTGTTAAAAAATTAACAGGTGGCGTTGAAGGTTTATTAAAAGGTAATAAAATCGAAATCGTAAAAGGTGAAGCTTATTTTGTAGATGCTAACACTGTACGTATTATCGATGGTGAAAATGCACAAACCTATACATTTAAAAATGCGATTTTAGCTACAGGTTCACGCCCAGTTGAAATCCCAACATTTAAATATACAGACCGTGTTATTAATTCGACTGGTGCTATCAATTTAAAAGAATTACCAGGTAAATTAGTAGTGATCGGTGGCGGTTATATTGGCACAGAGTTAGGCTCTGCTTATGCTAATATGGGCTCAGAAGTAACAATTATTGAAGGTGGCAAAGATATTTTAGCTGGTTTCGAAAAGCAAATGACACAAATTGTGAAAAAAGGCTTGAAGAAAAAAGGCGTAGAAATCGTTGTTAATGCTTCTGCTAAAGGTGTAGAAGAAACAAAAGACGGCGTTAACGTAACATACGAAGCGGGCGGAGAAGAAAAAACAATCGAAGCAGACTACGTATTAGTTACAGTTGGGCGTCGTCCTAATACAGACGAGATGGGTCTTGAAGAAGTAGGCATTACATTTGCAGAGCGTGGCTTAATTGCTGTTGATCAACAATGTCGCACAAACATTCCGAACATTTATGCGATTGGTGATATCGTTGAAGGCCCTCAACTTGCTCATAAAGCTTCTTATGAAGGTAAAATAGCAGCAGAAGCTATTGCTGGTGAAAAATCAGTTGTGGATTATTTAGCAATCCCAGCCGTATGTTTCACAGACCCAGAAATGGCAACTGTAGGTTATAACGAAGAGCAAGCAAAAGCAGAAGGCATTGAGTACACAGCAGCGAAATTCCCATTTGCAGCTAATGGACGTGCATTGGCATTAAATGCAAGTGATGGTTTTGTTAAATTAGTCGCACGTAAAGAAGACGGTTTACTTATTGGTGCTCAAATTGTTGGTGTTGGCGCATCTGATATGATTGCTGAAATGGGCTTGGCTATTGAGGGCGGCATGACAGCAGAAGATATCGCTTTAACTATTCATGCACACCCAACATTAGGTGAAATCACAATGGAAACAGCAGAAGTATTACTAGGTAATCCAATTCATATTTTAACAAAAAAATAAAATAATGAATGAGCGCATAGCGATAAGCTATGCGTTTTTTTATAAAAAAGCGATTATACAGAAAATTGCGTTGTTTTGCTTTATAATGAAAGTAGCAAGTATAAGGGGAGTGTTGTTGATGGAATTAGGTTTACAAAACAAAGTAGCAATTATTACAGGTTCTAGTAAAGGTATAGGCTATCAGACAGCGTTACAACTCGCTCAAGAAGGTGCTCAAGTCGTTTTAGTTGCTAGGGGTGAAAAGCAACTAAAAGTCGCCGCTAATAGTATTAAAGATGAGACAGGACAATCACCATTAATTGTGCCTGCTGATGTCTCAAAAGAAAAAGAATGTAAGATGATTATTGAAAAAACAATGGCTACATTTGGCCAGATTGATATTTTAGTAAATAATGCAGGTACTTCTTCTGCTCATCAGTTTGAGTTAGTTTCATCTGAGCTATGGCAATCGGATTTGGATTTAAAGCTATTTGGGGCTGTAAATTGTGCAAAGTATGCGACACCATACATGCGTCAAAATGGCGGCGGGTCAATCGTGAATATCATTGCTGTGTTAGCTAAAACGCCACCAGCAAGTTCGCTACCTACAACAGTTAGCCGTGCAGCGGGGCTTGCTTTAACAAAAGCGATGAGTAAGGATTTAGGTAAAGATAATATTCGAGTGAATGCCGTTTGTATCGGTTTAATTCGGAGTGATCAAATTGAAAAGCGCTGGAAGGCAGAAGCACCTGATGTAACTTGGGAAGAGTATTCTGTAAATGTTGGTGAACAAATCCCATTGTCTAGAATTGGGGATACAATTGAAGCATCTAATGTTATTACCTTTTTAGCATCAGAGGCCGCAAGTTATGTTACAGGAACAGCGATTAATGTGGATGGTGGCTCTAGTGCCGTTTTATAAAACTAATAAAAGAAGTTGCGCAATTTTGCGCAACTTCTTTTTGCTTGTACCTCCCCTTACGTTATCTTATAAAATAAAAGTAGGGTAAGGGAGACAGCTTAATTATGCCAAGTACCATTGCGGACAAGAAAAGCAATCCAGTTTAATTTCTCGTTATGTTGGATATTGGCTAACATGCCTTTCACAATGACTTCATTAGGTTTAGATTGTTCACATTGTTGCAATAATAATTGTAAACTCTCATTATAAAAATTGTCAAATTGCTCATGTGTTAATACTTGCTTTATTTCCTTGGAAATAAGATCAGGTGTAATAATAGTATTAATTGTTAATTCTTTTTGCTGTTCATCAATGTACCATTCTGTAGTATGCAGCACAATTAAGTCTAAGCGAGCACTCAATACATGTGCTAAACGTGCGAAGTCATAAGGTTGTCTATGACATAATATATGATGGACATAACCATTTACTAAACCTTTTAATGTCACAAGCAAATCTGTTAAAAAAGGTAGGATGATATCACCATAAACTTGTAATAATATAGTGGTTGTTGTTTGTTCAACCAATTTATTATAATAATCGAATTGCTCAATGATTGAAGTGTTAAGTGACCATTGTTGCTGTGTATACATTGAGATAAAGGGCATTTTTTCTTCTAAAATAGTGAAGGAGAGAGCAAAGTAATGTTGTAACTTTTGGCGAGGTGGTAAGTTACTCACTTCTAAATCACTAAAGCGATTTACAATTTCTTTGAAGTAGTAGTCAAATAAATGTGTGAGTAAATCATCCTTAGACTTAAAATGTAAATAAAAAGCACCTTTAGAAATCCCACATGCTTTTGTAATATCTTCAATAGATGTCCCTTGAATGGATTGTTGTGAAAAAAGAATACCAGCTTGTTCAATAATTAATGTTTTTTTGGACATATCGTCTTGTTCCCTCCCATATGAATTGACATATGACTAATTGGTCATTATTATAATTAATTATGACTAAGTAGTCAAAAATAGAAAGTTGGTGCACTCTTGAATGGAATAATAAAGTTTGTATTGAAAAATAAGTTAGCCGTTTGGTTATTGACTTTTATTATCGCTGGTGCAGGTTTATATGCAGGTACCCGCATGAAGCTAGAGACAATTCCAGATATTACAGTTCCAGTGGTTACTGTAATGACAGTCTATCCAGGGGCAACGCCTGAACAGGTGATGGATGATGTTTCAGAGCCGATTGAAAAGTCTATATCTAGCTTAAAAGGCGTAAAAAATGTACACTCTAGCTCCTACGCTAATATGTCTAGTGTACAAGTTGAGTATCGCTATGGCACAGATATGGAAGATGCTGAACGAGAAGTCAAATCGATTGTCGAAGGTTTAACTATGCCAGAGACAGTAGAAAAGCCTACGGTAGCACGTATTACGATGAATGCTTTCCCTATTGTCGCTTTAAGTGTTTCAAGTGATCAAGAGGACATTGCACAATTAACAAATACCGTAGAAAGTATTGTTAAACCTCAGTTTGACAAAATAGATGGTGTTTCTTCTGCGTCAATCTCAGGACAGCATATTAATGAGATTACTTTAAAATATCATGAAGACAAAATGGCCTCATTACAAGTAACAGAAGATACAGTTAAGCAAATGATCCAAGCTATGGATGTGCGTGCACCTTTAGGTTTGTTCCCATTTGAGGATAAAGAACAATCCGTAGTAGTTGACGGTAAATTAACGTCTGTTGAACAATTAAAAGAGTTGCAAATCCCTGTTACACCTAATGCAGATAACCCCTTACCATTTGTAAAATTAGGTGACTTAGCAGACATTAAAGAAATCGGCAAGGTTGAGTCCGTATCACGTACAAATGGTAAAAACGCCATTGCCATTCAAATTGTAAAAGGGCAAGAAGCAAATACAGTTGATGTAGTAAACGATGTTAAAGCTGTTGCAAAAGATATTGAGAAGAAGCATAGCGATTTAACATTAGATATTACACTTGACCAAGGTGAGCCCATTGAAAAGTCAATTGAAACGATGTTTAGTAAAGCTTTATTTGGTGCAGCTTTTGCTGTATTAATTATTTTACTATTCTTGCGCGATTGGCGCTCAACTATTATTTCTATTATATCGATTCCGTTATCAATTTTAATTGCTTTTGTGATTTTAAATCAAATGGACATTACATTAAATATGATGACTTTAGGTGCAATGACAGTAGCAATTGGTCGAGTGATTGATGACTCCATTGTTGTTGTGGAGAATATTTATCGCCGAATTCATTTAAAGAACGAGCCATTAAAAGGCCGTGCTTTAATTCGAGCAGCAACAATTGAAATGTTTAGACCTATTATGTCGTCTACATTAGTAACAGTAGCTGTATTTGCACCATTAGTATTTGTGGGTGGCATGGTTGGTGAGTTATTTATGCCGTTTGCCTTAACAATGACCTTCGCATTAGGGGCTTCTTTACTTGTAGCGATTACGATTGTACCTGCACTATCGCATACTTTATTCAAAAAACAAATGTTAGGTACAGCTAAAAAGCCTGCAAAACATAAAGAACACGGTAAACTAGCTCACGGTTACCGTAACATATTGAACTGGACATTAAATCATAAATTGATAACAACGATGGCATCAATTGCAGTCCTAGTAGCAAGTTTATTCCTAATACCGAAAATTGGATTTAGCTTTTTGCCAGAAGATGACCAAAAAGTAATGTATTTAACGTATACACCTGAAGCAGGAGAATTACGTGAGGATACGTTGAAAAATGTAGCGGTTGTAGAAGAAAAAATGATGGCTAATAAAGATGTCAAAACCGTTCAAATGTCTATTGGAGGTAATGACAATGCCATGATGGGTGGCGGAGCAGATGGCTCATTAATGTTCATTATCTTTGATGCAGATACAAAAGATTTTACAAATAAAAAAGAAAAGTTAACAAAAGAAGTAACAAGTTTAAAACAATCGGGCACATGGAAGAGCCAAGATTTTGGCATGACAGGCTCAACAAATGAAGTAAGCTATACTGTTTACGGTGAAACGATTGAAGATTTAGAAAAAGTAACAAAAGAATTACAAGATAAGATGGTAGCATCAAAAGAAATTAAAGATGCAAAAACTAGCTTATCAGATCGTTTTGATGAATATACATTACAAATTGACCGCGAAAAAGTAGAACAAAATGGATTGACTACCATTCAAGTAGCTATGTTATTAAATCCTAATACGCCTACAGAAAAGCTAACTACACTACAAAAAGATGGTAAGGATGTTAACGTAATTGTTGAAAAAACAAAAGAAGCACCAAAGAATTTTGATGCCGTTTTAGAGACAGATATTCCTACACCATTAGGTAAAACGATTAAAGTTAAAGATGTTGTGACCGTACAAGAAGGTAGCGCAGCGAATAAAATTGATCGTCAAAGTAGTCGTTTATTTGCTACAGTATCGGCTACAGTCCAAGGCGATGATGTAACGAAGGCAACAAGCGAGATTAATAAAATCGTAGATAAACTTGATGTACCAAAAGGTGTCGAAATTGAAACAGGCGGGGTAGCGGCTGACATGGTAGAAGCATTTACACAGTTAGCACTTGCTATGGTAGCAGCTATTGCAATCGTCTACTTTATTTTAGTTGTCACATTTGGTGAAGGCTTAGCGCCGTTTGCTATTCTGTTCTCACTACCATTCACAGTAATCGGTACGTTGGTGGCTTTATTTATTGCAGGCGAAACCATTTCGGTATCTGTATTAATGGGGTTACTGATGTTAATTGGTATTGTAGTAACGAATGCCATTGTATTAGTAGATCGCATCATCCACATGGAGCACGATGGTAAACCAATGCGTGAAGCAATATTAGAGGCAGGGATGACACGTTTGCGTCCGATCCTGATGACAGCAATTGCAACAATTGGCGCGTTAATACCTTTAGCTATTGGAGCAGAGGGTAGTGGTTTAATCTCCAAAGGTTTAGGGATTACAGTAATCGGTGGTTTAATTAGTTCTACTATATTAACACTTGTTATTGTACCTGTAGTGTATGAGTTTATTTCAAAGTTATTAAAGAAAAATCGTCTACAAACAGAAGAATAAGAAATGAGAAAAAGTCTCTTACGATGAGGCTTTTTCTTTTGCTTTAATTAGCTAGATAGGTAATAGTAGGTGCTAATTTACTCGTTAATTTACAAAAAATAAGCGTTATTTCGGAATTTTCTTTAATGTCAATAATTAAATGAGCATGGACAATGCTGTTCTATTAGGCGTAAAATGGGGATTATGATAAGGAGGTGGACCTCATACGTATAATACGAACTATTTTTCAAATTGTGATTTTATATGTGTTTTATTTAGTAGGTACATGGATAGTTACAGTTACAGGTCTACCGTTACCAGGTAGCATTATTGGTTTATTATTATTATCAATTGGATTATTTACTAAAATAATTAATGTAAAATTGATTGAAGCAGGCGCCAGTTTTCTTATTGGTGTCTTAACGATTTTCTTTATCCCTGCAACAGTAGGGATTGTAAAATATCCAGAGTTATTATCTTCTAATGGGGCCAAACTAATTTTAGCTGTATTATGTAGCTCGGTCTTAACGATTTACATTACAGGCGTTTTTACAAAGTATGTAGAAAAAAAGTCGCTTGTTAAGAAGGAGGAAGAACTATGATTGCAATAGGCATCATTGTAAGTACATGCCTCGTCTTTTACTTGATGACAAAATTATATCAACGCTTCCCTACGACTTTTTTGTTACCAATATTAACAACGACTACACTTACGATTACTATTATATTATTTTTTGACATACCTTATGAAACATATATGCAAGGTGGCGAATGGCTTAATAAAATGCTAGGACCAGCCGTTGTAGCATTAGCTTATCCTTTATACAATCAACGAGAGCTCATAAGAAAGTATCGTGTTGCTATTTTATCTAGCATTGTCTTTGCTTTATTGTCGGGTTTGATTAGCGTATATGTGTTTACTAAATTAGCAGGTATTAGTACACAATGGATGTTAACGGCTTTGCCTAAGTCATTAACTACGCCAATTGCGATGCAAGTAAGCGAATCTATAGGTGGTATTCCGTCGTTAGCTGCTGTCCTAGTCATGGTAGCAGGGTTTACAGGTGCAATTTTAGGGCCATTAATTATTAAGATAGGTCGAATTGATACAGCAATTAGCAGAGGCGTAGCGCTTGGTAGTGCTTCGCATGGAGTAGGGGTTTCTAAATTAAAAGACTACGGTGAAAAAGAGTTATCTGTAGGTTCTTTAGCAATGGGAATGAGCGCAGTTATTGGTGCTTTTGTCTGTCCGATTTTTGCTTATCTTATTATGTGAGAAGAACAGTACGACTGAAAAGGATGGCTCAGTCGTACTTTATTTTTTGTGAGTATACGTTTTACGATATGTAGCTAATAGCATCATAAATAGAAGATGAATCACAATCCACCCGCTTAATGCCCATATCGTAATGGGGAAAGATTGAATAGCAATCGTTGATAAGATGAAATATAAAAATAGGGTAATAAAAAATAAACTCACAATATAGATTTTTTGATAACGGGCGGGTAAAGAGATAAAAATAACATAAATTACAGTCGTCGTTAACAAATGATACGTAAAGTCTAAAACAATCGTTGAATTAGGCCATATAAAATCTACATTTAACAATAATTTCACAAGTGTAGTAGAAAATAAGCCATCCCATATGGATGCTGTTACTACTAAAAAAACGGTTAATAGGATAATCCGTATCACATGTTTCAAATCATTCACCTCACAATATAAGGAGTGATAAAATGCGTGCTCAAGTTGAACGTCGTTGGCGAGAAGAAAAATACCATGTACTTTATTATAGTCAAAAACATTATTTAGCCATAAGACAAGCATTAAAGGATACTCAAATAACAATAACACAATTAGAGCAAATGATCATTGAAGCCAAACATCAAGTACTAACGATTGGCAATATGCGTAACACGTATGAACATATGTGGGGCTATTTTAAAAAGAAGGCAAACGACAGTGAAAAGACGCACTTCCATCAGTTGCTGAGAGAACTCACCGTTGAAGATGATAGTGAATTGAATCGTTATACCTATGAGTTGGCAAAGAAATATGAAGTGACTTACCTACTTCATAGTACCCTGTTAAAGGTAGAATAGCGTATACTATAAAAGAGGGGAGGATGACTATGATTGATGAGAAAAGTGTTGTTAATAGTACACTATTGTATTTATTGCAAACTAGTAATACACAAGTGAAGGCAGCTAATAATTTTCAAGAATTAGCCCAATCTTATTTGCAAACAAAACGCATAACACCATCAGAGCTACAGCAATTATTTACGTACTACATGACACATTTACCAGCTTTTAAAGCAATGACCATTCAATTACATGAAGAAACGATCGCTTTACTTACAGATGAAAAAGAAATGATGTATGAATTGCCATCTCACTTTTTTGAGCAAGTGAATACAAAGCCAGAATGGTTGGCTAATGTATTTGCAGAAGTGACAGCATTAACCGCATCATTAAAAGGGCAGACAATATGGCAGAAGGAGGTTTTACCAATGTCAGAACAAACTACATTTGACCAATTACGCTTAGCGATAAAAAACTTATATAAAAATAGTGATAATAATGTGCGTCACCAAATTAAGCCATTATTAGGCGAATTACTTGCGATTGAATGTGCTTATGAAGAAGAAGAAGATTGGCAGACGGCCTTACTACAAATGCAAGATACATTATATGAATTAGATTTGGATACAAAAGAGAGTTTGAAGATGCAAGTACGTTTGTTGAAAATGATTACATACATAATACGTGAGAATGATAGCATTTCGTAAAAATGCATAATAACCGAGCTAAATCAAATGTGAAATTTGATCGCTCGGTTATTTTTTAGCAAGTCTTTTGTATAATAAATTGCACAGTATGAGCGAGCCCAGTGTGTAAAATTCCTTCAGTACGCATCTGTTCGCCTGTAAAGAAATGCAGTATTTTATGATGTTCACACCATGCTAGTACTTGTTTAGCATCATATAACCAGTCTTGATCGGGTGGGCCACCAGTTTTATAGTGTAATTGTGTTTCACTATATACTTCGATCATTACAATGCCACCTTGTTTTACACTAGTCATTATTTTGTCTAATACATGAAATTGATCTGTCTTATGAAAGTGCCCAAAAACCATAATCGCACCATCAAACTGCTGTACAGGTAAATCATCATTGATAAGGTCACATAATACAGTATTCACAGTAACCTGATTTTTATTAGCTAATTGTGTAGTTTTAGTTAAGCCACTCTCAGCGTAATCAAAAGCCGTAACTACATGCCCCTTTTGTGCTAAAAATACAGCATTGCGTCCTTCACCTTCTGCAAAGGCTGCAATCTCTTTGTGGTCTTGTAAAGCGTCCACATGGCTTTTAATAAAAGCATTTGGGCTTTCACCATACATATATTGTGCTGTATCAAAACGCTTGTGCCAAGTATTCATAATTTCACACTCCTATTACATGTAGTGTAGCGAAAAAGATAAAATTAAGCGAATCGTATGTTTGCAACCATATGTATAATTTGGTTAAATGAAGCTATTATAAATAAAGGTGTGTTTTAGTATGGATTACTCTTATCCGTTATTACCCGAGTGGACAACAGAAGAAATGATTGATGTAGTAGCCTTTTTTGAAGCGGTTGAACAAGCTTATGAAAAGGGAATTCAACAAGCGCTATTTATGGCTAAATACAAACGCTTCAAAGAGATTGTACCATCGCAAGCTGAAGAAAAAACATTATGTAAACAATATGAAAAGGGGAGTGGTTACATTCCTTATCACGTTGTAAAGCTAGCGAAAGCAAGTGAACCAAATAGAAAACTTCAGTTAAAATAAATAAAAACCCAAAACATCACTGATTTTGTGAATGTTTTGGGTTTTTATTGTTATACGTATAAATTTATATGACATGTGACGATATCATTTATATAAGCATTAATGAGCCTCTTGCATAATACGATATATTGGAAGCAATGCTTCAAATGTTTCTTCAACAAATTGTTTAAAGTCTGAATGAGATAATGTAATAGCTGTCTCTTTACTAATGTGACGACCAATAAGGAATTCGGCTTTTTTTATTTGCGTCATACGTTGTAGTAAAGCAGTTGTCTCCTCAGCAACAGGGAAAGCGGGTTTTTCCATATGGTTACCTGACACAACAAAGTCTTTTGGTAATGCGTGTAGTATGTCTTCTTGTTGCAAAAGTTGTTGGGCTATCGCCATTTTTGTAGGCACTTCATAAATGACTGCAACAACGATAAAAATATGGCTATCCCACATCCCAATTTGAAAATGAGGTAGCATCTTATAGCCTCGCTTATTTGGTGCAAAGGCTACCCAAGTATCGTTAGGTGGGTTAATTGTACGTCTAGCATGTTTAGCTACATGAGGGAAAAATTCTTCACCTAAAGATATAGAGAAATAACTTGCAAAGTGTTCGCCAAGGTCTTGAAGTTTGGGTTGGATAAGTTGTTGTAAAGCGGTCATACGAGGTGTTAAACCTTCAATTTCAAAAACCTCGAAATCTTGCTTTGTCCAAAAAAAATCTTTCATTTTTGCCACTTCCTTTTCTGTTTCTAGGTTTATTATGCGCAAAAACGGGGGAAAAATGAAGTAAGAAGCTATCAGCTTTAGAACTACAACAACTCCTATTAAAAAAGGAAGGTGTTTATAATGAAACAAGTTGTCAAAATGGTACGTAAATCAGACATTGAGAAACAATACACTCTGATGCTTCAACTCGAATTGGATTATGAATTAGCCACGTTATTTGATGCGATGCAGCAACATAACGAGAAAGATATAGAGAAAAGTAAAAAGCGATTAGCAGAAATTCATAAGGAGCTTGAAGTGCTACATGTGTATGCTTAGAATTATACCGGGATAAAAAATCACTTGCTGTGAGGTCATTCAGCAAGTGATTTTTGTTATACTAAAAGTAAGGGGAGTAACAGAAGTGAAGAAGGGTGGAATTGATTTGGATATAGGCGTATTAGATAAATTTGCACAAGAAATTATTAAAGAAGCGGGAGAGCGTATTCGCGCTGCATTTTCTTACGATTTAATTATAGAGACAAAATCGAATGCCAATGATTTGGTCACAAATATTGATCGTGATACAGAACTATTTTTCATTGAAAAAATCAAGGCGTTTGATGTTACTCATCGCATTTTAGGTGAAGAAGGTATGGGAGAGAAGGTAGAGTCATTAGAAGGCGTTGTATGGATTATTGACCCAATTGATGGCACGATGAACTTTGTTAAGCAACATCGTCATTTTATGATCAGTGTAGGTATTTTTATTGAAGGTAAAGGCAAACTTGGTTACATATACGATGTGATGCGTGATGACTTATTTTATGCAATAGCAGGTGAAGGAGCTTGGTATAATGACAAGCCTTTGCGTAAATTAACACCTGTGAAATTAGAAGAGGCAGTCATCGGTATTAATGCAAGTTGGGTGACGCCCAATAAACGTGTGAATCATGAAAAAATGATTCAATTAATACGTAAAGTGCGCGGAACACGTTCTTACGGTTCAGCAGCAATGGAGATTGCATTTGTAGTATCAGGTAAGCTAGATGCTTATATATCCATGCGGTTAGCGCCTTGGGATATTGCAGGTGGTATTATTATTGCAAGCGAAGTAGGAGCTATTGCAAGTAATTTAAAAGGCGAGCCTTTTGATTTTTTAAGTCAAGATACATTTATCATTGGAAATCCAACAGTGTATCAAGAAATTATTGCAAATTATATTGAGCAATTATAAAAGTTCACGTATTCGTCATTTTCTTATGAATAAAAAATGCCAGCGAGACAAATAACGTACTCGTTGGCATTTTTATTGCTTATAATAGATTTTGTTCGCGGAACTTACGCTTTAGTTTAAAGCCATTCATAAATACAAAGCCAACTGCTAAAATACTGGCGATAATACCAACGGCACTTTTTATTGCAATAGAGTAGCCAATTGCACACATAGATAAGATCGCAGCAAGCGCCATTATGGCCATTACAACTTTGGCACGATTCATCCGATTACCTCCTTAATTAAGAGAAGTTTAGAAAAAAGAAAAGTTCAAAAAGACAAAGCAATTTATCTTATGCTATAATAACACAGTTAAACAACTGAAAAAAGAATATGGAGTGGAACAATGACTAAATTACGCCAAGATATTCGAAATATCGCAATTATAGCACACGTTGACCATGGTAAAACGACATTAGTTGACCAATTATTAAAACAATCAGGTACGTTTCGTGCCAATGAACACACTGAGGAACGCATGATGGACTCAGGTGATATTGAACGTGAACGCGGTATTACGATTTTAGCAAAAAACACAGCAGTAAGTTATAATGACACGCGAATTAACATCCTTGATACGCCTGGACACGCAGACTTTGGTGGGGAAGTAGAACGTATTTTAAAAATGGTAGACGGCGTTGTACTAGTTGTCGATGCGTATGAGGGTTGTATGCCTCAAACACGCTTTGTATTAAAAAAAGCGTTAGAAGAAAAATTAACGCCTATCGTTGTTGTCAATAAAATCGATAAGCCAGCAGCTCGACCAGTGGAAGTAGTAGATGAGGTATTAGAGTTATTTATCGAGCTAGGTGCAGACGATGACCAATTAGAATTCCCAGTAGTATATGCTTCGGGTGTGAATGGTACAGCAAGTGATGATCCAGACCCAAGTACACAACAAGAAAACTTACACGTATTGTTTGATACGATTATTGAACATATTCCAGCGCCAATTGATAACTCAGAAGAGCCATTACAATTCCAAGTAGCTTTACTTGACTATAATGACTATGTAGGTCGTATTGGTATTGGACGTGTATTCCGCGGTAAAATTCATGTGGGGCAACAAGTAGCCCTAATGAAATTAGACGGCTCTGTTAAACAGTTCCGCGTTACTAAAATCTTTGGCTTCTTCGGATTAAAACGCGAAGAAGTACAAGAAGCATCCGCAGGGGATTTAATTGCAATCTCAGGTATGGAAGACATTAACGTAGGTGAAACGATTTGTCCAAATGACCACCAAGAAGCGTTGACACCATTGCGTATTGATGAGCCTACACTACAAATGACATTCCTTGTGAATAATTCACCATTTGCTGGTCGAGAAGGAAAATGGGTAACAGCACGTAAAGTAGAGGAGCGTTTACGCTCACAATTACAAACGGACGTATCCTTACGTGTTGAAGATACAGATTCGCCAGATGCTTGGATTGTTTCGGGTCGTGGAGAGTTGCATTTATCGATTTTAGTTGAAAATATGCGTCGTGAAGGCTTTGAGTTACAAGTATCAAAACCACAAGTTATTATTCGTGAAATTGATGGTGTGAAATGTGAACCATTTGAACGTGTTCAAATTGATGCACCAGAAGATACTGTAGGTTCAATTATTGAATCAATTGGTACACGTAAAGGTGAAATGCTTGATATGATTAACAGTGGCAATGGTCAAGTACGTTTAATCTTCTTAGTACCTGCTCGTGGTTTAATTGGTTATACAACTGAATTTATGTCATTAACAAAAGGCTTCGGTATTATTAACCATACGTATGATAGCTATAAACCAATGATACAAGGACGCATTGGTGGTCGTCACCAAGGTGTGTTAGTTTCAATGGAAACAGGCAAATCAACAACATATGGTATGATGCAAGTAGAAGACCGAGGTACATTATTTGTAGAACCAGGTACAGAAATTTATGAAGGTATGATTGTTGGTGAGCATACACGTGACAATGACCTTACTGTAAATATTGCAAAAACAAAACAAAAAACGAATGTTCGTTCAGCTACGAAAGACCAAACAAGTGTTATTAAAAAACCTCGCATTCTAACATTAGAAGAGGCACTAGAATATTTAAGTGATGATGAATATTTAGAAGTAACACCAGAATCAATCCGTTTGCGTAAAAAAGTACTTGATAAAAATGAACGCGAAAAAATGGCTAAAAAATTACGTAACGCTGAACAATAATTCACTTTTGTGAAAGGGTGAAATCATTGGACTGGTTATTACTCCTTGAGGCAAGGGAGCTAGAAACAGGAACAAGAGAAGCAGCATTAAATGATTTAACAGGGATTACGCGCTTTATTTATGAGGTGTCACCAAGTAATGAAGTAGCAGGTTATATCGTATTTGGTGCAGTATTTCTGTTATGTGCGATTGTTTATAAGTTAGGTTTTGCACGCAGTAAATTAAAGCTTTGGCAAAACTTAATTGTGTATGGCTGTTTATTTTTAGGATGTATTGTATTAACATTTTTAGCATTAGCGTTACCAATGATTGAAGGTTTAATTGTAGCCGTACTCATATTGGCGATTTATAAAGGGCGATTAAAGTTTGAAAAGTCCGATGCTGAAAGTTAATCATATAAAAAAGAAGTGCTATCAGCAGCACTTCTTTTTTTATTAAAATTCTTTATCTAATAAAGGTGATGTTTTATAGACGCGGAACATACCTGTAGCAAGGCGTTCCTCTGTTTTATGTGTAATTCTTGTATGACACTCATCACACATATACGTATGGATGGGACGGTTACGTAATTTTTTAGCCATAGGTGAGTCGTCATCAATTTGGCCTAATGTATCACAAACTACACATTTTACACGCATGTAACCCCTCCTTATTGAATCACAATAGCTTTTACATTTTTAAGTGGCGAATCTACATTTGAGCCATCTGCTTGTAAAATATGAACAGGACCATCTTCTACCATTTTACCATCTTGACTAAATTTTAATAGCAAGGTTTTGGCATCTTCTAATGTAACCGTATGTGTTGTATCATCTTGTAATTGGAAAACAACTTCAGTGGCAGTCTCATGTACTTCTGCATTTTTGATAAAGTGATGTAGGTGAATACCAAAAGTACCTGTCTGCATACCTTTGCGGTCAAATTTACGTTCGGATTTTAGCGTTGGCGGGAAAGTAGCCCCTTCCATAATTTCACGAGACCAATGCTGACCTACAGCACGCATATATTTAATGTCCTCATCTTCTTCTTCAATTTGCTCTGTGAAATAGGTGGTTAAATCCACTTTACGGTCATCAAAAATCCATACAGTAGGGTCTAATGTTAATGGGAACTTCACATCTCCCGAAATTGTAATAATTGTTTCCATTCAAATATGCCTCCTTAAGTATTGCTTCTTGTCCAGTATACCGCATTTTTTTTAATGTAGAGAATAAAAATCACTCAACATCTTGAGTAAATAGAGGTAGACGCTTGCAATTTTACGCATGAAAAGCTAAAATTTATTAAGATACACTGAAGAATTCAAGATGATGGGGGCGTCCTCATGGATACAAAAACACCAACTTCTTTTGAAGAAAAGGCGATGGAACTTTTAATTGCCGATGCAGAAAAAATTTCACGATTAATTAGCGTGCAAATGGAAAACTTGACAATGCCTCAATGTCCTTTGTACGAAGAGGTATTAGATACACAAATGTTTGGCTTATCTCGAGAAATCGAATTTGCAGCTAGACTAGGCTTAATTGAGCGCGAAAAGGGTAAAGAAATCCTAGACTCGCTTGAGAAGAAGCTTTCGGCAGTGCATGATGCACACACGAAAAAATAAAAGAAAACTCAAAGCGCGTACCATTCGCGATTTGAGTTTTTTTTCTAGAGAATGAGGTTGGCCATGAAGCGTTATATGAAACAGTATTTGCGAAACTTTGATTATGGACTATTTATTACATACGTTGTGTTATGTTTATTTGGTTTGGTTATGATTTATAGTGCAAGTATGTTAGTGGCTGTCATGATTGAAGATCAGCCACCTGATTATTTTTATAAAAAACAGTTAACGAGTATTATTGCTTCCTTCTTTGTATTTGTGGTAGGTGCGATATTACCTTATCGGATTTATCAAGAGCGTAAAATAATGGGTACCGCAATTTTAGTATGGATTGTGATGTATATTAATTTATGGTTAATAGGTGTAGGTGCAGAAGAAGTGGGTTCACGCAGTTGGGTAAACTTATTCACGATTATTCCCTTCCAACCATCTGAATATGTAAAGCTATTCGTTATTTTATACTTTGCCTCTGTGTTATCTAATAAGGCGAAGAAGAGCGATAACTTGTACTTAAAAGACATTCGTATCCCTATGGTGATTTGGGCGGGCGTTATTTTATGTGTTATTACAGAGCCTGACTACGGAGCAACCACATTAATTATTGCTATTACAATTTCAGTCATTATGGCAAGTGATTTAAATGCTAAGTCCTTTTGGAAGGTGTTCGGTTTCGTAGGTGCAGGTAGTGTAGCATTAGTAGGTGTTGTTACCTTTTTAGCTCCTCACTTCTTTACAAGTAATCGTATGAGTCGTATTACTTCGTTTTTAGATCCATTTAAAGATTATTTGGGTGATGGGATGCAAGTTGTACAAGGTTACATTGCGATGGGCTCTGGAGGCTTAAAAGGCGTTGGCATGGGGCAGTCTGTACAAAAATTAGGTTATTTGCCAGAACCCCACACCGATTTTATTATAGCCATTATTTCAGAAGAACTTGGTATTGTTGGAGTTACTATTGCGTTAGGTGGTTTAGCCTTTATTGTATTAAAGGGCTTTATAATAGCGATTCGCTCTACCGATTCGTTAGGGCGCATGTTAGCAACAGGGATTGCAAGTTGGATTGGCTTACAAACATTCGTTAATATAGGCGGTGTTACTGGCTTAATTCCGTTAACAGGTGTCACATTACCTTTCTTTAGTATGGGAGGTACATCATTGCTTGTGTTATCGTTTGCAATGGGGATTTTAATTAATGTTTCCACATTACAAAAAATGAAACGTAATCGTTTAGTTGAACAAAATAAAGTGGATAACAAATAAGGTATAGAAAAACACTACTGAAATTTGCCAGTAGTGTTTTATTTATGACGTATTTTTAGTTTTCTTGCTTTAATACGCCATCCGTCATTTTAAACACTTTGTCAAAGTAAGGAATTAAACGTGTATCGTGTGTGACAACAATAGTTGTATTATTTTGTAGTTTAGTTTGTTTTTGTAATAATGACATCACTTCAAAGGCTCTGTCAGAGTCTAGGGAGGCTGTTGGCTCATCCGCAAGCAAAATAGCAGGCTTTGTATATAAAGCCTTTGCAATAGCTACACGTTGTCTTTCACCGCCTGATAAATCGTTAGGTAGTTGTTGTAATAAATGTTCAATGCCTAATGTTTGAAATAGATGTGTACGTTCTTCAGGTGACATATTATGTTGTTTTACACGGTCTAAAAGTGAAAACTGCTTGTCCACCGTAAGAAATGGTACAAGATTTGATGCTTGTAAAATAAAACCAATATCTTGCAAGCGTACTTGGGCTAATTCTTTTTCTCTCATATTTTTGAGGGAGCGTCCATTAATTAAAACATCACCTTCAGAGGCTGTTTGTAATCCGCCAGCAATAGTTAAAAAGGTACTTTTTCCAGATCCAGAAGGGCCAATAATAGCAATCAATTCTCCTTCATTTGCCGAAAATGTAGTAGGTTTCAAAGCTTTAATTGTATTATGACCGTCACCAAATGTTTTAGATGCATCAATGAATTGTAGAGTGGGCATCATGTTAACCTCCAATCGCTTTCAATGGATCAATTTTAAAGATACTTAATACAGAGAAAACAGCGCCTAAAATCGCTACGATAATAAAGATAAGTGCATAGATTAGCATGGATAGAATATCAAATTGTACAGGCACTTTGTAAGGAAGAAATGCACCTGTAAGCCAAGTTAAGGCAAAACCTAAAGCTACGCCGACTACAGTTAAAATAAAGGTTTGAGCAACAACAGAGCGGGCAAGATAAGCATTGCTAATCCCTTGAGCCTTAAGTACGCCAAACATGCTCGCTTTTTGTACGGTTAATACGTATAAGAAGATAGCAATAATGACAGATGAAATGACGATAAGAAAAGCAATCATCAATGTTAATGTGATATTTTGAGCCGCATAACCAGGTAATTTTTCGATAAACGTTTCTGTCTCTACTACTTCTAAAGAGGTAGGAACTTTAATTGTTGAAATATTCTCGGATTGAACAACTACAGCATTTACTAAGGGGTCGCTTTCTATTGGTAATCCTTTAATTTGTTGCATGGTCTCAAACGATGTATAGAGTACAGGAGCTGCGTTAAAGCGTGCATGATCAGTGAAACCTACAATGGTAACATATTTATCAGAAGAGGAGAGTTTTACCTTGTCTCCTACTTTAAAGCCTTCACTTTTTAAATAATCCGCCGCTACAACATCACCCTTACGCCCAAACATATGACCATCTGTAATATTTGGTGCAATAAAATCATCGGGTTGCACAGCAAATATGGCAACGCCCTGTCGTGTATCTTCATCTGAAACTCGTGAAGCAATAGCATTGATTTGAGCAATAGGTGCAAGATGGTTGGCATTTTTCACTTGAGACACATCATCTGTAGATAAAATGGATTGAGGTAAACTTTTATCTGATTCATCTGTTAAGATAATAGCGTCTGCTTGCCATTTATCCACAGCTTCTCGGTTCATATTAGCTAAACCATTAACAAGTCCTGATAAAAAAAAGACAAGATAAGCAATTAATAATAATACACTGCTAATCAGTATGAAACGTAATTTATTCTGTTTAATTTCATTCCAGGCAAGAAACATCATATCACTCCTTTTATTGACATATAGTATACCGTAAAAACGCTACAAGTAACAAAAAAAGACGAATGTATCACTCTGTAATCTCTGACAACACTTACATCGCTTTATAAATGAAAAAATGTTAGACCGAGATAATCGGTCTAACATTTTTCTTTAGCTACGTTTTAACGATTACGCTTATTATATTCACTACGTGACACGAGTAGAATCATATAACATAATAAGCCAAATAACAGTGAAATAAATAACGAATGGAAGAGTGAAACAATTAAATCTAAGCCTGTTGTAATTACAAATAATCCCGCTACAATTTGTAACACAACAAGTATGAAGGCTGTAATCCAACCCCAGTAAATTACGCGTTGCTCTTTATAATGTTTTACAGCATGGATTAGAATAATTAACATCCAAATAAAGAAAATCAATACGGCAAAACGATGTCCCATTTGTACCCATTCGTACATATTGTCTGGCAAGTTAAAGGGATCTTTGTTGTAACAAAGCGGCCAGTCAGGACAAATTAGACTAGAATCTGTATGGCGTACAAGTGCACCAGTATAGACAACGAAGTAGGAATAAATTGTAATGCCAATAGTATGCCATTTTAATGGATTGCCAATACTTATTTCATCGGCATCAAATTTTTGATCTACTTCAAATACAATTAATGTGAGCAATAATACAGCAGCAAATGAAATTAAAGAGATACCGAAGTGTAAGGCTAAAATAAAATCACCTTGTCCCCATAAAACCTGTGCAGCTCCAATTAATGCTTGTGCAACTAAAAAGAAAATAGCAAGGAAACCTAAAAATTTCACTTCACGTACATGTCCAAGTTTACGCCACGTCCAAAAGGTTAAAATAACAATAAAGATAGACACAGCACCTGTCACAACACGGTGAGAGAATTCAATTAATACTTCTTTAGTAATTTCAGTTGGAATTAAAGAGCCATTACAGCCCGGCCAATGTCGTCCGCAGCCTAAACCACTATCCGTCTTTGTAACGAGGGCACCACCTAGTAAAATAAGGAGCATACCAACTGTGGCACCGACAGCAAACCACTTCATATATTTACTTTGTTGCATAAGAGTTTAGCCACCTACTTTTATCAGTCAATCGACGCTTGTAATGAAAGCGTTTCTGCTACTTGATAATATCGAATATAGGCACAAAACACAACTTCTTTAAAAGTTGGTAACTGAAGTGTCAAAGCCATTTCACAAATTGTTCATAATTTCGTGCTTTAACCTTCACAAATGATTTTAGAAAATGCTTTACTATAGATATGTTGATTTCACTAAAATTTCTTGTTCGTAAATGAATTTTCACAACTTCATTGAAATTTCACTAAACGTCTAGAAATTATGCGAGAATTTCGCTATAGTTAAGTTAGCGGAATATGCTTACTAGAATAATTGACAGCTCGTTTTTTTATCCGTACTTGTTTTGTAACAACATAAACGAATTGTGAAATATACATGCAAAAAGTATGGAGATTTCACAAAAATGCCGTTTGTCAGTCGTTATAAAAGCACGTATTGTAAAGAAGCGTATGCAACATTTATTTATGTAAGTGAATTTTTGTTATTTGTGACTCATGGGCTGAATATGTGAGAACGGTAAATGTAACTCTAATTATATCACCATACAATTCGTACATATGCGAATTTGCTCAGCATAGAGTATTGCTGAGTGGGTGCACATTACTGTAGATGTTTTTTATGAGCAAAAGGTTGCAACGTATTTATGGATAACATTCTACAATGAGAGCATGTGATACAGTAATGCACAATGATATGGACAAGCAGTTCACAATAAAAGAGCGCATTTACCAGTCGAAAAAGCACATGAAAATACAACAAAGAAAGAGGGGTTTAATTAAGCTATGATGAAAGGGCTTAAAAAATGGGGACTTTTCTCGCTTTTAGCAGCGATGATGGTATTCCTTTCAGGTTGTGGTGAAGAATTTATTTCTGCACTTAAGCCAGCAGGTGAAGTAGCACGCGAACAATACAATTTACTTATGTTAGCTATTACTATCATGACAATCGTAGTTGTTGTTGTAACTGTGATTTACTTAATTGCTTTCTTCAAATTCCGTCGTTCAAAAGTTGGCGAAGATGTAATACCGAAGCAAGTAGAAGGTAGTCACAAACTAGAGATTATTTGGACAGTTATTCCAATTATCTTATTACTAATCTTAGCTGTACCAACAGTAATGACAACTTACAAATTAGGTGACGTTGCAGCTATGGACGAAGTAGATGAAGACGGTAATCCAGTAGCACTTACAGTAGATGTAACAGCAAAATTATATTGGTGGGAATTCTCATATCCTAAATATGATATTGTTACTGCACAAGAACTTGTTGTACCAACAGGTGAAAAAGTTTACTTCAATTTAAAAGCTGCAGATGTTAAACACTCATTCTGGGTGCCTGCAATCGGCGGTAAAATGGATACTAACGTAGATAACTTAAATAAATTCTACTTAGTGTTTGACAAAGAGTCGGAAGACTTAAAAGATGGCGTTTTCTATGGTAAATGTGCTGAGCTTTGCGGTCCTTCACACGCATTAATGGACTTCAAAGTAAAATCAGTTAGTCCAGAGAACTTCGACAAATGGGTTGCAGCAATGCAAGCTACAGAAGGTCAAACAGCAGACCCTGAATCAACAGACTTAGGTGAAGCTACATTCGCACAAAGTTGTATTGGTTGTCACGCTGTTTCAGCAGTGGGCGCACCAGTTTCTTTACAACAAAACCCAGGTCCAAACTTAACAACGTTTGGTGACCGTAATCGTACAGCTGGTTTCATGGATCACACTGAAGAAGCACTTCAACAGTGGATCAAAGACCCAGAAAAATACAAGCCAGGTAACTTAATGACAGGTAAATATCAAGTTACTGACGAAGAAATTGAAGCATTAGCTTCATACATCATGGGCTTATCTGTAGAAGAAAAATAATGAATACAAGTTTAAATAATCGAGGGAGGTAGAAGTTGTGAGCTCGAGTGTAAAGAAAAAAGGCTTTGGAGCAACAGTATGGGACTACTTAACAACTGTCGACCATAAAAAAATCGCAGTAATGTACTTGCTTGGTGGTACGCTGTTCTTCGTAATCGCTGGTTTAGAAGCCGTACTTATGCGTATCCAACTTATGTATCCAGAAAACGACTTCGTTTCAGCTGGTACATTTAACCAACTATTAACGATGCACGGTACAACAATGCTATTCCTAGCAGCCATGCCATTATTGTTTGCATTTATGAACATGATTGTACCATTGCAAATCGGTGCACGTGACGTAGCGTTCCCATTCCTTAACTCATTAGGGTTTTGGTTATTCTTCCTAGGGGGACTATTCCTACACTTATCATTCTTCATGGGAGGAGCGCCTGATGCTGGATGGACATCTTATGCATCATTATCGCTTTACTCACCAGGGCACGGTGTAGATTTCTATGTTTTAGGTTTACAAGTATCAGGTGCTGGTACTTTGATTTCAGGTATCAACTTCTTAGTTACAATTATTAACATGCGCGCACCAGGTATGACATTTATGCGTATGCCATTATTCACATGGACTACATTTGTAACAAGTGCATTAATCTTATTCGGTTTCCCACCATTAACAGCAGGTCTTATTCTTTTATTATTTGACCGTATGTTCAGTGCGAAATTCTTTGATGTAATGTATGGTGGTAACACAATTATCTGGGAGCATTTATTCTGGATCTTTGGTCACCCTGAAGTATATATTCTAGTATTACCAGCGTTTGGTTTATTCTCTGAGATTATTCCAACGTTCTCACGTAAGCGTCTATTCGGATACTCTTCAATGGTATTCGCAACAATTTTAATTGGTTTCCTAGGCTTCATGGTTTGGGCTCACCATATGTTCACAGTAGGTCTTGGACCAACAGCGAACGCAATCTTCGCGGTAGCTACAATGGCAATCGCAGTACCAACAGGTATGAAAGTCTTTAACTGGTTGTTAACAGTTTGGGGCGGTTCAATTAAAGTTACGACACCAATGCTTTATGCACTTGGTTTCATTCCATCATTCGTAGCTGGTGGGGTTACAGGTATCATGCAGGCAACAGCGCCGCTTGACTACCAATTACACGATTCTTACTTTATCGTAGCTCACTTCCACTATGTAATCGTTGGTGGTATCGTATTAGGTCTATTAGGGTCAACACACTTCTATTGGCCATTATTCTTTAACCGTATGTTAAATGAAACATTAGGTAAAATTACATTCTGGATATTCTTCATTGGTTTCCATATGACATTCTTCCTACAGCATTTCTTAGGATTAATGGGTATGCCACGTCGTGTATTCACATACATGCCAGATCAAGGTTGGGATTTATTTAACTTTATTTCAACAATTGGTGCATTCTTAATGAGTGCAGGTGTAATTTTATTAGTGTTAAACGTTATTATTACAGCAATTAAAGGGGAACCAGCTGGTAATGACCCATGGGGCGATACTCGTACGCTTGAGTGGGCGATTCCACAGCCAATCCCATTCTATAACTTCCGTCAAACACCTCTTGTACGTGGTTTAGATCCATATTGGATTGAAAAACAAGAAGGTAACAAAGAAGGTATGGTTTATGCAGAGCCATTAGGCGATATTCATATGCCTAATAACTCAATTGTTCCATTTGTAATGTCATTAGGTTTATTCATTGCATCATTCGGTGCGCTTTATAGCCCACTAGGCGTTGCAGACGATTCACGTACTTGGGCAATCCCAGTATTAGTCATTGGTTTAGTTATCACTTTCGGCTCAATGATTTATCGTTCACTTAAAGATGATCATGGTTACTATGTAACTGTAGCTGAAATTGAAGCATTAGAAGAAGAATTATATGGCAAAAAAGGAGGTAACAAATAATGGACTACAACACTAAATTTACTCCACAAACTTGGCCTGAACATGCAGAACAAGCGACGTTGGAAGGTAAAAATAAGTTCGTAGGCTTTTGGTTATTCCTAGCTTGTGAGATTGTACTGTTCGCGAGTTTATTTGCTACTTACCTTGCACTTAAAAATAAAGGCCCAGCAGGTATGGAATTCACAACTCAAGAGTTATATGAATTACCACTTGCATTTGGCATGACAATGATTTTATTAACATCTTCATTAACTTCAGTTTATGCTATGTACCATATGAAAAACTATAACTTTAAAGGCGTTCAATTATGGATGTTCATTACTGTATTATTAGGTGCTTCATTCTTAGCATTAGAAGTTTATGAGTTTAACCACTATGTAGGTTTAGGCTTTACATTTGGTTCATCAGCTTTCGCTTCAGCATTCTATACACTTGTAGGTACACATGGTTTCCACGTATCTGTAGGTTTAGTATGGATTACAGCGTTAATTTTACGTAACGCTAAGCGTGGCTTGAGCTTATACAATGCTCCAAAATACTTTGTAGCATCACTTTATTGGCACTTTATCGACGTAGTTTGGGTATTTATCTTTACAGTAGTTTACTTGATGGGAGTGGTAGGTTAATATGGCACACGACACACCGACAGTAACACGTACTAGTGCTCAACATGAGTATTACAAACAAAACAACAAAGCAACAATGCAAAAGCAAGTTGTAAACTTTGCGATCATGATTTTCCTAACACTAGTAGCGTTCTCATTAGTGGGTGCAGGATTCTCTGCTAACTTAGTTTTACCAATCATTTTATTAATGGCTGGTGTACAAGTTGTTTTACAATTGTATTCTTTCATGCACATGGAAGAAAAAACAGCACACGAAATTGGTGTTGTTACAATGTTTATGTGGACAGGAATGTTCTTCGCATTCTTAATGATCCTTGCATTTGTAACAATCATTTGGTGGAACCTATAAGAAACACAAATAGCTATCCAGCGATGGATAGCTATTTTTTATTGTAAAATGTCACGCTTCGTTCATTGCAGTTGGCACCATCGCCCCTTATAATAAACATATTGAGGTTAAAGGAGTGCGGTATGCATGTCTATAAGTATTTTTGGCTTTAGAGCTTTATGGAACCCAGAGTTAATGGTTGGCGTGTTGTTATTAACAGCATTATATTTTTTAATAACTGTCAAGTTCCGTCATAAATTTAAAGAAAGCGAACCTTTAAAGCGAGAAGAAGCAATTTATTTTATTTTAGCAATGGTATTATTTTATGGTATTAAGGGAACGCCTATTGATTTAATGGGGCATATTTTATTTACGCTACATATGATTCAAATGGCATTAATGCTCTTATTATTGCCGATCTTCGTTATTAAAGGGATACCTTGGTGGGTTTGGAAACCTGTAGTAGAAGTACCTATTATTCGTAACCTGTTAAAAGTGTTTACACAGCCACTAGTCGCTATTTTACTGTTTATAGGGCTATTTTCTGTCTATCACTTACCAGTAGTCTTAGACTATGTTAAATTGAATACATGGTTACACGGTGGTTTTACCTTATTGTTATTTGTATCTGCTATGTTAATGTATTGGCCATTAATGAATCCGATACCAAATGGTAAGAAAATGAAAAATCTATATAGTATTGCATACATTATTGGGAATGCAGTATTAATTACGCCAGCATGTGCATTAATTATTTTTGCTGGAGAGCCTATTTATACGACGTATACAGATGGTGAGGCTTGGTTAAAGGCAATGGAATTATGTGTGCCTGTTGACACACTAGCGAGTTTACCAGTATCCATTTCAGGTCCAGAGACGTTTACATCTTTATCAACAGTAACGGATCAACAAATGGGTGGCGTTATTATGAAAATCTTACAAGAAATCATCTTTGGTGTTTTAATCACCATTTACTTTATGCGTTGGTACCGTGAAGACCGTGCAACAGCAGACGAAGTAACGGAAAAAGCATTAAAAGCGCATCAAGAAAAATGGCATAAAGAGCAAGAAAGCTTAAAACAACAACATTTGTCATAAAAGAGGAGAATCAGCATGGGTATTAGTGTTCCAGTGCTACCCACAATCAGTACAACCTTTATTGTTATTAGTGCGGTATTAGTAGCTATTGGGTGGGGGCTTATTGTTAAAGGAAAAGTAGAGGCGCATCGTAAAGTAATGATGGCTGCTGGAGTGGCAGCGTTAATCTTCTTTATTATATATGCTTCACGTACGATATTTATAGGTAATACAGCATTTGGTGGGCCGGATGATTTGAAAAAGTACTACACGTTTTTCTTAATCTTCCATATTACTTTAGCCACTTCGGGAGCTGTATTTGGCATTGTTAGTTTATTATCAGGTTTTAAAAATAATTTAAAGTTACACCGTCGCATTGGACCAATTACAAGTATTATTTGGTTTTTCGTAGCTATTACAGGCGTCGCTGTTTACTCCTTATTATATGTGTTATACACTGGTGGAGAAACAACATCTGTCATCAAAGCGATATTAGGTACGTAAATAAAAAAGACGATAAGCAAATGCCTATCGTCTTTTACTTTTATTGTGCTGTGATACCCATCTCAGCGAAATCTTTTTGTACGTTTGCTAACAGCTCTTCGCATTTTTTCACTAAGTGAGTTGGGAAAACTTCGTCTTCACCATATTCTACACCATGTGGATAGTAGTATTTACCGATTACAGGTTTTAAAATGCAAAGTTCAGCATTGTGTGCACCAACATCGCCAGATTTAGCATAAGTGAACACACGTAAGTAATAACGACCTTCGCGTACATCAAAACGACGGTCAAAAGTTTTACGGTCATAGTCCCACGCACCTGTGCACTCAAGTCCTTGACGTGCCATAATATCTTCAACTAGGTTTTGTGGTGCAACTATATCTTCAAGTTTTGTGTTTTCAATATACATGATATAATCCTCCTTCAGCTTTTCGTACAAATAATATACGCTCATTTTTATAATAGAGCAAAAATGCCTTTGTTGCAATGGCAACATTGTGTCAAGAGCGGTACAATTGCTATAATGAAGGGGATAAGAGAAAGGGAGGATTTTGAGTGAAGGCTTTATTTCGCATCTTATTAATTATGACAATTGCAACTTTCATTTTTTATAAATACTCACAAAACAAAGAGCAACCTCCTGTGCAAGATCAAGCACCTACACTCGAAATGCAAATTCATGCTAGCACAGCTTTACCACGTCCTAAAGAGGGTGTTTCAACATTGATTGGTAAAGATGAAGCAACTTTAATCGAACAATATGGAGAGCCTATTCGTAAAGAACCTTCAGCGTATCGTTATGAGTGGTGGGTGTATAATAAGAACCCAGATGAGTTTATGATGGTGGCCCTTTTAGATAAAGAAGTTAAACAAGTATTTGTAGCAGGTAGGGAGGTAGCTACCGCACCTTTTGAGATAAATTCTACGTTAGAAGAGGTGTACCGTACGACGATCATTGAGCCAGAAGTGATGCTTTCAGTAGAGGACACTTTATATACGTTTGCTTTAACAGATGACGATTTATCTGAACGTTTATTGGTAAAGTTTGAAGATGTCGTAGCTCAAATTTTTGTGAATACAAAAAATAAAGTGACAGGTATCCGTTTTTTTGATTATGAAACGTTAGTGAAGTTGCATCCATATGACATCACTTATTTTGATACAATTGTTGATCGACCTCGAACAAAGTTAGCCTTAAAAGGCGATGTAACGAAAGCTGTTAATAAACAAATTTTAGACTTGGTAAATTTACAGCGGCATTATAAAAAACAGAAGCCCTTAAAGAAAAATGAGATCTTGATGCAATTGGCTACCATGCATAGTGAAGAAATGGTAGAAGAAAACTATTTTGAAAAAGAATCCCCAACATTAGGTAATATTGAAGAACGTACAAAATCTTTTGGTTATCAAGCGGAAGAAGTAGATGAAGTAATCGGAGAGTTAATGCTAGACCCCATTGAATTAGTGCATGCTTGGTTAAACGATGAAGAACAACAAAAGATTTTGCTAGAAGGTACCTTTACACACACAGGTATTGGCTGTGAGCAAGATAAGTGTACACAAATTGTAGCTAAGCCAATTACTATACCTAGAGAGCCTTCACCTGTTGAACTCAAATAAGTCACTTCGATACTCTTGATTAGAGTAAGAAGTGACTTTTTATTACGTTCTTTTATCGATGACAAAGAAAGTGGCAGAAGATGTGGCAAGGCGTCTTTGATAGCTATCCTCAATCGTACATTGCATCACAAATGTCTTATTCCCACGGTGGATAAAAGTACCTTTGGCATATAAGATTGGGGCTGTTGTTGTAGCAATATAATTCATTGTTAAATTAGTTGTGACTACATTTTTACCTAAAGGGGCAGCGCGTGAAGCTAACCCTCCCATAGCAGCATCAGCAATTGTAGCAAGAATACCGCCATGCGGTACTTGAATACTATTTTGAATTAAAAGAGAATTTGGAATACTGATGATGCTATGATCTGCGTAAAATTCGCCGTGCATATGCAAGGTGGCATTAATATAGCGCGTATACTCCCATTGTTGTTTAGCATTAATCCCTTGTAAAAAATGCGTAATAGCTGTGACATCGTCTTTGGAAGCATTTTTGGCAACGACTGTCCATAATTTTTCTAAGTCTTTCATAAGGTGCTCTCCTTTCTACACAAATTTACTGATAACATATCACATTTTTGGTATGATAAATAGGATGGGAGGCATTATTATGATGATGACATCGGAGTGGGTTTCTGTTTTGGATGAGGTAGATGAATTAATTGAGATGATTAAACAATCTGAATTAGCCCAAGTATTAGCAGAAGCTCAACAAGCCGTTTATAACGATGAAACACTCGTTGCACAAATACGTGCATTTCAATATACAAAAGAACAATATGAGGATGTACAGCGTTTTGGTAAGTACCACCCTGATTATCAAAAGATTATGAAGGATATTCGCACACAAAAACGTGCGTTAGATTTACATGATAAGGTAGCCCAGTTGCGACTGGCTGAAAATGATTTTCAAGATTTATTAGATGAGATGAGCTTATTAATAGGGCAAAGTGTATCGCAGGCTGTGAAGGTGCCTGTGAGTAATCCGCTCTTAAATCACGCAAATAATGGCTGTGGCTCAGGTTGTGGCTCGGGTGGAAGCTGTTCATGTGCAGTATAAAAGAAGTTGACAAGTAAAATACTTGTCAACTTCTTTTTATTGTTTATATTGTTCAAATAAAACTTGAGCAATGTCTGGACGATCTGTAACAATACCTTTAGCACCGATGCGGATTAAACGATTCATTGTAACTAAATCATTCACATCCCAGAAATGTACAGGTACATTTAAGTTGTGTAAAAAATGAATAAATTTTGGTGAATCAAGTGATACAACACCAGACTTTGCAGGCACTTGGAATACGTCTGCAGAAGGATTATACAGGTGACCAAACTGGCTTGTGAAAGCTGTTACGGCTTTACGTACTTCAGTTTCGCTAGCGCCTAAAGCGACACGGTCTTGAGCGTATAAATTAAAACGTTCAATTTGCTCATTATAGAAGCTAGTGACAATCACACGATCTTGAACATCCGTTTCTTCAATTAAACGCCATAGTTTTGAAGGAATTAAACTACCTTCATAAGTATCAGGAGCATCTTTAATATCAATATTGATGATTTGTTCAGGGAACTTTTCAAACACTTCACGCAAAGTAATAGCATCTACTTGCTTATCGCGGAATGAATGATTGCCTTCTAAATCTTCGAAGTTATAGCCATGCTTAAACGCCTTAATTTCATCTAGTGTAAGGTCGGCTACTAAACCTACACCATTTGTTGTACGATCTACTGATGCGTCATGGAATACAAGAATCTCTTCATCTTTTGTAAGACGAATGTCAAGTTCTAATCCATCTACTCCAAGGTTTACAGCATTCTCAAATGCTTGTAACGTGTTTTCAGGTGCTAAGTGTGCACCACCACGGTGTGCAAATACAAGCGGTTTTTTGTTTTGAACAACAGCTTTACCTACGCGTTGTTGTGGTTTTGCAATCGCTTTTGTACCTGCCCAAGCTGCTGCGCTTGCTGCTGCAACAGCTAAGGCGATTTTAGTTTTCTTACCCATGATAATCCTCCTTAAAAGTGAAGTTACATTCATACTACTACAACATAGCTAAATATTGCGAGAAGAAAATACATGCAATATTTGCCATCATATCTATTATAACGGAAAAAGCCGTGAACAGTAAGCTAAACGCTGTTGCTATCAAAAACGCTCATATGTTATGCTTATTGAAAGAAAAGAGGGAGTTAAAATGAAGGAAAGACAAGGGATTATCGTCTATTTATATCAACTAAAACATGCTAAATCTTTACGTAAATATGGAAACATTCACTATATTTCACGCAAACAAAAGTATGTTGTAATTTATATGAATCAAGCAGATTTAGAAGAAACGATACAAAAAGTACAACGTTTACCATTTGTAAAAGAAGTCGTACCTTCGTATCGTCCATTTTTAAATACGGTATTTGAAAATGCTAAACCTGATAAAGCTAAAGAATACGATTATAAAATTGGTTTATAAATGTGGAATGTAG
Organism: Lysinibacillus alkalisoli; assembly: GCF_014643595.1. Classification (GTDB taxonomy): domain Bacteria; phylum Bacillota; class Bacilli; order Bacillales_A; family Planococcaceae; genus Metalysinibacillus; species Metalysinibacillus alkalisoli. The sequence goes on from NZ_BMJT01000004.1 coordinate 128,592, forward strand.
TGGTGCATACGTAAAATACCGATTAAATATTGATAGTATAGAGAAGTTTCATTAAAATCAGTCGATTTTTTCACTTCAATAGTAACAGGTTTTCGCTGTAATTTATGGACAGCATCAATGAATAATTGTGTGCGCTTGGAAGGTTTTGCCTCATTAAAAGGGATGCCTTCTCGACAAATATAAATCGGCATAAATTTACTATCCAAAGCAGGTTTAAAGGCTACAGCCAAAGAAACTTTTTCGTCAGCTTTAAAAATAAAAGCTTGGTGGAAACGAGTTTCGTTTGTATCAATTAATGTGAGTAATTCGTATACATCACCATAGCCATTCCCTAGTTCAATAAATTGTTGAATCATTTTTAACACATCCTTTCAAAAATATATCGTAACATGTTGCAGGAGGAACAGGCATATGAAATTTGCAGTTGGATTTTTTGCAGTGTTAGCAAGCTTGATTGGTGGCATGTTGTTTTTTCAATATCAAACCTATTCTACAGACTTAGAGCTTGGTAATGGCAATTTCTATTATTCACAAGAAATTGAAATTGTGTACCGTGATAACAGCCTAGATATTAGGCATCATTTTAAAGGGCTACCTAATCAACGTGTTGATTTAATATGGCCTGAAAACATACATAATCCAGATTGCCTGATTTCAGGCAAAAATAGTTGTAATCGAATTGATGAAGACTTAACACATATGAAAGTAGGCGAGACAAAAACGCAATCGGTATCATACGTGATCCCAATCGATGGCGGGTTAAGCCAAACGAAACTTTTAAAGAATATCTTTGCTACTTTAAAAAATGGTGAAGTATCTTATTCCGTTGTACATATTTCAACAGACAAAGCATTATCCGGCAGTTGGATATCAGGTTTACCTTTAGTTGGCGAGCAGCAATTATCCCTTGTGAATAATGTGATGTTTAGTGGTGAGGGCCCAGTCAATCAATTGTATTGGACTGTTAATCCTATGGCTATGCAAAAACAAACAGCTCATTATACAATTTATGGGAACGAAACGCCCACACCAGCCTTTTTAGCATCCATTGATGGAGTCGTGAAAGAAAAAGGACATTTGGCAATTGTAAAAGATGGTAATTTCATTAATGAAGAAACGAATGAGTTTTTATTTTTACAAGCCTATGATGTAGATACTATTGAGAATCAAATTATTATTAAACAAATTAAGCAACAATACAATATGAAAAAAGCACCTGCATGGTTGCAGGATATTATTGTAACAATAAATGCAAATAAAACCATTGGTAGTGATAAAGCGCAACAAGTATTAGCACAATTAAAAGAAGAAACTACGGATGCGCAATATGATGACTTTGCCAAACATATCCGTGATTTGAAGGGTGAGACAATTACATTAGCTATCATGGATGAGCAATTAGAAGCTGTCTTTGGTATGCCCACACATTATTTTGAACAAAATGATGCCTCTGAAACGGTATTCCCACTGTTGTTTAGTGATGAGCGTGCGGTTTATGTAAATGACTTTGAAAAAGAGGATGTAAAAGTTATTATAAAAGATGAACATATTTACTATACAGCTGATACTTTATTAACCCATTTAGGGTACTCTGCCGAAGAAGGCGATAAAGGCTATTATGTAAATAATGAGCAAAATGCGTATCGCTTCCCTCGTTTACCAGGGTTCTACGTTCATAATCAGACGCGTCACGACGTTAAATCAGAGCCTATTATTAAAGTGGCAGATCAATATTTGATTGAGGAGTCATGGTTGCAACGTATTTTTAATATTGAACTCGAAAAAAATGAAGGGAGTATTCGCATTCATTCAAATGAAGGAAAGTAAGGTGGATTTATGCGCGTAGTGGCAGGGGAGTGTAAAGGTATTCCATTAAAAAGTGCCCAAGGGGATAATACACGACCAACGACAGATAAGGTGAAGGAGTCATTATTTAATATAATAGGGCCTTATTTTGATGGTGGATTAGTCGTTGATTTATTTGCAGGTAGTGGTGGCTTAGGTCTCGAAGCTCTAAGTAGAGGGATGGACCACGGGATTTTCATTGAGAAAGATAATAAAGCTTTTCAAGCTTTGCAATACAATATCGCGAAATGCCGCTATGAAGAGCAAACGGAATGTTATCGTAATGATGCTACGCGTGCTGTAAAGGCATTGATAAAGCGAGATGAAGTGATTGACCTTATTTTTCTTGACCCGCCTTATGCAAAAATCATGTATTATGATGTTATTCACCAACTTGTTGAAGCGAACAAAATAGCAAAGGATGGCATGATTATTTGCGAGCATAGCAAACAATTTACGCTAGCTGAAGCTTATGGGGACTTTGTTTGTCAACGAACAGAAGTATATGGTGATATTGCAATTTCGATTTTCCAAACAAAGGGGGAATAGAGACTATGTCTCATCGCACAGCAGTAGTGCCAGGGAGTTTTGACCCTGTGACATTAGGTCATCTGGATATTATTAAGCGAGCAGCAGATGTATTTGATACGGTTTATGTTGCAGTCTTGAACAATTCATCGAAAAAATCATTATTTACGGTGGAAGAACGCATTGCTCTTATTAAAGAAGTCACGAAAGATTTCCTCAATGTACAAGTAGACGCTTCTAGTGGTTTACTTGTAGATTATGCGAAGTCTAAAAATGCAAAAGCAATTGTACGTGGTTTGCGCGCGGTTTCAGATTTTGAATATGAGATGCAGATTACCTCAATGAATCGTTTTTTAGATGAATCTATAGAAACCTTTTTTATTATGACGAAAAATCAACATTCTTTTTTAAGCTCTAGTATTGTTAAAGAAGTAGCCAAATATGGTAGTGATGTTACAGGATTAGTGCCAAAAATTGTCGCAGATGCGTTGGAAGAAAAGTTTAACAAGTGAGGATACAAGCGATACTCGATAAAGACAGAGTATCGCTTTTGTTTTTTGACAAAGTAGCGTGCTAAAATAAGAAGCAGTGTAAAGGAGGGATGACAATGAAACGCTGGTTATATTGGGCAATGTTCTTTGTCTTTTTGATTGTTATTAATTTTTATCGCTTAGATAGTTATATTATGCAACCAGGTAGTGCTTATGATGTGTCAGAGTTTATTGAAGTGAAAGACGCAAAACCGTATGAAGGTACACTTAATTTAATGACGATTGCACAAAGGCAAGCTACGCCTGTTACATATGCATGGGCTTTAATGAGCTCTACACAAGAAATTTTAGATGTAGGTCGTGTACGTCATCCTGATGAAGATGAGGATGAGTATGAGATGCGTCAACAAAAATTAATGCAAGACTCCCAAGCCAATGCGATTATCTCGGCTTTTCGTTATTTAAATAAGCCTGTGGAGGAAAAATTTAAAGGCGTATATTTAGTGCAAGTTGTAAAAAATGGTGCGGCAGATGGCAAGTTACAAGCGGGTGACCAATTAACAGCCATTGATCGCAAGCCAATTACAAGTATGGATATGCTTCAAACATATTTAAAGCCAAAACAATTAGGCGATGAAGTAAAAGTGACATATGAGCGTGATGGTGCGGAACATACAACCACGATTTTATTACAAAAAATCCCTGGCGATAAGGCGCAACGTATAGGGCTTGGCGTGAGCTTTATGGAGTCGTTAGAAGTTGTTACAGAGCCAGACGTTAAAGTTGAAGCTGGCGCTATAGGTGGCCCTTCAGCGGGGTTAATGTTTACTCTAGGTATTATTAATGCATTGAGTGCAGATGATATTACAAAAGGTTACCAAGTAGCAGGAACAGGAACAATTGATGCGGAAGGTAATGTAGGGCGTATCGGTGGCGCTAAGCAAAAAGTAATCGCAGCTGACCACGATGGTATGGAAATCTTCTTTGCGTTAGATGCCCCATTAGAACCTGAGTATAAAAAGGCTTTTCCTGATGCTGTCACAAATTATGAGGAAGCTGTAGCGACGGCGAAAAAAATTAAAACAGACATGAAAATTGTGCCTGTACAGACACTACAAGATGCTATCGATTACTTAGCCCAACTACCTCATAAAAAATAAGCGAACACCCATTCATAAGCGGATGGGTGTTCTTTTATAGTCTGGGGTTAACGCTTGCTTTAAACCTAACGAGTAAATATCAGTAGCCTTACAATCTAGCTGTAGTTGTGTGTTAGTTGTAGCTCCTACACGGCTAATAAGAGGTAATGTAAATTGTTTTTTAAACTGTTTAATATATTGTTGACCGTGTGTAGTCATACCGAGTAGTCGCAAATAAGTGGGTTCTTGATAATGACGTTCTTCTTTGGTTACACCTAATAAAATTTGCGTTAACATGCGTTGTAATCTTGTGCGTGTATAACGTTTCGATTTGAGTGCGGTTATAAATTCAGCAAAACTGTGACAGGTTTTGGCGTATCGTTTTAATGCGTACTCAATGCCTTCTGTTACGTCTGCAAAGTGTTGTAATTGTGTGAGTGATAATTGTAACAATGAAAAACGTAAAAATGGGTACAACTTCTCCCAGTCCATAAATGATGCCTGCTGACGAATAAATTGTTGTAACAATTGTTGAGATGTGGATGGTAGCATAGGTGTAATATCCATGTTTTGTTGCATGGCGTGTCTAATAGCTGTAGCACTAGCAATTGTTTGATGATGAAAGCTTGTATCATGATAATGTGCTGCAATGCGCTGGATGGCTATTGGACGAATGGCTAAAGGTTGTGCAGCTTTAATATATTCAAAGCCTAAAATGTTATTGGGTTGAGTCAAGTCAGCATATGGTGTATTCTCATTACCCGTAAGTTGCGAAAAAGCATACTGCATAGCTTTTGGATAACTAACACCTGTTTTGATTTGTTGTTGAATAAATTGATTGAATCGTACTTGATCTTGCTTTAAAAGATGCCATGTGTTGTAGAATGGTGCGATGTCACCGTCTTCAGTGCCAAAGGCAACATCATGACAACAAGCGGCATCTAATAAAGTTACAGCTCCTTTAGCAAAGTCTTTAGCTTGAGCTGTGCTATAATGAAAGGGAAGCTCAAAAACGATGTCAGCACCATTTAATAAGGCCATTTGCGTTCGTGTCCATTTGTCGACAATAGCAGGTTCACCACGCTGTAAAAATTGTCCACTCATAACGGCAATCACTACAGTTGCTTGTGAGGCTTCTTTTGCTTGTTGAAGGTGATAAAGGTGTCCGTTATGAAAAGGGTTATACTCTACTACAACGCCTACTGCTTGCATAAAAATCCTCCTTTTGTCATAATGTACGTTTATTATACGAGTGAAATGATGGCGTGACAAGAAATTATCTTGACATCTAATTTTCCACATTATATAATCAACATTGTTGTCTTGAGGTGATAAAACGTATGAAATGGTCAATTCATCAATTATCGAAGTTTCGCCGAGACGGAATGCCAATTGATCTTACGGTTCAATTGGACGAAGTGAAAGAGCGAAATAAAGATATTCGTCAAGTTTCGCCTATTCATATAACAGGACTTTGCACATTTAGTGCATCGCAAATGACTTGTCATTTACATTTGAGTGGTGAATTAACATTGCCATGTGCTCGCACATGGGAAGATGTTGTTTATCCATTATCCATTGATACAATTGAAATTTTCAGTTGGATGGATGAAGATATGCGTGGCGATGAAGATTCAGAAGATATTCATTATCTAGAAGATGAAGTCGTCGATTTACAGCCGATATTAGAAGAGTTACTTCTACTATCTGTCCCAATGCAAGTGTTTAAAGAAGGTTCTGAAGAGCGCTCGCGTGAAGGAAAAGGTTGGACATATCAAACAGATGAAGAGCAATTATTGCTTGAAAAAAATGACGAACCAAAAGTGGATCCAAGACTGGCTGATTTAGCTAAGTTTTTTGATCAAACAGATGAATAACAATCTGTAAGGAGGTGCCATTCATGGCTGTACCATTTAGAAGAACTTCTAAAACTGCAAAAAGAAAGCGTCGTACGCATTTCAAATTATCTGTACCTGGTATGGTAGCATGCCCAAACTGTGGTGAAGCTAAATTATCTCACCGCGTATGTAAAGCTTGCGGTCACTACAAAGGTAAAGAAGTAGTAGCAAAATAATACAGTATTCTGCTATTCAGACTGTTAGAGAGACCATGGCTCTCTGGCAGTCTTTTTTTATACATAAAAAATCGTGAAATTATGCTACAATTTTATTTGTAAACAAAGGGGGAAAATAAAATGGCATATCACATTAATAACGAAGCAGGCATTTTAACATTTACGATTGATCGTGAGGAAAAACGTAATGCTGTGAATGACGAAGTAATGGATGGTTTGAAAAAAGTTATTACATATATTCAAACACATGATGATGTACGTTTTTTAGTCATTACAGGCGCGGGAGAGAAATCATTTTGTTCAGGGGGAGATTTATCCGTATTCCATGCTTTAGAAACGGAAGAGCAAGCTTTTGGGATGCTAAGTAAGATGGGGCAAATTTTATACGAACTAGCGACACTGCAAGTACCTACAATTGCTTTGATTAATGGTACGGCTGTTGGTGGTGGTTGTGAAATTGCTACAGCTTGTGATTTTCGTCTAGTAGCCAGTCATGCAAAATGCGGCTTTATTCAAGGTACATTAGCCATAACGAGTGGCTGGGGCGGTGGTACGTATTTATTTGAAAGAGGTTTGCGTCATGATCGCGCTTTAAAAATGCTTATTGATGCCAAACCATATGAAGCCACATTATTACATGATATTGGCTGGGCTATGCGTGTGTTTGAAGGAGATAAAATGGAAGCGTTGAATGTGTTTATTGAACATATGCGCAAAATCCATCCTTCCGTACATCGTGCTTATAAAGAGATTGAGTTGCGTAAATGGCGAGAGCGAAATATGTATGAGCGAGTGATGGAAGAAGTGCGAACTTGTGCTAAACTATGGGAAAGTGAAGCACACCATGCCGCTGTAAATCACTTTTTAACAAAGTCTAAGAAATAATACATCCGTTAAAGAGGAAACCGTGCAAGTTACCGGTTTCTTTTTTTATCATGTCATATCGTAATGGAGGAAGTTACTTTGAAAATAGCGATTATTGGTGCAGGAGCAATTGGCAAGCGGCTGGCTACGATACTAGTACAGCATCATGATCTAACAATGGTAGTACGAAGAGAGCAACAAAAACAAGCGATAGTAACACATGGCATTAAGTTAGAGAATGGACCAACCTTTACCATACCAGCAACGACCACTTTACCAAGTGCATCGGTATATATTGTCACTGTAAAGTCCTATGCTCTACCAGACATTTTACCAATGTTACAACAAATCACTAACGACGCTTCAATACTTTTTTTACAAAATGGCTTGGCACATTTACCATTGTTAAAACAATTACCGAATACTTACGCAGGCACGGTAACAATGGGAGCTCAATCTATCAATGATTTTACAGTGGCAGCAAGAGGTAGCGGGCTATTGCGCATAGCAGCACCTGTCCAACATAAGTTAATGCATTTAAACAGCTTAGCATTGCCTGTAGAGAGCGTTTCGGATACGACCGCACTGTTATGGCAAAAAGCTATTATAAATACGGTAATCAACCCTCTAACAGCGATTATGCGTATCTCTAATGGCGAGCTCTTAACGAATGCATCAGCATATGCTACAATGCAGGCAATCTACAAAGAATTGCAACAAGGTATTCCGCAATATTGTCCACTTGCCCCATTCAACATGATTGAACAAGTATGCCAACAAACGGCATACAACACCTCCTCCATGTTAAGTGATTTTTTGGCTGAGCGTAAAAGTGAAATCAATGAAATTGTAGGTGAAGTATTAGCGTTAGGAAATGCTGAGAAAATGCCAAAGTTAAGCGTAATATATCAGTTGTTACGAGCCATTGAGGAGCGCTATATATGAATATGTTACAAACTATTATAAGTGTATTTTTATTTTGTCCATTCCTTTTATTTATCATGGTTGTAATTATAGAAGTTAAGCGAACTAAACAATTGGCTAAAGCCGTTGGGCGTGCAGCAGATGGTACAACATTATTATTAATTTTTGCAATACCATTATATGTGGAGGCGTTGACAGGGTATGCTGTAGGTTTTGCAACAGCAGCGATATTAGTGATAGTGGCTAGTTTTTTTACAATAGGTGCATGGCGGCATACACAAGAATTAAAGTTTAGTTTATGGTTTAAAAAATTATGGCGCATTTATTTTATAGGTTTAAGTGCATTGTATATTATTATTTTTGTAGTAGGACTACTATTTATGATGGTGCAACCCATTATTAGTTTGTAAGCAGATAAATGTAGATTTTATGATAAAACCGTTAGAATAAATGAAAAAGCAAAAAGAAGTTAGGAGTTATAGGTATGCAAATTTCAACAGTGCGTCCACCTGTTCATAATGCACTTGTGGCAGATTATTTTAAAGGAGATGCAACATTGCAAACGTTTTTTGAGTATCCTTTTCATCAAGATGCGTTTCAAAAACGTTTACAAGAAATATCAAAGAATCAATATCAGCGACAAGCATTGGCGCAATGTATTGAACAAGAAATGGCAAGTTATGGGGTTTCGCCTAAGGCAAAACAGCATATTAAGGCATTGGCAGATGGGGGTTATGCAGTTGTAGGTGGACAACAGGCAGGTGTTTTTACAGGGCCACTTTATGCCGTGCATAAAGCAATCACAGTGATTCAATTAGCGCGTCAACAGAGTGAGGCATTACAAGTACCTGTTGTTCCCGTATTTTGGATTGCTGGTGAGGATCATGATATTGATGAAATCAATCATACGTATACTTTACAAGATACTACGATAGAAAAACGCACATATAAAGATCGTTTTATTGAGAAAACAATGGCTTCAACAACAAAAGTGACAGAGCAAAAGCTACAAGAGCTAGTAGATATTGTTGTTGCTGATTATGGCGAACAGACTTTTACAAAAGCAGTAAAAGCGCAATTAGATCAAGTAACGAAAGCGAAAACATTTACGGACTTTTTCATGATGTTGATGACAGCGTTATTTGCGGATGAAGGTTTATTATTTATCGATGCAGCTAATCCACAACTACGTCAATTAGAGGCAGATTACTTTACACGTTTAATTACACATGCTGAAGAAATTGCACATGTTGTAGTAGAGCAAGAACAAGCATTACAACAAGCAGGTTATGGCACGCCCATTATGGCACAAGCAGATGCAGCAAATTTATTTTACGTAGATAAAGGTGCGCGTTATTTACTGAAACGTGAGGGCTCATCTTATATTTGCGAAAGTAAAGATATCCGTTTTACTTATGATGAATTAATGGCTATTGCACAAGATACACCAGAGAAATTAAGTAATAATGTAGTAACTAGACCATTAATGCAAGAAATGGTGCTACCTGTGTTGGCCTTTGTAGGTGGGCCAGGTGAAATGGCTTATTGGGCAACTTTAAAGCCAGCTTTTCAAATATTAGGTTTGACGATGCCTATCTTTGCGCCGCGTCTACATATCACACTTGTAACGAGACGCACACAATTTGCACTGCAACAATTAGATTTAACAGTAGAAGATGTTTTTCAAGGTAAAGATGAAACAGAGCGTGAACAATTTATTACGAAACAAACTAATCAAGAGGCGTTGCAACAATTAGATGAGATCACGGCTATGTTGCAAGAGCAATATGCAAGTTTACAAACACAGCTTTCACCTGCCTTACAACGCATTGCAAAGAAAAATACTGCATATCACCAACAACAGATTGCTTATTTAATGAAAAAAATTCAGCAAGAAACAATGGAGAAACATCAAGCGAAATTACGTCAGTATGAATTAGTGAGAAATGAATTGCTACCGAATGGTGGTTTACAAGAACGTGTTTACAATCCTTATCAGTTTATAGCATTTAATGGTACAGGATGGGTAAAAAATATGTGCGCAATAAATTGTGAAATAGATAGTAATCATTATGTTGTTTTATTATAAATGAAGAGTAAAGACCTAATACTTAACATCTAGTGTGAACTAGATGTTATTTTTGTAGGCAAAAAGATGTTAATCATAATTGAGAGAATATTCTTAAATGCGATGAGATGCTAGATTATTGCTAATATTTGTGGAGGAAAGTGGGGGAATGTGGTACATTATTTTATATGGTGGTGAGAACTATGTTCATGGGTGAATTTGAGCACACACTAGATGATAAAGGGCGTTTAACCGTTCCTGCAAAAATGCGAGGACAATTAGGTGAAACGTTTATTATTACACGAGGGTTTGATGGTTGCTTATTTGTTTATCCACGCCATGAATGGCACACCATCGAAGATAAAGTGAAAAAATTACCGATGACTAAAAAAGAGGCAAGAATCTTTGCCCGACTGTTTTTTTCTGGTGCTATAGAAGTAAAGCTAGATCGTCAAGGTAGAGTAAACATACCTCAGCACTTATTGCAATATGCACAGATTATGAAACATTGTATGTTGATTGGTGTGGCAACGAGAGTGGAGATCTGGGCACAGGAAACATGGCAGACATACCTTGAAGCATCGACTCAAGTGTTTAATGATATTACAGAAGACATAGTAGATTTTGATGGATAATAATTGGAGGAATTTGTTTTATGTTTGATCATACAACTGTATTATTACGTGAAACGGTTGATGGATTAAACATTCAACCGAATGGTATTTATGTGGACTGTACACTAGGTGGTGCAGGTCATAGTGAATACTTAGCAAGTCAATTAGGCGCAGAAGGTCGCTTGATTTGCTTTGATCAGGATATTATTGCGATAAATAATGCAAAAAAACGTTTAGCTCCCTATATTGAAAGGGTAACATTCATACATGCAAACTTTCGCAATTTAAAAGACGAATTAGCAGCAATTGGCGTTGAACAAGTTGATGGTATTTTATATGATTTAGGCGTTTCTTCACCACAGTTAGATACACCTGAGCGAGGATTTAGTTATCATAATGACGCCAAGCTCGACATGCGTATGGACCAGCGTTCACAACTTTCAGCATACGAGGTTGTTAATGACTGGGCGTATGAAGACTTAGTACGCATTTTCTTCCGCTATGGTGAGGAGAAATTCTCGAAACAAATTGCGCGTAAAATTGAAGCAGCTCGTGAGCAAAAGCCAATTGAAACGACCGCAGAACTTGTTGAATTAATAAAAGAAGGTATACCAGCAGCTGCAAGACGTAAAGGTGGTCATCCTGCTAAAAGAGTGTTCCAAGCCATTCGTATAGCTGTAAATGATGAATTAGGCGCAGCTGAACAATCATTAACAGAAGCGATTGAGACAATTAAAGTTGGCGGAAGAATAAGTGTAATCACATTCCACTCATTAGAAGATCGTTTATGTAAAACCATTTTTAAAGAAGCATCTTCACTTCCCGAATTACCCCCTAACTTACCTATTGTACCGGAACATTTAAAACCTATATTACGTTTAGTAAATCGCAAGCCGATATTACCGAGTGAGGAGGAATTAGCAGTAAACAACCGCGCTCGATCAGCTAAGTTGCGTATTGCAGAGAAATTAACGGACAAAGGGATGTGATGACTTATGGCAGAACGTGCATATTATAGTGCGATTCCACAAAATCAACCACAGAGGCAACCTGAGCAACAGCCACGACAAACACCGAAGCAACAGCCATCTCATAAGCCTAAAAAACATACGAAACTGGAAAAGTTTCTTTTTGTTTTTACATTAGTACTTCTATTAGGCTTAGCAACATTAGTCGTTAGCCGTCAAACACAAATTCATGCAATCTCACGTGATATCCAAGCGAAAGAGATTTCGATTGGAAAAGTACAAGAACAAAATAGCGAATTGAAAATGCAGGTGAACGAATTATCCCAACCCGAACGTATTTGGGAAATAGCGAAAAGTTTAGGCTTAACACAAAATGAGCATAACGTAAAGGTAGTGCCTGTGAAATGAAAAAAAGGAAACTTCGATTCCAGTGGGGAGCTCTACTATTGTTTGCAATCTTTAGTGTGCTCTTTTTCGTTTTATATGTAAGGATTGTATCTATTCAAGCGACAGGAGAAGTAAAGGGGCAAGATTTAAAAGAGTGGGCTGAAAAAGCTCGAGCGCGCTCATATCCTCTCTATGCCGAACGTGGTCGTATTTTAGATGCAGACGGTAAAGTGATTGCAGAAGACACTATGACGTATCGTTTACAAGCGGTTATTCAAACGACTACGCCAAAAGATGAGCGTCCGCACTACGTAAAAGATAAAAAAAATACAGCCAAAGTATTGGCAAAACATATTGATGCAACAGAAGATGAGGTTTATGCTATTTTACAAAATGATAAAGCTTTTCAAGTAGAGTTCGGTTCAGCAGGTAAGGGCTTGACATCGCAAGTAAAAAAAGCCATTGAAAAAGAAAAATTACCTGGTATTATTTTTGAACGAGAAATTAAAAGAAATCATCCCAATGGCGTTTTTGCCTCACATTTAATCGGTTATGCAAAGCCAACACAACAAGATAATGGCAATAATGTTTTGAAAGGTGAAATGGGATTAGAAGCTACTTACGATAAGCAATTAACAGGTAAAGATGGTAAGGTGCAGTATGAGGGGGATATTTATTCTTATCTTTTACCTAATAGTAAGAAAAATATTCAAGAACCTCAAAATGGTAATGATATTTATTTAACATTAATTAAAAATATTCAAAACCAACTTGAAGAGGAAATGGATCAAGTGTTTAAAGACTATCAGCCTAAAGCAATGAATGCGATCGTAGTAGACCCTAAAACAGGTAGAATTTTAGCAATGTCACAGCGTCCTACGTTTAATCCTGATACTTTACAAGGTGAAGGGATGAGTTGGTTAAATGCGCCTGTTGAGCAAACGATCGAGCCAGGTTCTACAATGAAGATGTTTACATTAGCAGCCGCAGTTGATTCTGGCAACTGGGCGCCTAATAATTACTACCAATCTGGCCGATATAAAGTAGGAAATAACACAATTAATGACCATAACTTTCAAGGGTGGGGCACTATTTCATATTTAGAAGGTTTTCAACGTTCTTCTAATACAGCGATGACCAATTTGTTAGATAGCATGGGGCCAAAAATATTTTATGACTACTTGGATCGCTTTGGCTTTGGTAAAAAAACGGGCATTGACTTACCAAGAGAAGCGAATGGTGTATTATTGGATGGCACACCGATTGAGCAATATACAACAACATTTGGGCAAGGGAGTACTACAACACCCATTCAGATGGTACAAGCTGCAACAGCTATTGCTAATGACGGTACAATGATGAAACCATATGTTATTGATAAAGTAGTAGACCGAGATACTGGTGAAGTGGTAACACAACATAAGCCAGAAGAAAATGGTAAACCCGTCAGTGCAGAAACGGCAAAGACAGTACGAGATGTCTTAGCTTCTACAGTCACTTCTAAAGTAGGTTCAGCGCAAAATTTTAAATTAGAAGAATATGAGGTAGCAGGTAAAACAGCTACAGCGCAAGTACCTAGAGAAGATGGACAAGGGTATTATGCTTTTGACAATAACAATTTCTTATATGGTTTTTTAGGGATGGCTCCAAAAGATGACCCTAAACTACTCATATATGTGGACATTACTATGCCACAATTAGCAGAAGGAGAGTATGGTTCTAAGCCAGTCTCAAAAGTGTTCAATTCTGTTATGTTAAGCAGTTTGAAATATTTAAATGTAAATCCTAATGAAGTTAAACCAACAAAGACTTATGAAATGGAAGATTATACAGGTCGTTCTTTAGCTGAAGTACAGTTGAAATTGGAAAGTGAAGGTTTACAGCCTATTGTTATTGGACAAAGTGGCAAAATTACAGAGCAGTTTCCACAAGCGGGTACAGCTGTTGTAGAAGGTACAAAAGTATATTTAAAAACGAGTGGTACAATCACCTTGCCTTCTTTTGAAGGATGGTCTTTACAAAATGTGTTAGCTTATCAAGCATTGTCAGGTTTAACATTAGAAGTAAGTGGTGAAGGCTTTGTGGTAACACAAAGTATATCGGCAGGTACGGATGTTCAAGCCGAGATGCCTATCGTATTAAAATTAGAGACACCAACAGAAATGTATGAACCGAAACCACAAATTGAGGAACAACCTCTCACTCCTAAACAACCAGACGGTTATGTTGAAGAAGAGGAAACACCCCAAGAGCAGCCAGACCGTCAAGAAATTCATCCTGATGGCGTTGGATAATCACATGTCGTAAGTGACGGAAGGGTGTCTGTGTACAGACACCCTTTTAGCATGTACATACTGAGGAGAAATAAAGGAGATTTATGATGATGACAGTAGGAGAAATTGTAATAACTATTTTAGTGGCTATTGTAATAACAGCCATATTGGCACCGATAGGAATCCCTATTTTACGCCGCTTAAAGTTCGGACAGAGCATCCGAGAAGAAGGCCCACAATCACATATGAAAAAAGCAGGTACGCCAACGATGGGTGGCTTAATTTTCCTTATTTCAATCGTGGTTGTCACAATTGTCTTAGGGCTTATGATGAATCACTTCACAACACAAACTACGATTTTGTTGTTAGTGTTTGCAGGATTTGGCGTGATTGGATTTTTAGATGATGGTTTAAAAGTTATTTTTAAAAGAAATTTAGGATTGACGTCATTACAAAAGCTAATTGGTCAAATTATTATTGCTATTATTGCATATTTGTTACTGCGTGGTAATGATTTTGATACAACTGTAACGATACCGTTAACCAATTTTGATGTAGATTTAGGTATGCTGTATGTAGCCTTTTTAATCTTCTGGTTAGTAGGTTTTTCAAATGCTGTGAATTTAACTGATGGTCTTGATGGTCTTGTATCTGGTCTCTCTACGATTGCATTTGCCGCATATGGTGTCATCGCGCTTTATCAGCAACAAGCTGATGTCGCTTTATTTGCCTTCACGGTAGCAGGTGCTATGTTTGCCTTTTTATTATTTAATAAAAATCCAGCTAAAGTGTTTATGGGAGATACAGGGTCATTAGCTCTTGGCGGTGCCATTGCAATGTTATCTGTTGTTACAAAGACGGAACTTCTCCTTCTCATCATTGGTCTAGTATTTGTAATAGAGACGCTATCCGTCATTTTACAAGTAGGTAGCTTTAAATTACGAGGTAAACGTATTTTTAAAATGAGTCCTTTACACCATCACTATGAACTTTCAGGATGGTCTGAGTGGAAGGTTGTTATTGTCTTTTGGACAGTTGGATTACTTGTAAGTGTAATTGGCGTATTGATGGAGGTTATGTGATGAAAAATTATACAGGATTACAACATAAAAAAGTATTAGTGTTAGGATTAGCTAAAAGTGGTGTAGCAGCCGCAGAATTATTACATGATTTAGGGGCTTTTGTTACCGTGAATGATGCCAAGCCATTTGATGAGAATAGTGAAGCACAGTCCTTATTACAAAAAGGTATTACAGTCATTTGTGGTCGACATCCAGAAGATTTATTAGACGAAGGTTTTGAACTGATTGTGAAAAACCCTGGAATACCTTACCATAATTTTATTATTCAAGATGCCATTAATCGTAATATTCCTGTTTGGACAGAGATTGAATTAGCCTATTTAGTAAGTGAAGCACCTATGATTGGGATTACAGGCTCAAACGGAAAAACAACAACAACAACGCTCATTTATGAAATGCTACAAAAAGCAGGCGAAAAACCACTAGTAGCAGGTAATATTGGGACAGTTGCTTGTGGTGTAGCGAGAGAGGCTACATCTGATCATTTTATTGTAACAGAGCTATCGTCGTTTCAATTAATGGGGGTTGAAACGTTTAAGCCGAAAATTGCTGTTTTAACCAATTTATATGAGGCACATTTAGATTACCATGGCTCTTTTGAGGCATATGCAGATGCTAAATTTGCCGTTACTGCTCAACAAGATAGCAGTGATTATTTTATTTATAACGCTGATCAACCGACTGTGGCAGCTTATGCGGAGAAAACGAAAGCGCAAACAGTTCCTTTCACTGTAAATGGAAGAACGGATGAAGGGATTAGTGCAGACCAACAGTATATTTATTGGCATGGGCAAGCCATTTTAGAAAGAGCAGCTATTAAATTACCTGGTCAACATAATTTGGAAAATATTTTAGCAGCTGTAGCTACTTGTCTACTGCTAGGTAGTGAAGTTGAACCATTAAATGAAGTGTTGCATCACTTTGGTGGTGTGAAACACCGTACACAATTTGTTAAAGAATGGCAAGGTATTCGTTTTTACAATGACTCAAAAGCAACGAATAGTTTAGCGACAAAAAGTGCATTAGAAGCTTTTGCTGCACCGACTATTTTATTAGCAGGTGGTTTAGAACGTAACCATAGTTTAGAAGAGTTAACATCTTCACTGACGAATGTTCGTATGGCTATTTTATTTGGTGAAACAAAACGCAGGTTTGCTGAATTTTTTGAAGCACACCATATCCCAACTCAATTAGTTGAGAATGTAGAACAAGCCGTACCACTCGCTATAAAACAAGCAACAGCAGGTGATGTTGTCTTATTATCTCCAGCGTGTGCAAGTTGGGACCAATACGAAAGCTTTGAAATACGAGGCGATGCTTTCATAAACGCAATTAACGAACTGTAGGGGGTGTATGCGGATGGATAAGAAAGTAATTGATATTGAAGAACGCATTCCACAACTAAAGCAAAAGCGAAAACGTAAAAAGAATACAAAGTTTATTGTGTTATTACTTATACTCTTACTCTTATTATCCGCATTCCTTTATTTTCAATCATCATTTAGTAAAATTAAGCGTATTACGATAAATGGTGCAGAGTTACTCAGTAAAGAAGCTTACCTAGACCTATTAACCTTTCAAGAAGGAGATAGTATGTGGCGTTTGCCAGTAGATCGTGCAATCCAAAATATTGAAAAATCAAATATGGTTAAAAAAGTAACGATTAAAAGAAAATGGCCGCAACAAGTAAATGTTACCGTAAAAGAATGGAAGCATGTAGCTTATGTAAGGCAGGATACCATATATAAAGGTGTATTAGAGAGTGGTCGCATTTATCAATCAAAATATGATTTACCAATTGACGCACCTATTATTAGTGGTTTTACTAAACGTGCAGAAAGGGAAGCGGTGGCACAACAGCTAGTGAAATTACCTAGTGAAGTCACTTTATTAATTTCTCAAATTGAGAATAGTAGTACTAAAAAATCACCTAACCGTGTGCATTTATATATGAATGATGGCTTTGAAGTCTATGCATCTATGGATACATTCGCAAAGAAAATGAAGTACTATCCAGAGTTTGTATCGCAAATCCCTGTTGGAGAAAAAGGTACTATTGATTTAGAGGTAGGCAGTTATTATCGCCCTTTTAAAGAGCAGTATGATGCCGAAAAACCAAGCGAAGAGCAACAGTTGATGGATGGAGAAGAAATATCTCAGGAAAATCAAGGGGATGCGCCTGAAACACAAGGTACTGAAGAGGAAGTGGAGGCAGATGAAACGACCGAATAAAAAGATATTTTCACGTAAACAGTTTGTTATTCTTATTGTTTTTATTAGTGTGGGTTTTATTATCGGCTATTCCTATGATTTAACGAAAGAGAAAAGAATTGCTGGCAAAGTGGATTCACAACAATTAGTTCGGGAAGATGTATATCGAGAAGAATTAATTAATCAACAAGAAAGAAATAAAGAATTAAGTGAAGAAGTAGATCAACTACAACAATCCATACGTGCTAATGAAAAGTTGTTGATTGAAGGTCAAGAGCATGCTGAACAATATGTAAAACGAGCTGAGGATTTACGTTTATATTTAGGCGATATTCCATCTAAAGGAAAAGGTGTACGCGTATTATTAGAGGATGCAGCCTATGATCCTAAGCATGCCAATCCTAATGACTACATTGTGCATGAAAGCCATGTTTTTAGTGTAATTAATGAATTGAAAATAGCAGGAGCAGAAGCAATTGCAGTAAATGGCAAGCGGCTGAATGCTAATTCTTATATCCGTTGTACAGGGCCTGTTATCGTAGTGGATGGCCAACAGTTTCCAGCACCTTTTATAGTAGAGGCCGTTGGTGAACAGAAAACACTCAGTGCTTCGTTAAATTTGCGAGGTGGTATTATTGACCAATTGTTACATGATAATATTGTGGTCACAATTGAAGAGAATGATAATATCGCAATGCCTTCTACAAATGCCGAGAATTGACGCTAGCTAGGAGGAACGAGAATGAAAAAGAATTATTATACCCGCATTACAATTATTTTGTTTATTATTGGTTTAATGATGACTGTGCTCTATAATACTGTCTCTGACCCTAAAGAGCGAGATACGCGTGATGTGTGGGCAATTCGAGAAGAGTTGGCAGAAGAGAAAAAACGCCACTCGGATTTATTGGAAGAGATTCGCACATTGAACGAAGTAATGAAGCGCTATGAAGAAATCACACAAAGTACACCTGAGGTGGTTTTAAAACAAACAATAGAGGAATTAGAAACAAAGGTAGGTTTACGCCGTTACGAAGGTCCAGGTTTAACCTTAACGATTATGCCATCAAATGAAGCAAAGGCAACGGGTAAACCATTGAAACCAATACCACCCGGTTTACTCATACAATTAACTAATCAGCTGTACGAGTATAAAGCTATAGCTATTGAAATTGACAATAAAAGGCTAACACAAAACTCGGCTATTCGAGATGTGAATGGTAAAACAAGCATTAATAGCGAAGCCATAACCATGCCACCTTTTGACATTAAGGTGGCAACTACTACAATAGAAGATGCTAGCAAACTGCAAAGCCAATTGCTAGGTTCATCTATTGTGGATTACTTTTATTTGGATGATTTATTATTAAAAGTAGAGGAAGTACAAGCCAATATACAATTATCTCCCTCAGAACAGCCATTCCAAATAAAATATTTACAAGAAGTAAACGAAAGGGATTGATTTAATGTGGCTACCGTTGCTAGGACTGTTACTAGGATTAGCACTGGGACTTTTAACAGACATGCAAATCCCAGTAGTTTATCAAAATTATTTATCCATTGCGGTATTAGCAGCATTGGACACACTTTTGGGAGGGATTAGAGCTCAATTACAAGGCGTTTATGACGATAAAGTATTTGTTACAGGTTTTTTCTTTAACGTCTTATTAGCAGCAGGGTTAGCCTTCCTAGGAGTTCATTTAGGTGTTGATTTATATTTAGCAGCCATCTTTGCGTTCGGTGTGCGTTTATTCCAAAATATCGCCGTTATAAGACGAATTTTACTTGCTAAATGGGATGCACACAAAAATACAGCAAAAAACAAATAAAAATAGTAGAAATATAAGAATTTACTTAGACAAAGTTATGAAGTTACAATAAAATGAAAACAGGAAGGAATTACAAGAGGAGGTGCAACGAGATGAGTTCACAGGAATTTTATACAGCGATAGATGTTGGTTCTTCTAGCATAAAAGTTGTAATTGGTGAGATGAGAAATAGCCAACTCCACGTGATAGGAGAAAGCAGTGTACGTTCTGAAGGTCTACGTAAAGGCATTGTCGTAGATATTGAAGAGGCAGTTCGTTCTGTTAAAGAAGCGGTTGCACAAGCAGAACGAATGACAGGATTACAAGTGACAAATGCTGTTGTCGGTATCTCAGCGCAACAAGCAGACCTACAGCATGTTAGAGGTGTTGTTACCGTAAGTAATCAAGAGATTACAGATGAAGATTTACAACGTGTTATGCAATCGGCTAAAGAGTATAAGTTAGCAGAAGGCAGAGAACTCGTAAATGTTGTGCCAATGTATTTTACTGTGGATACTAGTAAAGGCATTACAGACCCTAGAGGGATGTTAGGTGTAAGATTAGAAGTTGATGCTACAATGATTACAACGTCAACCACGTTATTACATAACGTTTTAACATGTGTAGAGCGTGCAGGTGTGGAAGTGCGTGATATTTATTTCCAACCTTTAGTAGTAGGATACACGGCATTAACAAAAGACGAAAAACAACAGGGCACCGCTTGTATTGATATTGGTGGTGGCTCAACTACATTAACTTTATATCAAGATGGCATCTTACAAAAGACCGCTGTTATTCCACTTGGTGGTGATACCATCACACAAGATATTGCTATTGTTTTAAAAACAACCACTGCACAAGCAGAACAGATTAAACAGCGTTATGGGCACGCTTTTTATGAAGATGCAGCAGAAAATGAGTTTTTCGAGGTAGCAATTGAGGGTACAGATACTATAGCAGAGTACAGTGAAAGATATTTATCTGAGATTATTGGGGCGCGTTTAGCAGAGATTTTTGATTTTGTTATTGATGAGCTTGCGAGAATGAATATACAAGATGTGCCAGGTGGTATTGTTTTAACAGGTGGTGTAGCAGCAATGGAAGGAATTGCTCCTTTAGCTCGCCAAGTTATGCAAACACGTGTTAGAATTTATTCACCACAGTTTATCTCAGTACGAGAGCCTGGGTACGCTACAGCAGTTGGATTAATTGATTATGCACATAAACAAGATACATTTTTCCGACGTACTTTTGAGAGCAGTGTGACATCCTCGACGCAGGTAGAACCAGATACTACACCAATGTATCAAGAACAAGTATCAGAGGAACCCGAGGAAAAACAAGATGGCAAATTTAAAAAGATGATAAAAAAATTCTATGACGGTATTTTCGAGTAAACGGAAAAGGCTGATTTCACGGTAGGAGGAATAAACATGGGTACTTTGGATTTTGATACGAACATCGATCAAATGGCAGTAATAAAAGTAATTGGTGTTGGTGGCGGTGGTAACAACGCTGTAAATCGCATGATTGAACATGGTGTACAAGGCGTTGATTTTATCGCTGTAAACACAGATGCACAAGCTTTAGAAATGTCTAAAGCCAATGCACGTTTACAAATTGGTACAAAATTAACACGTGGGTTAGGTGCAGGTGCTAATCCTGAGGTAGGCAAAAAAGCTGCTGAAGAGAGTCGTGAGCAACTAGAAGAAATGCTAGCAGGAGCAGATATGGTATTCGTTACAGCTGGCATGGGGGGCGGCACAGGAACAGGAGCAGCACCTGTGATTGCACAAATTGCACATGAAATTGGTGCATTGACGGTAGGTGTTGTCACAAAGCCATTCATTTTTGAAGGAGCAAAAAGACAAAAGCAAGCTATGGGAGGTATTGCAGCATTAAAAGAAGCTGTCGATACGTTAATTGTTATTCCAAATGATAAATTGCTTGAGATTGTAGACAAAAACACACCAATGCTTGAAGCATTTAGCGCAGCAGATAATGTATTACGTCAAGGTGTACAAGGTATTTCAGATTTAATTGCAACACCAGGACTTATTAACTTAGACTTTGCAGATGTTAAAACAATCATGTCAAATAAAGGATCAGCATTAATGGGTATTGGTATTGCTACTGGTGAGAATCGCGCAGCGGAAGCAGCCAAAAAGGCGATTTCTAGCCCATTGCTAGAGTCTTCTATTGCAGGTGCAAAAGGCGTGTTAATGAATATTACAGGTGGTTCAAACTTAAGCTTATATGAAGTACAAGAAGCAGCTCAAATTGTGGCTTCTGCTTCAGATGAAGAAGTAAATATGATTTTTGGTTCGGTTATTAATGATAACTTAAAAGAGGAAATCATTGTTACTGTAATTGCTACGGGTTTTAGTGAAGATAATCAAAATACATCTCCATCACAACGAAAGCCATTGCATCGTGAGCAAGTGGAAACACAAACACGACAAGAGCCGATTCGTCAAACACCAAGTTATGAGCAACCTACAACTCCTACACAAAATCATGCAGATAATGATATTGATATTCCTGCATTCTTACGTAAAAGAAGACAAAACTAATATGAGAATATCGTTCTAAAACGATAAAAAAGGCTGTCGTGTATATTAAATACGCGATGGCCTTTTGCTTTGCTGGGGTAATACATTGCTAAATGATACAACGCTTGTTACAATAAAGTTAAATTACTATTGAAAAGTTGGGGAGAAATTGACAAAAATAGTAGACAATTTAATTACTATCACTGAGAAAATTGAAAAAGCAAAACAACAGCGTATAAGTCCACAAGAAGTTACACTTATTGCTGTTACAAAATCCGTATCATTAGAGCGTACACAAGAAGCAGTGGATGCCAATATCACATCATTAGGTGAAAATCGTCCAGAAGGTTTATTAAATAAACATGAGGGTATAACTGGAGAAGTAACTTGGCATTATATTGGTTCGTTACAAACGAGAAAAGTGAAACAAATTATTGACCAAGTGGATTATATCCATTCATTAGACCGACTAAGTCTAGCACAAGAAATTAATAAACGAGCTTCTAAAAAAATAAAATGCTTTGTACAAGTAAATGTTTCGGGTGAACAATCGAAACATGGTTTAGTGAAAGAAGAAGTACAGCCATTTATTGAGTCACTTAAAACGTATGAACATATTGAAGTGGTAGGCTTAATGACAATGGCGCCATTCACAGAAGACGAAACACTTATTCGCCATGTTTTTAAAGAGTTGAAAACATTACAAGTTGAGATTGCAGCTATGCAGTTTGCTCATGCCCCTTGTTTAGAGTTATCGATGGGTATGTCTAATGACTATGAAATCGCCATTGAAGAAGGAGCTACGTTTGTACGAATTGGCACAGCCTTGGTCGGCGATTGAAAGCGAGGTTTTTGAATGAGTATGAAAAAAAAATTAAAAAACTTTTTTTATTTAGAAGACCAAGAGGCGCTTGAGCTTGATGATAATGAGCAACCAGTAGAAAGGGTGGAGCGTGTGCAACAACCGCCACAAAAACCAACACAGCAGCAAGTACCAATAGCGAAACAATCTGCAAAAAATGTTGTACAGTTGCAATCTGTGCCTTCACAAACGACAAAAAAAGAGAGAATGGTTGTCATTGAACCACGCTCTTATGAAGATATGGAAGTAGTAGGTACGCATATTAAAGAGAATCGTACAGTGGTTATCAATTTACATCTAGTAGACTACGATCAACGCAAACGTATTATTGATTTCTTAAGTGGCGCTGTTTTTGTTGCTGATGCAGAACTAAAGCCAATCAGTCGAGAAGTCTTTTTATGTTCACCTTTTAACGTAGAAGTAGAAGGTGACATTAAACAAATTATTATGAATCAAATGAGCGAGTGAGGTCAGTACATGATTTTTAACCTATTAAATGTGCTAAATATGGTCTTTACAGCATATACCTATATGATTATTATTTATATTTTAATGAGTTGGGTACCTGCAGCACAAGAATCTAAGTTTGGTCAAATTTTAGCTAAAGTTTGTGAGCCCTATTTAAGCATATTCAGAAAAATTATTCCGCCAATTGGCATGATTGATATATCACCAATCGTTGCCATTTTAGCATTGAATTTTGCATTTAGAGGTATTGTCATCTTATTAACATCATTTTAATAACGTCGTATGGCAGAGTTGAATTTTCAACTTTGCTATTTTTTTATTTATTACGTTATAGGAGAGATCATATGGAACACATTTATCAACACTTTAGAAAAGAAGAGCAACCATTTATTGAACAAGTAGTAGGTTGGCAACGAGAAGTAGAAGAACGCTACTATCCCAAACGCACAGATTTTTTGAATCCTAGAGAGCGTTTTATTGTACGTGCCATTATTCAACAAACGGAAAGTAATGTTTATAGTGATGGTGGGTTTGAACAAGCAGAACGTAAACGAATGTTATTATATCCACCTTATTATGAGGCTAGCATGGAGGATTTAGGGGTACAGTTATTTCGTGTTGAGTATGCCATGAAATTTGCTACCCTAACACATCCACAAGTGCTGGGGTCATTATTAGCTAACGGTTTAGTACGTTCGCGTTTCGGGGATATTCGTATTAAAGGACAAGAGATACAACTGGCTGTAGCTGAGGAAATCGCTGACTATATTCAAATGCAACTCATCCAAATGAATAAAACAAAAGTACAATTGCAACCAATCTCACATAAAGAAGCGATACCACAAGATATTACAGCATGGCAAATTCAAGTTATAACGGTATCTGCTATGCGATTAGATGCCATTTTAGCTACGATATTAAAATTGAGTAGACAAAAGGCACAACAACTTATTCAAGCAGGTAGGGTGCAAGTCAATTTCACGGTGAGAGATGACCGTTCATTTGAAATACAAGAACAAGACTTATTATCCATTCGTCAATATGGACGTTATAAAATTGTAGCGATTGAAGGGACAACACGTAAAGATAAAATTCGTTTACAAGTAGGCTTTATGGCTTAACCTTGAATTTATCGTGTAAAATACGGGTAAACAAGGTATAATGTACAATAAGATTATAGTGTTAAAGGAGCGAAGGAGTACATGCCGTTATCACCGATCGATATTAATAACAAAGAATTCACTAAAACATTTCGTGGTTATTCAGAAGATGAAGTGAATGAGTTTTTAGATCAGATTATAAAAGATTATGAAATTTTAATACGAGAGAAAAAAGAACTCGAGCAACAAGTGCATATGATGACAGAACAAGTTAATCATTTTAATACGATGGAAGAAACATTACAAAAATCAATAATGGTTGCACAAGAAGCGGCTGATGAAGTACGCCGAAATTCGCAAAAGGAAGCTAAGTTAATTATTAAAGAGGCTGAAAAAAATGCTGAGCGTATTATTAATGAAGCATTAGCAAAGTCTCGTGCGGCAAATATAGAAGTAGAAGAATTGACAAAACAATCAAAAGTTTTCCGCAACCGCTTTAAAATGTTAGTAGAAGCACAATTAGATTTGCTGAATACAGGCGATTGGGATCATTTATTAGAAAACGCAGAACAAGAATTAATTAAAAATGAGTCAGAAGAAGCGGAATGAGGCTTGACGAAGTAGCATCCTTTTTCTATACTTATGACAAACCTATAGATAAAACGATGACGGAGACGAGTATATGATTTTGCTCTTGCTAAGCGAGTTAGGGACAGTGTGAGCCTAATGAATCAAAATACATGTAACATCACTCCAGAGTAAAGCAGCTGAATTAGGCTATTGAGTAGGCTCTTTCGTTACGCAGCGTTAATGCGTCTAAGACATAGTACAATTTGTATTATAAATTAGGGTGGTACCACGAGTTCAAGCTTCGTCCCTTTCAGGGATGGGGCTTTTTTATTTACATTTGAGGAGGATACAACATGGTAGAGTACAAAAATACATTATTAATGCCAAAAACAGCATTCCCTATGCGTGGGAATTTGCCAAACAATGAACCAAAAATGCAAGAAAAATGGGATCAGATGGATATTAATGCGCTGCAGTTGGCGCGTACAAAAGATCGCCCTCACTTTGTCTTACACGATGGCCCTCCATTTGCGAATGGGGAAATTCATTTAGGGCACGCATTAAATAAAATCTTAAAAGATATGATTAATCGCCACCGTTCAATGACAGGTTATCATGTACCTTATGTACCTGGTTGGGATACACATGGTTTACCAATTGAACAAGCCTTAACCAACAAAGGTGTTAAACGTAAAGAAATGTCAGTAGCTGATTTCAGAGAGTTATGTGAAAAATATGCGAATGAGCAAATTGAATTACAAAAAGCACAGTTCCGCAGATTAGGTGTGCGTGGTGATTGGGATAACCCCTATATTACATTAAAGCCAGAGGTGGAAGCCCGTCAAATCGAAGTATTCGGTAAGATGGCAGAAAAAGGTTATATTTATAAAGGTTTAAAACCGGTATATTGGTCACCATCATCTGAGTCTGCCTTAGCAGAAGCAGAAATTGAATACCAAGACAAACAATCCCCATCTATTTATGTGAGCTTTAAGGTGAAAGATGGCAAAGACGTTGTCCCAGCAGATGCCAAATTTATTATTTGGACAACAACACCTTGGACATTACCAGCAAACCTAGGTATTTCTGTACACCCTGAATTTTTCTATGCTGTTGTACAAGTAAATGACAACAAGTTTATCGTAGCAAAAGATTTGGTAGAGACTGTAGCTCAAGCACTAGAGTGGGAAACATATGAGGTAGTAGAAGAAATACTAGGTGAAAAATTAGATCGTGTAGTGGCAGCTCACCCATTTTATGATCGTGATTCATTAGTAATGTTAGGTGAACATGTGACAACTGATGCTGGTACAGGTTGTGTCCATACAGCTCCAGGTCATGGTGAAGACGACTATCAAGTTGGTAAACAGTATGGCTTACCTATTTTAAGCCCTGTAGACAACCGAGGTGTATTCACAAGTGAAGCACCAGGTTTTGAAGGGGTTTTCTATGACAATGCCAATAAACTTATAACAGAAAAGTTAGAAGAACTGGGCGCATTAGAAAAATTAACATTCTTTACGCACTCTTATCCACATGACTGGCGTACAAAAAAACCTGTTATTTATCGTGCAACACCGCAGTGGTTTGCATCAATTGATGCATTCCGTGACGAATTGTTAACAGCGGTAGATGATACAACATTTACACCTGCTTGGGGTAAAACACGTCTTTATAATATGATTCGTGATCGTGGGGACTGGGTAATCTCTCGTCAGCGTGTATGGGGTGTACCAATTCCGATTTTTTATGCTGAAAATGAAGAACCCATCATTACACCAGAAACCATTGCACACGTATCACAATTATTCCGTGAGCATGGTTCAAATATTTGGTTTAAGCGTGAAGCAGAAGAGTTATTACCTGAAGGCTTTACACATGAGGGTAGCCCAAATGGTAAATTTACTAAAGAAAATGATATTATGGACGTTTGGTTTGACTCAGGGTCAACCCATCAAGGTGTGCTAGTAGAGCGCGGTATGAAATACCCTGCTGACCTTTACCTAGAAGGCTCTGACCAATATCGTGGTTGGTTTAACTCATCGCTTATTACAAGTGTAGCGATCAATGATGTTGCACCATACAAAGGCTTATTATCACATGGCTTTACACTAGATGATAAGGGACGTAAAATGAGTAAATCACTAGGAAATACCATTGCACCAGTAAAAGTAATGAATCAAATGGGTGCGGATATTTTGCGTTTATGGGCAGCGTCAGTAGACTACACAGCAGATGTGCGTGTATCAGACGCTCTATTTAAACAAGTATCAGAAGTTTACCGTAAAATCCGTAATACGTTCCGTTTCCTACATGGTAATGTTTCGGACTTCAATGAGGCAACAGACCGTGTAGCATTCGAGGATTTACGTGAGATGGATCAATATATGTATATGCGCTTGCAAGATGTCTTAAAGGCGGTACATGCAGCATATGAGCGTTATGACTTCGCAGCTGTATACCATACTGTAAATAATTTTGTTGCGGTTGAATTAAGTTCATTCTACTTAGATATTGCTAAAGATGTTGTATACATTGAAGGTTATGATCATGCAGCACGTCGTGCAATGCAAACCGTAATGTATGATACATTACTGACGTTAGTTAAAGTGTTAACACCAATTATCCCGCATACGACAGACGAACTGTGGGCTGTAATGGATATGGAAGAAGTTTCTGTACAATTAACCGACTTCCCAGAACCAGTTGAGCATGTGGTATTTACAGAGCTACGTGCGAAGTGGGAAAATGTTATTGCCCTACGTGATGAAGTGTTAAAAGCTTTAGAAGAAGCACGTAATGCAAAAATCATTGGTAAATCACTAGAGGCAAAAGTTACAATTTATGCGAATGCAGAAGTGAGCCAGATTTTAGAGAGTGTAGATTTTGCCCAGTTAAGTATTGTATCGCAATTAGTAGTAGCTGGCACGAAGAAGGATGCGCCAGCAGATGCTTTAACATTGGAGAAAATGGCAGTTGTCGTTACAAAGGCAGAGGGTGAAAAATGTGAGCGTTGTTGGTCAATTTCTGAAACAGTAGGCCAAAATGATAAGCATCCACAATTATGTACACGCTGTGCAACAGTTGTCGAAACATATTATGCAGATGTAGAGTAAATAAATGAAAGTATTAAAATAAAAGGTAGGGCGATAATTAAAATCGCCTTACCTTTTTTGCTTTTAAAGCATCGTATGTATGCACATACCTTGATAGAATATTCCCTTTTCTATTTAAATGAGATCTCTATTGTATTGCGATAAACCTTAGGTGAGAAGCCAACATATTTTTTAAAACTCATACTAAAATAATTGGGTGTATTAAAGCCAACAGTGTCCGCAATAACATCTAGGCTATATTGCTTACGTAGATATGGTAAGGCACGAATGATTCTAGTAATGGCTACATAATCAACAAAACTACGACCAACTTCACGTTTAAACACACGGCTAAAATGTGAGGGACTAAAGCCAATAACATTTGCCACTTGTTGAGCTGTAATGGGTTCTGTACAATTTTGCTCAATAAAAGCGATTGCTCGCTCAATATGTTCATTCATTGTTAAGTCCTCATAAAAGCGCAGATGTAAATGGTTAACAGCGGGTTTTCTTCGCGCTGTTCTTGCTTCCATGTAGGAACGATAGACTTGTGTAGGGTCTTGATAAACTTTACCAACACCAATGAAAATATAAATGCCTTGTGTTTTTAACTCTTCAATGGCTGCTGTTATAGCCACTAAACCTTGTGTCCAATCTTTTAATGACGGGATTTGCTTTGGAATACGAAGTAACAATAATAAATAACGCTCACTATGTAAAAATGTAATGTGAGAAAGTTCAGAAAATTCTATGCGTAATTTTTTCATGATTCGTGCTCTTGCATCGTGTATTTGGAAGTCTGGATGAACAAAACCTTGCATCAACAACACGATATTAGGTATAGCTTCAGCTGTGATAAAAGAATTAGCTTGTTCAATTTCAGAAACATGTTGGATTTCATTTTTTACTAAACGGCGTAAAAAAGCTTTTTGAAAAGGCGTATTATGCTGATGATCAAATTGCTCACCAATATCTTTAATCGATAATGTTTGGATTTGTTGTGCATGGTATGCATCATATAACTTTTTTGCGCCCCAAAGTAATTTATGTTGCGTGACAGGTTTAATGAGTAAGGATGTTAATTTTAAATCAACTGCTACAGGAGATGAAAAGGCAAGATGTATAGGAATAATAGGAATGATAAAGGGTTGCTCATCGCGCTTTCGCAAGCGATTAATTTTTACCCAGTCAAATAAAGTTGTGATCTCATAAATATGCAAATGATAGGTCGTTGGCGCAGTCATCTCTGGCAAGGTATTTAACCAACTGCTCAACCAATGCTCCATCTCTTTTTGCTCTGAAATCGCTTGAATATGCCAGTGAACACATAACAATTTATATCACCTACCTTTACGATATTAGTTATATTTTAACTCAAACGAGCATTAATTTGTATGTATATAGCAAAATATTGTATTTTTATCTACAAATTATCACGTAAAATAACGAATAAGGTTAGATAAAGGGGGAATGAATGATGACGGAAAAAGATGATCACTATGATTATGTTGAACATGGCACAATCCATTACAAAGACTTACCACCTCTTGACAAGCAAACCAATGACATCATGAAAGGGGAATTAAAGACAGGTACTGCGTTATCTGGTTTTTATTTTATTTTGATTTTTAGTATACCTGTCTTAAATTGGTACTTTCCTGAAATTGCCTTTAAACCCATCTGGGGAGGCATGACGGTCACATGGTTTATTACAACAGTAGTGATGATGGCGATGGCTTTTATTATTGCTTATATTCATACGAAGTTGTATGAAAAACGCTTGAAAAAATTTGATCAATAACTTCATACAAGGGGGTATGTGTCATGAGCATGTTATTAGAGCCAAAAATGATTTTAACTATTGTATTAATGGGTACCATTGTCTATATCACATATTTAACGAAAAAGAATACAACAGCATCTGATTTCTTTGTTGGGGGACGAAGTTTTGGATGGTTTATGAATGGTTCAGCTATTGGTGGCGATTATTTAAGTGCTGCAACGTTTTTGGGGATTGCAGGTTTAACGTTTCAATTAGGATATGATGGCGCATATTATGCGTTTTGTTTCTCTATAGGTTTAACATTATTAGCCATTTTTGTGGCGGGTCCATTGCGTAGATTTGGTGCTTTTACAGTAGCCGACTTTTTAGCTTATCGTTTTCATAGTCGACGTGCAAGATTAGCTGCTGTTGTTGTCGTGCTTGCAATCTCTGGTTTCTATGCAGCACCTCAACTATTAGGTGCCGCTCAAATTTTAAGTATGTTCTTTGGTACATCTTATGAATTTGGTATTATCTTTACGTGTGTTGTTATGATTTTCTATGTGGGTATTGGTGGTATGAAGGGAACGACAATTAACCAAGCACTAGAACTATGGATTCGATTGGGTGCCTTTCTTATTATGTTAATCGCTGCGATGTATAGCGGTTTACATTACGATAAAATACTATATGCGATTAATCACTTTGCAGGCCCGATTGAAGGGACATCACCATATGCGCTTGACGGCAGTAATATTGATTTTGATGGTAAAGCTTGGACAGGCACAGGGTTTTACTTCCCGACGTTTTGGCAAACCATTAGTATGACAATAGGTTTAGCTTTAGGAACGATAGGCTTACCACATATTTTATTACGTTTTTACACGAATCCAAGTGCTAAAGCAGCACGAAAGTCAGCATTGATGGCAATTGGTATTGCTAGTGTGTTCTTCTTCTTAGCCGTTTATTTAGGTGTTGTAGGTCGTGCAATTTTCTTAGCAGGGAATGCTACAGATGAAGTTATGAAAGATTTAGTGTTAGGTGGTAATAACATGGTTATTCCATCAACCGCACAGGCGCTAGGTGGAGAATGGCTGCTTGGTTTAGTTATTGCAGGGGCTTTTGCGGCCGTATTCTCCAACTTATCTGGCTTGTTTATTACGAGCTCAGGTGCATTAGCACACGATTTATATGCCACCTTTATTAAAAAGAATAACATTTCGCAAAAGGAACGTGTTATTGCAGCGAAAGTAGCGATTGTAATTTTAGGTGTGTTGTATGGAGCGCTAGGTTTGTTGGTAAAAGACGCTTCTATTGGGCATCTGGTAGCATTAGCCTTTACTGTGGCAGCAAGTACCTTTACACCAATCTTTATTTTGGGTATTTGGTGGCGAGGTATGACGGAAAAAGGGGCGATTGCAGGTTTAATCATTGGTTTGCTTGTGTCCATGTGGTTTATCTTCTTGCCAGGTACACTACCAGAAGCCTTACAGTTTAAAATACCAGGTTTGATTACTGTACCAGTTGGTTTCTTATCAGTGATTATTGTGTCCTTATTAGACCGACAAGTACCGGCTGATGTAAATGAATTTATGAAAAAGGTACATGATAAAGGTTCGGAAACAATTTAATAGCGATAATACGCAGACATTCACATTTTTTTGTGAATGTCTTTTGTTATGAGTGCGTATTTGTTGAAAAACTTGTATCATAGGTATAGCTATTGTATTGGAGGTTTGTATGTGTATAAATTTTATGGCATTGCCTTATTTGTCATTTTGCTAGATCAGTGGAGCAAATGGTTAATTGTTAAAAATATGGAGATTGGTGAACGTATTATGATATGGGATCCATACTTTGCTATTTTGTCTCATCGCAATCGTGGAGCTGCATGGGGGATGTTAGAAGGAAAGATGATGTTCTTTACTATCGTTACAATTATTGTGATTGCGGCTGTTATTTACTTTTTCCATAAAGAAGCTAAAGGTAAATTCCCCTTACAAATTGGTTTAATGTTATTATTAGGCGGTGCCATTGGTAACTTTATTGATCGACTATTTAGAGGAGAGGTCGTAGATTTTGTAAGTGTATTAATCCCAGGCATTAACTATTATTTTCCGATTTTTAATATTGCAGATGCCGCGTTAACATTTGCTGTTATTATTTTAATTATTGGTATGTGGATCGATGAACGAAAACAGAAGAAACAGGTGAAATCATGACAGTTGAAACAATTCAAATTACAGAAGAAGTAGCAGGTGAACGATTAGATAAGGCGTTAGCGATGCTACAGACGGAGTGGTCACGTACATTAGTGAGCTCATGGATTGAAGATGGACGTATCACAATAAATGGGAATGTTCCAAAAGCAAAATATAAAGTGAAATTATTAGATCAAATCGTAGTAGACGTACCTGCGGAAGAAGATTTCACAATTTTACCACAAGATTTACAATTGCACATTGTCTATGAAGATGATGATGTTGCGGTCGTGTATAAACCAAAAGGTATGGTTGTGCATCCTGCACCAGGTCACCTATCGGATACATTGGTCAATGGTTTGTTACATCAAGTGAGCCCATTATCAGATTTAAATGGCGAGTTGCGTCCAGGTATTGTACATCGCATAGATAAAGATACATCAGGTCTATTAATGATTGCGAAAACAAATGTGGCACATGAAAATTTAGTACAACAGCTTGTGGATAAGACTGTAACACGTAAATATAAGGCATTAGTTCATGGTCGCATAGCACATGATAAAGGAACAATTGATGCACCAATTGCACGTGATACGAGAGATCGTCAAAAGCAAGCAGTTGTAGATAATGGTAAACATGCTGTTACACATTTTAATGTATTAGAACGATTTGAAGAGTATACCTTGGTAGAGTGTCAGTTAGAAACAGGTCGCACACACCAAATTCGTGTGCATATGAATTATATTGGTTTTCCATTGGTTGGCGATCCTAAATATGGACCAAAGAAGACAATGGATGTAGGTGGACAAGTCCTGCATGCAGGGGTTATTGGGTTTGTGCATCCCATTACCAATCAATATATCCAGTTTGAAGCGCCTTTACCAAAGGACTTTGAAGAAATCCTACAACAATTGCGAAATGAAGGTTGACAATGTGTAGTAAGAAGTATAGACTTAACGTCAGTAAACAAAACAACTAAATGATTCACCTTTAACGGGCAGTCCAGAGAGACTGAGAAGGTATTGGATAAAACGATAACAATTTGCGAGACAAATCTGTTATATGTTTAGATTTTTCGTGTGCTCATAACGCTGCCCAGTAAGTATAGTTACTTATTGGGCGGCTTTTTATATGAGTTGACGTTTTTAAAGATGCCCGTTAGCGAGGCATCTTTTTTTATGAGTGAAAGGAGATTTGTAATGACAAAGTCCATTTTATTAGATGGCCCCTCTATGACACGTGCCATCACACGTATTGCACATGAAATTATTGAACGGAATAAAGGGATTGATGCGTGTATTTTAGTAGGGATAAAAACACGTGGTGCATTTTTAGCTAAACGTTTAGCAGACCGAATTGAACAAATCGAAGGTAAACCGATTCGCACAGGTGAGTTAGATATCACCTTGTATCGCGATGATTTAACGGTAAAGAATGACCCGCCTGAAGCGCTAGTACAGCAAGTTGCCATAAGTGATGATGTAGCGGGACAGAAAATTATTTTAGTAGATGATGTATTGTTTACAGGTAGAACAGTACGCGCAGCACTTGATGCTGTAATGGATTTAGGCAGACCATCGCAAATTCAATTAGCCGTCCTAGTAGACCGCGGGCATAGAGAATTGCCCATCCGTGCTGACTATGTGGGTAAAAATATTCCGACTTCTAGCGTTGAAAAGATTGTTGTAAATTTAGCAGAAGTTGATGAAGTGGATAGCGTAACAATTCAGAAACAAGGAGAATGACATCATGGCAAGTAATGCTCGCTTAGACGTTAAAGATGTACCAAAACCATTGTCACTTATTACTTTAAGTGTACAACATATGTTTGCCATGTTTGGCTCAACCATACTTGTACCAACATTAGTAAATTTAAGTCCTGCTATTGCGTTATTAACAAGTGGGATTGCAACCATTATCTTTTTATTAATTACACGATTTGAAGTGCCTGCTTACTTAGGTTCATCATTTGCTTTTATTACACCTATTATATTAGCGAGTAAAATTGATGGCCCAGGTAGCGCAATGATTGGTGCTATGGCTGTGGGGCTTGTGTATGGGATTGTGTCATTAATGATTTGGCGTACAGGCTATAAATGGTTAATGAAATTGATGCCACCTATTGTTGTAGGGCCTGTGATCATGGTAATTGGTTTAGGCTTGTCAGGCACAGCTGTTAATATGGCTATGATGGTTAACGATGAATATAATTTATTACATTTTTCGGCAGCACTTGTGACCTTATTTACAGCGATTATTTTTACGGTATTTTTTAAAGGGATTTTAAGTACAATGCCTATCTTAATGGGGTTGATTGTGGGATATGTGTATGCTATGTTGATCGGCATTGTAGATTACTCTGCTATTGCTGAAGCAAAGATGTTTGAGATGCCACAATTTTTACTTCCAGGTGTAGATTATGACTTTGTTGTGACAGGTAAACTGTTGCTCATCATGGTTCCTGTTGTATTAGTCACCATTTCAGAACATATTGGACATCAACTCGTATTAGGAAGAGTAGTCGACCGTAATTATTTAGAGAGTCCGGGTTTACATCGTTCACTGTTAGGTGATGGTATTGGAACCTTTATCAGTGCATTAATTGGAGGACCCCCAAAAACAACATATGGCGAGAACATTGGTGTATTAGCTATTACACGTGTCTACAGTGTGTTTGTTATTCTAGGGGCAGCAGTTATTGCTATACTCTTATCTTTCTCAGGTAAAACGATGGCAGTCATTGCCACAATTCCGACATCTGTTTTAGGTGGCGTATCCATCCTATTATTTGGTATCATTGCTTCAAGTGGCTTACGTATGTTAATAGAAAATAATATTGATTTTGGCGAAAGTAGAAACTTAGTAATTGCCTCTGTTGTTTTGATCATAGGGATTGGCGGGGCAAAGTTTGACTTAGGTATCGT
The DNA here is from genome assembly GCF_014643595.1 of Lysinibacillus alkalisoli. Lineage (GTDB taxonomy): Bacteria > Bacillota > Bacilli > Bacillales_A > Planococcaceae > Metalysinibacillus > Metalysinibacillus alkalisoli. The sequence goes on from NZ_BMJT01000004.1 coordinate 163,402, forward strand.
ATCACTAGAAGGTATGGCTTTAGCAGCTATTATTGGTGTTGTTTTAAATCTAGTGTTGCCAAAATCACCTTACACCAAACAAATAGAAGAGCAACGAACAAAAGAATAGCAGTACCTTTTAACAGATTGTCCAGAGAGGCAAAAAAGGGGAACTTGGTAAACATGAGCAAGGCCTAATAGCTACAGCTCTGTCTTGCCATGCCTCCCTATGCCTCGCAGTGATATAAGCGAGGCATTTTTTATTATAAAAAACAATTTGGAGGCAACCAATCATGAAAAATTTATTGTCCATGGAGCATTTAACCAATGACGAGATCATAGCAATCTTAGATCGCGCAGCACAATTTGAGGCTGGTGAAGTAACTACATTACAACGCTCTTATCATATTGCTAATTTATTTTTTGAGCCAAGCACACGGACGAAAACAAGTTTTGAAATGGCAGAGCGCAATCTAGGTTGTACAGTAATCCCTTTTGATGCAGGCTTTTCAAGTGCCCTAAAAGGTGAAACGATGTATGACACTGTCAAAACATTAGAAATGATTGGTTTAGATGCTGTAGTGATACGGGCTAAAGAAGACGAGTATTATAATGAATTATTAGAAGGTATTCATGTAGCGATAATTAATGCAGGTGATGGAGCAGGACAACATCCTTCTCAATCATTGCTTGATTTATATACAATAAAAAAAGAGTTTGGTAGTTTTGAAGGTTTGACTATTACGATTGCTGGTGACATTTCACATAGCCGTGTAGCAAAGTCAAACGCTATTGCATTAGAGCGTCTTGGTGCGAGTGTTCATTATTTATGTCCACCAGAGTGGGCAGGTAATTTTACAGCACATCATAATTGGGACGATTTAATAGAAGAAAGTGATGTCATTATGTTATTACGTGTGCAGCATGAGCGTCATAAAGTCAATAAAGACTTCTCTAAAGAGGGGTATCATGAGCAGTATGGCTTAACGCTAGCGCGTGAGAAACAAATGAAAGACGGTGCAATCATCATGCATCCAGCCCCAATTAACCGGGGTGTCGAAATTGATACTACATTAGTGGAGTGCGAGCGCTCACGCATTTTTGAGCAAGTGCAGAACGGAGTTTATGTTCGCATGGCAATTGTTGAAACACTTTTGAAAGGGAGAGAATAAAATGAAAACAGTTATTCAAAATGTCAAAATGTTAAACGAGCAAGGGGAACTAATCGACACAAGCGTGGCGATTGAGGCGGGTAAGATTGCTAAAATCGGAGACGTACAAACGGAAGGTGCTAACGTGATTGACGGTAAGGGTAACTTACTAGCACCAGGTTTTGTCGATGTACATGTTCACTTACGCGAGCCAGGCGGCGAAAAGAAAGAAACGATTGCAACAGGTACAGCATCAGCAGCAAAGGGTGGTTATACTACAGTGTGCTCAATGCCCAATACACGTCCAGTACCAGACACAGTAGAAAATCTTGAGCTTGTGAATACATTAATTAAAGATAACGCTAAAATTCGCGTATTACCTTATGCGTCATTAACAGTCCGTCAAGCAGGCAAAGAACGTACAGATTTAGCTGCTTTAAAAGAACATGGTGCATTTGCTTTCACAGATGATGGTGTAGGTGTACAAACAGCTGCGACAATGTTTGAGTGTATGCAGGATGCTGCTAAACTTAATATGGCAGTAGTTGCACACTGTGAAGATAACTCATTAATTTACGGTGGTGTCATGCATGAAGGTAAGCGCAATAAGGAGCTTGGGTTAAAAGGGATTCCTTCTGTCTGTGAATCAGTGCATATCGCACGTGATATTTTACTTGCAGAAGCAGCGGGCGCACACTACCATGTTTGTCACGTATCAACAAAAGAGTCCGTACGCGTTATCCGTGATGCTAAAAAAGCGGGTGTAAAAGTAACAGCTGAAGTAACACCGCATCATTTATTACTATGTGAAGATGATATTCCTTCCGATGATGCAAACTGGAAAATGAATCCACCATTACGTGGAGCAGAAGATTTACAAGCATTACGTGAGGGTTTATTAGATGGCACAATCGACTGCATCGCAACTGATCATGCGCCACATACAGAAGAAGAAAAATCAAATGGTATGAGTGAAGCACCATTTGGCATTCACGGCTTTGAAATTGCATTCCCACTACTATACACACGCTTTGTGAAAACAGGTGAGTGGACATTAAAACAACTGATTGATTGGATGACGATTAAACCATCGCAAGTATTCGATCTACCATATGGTGCTTTAAAGGTTGGCGCATCAGCAGATTGCGTATTAATTGATTTAACAAAAGAGCAAGCAATCGACCGTGAAACATTCGTTTCTAAAGGCAAGAACACACCATTTAATACGAAGGTAGTACAAGCATGGCCAGTAATGACAATTTTTGAAGGCGAGATTGTATATCAGGAGGACGCACAATGAAAACACGTATGTTGATTTTAGAAGATGGCACAGTATTTAAAGGGCAAGCATTTGGCAGTGAAGCTGCTTCACAAGGTGAGGTCGTATTTACAACAGGTATGACAGGTTACCAAGAAGCGATAACAGACCCTTCATTTTATGGGCAAATTGTAACATTAACTTACCCTTTGATCGGAAATTACGGTATTAATCGTGATGATTTTGAAGGTATTACACCACAAATTCGTGGTTTAGTTGTGCGTGAATTAGCGAAATCACCTTCAAACTTTAGAGTGGATGAAACGTTAGATAATTATTTGATTTCTAAAGACATTCCAGGAATTGAAGGTATTGACACACGCAAACTAACACGTATTATTCGTAAGCAAGGTACTGTGCGAGCTTTATTAACAGCAGCAGATGAAGATGTCAATATCGAAGAATATGTGGCTAAGTTACAACAAACCCCACTAATTTCCGACCATGTAGCACAAGTTTCGCCAAAAGCGGCTTACCCAAGTCCAGGGCGTGGTATGCGTGTCGTTGTGATTGACTATGGCATGAAGCATGGTATTTTACGTGAGTTAAATAAGCGTGATTGTGATGTACTAGTAGTTCCGTATCATACAACAGCACAAGAGATTTTAGCTTGGCATCCAGATGGTATTTTATTATCAAATGGCCCAGGTAACCCAATGGATATCCCACAATCTGTGGAGACCGTAAAATCGCTAATTGGTCAAGTGCCAATGTTTGGCATTTGCTTAGGGCACCAAGTATTATCATTAGCAAGTGGTGCTACGTCATTTAAATTGGACTTTGGTCACCGTGGTGGCAATCACCCTGTCAAATCATTAGCGACAGGTCGTACAGAATTAACATCACAAAATCATAGTTATGCCATTGATGATGCTTCATTAGTAAATACAGAACTAGAAGTGACGCATGTAGCATTAAATGATGGCACAGTTGAAGGTGTGAAGCATAAAAGGTATCCGATCTTCTCTGTGCAATTCCATCCGGAAGGTTCACCAGGCCCAGAAGATTCAAACCATTTATTTGATGACTTTATTGCACTAATGGAAAAAGAAGCAGAAAAGGGGAAACAACATGCCTAAACGTACAGATATTAAAACGATTTTAGTTATTGGTTCAGGTCCAATTGTTATTGGTCAAGCAGCAGAATTTGACTATGCAGGAACGCAAGCTTGTCTTTCATTAAAAGAGGAAGGCTATCGCGTAATTTTAATTAACTCGAACCCAGCAACAATTATGACAGATACAGAAATTGCAGATAAAGTTTATATTGAGCCAATTTCTTTAGAGTTTGTATCTCGTATTATTCGCAAAGAGCGCCCCGATGCTCTCTTACCAACATTAGGTGGTCAGACAGGTTTGAATATGGCAATTGAGTTAGATGAGTCAGGCATTTTAGAAGAACTAAATGTTGAGATTTTAGGAACAAAACTAGATGCTATTCATAAAGCAGAAGACCGTGATTTATTCCGTAATTTAATGTATGAGTTAGGTGCACCTGTGCCAGAATCAGATATTATTCATAATCTGCAAGAAGCTTATGCTTTTGTGGAGCGTATTGGTTATCCCGTTATTGTGCGTCCTGCCTTTACACTTGGCGGCACAGGAGGAGGGATTTGCTATAATGAGCAAGATTTAGAGGAGATTGTAGCATCTGGATTAAAATATTCACCTGTAACACAATGTTTATTAGAGAAGTCTATTGCAGGTTATAAAGAGATTGAGTACGAAGTAATGCGTGACTCTGCTGATAACGCTATTGTGGTATGTAATATGGAGAATGTTGACCCTGTAGGTATTCATACAGGTGATTCGATTGTTGTAGCGCCTGTACAAACATTAACAGATCGTGAAAACCAAATGCTACGTAATATCTCACTTGATATTATTCGCGCTTTAAAAATTGAAGGCGGCTGTAACGTTCAGCTTGCTCTAGACCCATATAGCTTCCAATATTATGTGATTGAAGTGAACCCGCGTGTGTCACGTTCGTCAGCTTTAGCTTCTAAAGCAACAGGTTATCCGATTGCAAAATTAGCAGCCAAAATTGCAGTAGGTTTAACATTAGATGAGATTGTTAATCCGGTAACCCAGTCCACATATGCGTGTTTCGAACCAGCACTTGATTATGTTGTAGCTAAAATTCCGCGTTGGCCATTTGATAAATTTGAGTCGGCTAAACGTAACTTAGGCACTCAAATGAAAGCAACAGGCGAGGTTATGGCATTAGGTCGTAACTTTGAAGAGGCTATGTTAAAAGCAGTACGTTCATTAGAAACAGGTCAGTACCATTTAGAGTTGAAAAATGGTGCGGAGCATGACGATGCATGGATTGAAAAACGCATTCGCAAAGCTGGCGATGAGCGCCTATTCTTCATCGGTGAAGCATTGCGTAGAGGTGTAACAATTGAACAAATTCATGAGTGGTCAGCGATTGATTTATTCTTCTTAGATAAGTTTGCAAAAATCGTGAAAATGGAAGAGAAGTTAGCTGCAAACAAACAAAATAAAGATATACTTTATGAAGCAAAGCGTATTGGTTATGCAGACCGTAAAGTAGCTGAATTATGGGATGTAACGGAACAAGAAGTGTATGATTTCCGTAAGCAACATGGCATTGTACCTGTATATAAAATGGTAGATACATGTGCGGGTGAGTTTGAATCAAACACGCCATACTTCTATGGTTCATATGAGGAGGAGAATGAATCTATTAAAACGGATAAAGAATCCGTTATTGTATTAGGTTCAGGCCCAATTCGCATTGGACAAGGTGTGGAATTTGATTATGCTACGGTGCATTCTGTATGGGCAATCAAAGAAGCTGGGTACGAGGCAATTATTGTTAACTCGAATCCTGAGACTGTATCAACAGACTTCTCGATTTCAGATAAATTATACTTTGAGCCATTAACAATTGAAGATGTGATGCACATTATTGATTTAGAACAACCAAAAGGTGTTGTCGTTCAATTTGGTGGGCAAACAGCGATTAATCTAGCTGACAAACTAGAAGCTAACGGCGTTAAGATTTTAGGTACAACATTGGAAGACATTGATCGTGCAGAAAATCGTGACAAATTTGAACAAGCATTACATGAGATTGGTATTCCACAACCTTTAGGTAAAACAGCTATTTCAACGGATGAAGCATTAGCAATTGGTCAAGAGATTGGTTTCCCTGTATTAGTGCGACCATCATATGTTCTTGGTGGGCGAGCTATGGAAATTGTTTATAACACAGAGGAATTAAAGCATTATATGGAACATGCGGTTGAAGCATCACCCGACCACCCTGTGTTAATTGACCGTTATTTAACAGGGAATGAAATCGAAGTCGATGCGATTTGTGATGGGGAGAATGTATTGATTCCAGGTATTATGGAACATATCGAGCGCGCTGGTGTTCACTCTGGTGACTCTATCTCTGTATATCCACCACAAAAATTAACACAACAACAAGTCGATACATTAGTAGATTACACGACACGTTTAGCGCGAGGTTTAGGCATTGTTGGTTTAATGAATATTCAGTACGTTATTTCAGATGGTGAGGTATATGTGATTGAGGTAAATCCACGCTCAAGTCGTACAGTACCATTCTTGAGTAAGATTACTAACATTCCTATGGCTAATATCGCAACAAAAGCGATTTTAGGACAATCTATTGTGGCGCAAGGTTATCCAACAGGTTTAGCGCCAGAACAAAAAGGTGTATTCGTTAAAGTGCCAGTATTTAGTTTTGCTAAGTTGCGTCGTGTAGACATTACATTAGGGCCTGAAATGAAATCAACAGGAGAAGTTATGGGTAAAGACGCTACGTTAGAAAAAGCATTGTATAAAGGACTAGTGGCAGCTGGCATGGAAATTCAAACGCATGGCTCTGTATTATTCACAGTATCAGATAAGGATAAAGAAGAGGCAACAGCTTTGGCAAAACGTTTCTCAACAGTTGGTTACCGTATTTTGGCTACAGAAGGTACAGCTCAAACATTTGAAGAGGCTGGAATTCGCACAGACATCGTAGAGAAAATTGGTGCGCAAGGACAAACGTTACTTGATGTTATTCAAAATGGTGAAGCTCAATTAGTGATTAATACTTTAACTAAAGGGAAACAACCAGCTCGTGACGGTTTCCGAATTCGTCGTGAGTCTGTAGAGAATGGTGTACCTTGCCTAACGTCATTAGATACAGCAGAAGCTATGTTGCGCGTGATTGAATCCATCACATTTACAGCAGAAGAAATGCCAAAAGCGGAGGTAAAATAAATGAAGCAAGAGCGAATGAAGGTCGTTCGCCAAGCTCAAATTGCCCATCATATTTATGAAATTACGTTACGCGGACAAATTGTTCAGGACATGGTGCCTGGGCAATTTGTACATGTGCGTGTAACAGATGCATTAGAGCCATTATTACGACGACCAATTAGTATTGCCGATGTGAACAAAGAAACAAGTGAATTCACGATGATTTACCGTGCAGAGGGGCGCGGTACGAAGGTTTTAGCGACAAAGCGTGAAGGTGAAGAAGTGGATATTTTAGGACCGATTGGCAATGGATTCCCACTTGATAAAGTTCAGGCTGGAGACACAGCATTACTAGTAGGTGGTGGTATAGGTGTGCCACCCTTACATGAGCTTGCAAAACAATTAAATGCCAAAGGTGTTAAAACCATTCATGTCATGGGATTCCAAACAGCTGATGTATGTTTCTATGAAAATGAATTTTTAGCATTAGGAGAAACGCATTATGTGACAGTCGATGGCACACATCGTCAGTCAGGCTTTGTAACAGATGTATTGAATAAATTACAACCGGAATTCAATGTGTTCTACTCTTGTGGACCATTACCAATGTTACGTGCACTAGAACAATATTACCCAGATAAAGAAGGCTATTTGTCTTTTGAAGAACGTATGGGTTGCGGTATAGGCGCTTGTTTTGCTTGTGTCTGTGATACGACAGATCAAGATGATAGAGACTATGTTAAAGTATGTTCAGATGGACCAGTATTTCCGAAAGGTACGGTGGCATTATGAATCGATTATTAATAGAGCTGCCAGGCTTAACATTAAAAAATCCCATTATGCCAGCATCAGGATGTTTTGGGTTTGGGCAAGAGTATGCTCAATTATATGATTTAGCTAAATTAGGGGCAATTATGATTAAAGCGACGACAGAAGAACCACGTAGAGGTAATCCAACCCCACGAGTAGCAGAGACTTCAGCAGGGATGTTAAATGCAATTGGGCTACAAAATCCAGGGCTTGAGCACGTGATGAATCATGAATTGAAGTGGCTTGAACAACATGATGTGCCTATTATCGCAAATGTCGCAGGTTCTGAAACAGCAGATTATGTTGCAGTGGCAAAGCGTATTTCCACAGCACCTAATGTACAAGCATTAGAGCTCAATATCTCATGCCCTAATGTAAAATGCGGTGGTATTCAATTTGGTACAGACCCTAAAACAGCTCAAGAACTTACAGCCGCTGTGAAAGCAGTTTCTCAAGTACCTGTATATGTAAAGTTATCGCCAAATGTGACGAGCATTGTCGATTTGGCTCAAGCGGTTGAAGCTGGTGGTGCGGATGGCATTACAATGATTAATACATTAGTAGGTATGCGTTTAAATGAGCGCACAGGGAAACCAGTGATTGCTAATGGTACAGGTGGTTTATCAGGACCAGCTGTTAAGCCTGTAGCCATTCGCATGGTGTATGAAGTGTATAAAGCAGTGAATATCCCTATTATTGGCATGGGTGGCGTCACCGAGGCACAAGATGTTATTGATTTTATGTCGGCAGGTGCTTCAGCAGTAGCCGTAGGTACAGCAAATTTTGTAGATCATTTTGTTTGTCCAACTATTATTGAAGCGTTACCTGAAAAACTAGATGCACTTGGTATTCATCACATTTCAGACATCATTGGAAGGAGTCATCGTTAATGTTAAAATCTCCTATTGTTGCGTTAGATTTTTCAACTCAAGAGGAAGTAATAGCATTCTTACAACCTTTTGACGAAGTATTATTCGTGAAAGTGGGCATGGAACTTTATTTACAAGAAGGCCCATCAATTATTACAGCGATCAAAGCATTAGGTCATGCTGTATTTTTAGATTTAAAATTACATGATATTCCTAATACAGTGCAATCTGCTATGAGAGGCTTAGCTAAATTAGGAGTCGATTTAGTAAATGTTCATGCGGCAGGTGGACAAGCAATGATGGAAGCTGCAATGGCAGGCTTAATGGAAGGTACACCACATGGTCAAGAACGCCCAAAGTTAATTGCAGTGACACAACTTACCTCTACAACAGAGCAACAAATGCAACAAGAACAACAAATCCCCTTAACATTAGAAGCATCCGTAAAAAACTATGCTCAACTAGCGAAAGCTGCTGGGTTAGATGGGGTCGTATGTTCAGTGTATGAAGCGGCTATGATAGGTGATAGTTGTGGGGAAGATTTTTTACGTGTTACCCCTGGTATCCGTTTAGCTGGTGGTGAGGCACATGATCAAAAACGTGTCGCAACGCCTGATAGCGCACGTAAAGATGGCTCGACACACATTGTAGTAGGACGAGCAATTACGCAAGCCACGCAACCTAGAGAAGCGTATCAAGCTGTGAAGAATTTATGGGAGGGTTACTAGAATGACAATACAAAAAGAAATCGCACAAGTCATGTTGCGTGTGGGAGCAGTTGAATTAAATGCAACAGATTTATTCACATGGGCTTCTGGTATTAAATCACCAATTTATTGTGATACACGATTAACAATTTCAGACCCAGCAGGGCGTAAAGAAATTGCAACGGGCTTGGCAAGTCTTATTAAAGAATATTTCCCCGCTACTGAAGTAGTGGCTGGTACAGCAACAGCTGGTATTCCACACGCTGCCTGGGTGAGTGACCAACTTGATTTACCAATGGTTTATGTGCGTTCAAAAGCTAAAGCACATGGACGTGGTAATCAAATTGAAGGAAAGTATACAAAAGGTCAAAAAGTAGTTGTCGTTGAAGATATTGTCTCTACAGGTGGTTCATCGATTACTGCGGTCGAGGCATTGCGTGCAGCAGGTTGTGAGGTTTTAGGTGTAGTATGTGTATACACTTATAATCTGCCTCGTGCCGAACAAGCTTTTGAAGCGGCTGATGTTGCCTATAAAAGTTTAACCAATTTTGATTATTTGGTTGAAGCGGCGATTGATATGGCAGTTATTCAGGAAAATGAAGCACCATTTTTGAAAGATTGGCATGCAAAATTGAAAGCAGGGGCATTAAAATAAAAAACACTCTTTACAAAAAATGAGTTCATGTATTAAAATGACTTAGTAATGCCAATTAAAAAATGAACCAACATTTGAAACAATAAATGAACTAATATTTTCGAGGGAAGTGTATAGCACTTTCCTCTTCTGTTATTTTTACGTTCAATTTAACGTATTAAAGTATCAGAGTCCTAAAAACAGAAAACGCTTTCACACTTTTTAAAATTATCTGAAAATAATAGATGATTTTTTTATACAATAACTTTGCATAATGATAAAAAAAGTGGATTATATACAGAGTAGTTATAATAATCATGCTAAGGCAATACTATTTGCATAAAAGTGCTTGAATTTTACAAAAACTTATAAAAATAATCGAGAAAATATTTAGAATTTTAATAAAAAAGGTTTACTTTATGCAATATTTGCGTGATAATCGACTGTATGAATATAATTTCTGAAGCTTTTCTTTTGAAGTGAAATTTCGGAATATTCATTTTTGAAGGAGGTAACGTTTTGAGTGGAGCAAATGAATTGCTAGAGATTAAAAATCTTAGCACAAGTTTCCGTATTAAGGATGATTTTTTCCCTGCGGTTGATGATGTTTCATTAACATTAAAGAAAAATGAAATTTTAGCAATTGTAGGTGAGTCAGGCTGTGGTAAAAGTACCTTAGCTACATCGATCGTTGGCTTACATAATCCTAATAATACGAAGGTGACAGGTGAAATTAACTATAAAGGTAAAAATCTTGTTACGATGACAGACGAACAATTCAACAATGTCAGAGGTGCAGATATCGGATTTATTTTCCAAGATCCATTGTCTGCATTAAATCCGCTAATGAAAATTGAACAACAAATTGAGGAATCGTTGATCTATCATACGAAATTAGCTAAAGCAGAAAGACAAGCACGCGTACTACAATTGTTAGAGCAAGTTGGTATACCCAACCCACCACGAGTAGCTCAGCAATTCCCTCATCAATTATCTGGAGGGATGCGACAACGTGTTATGATTGCCATTGCTTTGGCATGTAAGCCACCAATCATAATTGCAGATGAACCAACGACGGCATTAGACGTTACGATTCAAGCGCAAATTTTAGATTTATTAAAAGAGTTACAGGCAGAAACCGAATCCGGCATTATTTTGATTACCCATGACTTGGGCGTTGTGGCAGAGGTAGCTGACCGAGTAGCTGTAATGTACGCAGGGCAAGTGATTGAAGAAGCACCTGTTGTAGAATTATTCAGAAACCCTAAGCACCCTTATACACGCTCACTATTAAATTCGATTCCACAAATGAATAGTGAAGGCGATAAATTAAATGTCATTCATGGTATTGTACCATCATTGAAAAACCTCCCACGTACGGGTTGCCGTTTTTCACCACGTATACCTTGGATTGACCGAGCAACTCATGAAGATAACCCAACATTACATGAAGTAGCACCAGACCATTTTGTACGTTGTACATGTTGGAAAACGTTTCATTTTGAAGATGAGGGAGGTAGCGTACAATGAGTTTCATGCAAATTAAAGATTTATGTGTACACTATCCAATTCGTGGTGGTTTTTTCAACACAGTTGTTGATCAAGTTTATGCTGTTGATGGTATTACAATGGAGTTTGATAAAGGTAAAACATATGGCTTAGTTGGCGAATCAGGTTGTGGAAAGTCAACAACAGGCAAAGCAATTATTGGTTTAGAACGCATTACTTCTGGCAGTATTATTTATGAAGGCGAAGAAGTAACAAATCAACGTAGAAAGCGTAATTCAGCTTATAATCGCGATGTGCAAATGATTTTCCAAGATTCGCATTCAAGTATGAATCCTAGAAAACGTGTATCAGACATTTTAGCAGAGCCTATTCGTAACTTTACAAATATGACACCCGATGAGGAACGTCGCAGAATTAATGAGTTGTTAGCGATTGTCGGTATGCCTGAAGACGCAAAACATAAATACCCCCATGAGTTCTCAGGTGGTCAAAGACAGCGTTTAGGTATTGCAAGAGCAGTAGCTTGTAACCCAAAACTTATTATTGCTGATGAGCCAGTATCAGCTCTCGACTTATCTGTACAAGCACAAGTGTTAAACTTTATGCAAGATATTCAAGATGAATACGGCTTAAGTTACTTATTTATTTCCCATGATTTGGGTGTTGTTAAACATATGTGTGATGATATAGCCATTATGTATCGTGGACGTTTTGTAGAGCGCGGTACGAGTAAAGAAATATATGCAGACCCAAGACATATTTACACACATCGTTTATTATCAGCAATTCCTAATATTGAACCTGAAACACGCTTAGAACGTAAAGTAGAGCGTTTACAAGTTGAAAAAGACTACAAAGATAAGCAACATAATTACTATGATGAGAATGGTAAAGTGCATCCTTTGCAACCAATTACAGATACGCATTTTGTTGCTATGTTGAATGCAGAAGGGGGCAACTAATATGTGGAAAACAATATTACGTCGTTTCTTAGTTATGATACCTCAGCTTTTCATCTTAAGTTTAATTGTATTCATTATGGCAAAGCAGATGCCAGGTGATCCATTTACAGGGTTAATCACACCAGAAACAGATGCTAACCGTATTGCTGAGCTACGTGAAGAGGCAGGGCTAAACGACCCTATAGTAGTGCAATATTACAATTGGATATCAGGTGTAGTGCAAGGAGATTTAGGTAAGAGTTATACGTATAAACGCAGCGTTTCTTCTATTATAGGTGAACGCGCATATAATACATTCTTGTTATCTTTATTAAGTGCAATCTTAGTGTATTTAATTGCTATTCCTTTAGGTGTATTAGCAGGACGCTATCAAAATTCATTTTTAGATAAATCAATTGTACTTTATAGTTTTCTTAGTTATGCAATACCAACATTTGTATTGTCATTAATCTTCTTATTCCTATTTGGCTATCAGTTTGAGTGGTTCCCAACAAGTGGTACAGTGGATGTTAGTTTAGAGCCAGGAACGATGGATTATTATTGGAGTAAGTTTTATCATATTTTATTACCATCTATAACATTCGCTTTATTAGGTACAACAAGTATTATTCAATATTTACGTACTGAAATTATTGATGCGAGTGGGCAAGACTATGTAAAAACGGCACGCAGTAAAGGTATTCCAATGCGTAAAGTTTACTCACGTCATATTTTCCGAAATTCATTATTACCAATCGCTGCATTCTTTGGATTTACCATTACAGGTTTATTAGGTGGTTCAATCTTTATTGAAACTGTATTTGGCTATCCAGGAATGGGTCAATTATTCGTACAATCTATTCAAAGTCGTGACTACAGTGTTATTACAGCACTTGTTATGTTATTTGGTTTCCTAACATTATTAGGAAGTTTGTTATCGGATATTATTATGAGTATTGTTGACCCACGTATACGTATCGATTAATGAATTGAGGAGAGGTGAATAAAGATGGAACAACAAGTTGAACAAACTGTAGTGGCAGAAAGTACACCACCTACAGGTTTTAAAGTTATATTACGAGAATTCAAGAAAGATAAGTTAGCAATGTTTTCTTTCGTGTTTATCACATTGTTAATTGTTGGTGTAATGATTACAGCCTTTTTCTTTGTCGATCAAGAAGCGGCAATGAAAATTAACTTATTAGAGCGTTATACAGAACCAGGAACAGCCGGTTATATTTTAGGGGCTGATGAAGCAGGTAGAGACATTTTAGTGCAATTAATTATTGGTGCTAAAAACTCATTATTAATTGCTATTTCTGTAACGGTTATCTCAGCAATTGTAGGGATTAGTTTAGGTATTGTAACAGGTTACTATGGTGGCTTTGTTGATAGTTTATTTATGCGTATTATTGACTTCTTTATGACAATTCCTACGCTGATGTTCATTATTGTTTTTGTTACTATGATTCCAAAATATACTACGATTCATTTAATCTTAATTATTAGTATATTTGCTTGGGTAGGTACAGCACGATTAGTGCGTAGTAAAGCATTATCAGAGTCGCGTCGTGACTATGTTAATGCATCTAAAACAATGGGTACAAGCGACTTTGCTATTATGTTTAAAGGGATCTTGCCAAACTTAAGTTCCATTATCATCGTGGATTTAACCTTGAGTTTTGCGGGTAATGTGGGGATAGAGACAGGCCTTTCTTTCTTAGGGTTTGGTCTACCACCTTCAGAGCCTAGTTTAGGTACTTTAGTGAGTTATGCTACAAACCCAATTGTATTAGCCGAGAAATGGTGGGTATGGTTACCCGCATCATTATTCATTTTATTAATGATGCTTGGTATAAATTATGTTGGTCAAGCACTTCGCCGTGCGGCTGACGCAAAACAAAGATTAGGGTAAACAAAGGAGGAAAAGTAATGAAGAAAAAAAGTTTAGCACTATTAACACTTTTACTTGCAGCATTATTTGCTCTTGCAGCATGTAGTGGTGACAAAGAAAAAGAGACAGATAAGGGCGATGGTAAAGATTCAGAAAAAGAGCAATCTACAGCTGAATTAGCACTTGAAGTAAACAATGAAGGTGAAGCTATTAAAGGTGGTACGTTACAAGTAGGTTTAGTTAATGATACACCATTCCAAGGGATTTTCTCATGGGAGTTATATGAAGATGGATATGATGCAGACATCATGGAATATATGACAAATAGCCTATTTGAAACAGATGGCGATTTTATGGCAACAGATGAGGGAATTGCCTCTCTTGAGGTTGATGCAGATAACAATAAGGCAACAATCAAAATCCGTGAGGGCGTAAAGTGGTCTGATGGTGAGCCGTTAAAAATAGAAGATGTAATCTATCCATATGAAATTATTGGTCATAAAGATTATACAGGTGTACGTTATGATGATGACTTCCGTAACATTGTAGGTGCTGAAGAGTACCATGATGGTAAAGCAGAAACAATTTCAGGTCTTAAAAAAATAGACGAGCAAACATTAGAAGTATCATTCAAAAAAGTATCACCAGCAGTATTTAGTGTAGGTGATGGTTTATGGGGCTATGCAGCACCAAAACATCAATTAGAAGAGATTCCTGTGAAAGATTTATTAGCATCAGATGCTGTGCGTAAAAATCCTGTAACATTAGGAGCATTCAAATTAGATAAGATTACACCAGGTGAATCTGTACAATTCGTTAAAAACGAACATTATTGGAAAGGTGAGCCTAAATTAGATAAAGTCATTGTTACGATTGTACCTTCTTCATCAGCTGCAACAGCAATGAAGTCTGGTAAGTATGACATTATTAAAAAATATCCAACAACACAGTATGATGGTATTAAAGATCTTAAAAATATTGATATTGTAGGTCGTCCAGAGCTTTCATATTCTTATTTAGCATTTAAATTAGGTAAATATGATAATGAAGCAAAAGAAAATGTTATGGACCCTAATGCAAAAATGAATGATAAAAAATTACGTCAAGCTTTAACTTATGCTATTGATATTGAATCAGTATCATCAAAATTCTATCAAGATTTACGTGAGCGTGGTAACTCATTAATTCCACCAGTATTTGCATCATTCTATGATGAGTCTTTAGAAGGCTATAAATATGATCCAGAAAAAGCTAATCAATTACTAGATGAAGCAGGTTATAAAGATACAGACGGTGATGGCATCCGTGAAGACAAAGATGGTAAAAAATTCTCTATCAAATTAGCTTCTATGGCTGGTTCTGATACAGATGAAGCAATTGTTGAATTCTATCGTCAAAACTGGAAAGATGTAGGTATTGATGTAGAGTTAACAACAGGACGTTTAATTGAATTCAACAGTTTCTACGATAAAGTACAAGCTGATGATCCTGAAATCGACATGTTTATGGCTGCTTGGGGTACAGGTACTAACCCATCGCCAAATGGTTTATTTGGTAAAGGTGCACAATTTAACTTTGCACGTTTTGTATCAGATGACTTAACAGCATTATTAAATGATATTGATTCGGATAAAGCAATGGATGCAGATTACCGTGCAGAAGCATTCAAAAAATGGCAAGAGTACATGAATGATGAAGCATTCTTAGTGCCAACTTACTTCCGTACAGAAATTTTCCCAATCAACAAACGAGTGAAAAATTATACGATTGATTATGTTTCAGGTTCAGATACTAACTTACATGAAATTGAGTTAACAGCTGAATCACCAATGAAATAATAGACAATAAGCGCCTTGGCTATATTTATAGTCAAGGCGCTTTTTTGTTACTTTAGCATAATAAAGTATGTGATCTAATATAATATTTTTTTATGAAAAAAATGTTAATCAAACGCTTACATCTGTTCTTCCTTATAAAACTAATATAAAAATTTTTTTCTCTTTATTTACAAAAATATAGTACATAGGTTAACACATATCATTTCAGGTGTTTAATAACTATTTGTTATTTTGAAATGTTTAAAGATTATTAAAACAATAAAAAGACTAAGGATAAAGAGTTCTGCGACTTTAAATCTATTCAGATAAATGATGCGGTAAACACAAAAAAAACGTATAAAGCAGAAAAAAGTAAAATATCTATTTTTAAATAGTGATTTATTTGGTATAGTAATACTAAGCTTTCAGAAAGCTTAGAAAATTTCGCAAGGGGGATCTATCATATGAAAAACAAAAAGTTTTTCTTGCTGGCATTAATAGCGGCTCTTTCGTTAGTGTTAGCGGCATGTGGCTTTGGCGGCGACAGCAAATCAGGCGACGATAATAAGTCGACTGATGACAGCAAAACAGACGATAGTGGTTCTAGTAAAAAAGAATTGAAGTTAGTTGTAGCATCAGAACCACCATCACTACATCCACAATTAGCAACAGATACAACATCAGGAGCAGTATTAAACGAGGTATTTGAAGGTTTAACACGTTTAGACTCAGATACAGTGCCACAGCCTGGTATGGCGGAAGAATGGGAAGAAAGTGAAGATGGTCTAACCTATACATTCCATTTGCGTGATGCTAAGTGGTCTAACGGTGACCCTGTAGTAGCAGAAGACTTTATTTATGCTTGGACATGGGGATTAGACCCAGAGAACATGTCAGAGTATGCTTCCATTTTATATCCAATTAAGGGGGCGCAAGCTTTTAATGAAGGTAAAGGTTCAGTAGAAGACTTAGGTTTAAAAGCAGAAGATGACAAAACATTAGTCGTAACATTAGAAAACCCAACACCTTATTTCTTACAATTAACAGCATTTAAAACAATGGCTCCATTAAACCAAAAAGCAGTAGAAGCTAATGAAGATTGGTATACAGATGCTGGTGATGACTATGTGACGAATGGTCCATTTAAATTAGCTTCTTGGAAACATAATGATTCAATCGTTTTAGAGAAAAATGAAGATTACTGGGACGCAGCTAATGTAGACCTTGAGAAAGTATCAATTGGTATGGTAGAGGAAGAATCTACAGCTGTAACCCAATTTAAAAAAGGTGAGATTGATTTCTTAGGTTCACCATTCCAAACAGTAGCGTTAGATTCTATTGATTCATTCAAATCTGAAGACAAATTGAATATTAGTGACCAAGCGGGTGTATATTGGTATAAATTAAACACAACAGATGAAGTAATGAAAAACAAAAATATTCGTAAAGCGTTAACTTTAGCAATTAACCGTCAAGAATTAATTAATAGTGTAACAAAAGGTGAACAAAAACCGGCTTTAGGTATGGTACCAGTGGCGATTGAAGGTTTTGAAGAAGACCGCGGTTACTATAAAGATAACGATATTGAAGAAGCAAAAAAAGCATTAGAGGCTGGCTTAAAAGAGCTAGGTATTGCTAAGGCAGAAGATTTAGAAATTAAAATTTCAATGAATACAAGTGAGGCTCATGCAGCAATTGCGCAATTTATTCAAGAAGGTTGGAATAAAGAGCTAGGTATTAAAACAACTTTAGATAACTCAGAATGGCAAGTATATTTAGAAAAATTAAATATGTTGGATTATCAAGTCGGACGTATGGGCTGGATTGCTGACTACAATGATGCTTATTCATTCTTAGAGATGTATACAACTGCAGATAACGGTAACAATGACACAGGTTGGGAGAATCCAGAGTATAAATCTTTAATGGAACAATCGATTAAAGAATTAGACGCTAACAAACGCTTAGATTTATTAAAACAAGCGGAAGCAATCGGTATGGAAGAGTTCCCAGTAGCGCCTATTTACTACTACACAAATCTTTATGTAGTAGGTGACCATGTTAAAAATATGGCACCTGATGTATTAGGTAACTTCCAACTGAAAAATGTTAAGTTGGATTAACTAATCTCAACAACCAATAGCTGCCTAAATAGCCGAAGTGTCGGTTGATAGGCAGCTTTTGTTTTGCTATTACGAGAGCAACATTTGTCTATGACAAATAAGAGGAGGCGTAGAAATGTTTAAATATATTTTAAAAAGATTAGGTTACATGCTTCTCGCGCTTTTCGTCATTGTTACGGTTACGTTTTTCTTAATGCGCTTAGCACCTGGTAGCCCATTTGCTAGCGAGCGTAATTTTCCTCCAGCTATTGAGGAAAAATTAAACGAAACGTATGGATTAAATAACCCTTGGTATATACAATATAAAGATTATTTAATCGATGCGGCTACATTTAATTTCGGAGAATCAATGAAGTATAAGGCGCGTTCAACTAATGACATGATTGCAGAAAGCTTTCCAGTGTCCTTAACCCTAGGTATCGAAGCCATGTTAATTGCGATTGGTATGGGGGTTTTACTGGGAGTGATATCGGCGCTCTATCATAATAAATTTCCGGACTATGCAGCGACAATCATTGCAGTGTTAGGTATCTCTGTACCGTCCTTTATTTTAGCTAGTGTTATGCAATATTTCTTAGCTTATAAATTAGATCTGTTCCCCACAGCAGGGTGGAATGGGTTTATTTATAGCATTTTGCCCGCATTTGCAATCGCACTTGCTCACATGGGTTTTATAGCAAAACTAACGCGTTCTAGCATGTTAGAACAATCCAATAGTGATTATGTGAAGATGGCGCGTGCGAAAGGGCTCGGTAAATGGAAGGTAGTGTTTAAACACTCTTTACGAAATGCACTTTTACCAGTTGTCACTTATTTAGGACCTTTAACAGCAGGTGTTGTAACGGGTAGTTTTATTGTAGAGCAAATTTTTGCAATACCTGGTTTAGGTAAACACTTTGTGCAAAGTATTACGAATCGTGATTACACTGTAATTATGGGCACTACGGTATTCTACTCTATTATTTTACTCTTTACCGTATTTATTGTAGATATTTTGTACAGTATAATCGATCCTCGTATTAAGCTGAAAGGGGAGAAAAAGTCATGACACAACAACCATTAGATCAAGATTTATTTAAAGTTGTAGGTGGGAGTGATAAAGATTCAGATGCTTTAGCAGCTAAATCGGTTTCCTTTTGGAAAGAAGTAAGTCTTCGTTTCTCTCAAAACAAACTCGCTTTAGGCGGTATATTTATATTAATTATTGTAGTATTAATGGCTTTAATCGTACCTGAGGTATCTCAATATAAATACAGCGACCAGTCTGGTGTATATAATGCACCACCAAGTGCACAATTTTGGTTTGGTACAGATGAGTTGGGCCGAGACATCTTTGTTCGTGTTTGGGCGGGAGCACGTATCTCACTGTTAATTGGTGTAGTGGCTGCATTAATTGATTTAATTATTGGTGTAGTATGGGGGAGTATTTCAGGTTTAGTGGGTGGACGTGTTGATAATATCATGATGCGTATTGCGGATGTATTAACAGCGGTTCCTTATTTATTAGTTGTAATCGTATTACTAGTTGTAATGGAACCAGGTATTATACCGATGATTATAGCTTTATCTATTACAGGATGGATTAACATGGCGCGTATCGTACGTGGTGAGGTATTATCTATTAAAAATCAAGAGTATGTATTAGCAGCTAGAACATTAGGAGCAAATACATGGCATCTGATTTTAAAGCATTTGGTACCTAACGCTCTAGGGGCTATTTTAGTAACGATGACTCTAACCATTCCACAAGCTATTTTTACAGAAGCATTTTTAAGTTACTTAGGTTTAGGTGTACCAGCGCCTCAAGCATCTTGGGGTACAATGGCTTCTGATGGTGCAAAGGCCATTGCGGATTATCCGTGGCGCTTATTCTTCCCAGCAATATTTATTTCACTTACAATATTTGCATTTAATGCAGTAGGCGATGGCTTGCGAGATGCATTAGATCCTAAATTACGTAAATAAGGAGGTGGCTGTTATGGCTAAAAAAGTAATTGAAGTAAAAGATTTGCACGTTCATTTTAAAACATTTAGTGGCACTGTGCAGGCAGTACGTGGTGTGAACTTTGAACTTTTTGAAGGTGAGACGTTAGCAATTGTAGGCGAATCTGGTTCTGGAAAGAGTGTAACAAGTAATGCTCTAATGAAATTAATTCCACAGCCACCAGGCATTTATGCAGCTGGTGAAATTTTATTAAATGGCACAGATTTGATTCCATTAACGGATAAAGAGATGTCAAAGATTAGAGGTAACGATATCTCTATGATTTTCCAAGATCCTATGACAAGTTTAAATCCTACTATGAAAGTAGGGAAACAAATTACAGAAGTAATTTTACAACATAAGACTATTAGTCGAAGCGAAGCAAAAATAAAAGCAATTGAATTATTAAATAAAGTGGGCATCCCGTTTCCTGAGAAGCGTTATAGTCAATATCCTCATGAATTTTCAGGCGGTATGAGGCAACGTGTTGTCATTGCTATTGCTTTAGCAGCAGACCCAAAGTTGTTGATTGCCGATGAACCAACTACAGCATTGGATGTAACAATACAAGCACAGATTTTAGAGTTAATGAAAGAGATTCAAGAAACATCAAAAACATCAATCATCTTTATTACACATGATTTAGGTGTAGTAGCAAATGTGGCAGATCGTGTTGCTGTTATGTATGCAGGACAGATTGTAGAGTATGGTACGGTTAATGATATCTTTTATAATCCAAAACATCCTTACACATGGGGATTATTAGGATCAATGCCAGATTTAGATAATGAAGCAGAAGAAAGACTATATACTATTCCGGGTACACCACCAGATCTTATTCATCCACCTAAAGGAGATGCGTTTGCAGCTCGTAACGAATTTGCGCTAGCAATTGATTATGAAATGGAGCCACCTATGTTTAAAGTAAGTGATACACATTATGCCAAAACATGGTTGTTACATGAACAATCACCAAATATTGAAATGCCTCATATTGTTAGAAAGCGCATTGATAGTTTTTTAGCGAAGGAGGCCATGCATCATGACTAAAAATAAAATTTTAGAAGTAAAAGCCTTGAAACAATATTTTCAAAGTGGTTCAACGACAATTAAAGCCGTAGATAATATTAGTTTTGATGTTTATGAAGGTGAAACTCTAGGGCTTGTAGGTGAATCTGGTTGTGGTAAGTCAACGACAGGGCGCTCCATCATTAATTTATACAATATTACAGCAGGCGAGATTATCTTTAAAGGTAAAAATGTGCATACAAATAAGTCAAAGAAAGAAAAACAACAGTTTAACCGTGAAATGCAAATGATCTTCCAAGACCCTTATGCGTCATTGAATCCAAGAATGACTGCGGGTGAAATTATTAGTGAAGGTTTTAAAATTCATGGTTTATATCGAAATAAACAAGAGCGACAAAAGAAAATTTATGAGTTATTACATGCGGTTGGACTGAATAGTGAACATGCTAACCGTTATGCTCATGAGTTTTCAGGTGGGCAACGTCAACGCTTAGGCATTGCAAGAGCACTTAGTTTAGACCCGAGCTTTATCATTGCGGATGAGCCAATATCTGCACTTGATGTATCCATACAAGCCCAAGTCGTCAATTTGCTAAAAGATTTACAAAAAGAACGAGGTTTAACGTATTTATTTATCGCGCATGATTTGTCTATGGTGAAGTATATTAGTGATCGCATAGCAGTAATGTACCGAGGTAAAATTTTAGAAATTGGTAAGGCAGATGATATTTATCATCATCCTGTTCATCCTTATACAAAGTCGTTATTATCAGCCATTCCTTTACCAGATCCACTGTCTGAGCAACGTCGTGTACGTATTCCTTATGAGCACCAAGAGATGCCAGAGAATGCTACATACTATGAAGTGGATGAAGAACATTTTGTTTATGGCACAGAACAAGTCGTAAACACTTGGATAAGTAGTCGGTAAAATAGCCTATTAAAAAGTGGTACAGCATTTCGCTGTACCACTTTTCTATATCAGCAAGTATATCCCTAAGTTATTGTTTCAAAGCAATCACTTTAGTTTCATCAGGTGTTACATATAAGGTTTTTTGTTCGAAATAAATAACAAAGCCAGGTTTTGCGCCACTAGGCTTTTTAACTTGTTTAATTAGAGTATAGTCAACAGGGATTGCAGATGATGCACGTGCCTTACTAAAATAACCTGCAAGCATAGCCGCTTCTTGTAGCGTTGTTTCATCAGGTGCATCACTATGAATGACTACGTGTGAACCAGGAATATCTTTAGTGTGTAACCAAGTATCTGACTTTTTAGCAATTTTAAATGTTAATGCATCATTTTGTTTATTATTCTTACCTACGGAGATTGGAATACCTGTAGAAGATATAAATTTTTCCGGTGTAGCTAATGTATTCTTTTTCTTCTTTTTTAAAATGCGACGTTTTAAATAGCCTTGCTCAGCTAATTCTTCACGAATTTCTTCAATATCAGTAGGAGAAGCTTGCTCCACTTGCTGCATCAACATTTCAAAATATTGAATGTCATCTTGTGTTTTATTTAATTGCGCTTGAATCATGATGAGTGCATTTTTTGCTTTATTATATTTTGTATAATACTGTTGCGCATTTTCAATAGGTGTTTTGCGTGCGCTCACAGGGATTGTTACCTCTTCATTTGTATAATAGTTTGTCACAGTTACTTCTGTAGCACCTTTTTGAAAAGCATAAATGTTAGCCATTAACAATTCACCATATAATTGATGCTCGTCAAGACGAGTAGCACGTTCATAGTCTTTCGTTAATTTTTTACTTTTTAAATGTAATTTACTAATTTCATTCTGCAACCAACGTTCTAAATCGCCAGCTTGTTGTTTGACACGGTCACGCTCAGCACGCGCATAGAAAACACGATCAAGTAAAGCACTATTATTGGGATAAGCTATAGGATTTTCAAACTGCGTTAATTTGTTGGGAGAGAAATAAATTTTTTGCCCTATTTCAACATAGGTGGGCTGTTCGCCACCCGTTGCAAAATGTGACACGTATTGCTCAAACTCGTTGCGTACAATTACTTCTTGCGCATGTAATTGGCTAAAACCAGCAAAATGTTGCGTAATTTCTTGTGCGGTTCTTACAGTATTAAAGAAGTCACCAGCTCCTAAGAAGGGATTTACTTTATTTTGCTGTGGAGGTGCAATATATGGCTGTCCAGGCATAATAGTACGATGGCGATTCATTAATGGTGATAAGTGCTTTAATGCATCAATAATGATATTAGTTGTTGGATCAACTAGTAAAAGATTACTATGACGTCCCATGATTTCGACGTATAATTGTCTAACAGTAGCATCGCCAATCTCATTAGTACTATGGATTTCAAATAACAAAATGCGGTCGCAGTCTACTTGCGTGATAGCATGTATAATGCCCCCTTCAATATGTTTGCGTAATAGTGTACAAAACATGGGTGGCTCTGAAGGATTTTCAATGGTATGTTCAGTCAAATGAACGCGTGCATAAGAAGGATGAATGGAAAATAACAATTTTACATTTTTGCCATTTGCTCTAATATGCATTACTATTTCTTGTGCGTTAGGTTGGTGTATTTTTGCAATACGTCCTGTGACGATTTGTTGTAACTCCGTCGTCATAGCGCGTGTAAATAAGCCATCAAAAGCCATAATAATTTCACTCTTTCGTTCGAATTTTTTTATGTTCTTGCCCTATTTTAACATGTTGTAGAGGCAATCCATACCCATACGCTAACATTTCGATTATAATCGGCTTATGTTATAATTAATGACAAATTGCGCATGAAGGATGTGACGTTCTTTGGTACGTAGCATGACAGGTTTTGGCAGAGGTGTCACAACAACAACAAATTTCCAATTAACTATAGAACTTCGTTCAGTTAATCATCGTTTTTTAGAAGTACATAGTCGCTTTCCTAAAGATTGGATGGAAGCTGAAATGTTAGCTAAGAAGACCATTTCACGAGCATTATCTCGTGGTAAAGTGGATGTGTCTATTCATTTCAAAGAACTAACTCAATCTGTACCAACCATTGAAGTAAATATGGATTTAGTTCAAGCCTATGAAAAAGCACGTCAACAAGTAGCAAAAATTGCACCGCTCCCTACACAATGGGATATGGCTGAATTACATGCTCTGGATCATGTCTTTATTCAACAGCAAGAAGAAGTCGCATTAACACAAGTGAATGAAGCTGTGTTGACGGCACTGCAGGAGGCGTTAGCTAACTTATTAACTATGCGTCAAGCAGAAGGGGAGCTATTAGCTAACGTATTAATGGAACAAAAACAACAACTCCAACAACAAATTGCATTGATTGAACAACAATCAGACCTTGCTGTGAGTAAATATCGTGAACGCCTACAAGAACGCCTAAGTATGTTAAGTTCAGATGATTATGTGGACGAGAGAGCCGTAGTGGAGGTTGCTATTTTTGCAGACCGAGTGGATATCTCTGAAGAGTTAGACCGATTACATAGTCATATTCATCAATTCGAAACGACATTACAATCAACAGAGGCCATTGGACGCAAACTGGATTTCATTATGCAAGAAATGCATCGCGAAATTAATACGATTGGCTCTAAAAATCAATCTACAGTTGTGTCAGTAGCGGTAGTACAAGCAAAAACAATACTTGAAAAAATGCGAGAGCAAGTACAAAATGTAGAATAGAATATAGGTAAGGAGAATGTCTAAATGAATAAACAACGTGGCCTACTGATTGTGTTATCAGGCCCTTCAGGTGTAGGTAAAGGTACAGTTCGTAAAGAGCTGTTTACACAACCCAATACAAATTATGAATATTCTATTTCAATGACAACGAGAGCACCTCGTGAGGGAGAGGTAGATGGTATTGATTACTTCTTTAAAACAAAAGAGGAGTTCGAAGGTTTAATTCATGCTGGTGGTTTGCTTGAACATGCTGAGTTTGTTGGGAATTATTACGGTACGCCTTTAGCCTATGTTAATGAAACCTTAGATGCGGGACGTGATGTCTTTTTAGAAATAGAAGTTCAAGGAGCAGCACAAATTCGTGCGAAAGCGCCTGATGCTTTATTTATTTTTTTAGCACCCCCTAGTTTGACAGCATTACAAAATCGTCTAGAAGGGCGTGGCACAGAGCCAGCAGATGTGATTGCTAAGCGTGTTGCAACTGCAAGTCAAGAACTAGAAATGATGAGTTTATATGATTATGTTGTTGAAAATGATGAAGTTCAACATGCATGTGATAAAATTAATGCTATTATAAAAGCAGAACATTGTCGACGAGAACGTGTAGAAAAACGTTATTTGTCCATGTTAAAAGGAGAATAAAAATATGTTATATCCATCAGTTGATAAGTTAAAAGCAAAAATCGATTCAAAATATTCCTTAGTAAGCCTTGCATCTAAACGTGCACGCCAAATGCAAGAGCACCAAAATACTGAGCAATTAGAGGCATATCGTTCATATAAATACGTTGGTAAAGCATTAGAGGAAGTAGTGGTCGGTGCTTTAACACCTAAAGCTCAAGATGCTTCAACGGTTTATGAGGATGAAATTTAAGTTTTCTGTTGTTAAAAGGAGTTGCCCCGTTTAGTGAGGCAACTCTTTTCTTATTACAAACTCAAAATAGGAGGGATACAATGAAAAATATTTTACTCTGTGTTTCAGGAGGAATTGCTGTTTATAAGGCAGTGGCTTTGACGAGTAAATTGACACAAGCAGGCTTTCAAGTAAAAGTACTTATGACAAAAAGCGCTCAACAATTTGTTCAGCCATTAAGTTTTCAAGTTATGTCAAAAAATGATGTGTTTTACGATACGTTTGATGAAAAAGACTCACAAGTTATTGCACATATCGATTTAGCCGACTGGGCAGACCTTGTAATTATAGCGCCTGCTACAGCTAACATTATAGGGAAGTTGGCGCATGGCTTAGCTGATGATATGGTGACAACGACATTACTGGCAACAACAGCACCTGTTTGGATTGCGCCTGCTATGAATGTTCATATGTATGACCATCCTGCTGTTTTACGTAATATTGAGCAATTATATCAAGATGGGTATCGCTTTATTGAACCATCAGAAGGTTATTTAGCTTGCGGCTATGTGGGTAAAGGAAGACTAGAAGAACCTGAGAAAATTACAGCACTGGCTCTCCAACACTTTAGAAC
This sequence comes from Lysinibacillus alkalisoli, assembly GCF_014643595.1. Taxonomy (GTDB): domain Bacteria; phylum Bacillota; class Bacilli; order Bacillales_A; family Planococcaceae; genus Metalysinibacillus; species Metalysinibacillus alkalisoli. The sequence continues at coordinate 189,571 of NZ_BMJT01000004.1, forward strand.
AACAGCACATGAACAAGTGCTAGTTGTAGGTGGAGCGATGGGGACTATAGCGAACAATCAATTGACGGCTCCTGTTCACGCTGCCATGTTAGCAACAGAAGTAGCAAAGGCTTTTGCAAGTCGTCAAATTTACACAAGACTAATCACACATGAGCAACAACCTCGGAAGTACCGCTTCTTATTCACAGAGCAAATGATGATGGCTGACGATGTTACAAAGTATGTGAGAGAATGGCAACAACAGCATCCTAATGGCCTTGTGTTAACAGATGTTTTATTGCCTAAAGGTTATACATTAGAAGGTGTACATGCTTTCCATTCGCAAGAAGAAGCAGAACAAGTGCTTATAAATGAATTAAAGGGGTTGTGAACCGATGTATGCACAAGTCATTGTGGACGTGCCAACGTATCATGTAGACCGTCCGTTTGATTATAGAGTACCTGCTAAGTTTGCCTCTATTATTGAGCCTGGTATGCGTGTGCATGTGCCATTTGGTAGGCGACCTGTTTTAGGTTTTGTAGTAGGTTTATCATCTACAACCGAAGTCCCTCAAAAGAAATTAAAGCCCATTACAGCCTTACTAGATTTAGAACCGGTGATCACATCAGAGTTATTAGCTTTAGCCAAGTGGTTAAAGCATGAAACGATTTGTTTTGAGATTGATGCGCTACAAGTGATGCTCCCCTCAGCATTGCGTGCCAAATATGAGAAAATAATAGAGATAGTACCTGGCGCCATATTAGATGAGCGATTGCAATCGTATTTTGATGATAAAACACAAGTTAAGATAGAAGTATTTGAGCAAGCACATGTATTGGCTGAAGTGAAAAAAGCTATTCAACAACAACAAGTAAGGTTAAAAACCGTAATTAAACAACGAGGCACAGTGAAAGAGCAACGCTATGTGCAAATAGGTACACACACTGAGATTGAACAAGCGCTACAGCAAGTAAATAAAAGAGCAAAGAAGCAAATCCAACTTTTACATTGGGCAAAACAACATGCCGAGCAAGTATACTTACCACAAAAGGTGCTAGATGATAGTGCGACATCCCTCTCTGTACTGCAAGCTGTTGTTGCATTAGGTGGCTTACAATTTGTGCAAAAAGAAGTATTGCGTGACCCACATCAAAATTCTGTAGAACAGACGAGCAATCATACTTTGACAAGTGAACAGCAAATGGCCACCGATGCCATTCATGATGCATTAAAACAAAAAAAAGCAACCACGTTTTTATTGCAAGGTGTAACAGGAAGTGGAAAAACAGAAATTTACTTACAAACGATTGAACAAGCGTTACAGCAAGGGAAACAAGCGATTATGCTAGTACCCGAAATTTCGTTAACACCTCAAATGACAGAGCGTTTTAGAGGTAGGTTTGGCAATCAAGTAGCAGTGATGCATAGTGGGCTCTCTGTAGGTGAGAAGTTTGATGAATGGCGTAAGATTCAACGAGGGGAAGTGCAAGTAGTTGTAGGTGCTCGTTCAGCTGTTTTTGCTCCTTTTACCAATTTAGGTTTAATTATCTTAGATGAAGAGCATGAATCAACCTATAAACAAGAAGACACACCACGTTATCATGCAAGAGATGTTGCGATTTGGCGTAGCGAATATTATCAATGCCCTGTAGTATTAGGGAGTGCAACACCAGCTTTAGAGTCATATGCACGTGCAACTAAAGGGGTGTATACTTTATTACAGCTTACAAAAAGAGCGACCAATCAAGCGCTACCTGTTGTTGATGTAGTGGATATGCGTGAAGAGTTGAGACAAGGTAATCATTCCATGTTTTCTACAATTTTAATTGAAGCTATACGAGAGCGCTTAACAAAAAAAGAACAAATGGTTTTATTTTTAAATCGTAGAGGTTATTCCTCTTTTGTAATGTGTAGAGATTGTGGTACAGTTGTGCAATGCGTAAACTGTGATATTTCATTAACTTATCACCGTTCACAAGAGCATTTAAGATGTCACTATTGCGGACATGAACAAGCAGTGCCTACACAATGTCCAGCATGCGAGAGTGATCGTATTCGCTATTTTGGTACAGGGACACAAAAAGTAGAAGAAGAACTTTATCGTTTATTTCCAGAAGCACGCGTGTTAAGAATGGACGTTGACACTACGCGGAAAAAAGGCGCACATGAAAAGATTCTATCCGCATTTGGTCGGCAAGAAGCTGATATTTTATTAGGTACACAAATGATTGCTAAAGGTTTAGATTTTCCTAATATTACATTAGTAGGAGTATTGAGTGCAGATACAACTTTACATCTTGCTGATTTTCGGGCATCAGAAAAAACATTTCAGTTATTAACGCAAGTTAGTGGGCGAGCGGGGCGTCATGATAAAGAAGGACAAGTTATTATTCAGTCCTATACTCCTGAGCATTATGCTATTGACTTAGCTAAACAGCAACATTATGAAACATTTTATACCCAAGAAATGCAAATGCGTCGCTTGGCAGGCTATCCCCCGTACTTTTATATTGCACTCATACAAATCGCACATGAGGAGGTATGGCAAGCACAAGATTATGCCAATCATGTCGCAGATTATTTACGTCATCAATTGCCTCATGTACGTATTATAGGACCAGCTGCAGCACAAATAAGCCGTTTGCAAAATAGATATCGTTATCAATGTTTGATAAAATATAAAATTGAACCAAATTTGATTCCTGTATTACATCAACTCATTGCATTGTACCGCGCAGAGTGGCAAAAAAAAGGTGTTCATTTGACTGTGGATTTAGACCCGTCAATGATTTAGAAAAGAGGATAAAGATGATTAAAGAAGTAGTAAAGTATCCAGCGGAGATTTTAACAACACAAACTAAAGAAGTAACGATGATAAATGAAGATATTATTCAATTGCTTGATGATTTATACGATACGATGATTGAGCATGATGGTGTAGGTATTGCAGCACCACAAATTAATGTAGATTTACGTGTCGCTATTGTTGAAATTGGTGAAGAACGTGATATTTTAGAAATGATTAATCCGAGCGTGATAAAGGTTGAGGGTACAGCCAAAGATATTGAAGGATGTTTAAGTTTTCCTGAACTCTTTGGTGATGTAGAGCGTCCTACGTATGTAAAAATAGAGGCTTGTGATCGAGACGGACGTGTTTATGAATTAGAGGCATGGGATTTTGATGCGCGTGCTATTTTACACGAAATAGATCATTTAGATGGCATACTTTTCCATGATAAAATCACTCGTCAATACACACCAGAAGAGTTAGAAGAGATGTATGAGGAGGAAGAGGCATGATTTCAATTATTTTTATGGGGACACCAGCCTTTTCAGCCCCTATTTTACGCATGTTGCATGAGGAAGGATACAATATATTAGCTGTTGTGACACAACCTGACCGCCCTGTGGGAAGAAAGCGTATCCTAACACCCCCTCCTGTAAAAGAAGAAGCGTTAACATTAGGTTTACCTGTTATTCAACCAGAAAAATTACGTGATAGCGAAGCATTACAACAAATTATTGCTTTACAACCCGACTTAATTGTAACAGCTGCATTTGGTCAAATTTTACCTGCAACATTGTTAGAGACACCGCGTTTAGGTTGTATTAATGTACATGCTTCTTTATTGCCAAAATATCGAGGTGGTGCACCCATTCACCAAGCAGTCATTGATGGCGAGAAAGAGACAGGTGTTACTATTATGTATATGGTCGAGAAGTTAGATGCAGGTGATATGATTTCCCAACGTGCAATACCGATTGAGGCACAAGATCACACGGGTTTATTATTTGATAAACTGAGCCTTGTCGGACGTGACTTATTAAAAGAAACATTACCAAGCATAATAGATGGTACGAATCAACGAGTTGTACAAGATGAGTCACAAGTAACGTTTGCTAGTAATATATCGCGTGAACAAGAACGTATCAATTGGGCACATACTGCTGACCAAGTATACAATTTAATTAGAGGGCTACACCCTTGGCCAACCGCTTATACTACTTTGCAAGGACATAATGTTAAGGTGTGGTGGGCACAAATAGGAACAAGTGATAAAACAGGTGCTCCTGGAGAGGTGGTAGCTATTAATAAGGACCATTTTGAAGTGGCAACGACAGCTGGTACTATAGCTATTTATGATTTACAAGTGGCAGGTAAAAAACGTATGACAGCTGAAGATTATTTAAATGGTATTGGAGCTAAACTACAAATTGGGGAGCGCTTTGAATGAGTAAAAAAAAGCATGTGATGATTTGGGATGGTAATGTGCGAGATGCTGCATTATCCATCCTACTTGCCGTTGATAAAAATCAAGCTTACAGCAATCTATTATTGAATGACACAATTAAACGTCATAAAATTGAGCCAAAGGACCGTGCGTTATTAACCGAAATTACGTATGGTACATTGCAATATAAAATGACTTTGGATTACTATTTAGAACCTTATATTCGAGGTGAAGTGGAGGATTGGATGCGTTGGTTACTTCGTTTATCACTCTACCAAATGCATTATTTATCGCGTATTCCACCTCATGCAGCTGTAAACGAAGCTGTCGAAATTGCTAAACGTAGAGGGCATCAAGGGACAGCCTCAATGGTTAATGGCATATTACGTGCGATTTTACGTGAAGGCGTTAGTGAGGTAGATGTCTTTAACGAAATTGATGAACTTGCTATTACAACAAGTCACCCACATTGGCTAGTAGAGCGTTGGGTGGAGATGTATGGCGTTGAAAAAACACGTGCTATGTTAGAAGAAAATAACAAGCCAGCGATCCAAACGGTTCGTGTTAACGTAACAAAAGCAACTGTAGAACAAGTGTTAACAAGTCTAGCAGAGGATGGTGTAACCGCTAATAAGAGCCCACTCCTGTCTGAATGTATTTATATTACAGAAGGACAAGCATCACGCACAGCTGCATTTCGTCAAGGATGGGTTACAATTCAAGATGAGAGCTCTATGATTCCTGCTCATGTGTTACAACCTCAGCGTGACTGGCGCGTATTAGATATGTGTGCAGCTCCAGGAGGAAAGACAACACATGTAGCAGAAAGAATGAATAATGAAGGCACTATTATTGCACTTGATTTGCATGAGCATAAATTAGCACTGATTCAGCAAAATATGACGAGATTAGGTTTGACGAATATTACAACTTTACATGTAGATGGTCGCAAAGCCATTGAGCACTTTGAAGCTAATTCATTCGATGCGATTTTAGTAGACGCTCCGTGTAGCGGCTTAGGTGTAATGCGTCGTAAACCAGATATTAAATATACAAAGCAAGAACAAGACTTGGCGCGACTACAAACGATTCAACTCGCATTATTAGATGCAGCTGTAACTTTGTTAAAGCCTAATGGTAAGCTGATTTACAGTACTTGCACAGTAGATAAAGTAGAGAACGAAGGCACAGTACAACAGTTTTTACAGCAACATTCTACTATGCAATCTACAGCAATTGATTCTCTACCACAAGCATTAATGGAAAAACAACAAGATGGTATGTTGCAAGTATTCCCACAAGATTTTGGTAGTGACGGCTTCTTTGTCGCTGCTTTTACAAAAAAGGAGATTCTAACTAATGGATCAAAATAGACTACAAACATTTAATGAACGAATTAACGATTTAGTTGATGATGCTAAAGAACAGCCTATCCGTAAAAAGAAAGAGAAAGTAAATTTAAAGCCCTCAATCTATTCTTTAGAGCCACATGAATTAAAACAGTGGTTAGAAGAGAATGGCGAGAAAGCTTTTCGTGCGAAACAAATTTATGAATGGTTATATGAAAAACGTGTTAAAACATTTGAAGAGATGTCTAATTTATCTAAGGCTCTACGTGAAAAGCTAACGGATGCTTTTGCTCTTACAACACTTTCTACGATTATTAAACAACAGTCACAAGATGGTACAATTAAGTTTTTATTTGAATTACAAGATGGTTATGCGATTGAAACCGTGCTAATGCGTCATGAATATGGAAATTCTGTTTGTGTTACAACACAAGTGGGCTGCCGTATTGGCTGTACTTTTTGTGCATCAACATTAGGTGGCTTAAAGCGACATTTGTTAGCTGGAGAAATTGTTGAACAAGTGGTTAAAGTGCAACAAGCACTCGATGAAACAAATGAACGTGTGTCACATATTGTAATTATGGGCATTGGAGAGCCGTTTGATAACTATGATGCTATGATGAGCTTTTTAAAAGTCATTAACCATGAGCAAGGCTTAAATATAGGGGCACGTCATATTACAGTTTCTACATCAGGTATTGTGCCTAAAATTTATAAGTTTGCAGATGAGCAATTACAAATTAATTTTGCCTTATCTTTGCATGCACCAAATCAAGAGTTGCGCCAAAAGTTAATGCCAATTGCACGCGCTTATAAACTAGAAGAACTAATGGAATCAATACGTTACTACACGAACAAAACAGGACGCCGAGTTAGTTTTGAGTATGGTTTGTTTGGAGGCGAAAATGATTCTGTAGCACATGCTGAGGAGTTAGCTGTTTTAATTAAAGATATTAAATGTCATGTGAACTTAATTCCTGTAAACTATGTGCCAGAACGTGATTATACACGGACGCCTCGCAATAAAATTTTTGATTTTGAGAAAACATTAAAAAAACATGGCATTAATGCTACAATTCGTCGCGAGCAAGGTTCAGATATTGATGCTGCTTGTGGCCAATTACGTGCGAAAGAGAGAGAACAAGAGACGAGGTGACCACGATTGAAATATACAGTCGAAAGTGATATCGGATTGAAACGTTCTATTAATGAAGACCGCGCTGCCTTTTTTAGAAGAGAAGATGGTGTGCAGTTAGCTCTTGTTGCTGATGGTATGGGCGGACATAATGCAGGAGATGTTGCTAGTACAATGGCTACTGTAGAGGCGAGAAAATTGTTTTATGAAGCTCATGCCGAACATTTTGAGACGCCATCTACAAAGAAAGCATGGTTATTACAAACCGTAAGAAAACTCAATCAAGCCTTGTACCAGCATGCTAAAGAAAATCCTGATTGTAGTGGTATGGGCACAACATTAATTTTAGTGCTAGTGAATGAAAGTCGCTGTTTAATTGCACATGTTGGCGATAGCCGCGTGTATCATTTCTCAGCAGGTACAGGCGAACAAATTACGAAAGATCACTCGTATGTGAATGCATTGATTGATAGTGGGGAGATTAGCGAGGAAGAAGCGGTACATCATCCCACTAAAAATGTTATTTTAAGAGCACTAGGTACAGACCCATCCGTAGAGCCAGATATTTATAGCATGACATTAACGCCTACTTCTTTTGTGCTAGTTTGTTCAGATGGATTGAGTAACAAACTATCAATAAAAGAGATGGCTACTATTATTTATGATAAGCAAACAACTTTGCAAGAAAAGGGACAGCAACTCGTAAAACGTGCGAATGATGGCGGTGGCGAGGACAATATTTCGCTCGTACTTCTTATGAAGGAAGGAGAGAGCTGATATGTTAGAAGGTCAACGTATTAATGACCGCTATAAAATTATTGAAATGATTGGCGGAGGTGGCATGTCTAATGTTTACTTAGCTCATGACATCATTTTAAACCGCGATGTAGCCATTAAAATTATGCGCTATGATTTTTCAAGTGAAACCGAGTTACAGAAGCGCTTTCAACGTGAAGCCTTATCCGCAACAAGCTTAACTCACCCTAATATTGTAGATGTTTATGATGTTGGTGATGAAGATAATTTACATTATATTGTGATGGAGTATGTTAAAGGTAAAACACTTAAGCAATATATTCAAGAGTATGCACCGATATCACCAGCACGTTCTGTTTATATTATGAAGCAATTAACATCAGCCATTGCACATGCGCATGATAACCAAATTATTCATCGAGATATTAAACCACAAAATATTTTAATGGATGAAAGTGGCGATGTGAAAATTACGGATTTTGGTATCGCGATGGCGTTATCGGCGACATCATTTACACAAACGAATTCTGTTTTAGGGACGGTGCATTATTTGTCACCAGAGCAAGCAAGAGGTGGCTCTGCAACGAATAAATCAGACATTTATGCACTAGGTATTGTACTTTATGAGCTACTCACAGGCGAGTTACCTTTTTCGGGTGAGTCAGCAGTGGCAATTGCTTTAAAGCATTTGCAAAGTGAGACACCTTCAGTGAGACATTTCGACGCTACCATTCCGCAGAGTCTTGAGAATGTTGTATTAAAGGCAACAGCTAAAGACCCATTCCAACGCTACACCTCAGTTGAAGAAATGCATGAAGACTTGATGACAGTACTATCTCCAGAGCGTGCGAATGAGGAGCGATTTGTTGTACCAATTGATGATGACGCAACAAAAGCAATGCCAGTTATTAAAGATACAGCCGAAGATGAGGATGTTGATTTAGGTAAAACAATGGTGATGGAAAAGCAAGAAGAACCACAAAAGCCAGGCAAACAAAAGCGCATCTGGCCACTTGTTTTGTTAGGGCTATTTGGTTCTTTATTAGCGACATTTGCGATTTTATTTATGTTCACAGATATTTTTCAGCCTAAAAAAACACCAATACCCGACGTAACGAATTTAACGGTAGCTGAAGCCACAGTTAAAATTGAACAAGCAGGATTTTTAGTAGGTGAAACAACAGAGCGTTTTAATGAAGAAGTAGAGACAGGGAAAATTATTGAAACCTCACCAAAGGCAGGTACATTACGCATGAAAAATGCGGATATTGACCTTGTTGTAAGCAAAGGGATAGAAGAAGTTGAAGTGCCAGATTTTATTGGTCAGAAATATGAACAAGTAAGAGAAAACCTGGAAGAAGAATTTAAAAAAGTAAATGTGGAAGAAGAATATTCGGAGCGTCCAGCAGGTGAGATTATTGCGCAAGATCCTACATCAGGCACAAAAGTCGTCATGGCGAATACTGAAATTACAATTACCATTAGTAAAGGTAAAGATTTAGTGACTGTGGCCGATTTAAAAGGTTTCAATAGCTCAGCTATTGCGAGTTATGAACAAACATCAGGTTTGAAAATACATGTAGCTGGCGAAGAAAATTCAGATACTGTTTCTGCAGGGAATGTGTTGAGACAATCTCCAGCAGCAGGCGCAAAAATAGAGGCTGGAAGTGTTGTGACAGTTTATATTTCAAAAGGCACAGCAGAGCAACCTACAAAATCTTATACACAAACAGTAACAATTCCTTATGAATTAGGTGTTATTGATGAGGAAACTGAGGAAGTTATTGAAAGACCCAAACAAAAAGTACAAATTTACGTACAAGATAATCGACATACTATGGCAGCCCCTGTAGAAACTATTGAAATTACAGATGATACAAAATATCATGTGCGTATGGAAATTAAACAGGGACAAAAAGCGGCTTTCCGCATTATGAGTGAAGGCAAAGTAGTGATGGAGGAAACGATTCGTTACGAAGATTTATAAGGAGGCGACCAATGGGGGAAGGACAAATTCGTAAAGCATTAAGTGGCTATTACTATGTATTTGATAATGGTGAATTGATTCAGTGCCGAGGTAGAGGAATCTTTCGCAATCGAGGCGAATCGCCACTTGTGGGTGACTATGTAGATTATACAGTTGAAACAGCAGGCTCTGATGGTAGCATAGAGCGTATACATGAAAGAAAAAATGCACTTGTGCGACCACCAATTGCGAATGTCGATCAAGCATTACTTGTATTTTCTGTAAAGGAACCCGATTTTAATACAGTATTATTAGATCGCTTTTTAGTAGTGTTATCATCTTTTCATGTACAGCCTATTATTTGCTTAACAAAGCTAGATTTATTAGATGATGAAGAAAAATCAGCTATAGCGACTTACATTAAAGATTATGAACATATTGGTTACACAGTATTAACAGCGTATAAAGATGAAGCAGAATTACAGACAAAGTTAATGCCCCATTTAGCACATAAAACAACAGTATTAGCAGGACAATCTGGCGTAGGGAAATCCACTTTACTAAACACATTACTACCATCTCTAGCTTTAAAAACAGCAGAGATCTCACAAAGTTTAGGTCGAGGGCGTCATACAACAAGGCATGTTGAATTAATCGAGGTAGCAGGTGGTCTATTAGCAGATACGCCAGGATTTAGTTCGTTTGATTTTGATGAGCTAGATAAAGAAGACGTGACACAATGTTTCCCCGAGATTGCGCGATATGCAGAACAGTGTAAATTTAGAGGGTGTCTGCATTTAAAGGAACCAAAATGTGCTGTTAAAGCAGCTGTTGCTAACGGTGATATCTTAACATATCGCTTTAAGCATTATGAACAAATTGTAAATGAAATTATAGAGAGAAAGCCGAGGTACTAATTATGATTAAAATTGCCCCTTCTATACTAGCTGCAAATTTTGCAAAATTAGGTGAAGAAGTCAAAGAAGTAGAGGCTGCTGGTGCAGCACTGATTCACATTGATGTGATGGATGGTCATTTTGTGCCAAATATTTCATTTGGTGCTATTGCATTGGAAGCAATACGTCCGTTGTCGACATTACCTATGGATGTGCATTTAATGATTGAAAATCCAGACCAGTATATTGAACAGTTTGCGAAAGCTGGCGCAGATTATATTACAGTCCATGTCGAAGCTTGTAAACATTTACATCGTACGATTCAATTAATTCGTTCATTTGGTGTTAAACCAGGTGTGGTTTTAAATCCTCATACACCTATTGAAAGTATTCAACATGTGTTAGAAGATATTGATATGGTGTTATTTATGACAGTTAATCCAGGGTTTGGCGGTCAGCAATTTATCTCTTCTGTTATACCTAAAGTGGCAGCATTATCAGCTATTATTAAAGAGCGTAACTTAAATATTGAAATTGAAATTGATGGTGGCATTAATGCGGAAACAATTGTACCTTGTGCACAAGCAGGTGCGACTATTTTTGTAGCAGGCTCAGCCATTTATAATCAAGAAGATCGCGCCAAAGCATTACAAACGATTAAACAGGCTGGAGAACAAGCAATTCAATGACCAAAGTTGTCATTTGTGCTGGAGGACCAGCTGATGAATTGACAGATATTATTCGCTACTCTAAACAAGGTGATGCGGTTTTCATTGGCGCAGATCGTGGTGCTTTGTATTGTATTGAACGAGCCATCACACCAAAGCTAATTATTGGTGACTTTGATTCCCTAACAGAGTCAGAATGGCAATGGGTATCAGTGGTAGCTTCGAAAGTTGAGCGATTTGAAGATGAAAAAAATGAGACAGATACAGAGTTAGCACTTATGCGCGCTGTAGAGTGGCAACCTAAAGAAATAATTATCACAGGTGTGACAGGTGGTCGATTAGATCACTATGAAAGTGTGATTCGCGTGATGTATCGTTTGCAAAAGCAGTACCCACATATTGCTTTTTGCATTGAAAATAAAATGAATCGTATCGCTTTTCTAGCACCAGGCAGTCATGCGATAAAAAAACATCACTTTAAGTATTTATCATTATTTGCCTATGAAGCAGATATTGAAGATATGACCATTAGAGGTGTGAAGTACGAAACAACAAATGAACCTTTATTATTAACTTCATCACGTTTCACCAGTAATGAGATTATTAAAGAGACAGCTGTAATTCAGTTTTCAACAGGTATGGTAATGGTCATACATAGTGATGAAAAATAGTGGGGTAGCCAAATTATGCAAACACATCAAAGGTTAAAAGGCTTTAATTTATTGTATTTTGGTATGCTTGCTTTATTCATTCCTTTTTTACCTGTATTTTTGCAAGAGCAAGGGCTTACTACAAAAGCTATTGGATTTATTGTGGGCACAGGAGGAATTGTCACGATTATTACACAACCCTTGTGGGGCATTATTAGTGATAAGACACAAGCCATTCGAAAAGTATTAAGTATATTATTACTTTTATCGACATGGTTTGGTTACTTTTTATTTACTTCACAGCAATTTGGTGCGCTCGTTACATTTTCAATGGCTGTCTACTTCTTTTTAATGGCTATTGATCCTTTAACAGAAAGCTTGAATTTTACAATAGCAGAACGTGCACGCATTAGTTATGGTTCTATTCGTACATATGGCGCCCTAGGCTATGCACTTGCTTCTCTTTGCGCAGGCTATATTATGAATGGCTTAGGAATGAATGCCATTGCCTATCTATTTGTTGGCTTAGGTCTGTTAGGGTTTGTTGTGATGTTAACTTTGCCCAATGTAACAACCGCTTCATCATCTGTCACTGTGACGGCGTTAAAGTCATTTTTACAAGATAAACAAACCGTATTATTTTTATTGCTCGTTTTTATGAGCTCCATACCAGCCAGGATGAATGATACTTTTCTAGGTGTGCATATACGGGCATTGAATGGAAGCACAGAGCTTATTGGGCAAGCTTTTTTCCTTGCAGCGAGTAGTGAGATTATTATTTTTGCACTGAGCTTTTGGTGGTTACGTAAAGGCAAAGAATTATTAACAATTACAATCGCTACAAGTTTTTATTGTCTTCGTTTTTTAGCGACAGCTTTAACAACAGATCCACAACTTGTCGCTTTATTACAAGTGTTGCAAATGTTGACCTTCCCTATTTTTTATACAGCAGCTATTCAATATTTATACCGAATTGTACCAGCAGAATGGCGAGCAACAGGTCAAACAATCCTTGCCTTATTATTCTTTGGGATTTCTGGTATTGTTGCTTCTTATTTAGGCGGTTATTTGTACAGCATTTTAGCAGGGCAGCAATTTTATCTTGTATTAGCTAGTATTTCATTTATCGGTGTTTGTTTTGGCGCTGTTTTGTATAAAATATTTGAAGCAAACGTGGAAAGTTAGTTGTTTAAAAAAGCGAAGTTTGGTATATTTGAGACAAATATGATTTCAATGATGTGGCCAAGTAAATAACATATATGGACAGAAAGCCTAATATTTGCTGAGAGTTAGGTACATGACTATGTATTGAACACCTACCACGGAGAAGTTAGTTAATCCTAACCGTGTCATTCGCGTTAATGAATGTTGAGTGAGCTGTTATAGCTTTAACTAAGGTGGTACCACGTCTTTGTAAGCACGTCCTTTTTCTAGGGCGTGCTTTATTTATTTTAAGGAGGAATTTGTAATGACAAATCAGAAAAATGATTTCACAAGTTGGTATATCGACACAATTCAAAAGGCAGATTTAATGGATTATACTCCAGTGCGCGGTTGTATCGCTTTTAAACCAGATGGTTTTGAAATTTGGGAACATATTCAAGGAGAGATGGATCGTCGCTTTAAAGAGACAGGGCATAGAAATGCTTATTTCCCTATGTTGATTCCAGAAAATTTCTTCCAAAAAGAGAAAGATCATATTGAAGGTTTCTCACCAGAACTACCATGGGTAACAGAAGCAGCAGGCGAAAAGTTAGAAGAGCGTTTAGCACTGCGTCCCACTTCAGAAACCATGATTGGCCATTTATACTCTGACTGGATTAAAAGTTACCGTGACTTACCCGTATTAATTAACCAATGGGCTAATGTATTCCGTTGGGAAAAGAAAACATTACCATTCATTCGTACATCTGAGTTTTTATGGCAAGAGGGGCATACGGCGCACGCTGACGAGACCGAGGCACGTGAAGAGACAATGCGCATGTTACAAATTTATAAAGAAGTCGTTGAAGACTTTTTAGCCATTCCTGTTTATGACGGTGAAAAAACACCTTCAGAGCGTTTTGCTGGTGCTGTAGATACATTTTCCATTGAAGCAATGATGAAGGATGGCAAAGCGGTACAAGCTGGTACATCACATTATTTAGGCACAAAATTTGCTGAGGCATTTGATATTAAATATTTAAATAAGGAAAATAAACATGTGTATGCACATACAACATCTTGGGGTACATCAACTCGCTTGATTGGTTCAGTAATTATGGTGCATGGTGATGAGCAAGGTTTGGTTTTACCACCAACAATTGCGCCAACACAAGTAATATTAATCCCTGTAGGACCATGGAAGAAGCGTCCTGAAATTATTGAAAAATTAGATGAGATTTTTGCAGCGTTGAAAGCAAAAGGTATTCGTGTACGCTTAGACGATTCAGACCAATCACCAGGATATAAATTTAATGAATGGGAATTAAAAGGTGTACCTGTCCGCTTAGAATTAGGACCTCGTGACTTTGATAATGCACAAATTTTAATGAAGGCGCGTGACGAAGCAGATAAAGTCACATTAGAGCTTGATATAGATGCTGTAGTAGCAACTGTAGAGACTGAATTAACAACAATGCAAAAACGTTTATACGATAAAGCAAAAGCTTTCCGTGAAGAACATTCACATACGGATGTAGATACATTAGAGCAATTGCACCAACATATTACAGAAAAACAAGCAATGGAGGAGATTCCAGGTTGGGTGTTAGCAGGTTGGTGTGGCGATGATGCATGTGAAGAGCATGTGAAGCAAGAAACAAAATTCACAACACGCAATATGCCATTTAATCCACCAACAGAGAAAAAAGTGTGTATTAATTGTGGTAAAGAAGCGAAACATACAGTGTGGTTCGGTCGCGCATATTAAAAATAAAAAGAACGTGTCGTTACGAGACACGTTCTTTTTACTGTATAAAAAAACACCGATGACTATCGGTGTTTTTAGCGTTATTATACGCGTTCTACTTTACCTGATTTTAATGCACGAGCAGAAACCCATACACGCTTAGGCTTACCATCTACAAGGATACGAACTTTTTGAAGGTTAGCGCCCCAAGTACGTTTGTTAGCGTTCATAGCGTGTGAACGGTTGTTACCAGTACGCGCACGACGACCAGTGATGACACATTTTTTTGGCATGTTGTATTCCCTCCTTACAGTTAATGCTGAAAGATTACTTTTCAGTTCGGTATTTCACATACCATAATAATTTAACATACTGACAAATTGAGCGCAAGACATTTTACATAACCTTTCAAGAAAAAAACCTTTACAGCTTAAATTTATTGCGGAATCATTTGTTGTTGTGCAATGATTCGAATTTGTTCTTCTACTTGCTCGGGTGTCCATTGCTGTTGTGCTACAAAATAATTGCGCTCTGCGCGACGACAATCATCGGAGCAGCTGCGCATATAAAATGCCTCATGTTTTTCCTCACATAATATTAATTTATGACAATCTGGATTAGCACAATTTACATAGCGTTCTGAAGGTTCTCCTGTAAAATAATCTTTCCCCACTACTACATGCTCCACTTGATTAATGGGTATTGTGCGACGATCGTCAAAGACAAACATTTGACCGTCCCATAATTGTCCTTTAGCATCAGCATCTTTAGCGTATGTGGCAATACCGCCATGAAGTTGTCCCACACTTTCGCCAAAGTTTTCACGTTTTAACCAACCAGAAAATTTCTCACAGCGAATGCCACCTGTACAGTAAGTTAAAATATGTTTTCCTTCAAATGATTCACGATTATCTTCCATCCATTGTGGCAAGTCGCGGAAATTATGAATATCAGGGCGGATAGCATTGCGGAAATGTCCCACATCATATTCATAGTCGTTGCGTGCATCAATAATAACAGTGTCTTCTTCTTGCATACGCGTCATAAATTCACGAGGTGATAAATAGTCACCAGTAATCTCAAGAGGGTTAATATCATCGCCTAAACCTAAGCGTACAATCTCCTTTCTTGGTCGCACATGCATTTTGCGATGCACCTGGATAGATGATGCATCAACCTTCCACATAATGTCATGGAATAGGGGATGCTCTTTCATATAAGCCATATATCGTTCTGCTTGCTCTGCTGTAGCAGAGATGCAGCCATTAATGCCTTCTGTTCCAACTAACACACGCCCAAGTAACCCCATATCTTTGCATAAGGCAAGGTGCTCTGCTGCAAAGGTTACAGGGTCTTCGATTGTGACATATTTATAATAAAGTAATACGCGATAAGGTTGTTTTGTCATAAGTATTCCTCACTTTCCACGTTTTAATATAGCATATTTTATTTTACTAGATGAATCAGCCAATTGGCGTATTGCAATAAGGAAAAGCACAGGTACTTTGTTGCTTAAAAGAACGAATCAATGGTACAATACAAGATAGTCAAAACGAGCCAAGGAGGCATTGTTATGTCAATTGAACTTAAAAATGAATTCGGCCAAATTGATATTGCAAATGATGTAGTAGCACAAATTGCTGGAGGGGCAGCGATTGAATGTTACGGTATCGTAGGTATGGCATCAAAACATCAAATTCGAGATGGTTTAACCGAGATACTACGCAAAGAAAACTTTGCAAAAGGTGTCATTGTTCGTCATTTAGAAGATGGGCTACATATTGATATGTACATTATTGTAAGTTATGGCACAAAAATTTCAGAGGTTGCTTATCAAGTGCAATCCAAAGTAAAGTATACAGTGAATAAAACGCTAGGCATGGATGTTAAGGCTGTTAATATTTATGTGCAAGGCGTTCGTGTGATGAACGTATAAGAGGAGGAACTTTAACTCATGCAATCTTTAGACGGATTGAAATTTGCAGAGATGGTGCAAATGGGTGCGCATCATCTTTCGCAAAATGCAAATTATGTAGATTCTTTAAATGTATTTCCTGTGCCTGATGGCGATACAGGAACAAATATGAACTTATCTATGACTTCAGGTGCTGAAGAAACAAAAGCACAAGCATCCGCACATATTGGTCGTACAGCACAAGCTTTATCTAAAGGGCTTTTAATGGGCGCTCGAGGTAACTCAGGCGTTATTTTATCGCAATTATTCCGAGGCTTTGGTAAATCAGTAGAAGCTTTAGAAACAGTAAATGCACAGCAATTTGCACAAGCATTTCAAGCAGGTGTTGATACAGCGTATAAAGCGGTAATGAAGCCAGTTGAGGGAACAATTTTAACAGTTGCTCGTATTGCAGCTGAGCAGGCAGTAGAGAAAGCAGAGAACGAAACAGACCTTGTAGCCATTATGACAACGGTGACAGAGCAAGCTAAAGTGGCGCTTGAGCAAACACCTGAACTATTACCTGTTTTAAAAGAAGTAGGGGTAGTAGATAGTGGTGGGCAAGGACTTTTATTTGTCTATGAAGGTTTTTTAGCCTCTCTTAAAGGCGAGCCTTTGCCAGAACGCAATGATGCTACATTAGATGATTTAATTAATGCAGAGCATCATCGTGTGCAAGATTTTATGAGCACAGAAGATATTGAATTTGGCTACTGTACAGAAATTATGGTGCGTCTAGAAGAGGATAAGGAACCATTTAATGAAGGAAACTTCCGCGAAGAGTTGTCAGAGTTAGGTGACTCATTACTCGTTATCTCAGATGAAGAAGTAGCAAAAGTACATGTGCACACTGAAACGCCAGGTACTGTGTTGAGTATTGGTCAAAAATACGGTAGCTTGATGAAAATTAAAGTGGATAATATGCGTGAGCAACACTCTGCCATTGTGAGTGAAGAAGTGAAGCAACCAACGCAACAACAATACCCTTATGCTATTGTTACCATCGCTATGGGGACGGGCGTGGCGGATATGTTACGTAGTATTGGCGCTTCATATGTTATTGAGGGTGGACAAACAATGAACCCTTCAACAGAAGATATTGTAAAAGCTGTACGTGAGATTGGTGCAGAGAAAGTGTTAATCGTGCCTAACAATAAAAACATTTTAATGGCAGCTGATCAAGCTGTAGAGTTGTTAGATATTGAAGCCGCAGTAGTGCCAACAAAGACGATACCTCAAGGCATGGCAGCAATTTTAGCTTTCAATCCAATGGCGGATGTAACAGCTAACCAAGCAACGATGACAGAAGCATTTGAAGATGTAAAAACAGGTCAAGTAACATTTGCAGTGCGCGACACATCTATTGATGGTGTTGAAATCCATAAAGATGATTTTATGGCATTAGCAGAAGGCAAAATTATTTTATCTACAAAAACATTGGAAGATGCAGCCCAGCAGTTAATGACAGCATTGATAGATGAAGATGCTGAGATTGTAACAATCATTTATGGCGAAGATACAACAGAAGCGCAAGCAGAAGCGCTATCTACATTTGTCTCTACCCAATATCCAGACGTAGATATTGAATTATTTAATGGAAAACAAAGTTTATATCCATTTATTATTTCCGTAGAATAGAGGAAATTCCGAATAAAGAAGAGAGAGTCGTAATAATAATACGATTCTCTCTTTTATTTTTATCATATAAAGACAAGCTTTTATAAAAAATGGTCTTTAAAACGAATAATTTCTCCATCATGCGTGAAAGTTCTTATTTTAGTTAATTTGTGATAAAATGGTGACAAAACGGAAAGAAAGCAGAGGGAACGTGATGAAATTTACATCTGTGTTTGACATAATAGGCCCTGTTATGATTGGGCCATCATCTTCTCATACAGCAGGCGCAGCGCGTATTGGACGTGTAGCACGTGATTTATTTGGTAGGCAACCTAAAAAAGTAACGATTCATTTATTTGGGTCATTCGCAGAGACCTATCGCGGACATGGTACAGATGTGGCATTAATAGGCGGTCTGCTTAATTATGATACGTATGACGAACGCATTAAAACGTCATTTATTGAGGCTGAAAAACAAGGCCTATCATTTGAATTTATACCTGAAACAGCACATACAGAACATCCTAACACCGCACGTATTGTGCTAGAAGATGATGAGGGTGAGATGTCTGTCGTTGGTATTTCAATTGGTGGCGGTAAAATTGAAGTAAGTGAAGTAAACGGTTTCAAATTACGTTTAACAGGAGGCATGCCAGCGATTTTAGTTGTACATGATGATCGTGCAGGATGTATTGCCAATGTAGCGAATTGTCTAGCCATGCATGATGTTAATATTGCTCATATGGAAGTGTCGCGTATCGAAAGAGGGCACACGGCTTTAATGGTTATTGAGGTTGATCAAAATATAGAGCCTAAAGTATTACAACAAATTTCTTTAATTCCTAATATCACAAAAGTATCTAAAATCAACACGTAAAGGAAGGGAAGAGTTATGGACGTTTTATTTCACAATGTAAGAGAGCTTGTAGAGCGAGCGGAAAATGAAAATAAGAAAATTGCTCATCTCATGATTGAACAAGAGATGTTAATTAGTGGGCGCACAGAAGATGAAATTCGTACACAAATGTTAAAAAACCTAGAAGTAATGGAAGCAGCTGTTGAGCGTGGTTTAAATGGCGTGCAATCAGTTACAGGATTAACAGGGGGCGATGCTGTACTCATTCAAAATTACATGAAAGAAGGCAAAGCGCTCTCAGGCAATTTACTGTTAGATGCTGTGAGTAAGGCTGTAGCTACAAACGAAGTGAACGCAGCGATGGGAACCATTTGTGCAACGCCAACAGCGGGTTCGGCAGGTGTTGTACCAGGTGTGCTTTTTGCTGTAAAAAATCAATTGCAACCAACAAAAGAGCAAATGGTTGATTTTCTCTTTACTACAGGTGCTTTTGGCTTTGTTGTTGCCAATAATGCATCGATATCAGGAGCGGCTGGAGGCTGTCAAGCAGAGGTAGGGTCAGCAGCAGCAATGGCGGCAGCCGGTGTTGTAGAAATGGCAGGTGGTACTGCACAACAAAGTGCAGAGGCCTTTGCTATTACGATGAAAAATATGCTAGGCCTTGTATGTGATCCTGTAGCAGGTTTAGTCGAAGTGCCTTGTGTAAAGCGTAATGCTATGGGGGCTGCAAATGCTATGGTAGCAGCAGACATGGCATTAGCAGGTGTTACGAGTCGTATACCATGTGATGAAGTTATTGGCGCAATGTTCCGCATTGGACAATCGATGAGCCCCAATTTAAAAGAAACAGCTCGAGGGGGCTTAGCAGTTACACCTACAGGTAAGGCCATTAGTAAAGCGATTTTAGAAAATGGCTCCTTACAAAGTATTAAATCATTATCTCATTAATATACAGAACAAATTTGTCAGTTTATTTATGATGAATTTGTTCTTTTTATTATGCCACTAAGAACATACATACGTAAGTCATGATACAATAAATGCAATAAACAGAACAATTAAAGGAGTTGTTAAGTGAAATGAAAAATGAGCTTACACAACCGATTACGGCACTAAAGGGTGTAGGTAAAGAAACAGCTGCTCATTTATATGAATTACATATTCATACAATTGAAGATCTTTTGTTTACCTTTCCAGCAAGACATGAGGATTTTACGTTAAAAGATTTAGCAGATACACCACATAATGAGAAAGTAACGATTGAGGCACGTATCGAGAGTGAGCCTACGGTATTTTATACGGGTAAAAAAAATCGCTTACAAGTGCGTGTTATGGCAGGGCGGCATTTAGTTAAAGTTGTATTTTTTAATCAAGCGTATTTAAAGGATAAAATGGAGTTAGGGGCTATTGTTACAATTACAGGGAAGTGGGATAGGGGACGTCAAACGATTAATGGCTCCAAGTTTATGCCAGGACCCCATACAGATGCGATGAACTTTGCACCTGTGTATGCGTTGCGCGGGAAAATACCTCAAAAGCGTTTTTCCCAATTTGTGAAACAAGCTCTACAAGAATATGGTACAACGCTTGCAGACCCATTACCCGCTATATTAAGAGAGAAATACCGGTTATTGTCACTTCAAGAATCCTTACAGGCTTTGCATTTTCCAACAGATCATGAGATGGTCAAACAAGCGCGTCGTCGCTTTGTTTATGAAGAATTATTACTGTTCCAGTTACGAATTCAAGCTTTACGCCAGATGCGATTAGCAGACGAGAAAGGTAGAGCGATTCCCTTTGATAATGAACGCTTAAAACAATTAATTGCCACTTTACCTTATGAGTTAACGAATGCGCAAAAACGTGTAGTTAATGAAATTTGTCGTGATTTATTACAGCCTATTCGTATGAATCGCTTACTCCAAGGTGATGTCGGATCAGGTAAGACTGTCGTGGCAGCGCTCGCCTTATATGCCGTCGTTACAGCTGGTTATCAAGGTGCATTAATGGCACCAACAGAAATATTAGCAGAACAACATGAGACATCGATCACTACGTGGTTAGCTCCTTTGGGGGTGAAGGTAGCTTTGCTAACAGGCTCCACTAAAATGAAAGCAAGAAAAGAGATATTAGCCAAGTTAGCTCAAGGAGAAATTGATATTTTACTAGGTACCCATGCACTCATTCAACCCGATGTTATTTTTACGCAGTTAGGGTTAGTTATTACAGACGAACAGCATCGCTTTGGTGTGGCTCAGCGCCGTGTATTACGTGAGAAAGGTGAAAATCCTGATGTATTATTTATGACTGCAACGCCAATCCCAAGAACATTAGCAATTACGGCATTTGGAGAGATGGATGTCTCGTCTATTGATGAGTTACCTGCTGGACGCAAAGAAATAGAAACACATTGGTTGCGTAAAGAGCAAATGACAGCTATTTTACGCCGCATGGAAAAAGAACTGGCTTTTGGAAGGCAAGCTTATGTCATTTGTCCACTCATTGAGGAGTCGGATAAATTAGATGTGCAAAATGCCGTCGACTTATATGAACAGTTACAGCAATTTTACCAAGGTAAGGTGAAGGTGGGCTTAATGCATGGGCGTTTAAAGTCTGAGGAAAAGGATAAAATGATGCGAGCTTTTACAGATGGGGACATCGATATATTAGTCTCTACTACAGTAGTGGAAGTAGGGGTGAATGTACCGAATGCAAGCTTTATGTTAATCACAGATGCAGAGCGTTTTGGTCTCGCTCAATTGCATCAACTAAGAGGGCGTGTAGGACGTGGTGAGCATCAGTCGTATTGTATTTTAGTGGCAGACCCTAAAACAGACGAGGGCAAAGAACGTATGTTGGCGATGACAGAAACAAATGATGGTTTTATTTTAGCAGAGAAGGACTTGGAATTAAGAGGTTCGGGTGACTTCTTTGGCAGTAAACAAAGTGGATTACCTGAGTTCAAGATGGCTGATTTAATTCATGATTACCGTATTTTAGATGTGGCAAGGCAAGATGCAAACGAATTATTACAATCTCAAGCATTTTGGCAAGATGAAACTTATTATGCATTAAGAGAGACGTTGCGAGAGGCAGGGGTATTAGATGGTGAGCGTTTTGACTAAAAATAGCTTGCAATCTATTTTGTGAATTATTATACTGTTTTTAGTACCAAGTGCTAATATCAGATAAGAGAAGGTGGAAGTTGACGTGAGAAAACCTAAAAAAGAACGTCAGCAATTGTTAGTAGAAACGATTACTGACAATCCATTCGTTACGGATGAACAGTTAGCGAAGCAATTTCAAGTTAGTGTACAAACAATTCGCTTAGATCGAATGGAGTTAGCGATACCAGAATTGAGAGAGCGTATTAAAGATGTTGCTTCCAAATCTTATGAGAATGAAGTGAAAGCTTTACCTCTTGATGAAGTTATTGGTGAAATTATTGATATTGAACTTGATAAACGAGCGTTATCTATATTTGATGTGAAAGAAGAACATGTTTTCCAACGAAATGGGATTGCGAGAGGGCATCATTTATTTGCGCAAGCCAATTCATTAGCGGTTGCTGTAATTGATGATGAGCTAGCATTGACTGTAAAATCAACAATTGTATTTACTAAGCCTGTAAAATCGGGTGATCGCGTCATTACAAAGGCGATTGTAACAGGGCAAGATAGTGCTAAAAATCGTACGTATGTTACCGTATCTTCCACAGTGGAAAATAAAGAAGTATTTCATGGTACATTTGAAATGTATCGTACAAGAGGTGAAAGTAAATGATTATAGCAATAGATGGTATGGGTGGCGATCATGCACCGCAATCTGTGATTGAAGGTGCGTTGCAAGCATTAGCTGCATTTCCTCAATTAACAGTGCATTTATATGGACAGCAAGAGGTCATGGCGCCTTTTCTACAACAACATGAGCGCTTAACTGTCATTCATTGTAGTGAAGTAGTAGAAGCAACAGATGATGCAGCAAGAGCTGTGAGACGTAAAAAAGACTCATCTATGGCAAAAGTGTTAGAAGCAGTTAAAACGGGAACAGCAGACGCTTGTTTATCAGCCGGAAATACAGGTGCCCTAATGGCAGGCGGCCTCTTTAAAGTAGGACGTATTGATGGTATTTCACGACCAGCACTAGCAACTACGTTACCTACAGCAGATGGCAATGGTTTTTTAATGTTAGACTTAGGCGCTAATGCCGATGCTAAAGCAGAAAATTTAGCACAATTTGCATTAATGGGTAACATTTATGCTCAAAAAGTACGTGGCTATGAAAAGCCAAGAGTAGGGCTTTTAAACATTGGCACAGAAGAACAAAAAGGGAATGAAGTGACAAAGGCAGCCTATCCACTTATTCAGGCAGAATCACTTCACTTTATCGGAAATGTTGAGGCAAGAGAGTTATTAAATGGAGTAGCAGATGTTGTGGTGACAGACGGTTTTACAGGTAATATGGTCTTGAAGTCTGTAGAAGGTACTGCGGCTACATTATTTAGTATGTTAAAAGGTGCATTTACAGCATCCACAAAAGCAAAATTAGGTGCGGTCTTAGCTAAAGATGGTTTAAGGGCGTTAAAAACAAAAATGGATTATACAGAGTATGGTGGTGCTGCTTTATTCGGCTTAAAAGCACCTGTCATTAAAGCGCATGGCTCATCTAATGCCAAAGCTATTTTTAGTGCGATACGTCAAGCAAGCTTAATGGTAGAGCATGATGTGATTCAAACGATTCATGATACGATTGCAAAAGACAAATAAAGGGGTTAGTTACATGGCAACAATTGCATTTATTTTTCCTGGGCAAGGCTCACAGTCTGTAGGGATGGGACAAGAGTTTGTGATACAACATGAAGATAGTAATCAATTTTACGAACAAGCAAATACAGTTTTAGCATATGATTTGAAGAAATTGATGTTAGAAGGACCTCAAGAAGAGCTCACATTAACCTTTAATGCTCAACCAGCATTGTTAACAACAGGTGTAATGGTAGCGGAACGTATTAAAAAAGCGGGCATTCAACCGCAATTTGTTGCAGGGCATTCATTAGGTGAATATAGCGCGCTTGTTATAGCAGGTGTAATGTCTTTTACTGATGCTGTGCAAGCTGTGCATAAACGCGGTTTATTTATGGAAGAAGCTGTTCCCGCAGGTGAAGGAGCAATGGCTGCCATTTTAGGTATGGCTCAAGAACCTTTAGCAGCTGTTACAACACAAATTACAAATGAAGGTTATCCTGTGCAGTTAGCTAATTTGAATTGTCCAGGCCAAATTGTTATCTCTGGTACTAAAGAAGGGGTGGAACAAGCATGTGTCTTAGCCAAGGCTCAAGGTGCTAAACGAGCAATTCCATTAGTTGTGAGTGGTCCTTTCCATTCTTCTTTAATGGCTCCAGCAGCCCAGAAATTAGCGGAGGTATTAATGCCAATGTCAATTCATGATGCTAAAACACCAGTGATTGCTAATGTAACAGCTCAGAGTATTACCGCAGCAGATGCTATTCGTACAGAGCTTATTGACCAAGTGTGCAGCCCAGTAAGATGGGAAGAAAGCGTACGAGAAATGATTGCTCAAGGTGTGGATGTCTTTATCGAATGTGGCCCTGGTAAAGTGTTAAGTGGATTAGTAAAAAAAGTTGATCGTTCAGTTAAAACGTATTGTGTATATGATGAAGCAAGTTTACAAGCATTTCTAGAAGCGTCTAAGGAGTGGGTATAAATGAAAACAGCTGTAGTAACAGGAGCATCACGAGGGATTGGTCGTGCGATCGCGTTAAAACTTGCACAAGACGGAGCTAATGTTGTGGTAAATTATAGTGGCTCTAAAGATAAAGCTGAAGCTGTCGTTGCTGAAATTCAAGCAATGGGGCAACAAGCAATTGCTGTACAAGCAAGTGTAGCGAATGCTGATGAAGTAAAAGAGCTGATGAACACAGCTTTACAAACATTCGGTTCTATTGATATTTTAGTCAATAATGCAGGTATTACACGTGACAATTTATTAATGCGTATGAAAGAAGACGAATGGGATGCTGTTATGGCTACTAATCTAAAAGGCGTCTTTTTATGTACAAAGGCAGTGGCACGCCAAATGATGAAGCAACGTGCAGGTCGTATTATTAATGTAGCTTCTATTGTAGGTGTTGCAGGTAATGCTGGGCAAGCTAATTATGTTGCTGCAAAAGCAGGCGTAATTGGTTTAACTAAAACGACTGCAAAAGAGTTAGCTGCACGTAATATTTTAGTTAATGCAGTAGCGCCTGGCTTTATCGCTACAGATATGACAGATGAGCTACCTACTGATGTAAAGGAAGCAATGTTACAACAAATTCCGCTTGCTAAACTTGGTCAACCAGAAGATATTGCTAATGTAGTGGCCTTTTTAGCATCAGATGCAGCAAGTTATATGACAGGGCAAACGTTACATATTGACGGTGGTATGGTGATGTAAATATAGGCTATGTTTTATGCCCTTTTTTGTTTATACTTATTTGAGGGGAGGTGACCAATTTGACTACAGTATTAGAGCGTGTAACAAAAGTAATCGTAGATCGACTAGATGTTGAAGAAAACAAAGTATCAGTAGATGCTTCATTCCGTGAAGATTTAGGTGCAGACTCATTAGACGTTGTAGAGCTAGTAATGGAGCTTGAAGACGAATTTGAAATGGAAATTTCAGATGAGGATGCTGAAAAAATCACTACAGTTGGTGCTGCGGTGGCATACATCGAAAGTAAATTAGACTAATCAGTCACTACGAGGCACAATGCATTCGAGTTTTCGAACAAGCACGTGCCTCTTTTATATTCCAATGCGAACAAAAAAAGTCAGAAATATTTTTGCACAATTGTGTTGAAAAAGGTACACTAAGCGTTAGAAACTGTTTAAGAAAGGCAGAATGTGTATGGTCAATAAAAGAAAAGGTAGTGCTCAAAAACAGGGCGTGATCCCTGAGAAAGCAAAAGCACAATTTGAAATTTTACAGCGACAGCTAGAAGTAGTTTTTAAAAATAAAGCGCTCCTTTATCAAGCGTTTACGCATTCATCTTATGTTAATGAACATAGACGCAAATTATTTACGGATAATGAACGTTTGGAATTTTTAGGAGATGCTGTTTTAGAATTATCCGTATCCAAATATTTGTATGAAACATACCCACAAATGAGCGAGGGAGAACTCACAAAGCTACGTGCTTCAATTGTATGTGAACCTTCATTAGTGATTTTTGCCAATGAGCTCAACTTTGGTCGCTTTGTACTACTCGGCAAAGGCGAGGAGTTAACAGGTGGTAGAGAGCGTCCAGCGTTATTAGCCGATGTTTTTGAGGCATTCATAGGCGCACTATATTTAGATCAAGATTTAGATACAGTTGTTCAATTTTTAGCACGTGTTGTTTTCCCTAAAGTGGAGATAGGGGCATTTTCTCAAGTAATGGACTTCAAGAGTCAATTACAAGAAATGGTTCAACAATCCAACAATGGTTTATTAAGTTATGAAATCATTGATGAACGAGGGCCTGCGCATAATCGTACATTTGTTTCTAGTGTTATGCTAAATGGAGAAGAATTAGGCATAGGTCGTGGTAAGTCAAAGAAAGAGGCTGAACAACAAGCAGCCCAATGTGCCATGCGTGTAATTACGGAGCAGCAAGGAGAGGCTTAGCATGTATTTAAAACGTTTAGAAATGATGGGATTTAAATCATTTGCCAAGCGTACAAACATTGACTTTGTACAAGGTGTTACAGCGGTTGTAGGTCCAAATGGTAGTGGTAAGAGTAATGTTACAGATGCTGTGCGCTGGGTATTAGGTGAGCAATCTGCTAAATCCTTGCGTGGTGCGAAAATGGAGGATATTATTTTCTCAGGTAGTGATGCACATAAGTCAGTAAATGTAGCAGAGGTTACACTCATACTAGACAATACAGATGAACGCTTAAAGTTACCTTATCAAGAGGTAAGTGTTACACGTAGAGTACATCGCTCAGGTGAAAGTGAATACTTATTAAACGATCAATCTTGTCGTTTGAAAGATATAACAGACCTTTTCATGGATTCAGGTCTTGGAAAAGAAGCCTTTTCAATTATTTCACAAGGTCGAGTGGACGAGATTTTAAATAGTCGTCCGCAAGATCGTCGTGCGATTTTTGAAGAGGCTGCTGGTGTTTTAAAATATAAAACACGAAAAAAGAAGGCTGAATTTAAACTGTTAGAAGCGGATGAAAATTTATTGCGTATTTTAGACATATTGCATGAGCTACAAGATAGGCTATTACCACTAGAAGAACAAGCTGCCAAAGCAAAAGACTACTTGCATATGACAAATGAAATGAAAGACTATGATATTGCTGTTTTAGTAACAGATGCTACAGCACACTTGCATAAGATGCAAGACGCAACAAAAGCTAAAAAAGAGTGGGAAATCAAAGAACAGGCTTTAGCGTTTGATATAACAGACCTTGAACAGAAAATTGAAGAAGCTAATCAAAGGCTAACTATAATTGAACAGCAATTGGATGCTGAACAACAACAGCTTGTTGAGGCCAGTGCAGAAGTGGAACGTTATGAAGGCCGTATTGCACTTGTCACAGAACAGTCCAATAACCGCACACAACAATTAGATAAATTACATCAAGAACAAACCTTGTTACATCAACAGTTAGCAGAGCAACAACAAGCAAAATCTACACATGAGCAAGCCTTGCAACAAGCGCAACAAAAATTAGCACAGTTAAAAACAGTCATTACAGAGCAACAACATTTACTTGGACGTACTGCACAAGAGATTGCCATAGAGATTGAAGATAAGAAGAGTCAGTATATTGATTTATTAAGTAAAGAAGCGGCGCTTAAAAATGAAGTTAAACATGTGGAACAACAATTAAAACATCATCATCAAGCATCGACGAAAAATACAGATGCTTATTTGCAAATGCAAGAAACTTTAGTAACAGTGCAACAACAAGAACAATCTGCAAAACAGCAATATGAACAATACCAAATGCAATATAAACAGTTGAAACAACAAGAAACAACAGCAAATAGTAAGTGGCAAGAATATCAAATAGAAGCAACGAAAAAACAGAATATGTTATTCGAAGCTTATCAACATCAGCATAAGTTGAAAACTCGTAAGGATACATTAGCAGAGTTAGCAGCAGATTTTTCTGGTTATTATGAAGGCGTCCGTGAGATATTAGTAGCTAGAGAAAAGGGGCAGTTGTTAGTAGATGGTGCTGTAGCAGAGCTTATGCAAGTACCAACAAAATATACACAAGCTATTGAAACAGCACTCGGAGCAGCTACACAGCATATTATTACACCTGACGAAAAAGAAGCTCAAAAAGCCATTCATTTTTTAAAACAAAAAAGAAAAGGTCGAGCTACATTTTTACCACGTTCTGTAATAAAGGCACGTACTATACCAAGCAGTTTGCACCAACAAATGAAGCAACATGAAGCTTTTTGTAGTATAGCTGTTGAAATCGTTACCTATGATGCAATGTATGATACAGTCATGCATAATTTATTAGGTGCTACGATCATTGCAGCTCATTTACAAGGTGCAACAGAGATTGCACGGATGACAGGCTTTAGATATCGTGTTGTCACGTTAGATGGGGATGTTGTAAATGCAGGTGGTTCACTAACTGGTGGTGCGGCTAAACGACAGTCCAATATGTTCTCTCGTAAAGCAGAATTAGAGACATTAACACAACAACTTACACAGCTTAGTAGCCAGCTTATCCAAGCCGAAAAAAATGTACAAGTCGCTACACAACAAGCTCAAGACACTGAGCAACAAGTAAAAGAAGTGCGCGATGCTTTAGTAGATGTGGAACAACATTTGCAAAGTGCCCAACATTATTTTCAACAATGTCAAAATAAACGTATTCAACTTGAAACACAAACTAATTACTCACAAAATGAACAGCAAGATGCCGAGCAATTATCTCATTCTTTGCAATCACAACATCAACAAGCGTTAGCAGAGCTTAAGATATTACAAGAATCCCTAACGACTCTGAGTGATACTATTGATCATCTGGAAATCATGAAACAAAAAGGTGAGTCGGAAAGAGAAATATTACAACAACAATTAAGTGAGAATAAAGCTCAGTTAGCTGTAGCACAAGAGCAGCGACAAATGCATAGCACACGCATTGTTGAATTGACAGCAGAGATTGATAAGACCATTAATCAATTACAGATCATTTCCGAGGAAATAACATTATTTGAACAACAAGATAGTAGCATCACGCATGAAGAAGTGGTAGAGCAATTGTCATTGTGGCGTGTGAAACGTACAGATACAAAAGAACAGGTGGCAATATTACAAAAAGAGCGCACACATCAACAACAAAATATCCAAACAGATCATGAACAGGTTCAAAAGCTACGTCTACAACATAAAAATTACACAACCCAAATTCATGCGTATACTTTAACGATAGAGAAGTCACAAGCGCAAATTCAATATGTGGAAGAACAATTGTGGGATCAATATGAGTGGGACTTGCGTGCTGAGAGCGAAGTGCCAGTATTGACAATGCCAATAGAACAAGCGCGACGCCATGTCAAATTGCTAAAGCAATCTATAGAAGAGTTGGGAAATGTGAATTTAGATGCAATTGAAGAATATGAACAAGTGAAAGAGCGTCATACATTTTTAGAAGCGCAACGTAATGACTTATTAGAAGCACAGCAAACCTTAAATGAGGCTATACGTGAGATGGATGATGAGATGACTACGCGTTTTTCAACAACATTCGAAGCTGTACGGATACATTTCCAACAAGCATTTCAAGAGTTATTTGGTGGGGGGAAAGCAGATTTAGTATTAGTAGACCCAACGAACATTCTTGAAACAGGCATTGATATTGTAGCGCAACCTCCAGGTAAGAAATTGCAAAATCTTTCCTTGTTGTCAGGCGGTGAGCGAGCATTGGTAGCAATTGCTATTTTATTTGCTATTTTACGTACACGACCTGTTCCTTTTTGTGTACTTGATGAGGTAGAAGCAGCATTAGATGAAGCAAATGTATCAAGGTATACCCAATATTTGCGTAAATTAAGTCAAGAAACACAGTTCATTGTGATTACACACCGTAAAGGTACAATGGAAGGCGCCGATGTTTTGTATGGGATTACTATGCAAGAGTCTGGCGTATCAAAATTAGTATCAGTTAAACTAGAAGATGAGGAGCGAGCATAATGAGCTTTTTTAAAAGATTAAAAGATAAACTAATGGGTAATCCAGAGCCAGAAAAACAAGATCAACTTGAAGGTGAAGTAACAGAAGATAAACCAAAAGACGTAGAAGAAATGGAGACCATTGAGGCTGTAATTGAGTCCCCAGATGTTGTTGTACCTGTAGAGCATCCATCAGTTGAAGAACAAACGCTATCAAATGAAGTGACGCCTGTTAAAGAGCCATTGAAAGAAGAAATTGAAGTCATTGATGAGACCGAAGAAACAGAAGCAGTAAATGAGGAAGAGAAAAAGCCTTCTGCTTGGTCAATTACAGCTAAATTTAAAGAAGGGCTAGCAAAGACGCGTGATACTTTTACATCAAAAGTAAACGATTTAGTTGCACGTTATCGCAAAGTAGATGAAGATTTCTTTGAAGAGTTAGAAGATGTATTATTACAGGCTGATGTCGGTTTTGAAACAGTAATGGAATTAATGGAAAAGCTTCGTTATGAGGTACAGCGTAAAAATATCAAAGATACAGAAGGGATTCAAACCTTAATTTCCGAAAAATTAGTAGAGATTTATGAACAAGGGGAACAGGATACCATTTCATTAAATATTCAGCCACAGGGTGAACTTACAGTTATTTTATTTGTAGGTGTAAATGGTGTGGGTAAAACAACGACAATTGGGAAATTAGCACATCGTTTACAATCTGAAGGTAAAACGGTGATGTTAGCAGCAGGCGATACTTTCCGTGCAGGTGCAATTGATCAGTTACAAGTATGGGGAGACCGCGTAGGTTGTGAAGTTGTTAAACAATCGGAAGGTTCAGACCCAGCAGCTGTCATGTATGATGCGATTCAAGCTGCTAAAAAGCGTAATGTTGATGTATTAATTTGTGACACAGCAGGCCGCTTGCAAAATAAAGTGAACTTAATGAACGAGCTAGAAAAGGTGCATCGTGTGATTGCGCGTGAAGTACCAGACGCGCCACATGAAGTATTATTAGCACTAGATGCTACAACAGGTCAAAATGCACTAGTACAAGCGCAAACATTTAAGGAAGCAACAAATGTATCAGGTATTGTACTAACAAAATTAGATGGCACAGCTAAAGGTGGCATTGTACTAGCAATCCGTAATAAGCTACACATTCCTGTCAAGTTTGTTGGTTTAGGTGAAAAGATGGATGATTTACAACCGTTTGATGCAGAACGTTATGTGTATGGTTTATTTGCAGAGGGCTTAGAAAAAGAATTAGAAAAGATGACAGAAGAATAAACGTTTTAGACAAGTATTTTCCCTTGACGGTAATACCTAACTTTGGATATGATACAGTAGACTGACGAAGGAGTAGAAACGTATGCTACTTGAAAAAACAACGCGTATGAACTTTTTATTTGATTTTTACCAAGCATTGCTTACAGATAAACAACGTACGTATATGGAACTTTATTATTTAGATGACCATTCTTTAGGCGAGATTGCAGATTCATATGGCGTATCAAGACAGGCAGTATATGATAATATCCGTCGCACGGAGAAAATGCTTGAAGGTTACGAAGAGAAATTAGCGCTCTTCTCCAAGTTTCAAAAACGTAAAGAATTATTACAACAGCTCACAACAGAAATTCAAAATGAAGCGCAAAAACAACAACTTTTAGCCATAGTAGAACAATTAAAGGAATGGGATTAGGAGGCGACTTTAGTGGCGTTTGAAGGATTATCAGAACGACTCCAGGAGACGATCCAAAAAATTAAAGGTAAAGGTAAGGTAACAGAGCAAGATGTTAAGGCAATGATGCGTGAGGTGCGCTTTGCCTTAATTGAGGCTGATGTTAACTTAAAAGTCGTAAAAGAATTTGTTAAAAATGTAAGTGAACGTGCTGTCGGTTCAGATGTTATGAAGAGCTTAACACCTGGACAGCAAGTAATTAAAATTGTACAAGATGAATTAACGAATTTAATGGGTGGCGAACAAAGCCCTATTCAATTTAACAATAAACCACCTACTGTTATTATGATGGTTGGTTTACAAGGTGCTGGTAAGACCACAACTACTGGGAAACTAGCTAATTTGATTCGAAAAAAGTATAATCGTAAACCTTTATTAGTTGCAGCTGACGTTTATCGACCAGCAGCTATTCAACAGCTTGAAACATTAGGTAAACAATTGTCCATTCCTGTATTTTCGATGGGGACAGAAGTATCGCCTGTAGAGATTGCAAGAAAGGCTATTGATCAAGCTAAAGAAGAACATAATGATGTTGTTATTATTGATACAGCAGGTCGCTTGCATATTGACGAAGAATTAATGCAAGAATTAAAAGATATTCGTGCAATTAAAGAGCCTGATGAGATTTTCTTAGTTGTCGATGCTATGACAGGGCAAGATGCTGTAAATGTAGCTAATAATTTTAACGAAGCATTAGGCATAACAGGTGTTGTATTAACTAAACTTGATGGTGATACACGTGGTGGTGCTGCTTTATCGATTCGTTCAGTCACAGAGAAACCTATTAAGTTTATAGGTATGGGCGAAAAAATGGATGCATTAGAACCATTCCATCCAGAGCGTATGGCATCACGTATATTAGGCATGGGCGATATGCTATCGTTAATTGAAAAAGCTCAAGCACAAGTAGACGAAGATAAAGCGAAAGAACTAGAAGAAAAATTTAAGACACAAAGTTTTACATTTGATGATTTTATTGAACAATTACAACAAGTTAAAAAAATGGGGCCACTGGATGAAATTTTAAAAATGATTCCAGGCGTAAACAAAATGAAAGGAATTGAAAATGTGCAAGTAGATGACAAACAAATGGGTCATCTCGAAGCGATTATCTATTCCATGACAAAAGAAGAAAAAACAAACCCTGATATTATTAACTCAAGTCGTAAAAAACGTATTTCTAAAGGGTCAGGACGCCCTATTCAAGAAGTAAACCGCTTGTTAAAACAGTTTGAAGATATGAAGAAGATGATGAAACAAATGACAGGTATGTCAGCTGGCAAAGGTAAAAAGAAAATGAAAATGCCAGGTTTAGATGCTTTATTTAAATGATTTTATGGTGTGTTAAGAAAAAACACTTTACAAACAAACCAATCATTGATAATATACTATCTTGTGTGAAACTTATTCGGAGGTGCAAAGAAAATGGCAGTTAAAATTCGTTTAAAACGTATGGGAGCTAAAAAATCTCCTTTCTATCGTATTGTAGTAGCAGACGCTCGCGCTCCACGTGATGGCCGTCAAATTGAAACAGTAGGTACTTATAACCCACTTACTCAACCAGCTACAGTTAAAATCGATGAAGAGAAAGCTCTTAAATGGCTAACTAATGGTGCTAAACCATCTGATACAGTACGTAACCTGTTCTCAGAACAAGGCATCATGGAAAAATTCCATAACCAAAAAATCGGTAAATAATCGGAGGCGACCGCTTTGAAGCAGCTGATTGAAACAATCGTTTTACCATTAGTGGATTATCCCAACGACGTACGTATTGAGACGGAAGAAAGTGATAATCGAGTTGTTTATAAACTTTTTGTTCATCCAAAGGATCGAGGGAAAGTCATAGGCAAACAGGGGCGTGTTGCAAAGGCAATTCGTACAATTGTTTATTCAGCAGCAGGCAGTCACCATAAGAAAACTTACGTCGACATAGTGGATTGAAAAAGGAGGAGCTTGTTTAAAGTTCCTTCTTTTTTATGCCAAGTTTACGGTAAGTGAAACTATAAAAGAGGTGAAATATGATGGAATGGTATAATGTAGGGCGTATTGTGAATACGCATGGGGTACGTGGTGAAGCACGCATTTTATCAACGACAGATTTTGAAGATGAGCGTTTTTATGTAGGAAATCGTTTAGCAGCCTTTAAAAAAGATGATAAGAAGCCTACTTGGGTTACAATTGCCTCTGTACGACGACATAAAAATTTTATTTTACTAACATTTGAAGGTATGGATAATATGAACGATATTATACCCTTTAAAGAAGGTCTCTTAAAAATAACTAAAGATCAAATGGAAGATGATGTGTTAGAGGAAAATGAATACTACTTTCATGAAATTATTGGTTGTCAAGTGATCTCTGAGGACAATGATAGCATTGGTGAAATTGTTGATATTTTACAAACAGGAGCGAATGATGTCTGGGTT
The DNA here is from genome assembly GCF_014643595.1 of Lysinibacillus alkalisoli. GTDB lineage: Bacteria > Bacillota > Bacilli > Bacillales_A > Planococcaceae > Metalysinibacillus > Metalysinibacillus alkalisoli. The sequence goes on from NZ_BMJT01000004.1 coordinate 223,883, forward strand.
GTAAAGGGTAAGGAAAAAGAATATTATATTCCCTATATTGAGGATATTGTTAAAGATATTCAAGTGGATAATAAAACAATAATCATCCATGTAATGGAAGGATTGTTATAAATGAATATTACAGTGTTAAGTTTGTTTCCACCAATGTTTGATGGTGTGTTTGGGCAATCAATTTTAAAAAAAGCGCAAGATAAAGGTGCTGTGACACTTCAAGTTGTCGATATTCGAGATTATGCGGATAATAAACATAAACAAGTTGACGACTATCCCTATGGTGGCAGCGCAGGCATGGTATTAAAGCCAGAGCCGATGTTTAATGCCGTAGAGGCGATTACAAAAGGGAAACAACCCCGTATTATTTTAATGTGCCCTCAAGGCGAGCGCTATACACAGCAAAAGGCAGAAGAGCTCGCAAAAGAAGAAGAATTAGTATTTTTATGTGGTCATTATGAAGGTTATGATGAGCGTATTCGCGAACACTTAGTCACAGATGAAATTTCCATTGGTGATTTTGTATTAACAGGTGGGGAATTAGGCGCAATGACTGTGATTGATAGTGTTGTGCGATTGTTACCTGGTGTATTAGGGCAAGAAGCCTCACACGTGCATGACTCCTTTTCAACCGGGTTACTTGAACATCCACATTACACACGACCAGCCGATTTTAGAGGCATGAAAGTTCCAGACATTCTGTTATCAGGGCATCATGCTAAAATTGAACAGTGGCGCGATGAGCAATCTTTAAAGCGCACATATGAGCGTCGTCCTGATTTATTAGTAGACTACCCATTAACGAAAGAGCAAAGCGCTTTTTTACAAACTTTACAACGAGAGAAACTTGATAGTTGATTTTATTTATGCTATCATACATTTTGTACTTCTTTGTAGAAGTGCCGGATTACGGTGTTCCGCTGAAGTAAATTACTTGTAAGAGCATCTGTGTATAAGGAGAGAATTATAATGACAAACATTATTACAGAAATCACTAAAGAGCAACTACGTACAGATTTACCAACTTTCCGTCCTGGTGATACAGTGAAAGTTCACGTTAAAGTTGTTGAGGGTACTCGTGAGCGTATCCAAGTTTATGAAGGTGTTGTAATTAAACGTCGTGGTGGCGGAATTAGCGAAACTTTCACAGTTCGTAAAATTTCTTACGGTGTAGGTGTTGAACGTACTTTCCCAGTACACACACCAAAAATCGCTAAATTAGAAGTTACTCGTCGTGGTAAAGTTCGTCGTGCTAAACTTTACTACTTACGTAATTTACGTGGTAAAGCAGCTCGTATCCGAGAAATTCGATAATCGACGCAAAAAAAGGAGCTTGGCTATCAAGCTCCTTTTCTTTTGGCTTGTCAAATATTAGTGAACTCAACTACAATATAAAGTAGTGAAGGAGTGAATGAATAGATGGTAGAAAAAGAGCAACAAACAGTAAAACAGGAAAAACCTAAAAATGAACTCTGGGAATGGATTAAAGCGATATTAATTGCAGTAGCAATTGCTGCTTTAGTGAAGTATTTTTTATTCACCCCCATTGTAGTAGATGGCGAGTCAATGATGCCAACATTAGAAGATCGAGACCGCATGATTGTGAATAAGATAGGCTATACAATAGGGGGACCAGAACGTTTTGATATTGTCGTCTTTCATGCTCCTCAAAACAAAAATTATATTAAGCGTGTTATTGGTTTACCTGGCGATACACTAGAGTATCATGAGGACCAATTATATATTAATGGCGAAAAAATAGAAGAACCTTATTTAGCGCAATATAAATCTGAAATTAACGAAGGTACGTTGACAGAAGATTTTACTTTACAAGATGTAGACCCACGTATTAAAGAAATTCCAGAAGGCTATATCTTTGTAATGGGAGATAATAGACGTTTTAGTCAAGACAGTCGACATATCGGATTAATTAAACAAGATGAGGTAATTGGTACAACAAGCTTTGTTTTTTGGCCAATCCCATCTATTCGAACAGTGAAATAAGGGAGCATAGGCTTCCTTTTTTAATGGTTTTATATAGGAGGTAATAGTATGACGATTCAATGGTTTCCCGGGCATATGGCTAAAGCCCGAAGAGAAGTAACAGAAAATTTAAAGCTTGTAGATATCGTATTTGAACTGGTGGATGCACGTTTACCCCTGTCATCACGTAACCCCATGTTGGATGCCATCATTCATCAAAAGCCACGTTTAATTGTCTTAAATAAAGCAGATATGGCAGATGAGAGAGAAACCCAACGCTGGATAGACTATTTTAACGACCAGGGACAGTTAGCTGTAGCGATTAACTCTCTAGAGGGTAAAGGGTTGCAAAAAGTAACGAAAGCAGCTCAAACGATACTGCATGATAAGTTTGAACGTATGCGTCAAAAAGGTATGAAGCCAAGAGCCATTCGCGCGATGATTATTGGTATTCCTAACGTAGGAAAGTCAACATTAATTAATCGTTTAGCTAAAAAAAATGTAGCGAAAACAGGTAATACACCAGGTATTACAAAAGCACAGCAATGGATTAAAGTAGGAAAAGAAATTGAATTGCTTGATACACCAGGTATTTTATGGCCTAAATTTGAAGACCAACAAGTAGGTTATAAATTAGCATTGACAGGTGCTATTAAAGATACAATTACGAATATGGAAGATGTCGCTGTGTATGGTTTGAACTTTTTATCAGCACATTATCCTGAGCGTCTAGAAGCACGGTATCAGATTCGCATGGTTCATGATGACTTAGTAGAAACATTTGATCATATTGGTAAGCTGCGTCGTGTTTATGCACAAGGTGGCGAAATTGATTATGATCAAGTGGCAGAACTTATCATTCGTGATGTGCGTGGTTTACATTTTGGTCGATTAACTTTAGATTTTGTTGATGATTTATAAAAAAGAGTGCTATCTCCAGTGTGATGAGATAGCGCTCTTTTTTTTAGAGGCGTGGCAATGTGGTGGCAAGTTGAGATTTTAAAAGTTCACTGTGATCTGGCTGTTGATGAGTTACGTGTTCTTCATCATGTTTTTTGCTTTCTTCCGCCACCTTTAACCAAAAGATAAGTTTTTGACCAAGTAAAATGCGCTTACCACTTGAAGTTACTAAATATTCACGTTGAAAGCCCTCTTCGAAAACAGTGATACGTACGCCTTCTTCATCTGTTACTTTATCCATGATAGTCGATTCTTTTTCATAATTAGACATATGTAATTGATGATCTAAGGCTATGCGTGAAATTGTCATAAGACACCTCCCTCTCTTTAACAGTATCGACATAAATACTTTTACTTTGAGAAATAGGAAAAATAACCGATAATAATAGTAATGAAATGTTAGGAGCGTATGTGTGTGAAAACGATTAAAGAAATTACAATAGCTTTGCAACAAGCAATAGGTGAAGAGCCATGGATTAAAGATTTACAAAATGATGAGAGAAAAGGTGTGCAAAAAGCTTTACAACAATTTTATACAAAGCAAGCCAAACAACAAGAAAAGCAACAAGCGCACACCAAACGGGTAAATTTTGATAAGGGATATGGCACGCGAGTAGCTGGTGTAGATGAGGCAGGAAGAGGGCCTTTAGCAGGGCCAGTTGTAACAGCAGCAGTTATCCTACCTGTAGATTGTGAAGCATTAATGGGGATTAACGATTCAAAACAATTAAGTCGTGTGCAACGTAAGCAGTATGCAACCATAATTAAGGAACATGCATTAAGTTATGCGATTCATTTTCAACCTGTCAATATTATTGATCAACTCAATATTTATGAAGCGACGAAGCGCTCTATGGCACGTAGTGTAGGCTTGTTACATGAAATACCTGACTTTGTGCTAGTAGATGCTATGACATTACCTATTACGTATGACCAAGAGAGTATTGTTAAAGGAGATGAAAAAAGCTTGAGTATTGCAGCAGCCTCTATATTAGCTAAAACAGCAAGAGATGCTTATATGGATGATTTGGCTGTAAAGTATCCTGAGTATGGCTTTGAGCAGCATGCGGGCTATGGTACAAAACAACATTTAGCAGCGATTGCTAAACATGGTGTATTAGATGAGCACCGTAAATCTTTTGAGCCAATAAAATCAATGACGGAGGGAGGTTGGTTAACGTGAATGTCTCGATACAAAATATGGCAACAACAAATACCCAAGCTGTAACGAGTACAACAACATTCAAACAAGGTCAAGTCTTTCATGGCACAATTAAACAGTTATATCCAGACCAAATGGCGGAAATCCAAGTGGGAGGGCAAAAGATGATTGCTAAGCTTGAAGTGCCATTAAAAGCTGGCGATGCTCATTTTTTCCAAGTCACTACTACTCAACCACAGCCAGAGCTAAAAGTGGTCACAGGTCCTATGGGTTCACAAATGACACAACAACAACAAATGAATCAATTATTAGATACAATGAATTTGTCTAAAACAACCGATATGCAGAAATTAATGTCTCATTTTATGAAAGAGCAGATGCCTGTGACAAAAGAGCAGCTCATCCAAGCAGAAGCGTGGTTGAAAAATCTATCACCAGTTGAGAAACAGCAAGCTCTGTTAGCACTAAGCAAAATGATAGAAAATAAAATGCCTTTTACGAATGAGGTCTTTCGTGCATTAATGAGTGGTCAACAAATGGCAGGGATGAATAATATTTTAGAAAATTTATCAAGTGTTTTACAAAAAGATGCGATGATTCCACTACAAGTAAAACAAAATATTATGAATCAAATACAAACAATTCAGAAACCATTTGCTACAGAGAGTAGTAATTTATTGCTTGGTAAAATGATAGAATTATTGCAAGATAATAAAATGCCTGTTGGTGATCGTTTGCAGGCTTTACAATTGTTAAAAGAAGTTGGCATGGTGTCTCAAAAGGCGACGTTGCAAAATTGGCAAAGTACAGCAGGTGCTTCTAGTCATACAGCAGGCGGTGTTGTACAACAAATTAGTCAAGCTAAAACACAGGATATGCCAGCGCTTCTTACACAATTAAAACAATGGGTGTTAGCAGAACCTAATTTAACCAATCAACAAAAAAATACTATTGTACAATTAGCAAATCGTTTTGGCGAATTACCCCAAACAACAGAGGCTGTAAAAGCTTTTAGTAACACGTTACATCAAACATTGACCAAGGCATTTAATGATGCTATGCAAAGTCAACCATTTCAAAATGAATCATCAGCTAGAGAACAATTGTTATCGTTAATTCGTCCAAATAGCAATCAGTCACCTACAGAACTATTACAGCGACTAGTACAGCAAATGAGTAAACCACAAGCTCCTGTTATTCAAAATTTGGTAACGGTAAGTGAAGCTCAAGTAGTAGCCTCATTGGATAGTAAAGCGATGATGCATGCTATGCAACATGTTACGCGTGGTTTAGGCATAAGTTATGAAGCAGCGCTTAATCAAAAAGCGGCAGATATGCATGCTATTGCTCATCAGTTAAAGCCTCAGTTGCAAGGTTTGCTAGAACAAGCGATGCAACCTCAAACAAGAGAGGCTGTGGAACATATGATGCTACGTATGCAAGGTACACAACTTTTATCAGGTGAAAATGGCCATCAACATCAACTTATTATGCAATTACCGCTTGATTTCTTAGGGAAACGCCTAGATGCTACATTACAATGGAATGGGCGAATGAAAGAAAATGGTAAAATTGATGCCAATTATGCACGTGTCCTATTTTATTTGCAGATGGCTTCATTAGAAGAAACGGTGATTGACATGCAGGTGCAAAATCGTGTTGTAACAGTGACCTTATTTAATGATGAGCCCTTGTTAAAGACCATAGCAGAGCCGTTTCAAGCGCAATTAACAACTGGTTTGAATGAAAAAGGCTATACATTATCAGCTGTCCATGTGAAAACATTTGCTGAACAAAATCAACCAAAAAAATCTACTGTTAGACATGCGCCGACTGCTAGTGGAGGGGTGGATTATCGCATATGAGTGAGCAAAAACATACGCGAAAGGAAGCCATTGCCTTAACCTATACACCTGGTGAGAATGCGGGTCCAAAAGTAGTAGCAAAAGGTAAAGGGAAAATAGCAGAAAATATTTTATTAAAAGCATCTGAACATGACATTCCCGTCCATGAGGATCCCAATTTAGTGGAGTTATTAGGGCAACTTGATTTAAATGAGTCCATACCAGAAGAACTTTACCAAGCAGTAGCTGAGGTTTTTGCTTTCATTTATCATGTCGACCAAGAACACAATTTTCATCGAAGAAAGAAATAGTAGTATAATAAATAGTTCGAAATAATCAGATTAGTTATTCTAGGAAAATTCTGCATAAAAGAAAGATTTGAGAACATAAAAGAGGATTATAGACATTATCAGAATGTTTGTATAGAATAGAGATTGTGAACACAATTCATGCAAATGTCTGATGGGAGGATGGAATATGAATATCCATGAGTATCAAGCGAAAGAAATTTTGCGAAAGTATGGTGTAGCGGTTCCAAAAGGGAATGTCGCATTTTCACCTGACGAAGCAGTAAAGGTAGCAAAGGAATTAAATGCAAATGTTACTGTAGTAAAAGCACAAATCCACGCAGGTGGCCGAGGTAAAGCAGGTGGCGTAAAAATCGCAAAAACGCTTGAGGAAGTGCGCTCGTATGCAAAAGAGTTACTAGGTAAAATTTTAGTAACGCATCAAACAGGACCAGAAGGTAAAGAAATTAAACGCCTTTATATTGAGCAAGGATCGGATATTCAAAAAGAATATTATCTGAGCTTAGTTGTTGACCGTGCTACATCACGTGTTACATTAATGGGTTCTGAAGAAGGCGGTATGGATATTGAAGAGGTAGCGGAAGCAACACCAGAGAAAATCTTCAAAGAAGTTGTTGATCCAGTAGTTGGTTTAACAGCATTCCAAGCGCGTCGCATGGCTTTCAATATGAATATCCCAGCCAAATTAGTTGGCAGTGCAACAAAGTTAATGTTGCGTTTATATGATGCATTTATTGATACAGATGCGTCAACAGTAGAAGTGAATCCACTTGCTGTTACAGGTGATGGTGAAGTTATCGCATTAGATGCGAAGTTTAACTTTGATGCAAATGCATTGTATCGTCACAAAAATATTTTAGAGTTACGTGATTTCAATGAAGAAGATCCGAAAGAAATTGAAGCATCTAAACATGACTTAAGCTACATCTCACTTGATGGTAGTATTGGCTGTATGGTCAACGGAGCAGGTTTAGCAATGGCTACAATGGATACCATCAGTTACTATGGCGGTTCACCAGCTAACTTCCTTGATGTTGGGGGCGGTGCAACAGCGGAAAAAGTAACAGAAGCATTTAAAATTATTTTGTCAGATGAAAATGTTAAAGGCATTTTTGTAAATATTTTTGGTGGCATCATGAAATGCGATATTATCGCAGATGGTGTTATCACAGCAGCAAAAGAAGTTGGCTTAGAGGTACCTTTAGTCGTACGTTTGGAAGGAACGAACGTTGATATAGGTAAAAAGATGTTAAATGAATCAGGTTTAAACATCGTAGCGGCAGATTCTATGGCAGATGGCGCACAAAAAATCGTAAAACTAGTAGGGTAATGAGGAGGATATTTGAATGGCTGTTTTAATTAACAAAGATACAAAAGTAATTGTTCAAGGGATCACAGGCGAAACAGCGCTCTTCCATACGCGCCAAATGCTTGATTACGGTACTAAAATTGTTGCAGGCGTTACACCTGGTAAAGGTGGACTAGAAATCGAAGGCGTACCTGTTTTTAACACAGTTGAAGAAGCAGTGAAAGCTACAGGTGCAACAGTTTCAGTTATTTATGTGCCAGCGCCATTCGCAGCAGATGCTATTTTAGAAGGCGTTGATGCGGAATTAGATTTAACCATTTGTATTACAGAGCATATTCCAGTGTTGGATATGGTTAAAGTGAAACGCTATATGGAAGGCAAGAAAACACGTTTAGTAGGACCGAACTGTCCAGGCGTAATCACAGCAGATGAATGTAAAATTGGTATCATGCCAGGTTATATTCATACAAAAGGCCATGTAGGTGTTATTTCACGTTCAGGTACTTTAACTTATGAAGCTGTGCATCAGTTAACACAAGCTGGTATTGGTCAAACAACAGCTGTTGGTATTGGTGGGGACCCTGTGAATGGTACTAACTTTATCGATGCATTAGAGTTATTCAATGAAGATGAAGACACCTATGCGGTAGTTATGATTGGTGAGATTGGTGGTACAGCCGAGGAAGAAGCGGCTGAATGGATCAAAGCTAATATGAAGAAACCAGTAGTAGGATTCATTGGTGGACAAACAGCACCTCCAGGAAAGCGTATGGGGCATGCAGGCGCTATTATTGCAGGTGGTAAAGGTACAGCAGCTGAGAAAATTAAAGCGATGAATGAAGCGGGTATTGAAGTAGCTGAAACACCATCTGTTATTGGCGAAACGTTAATTCGAGTAATTAAAGAAAAAGGTCTATACGAAAAGTGTAAAACACATTAATATAAAAGTGTGGCGTCTTATCGCCACACTTTTTCACTTTTTATTGGTAGCATAGTTTCTTCTATAATAAATGAGTTCATTTAAGGAGGTACGTATGCTTACACAACAACAATTATTAGCTTTACATTATTTGTTTCCAATTAGTGCTAAAGTCGTAACACAATTAACAGAAATCTCGCCTACATCACTTCGAAAATCTCTGCCTATTAGTGCAAAAAAAGCACAGCAAATTTTTCACAACTACGAAAAAATCCAACACTATGATTTTCTCTCTTACTACGCACAACAGCATATTACACCCATTATGTATATAGACAATGCCTATCCCACCATGCTTTTAAATAGTTACGATGCCCCTTCATTGTTATACGCAAAAGGGAATATCAATTTACTACAACAAATGGCAATTGCGATTATTGGATCTAGAAAAGCAGGTTTATATACTAAAGTCGTATTAGAAGCGATTATTCCACCACTTATAAAGGCCAATACTGTCATTGTGAGCGGCTTAGCGAAGGGGGCGGATACTTATGCACATGAACATACAATTGCTTGTGGAGGGCAAACGATTGCAGTTTTAGGGCATGGGTTTTATCATATGTATCCGAGGGAGAATGAGCTGTTAGCTGAAAAAATAGCAACAGAGCATTTACTACTTACCGAATTTGCACCACATATGCCACCTGCACGTCATCATTTTCCTATGCGTAATCGAATTATTAGTGGCTTATCTCAAGCATTAGTTGTAACAGAGGCAGCTATGCGCAGTGGTACACTCATTACAACAGAGTTTGCCTTAGAAGAAGGAAAAGACGTTTTTGTCGTGCCAGGTCCCATACATTCACCATTATCACAAGGGACAAATTATTTATTACAAGAGGGCGCAATCCCTATTATAAATGGCAACCAAATTATTGATGCAATGCAACTAATTTTTTTGAATCATGGAAAATGAGTTGCATTATCTTGCAATCTGTTATACATTTTGCAACAGGTGAACTTAAAGGTATATAGTAAGCCTCTACTTAAGGAGGAATTAAATATGGCAGATTATTTAGTAATTGTGGAATCACCCGCAAAAGCAAAAACAATTGAACGTTACTTAGGAAAAAAATATAAAGTAAAAGCCTCTGTAGGGCATGTCCGTGACTTACCACGAAGCCAGATGGGTATTGATACAGAAAATAACTATACCCCGAAGTATATTACAATTCGTGGTAAAGGGCCTGTGTTACAAGAGTTGAAAACAGCAGCAAAGAAAGCTAAAAAAATCTATCTTGCAGCTGACCCCGACCGTGAAGGTGAAGCAATTGCTTGGCATCTTGCTACAGCATTGAACATTGACACGGATTCAGATTGTCGAGTTGTATTCAATGAGATTACAAAAGATGCAGTATTAGAGTCGTTTAAACATCCACGACCAATCAATATGGACTTAGTAGACTCACAACAGGCAAGACGTATGTTGGACCGCTTAGTAGGGTATAATATCAGTCCAATTTTATGGAAAAAAGTAAAAAAAGGTTTGTCCGCAGGTCGTGTCCAATCTGTAGCTTTACGTTTAATTATTGACCGTGAAAACGAAATTAAAAATTTTAAACCTGAAGAATACTGGACAATAGAAGCAGCCTTTGAAAAAGGTAAGAAACCATTCGATGCTTTGTACTATGGTAATGGTCAAGAAAAGATAAAATTAACGAATGAAGCACAAGTTAAAGCGATATTAGCGCAATTGAAAGGTGACGATTTTAACGTTACTTCTGTGACAAAAAAAGAGCGCAAGCGAAATGCTGCTCCTTCTTTTACAACATCTTCTTTGCAACAAGAGGCAGCTCGTAAATTGAATTTTAGAGCTAAAAAGACGATGATGCTAGCACAACAATTGTATGAAGGTATTGATATTGGTAAAAAAGAAGGCACAGTTGGTTTAATCACATATATGCGTACAGATTCAACGCGTATTGCTGATACAGCAAAAACAGAAGCACGCCAATTCATTGAAGAAAAGTACGGGAAAGAATTCATTGCAACAACGCCACGACAAGCGAAGAAAAATACAAATTCCCAAGATGCGCATGAAGCGATTCGTCCAACAAGTGTGACGCGTGCTCCTGAAGATTTAAAAACAGTGTTAAGTCGTGATCAACTGCGTTTGTATCGCTTAATTTGGGAGCGTTTTATTGCAAGTCAAATGGCACCAGCTATTTTAGATACCGTGTCAGTTGATTTGCAACAAGGTGATGTGATGTTTCGTGCAAGCGGTTCGCAAGTGAAATTCCCTGGCTTTATGAAGGTATATATTGAAGGTTCAGATGATCAGAAAGAAGAAAAAGATGCATATTTACCAGAGATGGCAGAAGGCGATATAGTAAAAGCAACAGCCATTGAACCAAAACAACACTTTACACAGCCGCCGCCGCGTTATTCAGAAGCACGTTTAGTTAAAACGATGGAAGAACTAGGTATAGGGCGTCCATCTACGTATGCGCCTACTTTAGATACTATACAACGTCGTGGTTATGTAACACTTGATACAAAACGTTTTATTCCAACAGAATTAGGCGAAATCGTTCATCAACTTGTTTTAGAGTTCTTCCCAGATATTTTAAATATCGAATTTACAGCACAAATGGAGAAGGACTTAGATGCCATTGAAGAAGGGCAAAGAGAATGGGTAGATGTAATTGATGCCTTTTACCAAGACTTTGAAAAGCATGTGCAACATGCAGATGCTGAGATGGAGAAAGTTGTTATCAAAGATGAACCAGCTGGTGAAGATTGCGAGAAATGTGGCGCACCTATGGTATTCAAACTAGGACGTTATGGCAAGTTTATGGCCTGTTCTGATTTCCCAGATTGTCGTAATACAAAGGCAATTATGAAGCAAATTGGCGTGAAGTGTCCAAGTTGCGAGAATGGTGAGATTGTAGAACGTAAAAGTAAAACCCGTCGAACATTTTACGGCTGTGATCAATATCCAACATGTGAATTTGTGTCATGGGATAAACCAATTAGTCGTCCATGTCCAAAGTGCGAATCATTGTTAGTGGAGAAGAAAATTAAAAAAGGTGTGCAAATCAAGTGTACGAATGAAGAATGTGACTATGAGGAAACACCTACACAATAAGAAAGTGCGGTAATAAAGATGACACAAACAGTTAATGTAATCGGAGCTGGCTTAGCTGGCTCTGAAGCGGCTTGGCAAATTGCTGAGCGTGGTATTCAAGTAAATTTATATGAAATGCGTCCTGTAAAACAGACACCAGCACATCACACCGATAAGTTTGCGGAGTTAGTTTGCTCTAATTCTTTACGCGCGAATGGTTTAACAAATGCTGTTGGTGTTTTAAAAGAGGAGATGCGTCATTTACATTCTGTGATTTTAAAGGCAGCAGATCGTTGTGCTGTACCAGCAGGAGGGGCACTTGCTGTAGACCGTCATGAATTTGCAGGCTATGTAACAGATGCAGTGAAAAATCATCCGAATATTACAGTATTCAATGAAGAAGTAACAACATTGCCAGAGGGAATCACTGTTATTGCAACGGGGCCATTAACATCTGAAGCGTTAGCGAAAGAAATTCAAAGATTGACAGGGCAAGAGTATTTATATTTTTATGATGCAGCAGCACCAATCATTGAAAAAGAAAGCATCAATATGGATAAAGTATATTTGAAATCACGTTATGATAAAGGTGAAGCTGCATACCTTAATTGTCCGATGACAAAAGAAGAGTTTGAAGCATTCCGCACAGCCTTAATCGAAGCGGAAGTTGTTCCTTTAAAAGAATTTGAAAAAGAAATTTACTTTGAAGGCTGTATGCCAATTGAAGTGATGGCTACACGTGGCGAGAAAACAATGTTATTTGGCCCGATGAAGCCAGTGGGGTTAGAAGACCCTAAAACAGGCAAACGTCCTTATGCGGTAGTGCAGCTACGTCAAGACGATGCAGCAGGCACATTATATAACATTGTTGGCTTCCAGACGCATTTAAAATGGGGACCTCAAAAAGAAATCGTGCAGATGATTCCAGGATTAGAGAATGTAGAAATTGTACGTTATGGTGTCATGCATCGTAATACATTTGTTAACTCACCAGAAGTATTAGAAAAAACATATCAAATGCGTGAGCATAAGCATGTGTTTTTAGCGGGTCAAATGACAGGTGTGGAAGGCTATGTGGAATCAGCAGGTAGTGGGTTAATTGCGGGGATTAATGCAGCTCGGTTAGTACAAGGCGAAGAGCCAATTATTTTCCCTTCTGAGACAGCGTTAGGTAGTATGGCGCGTTATATTACAGAAGCGCAATCAAAGAACTTCCAACCTATGAATGTGAATTTCGGTATTTTCCCTGAGTTGCCACCAGGCCGACGCTCCAAACCAGAACGTGCAGAAATGCATGCTAATCGAGCAATTGAATCAATTCGAAACTTTGTGAATTCACAGACAATTTAATTGCAAAAAACCCTTAAAAGTTGATATACTTTTAAGGGTTTTTACTTTAAGTAAAATGCTAGCAATAATATGGATAACTTGTTAAAGGAAAAAAGCGATATTGCATTTTTTTTCGAACATTCTTATGTTTTTACTTGCACTATTTGCACTTTAGGTATAGTGTCATTATGTGTGTTTCAAAGAATGCTAAATCGTAAAACAATTTGTGGTGGTGGTGTTTGCAGTGGGCATTTCAACAGTGCAAGCTTTAGATCAATTTGTTTTATATATTACTGTAGAGAAAAATTTTTCTCCGCATACTGTGTCGGAATACGAAAGTGATATTCAGCACTTTTTAGTGTTCCTACAAAAAGAAGACATTTTGTTGACGCATGTTGCGTATGCAGATGCTAGAAAATATATAACAGTTTTATATGATAAAGGCTTGGCACGTACAACGATATCTCGACGGATATCTGCTGTGCGTTCATTTTATCGCTTTTTAAATAAAGAATACGCAATTGATGACCATGCGTTTCAATTGCTGTATCATCCTAAGAAGGAACAGCGCTTGCCGCAGTTTTTTTATGCAGATGAACTAGAAGAATTATTTAAAGCAGTAGCAGGCACACGTATTAAGGATATGCGGGATCGCGCGTTATTAGAGTTGCTGTATGCAACAGGAATACGCGTTAGTGAGCTCACAACACTCATGATGGAAGATATTGATTTTCAATATAGCATCATACGTGTGACAGGGAAGGGAAGAAAGCAGCGTATTGTACCGTTTGGACATTATGCACATGAGGCGTTGCAACAATATATTGATGATGCACGTCCAAAGTTCATGAAAAATACTACGCATCAAACCGTGTTTGTTAATGTGAAGGGAGCCCCTTTAACATCAAGAGGAGTACGCTATGTACTATCTGACATTATGAAACGCGCTTCTTTGCATGCCAAAATCTATCCGCATATGTTACGTCACACATTTGCAACTCATTTGCTAAATAATGGCGCAGATATGCGTACAGTACAAGAGTTGCTTGGGCATAGTAGTTTATCTTCAACCCAAGTTTATACGCATGTAACAAAAGAACATTTACGTAACACATATATGAATGCTCACCCGAGAGCTTAATATAGGAGGAGTACAATGGGACAAATTCATGCAACGACAATATTTGCGATTCATCATAAAGGGCAGTGTGCAATGGCTGGTGATGGGCAAGTAACACTTGGCAATGCGGTAGTGATGAAACACACCGCAAAAAAGGTAAGACGTCTGTTTAATGGCAAAGTACTTGCGGGGTTTGCAGGTTCTGTAGCAGATGCTTTTACATTATTTGAAATGTTTGAGGCTAAATTAAATGAGTACAATGGTAATTTACAACGTGCTTCTGTTGAGGTAGCTAAACAGTGGCGTGGTGATAAGATGTTACGCCAATTAGAAGCAATGTTATTAGTAATGGATGAAAAAACATTGTTATTAGTATCTGGAACTGGGGAAGTAATAGAACCAGATGATGGTATTTTAGCCATAGGCTCAGGTGGTAATTATGCGTTATCAGCAGGAAGAGCTTTGAAGCAACACGCAGGGGATGCCTTAAGTGCCTCAGAGATTGCAAAGGCTGCATTGCAAACAGCGGCTGACATCTGTGTGTTTACTAATCATAACATCATATTGGAGGCGCTATAATGACGACAACAAATTTAACGCCAAGACAGATTACAGAACAGTTAAGTCGACACATCGTAGGGCAAGATGAGGCTAAGCGAGCTGTAGCTATCGCGCTACGCAACCGTTATCGACGTTCGCAATTACCTGAAGCTTTACAACATGAGGTTGTGCCAAAAAACATATTAATGATAGGGCCAACAGGCGTTGGTAAAACAGAAATTGCCCGTCGAATTGCTAAGCTAACCAATGCACCGTTTATCAAGGTAGAGGCTACTAAATTTACAGAATTAGGCTATGTCGGTCGAGATGTAGAGTCTATGGTTCGTGATTTAGTTGAGATTTCACATCGATTAATTAAAGATGAACTCGTAGCAAATGTACAAGAGCAAGCCGAGGAGTTGGCTAATGAACGTTTAATCAAATTACTTGCTCCTTCGCAAAAGAAAAAGCAAACGACACAAAATCCGTTTGAGATGTTATTTGGTGGGCAACAAAAATCCGAACCAGATGATGCCGATCAGGAGGAAGAAGTCACTGTGCGTTCTAAGCGAGCTCAAATCGCTATTGATTTAAAAGCGGGTAAGTTAGAAGAAGAGTATGTTACCATTCAAGTAGAGGAACAAAACCTTTCAATGTTAGATGCATTACCAGGTATGGATCAAAATCAAGGTATGCAAGATATGTTAGCTAACCTTATGCCTAAAAAAATGAAGAAGCGTCGTTTAAAAGTGAAAGACGCTCGTCGTGTGTTAACGCAGGAAGAGGCAAATAAGTTGATTGATGCAGATGAACTATCTCAACAAGCAATTACAAGAGCTGAACAGACAGGTATTATTTTTATTGACGAAATTGATAAAATCGCAAGCCGCAGCTCAAACTCATCTGCGGATGTGTCTCGTGAGGGTGTGCAACGCGATATTTTACCAATTATTGAAGGGTCAACAGTTACGACAAAATACGGACCAGTAAAGACAGATTATATGTTATTTATTGGTGCGGGTGCATTTCATATGTCAAAACCGTCAGATTTAATTCCGGAGTTACAAGGGAGATTGCCAATTCGAGTCGAATTGAATAAGTTAACAAAGGACGATTTTGTGCGTATTTTGCAAGAGCCTGACCAATCGTTAGTTTTGCAGTATAAGGCACTACTTGAAGTGGAAGGTGTTACGATTAACTTCACAGAAGATGCGATTGCACGTATTGCTGAAATCGCAATAGAAGTGAATCAAGAGACCGACAATATTGGTGCTCGTCGTCTTCACACAATTTTAGAGCGCTTACTAGAAGAAGTATCGTTTGAAGCTTCAGAAATTGCACCAGCCCATATCGAAATTACACCAGCCTATGTAGATGGTAAATTAGGCGATATTGTTAAGAATAAAGATTTATCACAATTTATTTTATAATTTATAAGAGAAATTAGTATCGCTATTATATAAAAAGCTTTAAAATATTAAGAAAATAGCTGATATTCAATTTAGGAGGAAAATTTATCATGGACTTATTAGCGAAAACACGTACAATCAACTCAATGTTACAAGCTTCAGCAGGTAAACCTGTTAATTTTAAAGAAATGGCTGATATTTTAGGTGACACAATTGATAGCAATGTATTTATCGTGAGTCGTAAAGGTAAGTTATTAGGAATCTCAATTCATCAGCAAATCGAAAACGAACGTATGAAAAAGATGTTTGAAGAGCGTCAATTTCCAGAAGAATATACAAATAACTTATTCCATATTTCAGAAACATCACCAAACCTAGATGTTTACAATGTACACACTGCTTTCCCTGTAGAGAATCGTCAATTATTTGAAAAAGGTTTAACAACAATCGTGCCGATTATTGGTGGTGGTGAACGTTTAGGTACATTAATTTTAGCTCGTTTATCAGCGGAGTTTGTGGATGAGGATTTAATTTTAGCAGAGTACGGAGCAACGGTTGTTGGTATGGAGATTTTGCGCGAAAAAGCAGAAGAAATCGAAGAAGAAGCGCGCAGTAAAGCGGTCGTACAAATGGCGATTAATTCATTATCATTTAGTGAGTTAGAAGCGATTGATCATATTTTTGAAGAGCTAGACGGTACAGAAGGTTTACTTGTTGCTTCTAAAATCGCAGACCGTGTTGGGATTACGCGCTCTGTTATTGTAAACGCACTGCGTAAACTAGAGAGTGCAGGAGTTATTGAATCCCGTTCTTTAGGGATGAAGGGGACATATATCAAAGTGTTAAACGATAAGTTCCTAGCTGCGCTTGCAGAAGTTAAAATGAAATAAGTACGTGTATAATAGGGGGCTGTGCTAAGTTTCGTGCTTAGTACAGTCTTTTCTTGTGAAAAGTGAGAATTATGGCGGATTTATGAATAAAAGATTAATTATTTATAAAAATAAGTCTTTAGACTTATTATTATCGAATTTGTTGCTATGAGTAAAAAATCATATAAATCATAAATGTTGACAAAAGCTGTAATGACGCTAAAGTTATAAAAAAACCGTTAGAACGAAACACTTTCTAAACCATTTGTATATGAGAAAAAAAGCCTAAAAATAGTTAGTATCGCCTAGGTACTGATTAAAATGACCAATAGACACTAGGGCATATCTTAATTACAATTAAGTTATCTAATATACAATTGTGACAACACTGCATACATACAAACGAGGTGAAAATAATGAATTTATTCGGTGGTACTATTCGCTCATTAGAGAATGGTTTGAATTATTCTACAGTAAAACAAAAAACAATTGCTCAAAATATTGCGAATGTAGACACTCCGCACTATAAGGCAAAAGATGTTAGTTTTAAAAAAATGTTAGAAGAACAGACTACAGGTTCTCTCCATGCCAACCGTACGCATACTAAACATTATGATTTTGCAATCAATCAAAAAACGCCTGGTGTTTTTGGTTATAATAATTTACGTTATCGTGTATCAGGTAATGGCGTTGATATGGACGCTGAACAAGCTAAAATGGCAGAGAATATCATTTACAACAACGCATTAGTAGAACGTATTAATGGTAAGTTCAGTTCACTTAATAATGTCATCAAAGGAGGCAAATAATAAATGAGTATATTTCATAGTATGAATACGACAGCTTCCGCATTAACAGCACAGCGCTTGCGCATGGATGTCATTTCATCTAATATGACAAATGTTGATACTACGAGAGCCAAACAAGTAGATGGTGAGTGGGAACCTTATCGTCGTAAAACCGTTACGTTATCTGCTGCAGAAGGTAAGTTTTCTAACTTTTTACAAGTGGCAATGGGAAGAAGCGATAAAGGTGCAGTTGGCAATGGTGTAACTGTCTCACGCATTAAAGAAGACCAAGAGACACCATTTAAACTTGTTTATAATCCAGGGCATCCTGATGCAAATGAAGAAGGTTACATAGAAATGCCAAATATAGATCCACTGCGTGAAATGGTAGATTTAATATCAGCAACACGTTCTTATGAAGCAAATGTTACAGTATTCAATGCTAATAAAAGTATGTTGACGAAAGCACTAGAAATTGGAAAATAATAAAGGGGTGAATACATAATGCCAATCAATGCAATAACTAACAATTTTGCACCTAATGCCATTGAGCAACCTATTAAGCCAAATTTACATAATACTACACCGTACAAAGCACAAGAAAGTTTTGCAACAGAGTTAAAGCAAGCAATTGCTGAGGTGAACAATCAACAAATTCAATCCGATAACTTAACACAAAAGTTAATAAATGGCGAAAATGTAGAATTGCATCAAGTGATGATTGCTTCGCAAAAAGCAGGCGTTACTTTGAGTGCAACGATGGAAGTTCGTAATAAGGTGATTGATGCTTACCAAGAAATAATGCGTATGAGTGTATAATCACACGGTTATCGCGAGGTATTCAATGTAGGAGCATTCACTATAACCGGAGGATTCGTAATGAATGAACGACTAAACAAAATAAAAGATGATTCAAAGGCATTTTGGCAAAGTCGCAGTAAAACACAAAAGGGTGTCATGATTGGTTCAATCATTGGTGTAATTGCTTTAGCAGCTATTATCACATTTTATGCCACACGTACAAACTTTGTGCCACTTTATCAAGACTTGTCAACTGCTGAGATAGGCGCGATAAAAGAAGCGCTAGATGCACAGGCTGTTCAATATGAAATTGGACCAGGAGGTACTTCTATACTAGTACCTGAGGAACTATCAGACCAACTACTCGTTCAATTAGCCTCTGAGGGATATCCTAAAACAGGTACGATTAGTTATTCGTCTATAGGTAATACAGGGTTTGGTGTTACAGATAATGAATTCCAAGTACTTAATTTAGCTGCAACACAAAATGAACTTAAGAACTTATTGACTGTATTTGAAGGTGTAAAAGATGCTAACGTCATGTTGACGTTGCCAAAAAGCGAAGTATTTGTTAAACCAGGTATGCAAGATAAAGAGGCACAAGCAGCTATTACATTAAATACAGCACCAGGACAAGAATTTACAGATGAACAAATTGCAACAATGTATCGTATTGTTGAAAAGAGTGTGCCTAATTTAAAACCAGAAAATATTCGCATAACGAACCAATACTTAGAAGACTTCTCGATGACACCTAAATCATCAGGTGGTGATTTAGTCACCCAACAAATTGAGACAAAACGTATGATTGAGGCAAACCTACAACGTCAAGTACAAACGATGTTGAGCACATTAATGGGGCCTGAGAAAGTTGCAGTCATCGTCACTTCAGATATTGATTTTGATCAAGTGAATGAAACAGGTGATTATGTAGAGCCTGTCGATGAAGAGAATATGGCTGGTATTGAGATTAGTGCACAGCGTATTGCAGAGTCGTATACAGGTACAGGCGTTGCGCCAACAGGTACACCAGAGGGTGGTCGCCCAGAAGATAATTTAGTGGGATATCAAGAAGGTGCATTTGGGGATGGCGAGTATGAGCGTAATGAGGATACAGTAAACTATGATGTGAACCGTATTCGTAAAGAGGTGCAAAAATCGCCATATCGTATTCGCGATTTAGGTATTCAAGCGATTATTGAACCACCAAAAGCAGATGATGCAACGTCATTAGATCCAGCTGTACAAGCTGAAATTGAAAATATTCTACAAACTGTAGTTCGTACATCTCTAGATAAAGAAGCCATTGGCGAATTTACAGATGAAGATATCGAAAATAAAGTTTCGCTATCTGTTCAAGAAATGCTAGGTAAAGCAGATATGACAGCTAATGAGAAACCGACGATTCCATGGTGGGCATGGGTAGTTGGTGGCATTTTATTAGCCGTAATTGGCTTATTAATTTTCTTCATCATACGTTCACGTAAAAAAGCGCAAGAAGATGAAGAAGCAGCTATTTTAGAAGAACAAGAAGAAATGATTATTGATGATGTCAATGAAGAAGTAGAAACGGAAGCAACATTGCGACGTAAACAACTTGAGAAAATGGCAAAAGAAAAACCAGAGGACTTCGCGAAATTGCTACGCAGCTGGATTTCAGAAGACTAATTAGGAGGTTCCCCTGTGTCTAAAAAAGAAAAAGAATTAACAGGTAGACAAAAAGCGGCTTTACTATTAATTTCAATGGGGCCTGAAGTGTCTGCAGCTGTTTATAAACATTTAGATGAAGAAGAAATTGAGCGTTTAACACTGGAAATATCAAGTGTTAAAAAAGTGGAGCCAGGTGTTAAAGAAGAGATTATTGAAGAGTTCCATAATATTGCTTTGGCACAAGACTACATTTCACAAGGCGGTATTGGCTATGCGAAAACAGTACTCGAAAAAGCACTGGGAGAAGACCAAGCGCAAGCAATTATTAATCGCTTGACTTCTTCTTTACAAGTGCGACCCTTTGATTTTGCGCGCCGTGCAGACCCAGCTCAAATTTTTAACTTTATTCAAAATGAGCATCCACAAACTATCGCATTAATTTTATCTTACTTAGAAGCTGAGCAAGCAGGTGTAATTTTGTCATCCCTTCCTCAAGAAGTACAAGCAGATATTGCAAAACGTATTGCGATTATGGACTCAACTTCACCAGAAGTTATCAGTGAAATCGAATCGGTTTTAGAACGAAAATTATCTTCTACTGTTACACAAGATTACACAGAAACAGGTGGCGTAGATGCAGTAGTAGAAGTGTTAAATGGCGTAGACCGACAAACAGAGAAAACCATTTTGGATGCACTTGAAATTCAAGATCCAGAATTAGCAGAAGAAATTAAAAAGCGCATGTTTGTCTTTGAAGATATTGTTACACTAGATAATCGTTCTATTCAACGTGTGATTCGTGATTGTGAAAATGAAGATTTATTATTATCACTGAAAGTATCAAGTGAAGAAGTAAAAGAAATCCTATTCAATAATATGTCACAGCGTATGGCAGAGACATTCCGAGAAGAAATGGAAATCATGGGCCCTGTGCGTTTACGTGATGTTGAAGAAGCTCAAACACGTATTGTAGGGACAATTCGTCGTCTAGAAGACGCAGGTGAGATTATTATTGCTCGTGGTGGAGGCGATGATGTCATTGTCTAGAATCATCCGTTCCTATCGTGCCAATACAGAAGAAGTAGAGGCAAGAGAGATTAAAATTCAAAAACTATTTGAAGATGTGGCACAAGAGCAACCTGTGCCACAGCTTTCTCTAAGTGATATTCAAAGTGAACGTCAAAAGATGTTACATGATGCGAATGTTCAAATTGAGGATGAGAAACAAGCATTTGAAGCTTATAAACAAGCAGCATTAATGGAGATTGAGGCAGCAAAACAAGCGTGGGAAGATGAGCGGCCTCAACATGTGCAAGCCGCTTATGATGAAGGGTTTGCTCAAGGCTATGATGAGGGAATGCAAAAGGCCACAGCTGCTATGCAAGCAGACTTAGCACAGGCTAATGCGCTTATTCAATTAGCAGAGCAGAATGCCACACGCTACTTAGAAGAACAAGAAAATGTAATTTTATCGTTAGCGCTACAAGCAGCCTCTCGTATTATCGATCAGCAATTAGCAGACCATGCAGAAACATTTTTATCCATTGTTCAGCGTGGCTTAAAAGAAGCTCGTGAAATGAAAGAGATAAAAATTTATGTAGCACCAGCATATTATGAGTTATTAACAGTCAATCGTGAAGAACTCTCAGGCATATTCCCACCTGATGTACCATTCTTAATCTTTGTTTTAGAAGAATTAGAAGAGACAGAATGCTATATTGAAACAAATCATGGACGTATTGTTGTCTCCATTGATGAACAACTGAATGAACTAAGACATAAACTGTTCGAACTATTAAATAACAAGGAATGATGGCATGAAAGCAGCAGATTTAATGAATCAAATTCCTATAATTCCAACCTTTAAAAAATTTGGGCGTGTTACACGTGTTATTGGGCTGATGATTGAGTCGCAAGGGCCTGAAAGCTCGATTGGAGACGTGTGCAAAATACATGTCCCAACTATACGTGATGGGCATCAAATTATATTAGCTGAAGTGGTTGGGTTTAAAGATGAGATTGTTGTCTTAATGCCGTATACTTCATTGAGAGAAATCTCGATAGGATGTTTAGTAGAGGGAACGCATGCACCACTCGAAATTAAAGTAGGAAATGAATTAATCGGTAAAGTGCTTGATTCCATGGGCAACCCGATTGATGGTACAGTCCTGCCCAATGGCTTACCAACTGTGGCAACTGAACAAGATCCACCTAATCCATTAACACGACCACCTATTAATGAACGTTTAGAAGTAGGTGTGAAGGCAATTGACGGGATGTTGACAGTAGGAAGTGGTCAACGTATCGGTATCTTTGCAGGTTCGGGTGTTGGTAAAAGTACATTACTCGGTATGATTGCCAGAAATACAAAAGCAGATTTAAATGTCATTGCCTTAATTGGCGAACGTGGGCGTGAGGTACGAGAGTTTATTGAGAGAGATTTAGGTCCAGAAGGGCTAAGTCGCTCAATTGTTGTGGCTGCCACATCAGACCAGCCGGCTTTGATGCGTATTAAAGGTGCTTTTACAGCAACAGCGATTGCAGAGTACTTTAGAGATAAAGGGCTTAGTGTCATGTTAATGATGGATTCTGTAACGCGAGTAGCCATGGCTCAACGAGAAGTAGGATTAGCGATTGGAGAGCCACCAGCAACACGAGGGTATACACCATCTGTGTTTGCAATTTTACCTAAACTATTAGAGCGCACGGGTACGAATCTACATGGGACGATAACGGCTTTTTATACCGTATTAGTTGATGGTGATGATATGAATGAGCCTATTGCAGATACTGTACGAGGGATTTTAGATGGTCACATTGTATTAGATCGTACATTAGCGAATAAAGGACAATATCCTGCAATCAATGTGTTGAAAAGTGTGAGTCGTTTAATGAACCATATTGCAACACCAGAACATCGAAGTGCAGCAGAGCGTTTGCGTAATCTGTATTATACATACAATAAGTCAGAGGATTTAATTAACATTGGTGCTTATAAGCGAGGGACATCACAAGAAATTGATGAAGCTATTCAATATGAGCCACTTATAACTTCTTATTTGAAACAAGGTTTCATGGATAAAGTATCACTAGAAGATAGCGTGTCAGAATTAGTAGCATTATCAAATGGTGGGGTGAGATAGTGAGGTATCAATATCGTTTTTCGCAAATATTAAATATTCGTGAGCAGGAAAAAAACGAGACTGAAATGGCTTATAAAGAAGCGACTAAAGCCTTTGAAGCTGCGGCAACAAAGCTATATGATTTATTGAAAAAGAAAGAAGAATTGATTGATTATCAGCAAGAGCGCCTTGCGGTAGGTTCTTCTATAGATGAAGTCCATCATTATGCTCGTTTTATTGATAGTTTAGAAAAAACGATTAGTGATGTGCAACAAAAAGTAATTCAGGCCCGTGCCAAAATGCAGTGGTATGAAGAGAAGTTATTAGAGAAAAACTTAGAAGTACGTAAATTCGAAAAAATGCAAGAACGTGATTATAACATTTTTCAAGAAGAACAGAATCGCATCGAAATGAACTTTCTAGATGAGATTTCTCTACAAACGTATAACAAGAAAGAAATAAGGTGAGTTTTTTATGGCAAAAGAAGCAAAACTACCTCAAGAAAAAGAAAAGAAGCGTGGCGGGTTTTTTAAGAAGTTCTTTTTATTTGGCATTGTACCAATCGCATTTATCGCAGCAGCATTACTTGTCATCATGCAGCTTTCAGGAGGAAATATTTTTAAATTAGACCAATTGAACATTCCGTTTATCTCTTCAACGGATAAAGATAAAGAGAAGGCAGCAGAGCAAGTAAAGAATAATGATCAAAAGGTGTTAGAGCTACAAGGTGTGATTGCGGAAAAGGAAGCACAAATTGCGCAATTACAAACAGAGTTAGATACAGCAAACCAAGAGAAAGAAAAAGTAGTGACTGAACAAGAAAAATTAGTATTTGAGATGGAAAAAGTGCAACGTGAGCAAGATGATACTAAGCGAGAGTTCAGTGAAATTATTTCAACATATGAAAAAATGGCGCCTAAAGCAGCAGCTCCTGTAATTGCTAAAATGAGTGATGTGGAAGCACTGCGAATTTTGTCTAATTTAAAACCAGATACCGTTGCTAAAATTTTTGAAAAGATGACGCCAGAACAAGCTGCGAAATATACAGAGTTATTAGCCAAAGAGTAAAAGGAGGTGAATGACGATGAATGTACAGTTTATGCAAATGGTACAGGCAAAAGCAAGTACGAAAGCACCTGAGCCAATTGACGCTAAACAATCGGATCAGTTTGGTAAAGTATTTCAGCAAGCGCTGACTCAACCAACAGTCAAAGAGTCAGTTAGTGAAACTAATATGGAAAGTACAGAATTCATCCAAGCTGTGTTGAAAAGTGAAGATGTACAAGAGCTTTTTGATTTACTAGGTATTACTTTAGACGATGCTTTAATTGTTTTAGAAGATGGTCAAGTTATGGATCTAAATCAAGCGTTAGAAGAGTTAAACCCATTACTACAAGCACTGGGCATAAGTGAAACTGAACTGCAAGAAATTGTTGAACACGTATTAGGTGAAGAAGTGGAAGCAAAGGATGCTTGGGATTTACTAACAATGTTAATCAGTAACGAACCACAGCTACAATCTTTATTAACAGCAGGAAATAAAGGTGATGCTAAACTAACGCCAAAACAGGCAGAGCAAGTAACAGCACTTTTACAAACGATTAATTTAGTAAGTAAAGAAGTAGATTTAACATCTATGCAAGAGACTAAAACGCAGCCTGTTAATCAGATGATGCAAGCATTGCTAAAAAACATGGAAAGTACAGAAGAAACACCTAAAGTTAAAGTTCCGTTTATGACGTTTATGTCATCTAAGGAACAAACAACGACAGATGTAGCACCTATTACTTCTCATACTGTGCAAACGAGGCCAAATACATTTCAAATAACGTTGCCACAAAATCAATCCGCACAATCTGAAGCATTAATTAAAGAGATGCAAGCTATTGTAGCTAAAGCTCAAATGTCGAATAATCAAGGCGTAACACGTTTGTTAATCAAGTTATATCCTGAGAATTTAGGCAGTTTACGTATTGAACTATCTCAACATGAAGGTGTATTAAGTGCTCGTATTTTAGCCTCGACAGCTTCAGGCCGTGAATTATTGGACAATCAATTACATCAATTGAAACAAGCATTTGTACAACAAGGATTACAAGTTGAACGTATTGATGTAGGCCAAACGATGCAAGATTCAGACCGACAACAGCGTGAGCAACAAGGTTTCTTTAATCAGTTCTTTAAGCGACAACAAGAAGAAGAGCAACAAGAACAGCATGCGGAACCTGAACAGAGTTTTGAAGATATTTTGAATGAGGAGGTGCAGTAATAATGTCTATGGCAACGATTCAAGGCAGTAACTTTAGAAGTAAGCCACCAGCAGATGGCGGCGTCATTGGCGATAACTATTACTTAGAAAATCGTAAAGAAGAAGTGCGCCAAACGGGTAATAATATGTTAGGTAAAGATGATTTCTTGAAATTACTCATTACACAATTACAAAATCAAGACCCTACAAATCCGATGGACGATCGTGAGTTTATTGCACAAATGGCTCAGTTTTCTTCTTTAGAACAAATGCAAAATATGACTAAAGCAATGGAAGCATTGCTAATGTCACAGCAACAATCACAAATGATGGAGTATACAAACTTCATTGGTAAAGAAGTACAGTGGCACGAAATTAGTACAGAAAAAGATGATGAAGGTAACTTTATCGTGAATGAAGGTAAAGGTGTTATCCAATCTGTACAATTTAAAGATGGCGAGCCTGTATTTAAATTGGCAGACGGCAAAGAAATTGCTGTTGGTAATATCTCAGGTGTATTAAATAATAATACAGCGAATGAATCAGCAATTGTACGCGCTAGCGCTTTAATTGGTAAAACAGTGACATACAAATATACAGATGAAAATGATGAAGAAAAAGAAGCACAAGCTAAAGTAACATCAGTATCTAATAAAGACGGGAAAATAACTTATATTTTAGATAATAACGAAAAAATCACAGACAGCCAATTTATTGGTATTAGTGCATAAGGTAGGTGAATCAGGTGAAAACATATGGCATAGGAAATGTGCCTTTTCAGCCAACGATTCAAAACCGACCATTAAACAATAAAGCGACTCCTCAATCTTTTTTACAGCATCTTGAAGTAGCTGCTAAACAATTGAGGGTGAGTAAACATGCTACTGAACGATTGCAAGATCGTCAAATCCATATTTCAGATCAAGAGTGGAGTCATGTATCGAACAAAGTACAGGAAGCAAGTTTGAAGGGTGTCAAACACCCACTTGTATTGATGGAACAAGCAGCGTTAATTATTAGTGCAAAAAATAACACAGTAATTACGGCGATGGATCGCACGGAAGCAAAAGAGCAAATCTTTACGAATATTGATGGCACAATTGTGCTATAGGGCTGGACCTTTCGTTTAAAGGAAGCCTTGCGCTGTGGAATGATAGAAGCGGTGCGACAAAATTGAAGGGAGAACTACAATTATGTTACGTTCCATGTATTCAGGTATTTCAGGTTTACGCAATTTCCAAACGAAGTTAGATGTTATTGGTAATAATATTGCCAATGTTAATACACACGGGTTTAAAAAGAGCCGTGTTATTTTCAAAGATTTGATTTCACAAACTCAATCAGGTGCTTCTTCACCAAGTGCTACACGTGGTGGTGTTAATCCTAAACAAGTTGGTTTAGGTGCACAAATGTCTGCGATCGACGTTATGCATGGTCAAGGCTCTATGCAATCAACGGGTTACACATTAGATATGGCAATCTCAGGAGATGGATTCTTCATTGTTGGCGACTCAACAGGTACAGGGCGAGATGAGTTTGGTAATATTCAAGATGGTGGTGGAGACAGTGCGATTGACGGTTTAGTTTACACACGCGCTGGTAACTTCTATATGGACCCGGACGGTTATTTAGTGAATGCAGATGGTAAATATTTATATGGACATGCCAATGAAAATATTTATACGTATTATACAGATTTTGACGGAGCAGCAGAACCTGAAAAAGGTACAACTAATTTTAATACAGATAAAGAAGCTAATGGCATTTCAGGTACAACAACAGATTTATCAGCTGAAGATATTGAAGTAGGGCCAATCCGTATTCCAAAAGATGCTCAAAAAATGGGCATTAGCCAAGATGGTACAATTTCATACGTAGATGCAGCGGGTGAATTACAATATGCTGGGCAAGCTATTTTAGGTAAATTCTCCAACCCAGGTGGTATGGAAAAAGTGGGTGGTAACTACTATATTCCATCACAAAGTTCAGGTAATGTATTAATGCAGGCGGGTTCAGTAGCAGGTATTGGTACGGTAGAATCGGGTTATTTAGAGATGTCTAACGTAGATTTATCAGAAGAGTTTACAGAAATGATTGTTGCACAACGTGGTTTCCAAGCAAATACGCGTATCATTACAACTTCTGATGAAATTTTACAAGAGTTAGTGAACTTGAAGCGATAAAAGCGTATAATTTAGAACGGTAAAACATGTAATGAGGAGGGTCGGGCCGGCACTCGTCAGCCCGGCTATCAATTATGATTGAAGTAACAAGACTAAATGGTAAAAAGTTTACATTAAATGCTTTATACATAGAAACAGTTGAGTCTTTTCCAGACACAACAATTACACTTACGACAGGTACAAAGACAATTGTAAAAGAATCAGAAGAAGAGGTGCGAGAAAAGGTTAAGGCCTTTTACTTAAATATACAAATTTTATCAAATCCGCATCTACGAGGTGAAGATGATGAAGAATAATAAAACATTAACCATTGTAGCCATTGCACTTGTTGTAATTGTGCTCATTGGTGTGGTTGCCATTGTACTAAAAATGCAAATGGATAAACCAGCAAAATCTTTAGAACCAACCATTGATGACGTATTAGAAGCATCTGTTGATGTTGAAGAGATTACAACTAATTTATCTGACAAAAAATTTGTTCGTCTAACGCTAAAAATTCAAACGACAAGCAAAGATGCAGCAGAAGAGTTAGGCAAACGTGACTTCCAAACAAAAAATATTGTTATCAAAGAATTATCAGAGCTCTCTTCTAAAAATTTGGAAGGGAAAGATGGGAAGTTAAAGTTTGAATCAGCTATAAAAACGCAATTGAATGAGTTAATGCGTGATGGCGAGATCACAGAGGTTTCGATTACATCATGTATCATTAGCTAATATACTTAATTAAATTGACTTTATAATGGAGGTGGGCAAATGGCGGGAGATGTATTATCCCAATCCGAAATTGATGCGTTGCTCTCCGCAATATCGACTGGTGAAATGACAGCTGATGATATTAAGAAGGAAGATGAAGAGAAACGTGTAAAAGTGTATGATTTTAAACGTGCGCTTCGATTTTCAAAAGATCAAATTCGCAGTTTAACACGAGTGCATGAAAATTTCGCGCGATTAATTACAACGTTTTTCTCAGCTCAATTACGTACATATGTACAAATCACGGTCGCATCAGTTGACCAAATCCCATTCGAGGAGTTCGTGCGTTCGATTCCGAATATGACACTAATTAATGTGTTTGAAGTGCCGCCTCTAGACGGTAATATTTTAATGGAAATTAACCCGAACATTGCCTATTCAATGTTAGATCGTATGATGGGAGGAACGGGAGAGAGTCATAGTAATGTTGATAATTTAACAGAAATTGAAACTAAAATTATGACGAATCTATTTGAACGTTCTTTTGATAACTTACGAGAAGCATGGGAAAGTATTGCAGAGATTGACCCAATGTTAGTAGAACTTGAAGTAAATCCACAGTTTTTACAAATGATTTCACCAAATGAAACTGTAGTTGTGATTTCGTTAAATACAGTTATTGGTGAAACAAGCGGTATGATTAATATTTGTATACCACACGTAGTATTAGAACCTATCGTTCCTAATCTATCTGTTCGTTATTGGATGCAATCCAATACAAAGGAAATGTCTCCTGAACAAACAAAAGCACTAGAAACAAATGTGAAACGTGCTCAATTACCAGTAAGTGTTGAGTTAGGTACATCAACGATTACAATTGAAGATTTTCTATTCATGCAACAGGGTGATGTTGTACAACTAGATCAACCAGCAGATAACCCGTTATTATTGAAAGTAGGCTCTCTACCGAAATTTACTGTACAACCAGGTAAGGTAGGCAAAAAATTAGCTGTTCAAATTATAGAGCCAGTGAAAGGAGGAGACGAAGATGAGTGATGAAATGTTATCCCAAGAGGAAATTGAAGCGCTACTTCGCGGTGAATCTTTAGAAGATGATACACCACCATCAACAGAAGAGAATGGTGAAGAAACAGGCGAGATGAAAATTGAGGATTATTTAGATTCTATAGAGCAGGATGCGCTTGGTGAGATTGGCAATATTTCATTTGGTAGTTCTGCAACTGCACTGTCTTCATTATTAGGGCAAAAGGTAGATATTACGACACCAAGTATTTCAATGATTAATCGTAATAAGTTAGAAGAGGAGTTCCCGCACCCTTATGTAGCCGTACAAGTAGAATATACTATTGGTTTACTAGGTATGAATCTTTTAGTCATTAAACAATCAGATGCTGCAATTATTGCAGATTTAATGTTAGGCGGAGATGGCTTAAATCCTAATGAAGAATTGGGTGAAATACAATTAAGTGCTGTACAAGAAGCAATGAATCAAATGATGGGTTCTGCAGCGACATCTATGTCAGCGATCTTTAACAAAAAGGTAGATATTTCTCCACCTTCAATCGATTTAATGAATATTACAAAAAAAGAAGGCGAAGATAATATTCCAGAGGATGACTTACTTGTTAAAGTGTCATTCCGTTTACGTATTGGTACATTAATTGATTCTAATATTATGCAATTATTACCATTGCATTTTAGTAAAAGTCTAGTGAATTCTCTATTAAATGGAGAAGTTGAAGAAGAGACTAAAGTAGCAGAGCCGGCACCAGTAATTGAACAACAAGCTGCGCCAACACCCGCACCAGTTCAAGAGCAACCCATGCCACAGGCACCACAACAAGAGTATCAACAACCTGTCCAACCGCAACAGCCGCAATATCAACAGCCTGTATATCAACAACCCGCGCCACAAGCGCCGCCAGTAAATGTACAGCCTGCGCAATTTGCCGCTTTTGAATCAGCATCATTAGGACAAAATGAGAATAGAAACTTAAATATGCTACTTGATATCCCCCTCCAAGTTACGGTAGAGTTAGGACGTACGAAGCGTTCTGTAAAAGAGATTTTAGAACTATCTGGCGGGTCAATTATCGAGTTAGATAAATTAGCAGGTGAGCCTGTAGATATATTAGTCAATAATCGTCTAATTGCTACGGGTGAAGTTGTTGTTATTGATGAGAATTTTGGTGTTCGCATTACAGATGTTCTTAGTCAAGCAGAGCGAATCAATCACTTAAGATAATTGATATTGGAGGAGAATAGGTATGTCAAAAAGGATTTTAATTGTAGATGACGCAGCTTTCATGCGTATGATGATTAAGGATATTTTATCTAAGAATGGTTTTGAAGTAGTTGGAGAAGCAGCAGATGGTCAACAAGCGGTAGAAAAGTATAATGAATTAAAGCCTGACTTAGTAACGATGGATATCACAATGCCTGAAATGGATGGTATTGCAGCATTAAAAGAAATTAAGGGTACAGACCCTAATGCTATTGTTATCATGTGTTCAGCAATGGGGCAACAAGCAATGGTTATTGATGCGATTCAAGCAGGTGCGAAAGACTTTATCGTTAAGCCTTTCCAAGCAGATCGCGTTATCGAGGCTATTCAAAAAGCGTTGAGTTAAGCGATGCGTATGTCTTACATCGTTAAAGTTGTAACTTTGTTAACTGTACTGCTTATATCTGTTTTTCCCACAGAGGTATTAGCAGAGGACGGCCCTAGTACTGTACAGGAATGTATGAAGAATCCAGATAAATGTGCTGATAAAGAAGAAAAAGACAACAAGGAAAAAGAATCACAAAAAGTGGCGAAAACATCTAGTACAACAGTGGACTTTTTAAAAGCTATTGTCGCTTTTGCAGTAGTAATTGCGCTCCTTTATTTTGTGATGAAGTTTATTAATAGTCGAAATTCGAAATATCAACATAATCAAATGATTCAAAATCTAGGTGGTATTACATTAGGCGCACAAAAATCTGTACAGCTTTTACAAATGGGTAATCGTTTATATCTTGTTGGTGTAGGTGAAAATATTCAATTGTTAAAAGAAATAACAGATTCCGTTGAAATTGAAGCTCTTCAAAAAATGTATGAAGATAAACAAATTTTAGCAGCTGCACCAGTAAAGTTTGCTGAAGTTTTTTCACGCTTCAAAAAAGACAAACCCACGCAAGAGAACGACACAAGTTTTAATGCATTATTTCAAGAAAAAATAAATAAAATCAATGCGGAGCGTCAAGAAGAAATTAATAATTGGAAGAAGGAGACAGATAAGTAATGGAATTTATACTTATGCAACAGCAGCAAACCTTCGCAAGCTTTCTAGGTGATGGTATGGACCTTGCTAATGTCTCTACTTCCGTAAAGTTATTATTGCTTTTAACGGTCTTATCGTTGGCGCCTAGTATTTTAATATTAATGACATCCTTTACGCGGATTGTTATTATTCTAAGCTTTGTTAGAACGGCATTGGCTACACAGCAAATGCCGCCTAATCAAGTGATTGTAGGTTTAGCATTGTTTTTAACTTTCTTTATTATGACACCAACATTTACAGAGGTGAATAAAGAAGCGTTACAGCCTTTATTTGCGGATGAAATCTCGTTGGACGAGGCATATGATAAGGCTAGTTTACCTTTTAAAGAATTTATGAGTTCGCATACGAGACAAAAGGATTTAGAATTGTTTTTAAATTATAATGGTGTAGAAGAAATGCCTACAACCGTTGAGGAACTACCATTAACCATGTTAGTGCCTGCCTTCGCGTTAAGTGAAATTAAAACAGCATTTCAAATTGGTTTTATGATTTTTATACCTTTTTTAGTCATTGATATGATTGTGGCAAGTACTTTAATGTCAATGGGTATGATGATGTTGCCACCGGTAATGATTTCATTACCATTCAAAATATTATTATTTGTACTTGTTGACGGTTGGTATTTAGTGATGAAGTCGATACTACAAAGTTTTTAGGGGATGAATCAGTATGACAGGTGAAATGGTAATATCAGTTGCAGAACGTGCCATCTGGGTCGTCCTATTAACGAGCGGTCCGTTGTTACTTGTAGCCTTATTAACAGGATTGGCAGTTAGTATATTCCAAGCTACAACATCTATTCAAGAACAAACGTTAGCATTTGTACCTAAAATTGTAGCAGTTTTAGTCGCTATTGTATTTTTTGGACCATGGATGCTTTCACAAGTGACGGGCTACGCTCAAGATATTTTTGAAAACTTGATTCGATACATAGGATGAACGAAAAATGAATGAATTGTTGCCAAAGTTACCCGTTTTTTTATTGATACTGGTTAGAGTGTCTGCATTTTTCGTCACGGTTCCATTTTTCTCTTATCGTACGATACCGCAACAAGTACGAATTGCTTTAGCAGTTATACTCGCTTTTATTATGTCATATACGATACAAGATACGACGATCCTTGAAATTGATGGTACTTATTTCTTGCTGGTGATAAAAGAGGCTATGTTTGGTTTACTAATCGGATTAGCTGGTTATATCGTAATGTCAGCAATCCAAATTGCAGGTAGTTTTATTGACTTCCAAATGGGATTTGCTATTGCTAACATTATTGACCCTCAAACAGGCGCACAGAGCCCATTAATCGGTCAATTTTTTAATACATTGGCGTTACTGTTATTATTAGCAGTTAATGGACATCACGTTATTATGGATGGCATTTTTTATAGCTATGAATATTTGCCTGTATCTCAAATGATGCCCACACTAGGAGATGAACAATTTGCTCTCTTCATTATTGGGACGTTCACAACGATTTTTGGACTGGCCTTTCAAATGGCGGCTCCTATTATTGCCACATTATTTTTGGTCGACTTAGCACTGGGGATTACAGCGAAAACAGTGCCACAGTTAAATATATTTGTCGTAGGTTTTCCTATTAAAATTACAGTGAGTTTTCTTGTTATTATTATAATGATTGCTGTTATGATGGAAGTTATTATGAAGTTAATTACAATTGTAGTTACAACAATGCGAGATTTGATGATGATTTTAGGTGGTGGCTAACATGTTATTGCGTTTAGACCTACAATTTTTTGCGGGTGAAAAGACAGAGAAAGCTACCCCTAAAAAAAGACAAGATGCAAGAAAAAAAGGACAAGTTGTAAAGAGTCAAGATATATCAAGTGCAATTGTAATGTTGGCAGTATTTATTTTTTTAATAGCTTTTGCGGGCTCTTATGTTAATAATATTGAAACATTTTTTAAACAAACTTTAATTCATAATATACATATTCAAGAATTGACAAGTGAAGATGTAATGGCCCTTATTACATCGACTTTCTTTGAGTTAAGTAAAGTCATTTTACCAATTATGGGCATTGCATTTATTGCAGCACTTTTTGGTAATTATGTTCAATTCGGATTTTTATTCACAACAGAATCAATGAAGTTTGACTTAAAAAAGATGGATCCTATAAAAGGATTGAAACGTATTTTTTCTGTTAAAGCTATTGTTGAGCTGTTGAAATCAATATTGAAAATTGTTTTTATAGGCGGCGTTACAACGATTATTGTTTGGACCAATATCGAATCGGTATTAGCACTCTCATTTAAAAGTCCGGCAGAAACATTAGTAACTGTAGCCAAGTTAGTAGGCATAATGGGTGTGGGCGCCTCACTCGTGTTGTTATGTTTATCAGTTTTAGATTGGTCATATCAAAAGTATGATTATGAGAAAAACTTAAAAATGTCGAAACAAGATATTAAAGATGAATATAAAAATAGTGAAGGTGACCCATTAATCAAATCAAAAATTAAACAAAGGCAAAGAGAAATGGCGATGCGACGAATGATGTCAGAAATCCCGACAGCTGATGTTGTTATTACAAACCCCACTCACTATGCCATTGCTTTAAAATATGATGAAGATGAAATGGATGCGCCACGAATAGTGGCTAAAGGTACAGATTTTGTTGCGCAAAAAATCAAACTGATTGCGAAGGAACATGATGTTGTGATGGTGGAAAATCGTGCTTTAGCTCGTGCGATGTATGACCAAGTAGAAATCGGTGATCAAGTGCCAGATGAGTTTTTTAAGGCAGTTGCTGAAATACTCGCATATGTATATCGTATTAAGCGCAAAATTTAAGTTCTAAACAGGAGGGAAAAAAATGCAAGTTCGGGATATAGGGGTTTTAGCGGCAGTAATAATGATCGTAGCAATGCTCATCATCCCTCTACCTCCGTGGATGTTAAGTTTTCTAATCGTCATTAACATTTCGCTAGGTTTAATGGTATTACTTACTGCAATGAATATGAAAGAAGCACTGGATTTCTCCATTTTCCCTTCAATCATTCTACTGTTAACATTGTTTAGGCTGGGTTTAAGTGTATCAACAACACGTGCTATATTAGCCAATGGTGATGCTGGTAAAGTAGTTGATACATTTGGTGATTTCGTTGTTGGTGGTAATATTTTAGTAGGTTTAGTTGTATTCTTAATTTTAGTTTTAATCCAATTTATTGTTATTACAAAAGGTTCTGAGCGTGTAGCTGAAGTAGCAGCGCGTTTTACATTAGATGCGATGCCAGGTAAACAAATGAGTATTGATGCTGATTTGAACGCAGGTGTAATCTCGGAACGTGAAGCACGAGAGCGTCGTGAAAAGGTATCAGGTGAAGCTGATTTCTATGGTGCGATGGATGGTGCTACGAAATTCGTTAAAGGTGATGCTATTGCATCTATGGTGATGGTTGTCATCAACTTACTATTTGGTCTTATCATTGGTGTGGTACAAATGGATTTAGAATTTGCTGAGGCAGCAACTAAATTCTCTAAATTAACAGTGGGTGATGGTATTGTTGCTCAAATCCCAGCGTTATTAATTTCTACAGCAACAGGTATTGTAGTAACGAGAGCATCGTCTAATGGTAGTCTTGGCGGCGATATTATGGATCAGCTATTTGCCCAGGCAAAATTGATGTATATCGCAGGTGGGACAATTATTCTTTTAGGGATTTTCACACCAATTCCGATGATTTTGACGATGACCGTTGGTGGTGCACTCATTATTGGTGCATATATGATGAATCGCAAGAAACCTGAGGATGAAGAACAATTACTCGAAATTGAAGAAGAAGAAGCAACAGATGTTATGAAGAATCCTGAAAATGTAGTGAGTTTATTGAGCGTGGACCCAATTGAATTTGAGTTTGGATACGGATTGATCCCTTTAGTTGACGCTGCACAAGGTGGCGATTTACTAGACCGTGTAGTAATGATACGTCGTCAGCTAGCTCTAGAGTTAGGTATTGTTATTCCCGTCGTTCGTATTAGAGATAATATTCAACTACAGCCAAATGAATATCGTATTAAGATCAAAGGAAACGAAATGGCTAAAGGCGAGTTGTTACTTGACCACTATTTAGCAATGAGCCCTGGTGATGATGATAATATTACAGGTATTGACACTGTTGAGCCATCATTTGGATTACCAGCGAAATGGATTACTGAAGAAGAGAAAGAGAATGCTGAGATGTTTGGCTACACTGTAGTAGATCCTCCAAGTGTGGTATCTACACATTTAACAGAGATTATTCGTGCGAATGCAAGTGAATTATTAGGCAGACAAGAAACGAAACAATTGATTGATCACTTGAGAGAGACGCATCCAATTTTAGTAGAAGATTTAACGCCAACACCGTTGTCTATTGGTGAGATTCAAAAAGTATTGGAACGTCTATTACGTGAAAATGTATCCGTACGAAATTTACCTATTATTTTTGAGACATTAGCAGATTATGCAAAATTAACAAGTGATACAGATGTTTTAACAGAGTATGTTCGACAAGCACTAGCGAGACAGATTACTACTCAATATGTTGGCGAACAAGAAGCATTAAAAGTGATTACAGTGTCTGGAAAGATTGAAAAGGCAATTGCTGATAGTATTCAGCAAACGGAACATGGTAATTATTTAGCTATGGATCCAAACGAATCCCAACAAATTTTAGAAGCGGTTGCATCCGAAGTTGAACGCGTGTCGTTTATGGAACAAACTGCTATTATTATTTGCTCACCAGCGATTCGTATGTATTTAAGACAATTAACAGAACGCTACTTCCCACAGGTTCCTATTTTATCTTATAATGAATTAGATGCGTCTGTAGAAATTCAAAGTGTCGGAGTGGTGAATGTAGAATGAAGATGAAAAAATATATTGCAGACTCCATGCCTGAAGCTATGCGAAAAGTACGTGCTGAACATGGTGACGATGCGGTAATTTTAAATACAAAAGTAATTACAAATAAAAAGTTCTTTGGTTTGTTAAAACAGAAGCAGTTTGAGGTAGTTGTTGGTTTAGACGATGTAGTTGTACCTAAGAAAAATACAAGACAAACAACAATAACTGTTGATCCTTCTACCGAAGCTTTGAAAAAAGAAATAGCAAGTTTAAAAGCTGTAATGCAAAATGTTGAGAAGTATACAAAAAAATCTGCTTATCCAGATGTATTAGAGCCCTATATTGCATATTTACAGCGTCAAGAGTTAGCTGAGGAGCTCATCACACCAATTTGTGATGAGCTTTTTGTGCATATGCAAAAAGAAGGCGATGTTAACTTTAAACAATTTGAAGCCATTACACGCCGCTTTTTAACTGAAAAATTGCAACAATTACCTTTCGGTGGGATTGACGATACAAAGCGTCATATTCATGTGCTAGGGCCAACGGGTGTAGGTAAGACGACAACAATTGCCAAAATAGCGGCACGAACAGTGCTAGAGAAAAAGAGGAAAGTAGGATTTATTACTACGGACACTTATCGTATTGCAGCAATTGAGCAGTTAAAGACGTATGCAGGCTTGTTACAATCACCAGTAGAGGTGGCATATAGTGCTGATGATTATCAACAAGCTTTAAAGAAGTTAGATGTAATGGACGTTATTTTTGTAGACACCGCTGGTCGAAATTATAAAGAAGCTCGATATGTGGATGATTTAACAAAATTAATTACATTTTCAGATGATGCAACTGCCTATTTAGTGTTATCTACAAATGCAAAAGAAAACGATATGATTGCGATTATTGACCAATTTAAAGAGATTCCGATCGAAAAATTTATCTTTACTAAAGTAGATGAAACAAATTCTATTGGCACGATGATTAATTTAATGATTAAATATAATAAGGGTATTGCTTACTATACGAATGGGCAAGAAGTCCCTGAGCATATTGAAGAAGCTACAATAGAAAAAATTCTACAATTGTTTTTCAAAGGTGAAGCACTATGAGAGACCAAGCTGAGACATTACGAATAAAAATTATGCAAGCAGAAGGACAATTAGGAAAAGCAGTCGCAGTTGTGAGTGGAAAAGGTGGCGTTGGTAAAAGTAACTTCACTATGAATTTTGCGATTATGCTTGGCAGTCAAGGTAAAAAGGTTGTTGTGGTAGATATGGATATCGGTATGGGTAATATCCATATTTTACTTGGTGAGAGTGCTCCAGATAGTTTGAGCGACTATTTAAAAGGGGAAAAAGAACTAAGTGATGTACTGTTACATACATCTTATGACGTGGATTATATTGCTGGTGGTTCTGGTATGAATACTGTTTTAGAGTGGACACCCGTAATGTTTGAAAAACTGATAGAAGCATTTCATGCGTTGTTAAAACAATATGATTATATTTTATTTGATATGGGCGCAGGGGCAACAAATTGGTCTCTAGACTTATTGATGTCTGTAGACGATATTATTGTTATCACAACTGCTGAGCCAACATCTATTACGGATGCGTATTCTATGATGAAATATATTCATTTACGAGATGCAGAAAAGCAATTTTACCTTTTATGTAATCGTGCACTTTCTCAACAAGAAGGTGAGGAAACTACTTCTCGATTAAAATTAGTCATGCAACGATTTTTAGAAAAAGATATTTATGTATTAGGTTCTCTACCAGAAGACGTCATTGTTCGTCAAGCTGTGAGAGAACAAACACCTTTTTCTATAGGGCATCGTAATGCAGCGATTACTAAAGCCTTAAAAATTGTAGTATTACGCTTTTTGGATGAGCCTAATCAAGAGGACATACCAAAGGTAAAAACTAACTTTTTAAATAAACTCAGAAGTATTTTCTCGAAAGGACGTGATTAATTGGCTTTCTCAGATAAGCATAAATTGTTAGTCGTAGATGATTCAGCATTTATGCGTAAGATTATTAGTGATTTTTTTAATGATCATCCAACAATTGAAGTTGTAGGGACAGCGCGTAATGGTCAAGATGCCTTACGAAAAGTAGAAACATTGAGACCTGACGTAGTTACATTAGATGTGGAAATGCCAGTTATGGATGGTATTGAGGCGTTAAAAGAAATTATGAAAAAATACCCGATGCCAGTTGTAATGTTATCTAGTAAAACGCGTGAAGGTACACATAGTACATTGAGTGCTATGGAGAATGGTGCTTTTGATTTTGTAGCTAAGCCAAGTGGGACTATTTCTTTAGATTTACATAAAGTAAAAGATATTTTAATTGAAACAGTGGAACAAGCAGTTAAAGTACCAAAAAGTAAATTTGATCATTCTCTTCAAGTCACAAAAGTACCTTCTCCTGCAAGAGTGATATCACCTAAAAAAATAACAGCGTCGTCATTTGTATCGCGCAATCAAAAAATAGTGTTAATTGGTACTTCAACAGGTGGCCCGAGAGCTTTACAAAACGTTATCACTAAAATACCTAAACAGATTAAAGCACCTATTTTAATTGTTCAACATATGCCAGCAGGTTTTACTAAATCACTAGCAGAGCGTTTAAACCAATTAAGTGCGATAACCGTTAAAGAAGCAGAAGATGGTGATATTTTGCAAAATGGTGTTGCTTATGTAGCCCCAGGAGGTTATCATTTGCGCTTTAAGAAAGTGAATACGCATTATGTTATTGCATTAGATAAAAAAGAGCCACCACGCTCTGGACATCGACCATCTGTAGATGTGATGTTTGAAGATATTAGTCGTTTTAAAGAGTTAGATAAAGTAGCTGTCGTCATGACAGGCATGGGCGCAGACGGAGCAAAAGGCTTAACACGTTTGAAAAAAACAGGTAATACTATAGCAATAGCAGAGTCAGCAGAAACATGTATCGTTTATGGTATGCCAAAAGCAGCAGTAGAAACACAACTTGTTGATGAAGTTGTATTTGTCGAAGATATCGCACAAACAATTATGAAATATTTGCCTTAAAAGGGGTGTCTGATAATGGATGTTAATCAATATTTAGAAATGTTTATTGAAGAGAGTAAAGAACATCTACAAGCTTGTAGTGAGCATTTACTTGAGCTTGAGAAGAATCCTGAAGATTTGACGATTGTAGGTGAAATCTTCCGTTCAGCACATACACTGAAAGGTATGTCTGCAACAATGGGATTTGAGGATTTAGCAAATCTAACACATAAAATGGAAAATGTGTTAGATGCGATACGTAATGAAAAAATTGTTGTAACACCTGAAATACTAGATGTTGTCTTTGAATCTGTAGATCATTTAGAAGAGATGGTAATGGATATCGCAGCAGGTGGTGACGGTAAACGAGACGTCACAGGTACAGTGGCTTTACTCAAACAAATTGAGTCTGGAGAGGCTATAGAGGCAGGAGAAGTCGCTGAAGAAATGCCAGCAACAATTGAAAATACTCAACTTACATATGATGATTATGAAAAGAGTATTATACTTCAGTCATTTGAACAAGCATTTAATGCTTATGAGATAGCCGTTTCCTTAAGGGAAGATTGCTTGTTAAAAGCAGCGCGTGTCATGATGGTTTTCCAAGTGTTAGAAACGGAAGGCGAAGTAATTAAAACGAGCCCTTCTGTTGAGAGTCTAGAAGAAGAACAGTTTGATCAAACTTTCCATATTGCTTTTTTAACGCAGACAGCTTCAGAAGAGTTACAGGCTAAAATCATGAAAGTGTCGGAAGTTTCAGAGGTGTTAATTACAGCAATTGAAGCAGAACAACTTAAACCAGAGGAGAAACAAGAATCAGTAGAGCAAGCAACTAGTAAAGCTGCATCTGAGAAGGCTACACAAACCGAACAAGTTGCCTCAACTAAAAAAACAAATAGCGCGAAAACACCTGCTAAAAAAGCAGCAGCACCAGTAGGAAATAAGACGATACGTGTGAATATTGAACGTTTAGATATTCTTATGAATTTATTTGAAGAGCTAGTGATTGACAGAGGACGATTGCAATCCATTTCCTCAGAAGTGAATCATAATGAACTTAATGAAACTGTAGAGCGCATGAGCCGTGTGATGGGTGATCTACAAAATATTATTTTAACGATGCGTATGGTGCCAGTAGAAACGGTATTTAATCGCTTCCCTAAAATGATTCGACAATTATCACGAGAATTAAACAAAAAAATCAGCTTAGAAATTATTGGAGCTGAGACAGAGTTAGATCGCACAGTAATCGATGAGATCGGTGATCCTCTCGTCCATTTAATTCGTAACTCTGTAGACCATGGGATTGAAAGTCCAGCAGAACGTGCAGCAAATGGTAAACCAGAAGAAGGAACGGTTGTTTTACGTGCATATCACAGTGGTAACCATGTGTTCATAGAAATTGAGG
Source organism: Lysinibacillus alkalisoli (assembly GCF_014643595.1). GTDB lineage: Bacteria > Bacillota > Bacilli > Bacillales_A > Planococcaceae > Metalysinibacillus > Metalysinibacillus alkalisoli. The sequence goes on from NZ_BMJT01000004.1 coordinate 264,875, forward strand.
ATGACGGGGCAGGTATTAATAAAGATAAAGTATTAGCTAAAGCGTTAGCTAAAGGTGTAGTAACGCCTGAACAAGCGGAAACAATGTCAGACAAACAGATTAATGAGTTAATCTTGGCATCGGGCTTCTCTACAGCAGAGGTCATCTCAGATGTTTCAGGACGAGGTGTTGGTTTAGATGTTGTAAAAACAACGATTGAATCATTAGGTGGCAATATTTCCATTGATTCTATTCAAGGTTCAGGTTCTGTATTTTCAATCCAGCTCCCATTAACGTTATCGATTATTTCAGTCATGCTTGTAGAGATTGAACAAGAAATTTATGCTATCCCACTGTCTTCTATTATCGAAACAAGCATCATTAAACATGAAGAAATTTTGAATGCACATAACCAAAAAGTAATTAACTATCGCGGCACAGTTGTACCCCTTGTATTTTTAGAAGATATTTTTGAAGTGCCACGTCCAGAGCCAAAAGCAGATGATTTCCATTCAGTTGTAGTCGTTAGAAAAGGTGAAAAATTAGCAGGGCTCGTAGTAGACTCATTCATTGGTCAACAAGAGATTGTTTTAAAATCATTAGGCGACTATTTAACCAACATCTTTGCAATCTCTGGAGCGACAATTTTAGGTAATGGTAAGGTAGCGTTAATTGTAGATTGTAATGCACTAATTAAATAATTTCATAATGAGGTGAGAAGTATGTCTACTGCAATTGAACAAGATAATATGAAAGTAATAGTATTTCAATTAGAGAATAAGGAATATGCCATTCCTGTTTCCAACGTTCAAGGGATTGAGCGTTTAATGCATATTACCCGTGTTCCTAAAACACCTAGTTATGTTAAAGGTGTAATTAATTTAAGAGGTGTTGTAACGCCAATTATCGATTTACGTGACCGCTTCAATTTACCAGCGACAGAAAATCGAGATACAGAGCGCATTATAATTGTATCAATACGTAATACAGAAGTGGGCTTTATTGTAGATTCAGCTAATGATGTATTGGATATTAAAATGAGTGCGATTGAGCCACAGCCAGAAGTAGTAGGCTCTGAAGAAGAAGAGTTCATTTCAGGTGTTGCTCGTTTAGATAATCGCTTGCTTATTTTATTGCAATTAGAAAAAGTCTTAAATACGTAAGGAGGCTGTAAGGTATGGATGCCGATATTACATCCTTACATTTAGATGTATTAAAAGAGATTGGTAATATAGGGGCTGCACATGCAGCAACCTCATTATCATTATTACTTAATAAAAAAATTGATATGATTGTACCCAAAGTAGAAATGGTGCCTTTTAACGATATGATGGAGCTTGTAGGTGGCCCAGAAAATGTTGTGGTCGGAATTTATTTGCGTATTGAAGGCGATGCGTCAGGTAGTATGTTTTTTATACTACCCGTTGAGCAGGCGAATCGGTTTATTAAACGCTTAATTCAAGATGAGACATTTGATTTTAATGCTATTCCTGTGCCTGAAATAGGGCTCTCTGCTATGCAGGAAATGGGTAATATTTTATCAGGGTCTTATTTATCTGCGTTTTCCGATTTTACAGGATTGAAAATATATCCTACTGTACCGGGGTTAAGTGTCGATATGTTTGGCGCGATCATTAGTACAGGGTTGATTGAATTATCACATGTTAGCGATCATGTCATAGTAATTAATACATCCATTTTAGAAGAAGGCTATGAACAAAATGAAACAGTCAAGGGCCATTTTTTCCTCTTGCCTGAACCAGCATCATTTCATGCAATATTTAATGCACTAGGAGTTTCATGAGCGTGGGCATTGGAACAGTAGTCAAAGTGGGCATTGCACAAATGGATGTTGTCACAACACCGAACACAATCCGTACATCAGGATTAGGCTCTTGTGTCGGTGTTGTTTTATACGATGAGAGGAAAAAAATAGCAGGATTAATACATGTGATGTTACCAGATTCTACACTTGGAAAAGTAGTGCCAGGAAACGTAGCAAAGTTTGCAGATACAGGTATTGAAGCAATGATTGAACTTTTATTAAAACAAGGTGTTCAAAAATTCAGCTTGAAAGCCAAAATAGCAGGCGGTGCACAAATGTTTAAATTTTCTTCAGACCAGTCATCAATGCGCATTGGCCCAAGAAATGTGGAAGCAGTAAAGCAAGCTTTACGAAAAAGCGGTATACGTATTACAGCAGAGGACACAGGAGGAAGTAGTGGACGTACTATTGAATTTGATCCGGAAACTTCAAAACTAATGGTTCGTACTGTTAATCAAGGAGTGAGTGAAATTTAATGTTTGGTTCAATTTTATATAACCTTTGGGGAGCGCTTGGCAGCTTTTGTCTTTACTTTTTTATTAATTTCTTAAAACCTGTACCACCATTATCAATAATTTTGAAATCTTTTATTGCAGCAATCGTTGGTTTTTTACTAATGTATGTTGTGCGTTACCTTATTACATATATTTGCTATACACCTGAAGAAGAGGAACACATAGAAGATGACGAGCAAGTAGCAAAACCTGTACAAGCAACACCTGAAGAGTTTGCAGAAGAAAATCCAGAAGAAGTAGCGAATGTCGTAAAAACAATGATGCATGAAGAACCTGCAGCACAATAATTTTTTTAGAAGAGAGGCGAAAGCCCTCTTCTTTTTTTGTTTCATTTTATGGTAAATTAGAATCATCAGCAAAAGTAATCATCTATGTCACAATAACGAAACATGAAGTTTAAAGCGATTTTTGTTACAATAAAACTAATAAATTGAACGAAAGGTGGGGTTGTATGGCATATGTGAATGCAGAAGAGGACAAACTATGGCATCGTTGGATTAAAGCGAGAGACCCACAAGCAGGAGATTTGTTAATTAAAAGATACATGCCGTTAGTTACATATCATGTGCAGCGTATTAGCGTAGGCTTGCCGAAAAGTGTGTCTAAAGATGAATTAACTAGTTTAGCTATGCTTGGTTTATTTGATGCATTAAATAAATTTGATTTATCACGGGAATTAAAATTCGATACGTATGCGTCATTTAGGGTAAGAGGGGCTATTATTGATGGCTTACGTAAAGAAGATTGGTTACCACGGTCTGCGCGAGAAAAAGCTAAAAAAATGGAAGCACAAATTGAAGCACTAGAACAACGCCTTCAACGTCATGCAACGCCAGAAGAAGTAGCTACTGAAATGAATATTACAGTCGATGAAGTATATCGCACTGTACAAGAGCATTTTTTTGCCAATGTGCTATCAATTAATGAACAACAAGAGCTAGATGATTATGAAGGCAAATCATTTGTGATTCGTGATGATGCTACTAAAACACCTGAACAAACCGTAATACATACTGAGTTACTGGGTGAATTAGCCCAACATATTGAAAGATTAAATCGAAATGAGCAACTCGTTATTAGTCTTTTTTATTCCGAAGAAATGACATTAACGGAAATTGGAGAAGTGTTAAATTTATCAACTTCTCGTATTTCACAAATTCACTCTAAAGCATTGTTTAAATTAAAAGAACTATTATCAAAAGAAGCAATGAAAACGTCATGAGGAGGATGTGCGATGAGTTTAAAAGGTGTTGAACTACAAATTGCAATACCCAAAACATTTGATGCAGGTAAAATGGCAGACCAAGCGCAACAACAAAATCATGTAAATCAAATGCATGCTAATGATGCATTAAAAAAAGAATTAGAGCGACAACAAAAAATTGTGAATACGTCTGAAGAAATGGATGCCATTAACGATGAAGATGAAAATGGTAGTCAATATGAAGGAGATTCGCAAAAGAGAAAAATACAAGAAGCGAAAGCACAAAAAGAAAAGCAACCTAATAATCACCCCTTCAAAGGTAACTTTGTGGACTTTAGTGGATAGGAGTTAATGATGATTGTAATCAGTATTATTGTGTTATTCGTTTTGCAGTTAATCGCTTTCTTTTTCATTGTGTTATTGAATGTTAAGATGGCGCGTTTTAATCAGTTAGAAGAAAAACAAAATCGTTTAATGCGAGAGATGGATGAAACAGTAGGTGCTTACTTGATGCAGTTACAAGAAGAGAATAATCGCTTTATTCAAGCATTAAAAGATACACCAAAACCATCAGGAGCAGTCATGCAAGAACCATTAACTATGCAAGTTCAAGTTAATGAGTCTAGTGTAGTGGAACAACCATCAGCGAATCGCAAGCCAGAAGAAGTGAAAGTGCCTAAATTTACGATGCCTAAAACTAAAGCAAAAGCAGCGTATCAAAAGCATATTAAATCACCTGCTGCAGCTGAAGAACAACCGTCAAAAGTAATAAAACCACCAACGCTTGAGCAACAAGTGGTACAATTAGCTGACGAAGGAAAAAGTATTGAACAAATTGCGAAACAATTACAAAAAGGCAAAACCGAAATCGAATTATTATTAAAGTTTAAGCAGTAAATAGTTGATTAACAACAAACATTATGATATATTATCAAATGGTGTTATCATCACACACGCGGTGGGATATAGTAAGTGGTGCTCTAATGTTTAGAGTAGCTTGTTATAGATGAACATCTGCGGAGGAAATTAACCAAAACTAGGAGGAAACAAACATGTCAGTAATTTCAATGAAACAATTACTTGAAGCTGGTGTACATTTCGGTCACCAAACTCGCCGTTGGAACCCAAAAATGAAGAAATATATCTTCGTTGAGCGTAACGGTATTTACATTATCGACTTACAAAAAACAGTTAAAAAATTAGAGGAAGCTTATGACTTCATGCGCCAAGTTGGTGCTGATGGCGGCAAGGTGCTTTTCGTTGGTACGAAAAAACAAGCACAAGAAGCTATTAAAGAAGAAGCAGAGCGCTCTGGTAACTACTACATTAACCAACGTTGGTTAGGTGGTACTTTAACTAACTTCGAAACAATCCAAAAACGTGTTGCTCGTATGAAAGCAATCGAAAAAATGGAAGAGGACGGTACTTTTGATGTACTTCCTAAAAAAGAAGTAGTTCAACTTAAAAAAGAACACGAACGTTTAGTGAAATTCTTAGGCGGTATCCGCGACATGAAAGGTTTACCAGACGTAATGTTCGTAGTAGACCCACGCAAAGAGCGCATCGCTGTAGCTGAAGCTCGTAAATTAAATATTCCATTAGTAGGTATTGTTGATACAAACTGTGACCCAGATGAAATCGACTACGTAATCCCTGCAAACGATGATGCAATCCGTGCCGTTAAGTTATTAACAGCTAAAATGGCAGATGCATTAATCGAGTCTAAACAAGGTGAAGAAGAAGCTCCAGTTGTAGAAGAAACAGTAGAATCAGCTGAGTAATAGTTCACGTTTATGCAAAGGTGATAAGTGGCTCAGAACCCCTTATCACCTTTTTTTAGAAGGTAACATAAATTTGAGGAGGCAATCCAAATGGCAATCACTGCACAATTAGTAAAAGAACTACGCGAAAAAACAGGCGCGGGTATGATGGACTGTAAAAAAGCTTTAGTAGAAACTGATGGTAACATCGAAGCTGCAATCGACTTTTTACGTGAAAAAGGTTTATCTTCAGCTTCTAAAAAAGCTGACCGTATTGCTGCTGAAGGTACAACTTATATCTTAACAAAAGATAATGAAGCAATTATTTTAGAAGTAAACGCTGAAACAGACTTCGTTGCTAAGAATGATAAGTTCCAAGCTTTAGTATCAGCTTTAGCAGAACAAATTTTAACAGCTAAACCAGCATCAGTTGAAGAAGCGCTTGAACTTGAAAATGCTGAAGGTGTTAAAATCGTAGATCAAATCTCAACAGCAGTAGCAACGATTGGTGAGAAAATCACATTACGTCGCTTTGAAATCAAAACAAAAACAGATGCAGATGCATTTGGTCCTTACTTACACATGGGCGGTAAAATTGGTGTGTTAGTAGTGCTAGAAGGCTCTACTGATGAATCAGTTGCACGTGATGTTGCTATGCATATCGCAGCAATCAACCCTAAATACATCTCTCGTGACGAAGTGTCAGCAGATGAAGTTGAGCGCGAGCGTAAAGTATTAACAGAACAAGCATTAAACGAAGGTAAGCCAGAAAATATCGTTGCTAAAATGGTAGAAGGTCGCCTTGGTAAATACTTCGAAGAAATTTGCTTACTTGATCAAGCTTTCGTTAAAAACTCTGACCAAAAAGTGCGTGACTTCGTAAAAGCTGCTAATGCAGATGTAAAAGCATTTGTACGTTACAGCGTTGGTGAAGGTATTGAAAAACGTGAAGATAACTTCGCTGAAGAAGTAATGAGTCAAGTTAAAGGTAACTAATTTAGACTGAAACGACTAACAACGTATCAGTTACTTATGTTGCGTCGTCAAGCTAATTTAATACCTATACAGTATAAAAGGGAACACGTTTCATATAGTGTTCCCTGTTTTTTGGAAAAAAACGAGAAGTATGTGTGTGATACATATACAAAAGTCTGATGGAGGTTTAAGCAATGAGTGTGCCACAATATAAACGAGTAGTCATTAAATTAAGCGGTGAGGCATTAGCTGGTGAAGCAGGTTTTGGTTTGTCACCAGCCATTATTAAGTCTGTTGCAGAAGAAGTGAAGGAAGTAGTAGACTTAGATGTAGAAGTTGCTGTAGTAGTTGGCGGTGGCAACATTTGGCGTGGTAAAATCGGCAGTGAAATGGGCATGGACCGCGCAGCAGCTGATTATATGGGCATGCTAGCTACTGTAATGAATTCATTAGCATTACAAGATGCACTTGAAAAGTTAGGTATTGAAACACGTGTACAATCGTCAATTGTTATGACACAAGTAGCAGAGCCTTATATTCGTCGTAAAGCAGTGCGCCATTTAGAGAAAAAACGTGTTGTAATCTTTGCGGCAGGTACAGGTAATCCATTCTTCTCAACGGATACAACAGCTGCATTGCGTGCAGCGGAGATTGATGCAGACGCTATTCTTATGGCGAAAAATAATGTAGACGGTGTTTATTCTGCAGACCCTAAAGTCGACGAAGACGCTATCAAATATGACACACTCTCTTACTTAGACGTAATTCAGCAAGGATTACAAGTAATGGATTCAACAGCTTCAACACTTTGCATGGATAATGATATTCCATTAATTGTATTCTCTATTACAGAGAACGGAAACATTAAACGTGCTGTACTTGGTGAAAAAATTGGAACAGTTGTTAGGAGGAATGTATAATGTCAAACGAAGTTTTAGCTCAAGCAAAAGATAAAATGGAAAAATCAATTAGCGCTTATACACGCGAACTGGCATCTATTCGTGCAGGACGTGCGAATGCATCACTTTTAGACCGCATTCAGGTAGAGTATTACGGGGCACCGACACCATTAAACCAAATGGCAGGTATTTCTGTTCCTGAGGCACGTTTATTAGTTATTCAACCGTATGATAAATCTGTTTTAGGTGAAATTGAAAAAGCCATTTTACGCTCAGATTTAGGAATTACACCAACAAATGACGGTTCTGTTATTCGTATTATGATTCCAGCATTAACAGAAGAGCGCCGTAAAGAACTTGTGAAATTAGTAGGTAAAGAAGCAGAGACAGCTAAAGTAGCAGTACGCAATGTACGACGTGATGCTAACGATGATTTAAAGAAACAAGAAAAAGCAAGCGAAATTACAGAAGATGAATTGCATAGCTTAAGTGATGACGTTCAAAAATTAACAGATAGCTATATTGCAAAAGTTGATGAAATTGCTAAAGATAAAGAAGCAGAAATTTTAGAAGTATAAACTAAACTTTTTGTACGAAAGAGCGTCCTAGTAAAAAATAGGACGCTTTTTTTATGAAATAAAAGGGCGCAAAGAGGCGCCTTTTTTGTTATGATAAGGTAGTAAACGTCCGATTAATTGTAGTGGAGGAAGAAGTATGTTTAAAAATTTTTTAAATAAGCAAGTTAATATCGCGCAACCAATTGAGGCGCGCAAAGAACAAGTAAAGCGCGAATCAGTTCCTTCTCATATTGCGATTATTATGGACGGCAATGGTCGTTGGGCAAAAAAGCGAGCACTACCGCGCATCGCTGGTCACCGTGAAGGAATGAAGAACGTTAAGAAAATTACAAGGTGTGCATCGGATATTGGTGTAGAAGTGCTTACTGTGTATGCATTTTCAACAGAGAACTGGAAAAGACCAAAAGAAGAAGTCGATTTTCTTATGCGATTGCCAGTTGATTTTCTAGATACGTTTTTACCTGAGTTAATTGAACGAAATGTGCGTGTAGAGATGATTGGTGAGCCTGACGTCTTACCTAAACATACTCAAGGAGCCCTGTTTGAGGCGATGGAACGCACAAAACACAATACAGGTCTTATCCTGAACTTTGCGTTGAATTATGGCAGTCGTGATGAGATGGTAAGAGCGATGAAAGCTGTTATGCAAAAAGTACAACAAGGTGACTTATGCATACAAGATGTGGATGAAGTTTGTCTGTCACAACATATGATGACATCGCATTTACCTGAGCCAGACTTATTAATTCGTACTAGTGGCGAAGTGCGTCTTAGCAACTTCATGCTATGGCAATTAGCTTATACAGAGTTTTGGTTCACTGATATTTTATGGCCAGACTTTGAAGAAGATGCATTTTTAGATGCAGTGCAAGGCTACCAAAAGAGAAATCGTCGATATGGTGGCTTGAAAGGAGAAGAAACAAATTGAAACAACGAATTATAACGGCAGTTATTGCAGCAGCATTCTTTATTCCATTTGTTGTATATGGTAATTGGCCGTTTGCTGCACTCGTATTCGCAATGGCGGGTGTAGGTTTTTTTGAGATATTACGTATGAAGCACATTTCACTAGCCTCAGTACCAGGTGTATTGGGGTTGTTTGCTTTAGCAGCAATTGTTATGCCTGAACAATGGGAGTTAAACATTAAAGAATGGTTAACTTTAGGAAAGATTGAAATTATCTTTTTAGTGGTGATTTTATTACTAGTGTATACGGTACTTATTAAAAATACATTTACTTTTGACGAAGTTGGCTTTATTTTAATTAGCGCTTTTTATGTAGGGTTAGGCTTCCACTATTTAATCGAAACAAGAATCGCAGGCTTAGAGTATATTGTCTTTGCGTTATTGATTGTTTGGACAACGGATTCGGGTGCTTATTTTGTAGGGCGTAAGTTAGGTAAAAATAAATTATGGCCAGAAATTTCGCCGAATAAAACAATTGAAGGTTTTGTGGGTGGGATTGGCATAGCTGTGATTTTTGCTATTGGCATGCAATTGATACAGCCAATTACACATACATGGTTTGCTTTAGTAGGTGTAACGATCATCGCGTCGATATTTGGCCAATTAGGTGACTTAGTTGAATCAGCTATCAAACGTCACTATGATGTAAAAGACTCGGGTACACTATTGCCAGGGCATGGTGGTATTTTAGATCGTTTTGATAGTTTATTATTTGTCTTACCATTATTACATTTTCTACATATTGTAGGATGAAGAAGGGAATAGCAGAATGAAGAAAATTAGTTTACTAGGGGCTACAGGGTCTATCGGTCTACAAACGATTGATGTGATACAAGCAAATAAAGAAATGTTCCAATTGCAAGCATTTTCATCAGGTAAAAATTTAGAACAAACGCGTAAAATTATTGACGCCTTACAACCAGAATTAGTTTCAGTACAAGATGAGCAAGATGCTTTGCAGCTTGCAAAAGCGTATCCTACCATTAGCTTTGTACATGGTGCACAAGGTTTAATAGATGTTGCTACACATCCTGAGACGACTATTTTAGTCAATGCTGTGTTAGGAAGTGTTGGATTAGCGCCTACATTGGCAGCTATTCGCATGAGTAAAACGATCGCAATTGCAAATAAAGAAACACTTGTAACAGCGGGCCATTTAGTGATGGCTGAAGCTAAGAAATACAATGCACCGATTTTGCCTGTAGACAGTGAACATTCCGCATTATTTCAATCTATGAATGGTGAAAATCCCAAAAACATTTCACGCTTAATTATTACAGCTTCTGGTGGCAGTTTTAGAGACCGCACGCGTGCAGAGTTAAAGCATGTGACAGTAAAGGATGCATTAAATCACCCTAACTGGTCAATGGGTGCTAAAATTACCATTGATTCAGCTACTATGATGAATAAAGGCTTAGAAGTTATTGAAGCACATGTTTTATTTGATATGCCATACGATCAAATTGATGTGTTATTACACCGAGAAAGTATTATCCATTCACTTGTTGAATATGAAGATACGAGTGTCATTGCACAATTAGGCACACCAGATATGCGTGCGCCAATTCAATATGCACTAACGTATCCAGAAAGAATACCATTACAAAATAGCCAGCGTTTGAGCTTGGCTGATATTGGTACATTGCATTTTGAGAAAATGGACTTTAAGCGTTATAAAGCGTTGCAATTAGCATTTGATGCAGGTAGAGAAGGAGGTACCATTTTAACAGCGATGAATGCAGCTAATGAAGCAGCTGTAGCAGCCTTTTTGCAGGATAAAATTGGCTTCCTTGACATTGATGAAGTGATTGAACGCGTTATGCATGAACATCAAACTATTCGACAACCTGATTTAGAAACAATCTTACATGTAGATAGTGAAACGAGAAAACAAGTGACAGACATGATAAAATAACAAAAGGTTAATCAAGTTTAAATTAAAGGTGGGATTTTATGCAAACAGCGATTGCATTCATTATAATTTTTGGGTCACTCGTATTTTTCCATGAGTTAGGGCACTTTGTCTTTGCTAAACGTGCAGGGATCTTAGTACGTGAGTTTGCGATTGGATTTGGTCCAAAGTTATTAGGTATCCAAAAAGGTGAGACATTGTATACCATTCGCTTATTGCCACTTGGTGGTTATGTGCGTTATGCAGGTGCAGAGATGGATACAGTGGAATTAGTGCCAGGTTATCGCGTCGCTTTACAGTTAAATGATGAAGATATTGTAACGAAAGTCATTTTAAATCAAAATGATAAACAGTTGTCAGATATCGTCTTTATGGAAGTAGAGAAGGCAGATTTGATTCATGACCTTTGGATTGAAGGGTATGATGAAGAAGAGCAGTTTGTACGCTATCAAGTGGCACGCACAGCTGTTGTAGTTGAGAATGGGCAGGAAAATGTCATTGCGCCATTTGATCGTCAATTTGAATCCAAATCAGTGGGACATCGCTTTGCTACCATTTTTGGGGGTCCGTTGTTTAACTTCATTTTAGCCTTCTTTATTTTTACAGCAGGTGCGTTATTTATGGGCGTCTCTAAAAACGAACCTATATTAGGCGATACAACATCCGATGGTGTAGCACAAGAAGTAGGCTTACAAAAGGGTGATGTTGTGACCGCTATTGATGGCAAAAAAATTACAGCTTGGGATCAAATGGTTGGCATGATTCAAGAAAGTGCTAATAAAGAGATCCAGATGGACGTTATTCGTGATAATAAGCCCATGACCTTTACGATGAAAGTACAAGAAAGTGTTATGAAACAAGGTAAGGAAGAGTTTCGTAAAGGGGTTATTGGCGTAACATACGGCGGTGCTATGGAACATGGTGTCATCCAATCAATTAAAGATGGCGGTGAACAAACATGGTACTGGGCAACGCTTATCTTTAAAATGTTAGGTAAGATGGTGACAGGGCAGTTTTCTATTGATGATTTATCTGGTCCTGTTGGAATTTATAAAGTAACAGACATGGTTGCTTCAAATGGCTTAGCTAACTTGATTAGCTTTGCAGGTATGTTAAGTGTGAATTTAGGGATTATGAATTTACTACCAATACCTGCTTTAGATGGTGGTCGCTTAATTTTCATTATGATTGAGGCCGTACGTGGCAAACCAGTAGATCGTCGTAAAGAAGGCATGGTGCATTTTGTAGGCATTATGTTACTTTTATTATTAATGATTGCTGTTACATGGAATGATATTCAACGTTTCTTCTTTTAAACTATAAAGAAATAAAAGGTGGATATGCATGAAACAAAGTCAAATCTTTATTCCCACGTTACGCGAAATACCTGCAGATGCAGAATTACGATCACATCAACATTTGTTGCGCGCAGGTTTTATTCGTCAAATGGCAAGCGGTATTTATTCTTACTTACCTCTTGCCACACGTGTTATACGAAAGATTGAAAAAATCATTCGGGAAGAGCTTGAAAAATTGAATGCAGTAGAAACAATATTACCTATTATGCAACCAGTAGAGTTATGGCAGACTTCAGGTAGGCAGCATACAAACAACAAAGAAGTATTTACATTACAAGACCAGCATGAGCGTAAATACATGTTAGCTGCTGCGCAAGAAGAATGTATAACATCCCTAGTGCGCGATGAAATCAACACATATAAACGCTTACCATTAATGATGTATCAAATCCAAACAAAATTTAGAGATGAAAATAGACCCCGTCATGGGTTATTACGTGCACGAGAATTTATTATGAAAGACGCCTATTCATTTCATGATACAAAAGCTAGCTTAGATGATATGTATAATGAAATGTTTAATGCGTATGCGTCTATTTTTACGCGTCTAGGCTTGCAATATCACGCTGTAATAGCGGAGTCGGATCTCATTGGCGGGAAGGACACACATGAATTTATAGTAGTATCCCCAAATGGAGAAAATGTTTTTGCCTATACACCTCATGGCACATATGCGGCTACGCTCTCATTAGCTGAAGTGAATACCGTGTATGAAACGTCAGAAGAACCTATGCGAGAGTTGACACTAGTTGCTACACCACAACAACGCACGATTGAAGCAATAAGCGAATGGTTTGATATGCCAAAAAAATTATGTATTAAAACGCTTGTGTTGTTAGTCGATGGTGATATTGTGGTAACATTAGTGCGCGGCGATCACGATGTTAGTTTGGCTAAAGTGAAGGTATTGCTACAAGCACATACAGTAGCATTAGCTGATGAACAAGTGGTAGCAGAAGTTTTAGGGTGTGAGGTCGGTTATGTGGGCCCAATTAAATTACCACTTGATATTAGAGTAGTGGCTGACCATGCTGTACTTGCTATGCGTAATGCTGTAGCAGGTGCCAATGAATCAGGTTATCACTATCAATTCGTAAATCCAGAAAGAGATTTTGCCATTAATATATCTGGTGATATTAGGTATATACAAGAAGGTGAAGTTAGTCCAGATGGTGCGACGACGGTAAAATTTGGTAGAGGTATTGAAGTTGGGCATATTTTTAAGCTAGGTACGGTTTATAGTGAGCAGCTGGCTGCTATTATTACTAATGAAGAAGGACAACAAACCGCACTCCAAATGGGTTGTTACGGTATGGGTATTTCTCGTTTAGTAGCAGCATTAGCTGAACAATATCATGATGATGGTGGCTTTACTTGGCCTAAACATCTCGCGCCTTTTCACGTTCACTTGATTCCAGTTAATATACAAGACGAAGTGCAGTTAGGGCTAGCCGAAGATATGTATGGCTTATTAAAATCTTACCACTTTGAAGTATTAATCGATGATCGTGATGAACGTGCAGGTGTTAAATTTACAGATGCAGATTTGATTGGCTTACCTGTTCGTGTAACGATTGGTAAGAAGGCAGCTGAAGGCATTGTAGAAGTTAAAGTTCGTACGACAGGTGAAACGTATGATTGGCAAAAAGAAGAATTAATTGACAAATTGACAGAAATGTTTCGGAATTAAAGGCATGTAGTAACGGTATCGGACGATGAGGAATAGCGCGCTAGCGCCATTCCTCATTTCTATTGCTAGGGAGGTATTGTAAATGGAAAATAATGAAGCAGCAAAGTCGCGTTTACAAGTATTATTACAACAATTAAATTTAACAGAAGATGCACATGCTACCTTTTTTGAAGGTGGGGAATTAACGCGATTAACCGTGCATAAAAAAACAAGACTATGGAAATTTACCTTCACATTAACAGATGTATTACCATTTGCTATGTATGATTTGTTACGTATTCGTTTACACGAGCAGTTTTCACATATTGCGCATGTTGTTTTTACCGTACAAACGAAAGTTACTGTACTAGATGAGAAAAAGGTGCAAGCCTATTGGCCATCTATTGTAGAGTATACAGCAGACGTCACACCATTTATGTCTACACGTTTATTATCACAATTACCGCAACTTGAAAATAACAAGTTAACATTGCTCTGTTTAGAAGAAGCAGAAATGAAGATGTTGCAAAACACGTATGTAGACAGACTAAATGATAGTATGCGTAATTTTGGTTTCCCTATGGCTCAATTTGTATTTAAGGTGAGTGATAAGCAAGAAGACATTGCGAAAGTAGAAGCTGAGCAACAAGCATTAGAGGAACATAAACGTAAGGTAGAATTAGAAACAGCAGAGCGCATTCATAAACAAATGGCAGAGAGAGAGCAAACAGGAGAAGCAGTAGACGAGCCAGCAGGTCCTATCGTTATTGGTAAACCTATAAAAGGCGAGCCTGTAGAAATGGCAAGTATTCTAGAGGATGAGCGTTGGGTGACTTTAGAAGGTACAATATTTGCTATCGATGTAAGAGAGTTACGCAATGATAAAAAAATCTATCAACTCAAAATCACAGATTATACAGATTCATTCACAGTGAAAAAATTTACAGATGGTCCAGCGGATGAAGCTCAATTGGCCCGGTTAAAAAAGGGTATGTGGGTACGTTTTGAGGGGCCTGCACAAACAGATAGCTTTTCTCAAGAGTTAACGATTATGATGCGTAATTTAGTTGAAGTGAATAAGCAAATGCGTAAAGACCAAGCACCTGATGGACAAAAGCGCATAGAATTACATGCACACAGTAAAATGAGCCAAATGGATGCTGTGGCAGATGTGGGGCAACTTGTCACACAAGCAGCCAAATGGGGACATCAGGCGATTGCTATTACAGACCATGCAGTTGTACAAGCTTTCCCTGATGCGTATGCTGCTGGTAAGAAAAATAACATTAAAGTCATTTATGGTATGGAGGCTAATTTAGTGGATGACGGCGTGCAAATTGCCTATCATCCTACGTCACAAAACTTAGAAGACGCCACATATGTAGTATTTGACGTGGAAACAACAGGTCTTTCCTCTACGTATAATAAAATTATTGAATTAGCAGCGGTTAAGTATAAAGACGGTGAAGAGATTGGCCGCTTTGAGCGTTTTTGTAATCCACATGAACCAATTAGTGCCATGATTACAGATTTAACAGGCATTACAGATGCCATGGTTCGCAACGCACCAGAGATTAAAGATGTCATAACAGAGTTCCATGCCTTTATTGGCGACGCTATTGTCGTTGCACATAATGCAGCGTTTGATATGGGCTTCTTATATGCAGCATATCGTGAATACGAAATTGCGGATACACAGCACCCTACGATTGATACACTTGAATTAGCAAGAATGCTCTATCCAACGATGAAAAACCATAGGCTGAATACATTATGTAAGAAATTTAATATTGAGCTGACTCAACATCATAGAGCGATCTATGATACAGAAGCAACTGGTCATTTATTTTTACATTTATTAAACGAAGCGATGAAGAAGAAAGACATTACCCAACATGATGAATTTAACGCACATGCTGGCGGTGCAGATGCCTATAAAAGAGCAAGACCTACTCACTGTACGTTATTAGCACAAAATGCAGAAGGTTTAAAAAATCTATTTAAGTTAGTATCCATCTCACATACTCAAACGTTTTATCGTATACCACGATTATTACGTTCTACGGTTGAGGAGTACCGGGAAGGTATTCTTATTGGCTCGGGTTGTGATAAAGGTGAATTATTTGAAGCTATGATGCAAAAATCAATGGATGAAGCTGAGAAAATTGCTCAGTTTTATGACTATATCGAAGTACATCCACCTGTTGTATATGATCATCTTGTACGGCGAGAGATATTGCGTGATCGTTGGGCAGTTGAGGACGTATTACGTAAGTTAGTAAAGTTAGGTAAAAAAATGGGTAAACCTGTCGTAGCTACAGGTAATGTGCATTATATTCATGAAGTGGATGCTAAATACCGTCAAATTTTAGTAGGCTCACAAGGCAATGCAAATATGTTAAATCGTCAAGGATTACCAGAGGTTCATTTCCGTACGACAGATGAAATGTTAGCAGCATTTGATTTTTTAGGCCCAGAATTAGCACAAGAGGTTGTCGTGACCAATACACACCAAGTGGCAGCATTAATTGGTGATGTAAAGCCAATCAAAGATGATTTATACACACCAAAGATTGAAGGCTCTGATGAGGAAGTGACTAGTTTAACTTATGAGATGGCGAAGTCTATTTATGGTGAAGCATTACCAGAAATTGTTCAAGCACGAATCGATAAGGAATTAAAGTCTATTTTAGGGCATGGGTTTGGTGTAATTTATTTAATTTCGGCAAAACTTGTTAAGAAGTCTCTAGCAGATGGCTATTTAGTAGGTTCACGAGGGTCAGTAGGTTCATCGTTAGTAGCTACCTTTATGGAGATTACAGAAGTTAATCCCTTACCACCTCATTATATCTGTCCATCTTGTAAGCATTCTTATTTCTTTACAGATGGTAGTGTGAGTTCGGGGTATGATTTACCAAATAAAGATTGTGAAAAATGCGGAACGCCTTACAAAAAAGACGGTCAAGATATTCCGTTTGAAACTTTCTTAGGATTTAAAGGAGATAAAGTGCCAGATATTGATCTCAATTTTTCAGGCGAATATCAGCCACAGGCACATAATTATACAAAAGTATTATTTGGTGAGGATTATGTATTTCGAGCGGGCACGATTGGTACAGTAGCTGAAAAAACAGCTTATGGCTATGTTAAAGGCTATGCAAATGACCATGGGCTTCATTATAGGGGTGCAGAAGTAGAGCGCCTTGTACAAGGTTGTACAGGTGTAAAACGCACCACTGGTCAACATCCAGGAGGTATTATTGTCGTGCCAGATTATATGGATATTTTTGATTTTTCACCTGTGCAATTCCCAGCAGATGCTCAAGATGCAGAATGGAAAACAACACATTTTGACTTCCATTCGATACATGATAACATTTTAAAATTGGATATACTAGGACACGATGATCCTACTGTTATTCGTATGTTACAAGACTTATCTGGCATTGATCCAAAAACAATTCCAACAGATGACCCAGAAGTAATGCGTATTTTTAGTTCACCAGATACATTAGGTGTAACAGCAGAGCAAATTAATTGTAAAACAGGGACATTGGGTATTCCAGAGTTTGGTACACGTTTTGTGCGCCAAATGTTGGAGAGTACAAAACCATCTACATTTTCAGAGTTAGTACAAATTTCAGGTTTATCGCATGGTACGGACGTATGGCTTGGCAATGCACAAACATTAATTGAAGATGGTACTTGTGTATTAAGTGAGGTAATTGGTTGTCGTGATGATATTATGGTGTATTTAATTTACCAAGGTTTAGAGCCATCATTAGCGTTTAATATTATGGAATTTGTACGTAAAGGGCGTGGCTTAACAGACGAGTTTGAAGAAGCCATGCGCGAAAATAAAGTGCCCGAATGGTATATTGATTCATGTAAAAAAATTAAATATATGTTCCCTAAAGCCCATGCTGCTGCATATGTGCTAATGGCAGTACGCATCGCTTGGTTTAAAGTGCATTTCCCAATTTTATATTATGCGGCTTATTTTACAGTACGTGCAGCAGACTTTGATTTATTAGCAATGGTGCAAGGGCCTGCTATGATTCGCACTAAAATTGATGAGATTGAACAAAAAGGTTTAGATGCTTCGACTAAGGAAAAAAACTTATTAACTGTACTAGAATTATCTCTTGAGATGTGTGAGCGAGGTATGAGCTTCCAAACAGTAGACTTGTATCGCTCACAAGCAAGCGAATTTATTATTGAAGGTAATACATTAATACCGCCATTTGATGCGATTCCAGGTTTAGGTACAAACGTAGCTAAAGTAATTGTTGAAGCACGTAAAGATGGCGAGTTTTTGTCAAAAGAAGATTTGCAGCAACGCGGTCGCGTATCAAAGACAATTATTGAATATATGGATCAGCTAGGTTGTTTAGAAGGCATGCCTGATGCTAATCAATTATCATTATTTTAGTCAAGTTGCAAAATAGGGCCAATTATGATAATGTTAATTTAATATTTGTTGATACATGCGCAACAAAAGAGTGGGGTTTTCCCCGCTCTTTTGTGTTGTTATGTCGATTTATAACATGTCAGGAGGATAATAGATGAGTCAAATCGCATCCGTTGTAGAACAACTAGCGCTACCTATTGTAGAGGAATTACAATTAGAGCTAGTCGATGTCGAATTCGTCAAAGAGGGGCGCACTTACTTTTTACGTGTGTATATCGATACTCCTGAAGGTGGTATTGATATTGACCAATGTGCACAAGTGAGTGAACGCTTAAGTGTTGTACTAGATGAAAAAGACCCCATTGAGCCTAATTATTATTTAGAGGTATCTTCACCAGGAGCGGAGCGTCCTTTAAAAAAGGCTACAGACTTTGAAAAAGCAGTAGGCAAATATGTGTATGTTAAAACATATGAACCTGTAAAAGATTTAAAAGAATTTTATGGTTATTTAACGGATTACAATGAAGAAGCCATAACTGTAGAAGCACAAATTAAAACACGTAAACTAACAGTAACAATCGAAACAAACAAGGTGGCCTTTGCCCGTCTTGCGATTGATTTTTCTGCAAAATAAATAGGAGTGAACAAAGATGAGTAGTGAATTAATGAAGGCGTTAGCTGCCGTAGTGGAAGAGAAAGGCATTTCTGAAGAAGTATTAATGGAAGCGTTAGAAGCAGCTTTGATTAATGCTTATAAACGCAACTTCAATCAAGCTCAAAACGTACGTGTTGATTTTAACAATGGGGAGGCACGTGTATTTTCTCGTAAAGAGGTTGTAGAGGAAGTTTTTGATCCACGCTTAGAAATCTCATTAGAAGAAGCACGTAGTCTTAACTCAGCTTACCAATTAGAAGATATTGTTGAACAAGAAGTAACACCAAATGAATTCGGGCGCGTAGCAGCACAAACAGCCAAACAAGTAGTAACACAGCGTGTGCGTGAAGCCGAACGTGGCTTAATTTATGAAGAGTATGTAGACCGAGAAGAAGATATTGTAACAGGTATTGTAGAACGACTTGATGCACGTAACATTTATGTTAGCATTGGTAAAGTAGAAGCAGCATTACCTGTCAATGAACAAATTCAAGGTGAAACATATGCACCACATGAGCGCATTAAAGTGTATATTACAAAAGTAGAGCGCACGACACGTGGTCCACAAATTATTGTTTCCCGTACACATCCTGGTTTATTACGCCGTTTATTTGAAATGGAAGTGCCAGAGATTTATGATGGTACAGTGGAAATTAAATCTATTGCACGAGAAGCAGGCGATCGTTCAAAAATCTCTGTTTTTGCGCATAATGAAGAAATTGATCCTGTTGGTTCATGTGTAGGTGCAAAAGGTGCGCGTGTACAGACTATTGTTAATGAATTAAATGGTGAGAAAATTGATATTGTAGAATGGTCAGAAGATCCTGTTGTTTTCGTAGCAAATGCATTAAGCCCATCACAAGTACTTGATGTACAAGTCGATGAAGAAGAGAAATCAACAACAGTCGTTGTACCAGACTATCAATTATCATTAGCTATTGGTAAACGTGGGCAAAATGCACGTTTAGCTGCTAAACTAACAGGCTGGAAGATTGATATTAAGAGTGAAACGGATGCGCGTGAATTGGGTATTTACCCATCTGAAACATCTGTATCATATGAACCAAAAGAAGAAGTCTTTGATTTATACTCAGAAGAAGACTAAAACAGTCATGGTAAGGTAAAGGAGGTGGTGCTGGTGTCAAAGCAAAGGAAGGTACCATTACGCAAGTGTGTCGTGACAGGTGAAATGTTACCGAAAAAGGAAATGATTCGCATTGTTCGTTCTAAAGAGAGCGAAGTGAGCGTTGATATCTCTGGTAAAAAACCTGGGCGTGGCGCCTACGTTTCTAAGCAAGAAGAAGTGATTGAACTTGCGAAACGTAAAAATACATTAGGGCATCAGCTAGGCGTGCAAATCCCAGAAGAAGTATATGAAGAATTGATTTTGCTAATTCGCAGGGAGTCACTTCTATGAATGAACAAGCTGTTTTAAATCTACTCGGTATTGCCGCACGTGCAAGAAAGGTAACTTCTGGAGAAGAACTTGTCGTGAAAGATATTAGAAGCGGGCATGCAAAAATTGTCATTCTCTCAGAAGATGCTTCACATAATACGACAAAGAAGATTACAGATAAATGTAAGTATTACAATGTTGAGTATCATGTTTTTAGCAATCGTTATGATTTGGGGCATGCGACTGGCAAGGAGGCACGAGTAGCTCTTGCTATTAAGGACAAAGGTTTTGCACAAAAATTGTCTAGTCTACTCAACGAAAAATAATCGGGGGTGAGCAGATGACCAAAATCAGAGTTCATGAGTACGCAAAGCAAGTAAATAAATCAAGTAAAGAAGTTATTGAACAACTGACGCAATTAAACGAAAAAGTAACGAATCATATGTCAACGCTTGAAAAAGAGGTAATTAATAAGTTGGATAAAATATTTAAAAAACCTACAAACAAACCACAAAATCAAAATAATGCATCAAAACCAAAGCCTGCAAATAAGCCACAAGCTAAAGAGGGCCAAAGCACTACAACAAGTTCAGCATCACAAAATCAAAATCGCAATAAACCGAATAATCAACAAGGTAATAAAAAGCAAGGTGCCCAGCAAGGCAATGCAAATAACCGCAACAAACGAGGTAATCAGCGCCAACGTCCTGGTATTCATGGTGGCCGTCGTCGTCCACCACGTCAACCAGTGGCACCAGTAGCACCAAAAGAACTGCCAGAAAAAATCACATTTTATGAGTCTTTATCTGTAGCAGAGTTAGCGAAGAAAATTTATCGTGAGCCATCAGAAATCATTAAAAAATTGTTTGGCTTAGGTGTAATGGCTACTATTAACCAAGAGTTAGATAAAGATGCGATCGAGTTAATTTGTGCAGATTATGGTGTAGAAGTAGAAGAAGAAATTCGCATTGACCGTACGGATTTAGAAACATATTTTGAAGAAGAAAATCAAGAAATTAATGAAGAAGATTATGTCGAACGTCCACCAGTTGTTACAATTATGGGGCACGTTGACCATGGTAAAACAACATTGCTTGATTCTATTCGTCAAACAAAAGTAACGGCGGGAGAAGCAGGCGGTATTACTCAACATATCGGTGCTTATCAAGTAACAGAAGGCGACAAAAAAATCACATTTTTAGATACACCAGGACACGCAGCATTTACAACTATGCGTGCACGTGGTGCTAAAGTGACGGATTTAACGATTTTAGTTGTAGCAGCAGATGATGGTGTAATGCCACAAACTGTAGAAGCTATCAATCACGCAAAAGCAGCAGAAGTACCCATCATTGTAGCTGTTAACAAAATGGATAAGCCAACAGCCAATCCAGATCGCGTTATGCAAGAGTTAACAGAACATGGATTAGTACCAGAAGCATGGGGTGGCGAAACTATTTTCGTACCAATCTCAGCGCTTAAAGGCGAAGGTATTGATGAATTATTAGAAATGGTATTATTAGTAGCGGAAGTAGCAGAGTTAAAAGCGAATCCAGACCGTTTAGCGCTAGGTACAGTCATTGAAGCGCAATTAGACAAAGGTCGCGGTGCAGTTGCTACACTACTTATTCAAGATGGAACATTAGAAGTAGGCTCACCAATCGTTGTAGGTACAGCATTTGGTCGTGTACGTGCTATGGTGAATGATATTGGTCGCCGCGTAAAAGTAGCAGGCCCATCCACTCCTGTAGAAATTACAGGTCTTAATGAAGTACCTCAAGCAGGTGACCGCTTTGTAGTCTTTAAAGACGAGAAAACAGCGCGCGCAGTAGGTGAGGCACGCGCGACAACAGCTATTCAAGCACAGCGTTCTGAAACGCAACGTGTGACATTAGATAACTTATTCGAGCAAATGAGTCAGGGCGACGTAAAAGAATTAAACTTAATCGTAAAAGCCGATGTTCAAGGTACTGTAGAGGCAATGGCAGCTTCATTAATGAAAATTGATGTAGAGGGTGTAAATGTTAAGATCATTCACACAGGTGCAGGCGCAATTACAGAATCTGATATTAGCTTAGCCGCTGCGTCTAATGCGATTGTGATTGGTTTTAATGTGCGTCCAGATGTGAATGCAAAACGTGCCGCACAAGAAGAAGGAGTAGACATTCGTTTACACCGCGTTATTTATAAAGTAATTGAAGAGATCGAAGCAGCGATGAAAGGTTTACTAGACCCTGAATATGAGGAAAAAGTGATCGGTCAAGCTGAAGTTCGTCAAACCATTAAAGTATCTAAAGTAGGTACGATTGCAGGTTCTTATGTAACAGAAGGTAAAATTACACGTGATAGTGGCGTACGTATTATTCGCGACAACGTGGTGATTTACGAAGGCGAATTAGATACATTAAAACGCTTTAAAGACGAAGCTAAAGAAGTAGCAAAAGGTTACGAATGTGGTATTACGATTGAAAACTACAACGATATTAAAGAAGGCGACATTATTGAAGCTTTCATTATGGAAGAAATTAAAAGATAATGATCGTCTACGCAGAGTGTGAATACTTCATTCCGACTGCCCATTCGTTAAAAGAAAAGCGCGCCGTATTACAGCGTATGCTCACTCGTACTAAGCAAAAGTACAATGTCTCAATCGCAGAAATTGACCACCAAAACACGTGGCAAAGAGTCCGGTTAGGCATTGTAACGATTGCCTCATCACGAGAGGCGGCAGATCGAGAGTTAACTAATGCCTTGCATTATCTAGCTTCGAATCCGCAGTGGGAAGAGTTGAATATTTGGCGCGACTATGTATAGTCGAGAGGTGACATTATTATGTCTTTACGCTCAAACCGTGTAGCAGAGCAAATGAAAAAAGAGTTAGGCGATTTAATTACGCGTAAAATCAAAGACCCACGTGTGGGCTTTGTCACTGTTACAGATGTTGAAGTAACAGGTGATTTACAACAAGCAACCGTGTATATTACATCGCTTGGAAATGAGAGAGAACGAGAAGAAACATTGCAAGCGTTAGTAAAAGCATCTGGTTTTATTAGAAGCGAGATTGGCAAACGTATTCGTTTACGTCGCACACCAGAAATTTATTTTGAGTTTGATAGCTCAGTAGAATATGGTAATCGCATTAACACATTACTTCGTCAAATTAATGACGAAAAATAATAAACAAGAGCGTGACTACAATAATTGTAGCACGCTCTTTGTGCTGTACAGTCATTTTATTTAAAGGAGGAGACGCGTCATGCATGGTATTTTACCGTTGTGGAAAGAGCAGGGTATGACATCCCATGATTGTGTCTTTCATTTACGAAAGATATTACAAACAAAAAAAGTAGGTCATACAGGTACACTAGACCCAGCTGTAGAAGGTGTATTGCCTATTTGTGTAGGCAATGCGACGCGTCTAGCTGAGTATATTACAGATAGTGGAAAGACGTATGAAGCGATAATATCCATAGGAAGTGCCACGACTACAGAAGATGCAGAAGGTGATGTAGTAACAAGTGATGAAACTTTAAAAGTGATAACAAGAGTGCAATTACAACATGTATTACAAGGTTTAACAGGTGTTATTACCCAAACACCACCTATGTATTCGGCTGTTAAAGTAAATGGTAGAAGATTGTACGAATATGCACGAAAAGGTATCGAGATAGAGCGGCCAACGAGAGAAGTTATAATTCATGAGTTAACATTATTAGATGAACAGACGCAGTACGAAGGGCATACTATTACATTTCCTTTACGTATTGCTTGTGGTAAAGGCACATATATTCGTACATTGGCTGTTCAAATTGGTGAGGCATTAGGCTATCCTGCTCATATGCAATCATTAGTTAGAACAATGTCTGGTACGTTTACAAGGGAGCAGTGTTATACATTGGATGAGCTGCGTGTGATGAAAGAGGCACATACTTTAACACAAGCACTTTTGCCCGTAGAATCAGCATTAACAGATTATCCATTTATTGAGCTAACAAATGATGAGACACCTAAAATTTTAAATGGACAAGTGCTTCCTATGCATTCATTATTAAGTAAACATGATAAAATTGTATTTGGAATAGACGGGAAGGCGCGTGCTATTTATATGGCACACCCTACAAAAGAAGGCTTAATGAAGCCAGATAAAATGTTTCCCGTATAAGTAGGAGGCTTTTATGGAAGTTATTCATTTAAAATACCCATATCAATTAATTAAACAACAAGAAGAAGCATATTCAATGGCACTAGGTTTTTTTGATGGTGTTCATTTAGGGCATCAAGCCGTTATTCAACAAGCTAAACAACATGCGTATGATAAAGATGTAAAAACAGCAGTTATGACGTTCGATCCTCATCCATCTATCGTGTTAGGAGGGCGTAGCGAACAGGTATTTTATATTACATTAATGCCAGAAAAGCTACGCTTACTTGAAGCGCTTGGTGTAGATACGGTATTTGTTGTCCAGTTTACGTCCGATTTTGCGCGACTTTCACCAGCTGCATTTATTGATACATTCATTCGTGATATGAACGTAGTACATGTAACAGCGGGCTTTGACTATTCTTTTGGTAGTAAAGGTGCTGGTACAATGGCAGAAATGCAACAATTAAGCAATAATGATTATGACGTTACCATCGTAGATAAGCAAACCATTGAGGAAGATAAAGTAAGCTCTACACGCATTCGCCGCATGCTAGAGGCAGGAGATATGGAAGGTGCACATGCACTATTAGGGCGTCCCTTTGCAATTGACGGCATTGTGATTCAAGGAGATAAACGAGGGCGTCAAATTGGTTTTCCAACAGCTAATGTGCAATGTGCAGAAGGCTCATTTATTCCTGCGATAGGCGTATATGCAGTGCGAATTAAAGTGCAAGATGCATGGTATGATGGTGTATGTAATGTAGGCTATGTCCCTACCTTTAAAGATAATAATAAGCATATTACAGTCGAAGTACATATTTTAAATTTCGACAAAAACATTTATGGAGAAGAAGTACAAGTAACATGGTATAAACGCATTCGCAGTGAGCAGAAATTTGATGGTATTGAAGCTTTAATTACACAAATCGCAAAAGATAAAGATGCAACAATACAATATTTTACAAACCTCGTATAATAGTTGCGAGGGTAGTTATTTTATGTTACGATTCATTAGTGCATAAACGCACTTAACCTTAGCTCGGTATCACGATTCTCCAACGTTTACTGTGCTACAGGGGATACTAAAATTTAGGAGGTCCATTCACATGGCAATTACAAAAGAACGTAAAAACGAAATCATCGCTGAGTACCGTACTCACGAAAGCGATACAGGTTCACCAGAAGTACAAATCGCTGTATTAACAGCTGAAATTAACGCATTAAGCGAGCACTTACGTACACATAAAAAAGACTTCCACTCTGAGCGTGGTCTTTTAAAAATGGTAGGTCGTCGTCGTCACCTATTACGTTACCTACGTGAAAATGACGTACAACGTTACCGTGAACTAATCCAACGTTTAGGTTTACGTCGCTAATTGACGAATTGAAAAAGCGGGAGTTACTCCCGCTTTTTCTTTATGGTTTTCCCACTCCTAAATGATGATAAAATTTGGTATATTTTCTGCATACAAAACGCAATTTTGATAAAATAGAATGAAATACATATCTGTTGCAGATGTGAGTTAAAGAAAGGGGTTCATTGAATGAACGAGAAAAAAGTCTATTCTTATGAATGGGCTGGTCGTCCACTTACAGTTGAAGTAGGACAGCTAGCAAAGCAGGCAAATGGCGCTGTGTTAGTACGATACGGAGAAACGGCAGTGTTATCAACAGCAACAATGTCAAAATCACCAAAACCACTTGATTTTTTCCCATTAACGGTTAATTATGAAGAACGCTTATATGCGGCAGGTAAGATTCCAGGAGGCTTCATTAAACGTGAAGGTCGTCCGTCAGAGCATGCCGTATTGACAAGTCGTTTAATCGACCGTCCAATTCGTCCGATGTTCCCAGATGGTTTCCGTAATGAAGTACAAGTCATCTCAATGGTGATGTCTAATGATCCAGATTGCCCTTCAGATATTGCGGCTATGCTTGGTTCGTCATTAGCGCTAGGTATTTCAGATATCCCGTTTAATGGCCCAATTGCAGGCGCTCAAGTAGGTTATATTGATGGTCAATTCGTTTTAAATCCAACGACTGAACAAACCGAGCACAGCACAGTAGATTTAACAGTGGCAGGTAATAAAGAAGCTATTAATATGGTAGAAGCAGGTGCTTTAGAAGTACCAGAAGAAACGATGTTAGAAGCTATTATTTATGGTCATGAAGAAGTGAAGAAATTAATCGCTTTCCAAGAAAAAATTATTGCAGAGGTTGGTAAAGAAAAAATTGAAGTTTCATTATATGAGCTAGATGAAGCATTAACAACACGCATTAAATCATTATGTGAAGATGAAATGAATACAGCTATTCAAACGGCTGATAAACAAGCACGTGATGAGGCGATTAGTGCGGTTAAATCAAAAGTAGTTGAACAATTTGAGGCTGAAGAAGCTGATGATGAAACAATGAAACAAGTGAACGGCATATTAGATCAAATGGTGAAAGAAGAAGTACGCCGTTTAATCACAGAAGATAAAATTCGTCCAGATGGCCGTAAATTAGACGAGATTCGTCCTCTCTCTTCAGAAGTAGGCGTATTACAACGTACACATGGCTCAGGTTTATTCACACGTGGACAAACACAAGCATTATCTATTTGTACATTAGGCGCATTAGGGGATGTTCAAATTATTGACGGCTTAGGTGTGGAAGAGTCTAAACGTTGGATGCATCACTACAACTTCCCTCAATTTTCTGTTGGCGAAACAGGCCCAATTCGTGGACCAGGCCGACGTGAAATTGGACATGGTGCCTTAGGTGAACGAGCGATTGAAGCCGTTATACCTGATGAAGATGTATTCCCGTACACTATTCGCTGTGTATCTGAGGTGTTAGAGTCAAATGGTTCGACATCGCAGGCTTCCATCTGTGCTTCTACATTAGCGATGATGGATGCAGGTGTGCCATTGAAAGCACCAGTGGCAGGTATTGCTATGGGCTTAATTAAAAAGGGTGAGCATTACTCTATTTTAACAGATATTCAAGGGATGGAAGACCACCTTGGTGATATGGACTTTAAAGTAGCAGGTACAGCTAAAGGTGTTACAGCTTTACAAATGGATATTAAGATTGATGGTTTATCTCGCGAGATTTTAGAAGAAGCATTAGCACAAGCTAAAGTAGGGCGTATGCATATTTTAGAGTCTATGTTAGCGACGTTAGCAGAGCCTCGTGAAAAGTTATCCGCTTATGCTCCTAAAATTGTTATCATTAAAATTAACCCAGATAAAATTCGTGATGTGATTGGACCAGGTGGTAAACAAATCAATAAAATCATTGAAGAAACGGGCGTTAAAATTGATACAGAACAAGACGGTACAATTTATATCGCTTCAGCAGATGAAGAGATGAATGCACGTGCTAAACAAATTATTGAAGATATTGTACGTGAAGCTAAAGTGGGCGAATACTACCTATCAACAGTAAAACGCATCGAAAAATTTGGCGCATTCTGTGAAATCTTCCCTGGTAAAGATGGTTTGCTACACATTTCGGAAATCCAAGAAGAACGTACGAAAAATGTAGAGGACGTATTAAAATTAGGCGACCAATTATTAGTTAAAGTAATTGAAATTGATAAGCAAGGTCGTGTAAATTTATCGCGTAAAATCGTCTTAAAAGAAGAAAAAGAACGCGCACAAGAAGCGTAATCACAATAAAGACAAGATGGCTAGTAAAGTGAGAGGCTCACTTTGCTAGTTTTTTTATGGGGAGGTAATGACAATGGAACAAATCGTTTGTCCAAACGGTGTAAAAATTGTAACAGAGAAGATTAACACGACACGTGCAGTTTCGATTGGTATTTTTGTGCGCGCAGGCTCGCGTTATGAACAAGCACATGAAAATGGTATGACGCATTTTATTGAACATATGTTATTCAAAGGTACAACAACCCGCACAGCGCAACAAATCTCTCAAACAATTGACCGTATAGGTGGCGAGTTAAATGCTTATACATCAAGAGATCATACTTGTTATCATGTGACAGTGCTTGATACGCATGCAGAGCAAGGGTTGGCGGTATTAAGTGATATGTTTTTTAACTCCGTATTTGATAAAGAAGCGATTGAGAAAGAGAAAAGAGTAATTTATGAGGAGATGGCAATGGATGAGGATACACCAGAAGAGTATTTGGCAGATCACTTTTATCAAGACCTCTATGCCAATCATCCATTAGGGCGCCCTATTTTAGGCACAAAAGCAACGATAGAAAATTTTACGCAAGCGGCTATTTTACAATATGTGAAAAAATACTACGTACCAGAACATATTGTTGTGTCCTTGGCAGGTAATATTTCAGATACTTTGATTGAGCAAGTTCGACTATTATTTGGTGCGTTTTCTGGTGAGACACAACTTGACAGCGTAGCACCTGTATTTTGTGTAGGAGATTATGTATACGAAAAATCAGTAGAACAAGCACATTTTACCTTGGCGTATGAAGCATCGAAAAGAGGGACAGAGGAGAGCTATGCTTTACTTGTATTAGATACGATTATTGGTGGTACGACTTCATCTAGGTTGTTTCAAACTGTGCGTGAACAATTAGGGCTAGCTTATCAAATTTATTCTACGACTTCTTTATATGAAGACATAGGCACGTGGCTTGTTTATGTAGCAACAAATGAATCTGAGTTCCCATTAGCTAAAGCTAAAGTACAAGAAGTGATACAAGAAATTTATCATAATGGTGTTACGTTAGAAGAGGTAAAAGATGCCATTACCCACTTACAAGGAAGTTTTGTATTAGGTATGGAGAGTGCCGAGTCGCATATGACGAGAAATGGTGAACTTTTATTACATGGATTAACTGTGCGTACAGTAGATGAAGCTTTAGTACGCATAGGTGAAGTGACGGTTGAGGAAGTAAATACATTAGCAAAAAAGATGTTTAGCACCTCTGTGGCAACAGGCGTTATTATGCCAATTTAACAAAGGACGCGAGACTCTTTATGGTCTCGCGTCTCTTACATGTAGATAAGGGTGCGCTAAAAAGACACGTAAAGCCTTTTGGTATAGAAAAAGGCTCAAGAGGATGCTGCTTATCAAGACAGCTACTGCAATATAAAGTGAAAAACTGGCTATTGTACATACGACAATAAACGGGAATATGTGCAAAAAACGGTTGCCGAATGTATTTTCCTGTTTACATGTTAAATAAGCATCAATCATACGGGCATAGCAAGTAAAGCTCAACATAGCAAAACTACTAGCTAGTGTAATAGGCATTGGCATTAACCAAAACAACATAATGACAAGTATCGTTATCCCAATCCATAACCATTGCTGTTGAAAATATTGTGTAATAAAGGTTTTTTTGCTAATAGGAAATGTAAAATAAAAAGCAGTCTCTTTAGCCCAAGGGATGTGCAAATTAAAGTGGATAATAATAATAAGGAGTGCGGGGTCTGGTAAACGGACTAAAACCCCTATTCCTAAAAGAACGATAATAAAAAGTAATAAAGTGAATTTATTCGTTTGTGTCCAATAAATATAATGTAAAGCACGCATATATTTACCTCTTTCTATAATTTGCATTTATGAAATGTGATGAGTACTAAAAGTAATGACAAAGTATAACATAATAAAGCGCCTAGGCTTAGCCGATGGATATAAGATGCCACTAACGTAATGAGTTGATGCCCAGATAAATGCCATTGTTCATTCGTTGTACTGTACACACCAATAGAACCGAGACTAGTAATAAATAAAGTAACAAAAATAAGACTTGAAAAGTAAGAGGATGCAAGCAAATATAATGGTAAAGCAAAAGATAAAGTGATAAGTAAAAAAGTGATTGCCAATAATAAACTGGTGTATGTCATAGCTAAACTTTGATTAAAAAACCATTGTATAAGCCATAATAAAGGTGACATACTTATCGTTGTCATGATGAGTAGGGCAAGTGCTACACTATATTTTTCTACTACATACCCTCTACGTGAAATAGACGAGCCAAGTAAACGGTACATATAATGTGTTGACTTTTGTTCATGTATAGTGCCAATAAATAAAAAGCTCGGTACAGTGACCATTAAGCTAGCTGTAAATACACCTTGTTGAAAGACAATGGCTGTTAATAAGATAAATAAAACGATAAAAATAAAGTTGCGTCGACTTTGGTGTAAGTAAAAAATATCGCTATACAATAAGGCACTCATAGGCGTTCTACCTTTACAAAATACAACATAATCTCCTCGATAGTAGGCTGTGCTAAATGAAAGACCTCATTTACTTCTTCTCGTTTGACGAGAGCTTCTATACCTACAGCTGTTTTACGCGTACCAACGATGGCATAAGGTGGTAACATGTTTAGTGTTTCTTCATCTCCTTGAAATAAACCATATTGGTATTGTAATTCATCTTTAGCAGTAGAGAAGTGAATATTCCCCTTATGCAAAAATGTTATTGTATCTGCAATTTTTTCTAAGTCGGATGTAATGTGGGACGAAAATAAAATACTGCGTTCAGCATCTTCATCCATATAAGTTACAAGTAGTGTTAACACCTCATCGCGAATGATAGGGTCTAAACCGCTTGTCGGCTCATCTAGTAATAATAAAGTAGGGCGATGTGCTAATGCGCTAGCTAATGCAAGTTTCATGCGCATACCACGTGATAATTGTGTTATTTTCTTATGTGTAGGGACTTTTAGCTGCTCTAGTAATCCATAAAAATAGTACTTATCAAATGTTGAAAATGTGCGTTGCAAAACACCTTCAATATGCTTTGGCTTATAATAAGGCGGAAAAAATAAATCATCAAAGACAATTCCAATATGTTGTTTAGCAGCTACTTCCTCATTTTTATGATCGTGTCCTACTAATGTAATCGTACCGTCTTGAAGTGGGATCAAGTTCAATATCGCTTTTAATAATGTCGTTTTACCAGCGCCGTTTTCACCAATTAGCCCCATAATTGTACCTTTAGGTAATACGAGGTTAATATTTACTAATGCAAATTCGTCTCGTGTTAGGTATAAGTCTTGAATTTGTAAAGCTGTCATTGTTGTTCCTCCTCATATAACGTAGTGACAAGGTCAAAAAATTCATCTTGTGTAAAATTTGCCAATTTCGCTAGTTCAATGGCTTGTTGTAAGTGTTGCTCCACTTGTCGATAATGTTCTTCCCGAATGAAGTCTTTGTTGCGTGCGGAGACAAAGCTACCTTTACCAGCTACGGTTTCAATAAAGCCGTCGCGCTCTAAGTCAGCATAAGCGCGCTTTGTAGTCATTACACTAATTTTTAAGTCTTTGGCTAACATCCGGATGGAGGGAAGGGCATCTCCTTGTTGTAATGTATCAGCTAAAATGGCTTGTTTAATTTGAGTAGTAATTTGTTCATAAATAGGTTGGTTACTTGTATTGCGTAGTATAATATTCAACTGTATATCACCTCGCTAACTGTATATGCACAGTGTACACAGTTATGCACAGTGTGTCAAATCTTATTTTTGTGTTTTCTGAAAATACATTTGTACGCTCGAAAAAGAATAATTTCATACACTATTGCAACAAATTTTCGAATAATTCAATAAAAGAGCGTTATATAGCGAGTTTTTATGATACAATAGCACACATTATGTACTATAGTTTTGAGGAGAGATGAGAATGGTTAAGCAAGTATCTGTAGCTGTTGTTGGTGCAACAGGCGCAGTCGGTTCTACGATGATGGCGCAATTAGTAAAACGAAAATTTCCAATTAAAACAATTAAATTTTTAGCATCTGCTCGTTCAGCTGGTAAGTCTATTGAATTTAACGGTGCTACATATACAATTGAGGAAGCTACGCCTGAAGCATTTGAAGGTGTTGATGTAGCGCTATTTAGTGCTGGTGGTTCAGTGTCAGAAAAGTTAGCTCCTGAAGCGGCAAAACGTGGCGCAGTCGTGATTGACAATACAAGTCATTTCCGCATGGCTGAAGGCGTTCCTTTAGTGGTACCAGAAGTGAATCGACATGCGTTACAACAACATAAAGGCATCATTGCTAATCCCAATTGTTCAACGATTCAAATGGTGGCAGCATTGGCGCCTATTCGTGAAAAATTTGGATTAACTTCGGTTGTTGTATCTACTTATCAAGCAGTATCAGGTTCAGGCATTGCAGCGATTGAAGAGTTGAAAAGTCAAAGTGCAGAGTGGGACAAAGGTCGAGATGTGTCTGCGTCTGTCTTACCTGTGAAAAGTGATGAAAAACACTTCCCGATTGCACGTAATGTGATTCCTCAAATTGATGTGTTTGAAGACAATGGTTTTACAAAAGAAGAAATGAAAATGATTAATGAAACAAAAAAAATTATGGAAATGCCTCATTTAGCAGTAGCTGCGACATGTGTGCGTGTACCTGTAGTGTCTGGTCACTCAGAGTCGGTATATATTGAGCTTGAAAAAGAAGCATCTAAAGAAGAGATCTTTGAGGCACTACGTTTAGCCCCAGGCATTGTGTTACAAGATGATATTACGGCACAAGGTTATCCTATGCCTATTTTTGCAGAAGGTGAAGAGCCTGTATTTGTGGGACGCATCCGTCAAGATTTGCATAATAAAAAAGGGTATCACTTATGGGTAGTTGCTGATAATTTATTAAAAGGTGCGGCTCTGAATTCTATCCAAATTGCCGAGGCGATGTTAGAAGATGACTTACTATAATAAATAGGGGGAGTTTTACATGAATATTGGTCGTGTAGCAACGGCAATGATTACGCCGTTTACGAGTGAGAATGAAGTGAATTATGAAGAAATGGCACGTATTATTGACTATTTGATTGATAATGGTACAGATTGTATTGTAGCTTGTGGTACAACTGCTGAAAACCCAACATTAACAACAGAAGAAAAATTAGAGGTTGTGCGCTTTACTGTTGAAAAGGTAGCGGGGCGCGTACCTGTTTTTGCAGGTACAGGTGATAATGAAACAAAATATTCCATCGATATGACTCATGCAGCAGAGAAAAATGGTGCAGATGGCATCATGTTAGTGGCTCCTTATTATAATAAGCCAAATCAATTAGGCATTTACAAACACTTTGAAGTCATCGCTAAAGAAACAACATTACCTGTGATGTTATACAACATTCCAGGGCGTACAGGTATTAATGTTAATGCTGAAACGACAATTGCTTTAAGCAAGATTGATAATATCCAATTGATTAAAGAAGCAAGCGGTAATTTAGATCAAATGGCAGAAATTATAGACCATGTGGCGGATGATTTTTATGTGTATAGTGGTGATGATGGCTTAGCATTGCCGTTATGGGCTGTTGGTGGCGCAGGCGTTATTTCTGTAGCCGCTCACGTTGTGGGTAATGACTTACAGAAGATGTTTAAAGCATTTGATGAAGGCCGTCATGAAGATGCTGCTTACATTCACCGCGCTATGTTGCCATTAATTCGTGCGCTATTTGCTCAGCCTAATCCGTCGCCAGTAAAATATGCTATGACAAAATTAGGCTTTGATACGTTGAATGTTCGCTTGCCAATGGTAGAAATGACTACAGAAGAAAAAGTGAATTTTGATCGTGTCTGGGACATTTATCAAGCGAAAGCAAAAAAATTTAAATAATAGTGAAGTAAACAGGGGGCATTCAGAGAACATTAGGAGCTGAATGGCTCCTATTTTTTTACCGAAAATAGCATGCTGGTTTATGTTCTAGTAGTACGGGCATATAACAAACAGATATTAAGCGACAAAAACATACATTTTTGTTTGTGCAATTCGTGTTGAAACCGTATAATGAAAAATAAGTGGTTGCTGTACGGGATATTTTTAGGAGGAAACATAAGTGACAAAAAAGAAAAATGAAGTGATTCGCGTTATTCCATTAGGTGGCGTAGGCGAAATCGGAAAAGCAATGTATGTAGTTGAAATTGATGACGAAATTTTTATCTGTGATAGCGGGCTCATGTTCCCACAAGATGAAATGCTCGGCATTGATATTGTCATACCAGATATTGCTTACTTAGAAGAAAATAAAGACCGTGTGAAAGGAATTTTCCTGACACATGGGCATGAATCTGCAATTGGTTCAATTGCTTACGTATTACAAAAAATCAAAGCGCCAGTATACGGCTCAAAATTAACGATTGCGCTTGTAAAGGAACGTTTAAAAGAGTTACCAGCGCCATATCAAGTGAAGTTCTTTGAGGTCACAAACCGTAGCCGTATGAACTTCAACTCAACTTACGTAACATTTTTCCACACAACACATAGTGTGCCGGACTCTTTAGCGATTGTTTTCCATACGTCTGAAGGCGCTATTGTGTATACAGGTGACTTTAAATTTGATCAATCCGCACGTGGCAAATTTAAGCCCGATTTAGGCAAGATGGCACAAGTTGGCGAAGAAGGTGTATTTTTATTACTATCAGAATCTGTAGAAGCAGAGCGCCCAGGGCATACAACGACAGAACTTGTCATTGAAACTCAATTGCAAAAGACGTTTCATAATGCGGAAGGTCGTGTGTTGATTGCTGTTTACGCTTCTAACTTTAGCCGTATTCAACAAGTATTAACACAAGCGCAAAAAACAAATCGTAAAGTAGCATTAGTAGGGAAAAGTTTAGAGCGTTCGGTGAACTTAGGTTTACAATTAGGCTACTTAAAAACAGCAGAAGATACGATGATTGCTGTAAATGAGATTGCCAAATATGATGAGCATGAAGTGATTATTTTAGTGACAGGTAATCAAGGCGAGCCTTTAGATGCTTTAGAGAAGCTTGTGCGCAAGCATCATCGTGATATTAAAATTAAAGAAGGCGATACGGTATTATTCACGTTTACTCCTTCACCAGCCATGGAAGTACAAATGTCAAATACGATGAATTTATTAGCTAAAGCTGGCGCTACAATTTTAACGGCAAGTAAAAATGTACACGTTTCAAGTCACGCAAGCCAAGAAGATTTGAAACTGATGTTAAATTTAATGAAACCTAAATACTTTATGCCTGTGCAAGGTGAATATCGTATGCTGATTGCACATGCTAAAATCGCGCAACAAGTAGGCATACCACAACATCAAGTCTTTATTGCAGATAAAGGCGATATTGTAGAATATAAATCAGGACGCATGCGTATGAGTGGCCGAGTTACAGCAGGGAATGTATTGATTGATGGTATTGGTGTTGGTGACGTAGGTAATATTGTATTACGTGACCGTAAACTATTATCACAAGATGGTATTTTCATTGTTGTCGTGACATTAAACCGTTTAGATAAAAAGATTGCCTCTGGGCCAGAAATTTTATCGCGTGGCTTTGTGTATGTACGAGAGTCTGAGGAGTTGATGGAAGAGTCAGCTAAAATTGCGCGTAATGTCATTGAAAAATATGTTGGTAAAGAAACGTTTGAATGGACAAATATTAAACAGGAAATTCGAGATACGTTAAATTCTTATCTATTCCAAAAAACGAAGCGCCGCCCAATGATTATCCCAATTATTATGGAATATTAAGAAACCGTTAGGCTGTCGAGAATATTTTTCTCGGCAGCTTTATTATTCATATCAGTTCTAAAGTAAGGAGTGGAGTAAGGTGGTACAAAAGCGCCCTGTTAGAAAAAAGACAACTAAAACAAGCCCTAAAACAACAACCGCCAAAAAGCCACCCCAAAAAACAAAATGGGATAGTTTATGGCAAGTTATTATGTATGAAGTAATTGGTATCACATTAATTACAGCTGCCATCATTGGTTTTTTTGAATTTGGTATAGTAGGTCGTTTTCTGAAAACAGTAGGTCTATTTTTATTTGGCAATAGTTATCTTGTCATTCCGATTGCCATGATTATTATGGCGTTTTATTTAATGGTAAAACAGCAAAAAATACAATGGAATACACCTGTTTTTATAGGTATCACATTGATTACCATCAGCTTTTTAATGTGGAGTCATAGTTTATTTTATACACAATTTATTGATGTGCCTAGTGCATCATCAAATTCTGTGATTAAAGAGACGTGGCGAGCGCTTATTGACAAACAAGGGATTGTTTTGCGTAGCGGTGCACTTGGTGGTGGTATGATAGGTGCTTTATTATTTGCTATCATGCATATATTATTTGATACAACAGGTACCAAATTAATAGCTTGGGTTACCTTTTTTATTGGTTTGATCGTCTTGACTGGTAAAACAATCATGCCTATTCTTGCCGAAAAATTAAAGCAATTTGATTTGAAGATGCCAAGCATTAAAAGTTTGGCTATCTTTCAACGTGGTGAACGAGCGCCTAAGGAGCAAAAGGCTAACTCAAAGGAAGTGCAGCAGCCTGTCGAACGGGTTAAACGTCGCAGTGTGAAAGAGGTTGTACAAGAAGAGAAAATAACGCCAATCATTTCTGACTTCAAGAAAAATATTGAACCCGATCAAGAAGTACAAGAAGAAATGATTTTGCCAACCGTTACACAAGAAAACGCTGATTACCAGTTGCCACCAATGGCGTTATTGCAAGCACCTGTTGAGCATGATCAAAGTAAAGATTATGAGCAGTTACAAGCTAATGCTAAAAAATTGGAAGATACCTTAAAAAGTTTTGGGGTGGATGCCAAGGTAACGGAGGTGCATCTCGGCCCTGCTGTTACAAAATATGAAATTTTACCAGCTATAGGCGTTAAAGTAAGTAAGATTGTGAGTTTGCAAGATGATTTAGCCCTAGCGTTAGCTGCTAAAGATATTCGTATGGAAGCGCCCATCCCAGGCAAGTCAGCCATTGGAATTGAAGTCCCTAATCACTCTGTTGCGATGGTAACATTACGTGAGGTTGTGCAAGGGATTGACGCGAATGTTGAGAAGAAATTATTAGTTGGATTAGGGCGTGATATTACAGGGGCAGCGATTACGGCCGAGTTAAATAAAATGCCTCATTTACTTGTGGCAGGTTCTACGGGGAGTGGTAAAAGTGTATGTATTAATGGCATAATCACTTCGCTATTAATGCGTACTGCGCCCCATGAAGTAAAAATGATGATGATTGACCCCAAAATGGTAGAGTTAAATGTGTATAACGGCATCCCTCATTTACTTGCGCCAGTTGTAACAGATGCAAGAAAAGCCGCTCAAGCCTTAAAAAAAGTAGTAGATGAGATGGAACGTCGCTATGATTTATTTGCACACACGAATACTCGAAATATTGAAGGGTATAATAATTATGTAGCCAATTATACGCCAAAAGAAGATGAACCAGGCTTAAATCGATTGCCATTTATCGTAGTCATCGTAGATGAATTGGCTGACTTAATGATGGTGGCCTCTCGTGAAGTAGAAGATGCTATCATGCGTTTAGCTCAGATGGCACGTGCAGCAGGCATTCATTTAATTATTGCCACACAGCGCCCTAGTGTAGATGTGATTACAGGGATTATTAAGGCAAATATTCCTTCACGTATTGCTTTTGCGGTATCATCCGCAGTAGATTCTCGTACCATCTTGGATGCAGGAGGTGCAGAGCGTCTATTAGGACGTGGTGATATGTTGTTTTTACCATCAGGTGCCTCAAAGCCAACTCGTATTCAAGGTGCTTTTTTATCTGACCAAGAGGTTGAACAAGTAGTGAATCATGTTATAGCACAGCAAAAAGCACAATATGAGGAAAAAATGATACCAACAGAGGAAGAAGCGGCGTTTGAAGATGCAGATGAGCTATATCCAGAAGCACTTGTATTAGTTGTGCAATCGCAAAATGCCTCAACATCTATGCTTCAACGCAAATTTAGCATTGGTTATGCAAGAGCAGCAAGGATTATGGATCAATTAGAAGAACGTGGCGTGATTGGCCCGCCTAGAGGCAGTAGAGGTAGAGAGGTATTAATGCAACAATTAGACGAATAAGATGACATGGAAGCGAATTGGGACATGGGTGCCCAATCCGCTTTTTTTGATGCGTCCTAGGGATATCAGAATAACACCATTTTTAATAGTTTTAGTGAGGATAAAAATTTTTATGAGGTTTGTATAAGAAACGATCATATTTAGGGTATAAGCTAAAGTAATGTTCATAATTTAATTATTTTAATCGAAATAGCGTGATATTGCTCAGTTTTTCGTTAAATATGCATGGGGAGCAAGCTAATTATTTTTTAGAAACGTGTATTATTTTTTCAAAAACATTTATTTCGTGTTGTAAAAATGGTATATTATGAACGATTAGTAGGATTGTTGTACATCAGATGTCTGACTTTAAAGGTGGTGATTGCGTGACAATCAGAACGGATCATCGTCATTTGTATCTTCAAGTCATTGATCGTCTTAAAGCTGACATTGAAGCTGGCGTTTATAAAGAAAACGAGAAGCTACCGTCAGAATTTGAACTTTCGAAGTCATTAGGTGTTAGTCGTGCTACTTTACGAGAAGCACTTCGTCTTTTAGAAGAAGATAATGTCATTGTAAGGCGTCATGGGGTTGGTACTTTTGTTAATCCCAAGCCGATCTTTACATCAGGGATTGAGCAACTTTCAAGTATTTCATCCATGATTACAGGAGCTAACATGACACCTGGTACACTGCTACTGCGTGCAGAAGAAAGTGTGCCAACTGAGGAAGAAATAGAGCGCTTTCAATGTAAAGAGGATGATGATATCCTTACAATTGAACGTGTAAGAACAGCAGATGACGAGCCTGTAGTTTATTGTATTGATAAATTACCTGCACATTATTTGCCTAAACATTTTGTGGAGAATAAAGAAGTATCCATATTCTCTGCATTAGAACAATCAGGCGCTATCCACGTAGCTTATGCGGTCACTTATATTGACCCAATAGGCTATCATGAACAAGCGTCACCAATTTTGCGCTGTGGACCAGAAACAGCGTTACTTGTCTTGAAACAATATCACTATGATGAGGACGACCGTCTAGTGTTATACTCTAAAAATTATTTTAGAGCGGATAAATTTAGTTTTCATGTCGTTCGCAAACGTGTATAAATCCTGCTAATTATAAAAAAATGGGGGGTTCATTATGATGAACAAACGTAAATTCGGTTTAGCTTTAACTTCAGTTTTAGCAGCTGGTGCTCTTTTAGGTGCTTGTGGTACTAATGATAAAGAAGAAAAAGGTAAAGACAAGGATGAGCCAGCAAAAGGCGCAGAAACGACAGAAAACGGCGGCGATCAGTTTACACTTGCGATGGTAACAGACGTTGGTGGTATTGATGATAAATCATTTAACCAATCGGCTTGGGAAGGTGTACAAGCGTTTGGTAAAGATAATGGCTTATCTAAAGGCGAAGGTTTTGATTATTTACAGTCTAAAAGTGAAGCTGATTTTGATACAAACTTAAACAACTTATTACGTCGTGACTTTGACTTAATCTTTGGCGTAGGTTACATCATGGCGGATGCGCTTGGTGAAGTTGCTGAGCAAAACCCAAACCGCAATTTTGTTATGATTGACTCAGAATTAGATGCGCCTAACGTAGCAGCTGTATTGTTTAAAGAGCAAGAAGGTTCTTTCCTTGCAGGTGTGGCAGCAGCTAAAATGACAAAAACAAATAAAATTGGTTTCGTTGGTGGTATGGATATTCCTGTCATTAATCGTTTCCATGCAGGTTTCATAGCAGGTGCCAAAGCGGTTAATCCTGATATCGAAATTCAAGTGAACTACACGGGTGCGTTCGATAAAGCTGATTTAGGTAAATTAGCAGCGAATAATATGTATTCTTCAGGCGTTGATATTATTTTCCATGCGGCTGGTGGTACAGGTAATGGTGTATTCTCAGAAGCAAAAGAGCGCAAAAAGAAAGATGCAGATGCTAACATATGGGTAATTGGTGTTGATGCTGACCAATACGATGAAGGTAAAGTAGATGATGAAACAAACATCACATTAACTTCAATGCTTAAAGGTGTCGATAAAGCTGTAATTGACCTTGCGACAAAAGCAAAAGAAGGTAACTTCCCAGGTGGTGAGGAGCTTGTTTATGGCTTGAAAGAAGAGGGCGTTAAACTAGCTGACTCACGCGGTGCAATTCCAGAAGATGTACAAAAAGTAATTGATGAGTACACAGAAAAAATTGCTAATGGTGAAATCGAAGTACCAGATAATGTATCAGACAAAGATAAAAAATAATATGTAACGAATCATCATAGAAGTCACGATGATGTGGCTTCTATGATGTTTTTATCTCTAAGTTAATACATGCAAAAGCTTAAAGCATTTCTTTCCTATAAAAAAGGACAAATGTCCTCAGAACAGGATTGGTTTTCAAAAATGAGATGTAACACCTATGTAAATGCAAATTAAACCTTACATAAGGTGCTTTGGGCTTTTAAGGTTTTACATGTATTAATTTACTGTAATTAATATGACATTTCATTTATATAAAATAGCCTAAGGGAGTGAACAACTTGGAATATGTGATTGAAATGCTAGGCATACGCAAAGAATTTGGCGGGTTTGTAGCAAATGATAATATCACTCTCCAACTTGAAAAAGGTGAGATCCATGCATTACTTGGTGAGAATGGTGCAGGGAAATCCACTTTAATGAATGTGCTCTTTGGATTATATCAACCAGAGCAAGGAGAGATTCGCGTTAAAGGGAAGAAGGTAAATATTACAAATCCTAATATCGCTAACAATCTTGGTATTGGCATGGTGCATCAGCACTTTATGCTAGTGGAAAACTTTACAGTAACTGAAAATATTATTTTAGGTGCTGAGCCAACAACAATGGGCTATATCAAAAAGAAGAAAGCGGCAGAGGAGATTGCTGCACTCTCTAAGAAATATGGTTTAGATGTAGATCCGCACGCCAAAATCGAAGATATTACTGTTGGGATGCAACAGCGTGTCGAGATTTTAAAGACGCTCTATCGCGGGGCTGAGATTTTAATTTTTGATGAGCCGACCGCTTCACTAACGCCACAAGAGATTACAGAATTAATTCAAATTATGAAACGTTTAATCGCAGAAGGTAAATCTATTATTTTGATTACTCATAAGTTAAAAGAGATTATGGAAGTATCAGATCGCGTAACCGTTATTCGTAAAGGTAAGGGAATTGGCACAGTTGTTACTGCCGAAACAAGCCCTCCACAATTAGCGGAGTTAATGGTAGGTAGACAAGTAGAGTTTACCACAGTGAAAACAGAAGCCACACCTGGCGACGTCATTTTACAAGTACAAAACATTGTAGTTGAAGATTATCGTAAGGTGGACAAAGTAAAAGGGCTTGATTTACAAGTGCGCAGTGGTGAGATTGTTGGTATAGCAGGTATTGATGGTAATGGGCAGTCGGAGCTTATTGAAGCTATTACAGGTTTGCGTAAAGTAAAGGCAGGCAGCATTTCGATTAATGGTAAAGAGATTACGAATTTAAAGCCACGTAAGATTACAGAGTCAAGTGTGGGTCATATCCCACAAGATCGTCATAAACATGGTTTAGTACTTGATTTTTCTATTGGTCATAATATTGTATTACAAACGTATTATCAACAACCGAATTCAAAAAATGGCATCATGAATTATAAAGCCGTATCGAAAAAAGCCAATCAAATCATTGAGGAATTTGACGTGCGTACAGGTGATGGGGAACATACACCAGCGCGTGCATTATCAGGAGGGAATCAGCAAAAAGCAATCATTGGGCGCGAAATAGACCGTGACCCTGATTTACTAATTGCGGCGTTACCGACGCGTGGGCTTGATGTAGGCGCGATTGAATTTATTCACTCACGTTTAATCGAACAACGGGATAAAGGGAAGGCTGTATTATTAATTTCCTTTGAGCTAGATGAAGTGATGAATGTATCAGATCGTATAGCGGTTATTTATGATGGCAAAATTGTAGATGAATTAGACCCTAAACAAACGAATGAACAAGAGTTAGGTTTATTAATGGCGGGTCATTCTAAGAAAGGAGCGCAAGCATAATGTCGAATCGCGTTGTCAATATTCTTGTGCCCATAATTTCTATTATTCTTGGTTTAATTGTAGGTGCAATTATTATGTATGCCAGTGGCTACGACCCGATAGCTGGGTATCAGGCATTATGGCAAGGTATTTTTGGTGATATGTATTCGATTGGGAATACATTACGTCAAATCACGCCTTATATTTTAGCAGGGTTAGCAGTAGCGTTTGCCTTCCGTACTGGTTTGTTTAATATTGGGGTGGAAGGCCAACTTATTGTTGGCTGGTTTGCTGCTGTATGGGTAGGTTATACGTTTGAATTACCAGCGATTATACATTTGCCATTAGCTTTATTAGCAGCGGCAGTAGCAGGTGGTTTTTGGGCATTTATCGCAGGTTTTTTAAAAGCGAAGTTACAAGTCCATGAGGTAATTGTCACGATTATGTTAAATTATACTGCTCTTTATGCAGTGAATGGTTTAATCAAATATGTATCAGATGGTGGTTACAAAACACCAACAATTCATGAGACAGCTTCTTTACGTTCAGATTTTTTAAAGGATTTGACGGACTTCTCGACATTCCACTATGGTTTAATTGTTGCCTTACTTATGGCATTTGTGATGTGGTTCTTATTGGAAAAAACAACACGTGGTTATGAGTTAAAAGCGGTAGGATTTAACCAACATGCGGCAGAGTATGCTGGTATGAGTGTGAAGAAAAATATTATTTTAGCTATGACGATTTCAGGGATGTTTGCAGGGCTAGCAGGTGCGATGGAAGGATTAGGCACATTTGGTAAGATGTCTATGATGAATGCATTTACAGGTGTTGGTTTCGATGGGATCGCTGTTGCTTTATTAGGGGCTAACACGCCACTTGGTGTATTATTTGGTGCCTCTTTATTTGGCTCTTTAAAATACGGCGCGCTCAATATGCCAAACGCAGCAGGCGTACCAGAAGAAATCGTATCCATTATTATTGCTGTCATTGTATTATTTGTAGCTTCAGGCTATGTCATTCGTTTAGGGCTTCAAAAGTTAGCTAAGAAAAAGGAGGCGAAATAACATGAGCTTTATTGAAGTGTTATATTTCATCGTCCCTTCGGCAATTTTATATGCAACACCGTTAATTTTCACAGCTATTGGTGGGGTATTCTCTGAACGCTCAGGTGTTGTCAATATTGGTTTAGAAGGTTTAATGGTAGTGGGTGCGTTTGTAGGTGTGTATGCTAACTTACAGTTAGGAGATTCATTTGGTGCTAACACACCTTGGATCGCCATGTTAATTGCAGCTATAACTTGTGGGATCTTTGCTATCTTACATGCTGTAGCAGCCATTACATTCCGCGCAGACCAAGTAGTATCTGGGGTAGCGATTAACTTACTAGGTTTAGCAGGCTCTTTATTCTTAGTGCGCTTATTATTTGATGGGCGTGGCCAAACGGATATGATTGAGCATTCTATTACACGTTTTAGTATTCCAGGATTAGATAAAATTCCGTTCATTGGTAAATTGTTATTCCATGAAGTATATGGACCATCTCTTTTAGCATTTGGTATTGTTGTTATTGCTTGGTATGT
Source organism: Lysinibacillus alkalisoli (assembly GCF_014643595.1). Taxonomy (GTDB): domain Bacteria; phylum Bacillota; class Bacilli; order Bacillales_A; family Planococcaceae; genus Metalysinibacillus; species Metalysinibacillus alkalisoli. The sequence continues at coordinate 308,548 of NZ_BMJT01000004.1, forward strand.
GTTGTATAAAACACCATTTGGTCTACGTTTACGCGCAGTAGGGGAGCACCCTATGGCAGCTGATACAATGGGTGTAAATGTGAATCGTATGCGTTATATTGCGGTTATCATTTCAGGTGCATTAGCAGGGTTAGGCGGCGCATTCTACTCGCAAACTATTACAAATGATTTTTCACATGCTACAATTACGGGTCAAGGTTTCATGGCGTTAGCAGCTATGATCTTTGGTAAATGGCATCCTGTAGGTGCGATGGGTGCAGCACTGTTCTTTGGGCTTGCTCAAACATTAGCACAAGTAGGTAAAACAATTCCTTATATTCAAGATGTGCCATCTGCGGTACTACAAGTTTTACCATATGTGTTAACGATTTTAGCATTAGCAGGATTTATCGGTAAAGCTACAGCACCAAAAGCAAATGGACAACCCTATATTAAAGGAAAACGATAAGATATAAGGAGCTAGCGAAAAGATTGAGCTAGCTCCTCTTTTTTTGCAATTATATGCAAATCACATGTATAGTAGAAAGTAGCGCTTTTTATAGAAATGGGGGATTCTCATGTTTGAGAAAATCAAAATAGCAGAGGGCGTAAATTTATATATCCGTCCAACGACTCAATTTAAAACGATTTCATTTTCGTTTAAATTTCGTACTGCTTTAACAAAACAATCCGCATCACAACGCACAGTGTTGTCCAATGTATTGCAACATAGTAATGCGGTATATAAAACAAATGCAGCCTATCGTAGCGCATTAGATGATTTATACGGAGCTGTACTTTATTTTGATACAGGTAAGAAAGGCACACAGCATGCTTTTTATATGAATGCAGAAGTGGTGAACGAGCAATATTTAGCAGAAGATCAAGTATTAGATAAAATGATGACGATGATGCAGACGGCGTTATTACAGCCTAATCTTCAAGATGGTGTCTTTTTAGACAATATTGTAGCGCGCGAGAAACAAATCGTTACAGAGCGTATTGCAGCTGTATTTGATGATAAAACACGCTATGCTCAACATCGTTTAATGCAGATTTTACGACCACAAGGTGCCGCTTCTATTTCAGCTAATGGCACAGTGCAAGACGTCGCAACAATTACAGCAACGTCATTATATGAGACATATCAGAAGATGTTATCAAAAGATACGATTGATATTTATATTGTAGGTGATGTTGATGTTAGGGAGATGGCGGCTCGCATTCAATCTCATTTTGCTTTTACAGACCGCATGCCGTATACCCAAACGATTGAGCAAGTAGCTCCGCAACCTTTTGACTATGTGCGAGAGCAACAAGTGATGAAACAAGGAAAGTTACATATGGGCTTTTCCACACCTGTAGCATTTGGCGATGATCGCTTCCCTGTTATGCAAGTGCTAAATGGTGTGTTTGGTGGTTATGCGCATTCTAAATTATTTATGAATGTTCGGGAGAAGGAGAGTTTAGCTTATTATGCGTCTAGTTCTTATCTTTCTCATTATAGTTTATTATTTGTAACGTCAGGTATCGAACCAGAGAACGAAGATAAGGCGTATCAACTAATCCAACAACAATTGCAAGCGATCTGTGATGGACAAATTACAGCGCGTGAATTACAACAAACGAAAGCGCAACTTAAAAATCAATTGCGTGAAGCGTTAGATGTAGCACGTGGACAAATCGAAGTATATGATCAATACAAATCGTTAAAAGAACCTTTTACAGTAGAGAATTGGTCAGCGAAATGGGAGGCTGTTACTGCGCAAGAGATTAGTGAATTAGCAGCGCAAATTAAATTACAAGCCGTATATTTCTTAAGTGGTAAGGGGGAGTAGTAATGGAAGTATTACATTTTACACAATTAGACGAGAAGTTATATTATGAAAAGTTGGCAAATGGCTTAACGGTTTATATTTTGCCTAAAAAAGGCTTTTCTAAAACATACGCCACTTTTACAACAAAATATGGTTCAGTTGACCGTACATTTATACCGATCGGAAAAGAAGAACCTATTACGGTGCCAGATGGTATTGCCCACTTTTTGGAGCATAAAATGTTTGAAAAAGAGGATGAAGATGTTTTCCAAAAATTTAGTGAACAAGGTGCATCAGCGAATGCCTTCACCTCATTTACAAGAACGGCGTACTTATTCTCATCAACAGGGCGCGTTTATGATAATACAAAGACATTATTAGATTTTGTCCAGCAACCTTATTTCACAGAGGAGACAGTGAACAAGGAAAAAGGAATTATTGGGCAAGAGATTACGATGTATGATGACCAACCAAGTTGGCGTTTGTATTTTGGTGCCATTGAAAATATGTATCACAATTATCCCGTAAAGATTGATATTGCAGGTACGATTGCTTCAATCGATGAGATTACAGCCGAGCATTTATATACTTGTTATAATACTTTCTATCATCCTTCTAATATGTTGTTATTTATTATTGGAGCAGTGGACCCACAAGAGATGATGGATTTTGTGCGTGCTGACCAAGCAGCAAAAGATTTCCCACAAGCACAAAAGATTGAGCGATTTTTTGATGATGAGCCAACAGATGTGGCGATTAAGCATCGCACACTGCATATGGATGTACAAAAGCCAAAAGTATATGTGGGCTTAAAAGCGCGTGAAACAAGTTTACAAGGTGTTGCTATGTTAAAACATGAGTTGGCATTAGATATGGCAATGGAGTTATTATTTGGACGAACATCAGCATTTTATGAGCGCCTCTATGAAGCAGGCTTAGTGGATGAAACATATGATGCGGGCTTTATGTTAGAAAAAGGTTATGGCTTCTCGCTAATTGGCACAGATACTAATGAACCAGATGCTTTTATTCAAGCGGTTAAAGATGAACTTCAACAGTTAGAAAAGCACATCGCATTTACTGAGGAAGAAGTAGCTCGTGAAAAACGTCGTACAATTGGTGCTACTTTACGTCAATTAAATTATATTGAATCTATTGCTAACCAATTTACACGTTATGCTTTTAATGACATGAATTTGTTTGATGTTGTACCGACGCTTGAAAAAATAACAGCGCAAGATTTAATTGATGCTTTTCAATCGATCCAAGGAGAATCACAACAAACGAGCTTTGTGATTTTACCATTAGAAGAGAACGCATGAAAAAATTTGCATTAGTTGTAGGGGCTACAGGTGCTATTGGTGAGGCAATTTGCGAGGCTTTAGCATCAGCAGGTTGGTCTCTTTATATACACTACAACACGAATCAGCGTAAGGCACAGCGACTTGTTAGCCAATTTGACCAGCAATATCCTCATTTAGAATGTATGATAGTGCATGCTGACTTTAGGCAACAAGACGGCGCTGAACAACTTGCACAACAATTATTTTCTGTTCAAGCGATTGTGTTTGCGAGTGGTCAAGCACATTATGCTTTGTTAGAGGAGACACAACCAAAAGAGATGGAAGCACTTTGGCGTGTACATGTACAAAATCCAATGCATTTAACAGCACTCACGGCTTCAAAATTACGCCAACATAAAAGTTATATTGTATTCATTGGTTCTATATGGGGAGATATCGGCGCAGCAGGTGAAGTCGTGTATTCCGCTGTTAAAGGGGCACAGCATAATTTTGTTCGTGCTTATGCACAGGAGGCAGCACCTTTTACACGTGTTAATGCGATTGCCCCTGGTTTGGTAGACACAGCTATGAATGGTCATCTCACAGCGCTTGAACGTGACGAATTAAAGACGACAATTCCTTTAGAAGAGTTTGCACAACCACAAGATATTGCGGCAATGACGCGCATGTTACTCAGTGGTGAGGCAGACTATATTACGGGACAAGTATTGCGAATCAATGGCGGTTGGCATATGGCTTAAAAAGTATCAGCTGTTATCGCAAATTAAAAGGTGAGACGATGGCTAATATCGTCTCACCTTATTATTTATTCTTCGTTATTTAACGTTTCGACAGGAGGCAACTCGAGATGTTTACGCAAATCATTTTTAATGGATAGTAATTCTTTGTCATCATAAATGTAGTACCAAACGCCATCAATCATCTGACCATCACCATCACCACTGTATAATTGGTCAATTTTCTTCGTAGCATCACGATAATTACTTTGAATATCTACCATCTCGTCAAAGGTTAAATTAGTACGCACATTTTTTTCAATGGCTTTAAAAATATCGCCATAATTAAATAAAGTGTTCACAGATGCCCCTTTTTTGAGTACGGCTTGTATGACGTTTTTTTGTCGGTCTTGACGTCCAAAATCACCGCGTGGGTCTTCGTAACGCATGCGCACATAGGCAAGCGCTTGCTCGCCATTTAAATGAACGGTGCCAACAGGGAAATCTTTACCACCCCAACTAAAAGCAAAGTCATTTTTCAAATCAATACCACCAACAGCATCTACAATATCTTTAAAACTTTCCATATTGACCTGTACGACATAATCAATAGGTATATCTAAAAAATGCTCCACAGTATTTAATGACATTTTTATACCACCATATGCATAAGCATGGTTAATTTTATCATTAAAATCTTTACCCACAATTTCCGTTAAGGTATCACGAGGAATACTCAATAACTTTGTACTTTTTTGCTGAGGATTAACGGTTAATACTACCATAGTATCAGAGCGACCAGCATCGTCTTTACGCTCATCTACACCTAGCACTAGCACAGAGAAGGGATGGAGATCTTTCACATTAATCGCTTCTTCACGCTTATCGGATTTATCACGCTTTAAATCGGTATGAATGTTTTTAGCTGTATTCGTTAAGTCTTTATAAACCATGAGCCCAAAGCCAGCCACTCCACCAACAAGGATTAATATAATGACAATGACCCAAGGTAAAATTTTGCGTTTTTTATTTTTCTCTGAACGTTTCACAATGAAAACCTCCTACAATTCATCACAAATGATTGAACATACTTTTTTTAGACGTAACAATTTTACAAAAAGTTTCGATACAATTTATAAAAAATAAAATAATATCATAAATATAGGCAAGAAAAGCACTTTGTAACTTTTCATTACTTGGAAAATCCGCTATCATGGAACATATACGAGATAATAGCGTTTATTATTATTAATGGAGGAAATGACATATGAGCGATTGGTATTTTGAATACGAAATTCAAGTGAATCGTCCGGGTCTTCTTGGTGACATTGCCTCATTATTAGGGATGTTACGTATTAATATCATTTCCGTAAATGGTGTAGATGAAACGCGAAGGGGTATGTTAGTAAGTGCTGACGAAACGGCAATTAATCGCTTTAAGTCGATTGTCTCGACGATGGAGCATATTAAATTTGCGAAATTCCGTCAACCTAAACTAAGAGACCGTCTTGCTATTCGTCATGGCCACTACATACCGCGCGATGTAGATGAGCGTAATACGTTCCGTTTTGTGCGTGATGAATTAGGTATTTTAGTGGATTTTTTAGCGGAAATATTTAAGCGTGAAGGGCATTGCCTAATAGGTGTGAGAGGGATGCCACGGGTCGGTAAAACGGAATCAGTTGTGGCTGCAAGTGTTTGTGCAAATAAAAAGTGGGTATTTTTATCTTCAACGATGATAAAGCAAACCTTGAGACAACAATTAGTAGGAGATGAGTATGGAGCGAATAACATTTTTATTATGGACGGCGTTGTAACAGCACGTTCTACAGATGAACGTCATAAACAACTTGTGCGTGAAATTATGGGTTTGCCTGCTACTAAGGTAATCGAGCATCCTGATATGTTTGTGCAGAATGGGGATTACACATTAGCTGATTTCGATTATATAATTGAATTGCGTCATCATGAAAATGAAGAAATTTCATTTGATATGTTGCGGAAAAATGATATGTTCGCTGGCGTAAATGCGTTTGGCGACTTTAACTTTTAATTAAAGTAGGTGTTTGTGTTGACAGAAATCGGAGCACGATTGAAAGAAGCAAGAGAGGCAAAAGGGTATACACTTAATGATTTACAAGAAATTACAAAGATTCAAAAACGCTATTTAGTAGGCATTGAAAATGGCGATTATGAAAGTATTCCAGGTGCGTTTTACGTACGCGCTTTTATTCGTCAATATGCAGATGCAGTAGGGCTTAACCCTGACGAATTGTTAGAGACTTACAAAAATGAGGTACCGAATGCACCAAGCGTAGAAGCTACTACGACGATTGCACCACAACGTCAAAAGAGAAATAAAATGAGTAGTACAACAACGCAAAGAACGATGCAATCTATGCCTAAAATTATTGTAGGCTTATTTATTTTAGTGATTGTTATTGTCATGATTTATATGTTAGTACAAAAGTTGAATGCTAATGCACCAGAAGAACAAGGCGAACAAAATGCTTTAGAATTTAAGGAGACAACACCAAAAGAAGAACCTAAAAAACCTGTTCAAGAAGAGGAAGAACAAGAAGAAACATCAACAGAAGATGATACAACTGTAGAGGATAAAGAAGAAACAACGGAACAAAAAGATAAAGAGCAAGAAGATAAAGCAAAAGAAGAAAAAGATAAGAAAGACAAAGATAAAAATCAAGAACAACAAATCGTCGCAGATGAAGCACAATCTGGCGGTAACACAACAGTATATAATGTGACAGGTGCTGAAGAAATGGACCTTGCCCTCACATTTACAGGTGATGCTTGGATTGAAGTACGTGATGCTAATACACGACAAACGTTATTAGATAATGAAGGTAAAGTTTATACTTCTGGTGAGGAAATTAAACTCGATGGTGTGACAGCACAATCTGTAGCTATTGTTGTTGGTAATATTCAAACTACAAAGATTACTGTAAACGAGCAAGCTGTGGAGTATGTGAGACAAGGTTACCCACAAAATATCGTATTAAAAATAGCACAATAATAAAAATAGGTAGTTGGTGCACATAGCGTATCAACTACCTATCTGTTATTATTACATAGTAGAAACTATAGAGTCATCTCACAAGATGACTTTTTTATGTACAAAAAAGAAAGGTGCTTTGTTATGAATATTCCAAATAAGATTACGGTATCGCGTATTTTACTCATCCCTGTTTTTGTTATTATGATGATGTTTAATTTTGGTATGGGAGATATGACACTACTTGGTGTAACCTTACCAATTAATCATGTGATTGGTGGTATTATTTTTATTTTTGCATCAGCAACAGACTGGGTGGATGGTTACTATGCAAGAAAGTACAATTTGGTAACAACGTTTGGTAAATTTTTAGACCCATTAGCAGATAAATTACTTGTATCCGCCGCTTTTATTTTACTCGTAGAAATGGGTACTGCGCCAGCATGGATTATCATTATTATTATTAGTCGTGAGTTTGCTGTAACAGGCCTACGCTTAGTGTTAGCAGGTGAAGGTGAAGTAGTAGCTGCTAATCAGCTTGGTAAAATTAAAACAGTCACACAAATCTTTGCCATTGTATTAGGGTTATTCCACAATCCAGTATTTGCTAAGTGGGACATCCCATTTGATAGTGTAATGTTGTATATTGCATTGATTTTCACGATTTGGTCAGGAGCAGATTATTTTTATAAAAACCGCCATGCCTTATTAACGTCTAAATAAAAGGAGTTGCGAGTGATGAATGCAGAAATTATTGCAGTAGGTTCAGAATTATTGCTAGGACAAATTGCAAATACAAACGCAAAATATATTTCAAGTCAGTTGTCAGAATTAGGGATTAATGTTTACTATCATACAGTGATTGGTGATAATGCGAAACGTTTAAAACAAGCGATTACGCTAGCTGAGTCACGTGCAGATTGTATTATTTTTTCTGGTGGGCTAGGTCCAACAAAAGATGATTTGACGAAAGAGACAATTGCTAACCATTTACAGTTGTCATTAGTCACAGACCATGAAGCGCTTGGTCAAATCGAAGCGTTTTTCACGCAACGACAGATGCCAATGACGGCTAATAATCGAAAGCAAGCTCTAGTGCTAGACGGGTGTGAAGTATTGGCCAATCATCATGGCATGGCTCCAGGTATGTTTTTAACATATCATAATAAAACGTACATTTTATTGCCAGGCCCTCCAAAAGAACTAGAACCGATGTTTCAATATGAGGCAAAGCCTAAATTAGCAGAGCTTATACATGATGGTGGTGTGATACGCTCTCATGTGATGCGATTTTTTGGCATTGGCGAAGCAGCGTTAGAAACGGAGTTAGATACATTATTAGAAACACAAACCAACCCTACATTAGCGCCATTAGCCTCAGATGGCGAAGTGACATTACGCATTACAGCAAAGGCACAATCAGATGCTGAAGCAGAACAGTTAATCCAACATAAAGTACAAGAAGTACAAGCGATTGTTGGGCATTACCAATATGGTATTGATGATGACTCACTAGCATCTAAATTAGTCGATGTGTTGCGCCACAATCATTTAACGATCTCAGCTGCTGAAAGTTTGACAGCGGGGTTATTTCAATCTGAAATTGCTGAAATCCCTGGCGCGGGAGATGTATTAATTGGTGGTTTTGTCACATATACAGTAAATGCTAAAACGCATTTACTTGGTATTCCATCCTCGCTTATTGACACATATGGCGTTGTAAGTGCAGAGTGTGCAGTGGCTATGGCACAAGCAGCACAAGCAAAAACAGGAGCAACAATTGGCGTTGGGTTAACAGGTGCAGCTGGTCCGACAGCACATGGCGATGAGCCAGCGGGTTCAATTTGGATTGCCTTTGTTATTGGTGACCAATTACCTGTAACTAAGCACTTGCAGTTAAGTGGCATGCGTAATACGAATCGCTTACGCACCGTAAAATATGCGTATGATGCGATTTTAAAACAATTGAGACACTGTGGGTATGACATTCAATTATAAGGTGTAAAAGTAAGATTTGAGTCAGTTTTCTAGGCTCAAATCTTTATTTTTTGGATAAAATCGAATAAATGTTCGCTTTTTTCTTGCCTTTCATCTCAAAAAGAAGTATAGTAAAAACAGTAAAAAGTTAAAGAATAATTTCATTGACTGAGGAGGAACAAATCGTGAGCGAACGTAAAGCAGCCTTAGAACAGGCGTTAAAACAAATTGAAAAAAACTTTGGTAAAGGTTCCATTATGAAACTTGGTGACAAAACAGATTTAAAAGTAGCGACATCATCAAGCGGTTCATTAGCATTAGATGCGGCATTAGGGGTAGGTGGTTACCCACGAGGTCGAATTATTGAGATTTATGGCCCAGAGTCTTCAGGTAAAACAACGGTTGCTTTACATGCCATTGCAGAAGTGCAAGCAGCAGGTGGGCAGGCAGCTTTTATTGATGCAGAGCATGCATTAGACCCTGTCTATGCACAAGCGTTAGGTGTTGATATTGACGAGTTATTATTGTCTCAGCCAGATACAGGTGAGCAAGCATTAGAGATTGCAGAAGCATTAGTGCGCAGTGGCGCTGTAGATATTTTAGTCGTTGACTCAGTTGCAGCATTGGTACCAAAAGCTGAAATTGAAGGTGAGATGGGAGATTCACACGTGGGTCTACAGGCTCGCCTAATGTCACAAGCTTTACGTAAGTTATCAGGTTCTATTAATAAATCAAAAACAATTGCTATCTTTATTAACCAAATTCGTGAAAAGATTGGTGTCATGTTTGGTAACCCTGAAACAACACCGGGTGGGCGTGCACTAAAATTCTACAGTTCGGTGCGATTAGAAGTGCGTCGTGCAGAAACGATCAAGCAAGGTACAGATATGGTAGGTAACCGCACAAAAATTAAAATTGTTAAAAATAAAGTAGCACCACCATTTAAAGTAGCCGAAGTGGACATTATGTATGGTGAAGGTATTTCTAAAGAAGGCGAAACGATCGACTTAGGTGTGGAATTAGACATCGTTCAAAAGAGTGGCTCTTGGTATGCTTATGGTGATGAGCGTTTAGGTCAAGGTCGTGAAAATGCGAAGCAATACTTGAAAGAGAATCCATTTGTATTGGATGAGATTTCTGGAAAAATTCGTGAAGCCTATGGTATTTCAGGAGAGAACTCGACTGAAGTAGCAACAAAAACAGAAGAAGAACAAGCTTCACTGTTAGAGGAAAAATAAAATAGAATGGTGATACGGAGATGGTAGTTAACACGCCATTTCCGTTTTTCTTTGCGTGAAATGAGCTCATAGCGCATTTATTCCAGTTATTAGGTCTCATTATAAAAATAAAACAGTAGATAATGGGAGCAAATCTTGACATCGAATACGTACAATACTACAATTAAATATGTATAATTTTCTAAATTATAATAATGAAATGGCGTATAAAAAGAGGATATTGACGTCTACTTTTTTATGAAAGCCAATGAAATGTTAAAAACATACTAGCAAGAGGAGGTGTTCGTATGATGGAAGCTATCATCTCCGCTTTGCTTGGCATCCTTGTTGGTGCAGCTGTTATGTATTTATACATGAAAAAAGTGAATAATGACAAAGTCAATGGCGCAAAGTACCAAGCCCAAGCAATTCTTGATGATGCACATAAAACGGCACAGCGAGAAGCGGAGGCGCTCAAAAAAGAGGCAATACTTGAAGCCAAAGACGAAACTCACCAATTTCGAATTGAGGCAGAAAACGACATTCGTGAACGTCGTTTAGATCTTCAAAAACAAGAGAACCGTTTATTGCAAAAAGAAGAAAATCTTGATCGCAAAGATGATGCTCTAAATACAAGAGAAGTAGGACTAGAGAAGCGAGAGAATGCTCTATCCGATCGACAACAGCATATTGAACAGATGGAAAGCAAAGTGGAAGAGCTAGTTGCAAAACAACAAGCTGAATTGGAACGCATATCTTCGCTAACTCGTGATGAAGCTAAACATGTTATTTTAAATCAAGTTGAAAATGAACTTTCAACGGATATTGCAGTGATGACAAAAGAAGCGGAAACAAGAGCTAAAGAAGAGTCAGAAAAGAAAGCGCGTGAAATTTTATCGCTGGCGTTGCAACGCTTTGCTGCTGACCACGTGGCAGAGACAACAGTGTCTGTTGTTAACTTGCCAAATGATGAAATGAAAGGTCGCATTATCGGACGTGAAGGACGTAATATTCGTACGTTAGAAACGTTAACAGGTATTGATTTAATTATTGATGATACACCAGAAGCAGTAATTTTATCAGGCTTTGATCCAATCCGTCGTGAAACAGCGCGTCTAGCACTAGAAAAACTAGTACAGGATGGTCGTATTCACCCTGCACGCATTGAAGAGATGGTGGAGAAATCTCGCCGCGAAATCGATGAACATATCCGAGAAATCGGGGAGCAGACAACATTTGATATCGGTGTGCATAATTTACATCCAGATTTAATTAAAATCTTAGGACGTTTAAAATATCGCACAAGTTATGGTCAAAATGTTTTAAAGCACTCTGTAGAAGTAGCAACATTAGCAGGGCTTTTAGCATCTGAACTTGGAGAAGACCCTGTGTTAGCACGTCGAGCAGGCTTATTACACGATATTGGTAAAGCCATCGACCACGAGGTGGAAGGTAGCCACGTTGAAATCGGTGTAGAATTAGCGACAAAATATAAAGAACACCCAGTAGTTATCAATAGTATCGCATCGCATCATGGTGACACAGAAGCTACTTCTGTCATTGCTGTGCTTGTAGCTGCTGCTGATGCATTGTCAGCTGCTAGACCAGGTGCTCGAAGCGAAACATTAGAGAACTATATTGGTCGTTTAGAAAAATTAGAAGAAATCTCTGAGTCGTATGATGGCGTGGAGAAATCATATGCTATTCAAGCAGGGCGAGAAATTCGTATTATTGTGCAGCCAGATAAGATTGACGATTTGGCATCGCATCGCTTAGCTCGTGATATTCGCAAGCAGATTGAAGAAGAACTGGATTATCCAGGTCATATTAAGGTGACGGTAATCCGCGAAACGCGCTCTGTAGAATACGCTAAATAACGATAAAATGAATGATAAAACAAGGGATGATTTACACATATCCCTTGTTTTTTTGTGTTAAAGTGAAGAATATGACAGACGTTACATTGTGTCATACTTGCTTTTCATGTAAAATGAAGCGCAGGAATTCACACGGACGACCTGTTAAGGAATTCAAGGTGAAAGAAGGAACAGAATGAATATTTTATTTATAGGTGATATTGTGGGCTCAATTGGGCGCAATACATTGGAAAAATACTTACCACGTTTAAAGCGTAAATATAATGTTGATGTTGTGATTGCAAATGGTGAGAATGCAGCAGCAGGACGCGGTATCACAGCAAGTATTTATCAAGATCTATTACAGATGGGTGTCGATGTTATTACGATGGGGAATCACACATGGGATAATCGTGACATCTTTGATTTTATTGATGATGCGGATTATTTAATTCGCCCAGCTAATTTTTCTGTCGAAGCGCCAGGTAAAGGTATGGTAACGATTACGAAACAAGATGTGTCATTAAGCGTCATTAATTTACACGGACGCGTTTTTTTACCCCCACATGAAGACCCATTTGCGATGGTAGATGACCTTATTGCAGAAGCAAAGGAAGTATCACCACTTGTATTTGTTGATTTTCATGCAGAGGCTACTAGCGAAAAGATTGCTATGGGATGGCATTTAGATGGTCGTGCCTCAGCGATTGTTGGTACACATACACATGTGCAAACAGCGGATGCACGTATTTATCCTAATGGTACAGCTTATATTACAGATGTAGGTATGACAGGCCCTTATGATGAAATTTTAGGCATGAAAAAAGAAAGCGTATTACATCGCTTTAAAACGAACATGCCAACACGTTTTGAAGTACCAAAGTCAGGACGAGAACAATTGAGTGGTTTTTTTGTTAAAGTAGACAACAAAACAGGAAAAGCACAACATTGTGAGCGCATTTATATTAATGATGATTACCCATTTCAACATGAGTCATAAGTGAATGATACCAATGTAGGTGAGAAGGGGATGGCTTTAGGCTAACCCCTCTTTTTATTGTACGTTGTATCATAACATCAAGAAAATCGTGAAAAAGCTATGGCATTTCATATTCCGTCAAAGGTCTGAAATTCGCCATTTTCAGTTAATAACGATAGTGAGATAAGTTACTTCATGTTAAACTGATGAAGGTAAAGTATAAGACAAAAGCTAAGGAGTTGTTTACATTGTTACATCAGCTTTCATGGAAAGTCGGTGGGCAGCAAGGTGAGGGGATTGAGAGCACAGGTGAAATCTTCTCAATGGCAATGAACCGTTTAGGTTATTTCCTATATGGCTATCGCCACTTCTCATCACGTATTAAAGGTGGCCACACAAATAATAAAATTACAGTACGCGCAACACAAGTGCGTGCCATTACAGACGATTTAAATATTTTAGTTGCTTTCGATCAAGAGACAATTGATGTTAATTATAAAGAATTATCAGCACAAGGTATTATTCTAGCTGATGCCAAGTTCAAACCAAAGCAGCCTGAAGATTGCGAAGCACCATTATTCATTGTTCCTTTTACAGAAATTGCTACAGAATTAGGTACATCATTAATGAAAAACATGGTAGCCATCGGTGCAACGGCTTCTTTATTAGATTTAGATGATAGCGTTTTCCAAAGTGTTGTTAACGAAATATTTGGCCGTAAAGGTGAAGTAGTCGTAGAGAAGAATATGGAAGCTATTGCAAAAGGTCATGAAGTAATGAATGAGTTATTAGGTGACCGTGTAGGTGAGTGGAAGTTAGTTGAAGCGGATGGTAAACGACGTATGTTTATGATTGGTAATGATGCTGTAGCATTAGGTGCATTAACAGCAGGTGTCCGCTTTATGGCAGCTTATCCGATTACACCAGCTTCTGAAATTATGGAGTATTTAATTAAAAAATTACCAGAGTTTGGTGGCGCTGTAATTCAAACAGAAGATGAGATTGCGGCAGCGACGATGGCAATTGGTTCTAACTATGGTGGTGTGCGTGCTTTTACAGCATCTGCTGGCCCTGGTTTATCTTTAATGATGGAAGCAATTGGCTTATCAGGTATGACAGAACAACCACTCGTAATTGTAGATACACAACGTGGTGGCCCATCAACAGGTTTACCTACAAAACAAGAGCAATCCGATTTAATGGCAATGATTTACGGCACACACGGTGAAATCCCTAAAGTCGTTATTGCGCCGTCCACAGCAGAAGAAGCGTTTTATGATACAATTCAAGCCTTCAATATTGCAGAAGAATTACAATTGCCAGTGATTTTATTAACAGATTTACAATTGGCATTAGGTAAGCAAACGGTAGAGCCTTTTGACTATAGTAAAGTAGAAATTCGCCGCGGTAAGTTAGTTAATGAAGTAGAAGCGCCAGAAGTGGAGAAAGAATATTTCAAGCGCTATGAAGATACAACAGATGGTATTTCACCACGTGTGTTACCAGGTATCCCACATGGCATTCACCACGTAACAGGTGTGGAACATGACCAAACAGGTAAACCTTCTGAAACACCAACAAATCGCGAGATGCAAATGAATAAACGTTTCCGCAAATTAGATGCACTACGTTTTGATATGCCGATTTATACAAAATCACCACATGAAGAAGCGGATGTTTTATTAGTAGGTTTTAACTCTACGCGTGGTGCGATTGAAGAGGTGCAAGAGCGCTTAGCTACGGAAGGAATTAAGGCCAATCATGCGCATATTCGCTTGATCTTCCCATTCCCAACAGAAGAAATGCAAGTGCAAATGGCAAAAGCGAAAAAAGTCATTGTAGTAGAGAATAACCATACAGGACAACTAGCTAACATTATTAAGATGAGCGCAGGCGGTCATGGTAAAATTCAAACAATCAATAAGGTAGATGGCACACCATTTTTACCAGGTGAACTACACAATAAGGTAAAGGAGATGCTTAACTAATGGCAACGTTTAAGGATTTTCGTAACAATGTAAAGCCTAACTGGTGTCCAGGGTGTGGTGACTTTTCAGTACAAGCAGCGATTCAACGTGCGGCAGCGAATGTAGGTATTGAGCCACATGAACTAGCGGTTATTTCAGGCATTGGCTGTTCAGGACGTATTTCTGGCTATATTAATTCATATGGTTTCCACGGCATTCACGGTCGTGCATTGCCAATCGCACAAGGCTTAAAGATGGCAAACCGCAACTTGAATGTTATTGCTTCAGGCGGTGATGGAGACGGCTTTGCTATTGGTATGGGGCACACGATTCATGGTTTGCGACGCAACTTAGATTTAACCTATATTATTATGGATAACCAAATTTATGGGTTAACAAAAGGTCAAACATCGCCTCGTTCTGCAGCAGGCTTTGTAACAAAATCAACGCCAGGTGGAGCAATCGAGCCAGATGTTAAACCATTAGAATTAGCATTATCTACAGGTGCAACATTTGTAGCACAAGGGTTCTCTACAGATATTAAAGAGCTAACAGCGATTATTGAAGCAGGCATTCAGCATAAAGGGTTCTCCTTCATTAATGTCTTTAGCCCATGTGTCACATATAATAAAGTGAACACCTATGATTGGTTTAAAGAGAACTTAACAAAGCTTTCAGATATAGAAGGGTATGACCCTACAAACCGAGAAGCAGCAATGAATACAGTGATGCAGCACGATGGATTAGTAACGGGTATCATTTACCATGATACAGAGACACCGTGTTACCAAAGTAAAGCAGACCGTTTCGATGAGCAAGCACTAGTTGGTCAAGAGCTGATGATGGGTGAGACGAAATTTAATGAACTTGTAAAAGAGTTTATGTAAAGGCGAGCTGTTCTCTACTTGAGAACAGCTTTTTTTTATTATTCATGCTACAATGCGTTGGAGTGAGGTGGTTAGAATGGGTGATATTATCTCTTTTCAAGAATGGCGTGAACGTAAAGATGAAGAAAAAAAGAGAGCAGCACTTCAAGTACATATTGAGCAGTATTGCAACTTCGATCATCCTGATGAAATTGATGCTTTAGTCGTGGAGGGTATATTACAAGTAGAGAATCATACCATTTTTTTAGCCTTTTTACATCAACTTGATGAGCGTCAATTATCACCACGGGATGTATTTACGGATGTATTTAACTTAACGCCTAAATATTATACCGCTCAATATCAATTAGACTGGTGGCAGTCTATTCAACATGCCATTACCTTTTTAACGATATTAAAAGAGAATCATCGTGACGAGTATGTGACCTTTTTATTTCGTCGTTAGGAGAATTCGGACAGAACTATTGTCGTTCATTCCTTCTATTCGTTATAATGGAACAATGAGAATTCGCATATCGCATTTCTTTTGGAAAGGGGTTTCATTACGTAATGAACGAAGAACAACGCTTAGCTTCTCAACAAGCGGCAACAAAAGCTAAATCAGAGAAGGATTATAGCAAATATTTTGAAAAAGTGTTTACAGCACCATCCTTACAAGATGCTAAAAAACGTGGGAAAGAAAGCGTAAAATACCATAAAGATTTTTCGATTGATGAACAATTTGCCAATATGGGTGTGGGGCGTAAGTTTTACATTCGTACTTATGGTTGTCAAATGAATGAGCATGATACCGAAGTCATGGCAGGGATTTTCATGGCTTTAGGCTATGAAAGCACAGAAAATATTGAAGAGGCAGATGTAGTGTTATTAAACACTTGTGCGATTCGCGAAAATGCTGAAAATAAAGTATTTGGAGAACTGGGCTTTTTATTAAAATATAAGCGTAAAAATCCCGATTTACTTATCGGTGTTTGTGGCTGTATGTCACAAGAAGAATCCGTTGTTAAACGTATTTTAAAGCAGTATCAACATGTAGATATGGTCTTTGGTACGCATAATATTCATCGTTTGCCACATATTTTACAAGAGGCTTACTTCTCAAAAGAAATGGTAGTAGAAGTGTGGTCTAAAGAAGGCGACGTTATTGAAAATCTGCCAAAGTCTCGCTTAGGTGATACGAAAGCATGGGTTAATATTATGTATGGTTGCGACAAGTTTTGTACGTATTGTATTGTGCCTTACACGAGAGGGAAAGAGCGCAGTCGCAGACCAGAGGAGATTATTGCCGAAGTACGTGATTTAGCAGCACATGGCTATAAAGAAATTATGTTGTTAGGGCAAAACGTAAACGCTTATGGTAAAGATTTTGAAGATTTAACCTATCGTTTAGGGGATTTAATGAATGATTTACGTAAAATTGATATTCCGCGTATTCGCTTTACAACCAGTCATCCACGTGACTTTGATGACCATCTCATTGAGGTCTTGGCGCAAAAGGGCAATCTTGTAGAACATATTCACTTACCTGTGCAATCAGGCTCTAATGCTATTTTAAAAATTATGGCACGTAAATATACAAGAGAGCATTTCCTACAGCTTGTTGATAAAATTAAAACCGCAATCCCAGATGTTTCATTATCGACAGATATTATTGTAGGGTATCCTAATGAAACAGAAGAACAATTCCAAGAAACATTGTCACTGTATCATGAAGTTGGCTTTGATGCCGCATTTACGTACATTTACTCACCGCGTGAAGGTACACCTGCCGCTAAAATGGTAGATAATGTACCAGAGGAAGAGAAAAAGGAACGTCTTGCTCGCTTAAATGAGGTAGTGCGTCAACATTCCGAGGCATCATTAGCTAAGATGGTAGGGCAAGAAGTGGAAGTATTAGTTGAAGGTAGTAGTAAAAGACGTGAAGATGTGTTGGCAGGGTACACACGTAAAAATCGTTTAGTGAACTTTGAAGGGCCTACAACATGTATTGGTGAGTTTGTTAAAGTGAAAATTACAGAAGCTAAATCATACTCATTAAACGGTGAGTTTGTAGAAATTATAAAATAAGGATGGATCAATCATGACAGAAAAATATACAAAAGATGACTTAATCGCAAAAGCACGCGAAATTGCACATATGATTGCAAATACAGAGCAAGTCGAGATTTATAAAGAAGCAGAAGCTCAAATTAATCAAAATCAATTTGTGCGTGAGAAGATTGCTAGTTTAAAGGCGTTACAAAAACAAGCTGTTAATTTCCAACATCTTGGCAAAGAACGTGGCTTGAAAATGATTGAAGGTAAAATTGAAAAAATCGAAGAAGAAATTGATGCTATTCCAGTAGTGCAACAATTTAAAGCTGTACAAATGGATGTCAATGAATTATTACAACTGGTAAGTAATACTATTGCAAATGAAGTAACAGATGAAATTGTAGTATCTACAGGCGGCAATAAATTAACGGGTGAAACAGGCTCTTACGTGGAAAATTCAGCAGGTGGCTGTTCATAAATAATCATATGAAAGGTTGACAATAGGTCAGCCTTTTTTTTATGGTGAATTTCTTAACAGCCATGCTTTTACGTAATGAATAAGAGTTTGTTATACTAATACTACGCACAAGATACAGGAGAGAGATAAATGACATATACACCAATGATTCAACAATATTTAACCGTAAAGGAAGCCTATAAAGATGCGTTTGTGTTTTTCCGTTTAGGTGATTTTTATGAGTTGTTTTTCGACGATGCTTTACACGCATCTCAATTACTCGAAATTACATTAACTAGCCGAGATGGTGGAAGTAAAGAGCGCATTCCGATGTGTGGTGTACCACATCACTCTGCACAAGGTTATATTGAAACGCTCGTACAAAAAGGTTATAAAGTGGCAATTTGTGAACAAACAGAAGATCCTAAACAAGCAAAAGGTGTCGTCAGACGTGAGGTTGTTCAACTTATCACACCAGGTACGTTAACAGAAGGTAAAACAGTTGATGGCAGGAGTAATCATTTCATTGCATCAGCAGAACAGATTGACAATGGTTTTGCATACAGCTATTTAGATATGGCAACAGGTGAGGCGATTGCTTCTACTGTAACAGGCGATGGTAGAGCATTATTATTACAATTGCAAACCTATGGCATACGAGAGTTAGTCGTGAATGAAGCACTAGCTCATGACATTGCCCCATTAGCTGAGCAAGTGTCTATTGTAATTTCCATTGAACCTGATAGTGAGTTACTGCCATTTGAGTTACCTCCTATGTTACACGCAAGTTGCACACGCCTATTGCGTTATATCGAACGTACACAAATGCAAGCACTAGCTCACTTACAAGCTTTTCGTTACGAACAACCTACGCATTATTTAGCAATTGACGCCTCATCAAAACGGAATTTGGAGTTGATTCAGTCCTTGAGAGGTAAAGATAAAAAAGGGACATTATTGTGGCTACTAGATGAGACAGCAACTGCTATGGGAGCGCGCAAATTAAAACAATGGTTACATCAACCTTTAGCTACACAAACATTAATCGAAGAACGTTTACAAATGGTTGATGATTTACTTGAACAATTTTTCATTCGCACAGAGTTACAAAGCTTATTAAAGCAAGTATATGACTTAGAACGCTTAGCTGGTCGCGTGGCGATGGGGAGCGTTGGCGGTAGGGATTTAGCGCAACTTCGCGAGTCTTTGCGCCAAGTACCACTCATTCAACAACAATTACAAGAAGGGACACCTATGATGCAAAAATTAGGTGACACCCTCGATTTATGTGAAGATGTGGAGCAATTACTAGCAGCCGCGATTACAGACCATCCACCCATTAGTATTAAAGAAGGCGATGTTATTCGCGACCAATATCATATGCGTTTAGACGAATTACGCCATGCTTCTCGCAACGGTAAGGATTGGTTGGCACAACTTGAACAGCAAGAGCGTGAACGCACAGGCATTAAAAATTTAAAGATTAGTTATAATCGTGTATTTGGCTATTATATTGAGATTACAAAGGCCAATATTCATTTAGCAGATTTAACACGTTACGAACGAAAACAAACGTTAACGAATTGTGAGCGCTACATTACAGATGAATTAAAAGAAAAAGAAGCGTTAATTCTGCATGCGGAAGAAGAGAGCTTAAAATTAGAGTATGAGTTATTTGTGGCATTGCGTGAGCAAGTGAAGCAATACATCCCGCGCCTGCAGGAATTAGCGGCAACCATTAGTGAGTTAGATGTGTTAATCAGTTTTGCTATTGTGTCAGAAAAATACCGCTTTGTACGTCCTACCTTCCATAAAGGAACGGCATTGACGATTAAAGAAGGGCGTCACCCTGTTGTAGAAAAGATGCTTAATAAACAAATGTATGTACCAAATGATTGCCTATTAGATGAACAAGAAAATATGATGCTAATTACAGGACCAAATATGTCAGGTAAAAGTACATATATGCGTCAAGTAGCACTCATTACCATCATGGCGCAAATAGGCTGTTTTGTGCCAGCAGACGAGGCGAGATTACCTATTACAGACCAAATCTTTACGCGTATTGGAGCGGCTGATGACTTAGCACAAGGTCAATCAACCTTTATGGTAGAAATGTTAGAGTCACAACATGCCATTGTGAATGCAACAGCACACAGTTTACTACTCTTTGATGAGATTGGTCGTGGTACGTCAACTTATGATGGTATGGCTTTAGCACAAGCTATGATGGAGTATATTCATAATGAAATTGGTGCTAATACGTTATTTTCCACCCACTATCATGAGTTAACAGCGCTAGAACAAGCGTTAACCCGTTTGCAAAATGTACATGTCACAGCGACTGAACAAGAGGGCAAAGTGGTCTTTTTGCATAAGGTGAAAAAAGGAGCAGCGGATAAGTCTTACGGGATTCATGTAGCGGAGTTAGCACAGCTGCCTGAAGCAATCATTACACGCGCTAGCGCTTTATTGCAGAGCTTTGAACAAAAAGATAATGGGCAAGTGCCTGTACAGACTATACAAGAAGATGCAGCACAACTTACTTTATTTGAGGCGGAGAAACCAAAAGCAAAATCAGCACAAGCTGCTGTGATAAAGAAATTACAACAAGCAAATTTAATTACTTCAACGCCTATGGAAGCTATGAATTTATTATACGAATTACAGCAACAATTGAAAAAGTAAGAAGGTGATGGAATGGGAAATATTCAAGTAATGGATGAGTTATTATCAAACCGTATTGCAGCAGGTGAAGTGGTAGAGCGCCCTGCATCCGTTGTTAAAGAGCTTGTAGAGAATGCTATTGATGCAGGGAGTAAAAGCATTGCTGTTTATTTAGTAGAAGCTGGTTTGACATCTATTCAAGTCATTGATGATGGGGCAGGAATGGATGACTCCGATGCTATGCAGTGCTTTGCTCGTCATGCCACCTCAAAAATTCACCATGAACATGACTTGTTCCGCATTCGCACATTAGGCTTTAGAGGGGAAGCACTGGCATCCATTGCAGCAGTAGCTAAAGTGCATATGAAAACATCAGATGGACAGACAGGCACTACTCTAGTCATTGAAGGTGGCGAGATCAAACAACACGACAAAGCCGACTTGCGACAAGGGACAGCTATTACAGTATCTCAATTATTTTATAATACACCAGCACGTTTAAAATATATGAAAACATTACAAACAGAGTTAGGGCATATTATGGACTTAATGAATCGACTTGCCCTTTGTAATCCTGATATCGCATTTCGTTTAGTGCACAATGACCAAGAGCAATTATATACGAACGGTAGAGGAAATATCGCTCAAGTATTAGCGGCAGTATATGGCGTAGCAAATGCGAAAAAGATGGTTCCTTTTGAAGGAGAGAGTCACGATTATAGGATACATGGCTTTGCAGCATTACCAGAGATTACAAGAGCTTCGAAAAACTATATGTCGTTTTTTGTTAATGGTCGCTGGGTAAAGAGTTTCTTGATGCAAAATGCAGTGACAGATGCCTATCATACGTATTTGCCAATTCATAGACACCCTATCGTTGTCGTTTACATTGAGAGTGATCCACAATTAACGGATGTTAACGTGCATCCTGCTAAACATCAGATTAGGATGAGTAAAGAAAAAGAATTATTGTCACTTATAACAGATACTATTCGCACAACCATTCATCAAGCAAGCCGTGTGCCACAAATCGAACAGCCGAAAAAGCCACCTAAATTGCCTACAGAGCAACTAAATATCTGGAAGAAACCACAAACAACGGCTAATACAACATGGCAAGAAACGGTGCAACAACTGCCAAAAGAAGAGCCTGAATGGATTTATGAGCCAGCAGCACCCATCATTCAAGAAGAATCACCTCAAGAAGTGGTAGAAAATGAGGCCTTTCCTATGCTTGAGGTTGTTGGGCAAATTCACGGAACTTATATCGTAGCGCAAATGGAAGATGGCTTTTATTTGATTGACCAACATGCGGCACAAGAGCGCATTAAATACGAGTTTTTTAAAGAGAAGGTGGGCGATGTAAATCCTAATGAACGCCAAAGTTTACTATTACCCCTCACCTTCCATTACACAAGTGATGAGGCCATTTTAATAGAAGCTCATCAAGAAGTGCTACAACAAGTGGGGGTATATTTAGAGCCTTTTGGGCAAGGTACCTTTGTTGTGAGAGAGCATCCGACATGGTTCCCTACAGGGGAGGAACAAACTATTATTGAAGGGCTAATTGAACAAGTATTAACGAAAAAGCAAACGGATATTAAAAAGTTACGTGAGGAAGCCGCTATTATGATGAGCTGCAAGCGTTCAATCAAAGCCAATCATTATTTAACAAGAGCCCAAATGGAACAACTTCTCGCTGATTTACGTCAAGCCAAACATCCCTTTACATGCCCCCATGGCAGACCAGTGTTAATTCATTTCACAACTTATGAGATAGAAAAAATGTTTAAACGTGTGATGTAGCGGTTGTGAGGGTAATAAAGTGAGAAGAAGCTAACGTAAAAATAAGCATAATAAAAGGAGGAAAACAGATGTTTTCATATGAGCAACGTCCAAAAATTAAACAATTAATGAGTAATTACCACTTTGATGTCTTAGTTATTGGTGGCGGTATTACAGGTGCAGGTATTGCCTTAGATGCTGCCTCGCGCGGATTATCCGTTGCCCTTGTGGAGATGCAGGATTTTTCTGAAGGTACTTCGAGTCGTTCAACTAAGCTTGTCCATGGTGGATTACGTTACTTGAAAAACTTAGAAGTAAATGTAGTGGCTGAAGTTGGTCGAGAGCGTGAAATCGTTTATGAGAATGGTGTTCATATTACAACACCTGAACATATGTTGTTGCCCCTTTATAAAAAAGGTACGTATGGCCCCCTTGCAACGTCTGTAGCCTTAAAAGTTTATGATCGTTTAGCAGGTGTGAAAAAAGAGGAAAGACGCACGATGTTAACTAAAAAACAGACACTAGCGTTAGAACCCTTATTAAAGGAAAAAGATATTCGCGGTGGTGGTTATTATGTGGAATATCGTACAGATGATGCACGGCTGACGATTGAGGTATTAAAAAAGGCGGTAGAATACCAAGCGCTTTGTTTAAATTATGCTAAGGCTACAGAGTTTATGTATGATAAAAAAAATAAAGTGACAGGTGCACAAATTCAAGATATGTTGCATGGAGACACCTTCGATATTACAGCAACACAAGTCATTAATGCTACAGGGCCTTGGGTAGATGCGGTACGTAATAAAGATGTGGTGGATAATAATAAGCAATTGCGTTTAACAAAAGGTGTGCATATTGTTATTGACCAAGCCGTTTTCCCACTGCATCAAGCAGTGTATTTTGACACGCCAGATGGTCGTATGGTCTTTGCGATACCGAGAGATGGGAAAGCATATGTAGGGACAACTGATACCTTTTATGATAAAGACCCTAAAAACCCCGTAGCGACGGCTGAGGATGTAACGTACTTATTACACACAATTCATGATATGTTCCCCGATGTTCAAGTGACAGCAAAAGACGTGGAATCTACGTGGGCAGGTGTGAGACCACTTATTTATGAGAAGGGTAAAGACCCTTCAGAGATTTCACGTAAAGATGAAATATGGCTATCTAAAAATGGCCTTATGACGATTGCAGGAGGCAAGTTAACAGGCTATCGTCAAATGGCAGAAGATATTGTAGACCGCGTAGTGAAGTTGCATAAGTTTAAACATGCGCAACAATGTGTTACTAAACATTTAACGTTGTCAGGTGCTAACGGGTTAAACTCTAAAAACTTTATGCAATATGTAGAAAATAAAGCAAAAGAAGGCGAGGCTTTAGGGATTTCTTATGAGCGTGCGAAAAATATTGTCTCTACGTATGGCACGAATGTAGATGATGTCTTTATGTACTTACGAGCATTACGCCATGAAGAAAGTGAATTACCTAAGTGTTTACAAGCAAAATTGCTTTATGCGATTAATCATGAGATGGTATACACACCAGCAGACTTCTTTATTCGCCGCACAGGCATGCTCTACTTTGCTATCAATAAGGTAGAACGTTATAAAAAAGCTGTCATCGGTGTAATGAACAAAATGATAAAATATCGTCCAGATGAGCTTGCTCAATATACAGCGCAATTAGATGCTGCAATTGATGCAGCCAAACATCCACAGTAAGGGAGAGTTGTACATGTTTGTACGTATGAGTGATGGTCATGAAGTTTTTGTGCGTGAATATGAACCAACGATAATAAAAGGTCATGTGCATATTTTGCATGGCATGGCAGAGCATAGTGCACGTTACGATGAATTTGCACAGTTTTTACAAGAAGCAGGATATTACGTGACCTTGCATGACCATCGTGGGCACGGTGAAACAGCAGAGCGTAATGGGACATATGGTTACTTTGCGGAAGAAGCAGGATTTCACCGAGTAGTAATTGATGCTCATGAAGTAATTGAAGCTGTACGAAAAAATAAAGAATTACCACCTTTACAATTGATTGGACATAGTATGGGGTCATTTATTGCAAGGCGTTATATCCAGCAATATGAGGTAGCCAATGTTATTTTAGTTGGTACTGGTGCTATGAGCCCCTTGCACCAAGTAGGCACAATAGTAGCAAAAGCATTAGCTAAACAACAAGGAAAGGCTGAACCTAGCCCATTGTTAAATGAGTTAAGCTTTGGTGGCTTTAATAAAAAGATCAAGAATCCGCGTACAGAATATGATTGGATTTGTTGTAATGAAAAGGCTGTAGATGCCTATATTGCAGATGCCCAATGCGGCTTCATTGCAACGAATCAATTTTACGCAGATTTGACAGAAGGCATTTTAACCATCAGCCAGCCGAGAGAAATGATGAAAATCCCTGTGACATTACCTGTATTATTAATCAGCGGTAGTGAAGACGCTGTAGGTGAAAATGGCAAAGGCGTAATGAAAGTGGGACAGCAAATGGCAGATGCAGGTGTAGAAACGGTTTGTGTACACTTAGTAGAAGGCATGCGACATGAAATTATGAACGAGGAGAATCGAATGTCAACGTATCGTATTATGTTACGCTGGCTACAACGTTATGAATGAATTACAGTTACAAGATAAAGAAGTGATAGCCATTGTAGGGCCAACAGCCTCAGGTAAAACAGCACTCAGCATCCAGTTAGCCAAGCAACTAAATGGCGAAATTATCAACGGAGACTCTATGCAAGTGTATCAAGGGTTAGATATTGGCACTGCTAAGGTAACAAAAGAGGAAATGGCTGGAGTACCCCATCATTTATTGAGTTTTTTAGCCCCAACAGCAGATTTTTCGGTGGCAGATTTTCAATGCTTAGCACGAGAGAAGATTGCTGACATACAACAGCGGGGGCGCATGCCTATTATTGTTGGTGGCACAGGTTTATATGTACAAGCAGCACTTTATGATTTTCGCTTTACAGAAGCAAAAATTGACGAGGCATTGCGACTTACGTTGTATGAAGAGTTAGAAGCAAATGGCCCTCTTCATATGCATCAAAAACTAGAAGTGTTAGATGCACAAACCGCACAACAAATTCATCCAAACAACACAAGACGAGTCGTGCGAGCTTTAGAGATGGCCTTAACAGGTGAGAAAAAGTCAACAACAGATAAACAGCAAGGGAATCAACCACTATACAATCACGCTATTATAGGGCTTGATCTCCCAAGAGAAAAATTATATGAACGAATTAATCAACGAGTAGATGCAATGATGGCACAAGGGCTACTACAAGAAGTAGAAGGCTTATACAACCAAGGCATTCGAGATGTGCAAGCGATTCAAGCTATTGGCTATAAAGAGATTTATGCTTATTTAGATGGCCAATGTACATTAGATGAAGCACTAGATGCTTTAAAACAAAACTCGCGTCGTTACGCTAAACGACAACTGACCTATTTCCGTAATAAAATGGACATTCAGTTTATCAATCCATTAGCACAAACGTAAAAGGGGTTTGTTTATAAGGTTGAAGTGGTATAGGTATTATAAATGATGCAGGGGGCAAGAGACATGAAAGCAATTAATTTACAAGAAACAGCACTGAATCAATTACGTAAAAATAATATATTTGTTACTGTATTTTTATTAAATGGTTTTCAACTTAAAGGGACGATTAAATCTTATGATAACTTTACTGTTTTATTGCAAGATGCTGAAGGCGCACAACATTTAATTTATAAACATGCCATCTCAACATTTTTACCGAGCAAGCCAATTGCTTACGGTGAAGAAGAATAAATCACTCACCTTAAAAGGTTGAAATAAAAAGTGCTAAAGGGAAATGTGCTATTTTCCTTTAGTGCTTTTTTGCTTTGTAATTATTTATGATGAAGGTGTGCTTTAAACTTTACTCATTTGCAGCAAGGCAATTAAGGAAGAGAAGTTCTCTTTTATTTTCCAAGTTGCTATGCGAGTTCTCTTGAAAAGCTAGTAGCTGTTTCAAAATTGGCATGATACGATAGTAAAGATTATAAATAAAGGAGTTTTAACATGTTTCAATCCACACTAACAGAAGAAACGCTACAATTAGCACAAAAAATAGAAGGGAAAATTGAAGAACAGCATCAATTCATTGATAATATCGCATTTTTCAACCAGCAAAAAGTATTAGCTGCTTTTCGTAAGCATCAAGTGAGCGATTATCATTTTAACCCATCCAACGGTTATGGTTATGATGATGAGGGGCGCGATAATTTAGAGCGTGTTTATGCCACGGTATTTGGTGCAGAGGCGTGTATTGTGCGACAACAAATTATTTCAGGGACACATGCCATCTCCACCGCATTATTTGGGGTATTACGTCCAGGTGATGAATTAATGTATATTACAGGAAAGCCATATGACTCATTGCAATCTATTGTAGATGGTGGTGGCAAAGATATTGGTTCCTTAAAAGATTTTAATATCGCCTATCAACATATTGATTTAACTACGCAACAAATGATTGATTGGCAAGCGGTAGCGACTGCGGTTTCCAAACAAACAAAAGTAATTGCTATTCAGCGCTCAAAAGGTTACGCATTACGCCCATCCTTTAGCGTAGCGGAAATTGCTGAGATGTGTGTCAAAATCAAAGAGATTGCACCACATGCCCTTATTTTTGTGGATAATTGTTATGGTGAGTTTGTTGAACAGTTAGAGCCTACTGAAGTAGGTGCTGACTTGATGGCAGGCTCATTAATCAAAAATCCCGGCGGTGGTTTAGCTAAGATTGGCGGTTATGTTGCGGGGCGTGCAGATTTGGTAGAACGCTGTGCACATCGTATGACAGCACCAGGTTTAGGCGCAGAAGCGGGTGCAAGTTTAAATACATTAAGTGATTTTTATCAAGGGTTCTTTTTAGCACCACACGTTGTAGCACAAGCACTAAAAGGAGCCGTATTTACAGCGGCTATGTTAGAAGAAGTAGGAATGACCACAACGCCACATTATACAGCTAAACGTACAGATTTGATTCAATCTGTGTCTTTCCAAACAGCTGAACAAATGATTGCCTTTTGTCAAGAGGTGCAAGTGAATTCACCAGTTAATGCACATTATGCGCCCGTACCAGCTTATATGCCTGGGTATGAGGATGATGTCATTATGGCAGCTGGTACGTTTATACAAGGCTCTTCAATTGAGTTAACAGCAGATGGGCCAATTCGACCGCCATTCACTGCATTTATTCAAGGTGGCTTAACATATGAACATGTTAAATTAGC
Organism: Lysinibacillus alkalisoli; assembly: GCF_014643595.1. Classification (GTDB taxonomy): domain Bacteria; phylum Bacillota; class Bacilli; order Bacillales_A; family Planococcaceae; genus Metalysinibacillus; species Metalysinibacillus alkalisoli. Next base: position 336,483 of record NZ_BMJT01000004.1, read on the forward strand.
TATTTGCAGTGCTGTACAAAAAATGAATAATGCATAATGTGTGGCGTAATCTAACATAAATTTATGTTTAGGTTACGCTTTTTTTGGTTAATGATAAAATGATATGTGAGGTTTCCTAACATACATTTGACGAAGGGATAAAATGGCTATAAAATAACAACATGTTTAAGGAAGGGGTTACTGATTTATGCGAAGTGAAGTTCGAAAATCAATGCCGCTCTTATCCATAAGTGTCGTGATGCAATTAACAGATTTAACCGCCCGGCAAATTCGTTATTACGAAGAACAAGGGTTTATTACACCAGCTCGTACAGCAGGTAATCAGCGCAAATTCTCTTTAAATGATGTCGATATTTTATTTGATATTAAAGATTTAGTAGATGATCAAATGAATATGGCGAGTGTAAGAAAAATATTTGCTATGCGAGCACAACAAAAGCAAGAAGAGCAAGACAACGAAGCGTTAAGACGAATGATGAGAGAAGAACATTTACGTGCACAACGTTTAAAAACAACGTCTATTCGTCAAGGTGATTTATCTCGATTTTATTAAAAGGGAGCGTGATGTGTATGGCAAAGTATACACGAGAAGATATTAAAAAATTAATTGAAGAGAAGGATGTCAATTTTATACGTCTACAATTTACAGACATTTTAGGCACCATTAAAAATGTAGAGATTCCTGTGAGCCAATTAGATAAAGCGTTAGATAATAAAATGATGTTTGATGGCTCATCAATTGAAGGTTTTGTGCGTATTGAAGAGTCAGACATGTATTTATATCCTGATTTAGATACATTTGTTGTTTTTCCATGGACAGCAGCTAAAGGTAAAGTAGCCCGCTTTGTGTGTGATGTATATACCGCTAAGGGTGAGCCATTTGCAGGTGACCCACGTAATAATTTAAAACGTGTGTTAAAGAAAATGGAGGAATTAGGATTTACAGATTTCAATTTAGGACCAGAGCCTGAGTTCTTTTTATTCAAGTTAGACGAACGTGGTGAACCTACATTAGAAGTAAACGACCATGGGGGTTATTTTGATTTAGCACCTACAGACTTAGGCGAAAATTGCCGTCGTGACATTGTACTTGAATTAGAAGAAATGGGCTTTGAGATTGAGGCTTCGCACCATGAGGTAGCACCAGGCCAACATGAAATTGACTTTAAATATGCAGATGCTATTACGGCATGTGATAATATTCAAACATTTAAATTAGTCGTTAAAACGATTGCACGTAAACATGGTTTGCATGCAACGTTTATGCCAAAACCATTATTTGGTGAGGCAGGGTCAGGCATGCATTTTAATGTGAGCTTATTCAATGGTAAAGAAAATGCTTTTTATGATGAAAGTGAGAAGCATGGTTTATCCGAAACAGCTATGCAATTTATGGCAGGCGTATTAAAACATGTGCGTGGCTTTACCGCTGTGACAAATCCAACCGTAAACTCGTATAAACGCTTAGTACCAGGTTATGAGGCACCTTGTTATGTCGCATGGTCTGGTCAAAATCGTTCACCATTAGTACGTATTCCTTCTTCACGTGGCTTATCTACACGAATTGAAGTACGCTCTGTTGACCCGTCAGCCAATCCTTATTTAGCCATGGCTGTAATTTTAGAAGCAGGTTTAGATGGGGTGAAGAATGCCTTAACACCACCACCAGCAGTAGACCGCAATATTTATGTAATGACAGAACAAGAACGTGAAGATAATGGTATCACAAGTTTGCCTGCTAATTTAGACGATGCTTTATTATTATTATCGCAAGACAAGATTGCACAAGAAGCGTTAGGTAACCATATTTATACCAATTTTAAAGAAGCAAAAGAAATTGAGTTTGATATGTATCGTACAACCGTACATCAATGGGAACGCGACCAATATTTAAAAATGTATTAAAATAAAATAGATACGATAAAACACCTTTGATAATAGCAAAATAGATGATGTAAAAGCCGTAGTATTTCATATTTCATATACTGCGGCTTTTTCGCTATGTAAAGAAATTTGTTATACTTCATGTAGTGAGGTGAGAGAATGAAAAACACAAGTTATACGACATTACCTAATTTATTTTATCAAGAAACCAAGCCACAAGATGTTAAAGCGACTACTTTATTATGGAATGAATCATTAGCACAAACGTTAGAAATACCTAGGGAATATGACTTTTTTCATACCAAAACATCATCCATAGCACAAGCGTATATGGGGCATCAGTTTGGCCATTTAACTATGTTAGGCGATGGCCGAGCGGTTTTACTAGGTGAGGTTGCTGGTTATGATTTACAAATTAAAGGTAGTGGGCGTACAAAGTACTCAAGAGGGGGAGATGGGCAAGCCAGCTTAGGTCCTATGTTGCGCGAATACGTGATTAGCGAGGCAATGCATGCGCTACAAATCCCTACAACGCGCAGTCTAGCGTTATTAGACACACACCAAATTGTACAGCGAGCAACAGAGGAGAGAGGCGCTGCTATTATACGTGTGGCGAGTAGTCATCTGCGCGTTGGTACTTTTCAATATGCAAGGTATTATGGCACACTAGATGACTTACGCCAATTGGCAGATTATGCGATTGAACGCCATTTCCCTGAGCTTCAACAGCAACCTCAAAAGTATATCGCTTTTTTTAGAGCTGTGATGCTCAAACAGGCAACATTAGTTGCACAATGGATGAGTGTAGGCTTTGTTCATGGCGTGATGAATACAGATAATATGACGATAAGCGGTGAAACGATTGACTATGGGCCATGTGCTTTTATGGATACGTATTACGGAGGTACAGTGTTTAGCTCTATCGATTCAGCAGGGCGCTATCGCTATGAAAATCAACCCAAAATAGCAGGTTGGAATTTAGCCCGTTTTGTTGAAGCGCTCTATCCTTTATTTCATTCAAATGAAGCACAAGCTTTAGAAATCGCCCAACAAGAAATTAATCGCTATGGTGAATACTACGAAGAAGTGTGGTTACAATTGATGAGGGAAAAAATAGGCTTGCCTAAAGCAGAGCGTTCTTTCATTGAAACGCTCCTAACCATTATGGAAAAGGAGCAAAGAGATTTTACAGAAACGTTTCGTGCATTAACGTTACAAGACCATACAATCTGCACAACAACTGCTATGACAGCGTGGTATGACAACTGGATAATGCAACTTACAACAGAGAGCCAAACTATGATGAGAAAAGTCAATCCTGCTATGATTCCACGCAATCATTTAGTCGAGCAAGCCATCATTAACTGGACATTAGCAAATGATACAACCGCTTTTCATAACTTACAACAGCTCCTCCAAAACCCCTATGCTTATACGAAAGAACAATGTGAATATGTTATCCCTTCATCAGAAAAATCCCGTTCTTATACCACATACTGTGGCACATAAATCGAGGGTGTCTTATTGAGACACCCCTATGCTACGCTAAAGGAATGAAAAATATGTTAAGTTGTTTTATTGTAGGTATGGTTTTTGGCTCATTTTGCAATGTTGTTGGGCTACGCCTACCTAAGCATCAGTCTATAATATGGCCAGCTTCCACATGTCCTTCTTGCCATACGCCATTAAACTATCAAGATTTAATTCCTGTTATTTCCTATATTAGATTACAGGGGAAATGCCGATTTTGTGAAAAAAAGATTACTTTTTTATACCCTCTAATAGAAGTACTCACAGGCGTTAGCTTTATGTTTTGCTATAGTCAATATGGCTTAACGATAGACTTTTACATAGGCTGTTTATTAAGTATATTATTTGCTATTATCACCGTATCAGACCTCATATATATGATCATACCGAATCAAGTTTTATTATTCTTTCTTATTATATTTATAGGCATTAGCCCACAAGATTGGCAAATGAGTGTGCTAGGTGCAACACTAGCCTTCACTATTTTATATATTGTACAAAGCATTTCAAAAGATGGTTTAGGTAGCGGTGATATTAAATTATTTTTTGTTATTGGCTATGTCGTGGGAAGTATGCAAGTATTAGTCATTATTATGTTAGCTGCTCTTATTGGCTTATTAACAGGTAGCTTAATCAAATATAGCAAAAAAGGGCAGCAAACGGTCTTTCCATTTGGCCCTTCTATTGCACTAGCAACAATGATAGTTTATTGGTTTGATGTAGACTGGTCGTTAGTTATGGCGCGAGTAATTTGGTAATACTCTCATAATCTTTGTGATGTAAGGCTTGTACAATTTTACTACCAATAATAACGCCATCACAAACTTCGTGAAATTGTGTGATTTGTTCTTTCGTATGAATACCAAAACCTGCATATACAGGAATATGGCTTATTGCTTTGACCTCTTTCAATAATTCGAAAATAGTCTGATCATATGATGCACGTTCTCCAGTAGTCCCTTTTACTGTTACAGCATAAATAAAGCCTTCTGCATTTTCTATAATTGTAGCAATACGCTCTTTCGGGCTTGTTAAAGTAATAAAGCGAATAAATGGAATTTGGTATGCCTTTAAGGGTGAGCTAAATGCCAATTCTTCTTCAAGAGGCACATCTGGAATAATAACCCCTTTAATATTCGCTTCATCACATGCTTTGGCAAACGACTCAATACCAAAAGCATAAATAGGATTAGCATAGCACATAATAACAAGTGGGATATGAATGCGTGCTTTGTGTAAAGTAATCTCTTGTAAGACATCTTGCAATGTCACATTGGCTTGTAGTGCACGTAATCCTGCTTCTTGAATAACAGGACCATCTGCAACGGGGTCAGAAAACGGGATACCAACCTCAATCATTGTTGCCCCATTTTTTTGTAAAAATTCAATAGTAGGGAGTAATGTTTGTATCCCACCGTCACCAGCCATAATATAGGGCGCAATACCTTTACTCATGTTGATCACCTCGTAATAATTGTTTTACAGTATGTACATCTTTATCTCCACGACCAGATAAACACACTGCAATAATGTTATCTTTGTCCATTGTTTTGGCTAATTGTGTAACATAGGCAATGGCATGAGCACTTTCTAATGCAGGAATAATACCTTCTGTTTTTGCAAGTAATTGAAAAGCAGTGAGCGCTTCTTCATCGGTTACACTTGTATATGTTACGCGCTCGATATCGTGTAGGTGGCTATGCTCAGGCCCAACGCCAGGGTAGTCTAAGCCAGCAGAAATGGAATGAGCCTCTGTAATTTGTCCAGCTTGTTGCATAAGATACATTTTACTGCCATGTAAAATCCCGACTTTACCTTCAGCAATTGCGGCTGCGTGTTTGGCTTGTAATCCTTCACCAGCAGCTTCCACACCGTATAACGCCACATCATCATGTATGAAAGGGTAAAACATTCCCATCGCATTACTACCACCACCAATACATGCTACAACAGCATGAGGTAGACAACCTTCTTGTTCTAATAATTGTGCTTTCGTCTCCTTGCCAATGACAGCTTGAAAATCCCGAACCATTACAGGGAAGGGGTGCGGTCCTAGTACTGAGCCCATAATGTAATGTGTGTTGTCGACATTTGTAACCCAGTAACGTAAAGCCTCATTTACCGCATCTTTCAATGTGCGACTGCCTTGTTGTACGCTGACAACTTTTGCACCTAATAATTCCATACGAAAGACATTCAATTCTTGGCGTGCAACGTCTTCTGCCCCCATGAAAATAGTGCAAGACATATCCAATAATGCGCAGACAGTAGCTGTGGCAACACCATGTTGACCAGCGCCCGTTTCGGCTACGATATGTTTTTTCCCCATGCGCTTTGCCAGTAAGGCTTGACCGATTGTATTGTTAATTTTATGAGCGCCCGTATGGTTAAGGTCTTCGCGTTTTAAGTAAATTTTAGCTCCGCCAATATATTTTGTTAATTGTTCGGCATAATATAGTGGGTTTTCCCGACCTACATATTGTTTTAAATAGTAATGCAATTCTTGTTGGAATTGTGGGTCCTCTTTTATTTGTTCATAAGCATTTGTTAATTCTGTGATGGCATGCATTAATGTTTCAGGCACGAAACGTCCACCATAGGGGCCAAAATAGCCTTGTTCATTTGGCATATTATACATGTGTAACACTCCTTGCTTTCTCAATGAATTGTTTGATTTTTATTTTATCTTTTACGCCATTTGTTTCAACGCCGCTTGAGACATCGATACCAATGGGCTGTAGTTGTACAGCTTGTGTAACATTCTCAACAGTTAAGCCTCCCGCTAAAAATGTGCGATCACTTAATGTTACAGTGCGGTAATCATAAGCAATGCCAGCACCAGCTACCTCATTATCAATGAGGTGATAACAAGATGCATAATGTGGATTCTCATGCCCCTTTTTGAAGGCTTTAATAACAGGCACTGTTATTTTTTTTGCAAAATCTTCTGTTTCATCACCATGTAACTGTACGTAATCTAATGGAATATCCTTTACTAATTGGTTAATCGTCTTTATGCTTTCATTGACAAATACACCTACCACAGGGATCTTGACCGTTTTAGCAATGTCTTGTGCTACTTCCTTTGTAATTTGACGTTTGCTCTTAGCAAAGACTACACCGATTAAATCAGCGCCAGTAAGTTGTACAAAACGAGCTGTCTCTACATCTTGAATCCCACAAATTTTAATTAGCATTTTGTCACCCTCAAACTTTTGACTAAATCTTCTGTTCGGTTTGCTTGCATTAACGATTCGCCAACAAGTAGCCCATCTACACCTACATTTGCAAGATATGTGGCATCTTCTCTGTTTTGAATTCCGCTTTCTGCAATAAAATATGCATCGGACTTCGCTTTACTTCGCAATGTTTCACTACGTGTAATATCTACTGAAAAATCATGTAAGTTGCGATGATTAATACCGATGATTTGTGCATGAATAGCTTCAGCCCGTTGTAATTCATTTGCATTATGAACTTCTACAATGATATGTAATTGTAGAGAGCTAGCATATTCATACAGTTGTTTTAATGTAGGGTCATCAAGTGCTGCTACAATGAGTAAAATGATGTCAGCTCCACTTGCATAAGCATAATCAATTTGTTTTTTATGAATAATAAAGTCTTTATTTAAAACGGGTATGGTAACGGCTTGTTTTACTTGGCGTAAGTCATCCATCGTACCCTTGAAAAAGGTAAAGTCCGTTAACACAGAAATAGCGCTCGCACCAGCATTTTCGTAAGATAACGCTTGTTGTACAGGGTTTACATGTTTATTAATGATGCCTTTTGAAGGAGAAGCTCTTTTGATTTCCGTGATTAAAGCTAAGGTATTTTGTTGTAATGTTGGTAAGAAGGGAATAATAGGTGTCTCTCTTGCTGGAAATACATCAGGTAATGCATGTACTTCTTTTCTTTTATGGTCGATAATTTTCTGTAAAATAGTCATGATATAACCTCCAAACGTTGTTTAGCAAATTGTTGCATAGCTTGCAATTTAGCTAGCGCATTTCCGCTATCAATACTTGACTTAGCTCGTTCAATGCCTTCTTCAATGGAACACATGCCATAAGCAAACATAGCAATGGCTGCGTTGAAAATAACTGTATCTCGTTTTGGTCCACGTTCACCTTGTAAAATCCCTTGTAAAATCTTAGCGTTTTCTAAAGCTTCACCACCACGAATGGCATCTAGAGGCGCGTTTTCTAAACCATAGTCCTTAGCATTAATGATTTTTGTTTGTACTTTACCATCACAAAGGATCGCTAAGACATTATCACCGGCAAGGGAAGCTTCATCAACATAACCTGCACCGTTAATGACAACAGCTCTTTCTCTTCCTAATGCATGTAAGGTTTGTGCCAACTTCTCTAGCATATCTCTACGATAAACGCCCATAAATTGCGAATGTAGGGCAATGGGATTTGTGAGAGGACCAATAAGATTAAAGATAGTAGGTACTTTAAGGTCTCTGCGTACCTTCATAATCGGTTTTAATTTAGGATGAATATGAGGTGCAAACAAGAATGCAATTCCAATATCCTCTAATAGTTGTGTTGTCTCATCAGCCGTTAAATTTAACGGTAAACCGAGATGTTCTAACACATCTGCACTACCTGTTTTGCTTGAAACACTACGGTTACCATTTTTGACAACTTTAGCACCAGCGCCAGCCAAAACAAAAGCGGTAGTTGTACTTACATTGAAACTTTGGACACCATCTCCACCTGTGCCACAAATATCAATGACTTGGTCACTAACTGTAATAGGTGTTGCATGTTTAGTTAAAGATGTAACGAGTGCGGTAATTTCTTCTACCGTTTCGCCTTTCATTTTTAAGCCCATTAATAAAGCAGCGATTTCACTTTCTGTTAAATTGCCTTCTAAAATATCATCCATAATCGTTTGTAATGCTTGAGTCGGTAAGTCTTTCCCTTCACTTAAAGCAAGTAAGTGTTGTTGAATAGAGGTTGTATTATGATAGGAACGGAAAAACTGTGCTAATAAAGTAGTGCCATCTTTAGTACCAATTGATTCGGGATGAAATTGCAGCCCAACTACAGGATAGTGCTGATGTCTAATAGCCATGATGGTGTCATCATCTACAGCAGTAGCAATACAAGAAAATTGAGCAGGCGTCTCGTCAACGACTAAGGAATGATAACGCATAGCTACAATAGGTGCAGTAAAAGCTGAGAACGGTCCTTCACTATGATGCGTGATGAGTGATGTTTTACCATGTTTAATTTGTGTAGCACGTGTAATCGTGCCACCAAAAGCTAAGGCAATTAACTGATGACCTAAGCAAATACCAAGCATAGGGTAACGATGATACAAGGCACGTATGATGGTTAGTGATTGTTGTTTATCTTTAGGGTGACCAGGACCAGGAGAGAAAACAATAGCCTCTGGTTGCATAGCTTCAATAGCATCGACAGTAATTTCATCATAACGTACCACTTTTACCGTTTTACCAAGTTCACTAATTTGTTGATAGAGATTGAATGTGAAAGAATCATAGTGATCAATTAATAAAATCATTGTATAACCTCCAATAGCGCTCGCGCTTTGTGTAGCGTTTCTTCATATTCTTTTTGCGGGTCTGAGTCATAGACGATGCCAGCACCAGCCTGTACAGTCGCAATATGATCTTTGACTAGCATAGTACGAATGGCTAATGCAAAATCCATCGCATAAAAAGAAATATAACCTACAGCGCCAGCATAATGATTGCGTGCTTCTGACTCTAATTCATTAATGAGTTGCATCGCTCTAATTTTTGGTGCCCCCGTCACAGTACCAGCAGGTAAACAAGCCATTAATGCATCTAATGCATGCAGGTCATCAGGGAGTTCGCCTGTAACTTCTGAAACAATATGCATAACATGTTGATATTTTTCAATATTCGCATATTTCTTAATTGTAATAGAGCCAATATTCGAAATTTTTCCGAGGTCATTACGGCTTAGGTCAATCAACATTTTATGTTCAGCGAGTTCTTTTTCGTCTTGTAACAGTTCTCGAGCTAGATGTTGATCTTCTACAGTGTTTTTTCCTCGTGGACGTGTGCCCGCAATTGGATTTGTAGTGATCATACTACCCGTCACCTTAACAAGACTCTCTGGAGATGTACCAAGTAATTGATAGTCCTCAAAGTCAATATAAAACATATAAGGTGATGGATTGGCTGTACGTAATTTGCGATATAAGCTGAAAGCATCCCCTTCAAATGGTGCAGTAAATTTTTGGGATAATACAATTTGGAATACTTCACCATCTAGTATGGCTTGTTTGGCTTGACGCACGAGCGCTTTGAACTGATTTGCCTCCATACTTGGTGTAAACTGTAATGATGTGGAATGGAGTGATGGTATGGTAGTCATTTGTGTTGCTTGATGAATTAAAGCATCAACTCGTTGTTGTAATATTGTCTCTTCTTCATTTTCAAATGCTATTGCTACAAAGGTGATGGTCTCTTTTTTATGATCAAAGACAATAAACTGGTCATAAATAAATAAGTGAACATCAGGTATGTGAGAGGCACTTGGTAAACGTTCGCCAATCTTTTCATAATTAAAAATCATTTCATAACCAATATAACCGATCGCACCGCCAAAAAAAGAAAAGGGTAATGGTGCGTTTGCTTTTGGTATTAAGGCTTTTACTTCTTGTAAAATATTTGTATTCAGATGCGATGTTTGACCATTGCGCTGTTTTTTGACGGTAACTTGATGATTGCCTGTTAATTCCATTAATGGGTCTACTGCAATAAAAGAATAGCGTCCGCTTTCTTCATGTTTGGCAGAGCTCTCAAATAAAGCTTTAAAGCGTCCTTGTAGTGATTGATATAGTGCAATAGGTGTTGTTGCATCACCAGCAATGGTTGTCATTTTATAATCCATTAAAATCCCTCCTAAAATAAAAAAACCTTTCGTTAATCAACGAAAGGGCGAATAAGTCCGCGGTACCACCTCACTTGAAATACAATCATGCATTTCCACTTTGCGATAACGGTGCATACCGGATTCTCCTACTTTTGTTCAAAGAATCACTCCAAAGTCCACTTCAATAAACAGGTATTTGCTGTCTCTCACTATCACAGCTCGCTTAAAAATCCCTTTGTTTATCTACTCTCTTTGTCAACGTGTTATATATAGACACAAAAAAACCCCTCGTCAGTAAAGGACGGGGATGCCGTGGTGCCACCTTAATTAGTCAAAAAAGACTCGCTCAAAACCATCAATCAATGGTTTACTTTGTGTAACGATAAAGTATAATCGCTAGCGCCTACTTTAAGTTCGGACTAGAAGCTCAGAAGCCCATTCACATCAAATCATGTTATCAGCTCTCACCAACCGCTGACTCTCTAAAACAGAATAATGATGTTACTCTTCTTCATCAAAGCTATAAGTTTTATAATTGGTAATTAGCATAACGGGGAATGTGATAAATGTCAACACTATTTTAAAAAGTAAATAAAATTCTTACGCTATACGTTTAAGTAACAGAAAAGGTTAAACCGAAATATGATTGGTCTAACCTTTTTGTTTAAGCTGCTTGGATGATTATTCTTTTTTAAATGTTTTAGTGCTTCTTACAGTATCGATGGGACGCACCATAGCTTCAATTTCATCACGTTTGCTCTCCAAGAAAGGAGGTAGTGATAATTTTTCACCTAATGTTTCATAAGGTTCATCGCCCATAAATCCTGGCCCATCTGTAGCAATTTCAAATAATAAATGACGTGTAGCACGTACATACAATGAGCCAAAGAAGAAGCGATCCACAAATCCTGAAGTACGATAACCAAAGTCTTCAAGTTTACGTTGCCAATGTGTCAAATCTTCTTTGTTATCTACTCGAAAGGCTACATGATGGACAGCACCATAACCTTGGCGTGCTGTAGGAGATGATGTGTCATGTCTAACAATGACTTGCGCACCATTACCACCTTCATCGCCCATCTCAAAAAGCTTCATCATCCCTTCTTCAGCAATAACAGACATCTCAAAGACGCGTGTTAAAATATTACTAAAATAATCAAGGTTTGACACAGTAATTGTCATTGGCCCTAAGCCTGTAATAGCAAATTGTAGAGGGATGGGGCCATCTTGCCAAGGTGTGCCACTTTTTATGCCTGTATTTTTTTCATCTGAAATTAATTGATATTGTTGTTCATCAAAGTCAGAGAAATTTAATATTTTTTTGCCAAACTGTGTGGAGATTGCTTCATGTTTTACATCGTATTTCTCAAAACGTTGTTGCCAATATTGTAACGCTTCATCGGATGGGACACGAAAAGCAGTCCGTGCTAATTCATCTGTTCCATGTGTACCTTTTGGATTGTTAGGGAAGTCGAAAAATGTCATATCCGTACCAGCCGCACCAACATCATCCGCAAAGAATAAATGATACGTACGAATATCATCTTGATTCACTGTTTTTTTTACAAGACGAATCCCTAAAGTATACGTAAAGAAATCATAAATTTTTTCTGCACTACTTGTCATAGCTGTAACGTGATGAATCCCTTTTAGCATGTAAATTCCTCCTAAAATGTTAGTAAAGTCAGTTTATCATAAAAATATCTTGAATTCAAGATATTAGTTTGGAGCATTCCTTTTGTTATAAAAAATACCATCAAGAAGTGGTGTCATCTGATGGCATGTTAGTTCATTTTTATATTTTTTTAGTAAAGCATACGATGCGATTCACTTCGATAAAACCTAATGCTTTATGAAAATGATAGCTAATTTCATTATGCAATTCGCAATCACTGGCAAATTCGGTACAACCTTTATTATGAGCCCATTGCTCACATGCTACGACAAGTTGTCTTGCAATCTGTTGATTACGGAATTCTGGCTCTACATAAATCCCTTCTAAATAACCAACAGGGGAACTATGAGTGCCTTCTACATAATCTGTACGTAAAGTAGCATGTGCAAAGGCAACGGGTTGTTGTCCCTCTACTTGTAAAAATACGACATTATCATCTGTTTCGATTACATGTGTAATTTCTTTTGTTAATGTAAGTAAACTTGCATCAGGCCAAAGTTTTTTGGCTAATTGTGTAACTTCTTCAACATGTTCCGCAGTGGCTCTAAACATTATCATCTCTCCCTTGCTCTCTAAATCATTGTAGTATACGATTACGTTACATAATTTTGTTAGGAGGTACACTATGGTACTTGCTATTATTGCAGGCTTTGCTTGTAATATACTATTATATGTCGGCATGAGTTATGTAAAAATCAAGAAGTCTAATGCCTTCATCGCTATGCTTATTGTAACAGGTCTTAGTATACTTGGCTTGTTTTTACCATTGCCTTTATCATATCTAGCTCCTTTTTGTGCAGGTTTAATGCTCGCTATTTTTATTTTATCTTTTATCGATAGTCAGAGAGTACGAAGAGAAAACTAAATGACATAAAGAAGCACACCTGCCTAGGCAAGTGTGCTTCTTTATGTCTGTAGACAGTAATTTTCACTTTAATATATGATAAATATAAAATAATTAACATTCCTCAATAGTGCATACATCATAAATCAAGTAAGCTAATACATAGAAATAAGGATGAGAACATAAAAAAGCGCTTTACCAATAGGTAAGAGACGCTCTTGCATACGTTAATGTACTTGTCGGTATAAACCAACCACATGACCGAGAATGGAAACTTGGTCCACAATGATTGGTGACATTGTGCTGTTTTCTGGTTGTAATCTGAAGTGGTCTTTCTCTTTAAAGAAGCGTTTTACTGTAGCTTCATTTTCCTCTGTCATAGCCACTACGATATCGCCATTAGAAGCAGTGGATTTTTGTTTGACAATGACTAAGTCACCATTATGAATACCAGCTTCAATCATAGAGTCGCCCATAATTTCAAGCATAAAGAGTTGGTCTTCAGTGCCATATGTGTTAGGAAGAGGGAAATATTCTTCAATATTTTGAATGGCAGTGATTGGAGAACCGGCTGTTACTTTACCAACGAGTGGCACATGAATGACGCCTGGCTTGGCAATACCATCATCTTGTTGTAACACTTCAATAGCTCTAGGTTTAGTAGGGTCTCTACGAATATAGCCTTTAGACTCTAAGCGTTCTAAATGTCCATGTACAGTGGAACTGGATGCTAAACCAACTGCTTCACCAATTTCTCTCACAGATGGCGGATAACCTTTGCTATTGACTTCACTTTTAATGAATTCTAAAATAGCTTCTTGTCTTTTAGAGATTTTTTTCATTGTTCTCACCTCTCGATAATTTTAAAAATATGTACCATATATGATTAGTTCACAGTATAACAGTAAAAAAGTTTTAAATCAAACATAAGTTCGTAAAAGTTATTGACAAAAACAAATGTTCGCATTATGATAAAAACAAATATTTACGAACAAACATTCTTAGAGGAGCGGTTATACATGATTATTATTAAAAAATTTCCTAATGCGTCTTTCTTTTTAGCGTTATTTACGGTGATGTTTCTTGTGATTTGGTCGCAACTTCCGAAGGATTTAGCTTATGATGAAATTAATATTCAAGAGGGTGATAATTTAGTAACATTAGCCCAACAATATAAAGGTGAACTAACAACAGAACAATGGGTTGATTTAGTAAAAGTCGAAAATAAATTAGCCAATGATACAATAGTAGTTGGGCATTCAATTGTAGTACCAGTGAGTAAAAGTAAAGTAGTAGAAATAGATGGTGTTCAGTTAGCGAGTGATGAGTGATGGTACAAAAAGCTGTATTATATTGTCGAGTAAGTACAACGAAACAGACACAGGCAACTTCTTTAGCTAGACAAGAGGAAGAGTTAAGGCAATTTGCTAACCAACAGGGCTTGGTTGTAGAAGCCGTATTTGAAGATCAATTTAGCGGTTATGAAGTAGACCGTGATGGCTTACTTATGTTGTTAGATTTTGTTAAAGAACATAATATACCCTATGTGCTAGTACAAGATGAAACACGTTTAGGCCGTGGTAATGCGAGAGTCGCAGTTTTACATTTAATACAAAAGCTACAAGCACAAGTACTGTGTATGAATGATGCTGGGCCATTACAGATGAATGATATGGATACCATGCTATTAGAGATTTTAGCCATAGTGGAAGAATACCAACGTAAAATTCATAATGCTAAAATTAAAAGAGGTATGAAGCGTGCGGTTGAACAAGGGTATCGTCCTCAAGACAATTTACGTAATCGGGGTAATTTGGAAGGCAAGCCACGTATTGAAGTACCAATTGATGAGATTGTACGCTTAAGAGATGCAGGATTAACATTTCAGGAAATCACCACAACATTGAATGGTCTAGGCTATGATGTCAGCAAGGCTACAGTGAACCGACGTTATTTAAGTTATGCGGAAGAACAGAATAATATAAAGCAATGATACATTGTTTAAAGCCAAATCAACATTTTTTTGAAAAGCCAATAGATGAATGTGAAGCCATTTGTCTTGTATGAAAAGAACATAATGAAAGATTTAACATTATGATTTAAGCGGTAAGCATCTATAATATAACGACAAGAGGCTAGGACAAAATCTGTCTTATAAATGAAAAGCCCTTGCCCTTTTACATTATGTAGAAGGGTGAGGGCTTTAGTTTTTGCGTGCAAAAAGGACACTATACCAATAGTGCTTATACCAACTTGCCACGTGGTCACAAAGAAGCGCAGGCTGAAGCCGTAGCTTATAGTATGATGACGCACCTTGGATTTGATACGAATGCGTACTCACTTGGCTATATTGCTACGTGGGCAAAGTCACCTGAGACGATGAAACAAGCGCTGAAAGAAATCCGTGAAACCTTACAACAAACTATTACGATTGTAGATCGGCCCACGTACCCTTGTCTTTCGCAAAATCTCGCACAAAAGGTTAACGAAACGAGCCAGTCCTACAGCGTATTGCTTTCACAAGCGCAACTACGTGTCTATTTGCCAGCCATTGTAGAATTGCACCACTAACCGCAATCGAAGCGTATGACCGTACTACAAATAGTATCGCTTTATTAAAATACCACCCTGTTGCCAAAATGCTTTTTGATGACCAAGGTATGCTAGTGAAGACAGACCGTTTAGAGCAGCGTAATGTGCTACTGCTCAATGTGCTGGATACTACTGACCAAGCTAAGAAACACTTTAAGCGTTTCAATGAACAGTTTACGCTATTTACGCTACAAGACGGAAACGATGGTGTTAAGCTAACGCATAATGACACAGGTACTGTCATTGCAACGTATGGAGATTTGGCTGAAGGAAAACATAAAGTAAACCAATTGATGACGCAGGAAGGACTGCTGCAAGGGAGAGAGATGGGTGTTAATATAGAGAGTAGAAGTATTGAGCGATAAGGAAGAACATGATTAGAAAGGCAAAAGGCAACGTGTAACAATGTGATAAATTTAAAACTTACAAAAAGGTAAAGGTTGGTTATGCTCGATGGATAATTGATAAATGGATTCATGTAAAATAAAACTTGATATTATGAACCCCTCCACTTTAGTTACATTATTACTTTAATTATGTGGAAAATTATAGGTGTATGATATAATTTTTCTAATAAATTAAATTAAAGGTTGGGGTTGTATGAATAAAAGTGAAACTGATTTTGATTTATTCAAAAATTTAAAGTCGAAAATTGAACAAATAGCTGTTTCTCCAATATTTTTTGTAGGCACTGGTTTATCTATGAGATATTTTAATGCTCCTAGCTGGGAAGGGTTGTTAAGAGAGGTTAGAGAATCGTGGGATAGAAATTTTGACTATTATTTACAAGCGTATAAAAACGGGAGTATTTATGAATTAGAGAAATTAGCCGAACAGTTATGTGAAATGTACTATGAAAAATTATCTGATAAAGAATTGGAGCCAAATAAAGATAAGGTTTATTATTTTAAGAAACGAATTACTCAGATAATTGATGATTATATGTTGAGTCACATTGATACATTTGAGGATAACATTGAAATTCAAGAACTTAAAAAAACTAGTCCATCAGCTATCATTACGACTAATTATGATACCTTCTTGGAAAAGATGTTCCCTGATTATGACGTATATATAGGTCAACAATCATTGCTATCCACGAATTTAGGAGCTGTTGGCGAGATTTACAAAATACATGGTTGTGTTACTGATATAAATAGTCTTGTTATTACACAATCAGATTATCAAAATTTTGAACTAAGAGAGCTTTATCTAAATGCAAAGCTGTTAACTTTGTTTTTGGAATACCCAATTATTTTTTTAGGTTATAGTTTAAGTGATAAAAATGTTCTCAGCATATTGACATCGATTATAAAAATGTTACCTAACGAAAAAGTTGAAGAACTTTCTAAAAGAATCTGGTTTATAAGAAGAAATGATACAGAGAATGACTTTATGAAAGTAGAGAGAATAAACTTAGGAGAAGGGTTGTTTATTGATGTTGAGACTTTTTATTTAAAGGACTTCTCTATCCTATATAATTTATTAGCAACCAGTAAAATTCAAAAGTTACCTATCAAGTTCCTAAAATATCTAAAGTCAAATGTATATAAACTTGTTTCTAGTCAAGTATATAATCCTAAATTATTGAATGTAAATATGACTGATATCCATAAGCTAAACGACTTTGATAATATAAGCAATATAATTGGTCTTTCTTTTAGCACTGAAACCAAATATACAAAAGATATTCTGACAAGAAGAGATATTATTGAACCATTACTATATCAGAGTGATTGTGAATATAAAGAATCTGCAATCAAATTTTTAGTTCAAAATGCAAGTACAATTTTACCTATTCATTATTTTCTTAATGGTTTGGCTAAGGGAAAAATTGATGCACTAGTTGAATCGGTTGATACAAGTGATGCGTCAAAAAGTATCATTAAATCTCGAATTACTACCCAGCAAAATTATAAAGTTAGTATTGGAGTCAATAATGAGTATTTTTTTCAACCAGATATTATTTCAAACTTTGAGTTAAATAATGAGAATTTAAATCAATTTATTGATGCATATTGTACTAAAAAAAGCGTTCTACTTTCCTCTAAAAATACTGTACTAAAATATTTTTTATTAGAATTACTAAAGTATAGATTAAATGAACTTATTAATACTGCAATCGTTATTAATAATAGAATATCCATATTACAGTGTATTACACATTTAGATAGAGATTTTATTAAGGCTAATATTGAAGATGTTTATAAGTTATTAAAAACATTAGATAATCAAAACTATGATGCTGATTTTAGAAAAGTAATTTGTCATATTGACCAAATTATCTACGGGAATTTTAGCTAAATTATTGCTAAGAATACTTTATTCAAAAAACAAATTACATTATGGCATACCTAGGACACACTATAAAGATTAAAACCGTAAGGTAACTATCTTTGTAATCAATAAATAAATTTTAGATTCAGATATCTTTAAATCTAACGCTATCAAAATAAAGGCTTTAGACAAGATTACATAAGAAAATAATATGAGAAATCTAAAGTACGATATACTCTGAGATTTGAATTAACTCGAGTTAACCTATCACAGAAATTGTAAAAGTAATAAATAAATCTAAAAAATATTAAATAAAAAGTTCAAAATATGATTCTAGTCGCCATCCACTACCCTCTCATAGCCAGCACAAGACGCTTGGCTTGAAGGGATACGTGTCGCTTTGGCATTAAATTCCCCGATAATCAGGCGCTGTACGCTTGTAGCTACAGCGCCTAGATTCCTGTTGAATTTGCGCTGGGGGCGCCATACCAAACGAGGCGAAAAGCATAAGGGCAAGAGGTAGAGACTGCGAGGGCAGTCTCTTTTTTATTGCTTTTTTTCGATTTCTTTCGCCACTTTAATAGCTAGCAACCGCACTAAGCGAGCTGCAGGTCAGATTCTGCCTAACCTACCGCTAACTAAGTGCAGGCAATCCTAGCGCAAGGAACGTCAAATTTTTTTGTTGAGTGCGCTTTGCTACAAAAAATTTTGAGCTATTGCAGGCAATTCCTTGCCCTACGCTTGATGCAGCCATTCGGTGGCTCCTAAGAAATCGGAAAAAATTCAGCCTTCCGACTTCAGTTGGTGGCTCAAGCCATCAAAAAACAAAGGAGGAAAACATTATGACAAAACAAAACACAACCAACCAAGCCATGTCCCTTACGCCTATGTATGAAATTATCCGCCTTAAAGCTGAACGTCGCAAATTACCGAAGAAGTACCTTGCTGAAAAGC
>NZ_BMJT01000005.1 GCF_014643595.1 Lysinibacillus alkalisoli
AGTATGGCGACATATGCAGCTGACGAATACTAATCGGTCGAGGACTTAACCAACTTTTCAATGTGCATTTATCCAGTTTTGAAAGAATAATTCTTTCAAATTATAGCTTGTATTAATACATAAATATGCTATAATATAATTTGTCTTTACGTTAAATAAGTCTAGTGGCAATGGCAAAGAGGTCACACCTGTTCCCATACCGAACACAGTAGTTAAGCTCTTTAGCGTCGATGGTAGTTGGATGTAGGTCCTGCGAGAGTAGAACGTTGCTAGGCTATAATATTAATCCGAAGTAGCTCAGTGGTAGAGCAATCGGCTGTTAACCGATCGGTCGTAGGTTCGAGCCCTACCTTCGGAGCCATTCTTGGAGAGCTGTCCGAGTGGCCGAAGGAGCACGATTGGAAATCGTGTAGGCGGTTAATTACTGTCTCAAGGGTTCAAATCCCTTGCTCTCCGCCATATAAGATTAGCTATGTTTAAAGGCCCCTTGGTCAAGCGGTTAAGACACCGCCCTTTCACGGCGGTAACACGGGTTCGAATCCCGTAGGGGTCACCATTATATTATATATTCCCGGAGAATTAGCTCAGCTGGGAGAGCATCTGCCTTACAAGCAGAGGGTCGGCGGTTCGAGCCCGTCATTCTCCACCATTTATATTAATAAGTATTATCGCGGGGTGGAGCAGTGGTAGCTCGTCGGGCTCATAACCCGAAGGTCGTTGGTTCAAATCCGGCCCCCGCAACCAAAAGGTCCCGTGGTGTAGCGGTTAACATGCCTGCCTGTCACGCAGGAGATCGCCGGTTCGATCCCGGTCGGGACCGCCATTTTTATAAAGTGGGTCAGTAGCTCAGTTGGTAGAGCATTAGATTGAAGCTCTAAGTGTCGGCGGTTCGATTCCGTCCTGACCCACCATATTTTATCATATAAAACATCATTTGCCGGTGTAGCTCAGTTGGTAGAGCAACTGACTTGTAATCAGTAGGTCGTGGGTTCGACTCCTATCGCCGGCACCATTTGATGGAGAGGTAGCGAAGTGGCTAAACGCGGCGGACTGTAAATCCGCTCCTTAGGGTTCGGCGGTTCGAATCCGTCCCTCTCCACCAGTTTTATAGGGGCATAGTTCAACGGTAGAATAGAGGTCTCCAAAACCTTTGGTGTGGGTTCGATTCCTACTGCCCCTGCCAATTTAAATAATTAAGCTGCGGCGATTGTGGCGAAGTGGTTAACGCACCTGATTGTGGTTCAGGCATTCGTGGGTTCGATTCCCATCAGTCGCCCCATTTTTTTATTTACAATTTAATTTAGGGTATTATGGCGATTGTGGTGAAGTGGTTAACACACCTGATTGTGGTTCAGGCATTCGTGGGTTCGATTCCCATCAGTCGCCCCATTTTTATTGGGGTATAGCCAAGTGGTAAGGCAGCGGATTTTGATTCCGTCATTCCCTAGGTTCGAATCCTAGTACCCCAGTTTTGCGGAAGTAGTTCAGTGGTAGAACACCACCTTGCCAAGGTGGGGGTCGCGAGTTCGAACCTCGTCTTCCGCTCCATTAAATAAGGCGGCATAGCCAAGTGGTAAGGCACAGGTCTGCAACACCTTTATCACCGGTTCAAATCCGGTTGCCGCCTCCATTTTTAAATCGGAATACCGATTTTTTTTGTCTTTTTTAGCCGGTGTGGCGGAATTGGCAGACGCGTGCGACTCAAAATCGCATTCCTTCTGGAGTGCCGGTTCGATCCCGGCCACCGGTATTAAATTTTTTGATTTGAAAAGATTCTAACTATACAGTTAGAATCTTTTTTTGGATAAAATGTTCGCATCTGTACGAAAAAAACTGTAAAATAAAAAGAAGTGTAAATAATATGCAACTAAATATTAAAGATATACGTTATTATAAGTAAATGTTGTGTAAAAGGAAGGATACTTAACGAATGGTTAAATGGATTGAAGTAAATACATACGAAGAAATGAGTCGTATTGGCGCAGAGATATTTGTAAAACAATTAATGAATAAACCAAATAGTGTTTTAGGTTTAGCTACGGGAGGCACACCTGTTGGGCTATACGAGATCCTTGTTCAGCAGAATAAGGAGGGCAATATTAGTTTTAAAGATGTCGTGACATTTAACTTAGATGAATATGTGGGCTTATCACAGCAAAGCAAAGCAAGCTATTGGACGTATATGCATGAAAATCTATTTAATCACGTTGACATTGAAGAAGAGCATATTCATATTCCAAATGGTATCGCAGAAGATTTAATAATAGAATGTAAAGAATATGAACAGGCGATTGAAAGTGCAGGAGGTATTGACCTTCAACTTTTAGGTATTGGTGTAAATGGTCACATTGGCTTTAATGAGCCAGGTACTTCATTTAACTCTTTAACACATGTAGTGGAATTAACAGAATCAACAAGAACAGAAAATGCGATTTATTTTGAAGAAGGCGAAGAAGTGTCAACACATGCCTTGACAATGGGAATTCAAAGTATTATGAACGCTAAGGAATTAGTCTTGTTAGCATTTGGCGAACGTAAACTAGATGCCATGAAAAAGTTACAAGAAGGTGTAATCGATGAACAGTTCCCAGCAAGCCAATTAATAACACATCCTAATATTACAATTATTTATGGTGGTACAAAATAAAGTCATGATAAAAGCGCTTAGCAGTAGCCAAGCGCTTTTTTTTTGCTGTGATAAAGTAAGAGAATTTACGACAAGTATTAGTTTAAGTTCCATTGTCTCTGGATGGTCATTGGTCAATAGTAACTTAAAAAGAGGTAACAGGTCATTGGTTTTCAAGAAATCATTTATCACAGCTCACCTAGCTAAGACTCTCACCTTGCTAGGCATACATTAAAAATAGAAAGAATCATCGAAATCGATAATAATAGTATAATTTTTAGCGTTGATCGCATTTGATAAACGATGGGCTTTCTTTTCTAATACGTCTGCACGTTCCCGATATTCATCAGGCTCGTATTGAGCTACACGATATAAAATAATATCACCTGTATTATTCTCTACAGTTTGTTTAGCTTGCTCGCTGAAATGACGGAACAGGCTAGCTTCTTCACGTAGTTGACTAGCTAATTCAATTGCTTCTACTAATGCCCACTCTTTATCTTCGAATGTAACGTGGTTTTTAGTATTCGCTTCATAAACAAGACGATCTAATGTGCGAATATCTTGTCTAATGCGCGCCAAATCCTTTTCAACTTCAGACATGGAGCGAAATGTATTTGTAGCTTCTTCGCCTTTTTCTACTGTAATAAAAGCGACGCGATGAAGTTCCTCTGTATACTCATAAAATTTAGATTTTAAAATACTTTTCAATTTGACAGCTTCGGCTAAATTCATAATGTATCCTCCTTAAGCGATATAATAAACTCACCACCATTAATTTGTGTAAACATTTTTGCTGCTGCTTGTAATAACGCTTCGGCATTAGTTAATGATAGCGAAGGTGGTAAGTAAAAAACTTGCGTGATATTTGTTGTTTGCGTTGTAATAGGTGCAATTGTATTTTTATAGAGCACTTCTTGAATAGTAATTGGTGTGCTTAACTGATCGGTATCGAATACTTGAATAGGTGTCTCGTATTGGAGCATAAAGAAATGGTTAACATCTTGTACACCATTGGTCGATGGTAAAAAATTGCCTTGTTTGATTTTTTCAAAAAGTGTTATAAAATAAGGTGTTTGTACAGGTTGTAATATAGATAACCATTGTTTAATACCTTGACGCTCTTCAATGGGGGTTTGTTCCATTTCAAGAAAGAGATTTTCTTGATATAATCGAACACGTCCTTTAATCATTTGAGGGGCATCAGCGATCGTAATATTGTGATAATAAATGGTACCAACTTTAATCATAGGTTGTTGCATAATAATTATCCCCCTTTAAGTAATATTTATTATAACATATAGGAGGCGTATAAATGAGCATACAGCTGTTACAACAAGAGCTTGTTGCTTATGCCCATGAAATAGGAATTGATAAAATTGGCTTTACTACAGCAGCTTCTTTTCCTGATTTAAAAACGCGGCTTTACACACAACAAAAGTTAGGATTTGCATCTGGATTTGAAGAGAGTGATATTGAGCTTAGGACGACACCAATCAAATTATTGCCAAATGCAACAAGTATTATAGCTATTGCTGTAGCATATCCCTCAAAAATGAAAGAGAGAGTTGTAGGCAAAAAGGGCGCAAGACGAGGTATCTTTTGTCGAGCATCATGGGGTATTGATTATCATACAGCGCTTAGAGAACGTTTAGCGAAATTAGAAGTATGGCTTAAAGAAAAAGTACCAGAAGTTGATATTTTATCAATGGTAGATACAGGGGCACTCGTAGACCGAGCTGTAGCAGAACGAGCAGGTATAGGTTGGAGTGGTAAAAATTGTTCGATTATTACCCATGAGTTTGGCTCCTATGTTTATTTAGGTGAATTAGTTACTAATATTCCATTCGTTCCCGACGAGCCTATAGAAGAGGCTTGTGGGGATTGCACGTTATGTTTGGATGTTTGTCCTACAGGAGCACTTGTAAATCCTGGACAGTTGGATGCACAGCGTTGTATCGCTTTTTTAACCCAAACAAAAGGTGTAATGCCAATGGAATTTAGAAAACATATCGGTAATCGCCTATATGGTTGTGATACATGTCAAACCGTATGCCCGAAAAATAAAGGTAAGGTGAATTGGATGCATGAGGAGTTTACACCAGACCCTGAATTAGCAAAACCATTATTAGAGCCTTTATTGCATATGACAAACCGAGAATTCAAAGATAAGTTTGGTCATGTATCAGGTTCTTGGCGCGGTAAAAAGCCCATTCAACGTAATGCATTAATTGCTTTAGCTAATTTTAAAGAGGAGAGTGCTGTACCAGCCATTATTGATGTATTACACAATGACCCAAGACCCGAAATACGCGCAACAGCAGCATATGCACTTGGGGAAATCCCAAACGATAAAGTAGCTTTACAAAATGCATTGTTAAAAGAACAAGAAGATATGGTGTTACATGAAATTAAATTAGCTTTAGGAGAAGAGTTATGACGTTAAATATTGTATTGTATCAACCTGAAATACCCGCCAACACAGGTAATATTGCACGCACATGTGCAGCTACTCATACTGCCTTACATTTAATTCATCCTTTAGGTTTTTCAACGGACGACAAGATGTTAAAGCGGGCGGGATTAGATTATTGGGAGAGTGTTCATGTTATACACCATGAATCGTTAGAAGCTTTTTTAGCTTATGCGCACCAAGGTTTAATTTATTTAATTGAGACTTACAGCGATAAACCTTACTCAGCGCATGATTTTACAGGGGAAAAGGATTTGTATTTTATGTTTGGTAGAGAGACCACAGGCCTACCTAAAGATTTTGCGGAGGAGCGAAAAGAGATGTGTTTGCGCATTCCTCAAAGTGATAATGTGCGTTCGCTAAATTTATCGAATAGTGCAGCTATTATTATTTATGAAGCATTGAGACAACGACAATTTCCTCGTTTACATTAAGAAAAAATTGCAAGTAGTTAAGACAAAATAAGTGGTAAAAGGCAGCTGCCTTTTACCACTTATTTGCTTTTATCTAATAAGACGACAAATTAAGAAAACGTGATATGAATAGTATTGCCTGAAGGGTCAACAGTACTAAAACCAAATTGTAATGGTTGTATTGTTGCGCCCAACGCTAGTAAACGTTCTTTAAGCTCGTGAGCTGTTTGTTCATTGGCAGTATCAATCGTATAGCTTGCCATCCCTGTTTGATTAGGTTTTTTAGGCGGGGCGTTTAAAGACTCCCAAGTATTCATTCCGATATGATGATGGTAGTCATTTGTAGATAAGAAGAGGGCTTGATTCCCGTAACGAGTTACCACTTCATAACCTAAACCTTTTGTATAAAAGTCATGCATAGCTTGCAAGTTAGCAACAGATAAATGAATATGCCCAATCACAGTGTTAGTAGGCATACCATTCCACTCACCATTCACTTGTTGTAATAAATCTTGTACCTGTAAATAAGTTGTCCCCATTTTTACGGTATGCTGATCGGTCCATTCCCAAGTTTGTGCATCACGGTCTACATAAATTTCAATGCCATTTCCTTCAATGTCATGTAAATACAATGCTTCACTAACATCATGGTCAGAGGCACCTAAGCGAATACCTAGTTTCTCAAAGTGAACGAATATGTGAGCTAAATCGGCACGGGTGGGTAACAAGAAGGCAATATGATAGAGCCCTGTTGTGCGTGAATGATGTGCCTCAGGTGAAGGTAAGGGCACTAGTGTTAATAAAGTTTGTGTACCATCTGCACTCAAATGGACTTCATCTGCCGTTATTGTAGCTTGCATGCCAAGTACATTAGTATAAAAATTTGTCATAGCTTCTAAATCAGTGACATGTAAAGTCATATGTTTAATGAATTGAGCGGGTTTTGTATGAAAAGTCATACATATACCTCCTAAAGTATAGTTAATTACTAAGCATTATAATAGCATGTGTTTGTTAAAAGAGATATGAATTACACTCAAGAAAAAAAGAATCGCAACAAATATGCGATTCTTTTTGCTTATGACAATTAATTGTCAAGCGTAGCTTTACCTTCGTAGCCTGCAGTAAAGATGGCAGATAAGAATGCTACAGCTACACCAATAATAAGAAGTAATTTCATGGAAGTAACCTCCTCAATTAGTCAACATATAAAATAAGTATAGCGCATATATGCTCAAATGCAAACGCCATTATGCGTTAAAATATGGCGTAAATCGTTCAAAAGCGGGAATAGAAATAAAAAATGAGGAGGGGTAGCATGAATAAGAAGAATGGTGAAATGACGAATGACTTTGAGGATATTAAAAAACTAGGAAAAGAAATGGAAAATATGCATGATGAAACAGAGTTAGCAGAGGAAAATAAAATTGCAGATCCTAGACAATTTACTGAGGAAGAACATCATATTAAGCACAAAAAGTAACAATGCATTACAATGGTAACAAAGGAGTGTGAGTGACTATGGAGTTCAAAACATTAATGAATGGGGTATGCATGCCTAGAGTCGGTTTAGGTGTGTATAAAATGACAAATCGTGATGAAACTTTAGCTGCTATTGAAGAGGCAATCCGAGATGGTTATCGTGCAATCGATACAGCGTCTTTTTACAAAAATGAACGAGAAGTTGGTGAGGCAGTCCGCATAAGTGGGATACCTCGAGAAGAATTTTTCATCACAACTAAGGTGTGGAATGATGATCAAGGTTATGATGAGACGTTGCGTGCATTTGAACAGTCCTTAAAAAATTTGGACATGGATTATCTTGATTTATATTTGACACACTGGCCAATCGAAGATAAGTATACGCATACATATCGTGCGATTGAACGTCTTTATGATGAGAAATTAATACGTGTACCAGGCGTATCTAATCATCATCAAAAGCATTTAGCAACATTGGAGCAGTTTGCTAATGTCATGCCAATGGTAAATCAAATTGAAATGCATCCTTACTTACAACAACAAGAATTGCGTGCGTATTGTAATGAACGTAATATCGCATTGACAGCATGGTCTCCGTTAGGGAGAGGGGCTGTTTTAGAAGATGCAGACTTAATCCAATTAGCTGAACAATATAATAAAACACCTGCACAAATTATTTTACGTTGGCATATTCAACGCGACGTGATTGTGATACCTAAATCTGTAACGCCTTCACGTATTAAGGCAAATATTGAGCTATTTAATTTTGCACTCACTAACGAAGATATGCAACGTATTACAACATTAAATAAAAATAAACGTTTCGGTGTAAATCCCGAACATGAAGGTTTTGAAAAACATTTCGGTTAACATAGCACTAAAAAAGAACGGTTGAAAAATACATTTTCAACCGTTCTTTGTTTATAAATGATTCGTAATTGTTGTGAGCTTTTGGGTGATGGGATGATGGAAACGAACCGTTTTTGCTCTTAATTCGTAATGGTCTTGTTGGACTGTACTCCCATACAGAACATCACCTATAATAGGGTGCCCTAAGAAAGCAAGATGCACACGTATTTGGTGGGTACGGCCAGTAACTAGATTAAGCTCAATCACAGACCGCTTACCATGTTGTAGTGTCTTATAGTGTGTAATAGCAGATTGCCCTGTACGGCTTACTACACGGCGAGTATTATGATGTCGGTCACGCCCAATGGCTTGATTGATAGTGCCTTCAGCAGGCTTTAATTGCCCTTCGATAACCGCTTCATAAATACGTGTTACTTGTTGTGTAGCCAGATCATAATCAAGCTTAGCTTTCACTAGTGGGTTTTTAGCCATCAGTAATACGCCACTTGTGCCTGCATCTAAGCGTTGTACATGCTCAACATAACCTTGTACATGCCCTGCAATATGATTCATACAAGTATTTTGCTGTGTAGGCTCATTAGGGTGCGTAGGCATGTTATGAGGCTTTACAGCGACTAATACTGCATCGTCCTCATAAATAATAGGGATAGCACAGGCAACCGCTGTGTAGTTGGAATTTATGTTAGGCATGGCAATTTGTAATGTAGTGCCTATAGGGAAAGTAATATTCCAACGAGGTACCTCATCATTTATAGTAATCGCCTTTGCCATTCGCAGCTCATGTACGAGCTTTTTGCCTGCATGAAAATAATCACGTAATACTTGTTCAATTGTCATAGGAGCTTGTAAAGTAAACTGCATTATTTCGCCTCTTTAACAAGCAAAATAGAAGCCACAATAATAACTACAAATGCTACTAAAGATAAGAATGGGATTGTGATAAATCCTAACCAATTAATATACTCTGCTGTGCATGATACTGATTTACAAGCGGGTGCAGTGGATGCTAAAAAGCTTAGTTTTTGAATGCCATAATGATAAATGGCAATAGCACCACCAATAGCAGAGAATGCGAGGGTCGTCATGGCAATTTTGGCGTTTTTTTGCCAGATAGCAATGGTAGTAATAAGTAAAATTGGGTACATTAAAATACGTTGGTACCAACACATTTCACAAGGTAAATAGTGTCGTACTTCGGAAAAATAAAGCGAGCCTAAAGTGGCTACTAATGATACAACCCAAATGAGAAGTAGTAGATTTTCTGATTTCTTTGACATACGTCACCTCCGTGATATCGCTATTGATTATAAATCTTACAAAAAAGCTTGTAAATAAAAAAGATACAAGTTAAAAACTTTCGGTCGAAAGTATGAACATTTTTTTACACGTCTTAAAACAGGAAGATGATATGATTAAGACAAAGGAAAGGTGTATGTGATGCAAAAAGAACAAGCAAACGTTTTGCTATTAAAAGAGATAGCAGAGCTATTAAATGAAGGTACAGAAATGTTTGCCATGTTAGAAACAGCACTGAAAAAATTCTTAATGGGTACAAATTTTGAAACGGGCTGGATTTTTTTTATTGATGAAAAAGGCCGTACTCAACTTGTAACGCATGTGAATTTACCAGAGGCATTAAGTCATAATAATTGCCATTATTTAAAAAAAGGTGGCTGTTTCTGTGTTTCTAGTTATCGCAATGAAAAATTAGACAAGGCATCGAATATTATTGCTTGTCAGCGGATTGAAAGCGCAATAGAAGCGAATAATGGTTCTAGTAATGCGATTACCCATCATGCAACAGTGCCACTGCAATCGGGACAAGAACGCTTTGGTTTGCTCAATGTAGCATCTCCTAACACCATCCGTTTTACAGATGCAGAGCTTGCTTTATTAGAGTCTGTGGCTTTTCAAATGGGTTCTGCCATAAAACGCATCGGTTTAACTCAACAAGCACAAGAAGTAGCGCTTGCTCAAGAGCGAAATCGTCTGGCGAGAGATTTGCATGATTCTGTGAATCAGTTATTATTTTCTGTTACGTTAACAGCACGAGCTGGCGTTGAAATGAGTCAAGATGCATTGATTAAAGAAACCTTTAAAGAAATACAGCAACTTACGCAAGATGCCTTAACAGAGATGCGCGCCTTAATTTGGCAGTTGCGTCCTAAAGGGTTAGAAACAGGTTTAATGGAAGCTATTAAAGCTTATGCAGAGATTGTTGGCTTAACATTAAATGTAACAGTATCAGGCGTGTTACAATTTCCTTCACGCATTGAAGAAACATTGTTTAGAATTGCACAAGAAGCATTAAATAATGTGAGAAAGCATGCTGGAGTAACAGAGGCTAGCATTTATATTACAGTAACGGCTACAGATATTTTATTAGTTGTTCGAGATAGTGGCAGGGGATTCGACTTTGACGCTAGTGAACAATTATTATCTATGGGATTACAGTCTATACGAGACCGTGCCAAGGAGATGGGGGGCACAGCAGACTGGGTAAGTGCTATTGATAAAGGCACAGAGCTACTTATTCGGCTACCATATTAGGAGGTGTTAAGATGATTCGTGTATTAATTGCTGACGATCACCATGTCGTTCGACGAGGATTATTATTTTTTTTGAAGACACAAAAAGATATTGAAGTGATTGGCGAGGCTAGTAATGGAGCAGAGGCTGTTAAATTAGCAGCGCAACTTATGCCAGATATTGTGCTGATGGATTTAATTATGCCTCAAATGAACGGGATTGAAGCGACCATTCAAATTAAAGAGAAGTTCCCTACAATGGAAGTGTTAATGTTAACGAGCTATTCCGATCGTGACCATGTGATTCCAGCGCTAGATGCAGGCGCAGCAGGTTATCAATTGAAAGATATTGAACCAGACGACTTAGTAGACTCCATACGTAAAATTATGCGTGGTGAAAATATTTTACATCCTGAGGCGACTACTACATTAGAGCGTGAACAAGAAGAAATGGAAAACGCTCCTCATCTTTTACATCCCTTAACCCCAAGAGAACGGGATGTATTATCGGAGTTAACAAAGGGGAAAAGTAATAAAGAAATCGCAGCTTCTTTATTTGTTACAGAAAAAACGATTAAAACCCATATTTCTAATATTTTTCATAAATTAGAAGTACAAGACCGCACACAAGCGGCATTATATGCTGTTAAACATGGCTTAACAGAGGGAATGACATAAAAAAATGCCTCATCGTTAGGTGAGGCATTTTGTTTTGCATACATCGTATTATTTTGTTTCTTGTTCTTTCACTTTAGCTACTAAACGCTCCGTCATATCTTCTACTTGCATTAAAGAAGAGAGTGGGTCAGAAGTGATACATTCTATTTGCGTTACAGTAATAAAACTATGTTGCCATAAATAGTATATGTTGTTAAATCATCCTTTATTCAGGTTCAATATGGACATGCACATGGCTATAAACATATTTAGTTTGAACATGTTGTTCAATTTGTTCTGTAATATGATGGCTCTCAACGACATTTAAATGGGTAGCTACAGTAATCGTAACATCAATGAAATACATGTTGCCATGTGTACGTCCGCGTATATTTTTAACGCTACATACTCCCTCTACTTCTGCAATTAAAGCTGTAAGCTCGGCAACGTCTTTAATCTCAAACGCATCGGTTAATGCTTTCACAGCATCCCAGAAAATTTCAATCGCTGTTTTAATAATAATAGCAGCAACAAGTACGGCTGTAATACTATCAATAATCGGAAAACCTAAAATGGCTGCAATAATACCAACGGCTGCCCCTAGACTTACTAAAGCATCTGAGCGATTGTCCATAGCGGCAGCTTTTACAGCAGCACTATTAATACGTGTAGCAAGTGCTAAGTTATAGCGGTATACGAGATACATAATACCACCACTAATAAGTGCAACGTAAGCTGTTAAAGAAGAAGGTGTCGTTGTATTGCCTTGCCACATATTTTGTATGGCGCTTGATAACACTTCTAATCCTACTAATAACATAATAAAAGAAGCGACTAGTGAAGCAATAGTTTCAGCTCTTAAATGCCCATATTGATGGTTGGCATCAGGTGGTCGCTGTGAGATGCGCAAACCAATAAGTACAGCGATTGAGGCGATAATATCCGTCGTATTATTTAAACCATCTGCGCGCAATGCTTCAGAATTCCCCGTAATGCCTATAGTGAGTTTCACAGTGCTCAACACAAGATATGTAATGATAGAGAGCCATGCCCCTTTTTCACCTTGTTTTAAATTACTATATAAATCCATGGAATATTGCCTCCTTAGCAAAAAGTTTCCCCTAAACAAGACCATTAAAAACAGCGAAGGAGGAGCCCACAATGGACTCCCCCTACTTTAACAATCAGTCAATCATAACTGGGCTCTCTTCTTCTGCAGGTGGTAATTTTTTAACCTCAACGTATAAAATGTGGTGTCCGTCGAGTTCTTTAGCAGTAAAAGCATAGCCTTGTTCTTCAATTGTATCGCCTTCTAAAGCATTGAAATGATTCGTCATAAACCAACCACCAATAGTATCAACATCATCATCTTCAATGGTGATGCCTAATAAGTCATTTACATTTTCCACAATAACTTTAGCATCTAAAATATAGTGGTTAGCCCCTAGTTTACGTACTTCGGGTACTTCATCAGCATCAAATTCATCTCGGATATCACCGACAATTTCTTCAATAATATCTTCAATAGTAACTAATCCAGAAGTACCGCCGTACTCGTCAATTAAGATAGCCATGTGGATGCGTTCACGCTGGATTTTTAATAGCAACTCACTAATCGGCATTGTTTCCATAACACGAATAATGGGTTGCATATATGCTGTTATCGGTTTGTCACCATTGTTAGGATTTTTAATATATGCCGTTAAAATATGTTTCATATTAACAAGACCAATAATGTTATCTTTATCGCCATCAATAATAGGGTAACGTGTATATTGCTCTACCCCCATTAATTCAAAAACTTCTTTAATGGTTAACTCTTTTTCTAAACCGACGATTTCCGTACGAGGTACCATCGTCTCTTTGGCTAAACGTTCAGAGAATTCAAAAATACTATTTACATATTTGTATTCGGAGTTATTAATTTCGCCGCCTTTATAACTGTCTGCTAAAATCATACGTAACTCTTCTTCTGTATGTGCTGCATCATTTTCTGAAACAGCTTTAAAGCCAAATAGTCCAGTTAAAGCACGTGCAGAGCCATTCAATAATTTGATGAATGGATACATAATATTATGGAATAAAATAAGCGGGCCTGCTAATGTTAATGTTAACTTTTCAGCCTTTTGAATAGCAATTGTCTTTGGCGCTAATTCTCCAATTACAACGTGTGAGAATGTCACCAATGAGAATACGATTAAAAATGAAAGTACGGATGTAATGCGAGCATCTAAATTTAAAAAGTCAAATAATGGCTCTAAGATGATAGCAAATGTAGGTTCACCAATCCAACCTAATCCTAACGCTGTCATTGTAATACCTAACTGACAGGCAGATAAATATTCATCTAAATTTGATACAAGTTTCTGTGCCTTTAAAGCTTTTTTGTTTCCTTCAGCTGCAAGCTGGTCAATACGTGTCTTTCTTACTTTTACAATCGCAAACTCTGATGCGACAAAAAAAGCTGTTAAGGCGATTAAAGCAGCAAATACTGCCAATCTAATGGTTAACACCAATATGTCTCCGTCCAAATAATCGCTTTGCCCTCTACGTTTTGCGCAAGAACAAAGCATACACCTCCTGTAAGTGAAAAAATGTTAGCTGATATAATAATAAAATATTTATAAGTAAAATACAAATAATGAATAGCGATTACTCATAGACGTGAAACAGCATTAATTCATGAATCATTTCTTTTACCTTTTGTTCATTCGATGGCGGAGCAGTTAGCCATTTGATTGAGCCATCTTTCTCATACTCTGCCTCGTAACGTTGTCGCTCATAAAAAAATTGTAAGCGCCAACCTGGTAACTGTGCATTTGCATATAATGGTTTGTAATTAAAATGTTGGATCATAGTCATTCCCCCTTGCTTCTTTATTATGACGGATTGCTAGCTTACTGCCAACTACGTAGTGTATTTATTTTCTTTTCTAGCATATGGTTTGTTATAATGACTACAGCAAAAAGAGAAAGTGAGGCACGATGCGTGTGAAAATCCTTTTTACCATCTCCTTTATGGCATTGATTGGCGCAATCATTGGGGGTATTACGAATCACCTTGCAATAAAAATGCTATTTCGACCACACCATCCCATTTACATTAAAGGTAAGCGTTTGCCTTTTACACCAGGTCTTATACCTAAGAGACGTGATGAATTAGCCAAACAATTAGGGGACACAGTTGTAAACTATTTATTAACACCAGAAACCATTCATAAAAAGTTTTTTTCACAGGATATTAAAGATAAAGTTACTCTATTTTTGGAGGATAAGTCAGACCAACTCCTTTTTACACCTGATAAAACGATTCAAGACTGGTTAACACAAGCTGGTTTTCCACATATGGCTACTGATGTCGAACAAAAAATTGATCAAGTTATTGTACAACAATTTGGTCATTTACATCACACCTTATCGACAAAGGCAATCGAACAACTTCTTTCTGAGGATGTTAAAGCAACTATTGATCATAAAATACCAGAAGCGGTTAACCATATGTTAGATAAGGGACGAGATTATTTTGTGTCACCTGAAGGGGAATTGACGATTAAAAATATGATTGATAGCTTTTTATCTTCAAAAGGCTCGCTTGGAAATATGATTCATATGTTTGTTGGTGATTCAAATTCGCTTGTATTAAAGGTACAAAAGGAACTTGTTCATTTAATTCAGTCAGACTCGACAAGAGCTACACTAACCACAATCTTTATGACAGAGTGGCAAAATTTACAGAAGAGACCAGCAATTGATTTTATGCAAGATATTGCGTTCGAACCAATCGTAGAACGGGTGCAAAATTATGCTAAACAACAGTTAGCTATTTCATCTCGATTAGACCAACCACTTGTACATTATTGGAAAAATGGACCACAATATATGAAAACAACAATTATTCCACAGCTAGTAGAACGAGGATTTACTGAAGCAGAACATCGATTAGAAGATGTGTTACAACGCTTAAACTTAAGAGAAGTCGTGAGAGAGCAAGTTGACTCCTTCCCAGTTGCACAATTAGAAGACCTGGTGTTAGGCATTTCAAGGAGAGAATTTAAAATGATTACTGTACTCGGTGCTGTATTAGGTGGTTTAATAGGTATAGTACAAGGCGTAATCGTACATTTAATAGGGTAAAAAGAAAAGAGGCTAATTATGATTAACATTTATGATGACATCAATCGCTTAGAGGCGACAATGCGTAAGACAAACGAGTTTAAAACATTAGAAGAGGCTATTGTATTAGTAAAAGACGATGAAGAAGCGCGTACATTATTCACAAATTTCCGCGATGTACAAATGAAGTTGCAAGAAAAACAAATGGCTGGTGAAGAGATTTTAGAAGATGAATACCAACATGCGCAAAAAGTGGCTCAGCTAGCCCAACAAAACCCAAAGATTTTAACGATGTTAGAAGCAGAGATGGCCGTAAGCGGTATGCTGCAAGAGGTTAATCGTGTATTAACGAAACCGATTCAAGCAATGTATGACAATTTATAAGCAATCTTAAGATGTTCCCTAAAGCGCTTTAGGGACATCTTTTTTTTTGGTACAATAGAATATCATACTGATAAGCAAAGGAAGAACAAATAAGATTATGAAAATTATTCAAGTAGACCGTAGTTATCCAGAGGATTATATACGGGTATTTAATCATTTGGCTAATCTTTTTTTTGAAGATAGCAAGATCAAAGTAAAAGTTGAACAACCAGATATGCAAGTGACATTTACGTATCAAGTAGAAGCACAAACAATCATAACGAGTGCGCGATTAGTAGTGGCAGGGCAACAATATACTAGTCATTATCAAAAAACCTACGAGAATATGCATGACGATGTGCAAAATATTCGGATAAAACGAGCATTGTCTCATGTGTTTTTAACTGTATTAGAGGCGCACACAGGTATGATACAAGAGTGGGGGATCTTAACAGGGATTCGACCAACAAAGTTATATCATAAAATGCGTAAAGCAGGGCAAACAAAACAACAAATTGCACAAACATTACACGAAGATTTTCGTATTTCGCATGAAAAAATACGGTTGATGGAGCAAATTGTTGAGCGCCAACTTGTAACGATTCCCGATTTAGATACGCTTAATAATGAAATTAGCATTTACATAGGCATTCCATTTTGCCCAACAAAATGTGCGTACTGTACTTTCCCAGCTTATGCGATTGGGCATCATCGTAAAAAGGGTCGTGTAACAAGTTTTCTTGAAGGCTTACATTGCGAGCTACAAGCATTAGGAGAGTGGCTGACAGCGCATGATAAAAAGATCACATCAATTTATTGGGGAGGAGGTACACCAACTGCTATTGAAGCACATGAGATGGATGCGTTATATGCGACGTTACATCGCTATTTTCCCAATATGGCGGAGGTACGAGAAATAACCGTAGAGGCTGGAAGACCAGATACAATCACAAAAGAAAAGCTAGCCGTCTTACGAAAATGGCATATAGACCGTATTAGTGTGAATCCACAATCCTATACAAATGAAACATTACAAGCTATTGGAAGGCATCACACTGTGCAAGAGACAATCGACAAGTTTTGGTTAGCGCGTAATGAAGGTATGCGTAATATTAATATGGATTTAATTATTGGGTTGCCTAATGAAGGACTACCGCAGTTTGAGCACTCCTTAGCCGA
The DNA here is from genome assembly GCF_014643595.1 of Lysinibacillus alkalisoli. Classification (GTDB taxonomy): domain Bacteria; phylum Bacillota; class Bacilli; order Bacillales_A; family Planococcaceae; genus Metalysinibacillus; species Metalysinibacillus alkalisoli. The sequence goes on from NZ_BMJT01000005.1 coordinate 16,704, forward strand.
GACAAAGAAAATGCAGCCAGAGTCATTGACTGTACATACGTTATCTTTTAAACGTGCTTCAGAGATGACACACAACAAAGAGAAATATCAAGTTGCTGACCGACAAACCGTAATTCAAATGATGAAAATGGCAGAAAAATTTGCGAAAGAAGAACAATATACACCGTATTATTTATATCGCCAGAAAAATATTTTAGGCAACTTAGAAAATGTTGGCTATAGTAAAAAAGGCGAGGAAAGTATTTATAATATTGTTATTATGGAAGAAGCTCAAACGATTCTAGGCATTGGGTGCGGAGCATCATCTAAGTTTATTAATAGCGAGGGGCGTATTACACAATTTCATAACCCTAAAGACCCCGCAGCTTATATGATGTCATTTGAAGAAGCGATAGAGAAAAAAATCGCATTACTAGAACAATTAGAGGGGGAGCAGTGATGAAACGATTATTATTCAGCACTGTCATGATGGTTGTGTTGTTGTTAAGTGGTTGTCAAATCGCACAACCTAAAAGCGCAGAGGGTGTTTTGAGTGGCGCCTTGTTTAATGTTCAATTTTTAGATGTAGGTCAAGGCGATAGTATCTTTTTACAATCACCAGAGGGCAAAACAATGTTAGTAGATGCAGGTACTAAAGGAGCAGGACGTAATATCGCGAACTATTTACAAGGTTTAGGTATTAAAAAAATTGATTATGTTGTAGCCACCCACCCTGATGCTGACCATATTGGTGGTTTAGTACCAATCTTAGAGCAATTTGAAGTGGGGACATTTGTAGATTCAGGTAAACCACATACCTCTCAGACGTTTATTGACATGTTGACACTAATTGATAATAAAAGCATTACGTATTATGTGCCAGCAACCGGCGACGAATGGTCCTTAGGCGATGCTAAAGTGGAAGTGTTACACGCTAACGAGAACGCTAAAGATAATAATGATGCTTCAATTGTTTTACGTGTACTGTATGATGAAGTATCCTTTTTATTGACAGGCGATGCGGGTATAAGTTTAGAAAAAGAAATGATGAAAAGTGACGTTAAGTCAACAGTTTTGAAAGCTGGGCATCACGGGTCAAATACAAGTAGCTCACCACAGTTTATCCAAGCGGTGCAACCAGAGATTGCAATATTAAGTTATGGTGAAGGCAATAAATACGGGCATCCACATGATGAAGTTATGGATGTATTAGCGCAACAAAACGTAAAGGTTTATGCTACAGCAACTCAAGGGAATATTATTGTAGAAACAGATGGTAAGCATTATAAAGTAGGGGCCGTACCATTAGAAATGATTGCACCTCAATCAGCAACAGGTGTTATTTTACAAAGTAAAGATGTAGTGAAAGAAGAAGTAGTTATTGCGAACACAAGTAATGAAGCTGTGTCATTAGAAGATTGGCAATTAGTTTCAGTTGAAGGCAATCAGATTTTCACCTTCCCTTCTGTTACTTTACAAGCGGGTGATACAATTACAGTAACAAGTGGCACAGATGCCATGGAAGACAAGACGCACATTAAATGGACTAATCAGCAAATTTGGCTTAACTCGGGTGATGCAGCACAGTTGAAGGATGCTAAAGGAGTTGTGGTAAGTGAACTCGATTAAATATACTATTGATCGCATAGAAGACGGATATGCGATCCTTTTACAACGAGATGATGAAGAACAACAGTTAGCTTTACCTGCTACACAAATTCCTTCTAGCTTAGCAGAAGGTGATATTGTGTCTATAACAACGGATGGCACTTTTTATTGTTTTGAAGCGCAACAAGATGAAACTCACCAAGCATTGCAAGATGCAATGAGTTTAATGGCGAAATTACGTAATAAGCATAAAAAATAAAAGTATAGTATGATACACTCATATTAGTAAATATACAAGGGTTAAGGAGATAGTATAGTGGCCATATCAACGATTATTTTTGATTTAGATGACACCTTATTATGGGATAAAAAGAGTATTCAAACGGCATTTGATAAAACATGTGCTTTTGCAGCTGCAAGTGTTGCTGTAAATGCTAAGCAGCTAGAAGAAGCAACACGGAAAGCAGCTCGTACGTTATATGAAGGTTATGAAACGTATGATTATACAGTCTTAATTGGTATTAACCCATTTGAAGGCATGTGGGGGACATTTGATGACCCAACACCAGCTTTTCAAAAAATGAAACATATTGTACCCCAATACCGAAAAGATGCTTGGACGGCAGGGTTAAAGGCTTGTGGTATTGACGATGCTGAATTAGGTGCAACATTAGGAGAATATTTTGTAGAAGCACGTAAAGAATCGCCATTTTTATATGAAGATACGTTTTCCGTTTTAACCCAGTTAAAAGAAAACTATCAATTGATTATGCTAACAAATGGTGCACCTAGCTTACAAAATTTAAAATTGCGCATCACGCCAGAATTAGTGCCATATTTCGATCATATTATAATTTCAGGTGATTTTGGTAAAGGAAAGCCAGATGCTTCGATATTTAAACATGTGTTGCAAACGGCTAATGTGACAGCTGATGAAGCATTAATGGTAGGTGACAATTTAAATACAGATATTTTGGGCTCATCACGTGTTAATATGCGTAATGTTTGGATTAATCGCGAAGGGCAAACACCAGATAAAGTAAAGCCCACATATGAGGTACAGTTACTATCAGAGCTTGTACAATTACTGGATACACTTAACTAAATAAAATACATCGCACATGTCCTATGAAGAAGGATATGTGCGATTTTTTTATTAGTATCACAAAAACATCGATTTCAATCACAAAAAGGTATTGTTATTATTTTAAGAATTATATACACTAATTTTGAAAATGATAATTATTATCAATAAGGAGCGTTTAATTATGTGGAGAAAAATGAGTGTTATCTTTTTATTGTTTGTGCTAACGGCTTGTAGTTCGGCATCTAATAATACTAGTAAAACAGAGGAGAAAGTGACTTCAAATAAAGAGGTTATTACGGTAGAAAGCCAATTTGGCGAGGTTGAGATACCTAAAGCGCCTAAACGTATTATGGCAATATATTTAGAAGATTATTTACAGGCCCTAGATGTTACCCCTATTATGCAATGGTATCATCCAGCGTGGGGCATACAGGAACATTTACAATTAGATGTACCAAACTTTGATATTACAGGTAGCATAGAGCCGCTAGTTGAGGCACAACCGGATGTGATTATTGTTGATGGTTGGGCGGATGAAAAAATTTATGAAAGCTTTACTAAAATCGCACCAACAGTACGTATTAAAGATGAGTATTTAGATGATCCTAAAATGGTGTTACAACAAGTAGCTAACATTGTGGGGAAAGCAGACGAAGCTGAAAAAGTCATACAAGAATATGAGCAACGTGCAACTACATTAAAACAAGAGTTAATGCCATTTAAAGATGAGACAGTAGCTGTTATTCGAGTGAATGTAGGTGAGAATGACTTAGCCTTATTTGGTACTAAAAATCGTTATATTGGCACCATTTATGAGACGTTTGGCTTAACACCAGTAGCACTTGCTTCTTCTATGAAAGAATATCACCAAATCTTATCAGAAGAATATATCCCTCAATTGGAGGCAGATCACATTATTGTATTCCCATCAAATGGAGATTGGGACACTAAAGAAAATCAAGAGGCGTTTAAGCTTTTAGAGGGGCCACTTTGGGCACATGTACCTGCTGTACAAAAAGGGCAAGTTTATCAAGCTAATCGTACGTACTGGCAATCAGGAGCCATTTTAGCGAATGGCATGAAAATGGACGATATTGAAAAATGGTTTTTAAAGAAGTGATGTATGATGTATAAATTTCAATTTCATACAATTACACAACAAGGCAAGGCGTCTATGTGTGAGGCGATTATTATCGTATTGCAAGGCAAGGTGACGCTGAATAATGATAGTGTATATGCAGGTGAGTACCGCTATTTTGCTTCAGTTGAAACCATATGTGCACAAGGACAGTATTATATTGTTTATTTTGAAACAAAAGCTGACATTAGATTTACAGAAGACATGGCATTTCACATGTCTTTTTCTGCTTGTTTGCAACATGTGAAAGATATTGCTACTGCTTTCACTAAAAAGGATCATATTCATGAATGGCAAACCGTTTTGCTCTTTGAGCAATGGTTATTTACACTGTGGCAGATGAGGCGTATGGGAGGCGATTTTTCGTATATTGAACAAAAAATAACAGGGCAAGATTTTGCTAACCTATCTGTGCAACAGCTAAGTATGGAGTTACATATGCATCGCAGTCAATTGACGAAACAGTTTAAACAGCATTATGGTATGTCGCTACAACAATATCTTGTATATCAAAAAGTGAAGGCTGTGAAACAATATTTGCATAATAACGAGAAGTTAATGACAATTGCCCATCATGTAAACTGGCCAAATGAAGGTTATGTAGGACAACAGTTTAAAAAATATACAGGTGTGACCGTATCACAATATCGACAATTGCTCTTATCACCAACGTTTTTATTTGCACCTTATCTTGAAGATTTTCTTGTTGCATTAGACATTGAGCCACAAGCACAATGCATCAATCCTATTTGGGGAAAACAAGAGTACTTAGGATTGACAGTACCTACCATTGATTTAACAAAAGATATGACAAGGCAAATAGAAAAGCTACAAATTCAGCATATGATTATGGATCATGGGGTTGAGCGCTGGTTTCATTCAAGTATAGATTTACCAGCTTCTCAAATCTATCTATCAGCTAAGGCATATCAATGGCGTCAAAATTTATTGCAATTAGGCTTATTATTTAATCGTGAAGAACAAGCACTGCAAAGAATTAAAGACTATGCAGCAACAGTTAATCATGTTAAGGAACGAATGAGACTATGGCAGAAGGCTAAAGTAGCTTGTATTCGTGTGTCAGAAAGCGGCGTGTATCTACACACTACAGCGCATAGTTATGTTACTGAAGTGTTGCACACCTTCTTTAAACCAACAAAATTTATGACAGCGAACCAACCACGTATTGCTTTATCAAGAGAAATGCAAATGCAAATGGATGCGGATTTTTTATTAATTACGTTTGAAAATGCGAAAAGCCAACAAAATCAAGCTTGGCAACATTTTGAGGCCGTGCAAAAAGGACAATATGCTATCGTGGATTTTTACACATGGATGAATTTTGGTGTCATAAGCAATCACAAAAAATTACACGATTTACAACGCATATTTTGTTAACGCATTACGTATTATGATATATAGACGACAACTAAGAAGATGAAGTAGCACTAAAAAACAGCAAACTGAAATTAGCAGTTTGCTGTTTTGCGTTTATTTTGTTAATCCTGCATGGATTTTTTCGATATTAGAGCGTAAAAACTTTGTATATGTCTCGCCATCTGTACCTGCTTTACCAAGTTCATCTGAATAGATTTCATCAGCGATTTCAACGCCTGTTTCTTTTGAAACGGTTTCCATAGGACGTTTATCAACATTAGACTCTACAAATAGCGCCTTCACCTTTTTCTCTTTAACAAATTCCACTAATGATTTAATTTGTTCAGGTGTACCATTTTCTTCTGTGTCAATTGCCCAAATATAACCTTCATCTAAGCCATAGTGGTCGTTCATATATTGGAATGCACGTTCACTTGTAACTAGAATACGGTCTTTCTCATCAATTTCAGCTATTTTTTCTTCATATAATGTGTCAATTTCTTTTAACTCTGTTAAAAATGTATCTGCATTTTTTTCATATTCATCTTTATGATCAGGGTCAATCTCTACTAAAGCATCACGTACATTTTCAACCATTTGAATACCTACAACTGGTGACAAGAAAGCATGAGGGTTCATTTCTTCATCCTTACCATCATCAGAAGATAAGAACATTGGCTCAACGCCTTTCATTACTTCAAAAATTTGCTCATCTTTTTTATTAACATTTTTCGCTAATTTGAAGAACCAGCCACTTTCGCCACCTTCAAGGTTTAAACCGTTATAGAACATAGCATCTGCATCTGTTGCTTTTTTAATATCTTCAGGAAGTGGGTCATATTCATGAGGGTCTTGCCCAATTGGCACCATACTGTGAACATCAACGCGGTCGCCACCAACTTCTAGTAAAATATCATTAATAATAGAAAATGTAGCAATGACGTGGATTTTGTCATCATCATCTTTTTTTACTGAATCATTATTACTTGTATCTTTTTTATCGTCGCCACCGCTACAAGCAGCTAGTGCGAATACTGCGACCATTGCTAATAAACTTACTTTCAACCAATTACGTAACATAATTTAAATCTCCCTTTTCTATTGCTATTGTAAAGCTGTTTTATGTTTTCGCGTTTTTAAGGAGCGCCAAACAATCCCATTACGAGGAGAGAATAGGAAAGCGACGATAAAGAACGCAGTTGTTACTAAAACGATAGCAGCACCAGAAGGCCAGTTATACACAAAGCTGATGTACAAGCCAATTGTTGCTGATAATGCACCTAAAATTGCCGAAATCGTAATCATAATAGATAGACGATTTGTTAATAAATAAGCTGTAGCTGCTGGTGTAATTAACATAGCCACTACTAAAATAATCCCTACAGTTTGTAAAGACGCTACAGTAACTAATGTGAGTAAAATCATTAGTAAGTAATGGATGATTTTATTAGGTAAGCCAAATGATGCGGCTAATGTAGGGTCAAATGTACTCACTAGTAATTCTTTGTAAAATAAAATAATGACTAAAAGAACAACAGCACCAACTCCTAATGTCATCCACATATCGGAGTCACGTACAGATAACACATTACCAAATAAAATACTCGTTAAATCAGTACTTGTATTCGCTTTGCCGATTAAAATAATCCCTACAGCAAAAAATGCTGAGAAAACAATCCCAATTGATGTATCGTTTTTTACACGGCTATTTTGCGTAATAAAGCCAATACCAAATGCCGTTAACAAACCAAAGGTAACTGCTCCATAAAAGTAGTTAATCCCAACCATATAAGACAATGCCACACCTGGTAGAACAGCATGTGATATAGCATCTCCCATTAAGGACATACCACGCAAAATAATAAATGAGCCTAAAACCCCACAAATAATACCAACAATGATGGAGGTGAATAGTGCTTTTTGCAAAAACTCATAAGTTTGAATGTCATGGATAAACGCACTCATGATGATGCCACCTCCATTGAATCCCAAAGCGCAAATTGTGTTTTAAAGGCTTTCTTCATCATATCAGGCACCATTACTTGGTTAACATCGCCTGCACCAACAATCTCACCATTTACAATGATTAAATCATTAAAGTAATCTTTGACTTTTGTTAAGTCATGATGGACAACTAATGCTGTTTTACCATTATCACGTAATTCTTTTAAGATACTAATAATAAGAGCTTCACTTGTGACATCAATCCCCACAAAAGGTTCATCTAAAAAGAAAATATCCGCTTGTTGAGCAAGCGCACGCGCTAAGAAAACACGCTGCTGTTGTCCGCCTGATAACTCACCAATTTGGCGTTTGGCGAATGTTTCCATGCCAACTTTCTCCAAGCATTGATAAGCCCATTCGCGATGTTTCTTTTTAGGGCGTTTAAATAGACCAAGGCTTGGATACGTGCCAAGTAAAACCGTATCTAATACAGTAATAGGAAAATCCCAATCAATCGTAGCACGTTGAGGTACATAAGCAATATGCTTGCGTATTTCAGCAATGGACTTGCCACCAATACTTACTGTCCCTTTATCGCGAGGAATAAGTCCTAATACAGCTTTCATTAATGTAGATTTACCAGCGCCATTTGGTCCTACAATACCAATAAGGCGTCCGGTTTCCATTGTGAAGCTTACATTTTTCAATACTTGTTTACCATAGTATGAAACATGTAAATCTTTGACTTCTATGGCATGCGCCATAACATCACCTTCTTCAATTAATATAAAAGTTTCGTGTAGGAAACTTAATGTTTAAAAAAACTCGTCTTTCCTAAAGGAAACTTTAACAGTAAAAAAATTTAAGTTTCCTTAACGCAACATTTATAGATGATGATAACGGATATCACTCGAAATGTAAAGCATAATACCTAAAAAAGATTCCACAATAGTTGTGAAATCTTTGATATGTTTTTAAAGATACACAGAGAGACCAAAGAAATAAATTCCAATAACACAAAGTGCATTACAAAGAGCAACACTTACAATGACAAGGATAGGCTCTCTAGCCAAGTATCTAAAAATGATAGAGAGTGTGGCGATCAGCAGTACAGGCCCTAGTAGTAACCATATAGAGAAAGGCTGATGCATGGTAGTCAAATACAAGACCCAACTAAAAGTAATGACACTTAACACCATTAAACAAATAACTTGTGGTAAGGTTGCAGCCCAAAAACGTGGTTTTTTGTCTAGGCGTTTTGTTAATATACGAAATAACCAAAAAGAGAGAAAAATACATGCCGTAGCTAACAAGCGATAAAGGGCACTTTGTTTTGTTGTCTCTAATAGGTCAGTAATAGGTTGCACAAATTTAAAAGTGTCTTGAGATGTTAAGTTGGTAATGAATTGTCCCGTACCATCTACACCGTAGTAAGTAAGCTCCCCGTCTTGCAGTGCAATGACTAATAAAGTACGTATTACAAAATCCTCTTCCGTTAGTTGTGCATGTGTTAGCGCTTGTTGAAGTGATGAAGTATGAGTAATCATGCGTTGATTAAAATAAAAAGGAGAATTTTTGGGCATATCTTGTGCTGTTACTGTGTCACTCCAAGTAGGGCTAAAATAAGCATGTTTAATGTCGTTAACTTGTTGTTGTGTAGAAAAAGGGAATAAAAAAATAATACTAGAACACAAAGTCAAAATGAGAAAGCTTAAGAGTAAATAAATCTGTCGCGGTTGTGTTTGATAGGTTGGCTGCATTCGCTCTTTTTGTTGTACAGACGGTTGTAATTGACGTAACTTCTCCCAGTCATTCATGATTTAGTCCCTCCATCTTTAGCGCTAGCATATGCAATGCACGACTCAATGTATTTTTTACTTTACTCTCACTCCATTGTAAAAGAGAAGCAGTTTCTTTAATGGATAAGTTCTCAATCTTGCGTAAAATAATTACCTCGCGATAACTGATTTTGAGTTGTGTTAATGTTTGATAAAGCATTTTTACCTCTTCTTGTTGTTCGAGATATGTAAGGGTATCTGTTCCGTCTGTTACTTCTTGTACGAGTGGTAGCCAATGGATAAGTCGCTGTCGCCTGTAATAATCATAAGCTAAATTACGAGCCACCTTACGCAACCAGTAAAGTGCTTCTGTATGATTGATAAAGTGCATGTTCTTTTCATAGCATTTTGTAAATGTTTCTTGTGTAAGATCTTCCGCTATCATTTGATGTTGTAACAGATAAAAGATATAACGATAAATAGGGGCATGATGTTGTTCGTAAAGCTCCTGAAAATAATTCTTCATGTAAAATCACCCTCCTCACTCTAATAACGAAGAAGTTAGGGAAAAGTCTGATATAAAAAGAGTGTCTAGTATATGTACACTAGACACTAAAGGCATTATTGGTTTTCAATTTTTCGTTTCATACGTTCCACTAAAAATCCACCTTTAAAGGACTTTGGCTCATAAGAAATAACAAATGCTTTTGGTTCGAGCTGTTCTACAATCGTAAATAACTCTTTCTCACGATTTCTTTTTGCTAATATCTCATATTTATAGCGTGCGCTGTCTCGCCCTTCGCCAACAAAGATAGTAACAGCAAACCCACTGTCACGTAGCACTTGAATGAGTTCGGCATTACGTGATTGTGTGTTAATGGTAACGTAAACATAACCAATGGCAAGTTTTTGTTCAATTCTTGTGCCAACAAACATACCTAAACCAAAACCAACAGCATAAACAATCATAGCTAGTACACTTTGGTCGCCATTAAAGACAAGCGAAAGGCCAAAAACATAAATAAACATCTCGGCTATACCAATGATCGCAGCTAATGATGTAATATTTTTCACTAAAAAGATCGTTCGTAATGTAAGTAAAGGCACATAGATTAGCTGAAGTAATAAAATTAATAAAATAGACTGCATTTCATCCCTCCACATGCATTGTACTGACAGTATAGCATTCCTATAAAAAGAAAAAACCATAAAATTGTTTACAACTTGTTAACATCGCTAAAGTGGAAAATAACAGCTTGATTCATTACTATTAAGGTAATGAGATAATAAAGGAGAAAAAACATGAATAATACAATCATATTTGATACAGTACCTAATTTTAGAGATATGGGTGGTTATAAAACAAATAGTGGTAAACAAGTAAAGAGGGGGTTATTTTATCGCTCTGCTGCATTAGGTAAAATGACAGCACAAGACCAACAGCGCTTTCAACAATTAGGCATTAAAACCATCTTTGATTATCGAGACGACTATGAAGCTGCTAAAAATCCAGACCCTATATTTGAAGGAATCGAAAATATCCGCATCCCTGCAAAACAAAATATTTTAGCCATGCCATCAACAGATAATACGCAACATTCTGCCCAGCAATTTTATCAGCAAATGACACCAACAAAGTTTGCTGATATGTACGTTGATATGGCTTTTGATAACCCTTCTTTCCAAAAATTAATGGCAGTAGCCACAACACCAGCTCAGCTCGGTTTATTACATCATTGTGCTATCGGAAAAGATCGTACAGGCATCGGTGGTGCTATGATTTTAATGGCTCTAGATGTACCAAAAGAGACAATATTTGAAGATTATTTAAAAACGAATAGCTTATTACAGGCAACGATTGATCAAATGGCAGCTAATGTTTTATCAGATGCAAGCCATGAAGAATTACAACAATTTTATGCGCTGATGGCAGCGAAGGAAGAGTACTTACAGGCTGTATTTGATGGTATTGACACAAGGTATGAGACGACAGCATCCTTTTTACTTGATCAATTTCAACTACATCCACATAACTTACAAGAGATGCATGACTTTGCGCTTGTATAACATAGTAAGGACAAATCTTAAAAATGATTTGTCCTTTTTTGAAGGTCAATCATTTAGTACAACCTATTTTTACTGAACCTAAGAAAATAGCAACAGGTGAACAATTTGTGATTGCAGCTTTTGCTATGGCAGAACAAGCTTATCGAGAGACACTTGAACAGACAACATTAGCAGATATTTTATACAATGCATTTGAAACAAAAGATATTCAACAATATAATTGGAATGCTCATCGTAGATAAAAAACTATCATAGCTAAAAGAAGAAAGACAGCTAACCATTATGCACAGGTTGGCTGTCTTTATATTGTGTTCAAAATGGTGGGAATAAAGCAGATGTTGCAAGTTTTTGAATGGTCATATCATCCATTGGCGGATTGTGTAGTCCAGCTCGTACATCACGATAATGTCGCTGTAATGGATTACTCAACTGTAAACTTTTAGCACCTACAATACGCATGGCATGGTCAACAATTTGAACAGCATGATTGGTTACAGTATATTTTGCTACAGCTAGTTCATTAGTTAATAGCAATCGTTTCTCAACATCATCGTAATAAGTAGCTACTTGATACAGTACAAACCGACTTTGATGTAGTAGCAATTCGATATGCCCGATATGTTGTTGTACGTTAGGTAATTCACTAATAGGGGTTTGTAAACTGTTTGGCTGATAATGTTGTGCGAACTGTACAGTATAATCTCGAGCCGCTTGCGCAATACCTAAGTAGACAGCTGGAATATGTAAAGACCAACCGTTAAGTTGTGACTTACGTTGCGTTAATAATTCAACCAAGTCGTCTGCCTCCACTTTAACATCACGCAATTGTAGGTTATGGCTACCAGAACTTCTCATCGCCATGACATCCCAGTTTTCTTCGATATGCACCCCTGGTATGTCGCGGTGGATTAAAAAATTACCAATCGTATCTTCTGCGGGAATATAGGCTGACACAATAAAATAATTGAGCATAGGAGCGCCTGTAGTAAATGTCTTACACCCATTAATCACCCAATAATTGCCTTGTTTAGTAGCAGTTGTTTGTGGTCGTCCACCTCGTGTAGGGCTCCCTGTAGCAGCTTCACTCACTGCTCTGTTAATAAGAGCGCCTTGTTGTAGTGCCGTAGCTAGCTCTTTTCTCTTTTCAGACGACCATAATTTACGTTCGAAAATTTCGCCCGCTACCCCTAAAGTCCAGCTCATAATGAGTGCCGTATTGGCATCATAACTAGCTAATGTTTCTTGCGTTAATAACATGTCATAGACAGAAAAACCCTCACCATGATATTGACTAGGCACTGTGACAGCGGGATAATTGATTTTTTGCAATGTGCGAATGTTTTCTATGGGAAAGCGAGATTCACGGTCATTTTTCTCTACATTCTGTAGTAAATTATCCTTAATACCATTTAGGTGCTCTTGCCATTGTTGTTGCTTTGTTGTACGAATAAATAACTTTTGCATCATTCATCCTCCTTATGTTTATTGTAACGAAACTTGTCTTGTATTGCATGAAACGCATGTAATCAGTACAATAAGATTAATCAAATATAAGGTAGGTATTGCGCGTGTATCAATTTGTAGGTAATGTAGCAAAAAGTATTTTAACATTGTCAGGTTCTAAGGCGAAGTTATATGAGACACAACATATTCCAAATGAAGGTGGTTTTATTATTGCCTGCACACATAATGGTTATGTTGATATTATTAATTTAGGTATTGCACTATTGCCACGCGAAATTCATTTTATGGCTAAAAAACAACTCTTTGATATAAAAGGCTTAGGTTGGTTAATTGATAACTTAAATGCTTTTCCTGTTGACCGAGATCATCCAGGGCCAAGTGTAATTAAAGTACCGAGAGAATTATTAAAACAAAATAAAATAGTAGGGATATTCCCTAGTGGCACACGTAATGCTGAGAGCAGTAACTTGAAGCAAGGGGCTATCTCCATTGCACAGTTAACAAAAGCGCCTATCTTGCCAGCAGCTTATATTGGTGCACGTAATGTAGGTGAGGTTTTTAAACGTAATAAAGGGTATTTAATCTTTGGTGAACCATTTTATGTGACTAGTAGAGGTAAAGAGGGTAGAGAAGAGTTCACACATATTTTAGAAGAAAAATTAGAGTCGTTAACACATGATTTAGAAGAGCGTGTTACAAAACGAAAGAAAAAATCCTGAATAACTCAGGTAGTAATGAGAGTCGCACTAAGTAAGAGGCGATTCTCGTTTTTGTTTCAAAGGCTAGGTAAATGGAGGGTGAGACGATGAAATATAAAGGCAGAAGACAAAGTAATAATGTAGAAGATCGACGTGGCATGAGCGCAGGTAAAGTAGGTGCAGGTCTAGGTGGGATTGGTCTTGTGCTAGTCATTGCCTTGACTTTGCTTAGTGGTGGTAATATCGGTGATGTTATAACCAATCTTATGGGTGGCCAAACCGCACCAACAACGAATGAACCGTATGTAAGCTCTACAGAAGAGGATGAGTTAGTGGACTTTGTTTCAGTAGTATTAGCAGACACAGAAGATATATGGACGACAATTTTTAAGGAGCAAGGTTTGACCTACAAAGAACCAACCTTAGTATTATTTACAGATAGTGTGCAATCTGCTTGTGGCGTAGCAGGCGCGTCTGTAGGCCCTTTTTATTGCCCTGGTGATCAGAAGTTATATATTGATTTAAGTTTTTATAAGGAATTAAAAACAAGATTTAAAGCACCAGGTGATTTTGCAATGGCATATGTGGTGGCACACGAGGTGGGGCATCATGTGCAAACATTACTTGGTACATCGCAAAAGGTTCACGCATTGAATGGCAAAGTGAGTGAAGCCGAGTATAATGCAGCTACCGTGAAGTTAGAGTTGCAAGCCGACTATTTTGCAGGTGTATTTGCCCATTATCAAAAACAAGCAGGCTATTTAGATATTGGTGATATTGACGAAGCACTAACAGCCGCTAATGCTATAGGAGATGATACGTTACAAATGCAAGCTAGAGGTTATGTTGTGCCTGAGAGCTTTACACATGGTACATCAGAGCAAAGAAAACGCTGGTTTAAAAAAGGTTATGATACAGGTACAATTGAAGGAGGCGATACATTTAACGCCAAGGAGTTGTAGCTTTTTATTTCACTAAAATTCATGTATACTATTACAGTAATTTTAGAGTACGACATAAAATAAAGAAAAGAGAGTGGAATCATATGGGTCGCAAATGGAATAATATTAAAGAAAAAAAAGCAGCCAAAGACCAAAGCACAAGCCGTATTAATGCTAAATTTGGACGAGAGATTTATGTTGCAGCAAAATCAGGTGAGCCTGACCCAGAAGCCAACCGCGCTTTAAAAGTAGTATTAGAACGCGCTAAAACATATAGTGTGCCTAAACATATTATTGAAAAAGCCATTGAAAAAGCCAAAGGTGGCGGCGAAGAAAACTTTGACGAATTACGTTACGAAGGTTTTGGCCCAGCAGGTACAATGGTTATTGTAGATGCATTAACGAATAATGTAAATCGTACCGCTTCAGAGGTGCGTGCTGCATTTGGTAAAAATAATGGAAATATGGGTGTGAGCGGTTCCGTTGCATATATGTTTGACTCAACAGCTGTATTTGGGTTAGAGGGCAAGACAGCAGATGATATTTTAGAAGTTTTATTAGAAGCTGATGTTGATGCACGTGATGTATTTGAAGAGGAAGATCACGTAATTGTTTATGCAGAGCCTGATCAATTTTTTGCGACACAGGAGGCATTGAAAGGTGCTGGCGTCGAAGAGTTCACCGTAGCGGAGTTAGCTATGTTACCACAAACTGAAGTAACATTAACAGGTGAAGATGTTGCGAAATTTGAAAAACTAATTGATGCATTAGAAGATTTAGAAGATGTACAATCGGTGTATCATAATGCTTCATTTGATGAATAATATGAGTAAAAACATGGACTACCCTTTTGGAAGTTCATGTTTTTTTATTGAAGAATTTTTTGATTTTTCGAGTGAAAAAGGAGAAGTATAGAGAAATTGTTAATAAATAGGTTGATTAAACCGCTTGTTAGGCGATAATATAATTATATTGTGATAAAAGGCTCATAGACAAGGGGGAGGAAGATGAGGTATTTTCAAACAATTCGAGGGAAGTTAGCTGTTATTTGTTTAGCATTATTATTAGTACCTAGTATGATTATTGCATTTATTAGTTACAGTCAAGCGAAAAATAGTTTAGAAGATTTGGGGAGTAAAGTATTACAAAACAGTGTTGAAACATCATTGCAATTAATTGAAGTAGCTAAAAGAGAATTTTATGCTGGTAATATGACATTGGATGAGGCACAAGAATTTGTAAAAGAAGAACTATTAGGGCCTAAAGCAGCAGATGGTACGAGAGAGATTACACATCCAGCTGATTTAGGAGAGTCAGGCTATTTATATATTATTAATAGTAAAGGTGTACTATTGATGCATCCTTCGCGCGAAGGCGATAGCCTTTGGGAAGAGAAAGATAGTGAGGGTAAGTATTTTATTAGAGAAGTGGCTGAAAAAGGAGAACAAGGTGGCTTCACACGTTACTATTTTAAGTTACCATATGAAGATCGAATAGCAGAAAAGATTACATATGCTAAAAAAGACCCTGATTGGGGTTGGACAGTTGCGGCAGGTACATATATGCAAGATTTCAATGCAGCAGCAGATGCATTATTTAAAACAGAGATGGTGATGTTAGTGATAGCTGTAGTTGTTGGCATTGTTGTAGTACGATTATTAGCTGAGCATATTGCTAAGCCATTGGCTCATTTAACAGCGCGTGTGAGGACAGTTGCTCATGGTGATTTAACCGTACCTTTAGCGCATATGACAAGAAAAGATGAGGTGGGGTCGCTCAATCGAGGGTTTAATCAGATGGTTATTCAGTTGAAAGATTTAATTGTAGATGTTGAGCAATCGATTACAATTATTAAAGACACTTCAACCAACTTATCAGCAGTGGCTGAGGAGACCACAGCATTTGGTGATGATATTGTGTATGCAGTTACAGAGGTGGCAAGTCGAGCAGAAGAGCAAGCGCAAAATGCAGAAGACACTCAAGAAACATCTCAAGATTTTACACAGCAATTGCAAATATTACAAGATAAAAATCAAGTGATGTATGAGGCTTCTACAGCTATGCAGTATTCCAATCAAACGGGTCAAAAAAGTGTGATAATTCTGAAAGAAAAATCAGAGGAAACATTTATTACTATTGAACATATGCGTTCGTTATTTGAACAATTAACGCATCAAGTGCAAGAGATCGAGTTAGTTGTGAACACGATTAATACGATCTCAGAACAAACAAATTTACTTGCATTAAATGCTTCTATAGAGGCGGCTAGAGCAGGAGAGCATGGCAAAGGCTTTGCTGTAGTCGCAGAAGAAGTACGAAAACTAGCAGAAGAAACCGTTATAGCTACAGAGGTAGTGCGCCAAACGCTTAGGGGAATTAGTGATGAAACAAATGCTGTGACCAAGGAGATGGAAAAAACATATGGAATTGTACAACAACAGCAGACATCTGTGACAAAGACTGAAAAAACATTTGATGAATTAACACAGTCTGTACGTGCTATTACAGAAGCTATAGAAGCCGTTTTATCAACGGTTACTTTATTGAGTGATTCTAAAAAAGTGATGGCAGATGCTATTGTTGGCATTGCTCAGCTGAGTGATATGAATGCAGCTGCATCAGAAGAAGTGACCGCTTCTGTGGAAGAACAGCAAAAAGCAGTGCAAATTGTCACCCAGTCTGCTACGCATTTAAGTGATGAAATTAGCGATTTAAGTGAGGCAATTAAGCGTTTTAAAATACGATAGTTTCCGTTTTAATTGAGTTAAGGTTGCAAAAGTGGGAGGATTCATAAATAATAAAAAAGTAGGAATATTCACGATATACGAAAGAGAGTGGTACAACATGCAAACATTTCAACAGTTTACGTATGAACGTCCAAACATGGACGAAATTAAAACAAAATTTGAGCAACTTATGCAAGATTTCGAGGTAGCTCAAACAAAAGAAATTCAAAGTGATGTTATTAATGCGTGGAACACTTTAGCTAATCATTATGCCACGCAGCAAAATTTAGCATATGTGAGAGCTACGATTGATACAACAGATGCGTTTTATCAAGCAGAGCGCGATTTCTTTGACGAACAAGGCCCAAATTTTGAAGAGATGCAGAGCATCTATTATAAACATTTAGTTGCGTCGAAATTCCGCACTCAATTAGAAGAGGAGTGGGGCAGTCAATTATTTGATCTTGCTCAAAATGCTGTGAAAGCTTTTTCACCAGCCATATTGCCGTTAATGCAACGTGAAAATAAATTAACATCAGCCTATCAAAAATTAGTGGCATCTGCTCAAATTGAATTTGATGGTCAAACCTTAACATTAGCGCAATTAGGCCCTTATGTAGAGTCAACGGATCGACAAGTACGTGAGGCGGCTAATAAAGCACGCTTTGGTTTTTATGAGCAACACCAAGCGGAGTTTGACCGCATCTATGATGAATTAGTCAAAACACGTGATGAGATGGCTAAAACACTAGGATATCAAAATTTCGTTGAGCTTGGGTATGTACGTATGAATCGCATTGATTATGATGCAGCTATGGTTAAAAAATTCCGTGACCAAGTGCGTGATGAAATTGTACCTGTAGCAACTAAATTATACGAGCGCCAAGCAAAGCGCATTGGTGTGGATGCACTAAAATATCATGATGAAGGATTATCTTTCTTAACAGGCAATGCTACGCCACAAGGCGATGCTGAGTGGATTGTAGAGAATGCCCAAAAAATGTACCACGAGCTATCGCCTGAAACGGCAGCGTTCTTTGATGTGATGGTCAATCAACAGTTAATGGACTTAGTAGCTAAAAAAGGTAAGGAGGGTGGTGGATATTGTACTTTTATTGAAGACTACAATGTGCCTTTCATCTTCTCTAACTTCAATGGTACATCAGGGGATATTGATGTTTTAACACATGAAGCAGGTCATGCCTTCCAAGTATACTCAAGTCGTAACATTGGCATACCAGAATATTTGTGGCCAACGTATGAGTCATGCGAAATTCACTCTATGAGTATGGAGTTCTTTACATGGCCATGGATGGAACTATTCTTTAAAGAACAGACAGAAAAATATAAGTTTGCGCATTTAAGTGGCGCCTTATTATTTTTACCATACGGTGTGGCAGTGGATGAGTTCCAACATGCCGTATATGAAAATCCAACGATGACACCAGCAGAGCGACATGCAAAATGGAAGGAAATCGAGGCGATTTATTTACCGCATCGTGACTACGATGGTGTAGATTATCTTGAACAAGGGGCCTTTTGGCAACGTCAGCAACATATTTATGCAAGCCCATTTTATTATATTGACTACACATTAGCTCAAATTTGTGCGTTCCAATTTTGGAAACGTTCACGTGAAAACTTTGAAGAGGCATGGAAAGATTATTTACATCTTTGCGGTTTAGGTGGCTCTATGTCCTTTACAAAGCTTGTAGCAGCGGCGAATTTAAACTCACCATTTGAAGATGGTACGGTTGCAGGTGTAATTGATTCCATTGAAACGTACTTAAATGCTGTGGAAGATGATAAAATGTAATCACTAAACGAAAGCAGGTGATTGCGTGACAAAGAAATTATGGTTCCAGGCAGGTGTAGGCATATTATTAGCCTTACTTATTATTAAATACTTTGTAGAAATCCAATGGATTTTTTCACCAGCCATTATTATTTTAAAAACAATTTTTGTACCGCTTTTACTCGGTGGTGTACTGTTTTATGTAACCGTACCATTCCAACGTTTTTTAGAGAATCGTAAATTCCCACGTTGGGCAAGTATTATTACCATTTTATTAACGATTGCAGGATTAATTACCGCTTTCATTATGATTGTAGGTAAGCCAATCAGTGATCAGGTAAATGCTTTAGTAAAAAATGCACCAAAGATTGGCAAACAATTAGAAGATGCTACACATTATGTGCTACGTAATAAAGACAATTTGCCGCCACAAGTGATTGATGTTTTTAATAGCCTTGTTGATTCGATTCAAGATATTGCGATTGCAGCAAGTGGCTGGTTAGTAACGTTTTTACAATCTGTTGTGCAAGTTTCCTTATTAGCTGTGCTTGTACCATTCTTCTTAATCTTTATGTTAAAAGATCATGAAAAATTAGCACCAAGCATTTATCGTTTTTTCAGTGGGCCACGTCAAGAATGGGTGAAAAAAACATTACAGGATATTGATCGTGTATTGCGTACGTATATTCAAGGTCAATTATTAATTAGTTTTTTATTAGCATTGATTATGTATATTGGTTATTTAATGATCGGGTTAAACTATGCCCTATTGCTCGTAATATTTGCTTTCTTTATGAACGTCATACCGTTTATCGGGCCTTGGATTGCTTTTACACCAGCACTCATAGTAGGTATTACACAAGACCCTGCCTTAGTGCTTTGGGTTTGTGTAGTAACATTAGTTGCTCAGCAGACAGATAGTAATTTTATTACGCCAAAAGTGATGGGAAAATCATTAGATATCCATCCATTAACTGTAATAACTGTCATTTTAGCTTCAGGCAAAATTGCGGGTTTCATCGGCATTGTGATTGCTGTACCGTTCTATGCTGTAATGAAGGTATTACTGACAAATATTTATCATGCACGTGAGTCGATCAAAAAATCTGCAACTAAATCGGTGTAGTAAAGTGGAGTTTGTCGTATTTCTGACAAACTCCTTTTAATTTATCTAAAAAAGATGTCTAGGCTCGAATAAGGTACGCTATACTATAAGAAATAAGTGAGAAAAAGGAGTTGGCAATTTGCTAACATTTGAGCAGAAAAAAGCAATTATTGAAACATTTCCCGAGTTAACCAAAAAAGAGATTTCCTTAAAACGTTTAAATTATCATTTTGAAGATAGTTTATATGAAAAAACAATTGTTGTTGAAAAACTACACCCGAATGGTAATGGATTTGTCTTCGTAGGGGATATGCCAAGTTATAGTGATGTAGCTGTAAAGGGCTTAGTTAATATTAGAGCGTTTAATGAGCAAGCCTTAAAAGAAATTATTGCGAAAGCTGTAGCTTATTTATCAGAAGATACTACTGTAGAAGAGCAGTGGGAAGATGCTAAAGGGCAAAAAGTTACGTTATTATTTGAGCAGCGTTCGTGGGTCGTTTATTTTGAAGGGAACTTTGAAGAAGCGTTTGGGACATATGAAGATGCTGTGCGTTACTTAAAAGACGATGGCTTTGATAAAAAGTAAAGGGGTTTTATAATGAACGGTAAGAAAATGGCAACTATTATTATTGCATTGATGCTTACAGTAGCTATTGTATGTGCACTCAGCATATACTTATTCTTTAAATATTACGAACCTAAAAAAGTAGACGATAGTGAAAATGTGAATGAACAAGCAACACAATTTGTTCAGCCACTCTATCATTACTAATAAAAGAGGCTAAGACATCACTTGTATACCTCAATGTGTTAATTATGTTTCCTAGATGAGAAAAAGCTAGACCGACATTATGCTGGTCTAGCTTTTTTATTTATTTTGTTGTACGACGTTTGAAGGGATACCACCAATTCCAGTCGCCTAGTAGCTTCATTAAACTTGGTACTAACATGAGGCGAATAATGGTAGCGTCAATAGCAATGGCAATAGCAATGCCAACACCAATTTGTTTAACAGGCATGACGTCTGTAAAAGCAAAGGCACCTGTTAAAACAATCATAATTAAAGCAGCCGATGTTATAATGCGACTCGTGGCAGTTAAGCCGTCAATCGTTGCCATCGTATTAGAGGCACCTTTTTCATATTCTTCTTGAATGCGAGAAATTAAAAATACTTCATAATCCATACTTAAACCAAAGACTAAACAAAAGACAATGACAGGGATAATCAAGACAATTGGACTTTGCTCCATGCCAAAGTGTCCATATTGGAAAATGTAAACGAGTATGCCAAAGGCAGAAGTTAACCCAATAATGTTCATTAAAATCGCTTTCAACGGAATTAAAATAGAACGGAAAGCTACCATTAATATAATAAAAGTAGAAATCATAATAATAAGTAAAGCATAGCCAATATTATCATAAATTTCGTCAAAAATTTCTTGGTTGAATTTTGGCACGCCACCTAGTGTGAAATCCACACCTAAATCCGCACGCATTAAATTACGCGTATACGTTTGTGCTTCACTAGATGCCCCTTCAACATTTAGTGTGATAGGGATGAATAATTGATTACCTTGTACAAATTGTTGCCACGCAGGCGCTAATTGTGCCTTCATTTCAGGTATGTTTAGCGCTTGTTCAAGCGCAGCAGCATCTTCTATATTAGCTACAGAATAAATAGTGTCTACTTTATCTACTAGTTGATCTTTTAGTAATGTCTCCTCTAATGCAGCGATTTTTTCATAACCACTGTCATGATCCCAACCGTCAGGACGTTCAGCGAGTAGATATAAGGTAGATGTTTTGCCAAAATCAAATTCGTCACTTAATTTCTCAAAGGCGAGACGAGAGTCGTAGGTTTTTGGTAGTGAATCTACTTTTGGTATGACAAGTTCCATATCCTTAATCGGAATCATACCAATACCTAATAAAACAAAAGCTACAATCGTAATCATGACAGGGAAGCGCATCACAAAGCCTGCAAATGTACGCCAACCTTTTGCACCACCTGCTTTAGGGCGGAAGATACGGCCTTTATTTAAGCGGTCACCAAGCATAACGAGAGTAGCTGGTAATAATGTTAAGCCTACAAAGACAGCTAAAAAGACAACTAGTGAACCACCAACAGCGATATTACGGAAAATCTCAACATCAATGACAGCCATTGCACCTAAACCAATCATCACACAAATTGCTGAGAATATAATAGAGCGTCCAGCCGTTTGAATGGCAATGCCAACAGCAGTAGCAATGTTATGTTGTTCACGTTCTTCGCGATAACGATTAATGAATAAGAGAGAGAAATCAATGCTGAGTGCTAAACCAAGCATCGGTACAATATTTAACACGAAAATGGAGAGTGATAAATAGTCGCTAAAAATCGTCAGCAAGCCAAGTGCGGTCACAACAGCGATAATACCTACAAAGATAGGGAGTACAGATGCCATAATGGTGCCAAAAGCTAGCAGTAAAACAATAATCGCAATAGGTAAACCGATAGCTTCCGCTTGGGCTAAATCTTTTTGACTGGCCATATTTACATCATAAGCAAATACAGGCTCACCTGTGAGCGTTGTATCCTTCTCATTTTTGAGAATGTCACGTATTTCAACAACTAGAGGATTGTAGTCAGTAATGTTATGCGTAAAGTGTAGCATGGCATAACTGGTCTTACCTTTTACTAACGCAGGATCACCAACAGGTGACACAATCGTGTCAATGTCCTTGACATCTTTCAATAATGCTAAAGTATGTTCAATTTCTTGATTAGTACGATTTTCAAAAACGACAAAAATTGTTTTTGCAGGTAAGTCAAAGTTTTTTGCTAATTCGTCCGTTACATAGACATGTTCATCATCTACAAAAAAACCATCACCTTCGAGTTTACTGGGCAACTGTACAGCGAAAATAGCCATCGCAATAAAAATGACAATCCACACAGCGAAAATAGCTTTAGCATACGTGGTAATAAAATGTGCAAATGCCTTCAAAGAATTGCCTCCTTTATGTTTCAGTTTAAGTATAGTGTATAGTATTTCGCCAAAATATGTATGGCTTAATCATGGATTCTTCATAAATTCTTCAGAAAGTTGTAGGTGTAATGTTAAGAAATGTTTTTTACACTTAGTATAACGAGAAAGGAGTTATACAATGATTGAGATTAAACATGTATCACATACTTTTAAAATAGGTAAAAAGGATAATGAGCAGGAGATTCCAGTGTTAACTGATGTGGCCTTACATGTACATAAAGGTGAAGTAGTTGCTATTGTCGGAAAAAGTGGCTCAGGTAAATCAACATTACTACAAACCATAGCAGGTTTTCTCCATGCGGATGTCGGTTCTATTCAAATTAATGGTCAAGAGACCATGCATTTTACAGAGGAGCAGCATGCAGCATTTCGCCTCGACAATTTCGGGTTTGTTTTTCAAAATTTTCAACTGATGCCTGGTTTAACAGCGTTTGAAAATATTGAGTTGCCTTTAATACTACAAGGCGTTCCTTCTAACGAAAGAAAGCAGCGTGTACAAAAGTTGATGGAGCAAATTGGCTTAACAGAAGTCGCAAAGCATTATCCGAATGAATTGTCTGGTGGGCAACAACAAAGGGTAAGTATCGGACGCTCTCTTATTACCAACCCTCCTATTATTTTAGCAGATGAACCTACGGGTAGTTTAGATTCTGAAACGGAGCAAGAGATTTTAGCTTTAATTAAAGATTTGAATGAGGCATTGGGCATTACATTTATTATTATTACGCATGATGACGAAGTGGCAAATGTAGCACATCGTCGCTTCCGCATGCATGATGGCATATTAAAGGAGGAAGCCTAATGTTATTTAAAGACCAAATTGCATTTGTTAGACAACATATACGAAAAAACAAAATGCGTGTTTTTATGACGGTATTAGCAGCAACAATTGGTTGTGCCTTTTTAATCGTTTTAGCTTCTGTCGGTTTTGGTATTCAACAAACCATGAATAATGAAATTTTACAAGATGAGCAAGTTACACGTATTCAATTTTATGACCAAAATGCAACAACAGAAGACTTGGACAAAATAAAACAACAAGACCATGTAAAAGCGGTACTTAAACATACAACCGTTCATTATGATGTAACAGCTTCTTTAAAAGACCGTGACGTTTACACAACCAATAGTTTTTATGATATGAAAGATTATCAAGCAGTAAAAGGCAAATTATTTGCAGGCACGTATCCTAAAAATGATAAAGAAGTTATTGTAGGTTACCATTTTGCACAAGGCTTATTGAATGAAAAAGAGCGTAATGCTATTAGTGACGCCGAACTCAATGTGAAAGAAGGCGAACAAGTTGATTACAGTAAATACGGTTATCAAGGAGACATTATTGGACAAACGATTAGCGTAGCCTTTAAAGATCAAGGGGAGGAAGGACAAACTCTTACTGAAACATTTAAAGTTGTAGGTGTCACAGACAAGCCAAGTTACGACTGGCAAAGAGATACCTCTCTTATTTTTAGTGACCAGGCATTGCCAATGATTGAGAAAACCTTCACTAAGACAGAGGACAATATCTCTGCAGAATATGTCATCCATGTCGACCATATGGAAAATGTTATGCCATTATTAAAGAAATTAAAAGATGATGGGTATCACGTATATTCTGTATTAGAGCAAATGGACCAAATTAATATGTTCTTCTTTGTATTTAAAGCAGGATTAATTTTTGTCGGGACAATAGCTGTACTAATTTCTTCAATTGGTATTTTTAATACAATGACGATGGCAGTCACAGAGCGCACACGTGAAATTGGTGTGTTAAAGGCAATCGGTGCAAGCCCTAAATTAATTCAACGTTTATTTTTAATGGAAAGTGCGTTTATTGGAATTTTAGGTACTGTACTAGCTGTTATTTTATCGTATATTATTAGTATCATTGTGAATATTACAATGCCCCTTATTTTACAAGCAGCAACAAACGAAGACACTTTTACAAAACAAGCATTTGTTTTCTCCGTTATCCCGTGGCAATTAGTTGTCATCGCTGCTACCATTAGTATTGGAGTAGCTATGATTTCAGGTTGGCGTCCAGCTCGTAAAGCGACAAAGATTGATGTGATTCAAGCATTACGACAAGAGTTATAATAAAAGAAATGAAACATATGGTTTATAGAAAACAGGCACTGACGATATATTACTCGTCAGTGCCTGTCTGTTTATAATTGTAATTCTTTAGCAAGAAAAGGTTCGGCATGTAATAAAGTAATAAAAGCTTCATAACGTTCGCGCTGTTGCAATGAGGGCTGTTTACCAGTATGGTAAGCTCGAATTAAGATGTTTTTGGGCGTATGTGCCATATCAATGAATTCTAATAATTGGGCATCGTAACCTACAAGCCCTAATATTTCCGCACGAATACTGTCTGTTGCAAGAGCCGCAAAACGTTCTTTCACTAGACCATGTTGTAACATAATGTCTAGTGCAGGAGCTTGTAGTTGGCGATTTAATTCATGTTGGCAACAAGGCACGCTCAAAATGACTTTAGCCCCCCAACGAACAGCCCTTGCTAATGCCATATCTGTCGCTACATCGCAAGCATGTAAAGTCACAACCATATCAATAGTTGTTGCCTCATTATAATCATTAATATCACCTACTAAAAATTCAAGTTGGTCATAATGCAAATCTTGGGCAATTTGTTGGCACTCTTCAATGACTTCTTTTTTTAAATCCAAACCTGTGACGTGAATGTCTAAACCTTTTTCGATTTTTAAATAGTGGTATAGTGCAAATGTTAAATAAGATTTGCCTGAGCCAAAATCTAAAATACGAATTGTACGGTCTTGAGGTAGATGGTGCAGCGTATCATCTATAAATTCAATAAAGCGATTAATTTGTTTGAACTTATCATATTTTTGTTGTTTGATTTTGCCATCCGTCGTTTGTACACCAAGACGAACTAAAAAAGGATGTATTTTGTGCTCATCTAAGAGATATTTTTTTTGACGATTATGTGTGAGGTTCGCTATCGTTTTTTGTGCGGGAGTGGCTTTCCATAACACTTTATTTTTTTTGGATAATTGCACGTGCACTTGCTCTTCTGTAAAGCGAATTTGAGCTTGTTTGAATTGTGCAAAATACATCGCTATTTTATCATCGAATTGCGATGCAGTAATATTCTCATGTTTTAATATACGCTCATATTGATACTCGGCTTGAATCATATATTCATTACGAATCGTAATAGGTTTTAATTTAATTCTTTTAATGGCAGAGGATTTTAGTCTAGGTTGACTAATTGTAGCATTAATAAAGTCATGCGCATGCACTCTTGATGTAATATGTTTTAGCATTTCAGCAAATTCCATGCTTACTCGCTCCTTTCTTCATGGGGATAAGTATAACATGTGTTAAGATGAATTTATATTGAGTTTGAGGTGAGCGTATGAAAACTACACAGCAAGTGGAACAATTACAGGAGTATGCCATTATTGTAGGTGTTCATTTACCAAAGGATGAACAATTTGACTATGGTATGGAAGAATTAAAAAACTTAGCACAAGCATTACATGTAGAAGTGGTTGGCACTATTACACAAAATTTAGAGAGAGCGAATAGTGCACATTATGTAGGCAAGGGGAAAATCGACGAGATTCAAGCATTGTATGAAGAGACAGGTGCAAATCTTGTGATTTTTAATGATGAGTTATCACCATCACAAATCCGCAATTTAGAAGCTGAGTTGATGTGTAAAGTGATTGATCGTACAATGCTCATTTTAGATATTTTTGCGCGTCGTGCTAAAACACGAGAAGCACAACTACAAGTGCAACTTGCGCAACTACAATATATGTTACCAAGATTAGTAGGCTTGCATGCTTCGCTAAGTCGCCAAGGTGGCGGGACGGGTGGAGGCTTTAAAAATCGTGGTGCTGGTGAGACAAAGTTAGAGCTTGACCGACGTAAAATAGAAAGCCGAATTAGTAAAATAAAAAAAGAGCTTGAACAAGTAAGTGCACAGCGAGAGACACAGCGTAAACAACGTGAGAAAAATGCAATACCTGTTGTATCATTAGTAGGCTATACTAACGCAGGTAAATCAACGATTATGAATCAACTGCTGTTAAAAACAGGACAGGATGAACATAAGCAAGTATTTGAAAAAGATATGTTATTTGCCACATTAGAAACGTCCGTCAGACAATTAGCGCTAGACGATCAAAAAAGTTTTTTATTAACGGATACTGTAGGGTTTGTTAGCAAATTGCCTCATCATTTAGTCAAGGCGTTTCGCTCTACGCTAGAAGAGGCAAGAAATGCAGATTTATTATTGCATGTAGTAGATGTATCACATGAACAATATCGTTATATGATGGAAGTGACAGAGCAAACACTACAAGCAGTAGGGGTAGAAAATATTCCAACCATCTATGTGTATAATAAGTGTGACCAAACTTCTTTGCCATATCCTGTGATGAGTGGTGAGCATATTTGGTTAGCAGCTAAAGAGGATAAAGGATTAACAGAACTTTTACAGATGATTCGCGGACAGGTTTTTACAGACTATGTTAAAGCTACTTTTGTCATTCCTTATCATGAAGGACATGTTGTTTCATATTTAAATGAGCATGCAACGATATTAAATACAACTTATGAAGAGCAAGGAACAATTATTAAAGCGGAGTTACGTAAAGCAGATGCTGAGCGTTTCGCTCTATTTCAGCAACTATAAACACAAAAATCGAACAAATCCTGTTCGATTTTTGTGTTTATAGTAAAAAGTATCGGGTAATCGTATATGAATTTTTGAATAACAAACATTTTTTAGTAAAAATAAGAGGCTACACTACATAATGTCATAATATTTTGTATATAATAAGCATACCATTACTTTGAAGGGATTGATGTTATGATTGAGGATTTGCACAAGTTACGACCGAGAATTATGAAAATATTTGAACATTTACACACACATCCAGAAGTGAGCTTTGAAGAATATAAAACAACAGATTATATTTTTAGATTGCTAGAAGAAGAAGGGTATCAACCAAAGCGTTTTAAAAATTGCACAGGTTTATATGTAGATGTAGGCTCTGGTGCACCTTATATTGGTTTGCGCGCCGATTTGGATGCACTATGGCAAGAGGTAGATGGTGTGTTCAAAGCGAATCATTCTTGTGGACATGATGGTCACATGACAATGGCGATTGGCACTTTATTATTACTGAAAGAGTTGCCTCATGACTGGGAGGGAACAATCCGTGTTATTTTTCAGCCAGCAGAAGAGAAGGGACTAGGTGCACTTGCTGTATTAAAGGAGGGCGTGATTGATGATTTAGATTATTTATTTGGCGTTCACTTGCGCCCCGTTCAAGAGCTTGGCGATGGTTCATACTGTGCCGCTTTATATCATGGTGCTTCTGTAACAATAGAGGGTGAGATTGTAGGGGAGGATGCGCATGCAGCACGGCCCCATCTTGGGCAAAATGCTATTGAAGTAGGTGCAGCCATTATTGAAGATTTACGCTCTACTTATACAAACCCTATGGTGCCTACATCAGTTAAGATGACAAAATTCCAAGCGGGTGGTACAGCCGCTAATATTATTCCTGGGCATGCAGCGTTTACGTTAGATGTACGCGCACAACAAAATGATGTAATGAAAGAATTAAAAGATAATATACAACGAGTGATGGACTCTGAACAATTGCTGTACCACATTAAGATTAATACAAAAGTTATTTCGGATATTGTAGCAGCTGAAGTGAGTGAAGAAGCAAAACAACTGATGGAGCAAGCCATCATTGCATCTGTTGGGCAAGAGCGTTTACGAGAGCCTGTTCATACACCAGGTGGTGAAGATTTCCACCACTATGCTGTGCAAAGACCTAAATTAAAAACAACGATGCTTGGCTTAGGTTGTGGGCTAGAGCCAGGATTACATCATCCCCATATGAAATTTAATCATGCTCGTTTAATTACGGGTGTCGAGATTTTGACAAATGTCGTACTACTCGCTTTAAAACAAGCGCAAAAGGAGAGAGAAGTTTATGTTACAAGAGGTGGAAATTAGAGAGATTACAACATCTGAACAGCTTCAACAATTACAAGCACTTGATTTAAAGATTTGGGAAGGGCAAGCTTTACCAACTCATCAAACATTAGGTGCTGCACGTAATGGTGGTATTTTATTAGGCGCTTATTTTCAAGAGGAGTTAATTGGCTTTAGTTATAGTTTTGTTGGCTATGAAGAAGAACAGATGTATTTATATTCGCATATGTTAGGTGTCGAGCAAACAAAACGAGAACATGGTGTAGGGGAGTTACTCAAGCATAAACAAAAAGAAATCGCGAAAGAAAAAGGGTATCGTTTAATTAAATGGAACTTTGACCCGCTACAGTCAAGCAATGCTATGCTAAGCTTTACAAAATTGGGTGCGATTAGTCAAACGTACGTGAATGATTATTATGGCAACTTATCAGATTTCTTTAATGCGGGTCTACCATCAGACCGTTTAACAGTGGATTGGTGGATTCAACGCGGTGAACTAACGAGTGTCATAGAAGAGTTAGTAGAGGAAGCAAAACCGATTGTTGACTGGCAGTTAACACCCGCAGGTTTACCAGCATTACAGGCATTCGACACTACCATCGACTATTTACAAGATGCTTATACTGTGCCAATCCCACAATATTTTCAAAAATTAAAAGTAGAAAGTGACACATTGGCTGAAGATTGGCGCTATAAAATGCGTGCTATTTTAACGACATTGTTCAATCAAGGTTATGCGATTGTTCATGTTATTAGAGGTAAGGAGCATGTGAATGAATATTTAGTTGTAAAGAAATCGATTTTAGCTTTATAAGGAAGTGTAACAATTGAAGATTCAAAAAGTCACGATTCATCACATTAAAATGCCATTGCAGTTTACCTTTGCGACAAGCTTTGGTGTGATGACAGAAAAAGAATTTCTTATTATAGAAGCAACAGCTAATGATGGCACTATAGGTTACGGGGAATGTGTAGCGTTTGCCGCTCCTTGGTATACGGAAGAAACTATTCAAACTTGTTGGCATATGTTAGAAGATTTTTTATTGCCATTATTACAAGATCAAGAAATTAATCATCCTGATGAGCTCCAAGCAATCTTTGCACCTATACGTTTAAATCATATGGCGAAGTCAGCTATAGAGGGCGCCATTTGGGATATTTATGCGCAACAACAAGGGATGAGTTTAGCACAAGCATTAGGCGCAACTCAAAATGAAATCCGTGTAGGTGTAGCCATTGGTTTACAACCTACAAAGCAAGCTTTATTACAACAAGTAGGTAAAGCAATCGCTATGGGTTACGGACGCATTAAAGTAAAAATCAAACCTGGTCACGATCTTGAAGTGATTTCAACAATTAGAGAGCAGTTTCCAGATGTGCCATTAATGGCAGATGCAAATGCAGCATATACATTAGATGATATGGCAAGATTACAAGCTTTAGATGCCTATAATCTCTTGATGATTGAGCAACCTTTGGCATTTGATGATTTAATTGAGCATGCCACATTACAAAGACAATTACAAACAGCCATTTGCCTTGATGAGAGTATACATTCATTAGAAGATGTAAAAAAAGCCATTCAAATCGGAAGTTGTCGTATTATTAATATTAAGATTGGTCGAGTAGGTGGTTTGACTGTCGCTAAACAAATTCATGATTATTGTAGACAACATGACGTGGGGGTTTGGTGTGGTGGTATGTTAGAGACAGGCATTGGACGCTTGCATAACATCGCATTAAACGCCTTACCACATTTTGTGTTACCTGGCGATTTGAGTGGCTCTCACCATTATTGGCAGCGAGATATTGTGAAGCCGCCTATTATGATGGCGCATGGTAAAATTCAAGTACCTATGGATAAAGAAACATATCCTGTTATTGATCATCAAGCATTGGCACAATATACTCTCACTAAAAAAGAATATGATGTAACAGGCTTAGTCTAGGAAGCATTGTTACACCACTCTAACAGGCACTGACGAGATTATTTTCGTTACTGCCTGTTTCTTTGTCATACGTAATAATAGAAAAGTAGAGCGTGTTGTACTTTCTCATTTACGTGATAATGTATTCGCAAATGCTACGATAGATGATGAGTTTGCCACAATGTTAAAATAGTATAGACTTTATATGAGGCAATTTTAGAATGACATGATAAAATTTATTAGATATGGTTACATCAAAAAAAATTACAAAAGTCCATAAATGTTATAAATGTATCAATATTAATACATATCAGATGTTTTTAAAATATAAAGGATAAAATTATCAATTTAATAAGGAATTAAGCTCAGTATATTTATATTATTATGTTATATTTTCTGTTTTTAAATCTATAATATAAAAAAAGTTTTACAAATAAATTATAAAAAAAGCAAATTAGCGGTTGATATTATAACTTAAGTTGCTATAATGAATATTAGTTGATGGAATTGATAATCATTATCATCTTGTGAAAGCAATTAGCATTGTACTATGTTAGACTTTGTCTCCGCTTATGGAGAAGAGTCACTACTCTATTATCATTCCAACAAATGTTACACCACACTATATATTTAGGAGAGATAAAGTATATGAAGAACTTTAAGTTACTAGTCATTATGGCTGTTTTTGCATTACTATTAGCGGCTTGTTCGAATTCAGGCGACGATAAAGCTGACACAAAGGAAGAACCAAAAGAAAAAGATAACGAGAAAACAGAAGAAGTTGCAACAACAGTAGATGTTACAGATGCGCATGGTACCGTTACAGTACCTGTTAACCCTGAGAAAGTAGTAGCGCTTGATAATCGTACATTTGAAACATTATCAGATTGGGGTATTGAGTTAGCGGCAGCACCAAAACCTGTAATGCCAGCAGACTCACCATATGTAGCAGATGAAAAAGTTGTGGATATCGGTAACCACCGTGAGCCAAAACTTGAAGAACTTGCAGCAGTAGATCCAGATTTAGTTATCGTAGGTCAACGTTTTGGTAGCTACTATGAAGACATTAAAAAACTAGTGCCAAATGCAGTCGTAGTAGACCTTAGTTTTGATGTTTCAGAAGATGCAGAAACACCAGGAGAGAACTTAGTAAACGGACTTAAAGATTCAACAACTATGTTAGGTCAAATCTTCGATAAAGAAGAAGATGCTAAGAAGTTAAATGAAGAGTTTGATCAGTCAATTGCAGATGCTAAAGAAGCATACAATGGCGAAGACACAGTTATGGGTGTTATTGTTTCAGGTGGAGATATTGGCTTCTCAGCACCAAGTCATGGACGTGTATGGGGCCCAATGTTCGATATTTTTGGATGGAAACCAGCTTTAGAAGTAAATAATACAAGTGCAGACCACCAAGGTGATGAAGTTTCTGTAGAAGCGATTGCACAAAGTAATCCAGACTGGATTTTTGTATTAGACCGTGATGCAGCAGTAAGTTCTACAGAAGATGCTGTTCCAGCACAAGATGTTATTGATAATGCACCAGCATTACAAAACACAAAAGCAATTACTGAAAAACAAGTAATTTATGCACCAGCTGACACGTATACAAACGAATCAATCCAAACGTTTATGGAGATTTTCCAAAACATGGCGAAAACTTTAGCTAAGTAGGGCAAAGGAGTTTAACATAGTGCAAAAGAATGCTACTACTGGAGTTGGGCTAGATCCCCAGCTCCAGCTTTCTAACCAAAATAAAATATGGACAAAATCATTCATACTAGCCATTTTTGTGGTTGGTATTTTGGCAGTTGTTTCGCTATTTACAGGTGTATATGATATCAGAGGACAAGATGACGGTTGGGAAATGTTCTTTATTACGCGGGTACCAAGAACTATTGCGCTAATGTTAACAGGCGCAGCCATGGCTATGACGGGTCTTGTGATGCAATTAATTACCCAAAACCGCTTTGTTGAACCGACAACAACTGGTACGATAGAATGGGCAGGTTTGGGCTTATTAATTGTGTACTTATTAGTACCTGCACCAAGCTTAACACTACGTATGCTAGGTGCTATTGTATTTTCCTTTATTGGTACTATGATTTTCTTTTTATTTTTACGAAAAGTAAAATTAAGATCGTCATTGATTGTGCCTATTATCGGTTTAATGCTAGGTGCTGTTATTTCAGCTGTCTCTACTTTTATGGGCTTATTTTTCCAAATGTCTCAAGTTGTAGAAAGTTGGTTTGTTGGTTCTTTTACATCTGTTCAAGCCGGTCGTTATGAATATTTATGGATTATTGTTATTGTCACTGTTCTCATCTTTATGTATGCGAATAAACTAACACTTGCAGGACTAGGTGAAGATGTAGCCAAGAGTTTAGGTGTTAATTATAATATGTTAATCCTATTGGCTAACGGTTTAATCGCGATAGCAGTAGGTATTGTAGCAGCCGTTATTGGGAATTTACCATTCTTAGGCTTGATTGTACCAAATATCGTCTCCATGTTTAGAGGCGATGATTTAAGGAGTAATTTACCTTGGGTTTGCGTCATAGGTATGGGGACGATTATGGTATCTGATATTATTTCACGTGCCATTATTATGCCATTTGAAGTACCTGTATCGTTAATTCTAGGCACATTTGGCGCAATCGTATTTATTGTGATTTTATTAAGACAAAGAAAAACGAGGAGGCTATAATGAAGGTATTAGATTATCAAAACAAAGAGCAGATTCAAACCGATACTAGCCTTCATGAGCGTTCAAGGTCTTCAAAAGCTTTCCGATCTAAAAAAGATGAGAAACGTTATTGGATCATATTAGTATCATTGATTGGTTTAGGGCTATTATCCTCGTATGGTTTATTAGTGTATAATAATCCAGTTCCTATAGACTCACCATCATTCATACCTGTAGTAACACGCAGAATTGATGCTTTAATTGCGATGTTAATTGCAGCTGTTTGTCACAGTTTAGCAACCGTAGCTTTCCAATCTGTGACAAATAATAAGATTATTACACCTTCACTATTAGGCTTTGAATCGTTGTACTCTGTTATTCAAACAAGTACAATGTTCTTCTTTGGTGCAGGGGCATTAATTAGCTTTACAGGCATTGGGCCATATCTTTTCCAAGTGGCTATTATGGTTGTGATGAGCTTGCTGTTATACGGTTGGTTATTGTCTGGAAAATATGGTGACCTGCAATTAATGCTATTAGTAGGTATTATTATCGGCACAGGTTTAAGCGCTGTATCAACGTTTATGCGTAAATTATTGGCGCCTTCTGAGTTTGATTTATTACAGGCACGTTTATTAGGGTCAGTAAATAATGCGGATTCGTCTTACTTCCCTATTGTTATCCCAATTATTATTGTGATTGCTATCTTATTATTCCTGTTTTCGAGAAAATTAAACGTTTTATCATTAGGTAGAGATGTAGCAACGACATTTGGTGTTAACTACAAACGAAGTATTATTTATACGCTTGTACTAGTTGCTGTATTAATGTCAATTTCAACTTCTTTAATTGGTCCATTAACCTTCTATGGTTTTTTAGTAGCTACTTTAAGTTATCAAGCAGCACCTACATATGATCATCGTTATATTTTCCCAATGGCATTAGCGATTGCATTTTGTATATTAACAACTGCTTATTTCTTAATGTATCATGTATTTGACTCTCAGGCTGTTGTTGGTGTAATTATTGAATTATTTGGTGGAATAATCTTTTTACTTGTTATATTAAGGAAGAGGTCGCTATGATAAAAATTACGGATGTAAAAAAAGCATATACAGAAAAAGTGAAGATTGGCCCTTTAAATATTGAGATTCCAAAAGCAGGGTTTACATCATTAATTGGTCCCAATGGTGCAGGTAAATCAACGACATTAATGATGATTGGGCGCCTATTAGATATTGACGAAGGACATATCGCTGTAGCAAATATGGACGTTACTTCTACTAAATCAAAAGATTTAGCGAAGGTCATTACGATTTTACGTCAAGAAAATCATTTTGTCACAAGATTAACAGTAAGACAACTAGTAGGTTTTGGGCGTTTCCCTTATTCGAATGGTCGTTTAACGAAGGAAGATGAAGTCATTATTTCGAAATATATTGATTTCTTAGACTTAACATCATTAGAAGGTCGCTACTTAGATGAGTTATCAGGCGGACAAAGGCAACGTGCTTATGTAGCTATGGTGCTATGTCAAGAGACGGAGTATGTATTGTTAGATGAGCCATTAAATAATTTGGATATTGCACGCTCAGTACAAATGATGGAGCATTTAAGACACGCTGCAGAATCTTTCGGACGAACAATTGTAACAGTCATGCATGATATCAATTTTGCGGCTAAATATTCTGATCGGATTTGTGCGATGAAAAATGGACAAATTGCTGCGTTTGGTACAGTCGAAGAAATTATGGATGCAGAGACATTAACAAATATTTTTGAAACGAATATTGAAATTTTAGAAGGGCCTTATGGTCCCATTGCGATCTATTAAATTGTATTATTTTTTGTATAAAAGAGGGTAAAGAGTATGTAAATGTTGTGTAATTGCAACATTTACATACTTTTTGCGTTATATGTCATGAGCATAGCACACGAATGAAAAGGAGAGGTATTATGGTTCGTAAGACAGCTTATTCACTAGCAATAGTGACTTTTTTTATTTTTTGTTTCATGTGGGTGAATTTAAATCATACAGTAGTACAAAATATTGATCGTATAGCCGTAGATTGGTTTAAAGATAATTCTTTTTTAGCTATCTTTCATTATTTTGGTGAACCTTGGTTTGTAGTGACAGTAGGTATTATTATTATGGTAGTATTATGGCTGAGAATGCGTGATTATCGTTTAATGTTATTTTTATTAGCTACATTTGGTGGTGGGGCAGCCTTAAATCAAATCCTAAAAAATATTATTGAACGTCCACGACCAGAGCGCATTGAGCAATTAATGTCTTATAGTTTTCCATCAGGGCATTCTATGTCCGGCATGATTTATTTGTTAGCAACAGTCTATATCGTTACAAAATACATAAATTTTGAACGTAAAGAATGGATGGTTTGGTTAGGTGCTTTTATTTTAGCTATTCTTATTGGTATTTCTCGAGTGGCAGAAAGTCGTCACTTTGGGTCAGATGTGATTGCAGGTTTAAGTTTAGGTTTTACATGGTTTATGCTTTGTGTATATTGGTATGAATTGCGTGATAAGGCGATAAAGCACACCACCTAATCTCATATGAAAATAGAAAAGTACAGCTGAAAAATCATTTTTCAGCTGTACTTTTTATTGTTGATTCACGCGAATACCATGCTCATCAGCTTTTGTTAAAATAACACGTAACTGAGGAAAAGCTTGTTGCATTTGTGTGGTAAAGGATTCAGCGATGGTATGTGGTACGAGTGAAATCATAGTAGGACCAGCACCGCTTAAAGCTGTACCATAGGCACCACTTTGTTTAGCATACTCTTTTAAAGCTGTAAAGTGAGGAATTAGCTGTGCACGGAAAGGTTCATGTAATAAATCACTTTCCATATAGTAACCAGCCCGTTCATAGTCTTTGATAAGTAAAGAAGCAGCTAGCATATTGGCATGTGCACTTGCTTCGACACTATATGTACGATCCAATTTATTAGGCAATACAGCCCGTGCATCAGCTGTCTTTAACTCAAAATTAGGAATATAAATAACAAAGGCAGCGTTAATGTCTGTTAAATGAATAGTATCTGTTGTTTGAATTGTAGGCATAGATGAGATAGTTAACCCACCTAAAACGGAAGCTGTTGCATTATCAGGGTGACCTTCAATCGCAGAAGATAAATTTAATTTATCTTGTAAAGTAAGCTGTAAGTTACATAATTGATTAGCTACTTCAATACCAGCTACAATAGCAGCTGCACTGCTTCCTAGTCCACGAGCTAATGGAAGTTCACTCGCCATTTCAATCCGACAAGCTGGCAACTCATGCCCGTATTGTTGAGCTGTACGTGTGGCAATTTGATAAATCAAATGTTCTTCCAAAATAACATCGGTAGGCCCATTTTGATCAAGATGAATAATCTCCCATTGGTCTTGTAGGGTAACGTCCAGCGTTAAGTACAAAGCAAGGCCAAGCCCAATGGAATCAAAGCCTGGCCCTAAGTTTGCTGTACTACCTGGCACAATGATGCGCCATTTACTCATAATACGCCCTCGATATAAGCACGAATCTCAGCTTCATCATTTTTTAAAGATTTTACTTCTACAGTAGATACATCCATAGCGGTATCGGGGTCTTTTAAACCATTACCAGTGAAAACGGTAACAACTTGTGATCCTTTTTCGATTTTACCAGACTTCACCGATTTAATAACACCTGCTAGAGATGCAGCTGAACCAGGCTCTACAAAGATACCTTCACGAGAAGCAATCAGTTGATAAGCAGCTAAAATTTCTTCATCTGTTACAGCATCAATAATGCCACCTGATTCATCACGTGCCGCTTCTGCCAACTTCCAACTAGCAGGGTTGCCAATACGGATAGCGGTTGCTACTGTTTCAGGCTGTGCAATAGGTGTGCCTGTAACGATTGCTGCAGCACCTTCTGCCTCGAACCCATACATTTTTGGTGTGCCACATTGTTTAGCTTCATGATATTCTTTAAAGCCCTTCCAGTAAGCTGTAATATTACCAGCGTTACCTACAGGAATACATAAGTAGTCAGGCGATTTTCCTAAAGCATCTACAATCTCAAAAGAAGCTGTTTTTTGACCTTCAATACGATAAGGGTTAACCGAGTTGACAAGGGCTACTGGTGAAGTTTCGCTTACTTGACGAACAATATTTAAGGCATCATCAAAGTTGCCATCAATTTCAATAATTTTTGCACCATACATTGTAGCTTGTGCTAGTTTACCTAGAGCCACTTTACCTTTTGGAATCACCACAATTGATTGAATACCAGCACGAGCTGCATATGCAGCAGCCGCAGCAGAAGTGTTGCCCGTAGAAGCACAGATTACACATTTACTGCCATCTTCAATGGCTTTAGCTACAGCAAATACCATACCTCGGTCTTTAAATGACCCTGTAGGATTAGCGCCTTCAATTTTACCGTAAAGTTCAATACCAAGTTCTTTTGATAAATTCACAAGGTGAATTAAAGGTGTATTTCCTTCATTGAGTGTCAATGCGGGTGTTTTTTCTGTTACTGGTAAAAATGATTTATATTCTTCAATTAAGCCTTTCCACATAACTAACGAGCTCCTTTTGTTCTTTTAGAAAGAACAGTTGTATTTGTATAAAGGACATTTTATCGCAAATAGCTTATATATTCAATAGGAAAAGATAAATTGTCGAAACAATGCGATAAATCGATTTGATATTGTCATGAAATTGAAACAGGTGTATAGTGTAAACAATACTGACAAGACAGGTGGAACGATATGAAAGAACAAAGTATTTCACGTAATAAATTATTAGGTATCGCAGGTATTGGATGGATGTTTGATGCTATGGATGTCGGCATTCTATCATTTGTTATTGCTGCTTTAACTGTGGACTGGGGATTAACACCTACACAGGCTGGCTGGATTGGTAGCGTCAATTCTATAGGTATGGCAGTAGGCGCCGTTGTATTTGGTGTATTTGCTGACAAAGTGGGGCGCAAACAAGTATTTATGGCAACTTTGATTTTATTTTCTGTTGCAAGTGGCTTATCAGCCTTTACGACAACACTGACCTTCTTTTTAATGTTACGTTTTTTCGTTGGGATGGGGCTAGGTGGTGAGCTACCTGTGGCTTCTACGTTAGTAGCAGAAAGTGTTGCAGCAAAGGAACGTGGTAGGGTAGTAGTTTTATTAGAAAGCTTTTGGGCAGCTGGCTGGTTAGTAGCAGCGCTCATCTCCTATTTTGTAATACCAAGTTATGGCTGGAGAGTTGCTTTGATTTTAACAGCTTTACCTGCTTTTTATGCCATTTATTTACGTTGGAGTTTGCCAGACTCACCACAATTTACAAAAAAGGTGCAGCATGCTAAACGTAGCATTTGGCAAAACGTAAAAGATGTTTGGGCAAAACCTTATACTAAATCGACTGTAATGTTATGGATTGTTTGGTTTACGGTAGTGTTTTCTTATTATGGCATGTTTCTTTGGCTACCGAGTGTAATGATGGGTAAAGGTTTTGATTTAATTTCTAGCTTTAAATATGTACTCATTATGACACTAGCACAATTACCAGGCTATTTTACTGCCGCTTGGTTGATTGAGCGTATGGGACGCAAATTTGTACTTGTTACCTAT
This sequence comes from Lysinibacillus alkalisoli, assembly GCF_014643595.1. Taxonomy (GTDB): domain Bacteria; phylum Bacillota; class Bacilli; order Bacillales_A; family Planococcaceae; genus Metalysinibacillus; species Metalysinibacillus alkalisoli. The sequence continues at coordinate 55,679 of NZ_BMJT01000005.1, forward strand.
TTAATAGGCACTGCTATAAGCGCTATTATTTTTGGTAATGCAGAAACAGCCGCTACATTATTAATTGCAGGTATGTTTTTATCATTCTTTAATTTAGGCGCATGGGGCGCATTATATGCCTATACACCTGAGCAATATCCAGCCGTTATTAGAGGTACAGGTGCAGGGCTTGCCGCTGCGAGTGGGCGAGTTGGTGGTATTTTTGGACCGCTACTAGTCGGTACGCTAATGGCAAGAGGCTATGATATTAGCATTGTATTTACAATTTTTTGTATTGCTATCTTAATTGGTGTTATAGCTATTCTATTATTAGGTAAAGAAACGAAACAAATCGAATTAGAGTGAGTAAGCTAGCGCTTATTCACTTTTTTTCTTTATCTAATAGTCATTTTCTTTAATTATCAGAAAAATCATTGTTTTCAGATAAATAAAATGATATGGTGTTACATGAATATAAACAAGGAAGGACGTTTGACGTGACAGTCGAAGAAACTATTAAACAAAAATATCTTCGTTTATCGAAAGGTCAAAAGATTGTTGCCCAGTATGTGCTGAGTTATCCTAATCTCGTAGTAGAGAGCACCATTGCGAAATTGAGTGGTCGTATTGGTGTAAGTGAATCTACCATTGTTCGTTTTTGTTATGCAATTGATTTACAAGGATTTGCTACATTACAACAAGCATTAAAAGTTGATTTTGAGCGCCCTAAAAAAAAATCGACTTCAGAGAGTGTCCTTTGGTAGTCGAGCATTTCAAAGCTTTATAATTAATGATACTATATAGAAGAAATATAGATATTATTTAGGAGGCAATGAAATGAGCAAGATTTTAGTTTTCGGTCATAAAAACCCTGATACAGATACAATTACATCAGCAATTGTGCATGCTTACTTAAAACAACAGCTAGGTGTAGATGCAGAGGCAGTACGTCTAGGTGAAATTAATGGTGAAACACAATTTGCTTTAGATAAGTTTGGTTTTGAAGCACCTCGTTTAGTTGAAAAAGTATCCACAGAAACACAACAAGTGATGTTAGTAGACCATAACGAGTTTCAACAATCTGCAGATGATATTAGAGATGTAACTATTCTAGAAGTAATTGACCACCATCGTATTGCAAATTTTGAAACAGCAGACCCTTTATACTTCCGTGTAGAGCCTGTTGGTTGTACGGCAACGATTTTAAACAAATTGTTTAAAGAGCATAATATTGATATTCCAGCAAATATTGCAGGTTTAATGGTGTCAGCAATTGTATCTGATACATTATTATTTAAGTCACCAACATGTACAGAACAAGATGTAGCAGCGGCAAAAGAATTAGCTAAAGTGGCAGGTATTGACGTTAATGAGTACGGTCTAGCTATGCTAAAAGCAGGTGCAGATTTAAGTGCTAAAAAAACAGAGGATTTACTAACACTAGATGCAAAAGAATTTACATTTGGTAACTATAAAGCTATCGTTGCACAAGTGAATGCTGTTGATGTTAATGATGTTTTAGTGCGTCAGTCAGAAGTTGAAACATTAGGTCAAGCATTGATTGAAAAAGAACAGTTAGGTTTATACTTCTTTGTTATTACAGATATTTTAAATAACGATTCTGTAGCCATCGCATTAGGTGAGGCAAGTGAGGCAGCGGCAACCGCATTCCAAACAACGCTAAAAGATAACCGTGTTGTCTTACCAGGCATTGTATCGCGTAAAAAACAAATTGTACCTGCTCTAACAGAAGGTTTGCAATAATAAAGTAAGGCGGCCATCATAAGCCGTCTTTTTTATATGAAGAAAACACATGATTTGCTAAGTTGTATCTCACATGGTTACAATTAGCGTAATAATTAGAGGAGGTAATGGTAATGAAGATTGAGGTATGGTCAGATTATGTTTGTCCATTTTGTTATATTGGCAAAAAGCAATTAGAGATGGCAATTCAAGAGACTGGTATTAAAGATGTAGAGGTGGAGTATAAAAGCTATATGTTAGATCCCAACACGCCTGAGGATTCATCTGTTCACGTATATGATAGTTTGGCTAAAAAATATCAAACTTCAGTAGACCAAGCAAAAAACATGACGTCTAGTGTAGTAGCTCGAGCACAAGAGGTAGGTCTAGCATATGATTTCACCAATTTAATGGAAGAAAACACCTTAAAAGCGCACCGTTTAACAAAATGGGCTGCTCAGTATAATAAAGGTCAAGCCTTAACAGAAGCAATACTCCATGCTCATTTCATTAAGGGGCAACGCATTGGGCAAGATGCAGTTTTATTAGCAATTGTTAAAGAGGTAGGGTTAGATACAGCAGCGGCACAGCAAATAATAACTACCGATGCATTTACTGAAGAAGTGCACGCAGATATTGCGGAAAGTAGAGAGCTTGGTGTACAAGGTGTGCCATTTTTTGTGATTGATCGTAAATATGGTATTTCAGGTGCACAACCAGCAGAAGTATTTGAACAGACCTTGCGTAAAGTAGCTAATGAAAAGGCTAGTTCGTTACAAATGCAAGGGGATGGCAGTGCCGCTTGTGATGACGAAAAATGTGATTTATCATAACTCAGTCAAAAGTATGAAGTGTAACGCGTTGACTTTTCAACGCGTTTTTTTTATGATTAAGTTATTAATCTTGAATTCAAGATAAAAATGAGCTTTATGAAAAGGAGCAACAAAACAAATGAACGTATTAGTAATTAAAGCAAATAACAGACCCGCATCAGAGGCTATTTCAACACGCATGTTTGAAACATTTATGGAAAATGTAGAAGTAGAGAATATTAAAGTCTATGATGTGTTTGAAGAATATACACCTTACTTTGGTCAAGACTTCTTTACGATCTTTGGTAAACTTCAACAAGGTGAAACACTAACAGAGGAAGAACAGGCGATGTTAGCTGCGCAACAAAAAGCACAAGAGTTATTTAAAGAAGCAGATGTGATTGTTTATGCTTTCCCTTTGTGGAACTTAACAATCCCTTCAAAAATGCATACATTAATTGATTACTTATATCAAGCAGGATTTACCTTCCGCTACAATGCAGAAGGGCAATCAGTACCGCAATTACCAGGTAAAAAGTCAATTATTTTAAGTGCACGTGGAGGCTTCTATTCAACTCCTGAAACAGCACCTTTAGAAATGGGTGTGAATTATATGCGCAATGTTATCACAGGGGTATTTGCTCATGATATTCTTGAAGAAGTTATTATTGAAGGTCATAATGCAGACCCACAAAATGCAGAGAAAATTATCGCAGATGGTTTAGAACGTGTGAAAGAAGTAGCAAAGACAGTTTCACAACTACAAATCAACGCATAATAAAAAGCAGTAGCGAACGATAGTTCGCTACTGCTTTTATCATTTTATAATGTTAATGCTTTTACTTCATCAATATTCGTTAATTCGGCTACAAATGCTAAATCTTCATCTGTTACTTGGTTATCCACTGATAACATCATAACAGCTTTACCACCAACTTGCGCACGACCTACTTGCATCGTAGCAATATTGATATCTTTTTCTGCTAGTTTTGTTGCAACACGTCCGATGGCACCAGGTTTATCTGTGTTACGAATATATAATAAGTGCCCTTCTGGAATTACGTCTACTACATAGTCCTCTACTTTTACAATACGAGCACCTAATCCATTTAACAATGTACCTGCAACAGAGTGAACTTCATTAGCTGTTTTAATTTCTAATGTTAAAAGACTCGTAAATCCTTTAGCTGTTGTTGTTTTGTGTTCATTAATTTTAACGCCAATACGTTCTGTGAGGTAGCGTGCGTTAACATCATTAACATGGTTACCATGATTTTTAGATAATAACCCTTTTAACGCGTTAGATGTTAAGGGACGTACATCGTAGTTGGCTACATCTCCAGCGTAGAATAAATTGATTTCTTTGATTGGCTCAACTGTTAATTGTGTAACGAATGTACCTAACTTCTCTGCTAATTCAAAGAAAGGCTCTACTTGAGCTAATAGTTCTTTAGGAATAGAAGGCATATTAACAGGATTGGTTACTGTGCCTGTTTTAAAGAATTTAATAATGTCATTTGATACATCTACTGCTACAGACTCTTGCGCTTCAATAGTTGAAGCACCTAAGTGAGGTGTTGCAATAACTTGAGGTAATGTCAATAATTTATTGTCTGTTGCTGGCTCTTCAACGAATACGTCTAGAGCAGCTCCAGCTACTTTACCTTCTGTTACAGCATCATATAAATCATCCTCGTTAATAATACCACCGCGAGCACAGTTAATGATGCGAACGCCATCTTTCATCATAGCGAATTTCTCTTTATTAATTAAATTACGTGTTTCAGGTAACAGTGGTGTATGTACTGTGATAAAGTCAGCTGCCTCACAAATTTCATCAACTGTTGCTTTTGTTACACCTAATTCTTTAGCTCGCTCATCTGTTAAAAATGGGTCATAAGCAAGTACTTGCATACGTTGCCCTTTAGCGCGGAAAGCGACCTCCACACCAATACGACCAAAACCAACAACACCTAATGTTTTATTTTTCAGCTCTACACCAACATACGATTTACGGTCCCACTTGCCATTTTTTAGAGAGTTATAAGCTTGTGGAATGTAACGCGCTAAAGATGTCATCATAGCAATCGTATGCTCAGCAGCAGAGTTTGTATTACCGTCTGGCGCATTGACAACGATAATGCCGTGTTCAGTAGCAGCTTGTAAGTCAATATTATCAACACCAACACCAGCACGACCAATTAATTTTAAGTTTTTGGCTGCTTTAATTACTTCCGGTGTTACAGTAGTTTGACTTCGCACTAATAGGACATGGAAATCACCAATTTTTTCGATAAGTTGTTCTGGCGTTAGTCCAGTATCAACAACCACATTTAAATTTAATTCCGTTTCTTGACGTAATGGAAAAATACCATCCTCACTTAATGGGTCAGCAATTAAAATATTGATTTGTTCTGTAGTCATAATAGACGCTCCTTTTAATAATGTGATGAATAAAAAGCCTTCCACTCCTTACAGCACAAAAAAGTCGTGTTGTAAGGGGCGAAAGGCTATAAAATCGCGGTACCACCCTTATTTACCATAAAAGGTCTTAGCAATATGCGTAACGTGCATGCGACGAATCAGCATTTCCGCTGATCTACTCCAGAGTGGAACAACCTTAATCTTCATTGCTGATTTGCACCAACCATCAGCTCTCTGCGTATGAAAAAGTAAGATGTATGTCTCTTTCACTGTATTTTTTAGCTTGTTTTAAATTTTTATTAACAACTACATCATAAATGGTATCGTTCAGTTTTGTCAATGTTTTTTATAAAAAAATAAATATTTCTTTTTAATGTCAATCTTATAACGACTTAAAAGCGAATTATATATCTGTTTAAAGTTGTTATAATTCGTCTTTTTGGAGAGGACATGAAAGCGTTATCTCTTTTTAATAGAGAAGAAATGTACTTTAATACACTAAAAGGATGAAATTAAGAGAAGGGTATTCTTTCTGGAAAAATGAATAAACATTCAACTAAATAACAGTCATAATGCTATAATAAAATTAATATGCGCTTACGTGCGAAATATGCTCTTTTAAGCGTGTAATTGAAAAGGGGTGGGTGTATGTATAAGACAATTCAATTAGAGAAATTTGATCGAAGTGCCGTATTGCGTTTAAATCGTCCAGATGCTATGAACGCAATGGATGCTGTTATGATGCAAGAACTAACAGCATGTTTTGAACACCTTAAACAAGAATCTGCGATACAAGTATTGTTAATTCAAGGTGAGGGTAAGGTATTCTCAGCAGGTGGCGATATTAAAGCAATGTTAGATGCAGAGAATATATTTGATATTGATGAAGTTATGGGGTATCTATCACGTATGGTAGAGGCGTACTATACATTACCTATGATTACAATAGCCTCCATACATGGAGCTTCCGCTGGCTTAGGCTTTAGTTTGGCGCTTGGTGCAGATATTGTTATTGCAGAAGAAGATAGTAAATTAGCAATGAATTTCATAGGCATTGGGCTTGTGCCAGATGGTGGCGGGCACTTCTTTATGGCTGAACGCTTAGGTACAATGAAAGCTAAACAAATAATTTGGCAAGGTGAGCTATTAACAGCTAAGAAAGCATTGGCATTAGGTTTGATTGATTATATAGCAGATCCAGGGACAGGGCTCGCTATGGCAGACCAAATGATTGGTCAATTATTAGCTTCACCTATTTTAGCAATGATTGAAACTAAACAATTATTGCATGCTCAAAAATTACCGACTTTACAGGCTGTATTACAAGGAGAAGCTGCTGCACAATCACGTATGCGTAAAACAGCAGATCACAAAGAAGGTATTGAAGCATTTGTAGCCAAAAGACCACCTAAATTTGAAGGAAAATAACAGCCAACAGTAATAAAAAAGGGGTAGAGGGATAGTATATCTCTCTACCATTTTTACTTGAAGCGATATAATGTCTCTTGCAACCGTCTATACTTGTAAATACGTAATTAGATGCTGTTAATAACATAATTCATAATAGTTGCAATGCTGACATTGTGTTGTTTTCGTTTGTTCAAAATCGATTACGTCTAACGGTTCGTTTTGGATAATATCAGCCATATAACCTTTCATATGTTGACTGCTTTGTTTAAACGTATATAAGATATTATTTAACAAATAAGCATCGACATGAAAGGATGTAGTAGTGCCTTGTGCTAAGTATTCAATATGTAGTTGTATATTATCATAAGGGACACCGTAATGCAGATGTACATAATGCGCATATAACATCAATTGCTCGCGGTCATCTTCAGATGGTTTGCCTGTTTTCCAGTCTGTAATATGCCAAATATGATCTTTAACAGAGAGAAAATCAAGCACTACATAAACTTTAATGTCTTGTAACATCATGTAATTGAAATCTTCTAGCTGTTTGACTTCAACGATCTGTGTTGCACAATCTTTCACTGTAGGACTCATCATAAAGTGATGGATAATACGTGGTAGTAATGTATTGTAATAGTGGATAGCTGCAGTATCTAATTGTTTAAAATAATAAAGCTCTTGAAAAATAGGATGTTTTGAGGGACGTTTTATCCATAAATGTTGTTGTTTCGTACTTGTTTGGTATTTGATATTCAATGCCTTTTTTGCATATTGTATCATTTCTTCTGTTTGCGGAAGTTCACCGTATTTTATGAGAAATGTCATGGCTTTAGCTAAAATATCATGTAAGATTTCGCCAAAGGCTAATGGTAACGTCTGCATTTTCTTGAGCCGAAATAATAATTTTGCAGTAGCATCACTATTTTGTAGCCAGCCATTATGACTTCCATAGTATGTGTAATAATATTGACGTTTACAATGAATAAATGTTTTGTGACGGGAATATGACCAAGAAAAATCAGGAAAAGGTCGATAGTCAAAAGCCATAATTAGTAACCTCCTAACAATTTATGCTAAAATAATTGTAACCTCAAATCAATGGAGAGGCAAAATGAATGTTGGGAGATGCTATACATGGAAAAACGCGTAATTATCATGACATTTAAAGAAAATAGCCAAGCATATGAGGCTTTTTCGAAACTAAAAGTATTGCACGCTGAAGGTAAAGTAGAGATCGAACAATTAGCAGTAGTTGAAAATGCTAAAGACCAAGGTTTTCTCGTTCAAGATGCTATTGATTTAACAGGTAGTGACCGTTTCTTTGCAGGTGGTTTAATTGGGGCGTTTGTAGGGATTTTAGGTGGTCCATTAGGTATGTTATTAGGGTGGACAACAGGTTCAATTATTGGGAATATTAGTGATATTGATGAAGTGAAAGGTGCTATTTCAACATTTAAACAAACATCTAGTGTTTTAACAGAAGAGACAGTCGGTGTATTAGCTATTGCCTCAGAGTTTACAGAACATGTGATTGATGAATTAGTAAAAGAAGAGTTTGGTGGCGAGGTTGTAAGATTCTCAGCAGCAGCAGTTGAAGCTGAAATTGAAGAAGCGCGACAAGCCGAGAAAGCTTTGAAACGCGAAGCGCGTAAGCACTGGATTAAAGATAAATTTACACATAATGATGAAGAAAAGGAAGCCTAATATAAAAAGCGATACGACATATTGTCGTATCGCTTTTTATATTTAAACGTGGAATAAAATAAGTTTGCCTCGTGGTGAAACAACACGATGAGTTGATTCAAGCACGCCTAAATCAGCAAGTTTACGTTCTCCAACATCTTTTGCTGCGTCATCATTTTCAGCCTCAAAACTCTCGTCTACTACTAATTCCCCTGATGGCTTAAATGCTGTAATTTTGTATACATCCATAATGCTCACCCTTTCTCCCTTGATGTATTTAGTATACTAGATTTTTTACAAAAGATAAGTAAAGTTTCCTTGACATTATGTGAAATGTAAAGTAAGCTTTACGTAAAGTTTCCTTTACAATAATTTGTACATAAGTTTTTGATACGCAGTGTTAATTATTTAAAAAGGAGGAAGAAGAATGAAGAAAAAAAATTATCTGTTTTCTCTGCTAGGTAGTATATTTTTAGCAGTAGTTATAATAAAAATGTTGGCGGGCTCTATCGATCAAGAGTTATACACTTTGTTTTTGTTACTTGTGATCTGTGGTACTATGCCACTTTTAAATGACCACCTAGCTAAAAAAGATGAGCGAAGTCGTTACATACGCTGGAAGAGTTTAGGGATTACATGTATCGCAATGATGGTGATTTTATTTATCAGCCAAATCGCTTTCACACTTGAAGTCGTTACCATGCGCTTACAAACTTTTATTTCTTTGTTTATGACAACTTCTATGTTGATTATGTATGTGGCATTGTTAGTGTTAACACGTAGAATGTGAGGTGGCACAGTGAAGAATCATATTAAAGAGAAGCGTACAATCTATAAAATGACGCAAGATGAATTGGCAGAGTTAGTAGATGTATCAAGGCAAACGATCATCTCTATCGAAAAAGGGCGCTATAATCCTTCTTTACTTTTAGCTTATCAACTTGCCAAGATTTTTGAATGTACAATAGAAGAATTATTTGATTTTGAAGAGGGTGAAGCATAATGGAAATGAGCAGCTTTTATGGCGGCTTACTAGTAGGTATTATAGTGAGTTCGATTATAGTAGTAGTATGGTATTATATGGGTAAAAGAAAACGGAGATTTGATGAGCGCTATCAACAAATCAATCAAAAAGCAAATGCTATCACATATGGCATTACTATTATACTGCTGATCATGGCAGCACTGTATGCTATTATCCACCATAAAACATTACATAATGAAGCATTTATGTTAATTGCTACGGTGTATGTTGTTAGTATTTTAATTAAAGGTATTATTTTCGCGATTATGAAAAGAGAGGTATAAGGAGGTATTGTGATGTATGAAGGTTTTAATTGGTTAACATTTATAATAGGTTTGCCTTTAGGTTTACTCATCGTTTTCGCTGCGTTATTTATCCAAAAGCGCATACTACAAAAGAAGCGTGCTTATGACGAGAGGTACATAACGATACAAGTGTATGCACGTTCTACAGGTTGGCAAGTGACAACAGGCGCTATTATTATAGCGTGGATTTATATTCTTTTAACAGAACCTATTGGTAGTGCCTTCTTTGTCATTACATTTCTCTGGATTGCACACCAAATGGGCTATCTAATTGGCGCTATCCGTGCTAATGCAAAAAATTAGGAAAAAATGAAACAAAAGTATGAGTCGTTCGTATATGAATTAAAGGAGTGAATAACTATGACGTTAGAAATAAAATCCGTGACGAAAAGATTCGGTGATTTTACCGCTGTAGATAATTTAAATATCACCATTGGTGAGGGAAAGATGTATGGTTTATTAGGTGCAAACGGGGCAGGCAAAACGACAACCTTTCGTATGATACTAGGCTTATTAACGCCAAATGAAGGCGCTATAGGTTGGCATGGTAAAACAATTTCCTATGCTACTAGTTCTCAAATTGGTTACTTACCTGAGGAACGTGGTCTGTATCCTAAGATGAAAGTGGAAGACCAATTAATTTTTTTAGGTAAGTTACGTGGTATGAATGTGGCAGATGCTAAACAACAAATTACGTATTGGTTAGACCGCTTTGATATCCCTCAATACCGCAAAAAAAAGGTTGAAGAATTATCTAAAGGGAATCAGCAAAAGATTCAAGTCATTGCGTCTTTATTACATAAGCCTAAATTGTTAATTTTAGATGAGCCATTCTCAGGGCTGGATCCTGTAAATGTCGAAATGTTAAAATCAGCTATTTTAGACTTTAGAAACGATGGGGCTACGATTTTATTTTCTAGTCACCGCATGGACCATGTCGAAGAATTATGTGAAGAATTATCCATCATGACACATGGTCAACAAATTGTACAAGGTAGTTTGCGTGATGTGAAGCGTGGTTTTGGCAAACAAAATGTACGTATTAAATCCGATTTTGATTTAACAGAGTTAGGGCAAGTGCCAGGGGTATCTCATATGACAAAGTCTGTTGAAGGAGCCGTATTCCAAATTGAACAAGAAGCCGTAGCTAATGAATTATTAACACGTGCTTTACATTATGGGCCTATTCGACATTTTGAAATTGAAGAACCTTCATTGCACGATATTTTTGTAGCAAAGGTGGGGAAAGAACATGCGTGATTTTTGGATAATTGTTCAACAAACTTTTATGTCAAAAGTGAAGACTAAGCCGTTTATTATTACATCCATTGTTATGATACTAGCGGTGTTCGTAATGGCAAACTTATCTAAGATTGTGGATACTTTTTCAAACATGGGTGGAGATACAGCGAATGAATTAGTCGTGGTGATGGCAGATGATACTCTTTATCAAACGTTAGTGGAGCAAGTAAAGGATAAAGATATTGAAATAAAACGTAGTGAAAAATCAAATGAAGCATTAATAAAAGAAGTGAAAGACGAGAAGATTGAAGCATTTGCTACTATTACAGTAGATGAAAATGATATGATAGCCGTCACTTATCAAACGAATAAAATGATGGATGATAATGCCGTAGTATTAGAAGAAGCGTTAAATGTTATACAAACAGCAAAACAAACAGAAAAATTATCATTAACACCTGCAGAAGTGCAAACACTCTTTACGCCAATTGCATTTGATGAAAAGAATATTTCAACATCCGTTAAATCAGATGAAGAATTAGGGCAAGCCAGTGTATTAGTATATATTTTAACCTTTTTAATTTATATGACTGTTATTATGTATTCTGGCATGATTATGACAGATGTAGCCAATGAAAAGTCTTCGCGTGTTATGGAGATCTTAATTTCAAGTGTATCGCCAGTAAAGCATATGTTTGCCAAAGTATTTGGTATGGGTCTATTAGGGATGATGCAAATGAGTGTATTAGGTATAGCAGCATATATTGCCTTTACAACAAATAAAAGTGTAGGCACCATAGGAGAATTGTTTAAGTTTGACAATGTCAGCCCAATGACACTCGTATATTGTGTGATCTTCTTTATTTTAGGTTATTTCTTATATGCTATGTTAGCGGCTTTACTAGGCTCAATTATTAGCCGTACAGAAGACGCATCGCAAATGATGATGCCAATGACAATATTAATTGTAATTGCTTTTATCATTACGATGTCTGGTTTAGGAAACCCAGAGTTGGCATATATCAAATGGGCTTCTTATTTCCCATTCTTCACACCATTAGTGATGTTTTTACGTGTTGGCTTATTAGACTTACCCGTTTGGGAGCCACTATTAGCTATTGCTATTATGGTTGTGACAATCGGTTTACTAGGTTGGATAGGTGCACGTGTTTACCGTGGTGGCGTACTGATGTATGGGCCATCTCGCTCATTAAAAGATATTAAAAAAGCCATTCAATTAGGGAAGGAATAACCACTTTATAAGTGAAAGCGGCAAACTAACATCTGTTAGTTTGTCGTTTTTTAATGAATGTAACGAGTTGCTATCGTTTCTACTAGAGTGCTAATTATAAAGTATCTAAGCTATTTTGCGGATTTTATAAAGAAACATACTTCTTAAATGAATACCTCATATATTTAAAATCATGTCACCCCCTCTCCTTTTAGTACACCTTAGTGGAACTTTTAACACCAGCTTGTACGTCTTTTGTATAATAAGAAAGAGGAGTGATAAAGATGGTACGATTTTTGCATGCGGCAGACTTGCATTTGGACAGCCCATTTAAAGGGCTGAGCAATTTACCAGATCATCTAGTAAAAATGATTCGGAATAGCACATTTGAAGCGTTTAATAATATGATAACGTATGCTATTGAGCAACAAGTGGATATGGTGTTAATTGTTGGCGATATTTATGATGGTGAAAATCGTAGTTTACAAGCGCAAAAATACTTTGTAGATGGTATGCAACGATTACAAAAAGCGAATATTAGAGCTGTTATTAGCTATGGCAATCATGACCATCTAGGTGGGAAATGGGTGCGCTTTAACTTGCCATCAAATGTAGATGTGTTAGGAAACGAAGTAGAGACTAAGAAATTACATATTAATGATGAGGTCATTTATATTCATGGCTTTAGTTATCCAGAGCGCCATATTAAGCAGAAAATGATTGACGAGTACCCCGTAGCACAACAAAATGGACTTCATATTGGCATGTTGCATGGTAGTTTGGCAGGAGATGAATCACATGATGTATATGCACCTTTCACCAAACAAAGCTTATTAAATAAAAAATACCATTACTGGGCATTAGGGCATATCCATAAGCGACAAATTTTACATGAAACACCACCTATTATTTATCCAGGTAATATTCAAAGTCGGCATAGAAAAGAACAAGGTGAAAAAGGATTTTACGATGTACATTTACAAGATGACGAGTGCCACTATCAATTTATACGTGCAGATGTGGTACGTTATGAACAAGTGGTGATGGATGGTACACCAATAAGATATGCTAATGATGTTACGGCTATTTGTCATAAGGCATTACAAACAGTACGTTCACAAGGTGCAGCAATTGTAGAGTTACGGATTACTAATTTAACAGAGGAAGGTCATGCGTTATGGCAGCAAACTTCTCCTATGGAATGGTTAGCGTTACTAAGAGAGAGTGAGGCAGATGAGACGCCGATGGTTTGGGTTGCGAGTGTAACATGTGACGCTCCTAAAGAAGCTTTAACTAAAGCATCTGAACAAGTTCTTGCACTCATTGACGATTGGGATGAGGAGCGTTGGCAAGAAGTACTAGGTGAACTTTATCAACAAGCCAACGTCACACGCTTTTTACCACAGTATCAAACCATTCAAATAGATGAGATGAAAGCACAAGTAAAAGAAACCTTTTTACAAACAATGCGCAATAAGTGAGGTGAGTGAAGGTGCAATTATTAGCATTAACTATTTATGGGTTTGGCAAACATCAAGATAAACAAATCACATTAACAGATGGATTGAATGTATTTTATGGGGAGAATGAAGCAGGGAAAACGACTTTACAACAATTTATTTTACACATATTTTATGGTTTCCCTACTAAAAATCAAAAGCAACAAAATTATGAGCCTAAAAATGGACATAAATATGGTGGCACCATTACGATTAAACATCCCGATTATGGTGTTTGTACAATTGCACGTGTAAGAGGAACGAAAGTGACTGGTGATGTAACGATTACCTTACAAGATGGGACAATCTGTGATGAAGATTTTTTAGCGCAATTATTATATGGATACAATAAAGCGAGTTTATTAGCTATCTTTGCCTTTTCGTCACAAGAGTTACAAGGTATTGAGGCCTTATCCGAAGAGGCGCTGACACAAGTGCTATTAGCCTCTGGTACAACAGGTGTTAGCCAGCTAACACGAGCGACAAGTATATTAGAAAAACAGGCGCAAGAACGGTATAAAAAAAGTGGCAAGACCCCTATTATGAATCGCCAATTAGACCAATTGAAAGAGCTTGAACAAAATATTAAACAATATAAACGGAAAATTGAACAATATGCAACAGAAGAAGCACAGCTACAAGTTATAAGTGAAGAGATTGCTACACAGCAAGTAACCAAACAGACATTACAGCGACAATGGCAGGATTACACCTTATTACAACAACAGTTGCCATTATTGATTGAACAGCAAAAACTGCAACAAAATCTAGAAAAACTCCCTCAATATGATTTTACATTAGAAGATGAAAAACGTTATACCCATATAAGAGATGATGTTTTTACAATGCAGTTACGTATTAAACAATTACAAGAAGAACGTGCTATTAAGTCAACCGATTTACAATTTGATGAAGACCTCTATGAAAGAGCTAAAGAATTATTAGCTAAGGAGTCAACATGGCATCAAAACACAAGTGCCATTACACGACTAGAAGAAGAGATTTATACACTAGAACGTGAGAATGCAAAGCAATTTCGATTGTTAGGTATTCAGGACTTTGATACACAACAGCAATTGTTAAGTCAAAATGTGTCACTGCAACAAGAAGAACAATTCTCGCAAATGCTACAAGATGTAAAAAAGGTAGATGACCAAGTTTCTTTAAAGCTACACAGTCTAAATGATTTGCATAAGGAACTAGAGAAGTTAGAAGCGACAACGGATACAGAAGGCATTCGCAAGCGACGCAATCAAGAGCGAGAACAACGTACACGTCAAATACAATTTGTAAAATTTGTGGCTGCATTTGGTGCTATTTTATTTTTTATTATGTCAGCACTATGGCAAAATATATTTACGTTTATCGCAGGTGTAGCCTGTGTACTTGTATTCATTTATTTATTTTTACAGCGCTTAAAGGCAACACCTGAGCAGTTTGTTGAACAGCAAATTGAAATGACCAAACAGCGTTACGTGAATATGCAAGAAGAGATTAAACAGCTAGAGCAACAACAATTAACTTATGAAAATGCCTTACAAGAAGTCTTACAACGATTTTTTATTACACCTATTACAGACCGCGGGCTAATGAGTGATTTATTTAAACGTGTGAGGGCTTTGCAAGAAGCAGCAGAAACATTACACACAAAAGATATATGGTTAGCACAAAAGCGTCAAGAACAAGCACAGTTAATCGCAGAAATTGAAGAAGTAATCGATCAAGCGTTAATTAAAGAGTACAGTTATGCTCAACTGCGCACACAAGTGGAAGAATGGCAGAGAAAATATGTGTTATTTACAGAGGCAAAAGCACGTATTAAGGCGATTGATCAGGAGCTTGAACAGTTATCACAAACTATTACCGATCATGAAGCATGGCAAAGGGAATGGCTTCGCATGAAACAATTGAATGCTGATGAAGTCTTTCAAGCTTTTGAAATATGGCATAAAACTGAGCAAATAAACACACGTTTATTCGAAATTGATCAACAAATTACAATAACAGAGCCACCTACACTAGATTATGTCACCATTCAAGCAAAGCTAGAGCAATTAGCAGAAGAGCAAGCGCAGTTAGATGATGCTATGCAAGTGGCATTAGAAGAGCAAGCACAATTAAAAATATGGCTCGAACATACAATCAATGATGAGACGTATGGCGAGTTGTTACAACAGTATGAAGATAAGCTTGCAGCATTCACCGAACAAGCTAAAGCATATATGGCTGAGCGTGCCGTGCAAATCGCCATCGAAGAAACCTTCACCAAGCTACGTGAAGAGAAATTGCCACAAGTATTACGAGATGCTACAAAATATTTTACGTACTTAACTAATACACAATATACAAAGCTATTTGTTAATAATAGTGGGTATTTCGAAGTTGAGGGTGCACATGGTCGCTTTCATATGTCAGAGTTATCACAAGCTACTAAACAACAAGCATATGTGGCATTGCGCTTTGCATTAGCTAATACATTAACGAATGCCCCATTACCTTTTATTATGGATGATCCATTTGTTCATTTTGATCGAAACCGCTACGAACACATGTTACAATTAATACGAGAATTGAGTCAAAAACGCCAAGTTATTTACTTTACTTGTCAGTCAACATCATGGCAAGATACAGAAATGATTAAGCTAGGAGAGGAGTAAGTGTTATGACAGGTATAACAACATTACAAGTAGGCGAAGCTGTAAATCAACATCTTTTAATTAAGCAAGCAAGTTCAGGTGTTACAACAGTAGGTAAGCCATTTATGTCACTACTTT
The DNA here is from genome assembly GCF_014643595.1 of Lysinibacillus alkalisoli. Classification (GTDB taxonomy): domain Bacteria; phylum Bacillota; class Bacilli; order Bacillales_A; family Planococcaceae; genus Metalysinibacillus; species Metalysinibacillus alkalisoli. Next base: position 71,808 of record NZ_BMJT01000005.1, read on the forward strand.
TACAAGATAAGAGTGGTGATATTGAAGCTAAACTTTGGGATACAAAAGAGGAACAAGAGCAGATGTATCAAGCAGGGACCATTGTTTTTGTTGGGGGTGAAATCCACGACTACCGCGGTAAGAAGCAATTGCGTGTAAAAGCGATACGTGTAGCAGAAGATGAAGGGGTAACGATTACTGATTTAGTACCATCATCAGCGACACCAAAAGAACAATTATATGAGATGGTAATTCAATACTTATTCGAAATTAAAAACCCTAAAATTGCACGCATTACGCGTTATATTTTAGAAGCACATAAGGACAAATTCCTTGTTTATCCAGCAGCTATGCGTAATCATCATGACTATGCGTCAGGATTAATTGATCATGTCGTATCTATGTTGAATTTAGGTAAATCCATCGCCACATTATATCCAACATTAAATACCGACTTATTGTATGCAGGTATTATTTTACACGATGTTGGTAAAGTTACGGAATTATCAGGCCCTGTAGGCACGCATTATACTGTAGAAGGTAATTTAATTGGCCATATTACTATTATGGTATCAGAAATTGCTGAAGCCGCGAAAAATCTTGGCATTGAGGGAGAAGAAGTTGTTTTACTCCAACATATGGTGTTATCGCATCACGGTAAAGAAGAATGGGGAAGCCCTAAAAAACCAATGTTAATGGAAGCAGAAATCTTACATTATATTGATAACATTGATGCAAAGATGAATATGTTAAATCGCGTGATGCGTCAAACGGAAGCAGGAAGCTTTACAGAGCGCCTCTTTGCATTTGAAAACCGTTCATTTTATAAGCCAACAATTGAATAATATACAAAAAGCGTAAGAAGAGCCCAGCTCTTCTTACGCTTTTATTATTATTTTTCTTCTTTATCTTTTTCATCGGCTTTAGGTTCTTCTTTATCATCTGATTTCTTATCATCAGCTTTGTCTTCTTCGCCAACAGTATTATAGATGTTTAAAGACTCTTTTAATAGCTTATCATCTGTTTTAAAGCCAGCCTCTTTTAATAGCTCACCTTGAAGCTCTTCAAGAAGTGCACCAGCTTCACCAGATTGTGTTAAACCGGCTAAGATGCCTTCACGGATTTCTTTTTCTTTATCTTCAAATTTAGGGTAGTCTTTTACTTCACGTTTATCAGTGATTTCAATGATATGGAAACCGAATGAAGATTGAACAGGTTCACTTACTTTATTTAATTCCAATTCGTAAGCTGCGTCATTAAACTCAGGTACCATTGTGCCTTGTTGGAACCAATCCAAGTCGCCACCTTTATCTTTTGAGCCTGGGTCTGTAGAGTATTCTTTCGCTACATCTTCAAACTTTTTACCATCTTTTAATTCTTTCATTACTTTGTCAGCTGTTTCTTGGTCTTCCACCAAAATATGGCGACCTTTTAACTCATATTTACCTTGCTCATATGTTTTTTTCACTTCTGCTTCGTCAACAGCTTTATCTTGTAATAATTTTTCTTGCATTAATTGTAAACGTAATGTCTTTTTGAAGCCTTCAACAGTAAGACCGTTTTTAGCCAGTTCAGCTTCAAAATCATCACCATACTGCTCTTTTACAGGTTTCATTGCTTCGTCAAGATCTTTATCTTCAACTTTATATTTTTCACCCAATACTTTTTCTAACATTAACTGTTTAAGTACGTAAGGGCCAGTTAATTCGTGTGAAGCCTCGTTAAATTCAGCAGTTGTAATATTCCCGTAGTCCTTTGAAGTAACGAGATTTGTTTTATCGTCGCCACCACTACATGCTGCTAAACCTAATACTGAAGCTGCTAAAGTAACGGACAAAATGGTTTTTTTCATAAACTTTTTTCTCTCCCAACTGTTCATTTCATGCAATTTACACTATAACATAAACGATATCAAAACTAAAATAGTTCCCTCGTAAAAAATGGAAATATAAAAGGGTAGATACACATAATAATAGAGCTATTAAGAAAATGCCTTAAATAGCTCTTACATGTTTACATTGCTGTAACAACCTCTAAGTAAAAATTCAACAATAAAATAGTGATAAGTACGTTAATCGTACGATAAATTTTAGGTTGTTTTTCCTCAGGGATTTCTTTACGTTCACACAACGTATGTGTTAAACGATTAATTTGGAACAAATAAATAATTGAGAATAGAATTATAGAAGCAATTAACAAATCTATTCCTCCCCTCTTCTACTTGTTATAGAATATCAAATATAGGAATTAAAAAACAAGTATGTTCTACTATTTTACATGTGGTGGTACTAAAATTTCAAAGCCACGTGGTGTTTCTTCAATTTGTGCCTCTTTTGGCGAATGGATGACATTTTTTACATATAAAATGTCAATCACACACATGCTCATATGTGTAGCGAGTAAAATAGAGCCATAATGAATAAACTGGGGAAAGAAACACATCGTTATCACTAAGACTAGATTAATGACGATAAAAGGTGCTAGTCGTGTGCGTAAATATACTTGCTTAGGTAATATTTCTTTTATTTGTAAATGAATAGTTGGCACATAACCATACATTTTTTTAAATTGCAATTCAATATCATCTCTATGTTGAATTAAGGTAAGATAATGAATGAATTTATGAATGGGATATAAAAAAATAAATAGCGTTGCAAATACTATAAAATAATGGTCAGTAAAGGATGGTCTAAAAATAAACCCAAGTGTTAAATAGCTAACACAAAGCGTTAATACAAACGCAATAGCAGACCACAAAACGATGCGTGGCGAGCCGTATTGTTTATAAATATTTAAAATTTTCCAGCAGTGCATGTCATCACCTCTTCACTATTATAGAAAAGAAAAAAAGGAATGTTAAGCGTAGATCGCGTTACATTCCTTTTTTATTATTGATTCTCTTCTAAACGGTCAAAGGATTCTCTAAAGTTTTGGAAGGAACGTTCAAAAATATCGATGAAATCTTCGCCATAAATATTACGAATGACAGCCATGACATCTAAAAATTCTGGGAAGCGTCCATATAAATCTTTTAAAGCTAAAGAGCCATTTAATACAGCATGTTGTGTATTATGATAATTTGCATTCAGTTCTAAAATTAAGTTTTTCCCCTCAGTGGTCAACTCCACATACGTGTTGCGTTTATCATCATCACGTTTGGAAAACGATAATAACCCACGTTCTTCAAGTTTTTTTGAGAAGTTAAAGGCTGTAGACACATGCATTACGCCAAATTTCGCTACATCGGAAATAGAGGCTCCTTGCAAATGATAGGAAATCCATAAAATATGGTGTTCATTAATATTTAAGTCATATGGTTTAATCCAATGCTGCCAATCTTTCTCCACTGCTTTCCACAGCGCTTTTGATAGTTGTGCAATGCGCTGACTGTAAAGCATTGCCTCTTTTTTTGTATATAACTCATCTGACATAGCCATCACCTACTACTTTCTTAAATGCATTTTAAAATATTATAGCAATAAAGGAAAAAAGTTTAAAGTTAGAAAAATAAAAAAAATGAATGACGCTATAAAAATATCAATTATAACGGCATTCAAATCATTTAAATACTATATACATGTGGTTTGTGGGTACAAAGTTTTATTTTTATTTTTGTGTTTTTTCTTTTAATTCACTAACATTTTTCTCGATTTCGCCTATAGATTGTTGCAACACGCTAATTTCTTGTTGTAAATTTTGTTTTGAAGGTTCAATCTCTTTTTGGAAACGTTGTAAAGTTTCTTTTAATTCATTTACTATTTGAGGGATATTATTCTTTGCAACGGAAGTGAACTCATTAATGGACTGCTTAACATTGTTCGCTTCAAAACGTGTATCAGCAATACGTTCACGTAAATGAGTAGAATTTGTTTTTAATGTGTTACGTAACTGTTGTCCAGATTGTGGAGCGGTTAGAGACGCAACGGCTAAACCTCCTACAATACCAGCTGTTAAACCAAAAATAAATTTTGATACTTTCATGTGACATTCCTCCATAAATTCGATTATCTCTATCATACCGATATTTCTATGAAGAGAAAAGAAAAACACTGATAAAGTTTATTGCTTTATCAGTGCAATGATTATGCATTTAATTGGGCTGTAATAGCTTGTGCAGCTGCTTGGAGTTGTTCTTGAGAAGGCTGTGTTGTTTCCCAAACCCATTTTAGACCTTCTTCACCGTAGCGAGGAATAAAGTGTAAATGATAATGGAATACAGTTTGACCTGCTGCTGCTCCGTTATTATTTAAGGTATTCATGCCGTCTGGTGTAAAAGCATTATATATAGCTTTAGCTACGATCGGTGCGACACGGTATAGATGACTGGCTAATTCAGCAGGCATATCTAGTAAGTCTTGAACATGTTGTTTTGGGATAAGTAAAGTATGACCTTTTGATAAAGGGGTAATATCCATAAAAGCATAGACTTGTTCATCTTCATATACTTTAATACTTGGGATGTCACCATTTATAATTTTACAAAAAATACAATCATTCATAAAAAAATCCCTCCTCCAATTAATTATTTACATTCTAACATATAAATAACTGAACACTTCGGCTAATTTTGTTAAAATGAACAAAGAACAGGAGATGAATAGCATGGCGATTTTGGAATTAACAAAAGTTACAGGTGGTTATACAAGAAAACCAGTAATTCAAGATGTCAGTTTCTCATTAAATAAAGGCGAACTTGTTGGCTTAATTGGGCTAAATGGCGCTGGAAAGAGTACAACAATTAAACATATTATTGGCACATTACTCGCTAAAAGTGGCGACGTACATTTAAACGGTGTGACTTTACAGGAAAATATGGAGAAGTATCGCACCTCTTTCTCTTATATACCAGAGACTCCCGTTTTGTACGATGAATTAACATTAAAAGAACATCTTGAGTTAACGGCAATGGCATATGGTTTAGATGAGTTAACATTAAAAGAGCGTTCCGCCTTACTATTAAAAGAATTTAGAATGGAACGCCGCCTCAATTGGTTTCCTTCCCATTTTTCTAAAGGTATGCGTCAAAAAGTGATGATTATGTGTGCATTTTTAGTAGACCCACCACTCTATATTATTGATGAGCCATTTGTAGGCCTTGACCCATTAGGTATACAGTCTTTACTTGATCAAATGAATGTTAAAAAGCAAGAAGGTGCAAGTATTTTAATGTCTACGCATATTTTGTCAACAGCAGAGCGCTATTGTGACCGAATTATCCTTTTGCATGAGGGGCGTGTACGTGCACAAGGAACGATGGACGAGTTACGAGCTATATTTCATATGCCAGATGCAACGCTTGATGATATTTATATTGTGATGGCTAAGGAGCAGGACCATGCAACACATTAAACAGATATGGCAATTGCGCCTTGCCCATTATAGTAGTGAACTACAAAAATACATGCGTTTTATTTTTACAGGGCATATTGCTATAGTGATTGTCTTTTTATTGGGAGCTGGCGGTTATCAATACAGCGAATGGCTAAAAGTAGTAACATCTGATTTTCCAGTGGCATGGGTGATGGGCGGCATACTCGGTTTTGCGATTGCATGGAGCCATCCAGTCACCTTATTAAAGGAGCCAGATGCTGTTTATTTATTACCATTAGAAGAAAAGATGCCTAGCTACTTCTCAGCAGCAAATCAGTTTACCTTCTTCTCAAAGATTATGATTAGCATTGCTTTGTATATAGCAGCTATTCCACTTTTGAAAGTTGTTTCTCCCATAACGATTCAAATGATTTGGTTAGGTTTAGGTATTGTAATTGTTTTAAAATATCTTCATGTACAAATAGAGTTCGCTTACCGTTATGTGACAAGAGGAGATTTGATTTGGCTAGACCGTTTATTGCGTTTTATAGGTAGTGGATTTACCGTAATGACATATTTAAATGGCTGGTATTATGTGACAGTTTGTCTATTTTTACTACAGCTAGTTTATCTCATATGGCTAAAAAAGAAGATGTATGGTTTGCCTGTGCCTTATGAGCATTTTATTACGATTGAACAGAATCGTATGATGCGTTTTTATCGCTTTGCCAATTATTTTACGGATGTCCCACATCTGAGAGGTGCTGTACGTCGACGTCAATGGTTAGATATGAGCTATCGCCTTGTACCATACCAACAAAAAAAGGCACAACACTATCTCGTGTGGCGTACATTTATCCGCACAAATGATCACTTTTATTTATGGCTCCGTTTAACAGTCATCTCAGCTTTGGTTGCGGCCTTTGTCGATATTACGATGGTGCGTTTTATTATGGCGGGTGCTTTAGCTTTTGCTACAGCCATTCAATTGCAACAGGCGCTCACAAAAGCAGGGGCATTTCGTATGGATATGTTATATCCTTTACCAGACTGGGCACGTAAACAAGCAGCAACAAGTGTGGTAAGGCTCATTATCATCTTACAAGCGGTTATTGTCATGGTAAGTCATATGTGGCAACCTTATTTTTATATTACAGGTATTATTATAGTAACAGTAGGGTTCGTTACGCAAAAAATGATGAAATAATAAAGAAAAATGAAGCTGGGACATAACTCGATTTTTTGAGAAAATATAAAACTCGCTTATTAATTTCCTTAGCTATTTTATTAATTAAATGCGTTGAAAACCAAAAAAATGTGAGAGGATTTTTAAAATCTTCTCACATTTTTTCTTTTGTCCCAGCCTCGTTTTTTGAATGTTAGCGATTTATTCTTCTTCAGGTTTTGCAGTAGTATAAGTTGTTACATAAGAAGCAGCTGCAAAAATATTAGTCGGTGGTGCAGCGTTAGCAGGTTTTTCGCCATGCGACTTTTTAAATGACTGAGATGTGCGCCATGCGTTAAATGACTCAGGGCCAGCCCATTCAGTTAAAACGATATAAGTCTCATCATCAAGCGGGCGCAATAAGCGGAAGGCAACGAAGCCAGGCTCATTCTCTACAACGCCTTTACGATTTAAGAAGCGGTGTTCAAAAGTAGGGCGGCCTTCATCTGTTACAGGAATATTATTTAAAACGTAATAGCCCGTACCCTCTAATGAACCAATACTGTCAATCACTTCAAATTTGCGCGGTGTTTGAAAAACGGTATCGCCTGTTGTTTCATGCACAAGTACAGCATTACCTTCACCGTATAAAACGACCATATCTTCATTTGGATAACGATTGCGTAACTGTTCCATAAAATCAGGCGTACCTGACGTTAAATAAATATTTGTCATTCGATCTCCTCCATTTTTAAAGCTAACTCTATTAAAGAGGATAGGACTAGATTTTGTCAAAAGAACCGCGCATAACGAACAATTCTATGACAATTAAGCGCTTGCACTATACAATCAGGTAGTAAAGTGTTTATATTGATAGCGGACTGTATTTTGTCGTTACTAGTAAATACAAAACGAAGGGATGAAAGACATGACAAAATTTAATGATACATTGTTGCGTGCAGCACGTGGTGAGTCTGTCACACACACGCCAGTATGGTATATGCGTCAGGCAGGGCGTTCACAAGCGGAGTATCGTGAAATTAAAAAGAAGTACTCCTTAGAAGAAATTACAAAGCAACCTGAGTTATGTGCTTATGTAACACGTTTACCTGTAGATAATTACAATGTAGATGCGGCTATTTTATATAAAGATATTGTGACACCTCTACCAGGCATGGGGATTGATGTTGAAATTAAAGCAGGGATTGGTCCTGTGATTTCTAATCCTATTCGCTCAGTGGCTGATATCGAAAAATTACGTGACTTTGATGCACAAGAGCATACACCGTTTGTGTTAGAGACGATTAAAATGCTAACAGAAGAGCAATTACAAGTACCGTTAATTGGTTTTGGCGGCGCACCATTCACATTAGCAAGTTATATGATTGAAGGCGGTCCTTCAAAAAACTATAATAAAACAAAGTCATTTATGGTATCAGAGCCTAAAGCTTGGTTTGCATTAATGGATAAATTAGCAGATATGATTATTGCTGATATTACAGCACAAGTCGGTGCAGGTGCAAAAGCGATCCAAATCTTTGACTCTTGGGTAGGGGCATTGAATGTGGAAGATTATCGTGTATTCATTAAACCTGTAATGACACGTATTTTTGGCGAGTTACGCAAATTAAACGTACCACTTATTCAATTTGGTGTAGGGGCGAGTCATTTAGCTAATGAATGGTATGACTTACCAATCGATGTTGTTGGTTTAGATTGGCGTTTACCTATTAAAGAAGCATTAGCTAGAGGCATTGATAAGCCTGTTCAAGGGAACTTAGACCCAGCGTTATTATTAGCGGATTGGTCTGTTATTGAGGCACGTGCAAAAGATATTATTGACCAAGGTTTATTAGCAACAGGTCATATTTTTAATCTAGGGCATGGCGTATTCCCAGAAGTGAACCCAGATACTTTAAAACGACTAACAACATTTATTCATGAGTATAGTGCACAACAAATCGCAACGCGCGGTTAAACTTATAATGAGGTGAAACTATGAAACAAGTAAGAGGCTTATTAGTTATGGCGTATGGTACGCCTTACAAAGAAGAGGATATTGAACGTTATTACACACACATCCGTCGCGGGCGCAAACCGTCAACAGAACATTTAGAGGACTTGCGTAGTCGCTATGAGTTTATTGGTGGTATATCGCCATTAGCAAAAGCGACAGAAGCACAAGCAGAGGCACTTTGTGCTCATTTAAATACGGTACAAGATGAAGTGGAATATAAACTATACATTGGTTTAAAACATATCGAACCTTTTATTGAAGACGCTGTAAAACAAATGCACGAAGATGGTATTACAGAAGCGGTTTCTATTGTATTAGCGCCTCATTTTTCAACTTTCTCGATCAAATCGTATAATGGCCGTGTGTTAGAAGAGGCTGAAAAAGTAGGTAATTTAAAAGTAACTTGTGTAGAGTCATGGTACAATGAACCAACTTTTATTGAGTATTGGAAAAATAAAGTGAATGAAACATTCGATGCAATGTCTAATGAAGAACGTGAAAAGGCGTGCTTGATTGTATCGGCTCACTCACTACCAGAAAAAATAAAAGAGTTAGGCGACCCATATGAACAACAACTTCATGAAACTGCTAAATTGATTCAAGAAGCAACAGGCGTTAAAAATGTAGAAGTAGGTTGGCAATCAGAAGGACAAACACCAGACCCATGGCTTGGACCAGATGTACAAGATTTGACGCGCACGCTATATGAACAAAAAGGCTATCGCTCTTTTGTTTATACACCAGTAGGCTTTGTTACAGAGCATTTAGAAGTGTTATATGATAATGACTACGAATGTAAAGTCGTATGTGATGAGTTAGGGGCAAAATATTACCGCCCTGCAATGCCAAATACAGACCCACTATTTATTGAAGCTATGGTGAATGCCATTCATAAAAAGCTTACAAATTAAGGTGGTTTAAGTGATGGCAGATCAAGAGCAACGACGCAAAATTGTAGTCGTAGGTGGGGGTATTACAGGTTTGACCACTGCCTATTACTTACAAAAGCAAATACGTGAGCAATGTTTGCCTATTGACGTCTTGTTAATTGAAGCCTCTCTTCGCTTAGGTGGCAAGATCCAAACCTATCGTAAAAACAATGTCATTATGGAGAGAGGACCAGAGTCTTTTTTTGACCGTGAAGGGCATATACATCAGTTAGCAAAAGAGTTGAAAATTGATTCGCAGCTAACTGCAAATAAACTGGGGCCTACTTATGTTGCAGTAGGCTCTCAGCTTTATCCCATACCTGAACGATTAATGGCTGGCGATGCTCCGCATGTCTCATCTTTTATTACATCAGGGTTATTTTCAATTAGTGGCAAGATACGTGCTTCAGGCGATTTTGTAATTTCTCGTACAAAAGAGAAAATTGATCAACCTGTAGGCCCATTCTTCCGTCGTCGTTTTGGTGCTGAAATTGTAGAAAATTTAGTTGAACCATTACTAGCTAGTGTTTATGCAGGTGATGTAGAGCAATTAAGTTTACAATCCACTTTCCCGCAGCTTTATCATCTAGAGCAACAACACCGTAGCTTATTACTAGGGATGCGTAAAGAGCAATCAAGTATTTTTTATGGCTCTCCGTCTAAAAACGAAGATGAGGGTATATTTGAAACTTTTACAAACGGTTTAGAAACATTAGTAGAAGCGATGGAACATGCTCTACTGCCTCAAACCGTGATGAAAGGCATAAAAGTAGAGCGAATTGAAACAACAACAACGAAAACAGCAGTTGTTTTAAGTCATACAGCACCCGTCATGGCAGACCAAGTTGTAGTAGCAACACCCTTTTACGTAACAGAACAATTGTTAGCCGCCTATCATATAAAACCGTTACAGCAAATGACAGCAGCTACCATGGCGACCGTGAATATGATTTTCCATAAAGACCAAGCGCTAGATTGGAATGCACTAGCCTTTTTTGTATCTCGTAATAGTGATTTTGCGATTACATCATGTACGTGGAGCAATTTAAAATGGCCTTTAACTGCTAATAAAGAGCAAGTATTATTGCGAATTTATATTGGTCGTGTTGGCGATGAGACTATTGTGGAGTTATCAGATAAGGAGATTGAAGAGACGGTTCTTCAAGACCTTAAAAAGACAACAGACATCACAGGTAGACCGCAGCAAACCGTTATTACAAGATGGAAAAAAGGCATGCCACAGTATACAGTAGGTCATCAGCAACGTGTAGCAGAAATAAAGCAAATATTACAAAAAGAATGCCCTAGCATCCATGTGGCTGGCAGCTCATTTGAAGGGATATCTATTCCTGAGTGTATTGCGCAAGGAAAGCAAGTAGCACAGCAACTTTTAATGAAGGAATGATCGAAGTGTAAATAGCACTTCGATTTTTTTATGTTTAAAAAATGTGAACGAATTATGAGCATATAAGGAGATTTTTAAATTCACTTATGGTCTTTCATGGAAACTTCACATTTATGAAGTATGATAAAGATGAAGAGGTGAAAATGGTGCAAAGACTCCTATTTATTGCAGTAGTAAGTGGATTATTACTATTATTAAGCGGTTGCAATAAAGCTTCATTTGATGCAGTACCAGATAAGGACGTTATGGCTACCGTAAATATTCAAGAGCCGTCGCTTACTTTTTTTGATATAGAGGGTAATAATGTGGCAACATGGCCATTAAAAAAATCATATACGGGCGCAACATTGTGGCAAGATAATACGGTTGTGTTATATGGTTTTGGCTTAGCAAAAGCAAATGTATATGGCTTAGATGGTGAGCATTTATATGACCTTAAAACAGGTACAGGTGTTACTAATATATATGTGAAAAATCATAAGGCTTACGTAGCTAATGGCGAAACAAATCAAGTGCAAGTATATGATGCCAATGGTGAACTGATTGCTGAACATAAAGTAGGTAATTATCCCATGTCTATGTATGAATATGAGGGTAATTTATATGTGATTAATTATAAAGATACGACATTATCCGTTCTCGATGCAGAACACTTACAAATCCAGCAAGAGTGGTCAATTGATAAATCAGCCAATGGTTTAATCGTACCCGAAAAAACAAATGAATTATGGATTGGTGGGCATGGTGAAGGCGCTAAACCAAACCGTTATGTTAAAAAATATGATCTTAAAATAGGCGAATTAATCGGTACGATAGAGATGCCTCTTATGCCTATTGAGTTTGCACAAGACCAAAAGCTTATTTATACCGTAAGTCATGGTACCAATGATATTTATGCTGTGAATCATAAAGGTGAAGTAAGTTGGCGTATGCATGTAGGTGCTAATCCATTTGCGATTGCCACTTTTAAAGACTATGTCATTGTGGCAGGTTATGATGATCATACTTTATATATGATACAAAACGGGGAAATAATAAGAGAGATACCTGTCGATAAAGGACCATTTAAGTTATTGGTGAGGGAGGGGTCAATGTGACCAAAGTGTTGATTGTGGACGATGAGCGTGATATGCGCAATTTAATTGAAATGATGCTAAAAAATTCGAGGTTTGAAACATTGACAGCAAGTAATGGTAGTGAGGCATATACATTACTACAACATCATAAGGTAGATTTAATCTTATTAGACGTAATGATGCCGCATGAAAATGGTTTTGAAGTATGTGCTCGCATTCGTCAAATGTCAAAAGTACCTATTATATTTTTAACAGCACGCGATGCTAATGATGATAAGGTGAAAGGCTTAACACTAGGAGCGGATGATTACATTGTCAAACCATTTACGATTGATGAGCTTGTAGCACGTATTAATGCGGTATTGCGTCGTTCTGGTACACCGTTAGAAATGCAACAAAAATATATTGCCATAGACCCTATTAAAATAGATGAAGCCTCTCGTAAAGTGTATGTAGAAGAAAAAGTTGTGCCATTAACGCTTAAAGAATTTGAGTTATTGTATTTATTTATGCAAAATCCTGGTACAGCTTATTCAAGAGAGCAACTGTTAGAACGCATTTGGGATTTAGATTATGCAGGTGGCACACGCACAGTGGATACACATATTAAAACATTGCGCTTAAAATTAGGTAAACAAGCAAGCGAATACATACAGACCGTATGGGGCGTAGGTTATCGCTTTGAGCCAAAACGATGAAGCGCATTGCAACACGTATTTGGCTTCTTATTGTGACATTTATTGTGCTCACAGTGTTATTTATGTATTTTCTAACGCAATTTCTATATTTACAATTATATGTAGCTGATGCTGAGCGCTCGATGGAAGAAATCGGTGTCAAATTACAAACAATGTATAAGGGCGGCCGAGTAGAAGATCAGTTAATTGATGATATCGAAATCTATAATAGTCATTCTAACTATAATGTTTTTGCGGTGCGTAACCCGCGTGAATTAAGTGCGTGTGTACCATTTGATATTGACTATGATGCATTAATTGGTGTGGAGCAAAGAGAACAATTATTAGCAAATGAAAATGTTTCAACCATTGGGTATGAGCCTCGATTTGAGCGACAGGTAATTTCTGTTATGGTGCCTTTAGTTGACCAAAATCGCTTAGAGGGTATTATTTATTTGTACTTCCCACTAGCAAAAATCAGTGAATTAACAAATAAAGAAATATTAGCTTTACTCAGCAGTGCATTTGGCTTCTCATTAGTTATGGCTTATTTAGTGTCGAAGGGGCTACGTCATATTATGCGGCCTTTAAGAGATTTACAAAAAGCAGTGGATCAAATGGCAGGGGGGAATTACGATATCCATGTTCCTGTTACCTCGATTGATGAGATTGGCAAGTTATCACAAACATTTAATGATATGGCAGTTTCTATTCACAAGGAAGATGAAGCGCGTAAAAACTTCTTAGCAACAGTATCTCATGAGTTACGTACCCCTATTAGTTATGTAAAAGGGTATAGTGAAGCGATGCAAAATGGTTTGATTAAGGACGAAGATAAAGAAGAGACGGTGCGATTAATCGTACGTGAAACAAATCGCATGGAGCGGTTAACAAATGAATTATTACAATTAGCACGCATGGAAAATGAAGCTACAGAAAAAGTAAACTGCTATCCTATCCCATTAGCAGAGACGTTACGGGAGGTAGAATACTTAATCCAACCTGCCTTAGCTAAAAAGAATATCTCTTTACATCTACAAGTAGAAGAAGACAGCATTGTGATGGCAGATGAAGAAAAATTGAAACAAATTTTTATTAATCTAATTGAAAATGCTATTAATTATTCAGAAGCGGGGCAAGCTATTCACCTGACAATGTTGACAACAGCAACTCATGTGACTGTTCAAATTAAGGATTTTGGACAAGGGATACCAGCAGAGGATTTACCTCATATTACGGAGCGCTTTTATCGAGTGAATAAAGCGCGTAGTCGTATTGATGGTGGAAGTGGCTTAGGATTATCCATTGTTGAACAATTAGTGAAGCAATTAAATGCAACAATGCGTTTTGAAAGTGAACTTGGAATTGGTACAATAGTTTTTGTAGACATACCTTTAATGGAGGAATTATAAAATGAAAAAATGGTTACTAGCAGCAATAGCAACAAGTGCTTTACTAGCAGGATGCAATGATAATTCACAATCAAAAGAACCAGAAGTACCTACGATTGTGGAAGTTGACATTCAGACGCCAGACAAAGCGCCAGTTGAAACGTTAACGCTAAAATCAAAAGTAACACAAGGCGATAAAAATATAGAAGATGCAGATGTACAGTTTGAATTTTGGGAGTCAGGTATGAAAGATCAAGGACAAATGCTTGACGGGGAGCATAAAGGCGATGGTGTGTACGAAGCAACTGTTGATGTAGAGCATGCGGGTGTGTATTATATGTTTGCTCATACTACAGCACAAGGTATGCACGTTATGCCTAAGCAGGAAATTATCATAGGTGAGCCAGATATGAGTAAGGTGTTGCCAGAAGATGATAATCAACACGATAGTATGGATATGAATATGGATGAGGAAACAAAATAAATGTAAGAAGCGGCGATTGATTATGCAATGAGGTAATCAATCGTTTTTCTTATGCATTTGTAAGAAAAAAGCTTGCAAAATAAAAAGAGATGCTGTATTGTAATGACTAGTTGACTGAAATCGTTTTATGGTCACAACGTTATAAGAGGAGGTGTGATGATGATTGACCGTAGACAAGAAATTATAGCAGCCGCTACAAAATCTTTTACATTGTTTGGTTATAAAGCTACTACAATGGATCAAGTTGCTAAAATTGCAAATGTCGGAAAAGGTACGATTTACACATTCTTCTCCAATAAAGAAGAACTTTTTCAAGAGATTGCGATGACATTAATTAGAGAGATGCGCATACAAACAAGCGAAGTAATCACAGATGAGGCAAACTTTATGGACAATGCGCATGCAGCTTTAATGAAGTTACTCGAATTTCGTGAAGAACATTTATTGTTTGCCAAATTAATTGAAGAAGAAAAAGAATTGCGTACACCTATTGTGAGGCAGGTACTTATTGATATTGAGTCAGCAATTATTGTTTATATTGCGGCTTATATTCAAAAGGCGATTGACCGAGATGAAATTTATCCATGTGATACAGAACTGGTGAGTTACTTATTATTTAAAGGTTATTTGGCATTTGTGGTGGACTGGAGCGAGTTGCACGATGAAATTTTGCCAGAAGGGCGCATTTTAAATTTATTTAAAGATACGATTTTTAAAGGGTTGATAAAAGCATGAGTACTCATGCTTTTCCAACGCTATAAAAATAAACGTCAAATCATAATTTTTTTAGCTAGATTTGACCAATTGACCTAAATGGTCATATATTCAAGGAGGTAAAAGTATGATAAAGGCAGAATGGGCTAAAATATTAACAACCCGAAAAATGCTGATATCGGTAATTGCGGTATTGTTCATCCCTGTAATGTATGCAGGCATGTTTTTATGGGCATTCTGGGACCCTTATAAAGGGCTAGAAGATTTGCCAGTAGCTGTTGTCAATGAAGACAAGGGCGCTGAAATGGATGGCAAAAAGTTAAAAATTGGTGAGGAATTAATAGATAAACTCGTCGATAGTAAAGAATTTGATTTTATTGAAGTATCTAAAAAAGATGCAGAAAAAGGTTTACATGGTCGTACGTATTATATGATGATTGAGATTCCAGAAAACTTTTCGGAACATGCGACTACATTATTAGATGACCATCCATCAAAGTTAACGATTAATTATGTACCCAATGAAGGGCTTAATTTCTTAGGTGGACAAATTGGTGAGACAGCGATGGAATTAATTCGAGCTGAGGTAAATACAAAAGTAGCTTCAACCTATGCTGAAACGCTGTTTGATTCTATTTCAGAGGCTGGAGAGGGCTTAGCTAAAGCAGCTGATGGCTCAACAGAATTAGACGAAGGTGCTAAAAAATTAGCAGATGGTACAGGTGACTTAAAAGGTTACTTAGAACAATTAGCTTCAGGTACTGTCCAATTATCTGATGGTACAAATCAACTAGCACAAGGGGTGCAAAAAGCACAAACTGGCGCTAATGAATTAGCTGGAGGTATGGGCAAATTACAAGACGGTGCAGCTCAATTGCAACAAGGTGCACAATCCGCAAGTGAAGGTGCAGGTAACTTACATCAAGGTGTATCAGATTACACAGCAGGTGTAGGGCAAGTTGCAGCAGGTTTAGCCACAATAAATGAAAAGAGCGGTGCACTAGTATCAGGTGCAGATCAATTAGCATCTAGTGCAGGTCAATTAAGTGGTGCAGCAGAGCAATTGTCAGGTGGTGCAAGTCAAGTAACAAATGGTATTGGTGCATTATCACAGCAATTAGAGGCTGTTATGGGCGCTCTACCAGAAGAACAAGCAGGTGCATTACGTCAATCTTTGGCTCAGCTACAACAAGGTAGTGCTCAAGTTAGTGGTGGCTTAGGTGAGTTAGCAGGCGGTGCAGCGCAGTTACAACAAGGTGCACAGCAATTAAATGGAGGCGTTCAACAACTAAGCCAAGGTAATGCGCAAGCTTTAGGGGGCGCACAACAATTAGCAGAAAAGAGCGGCGCATTAGTAGCAGGCGCAGCACAATTGCAACAAGGGAATGCTACGTTAGCTAGTAAACTAGGCGAATTTAATGCAGGCGTGCAATCAGCAGCAGCAGGTACACAACAACTCGCTTCTGGTTTAAACCAATTAGCAGGCGGTACTTCTACGTTGCAATCAGGTACTTCTGAGTTAGCTTCTAAGTCTGGTGAATTGGCAAATGGTTCAGATGCTTTAGTTGATGGCTCCAAAAAATTATCAGATGGTACAGGTGAGTTATCAAATAAATTAGGTGAAGCTAGTGAAAAAGCTAATGATGTTAAATCAACAGATGAAACATATGACATGATGGCGAATCCTGTAACTGTAGAGAAAGAGTCATTAAATCCAGTTAAAAACTATGGTACAGGTTTCTCACCTTACTTTATTTCATTAGGTTTATTCGTTGGTGCATTATTAATTTCCATTGTGTTCCCATTTGTAGAGCCAGCTGTTCGTCCTACTTCAGCAACAGCTTGGTACACAAGTAAAGTATTTGTATTAATTGTTGTTGGATTTATCCAATCTATTATTACTGTACTTGTAGTAAAATATGCGCTAGGTTTAGAAGTGGTAAGTATGCCTTACTTTATTTTAACAGCATTGATTACAAGTTATACGTACTTGTTTATGATTCAAATGCTCGTATCAATTGCAGGAGACCCTGGACGTTTCATTGCGATTATCGTGTTAATTTTACAATTAACGACAAGTGCGGGTACATTCCCATTAGAGTTAATTCCAAAACCATTACAAATCTTTAACACAGTATTGCCTATGACATATACTGTTTCAGCATTTAAGGCGAGTATCTCAACAGGAGATTATTCATTCTTATGGACAAATTACACCGTCTTGCTTAGCATGATGGCAGGTTTCCTAGTTATTACATTTGGTTACTTCTTATTGTTATACAAGAAACGTTATTCAAAAATTGCCGAAGAAAACGAAACTGCAAAAGCGTAATAACGTTGTGTAACATCATAACGCAAAAATAAGTGGTAAAGGGAGAGGTTACGTTCCCTTTACCACTTTTCTATCTGTATGTACAAATAAAAACCCCTCTTCATTTGAGCGAATGAAGAGGGGTTTAAGTGTAAGAGATTTAATTAAACATTCACCAGCTGTAAAGGGTACAGCTTATGAAGGGGTCTATTGTTTTAGGGAAGAACAACAGACATGAATCAGTTAATAGACAAATGCCTTATAGAGAATTACATTTCTCACAAGTGTTGCTGTAGCATTCGCTTTGTTCTTCAATTTTTTCACCGCACTCTGTGCACTGTTTTGATGGTAAGTTTTTGAAAAATTCTACAACGTTTTCTAGCATAATGTTTGCCTCCTTTAAGGTTATCTGTACTATTACTGTTTTGATAATTCTCATTGTATTATAACAGTTTGCATTCGTCAACAATAAATTGCTATTTTGTTGTAAAATAAAAGAGATTAACCAAAAAGGAGCCGATTTCATGCTATTTGTAGACAATAATAAAAATTATGATCCTCGTATCAATTTAGCGATAGAAGAATATTTACTAAAAACAATGGATGTAGAACAAGAGCCCATCTTACTGTTCTATATTAACCAACCATCTATTATTATTGGTAAAAACCAAAATACAATCGAGGAAATTAATACAGATTATGTGGAGGACAATGATATTATTGTTGTTCGTCGTTTATCGGGTGGTGGCGCAGTGTATCACGACCATGGGAATTTAAACTTTAGTTTTATTACAAAAGATGATGGCGAAAGTTTTTTAAATTATAAAAAGTTTACACAACCTGTAGTAGATGCGCTTGCTAAAATGGGTGTGAATGCCGAATTATCTGGTCGTAATGATATTTTAGCTGAAGGACGTAAAGTATCAGGGAATGCCCAATTTTCAACAAGAGGCCGCATGTTCAGCCATGGTACACTGATGTATAACACAGAAATTGATGCTGTAGTATCAGCATTAAAAGTAAAAAAAGAAAAAATCGAATCAAAAGGCATCAAGTCAATTCGTTCACGTGTGGCTAATATTGCAGAGTTTATTGACAATCCTATGGATGTTGAAGCATTCCGTATGGAGATTTTAAAGTCTATATTTGGTGGTGAAGAAAAGATTCGCTATTATGAATTAACAGATCAAGATTGGCAAAATATTTATGCCTTGTCAGAGGAGCGCTATCAAAAATGGGAGTGGAATTATGGCAAGTCGCCTCGTTTTAATACACAACGTACGAAGCGTTTTCCATCGGGGAGCATTGATATTCGATTAGAAGTAAACAAAGGTATGATTGAAGATATCACAATCTTTGGGGACTTCTTTGGTGTGGGTGATGTAGGTGAAATTGCACGTGCATTACAAGGAATTCCGTATAGCCGTCAAGCTATTGCGACAGCCATTGCACCTTTTGATATTGCCACATATTTTGGCGGTGTAACGACCGAAGAGTTTTTGCAATTGATGTATTAAATAGAGATGGATTGATGGGTGATAGTATTCTAACGGGAATGCTATCACTTTTTATATTGTATTTTATGGTAAGAGATAGGGTTAAACATGTAAGGTACATCATTAGTTTGCTATAATGTAAAAGAGAGAAGGAGGCGTTGTTGTGGATAAGCATCGCATTTTTATCGTAGAAGATGATACAAAAATCGCTTCATTACTTGCAGATACTTTACGCAAGTATCAATATGATGTCGAAGTTGTACAAAACTTTGAAAACTTAGTGAATGAATTTTTGGCCTTTCAACCACATTTGGTGTTATTAGATATAAACTTACCTGCCTATGATGGCTATTATTGGTGTCGTCAATTACGTCAACATACAACATGTCCCATTATTTTTATTTCCGCTCGTTCAGGCGAGATGGATCAAGTTTTTGCATTAGAAAATGGTGGCGATGATTTTATTACAAAACCTTTTAATTATGAGATTGTGTTAGCTAAAATTAAAAGTCATTTGCGCCGTACATATGGTGAATATGCTTCTAGACAAGAAGAACGCACAATTAAGCAAGGACAGTTAACGTTACACTTAGAGCGCATGGAGTTACATACAAAGCAAGAAGAAATACCGCTCCAAAAGAAAGAGTGTGTTATTTTAGGCTTGTTAATGGGGCAAGCCCCTAAAGTAGTGTCGCGTGAACAATTGTTAGAAGAGCTTTGGGATGACCAAGCCTTTGTGGATGAGAACACATTAAATGTTAACATGACGCGTGTGCGTAAAAAATTAGCAGATTATGATGTGCAATCAACTATTGAGACAGTGCGTGGAGCGGGATATCGCTTTTTACTGCATGAGGAAGAAATCTGATGAATAGTGTGAAGTTATTTTTACGAGACCATGTTTCGTTTATTATTTTTGAATTATTACTTGTCGGATTTATCGTGATTTTATATTGGTTAGATGGCTTACGCAATATTGATACAGCCATTTACTCTATCGTAATTAGCTTAGTATTATTAACGTCATTTTTAGTCTTTCGTTGTATGTTAAGACAGCGTTATTATAAAAAGATTGTACAATTGCCAACTGCAATGGAAGATGCGTTACAGAAAAATGCGAAGACAGCAGAGGCTAGAAGTGTTGAGGCTTATTTGCAAACCTTATACAAGCTTTATCAAAGAGAAGTGCAATCTTTATATGCTAGTCAAAAAAGACATGACCAATTTATGAATCAATGGGTACATCAAATGAAAACACCCATCTCCGTTATGGAGCTTTTATTGCAAGAGGATGAGGTTTTAGATAAGAAAAATGTACAAGAGGAAATCGACCGCTTAAAACGCGGTTTAGAGATGGTACTTGTCAATGCTCGCTTGGAGAGTTTTGAAGATGATATGCATGTAGAACAAGTCGATTTGAAACAATTAGTGACGATGGTCGTCAATGAAAACAAACGTTTATTTATTGCAAAAAGAGTGTATCCCGCTATCGAAATAGAAGATAATTTGCAAATTGCCAGTGACTCGAAATGGTTGCGGTTTGTCATAGGACAGTTCGTAACAAATGCGGTGAAATATACATTTGAAGCAAACAAGAAAATTGTGTTACGTGCTTATACAGAAGAGCAGCAAGTTATTTTACATGTTATTGACGAAGGGATTGGCATACCTAAATCCGATTTAAGCCGTGTCACTAAAGCTTTTTTTACAGGCGAAAATGGGCGCAAAACAGGTGAGTCAACAGGGATGGGTTTATATTTAGCAGAGGAGATTTGCGAAAAGCTAGGTCATACCTTAACAATCACATCAGAAGTGGGAAAAGGCACAGATGTAATGATTACTTTTAAGGGGGAATTGTATGACTGATGTTACAATCCAACATTGGCATTTGAAAGTTGACCATGAAGCAACAAAAAAAGCGTATCAAGAGGCTGACGAACAATGTATTTGTTTAGAATGTCAAAATTTCAGAGAGGCAAGTGCACAATTAGATGATGCTATTTTACAATTCGCAACGCAATTAGGCATTGATCTTATGAATCCTTGTCGTTTAAGCGCATTTGAAGTAGAAGGTGATGCAGTGATGTATGCAGGCCATTATTGTGTGCAAGGTGAAATTATACAAGGTGAGATTGATGCGTGGGATATTATTGTAGGCCAACATTGTTTTGCTTTAACACAAGAAGGCGATGTGACAAAAGAATTTTCTGGAGAAACTTTTGAGATTTCATTTGAAGTTGTTTTTCCTAAAGTATTAGTAACGAAGTGAGGTTTTACACTATGCCAATTTTAGAAATCGATAATATGACGAAGGTTTATGAAGGAAAGGTAACACATCGCGCGATTAATCAATTGAGTTTTACAGTTGAGGAAGGCGAGTTTTTAGCGATTATGGGACCATCAGGAAGTGGCAAAACAACCTTATTAAATATGATTTCGACCGTAGATGAGCCAACGTCAGGTACGATTTTAATGAAAGGCGTAGACCCTCATCAGTTGCCCGAAAATGAATTAGCGTATTTTAGAAGACGAGAGTTAGGTTTTGTTTTTCAAAACTTTAATTTATTACAAACGTTAACAGTAGAAGAAAATATTGTTCTCCCATTAACATTAGATAATCAGTCTGTCGATGAGATGGAGAAGCGTTTAACAATGATTACAGAGCGCTTAAGTTTAACACAAATTTTGCATAAGCGCCCCAATGAAATCTCTGGTGGGCAAGCTCAGCGCACAGCTATTGGGCGTGCATTAATCCATCGCCCAAGTTTAATTTTAGCGGATGAACCAACAGGTAATTTAGATTCTAATACGTCTAAAGATGTGTTGGAATTACTAATGCAAGTTAATCAAGAGCAGAAAACAACGATTGTGATGGTAACCCATGACCCCATCGCTGCAAGTTATTGTGACCGCGTATTGTTTATTAAAGATGGCGAATTCTTTAATGAGATCCATAAAGATGATCGCCGCCAGATGTTTTTCCAGCGCATTTTAAATGTGCTAAGTTTACTTGGAGGAGGACAAGTCGGTGACCTTTCGACAATTCGCTTACCGTAATGTAATAAGAAACGGTCGCATATATGCCGCATTTTTTATGGCGAGTTGTTTTTCTGTATCTGTATTTTTTATTTATTCTATGTTGATGTTCCATCCGGATTTAGGCAAGGGGATTTTAGGTGATGTCTCGATTGTAGGTATGGCTGGTGCAGAAGTTATTCTTGTACTGTTTACCTTATTCTTTTTATTTTACTCGATGAGTGCATTTCTAGCTGCCCGTTCACGAGAATTTGGCATTTTATTGCACCTTGGTATGGAAAGACGCCAGTTAAATCGTCTTATTTTTAGAGAAACGATGTTAATCGGTGTGACGTCTATTATTATAGGTATGATATTTGGTTTCTCATTCTCTAAATTTTTCTTTATGATTGTTCGAGAGATGCTACAGTTAGATAGCTTGCCACTTTATTTAGCGTGGCAACCTTTTTTATTAACATTAGGTGTATTTTTTAGCGCTTTTATGATGATATCTTATGTCAGTGTCTCATTTTCAAAAGAGCATAAAGTATTAGACTTACTACGCGGTGTAGACCAAGTAGAAGCTGTGACACCTTATTCTAAAGCGAGGGGTATTAAAGGGTTTGTCTATATTATACTCGCTTATTTGTTAGCTATGTTAGCCCCACATGTTAACTTTCTTGTCACGTTAATCGTTTTTATACCTATTTTAGTAACATTCGGTACGTATTACTTTTTTAGTGACACTATTTTATTAATTTTAGCGATAATTCGCAAACAGCGAAAACTGAATTGGAAACGTTACCGCTTACTCGCTATAGCTGAACAGACGCATATTATGAAAAATAATGCAAAGATGTTTTTTGTGGTCACTATGGTATCAACATTGGCATTTTTATCTGTAGGTGTACTTGCTGCGATGTCATCATATACGACGCAGTACAATTTAGTAAATCCGATGGGTTTGATTTATAAAGGAGATGCCAATAATCCTTATGAAAAAGAGCATATTAATTCGTTACTTAATCAACTAGAAGAACGAGGGTTATCTTACCACTTGACGCGCTTTGATGTGGTTAAACAAACATCAACAGCGACTAATCGTCAAGTAGAAGTGCTGAGAGAGTCCGATATTAATCGCCTTTTATATTCGAATAATTATCCCATTGTTAGCCTAGCAAAAGGTGAAGGGATGTTTATTCCTAACACAGAAGAAGATTTAAAGATTTTAAAGAATAAAAGAGTAGAGACCGTATTACAAGAAAATGATATTCCTATAACGATTGACCGCGTGTATCCAAGAGTGATTTTTCCCAAAGCGATTATTAGCGTCAATGCGATTATCATTAGCGATGAGGATTTTGAAAAGCTTTGGTATATCACATCAAACCCCCATATTAAACAGCCTGTGTATCATTTGTTCACATTTGATATTAATCGCTGGGTAGAGACAAAAGATATTCGATTAGAGCCTGACCCTTATGAAGGCGTATTTAACGAAGAAGCACCTTATTATTTAGAAAATGCAGGTTTAAATTATTCCTACATTGTAGCCACTTACTCTTTATTTACTTTAGTTGGCTTACTTGTAGCTACTGTATTTTTATTAGCCTCTGGAAGTTTTATTTATTTTAAATTACATGCTGCTTTAGAGCGTAATCAGCAGCAATTTGAAGTACTGCAACGTATGGGGTTATCTGATTACGAAATGAAAAAATTAGTGAATCGCTATTTATTCCCCCAATTTTTTGTGCCATGGGGATTAGCGCTATTACATTGCACATTCGTTTTTGCAGCCTTACAAGTTTTCCTAAAAGATTTGATTAATATTTCTATTGCTAAAGAAGTTATTTTAGCCTTTAGTTTTTTAGTATTAATTCAAGTAGTGTATTTTTATTTGATTAGATGGCGTTATTTATCCCATATGCGTCCTTGAATTACGGAATAAAGCAGAAAAAAACAACCTAAAACACAAATTTAGGTTGTTTTTATTTGATTATTTTTATATAATATTTGTGAACGGTGATTCATTTACAAAGGGGATGGTAGCCATGAA
Organism: Lysinibacillus alkalisoli; assembly: GCF_014643595.1. GTDB lineage: Bacteria > Bacillota > Bacilli > Bacillales_A > Planococcaceae > Metalysinibacillus > Metalysinibacillus alkalisoli. The sequence goes on from NZ_BMJT01000005.1 coordinate 95,833, forward strand.
TTTAGTATCAAGCTTAACGGAGAAAGCGCAACAACAACCAAATAAAGTTGCTTATCATTTTATGGGGAAAGATACGAGTTATGGAGAGTTGGAAGTAACAATCGCACGCTTTGCAACAGCTATGCATGAAGCAGGCATACGAAAAGGTGACCATGTGGCATTGTTGTTAGGTAATACGCCACACTTTATTGTAGGCTTATACGCCACCATGCGATTAGGGGCAACAGCAATTCCAATTAATCCAATATATACACCAAATGAAATTGCCTATATCGTTAATAATGGCGATGTCAAAATGGTCATTGCACTCGATATGTTGATACCACTTATTACAGAAGGGCAAACATTATTCCCAAAAGTAGAACGTTACGTAATTTGTGAGACAACGCCTGATGTGCAAGACAAATTCCATGCGTTACCAGAAGAGGTTAAGGCAAAAAGTACACTCTTTATGCCCATGTTACAACAGGCACAACAAGCATGGCCAGCTGAAGCAGTAGCGCCTGATGACACGGCAGTTATTTTATATACATCAGGGACTACAGGTGTGCCTAAAGGCGCCATGTTAACCCATGAAAATATGTACTCTAATGCAAGGGATATCGGTGCTTATTTATTATATACATCAGAAGATAAAGTGATCGCTACTTTACCAGTTTTTCATGTATTTGCACTAACAGTAGTAGTGAACGCACCTTTAATTAGCGGTGCAACGGTATTGTTAGTACCTAAGTTTAGTCCAGCAGGCATTTTTGAGTTGGCACGTGAACAAGGTGCAACAGTATTTGCAGGGGTGCCTACTATGTATAATTTCTTATACCAATTACCAGATAGTAATCCCGAAGACTTCTCGACAATTCGTGTGTCTATTTCTGGAGGCGCCTCCTTACCTGTATCATTATTGCATAATTTTGAAAATAAATTTAACGTGCGTGTATCAGAGGGCTATGGTTTATCCGAAGCCTCACCTGTTACTTGTTTTAACCCTTTAAATCGTGAACGCAAAGCAGGCTCCATTGGCATGTCCATTAATAATGTAGAAAATAAAGTAGTAGATGAAAATGGTGAGGAAGTGCCAGTAGGTGAAGTTGGGGAGTTAATCGTACGTGGACCAAACGTTATGAAGGGCTATTATAAAATGCCAGAAGATACAGCCGTAGCGTTACGTGATGGTTGGTTATATACTGGTGATTTGGCTCGTATGGATGAGGAAGCCTATTTTTATATTGTGGATCGTAAAAAAGATATGATTATTGTAGGCGGGTATAATGTATATCCGCGTGAAGTAGAAGAAGTATTCTATGCCCATCCGGCAGTGGTAGAGGCAGCAGTAGTAGGGTATCCAGACCCTGACTTTGGAGAGGCTGTCCATGCTTATGTTGTAGTGAAAGATAAGACAGTAACAGCGGAAGATTTAATGGCATACTGTAAAGAACATCTAGCTAAGTACCGTGTGCCAAAAGAGATTGAGTTAATTGACGAATTACCTAAAAATACAACAGGTAAAATATTAAGACGCTCACTCAAAAAATAAGGTATTCCTAAGTTAAGTGAAAAATGTTAGACTGATGCATTTCGGTCTAGCATTTTTTTATTGAATAAGCCATATACTATAGACTTAAAGTGGGAATAAGAGACGTTGTTTTTCAAGGAAATGTGGTTAGATTCTCTTTCTTTTCAATAGGAGCCATATGCGTTTATTTTTAGATGTGTTAATTTCGTGAAATTCGCTTGAACAATGTGCATACGGGTATACAATAAAGGCATTATTTTTACAAATGTATGCCAAAAAATATGCTATGATGATGAAGCGAAACCTTTTGTGTTAAGAAAGCGTTTTACATGTAAACAGACGGATTTTAAATGAAAGTGAGAGAGTTATGGAGATTATAAAAAGTTTATTCGATTTTATTATGCATATTGATGTGCACTTAGGCGAGATTATTCGCGACTTTGGCGCCTGGTCATATGGGATTTTATTCGCTATTGTATTTGTTGAGACAGGTGTAGTTATATTTCCATTTTTACCAGGTGACTCTTTATTATTTGCAAGTGGTACATTTGCCGCTTTAGGTCATTTTAATTTACCATTACTCATCATTGTATTTTTAGTAGCCGCAATTTTAGGGGATACAGTAAACTATCATATTGGGCATAAGGTGGGTTTATCCATACCTGAAAATAGCTTTATTGGTCGTGTGATTAATCGTGAACGACTAAAAATTGCCGAGGACTTCTTTAATAAACATGGTGGAAAAACGATTGTTATTGCACGTTTCATGCCATTTATTCGTACGTTCATTCCATTTGTAGCCGGCGCAAGCCGTATGAATTACCGCTATTTTTTAATGTACAATGTAGTAGGTGCATTTTTATGGGTATTCATTTGTACCTTCCTAGGCTACTTCTTTGGAAATATCCCAATTGTTAAAGATAACTTTTCAACAGTATTATTAATTATCATTTTCTTATCGGTATTACCCGCAATCTTTGGTATTCTTCAAGCAAAGTTTGGAAAGAAAAATAAATAATAAAAATTGCGAATTTGAACTGCACCCCAATTAGAGGTGCAGTTTTTATTTTGGCAATACAAAGCTACCGAGATTAACCGTTATATTTTCTGGTACAGTGATGATAACTTCAATTGAAGATGCTGAGATAGTAGGTGATATAATAGCCGTATTGAGAGGGGCTACAATAATTTTTTTATCATAAATAAATTGATGTTGAGAGAACGTTAATTGATTATCCTGAAATGAAGTGGAGAATACATTGTCAGTTAAAGGAATAAAATCATTTTCTTGATTGAGAGCGGTATTATAAACTTCAATAGTCCCTTCATCGATTAAAGTGTTAGATTTTTTAACAGCAGTATCAGAGTAAAACATCCCCATATTGACGTCCAAGGTACGATCTTGTAAAGGAAATGTTTCTTTCATCACGAGTTGTTTCCCATGCTGGCTAATTGCTTGATAAGGCTGTGTAACACTATGGACAGCAATAATACTTGCTAAACCAAATACGACAAAAAGTGTTGTAATCCCTGTAATAAGACGAGCAGGAATGCGATTGGTCGTATACTTTTTAGTCACAATAAAAGCAGCTAAAAATAATAAAAGAATAACACTACTAATAACAGCAGAAAGCATGGTCACGTAACCTCCAAACGTTGACTAAGTGTAAATAAGATATACATTAAAAAGATACTAGCAATAACAACGATGCTACTTAACCAAAATAACGATGAAATATAAGTGAAGCAGAGATAGCCACACATTATGCTCAACATTAAAAATAATAAACGATATTTTTTAGGTAGCAATTGTTTAATGTAAATAATTGTAGGTAAAGTAATGAATAAGATAAGTGGCAAAGCAATATTGTGAGCAAGCGTAAAAGGATATAAAAATAAAGGATATCCCGCAACAAAATATAATAAAGCTGTCACAATATACATCGAAAAAATGGCAAATAATATGCTGATTATAGCGAAAACCATAATAATTATCATATTCACTTTCAGTAATAGTATCGGAGTCATCACGTGATTAAAGTAAACTTGAGTAGCATGTGAATTCGTTATTCTATTTGTTAAAAATAGAAGCCAAATTAAACTGAAAATAAGAAAAAGTATAGGGCTTATCGCATGCACACTCACTTGTAAATTTGTCATTGTAAAGGAAAAAACCGTATCAAAACTGCCGATTAACAAAGCACAAATCAACAATGAATGAATGAGTAGCAAAGAGAGTAAACTAACACGATATTGTTGATATTGCCATTTTACATGTGCACGTAATAATTGAAATTCAGTCATAGTTATTGCAGCGCTCCTTTACTAATGTAGTAATAGATTTCGTGGAGATCTAAAGTTTCATACGCCCACGTCTCCAGCCAGTCTTTATGTTGTAGATCAATAATAGAGAAACTTTGTATCGGGTGCTCCTCCATATAAATTACAGGGTACTGGTGTTGCAAGGGGGGGTGATGTGATACTTTTACAAAACGCTGTTGTAAGATATGAATATTTTCATGCAAATAAATAGTATGTTGTTTTAAGATAATCAGTTCTTCTAATAAATGTTCGATCTCTTGTAAATGGTGACTTGCAATAACAAAAGTTCTAGGGTGTTGTATGTAGTCTTTTAATAATATTTCGTAAAGTTGTTTACGAGAGATTTCATCCACACCATCTAACGGTTCATCTAATAAAGTGTAAGTGGCGCGTGTACAAAGCGCATAAATAAAGCTAAAGATTGCAGCTTGACCTTTTGATAATTCATAGTAAAAATAGCTAGGTTGTAATTTTACTTGTTGTAGCAAATGATTAGCTTGCACCCAATTAAAATGAGGGAACACATCATTGCCATATTGAAGAATCTGTGCCAAGTTGAAATGATCAGAGAATGTAGGTTGCTGGGATAGTAAAAAAATATGCTGTGCTGCATGCACATTATGACGCACCGGTTGACCTTCATAAAGTACATGTGTACTAATCGTTAACCTTCCAGCTATGGCTTGCAATAATGTTGATTTCCCCACACCATTTTGCCCTACTAATCCAATAATTTTTTCGTTAAGGATTTCGAGTTGTATGTTGTCTAATACGGGCTGATGACGGCTTGTTTTTGACAAATTACAAATTTTAATCACGTGCTCCCTCCTCTTGTAACGTTTTAATTAATTGAATGAGTGCCTCGTCTGTTAATTCCACTCGTCTCGCTTCTGTAATTAAAGCTTGTGCTAACTCAGTTAATGTCACATGTTGCCTTTTATACTGTAGGCGTTGCTGTGCGTCCTCTACCACAAACATACCTAACCCTCTTTTTTTATATAAGATGTTTTGTTCGAGTAATAACGTCAACCCTTTTCCAGCCGTGGCAGGATTAATTGTAAACAATTCAGCTAATTGATATTGTGAAGGCACGCGAGCATGCGCTTGATAATGCCCGGTTAGGATTTCGTTTTCTAACCAGTCGGCCACTTGTTGATAGATTGGTGTATGATTAACGGTCATATTTTCACATCCATTTAAGTGCATTAGTTATGTAATGTACTATAGTTGTTAGTTAAAATGAAGTCAAGTGTTATTTCAGCGTTAAAATTGTAAAATGTAAGCAGATAAACGATAAGTAATTTATACTGATAAATGCTATAATAAAGGGAGTATCATGTAAAAAAGTGAGGAACAAGACGTGGAAGTTTTTATCGGTAGACAACCTATTTTAGACTTAAATGAGAAAGTAGTTGCATATGAACTTTTATATCGCAACAAAAGTACTAACTTTTTTCCAGAAGTAAATTCCGATATTGCAACAGTTGATGTGCTCATTAATACATTTATGTCTATGGGCATTAATGAAGTAACGAAAGGTAGACCAGCCTTCATTAATTTTACTGAAAAGTTATTGATGAGTGATATGACAGATTTTTTAGACCCATCTAAAATTGTTATTGAGATTTTAGAAGATGTTGCCATTACTGAGGAATTGATTCAACGCGTCATACAATTAAAGCGTCTAGGTTATAAAGTAGCTTTAGATGATTTTATTCTCGATGAAAATATCACGATTTATGATAAGTTATTTGCCCACGTTGATTATATTAAGGTGGATTTTTTGTTAGCTTCTTTAAAGCAGCGCTTAGAAATTGAACACCGTATTAAGAGCACTTTTCCACATATTAAATTATTAGCTGAAAAAGTGGAAACGCGAGAGGAATTTGAGATCGCTAAAGTGTCAGGTTATGAATTGTTCCAAGGGTACTTTTTTGAACAACCACAAGTATTAAAAACAACAGAGATCCCTGTGAATACAATACAATATTTGCAGTTAATGACGTTATTACGGGATGGAGAACCGAATATGACGAGTGTAGCAGAGAATATTGAACGCGATATTTCTCTCAGCTATAAATTATTGCAATTAATTAATACCTCACCACGTAGACGAGCAAAAGTACGCTCGATTAAGCAAGCTGTCATGATGCTAGGTATCGCCCAGTTGCGTAATTGGGTATCTTTATTAGCGATTCGAGAAACAAATAAAAACCATGATACTGATGTTTTCTCTGAAGTCATGCACTCCGCATTATATCGTGCCAAAGTATGCGAAATCTTAGCTAAAAATCAACAGCAAGCCAATTATTCTGAGTATTTTTTGATTGGTATGTTTTCACTAATGGATGCATTACTACAACGACCAATGTCTCTCGTACTACAGCAAATCCCATTCTCTGATGAAATATGCCAAACACTATCTGGTGGTGATACAGTCATGACACCTTATTTAAATTTGGCAATAGCAATGGATAAAGTAGATTGGAAAAATATTGATGAAGGTGTGACATATTTTGAGATGACCACACAACAACTAGAAACCATTCATAGAGAGGCTTACGAGTGGGCTGAGCATGCATTTATGTGACGAATTTGAGACGGTTTGGTTACTAGCTTGTGAATAATAAGCGCTTTCACAACACCTAAAATTTTTTGTTTGTTATAATGTCCTATGTACACTAAATAAAATCATTTTGGAGGGGTTCAAATGAAAAAAGTACTTTTAACAGCTGTATTTGGTTCTGCATTATTTTTAGCTGCATGTGGCGGTGGAGACGATAAAGCTGATGACGCTACAAAAGACACAGACACAGGTTCAGAGACAGCTTCTGTAGATGTAGGCGAAGGCGAGAAAATCGCTAAGCAAAAATGTATCTCTTGCCATGGCGGTGATTTAACTGGTGGTTCTGCACCGGCAATCGATAAAATCGGTGGCACATTAAAAGAAGATGAAATTTTAGATATTCTTGAAAATGGTAAAGGTGGCATGCCAAAAGGTATCGTTTCAGGCCAAGATGCTGAAAACGTTGCTGCTTGGTTAGCAACACAAGAATAAAATAATGGCGTAATGCGCATACTAAACGAAGGTTCTTTTTATAGAACCTTCGTTTTTTTATGGAAAGATGAAAAATTTTTCGTCATACTATAGAGGCATGTTAAAATAAAGCATATTCGGTAAGTAAGGAGATGAAGAGGTGGTAGTAGTATCAGTAAAAGATGTAATGGAAAAATTCAATCTTACACTCGTGAGCGGGGAAGAAGGAATAGGGCGTTACATTGGCACAAGTGATATTTCAAGACCTGGTTTAGAAATGGCAGGCTATTTTACGCATTATCCTGCAGACCGTATTCAATTGTTAGGGAAATCCGAAATTTCCTTTTTTGAAATGTTAGAAGAGCGTGTTAAAAAGGAGCGTATGATCAAATTATGTGCACCTGATACACCTGCGATTGTTGTATCAAGAGATATGCATGTACCAACAGCATTAATAGATGCCTCTAATCAAAATCAAGTACCTGTGTTAACCACAACTATGACAACAACGCGCTTCTCGAGTAAATTAACGAATTACTTGGAGAGCCAGCTAGCACCAACTACAGCCATCCATGGTGTATTAGTAGATGTGTATGGGATTGGCATGTTAATTATTGGTCAAAGTGGTGTTGGTAAAAGTGAGACAGCGCTAGAATTAGTAAAGAAAGGCCACCGCTTAGTCGCAGATGACAGTGTGGAAATCCGGCAAGAAGCAGAGGACTTTTTAGTAGGTAATCCCCCACCTTTATTGGAGCATTTATTAGAAATTAGAGGGATTGGCATTATTAATATTATGACGTTATTTGGTGCGAGTGCAGTAAGACCTTATAAACGTATTACATTGATTGTGGAGTTAGAAAATTGGGATGAAACGAAAATGTACGATAGACTAGGGTTAGAAGAAGAGAAGATGAAAATCATCGATACAGAGCTTACTAAGCTTACAATCCCTGTACGCCCTGGACGAAATGTCTCTGTGCTATTGGAAGTGGCAGCTATGAATTATCGTTTAAAACGTTTAGGCGTTAATGCAGCAGAAGAATTTTCACAGCGTTTAGATGATGTGATAAATGCAAATGGCGACCGAGATGATTTTTGATTTGAGAGGAGAACATCATGGATTTTATTTTGTTAACAATTAATCGTACAGCATTTCATATTGGCTCACTACCTGTGCAGTGGTACGGTATCTTAATCGTTACAGGTATTATTATTGCGTATGTAGTAGCGCAAAAAGAAGCCGTGAAACTGGGCTTTAAAGATGATTTAATTGCTGATTTATTACTATGGGCAATCCCTATTTCTATTATTTCAGCACGTGCATACTATGTGATTATGCGCTGGGATTATTATAGTCAACATCCAGATCGTATCATAAAAATTTGGGAAGGTGGTATTGCCATCCATGGTGCATTGATTGGCGCATTTGTAACAGCGTATATTTTTACGCGTATGCGTAAAATTAGTTTCTTTAAATTAGCTGATATTGCTGCACCTAGTATTTTGATCGGGCAAATTATTGGTCGTTGGGGTAACTTTATTAACCAAGAAGCTTATGGTGGGCCTGTATCACGTACATTTTTAGAGAATTTACATTTGCCTAATTGGCTGATTGAACAAATGTATGTTGAAGCATCATCTACATATGTGCACCCTACATTTTTATATGAGTCGATGTGGAATGTAATTGGTTTAATTATTGTATTAGTCTTACGAAAAGTAAATCCATTACGTGGTGAGTTGTTTATTTTCTATCTTGTATGGTATTCAATAGGACGTTTTTATATTGAAGGTTTGCGCACAGATAGCTTATATTTAGTAGGCGAACTACGCTCTGCACAAGTCGTATCAATTATCGCTATTGTGGTGGGTATTGCCTTCTTGATTTACCGTCGTAAAACAATGAAGCCACAAGTGCGATATAAAGATAAATAAGAGGTGTAAATTATGAAGTATGAAGCTTTATTATTTGATTTTGATGGCACATTACTTAATACAAACGAATTGATTCTTCAAACATTTGAACATGTCTTATCTAAACGTTTTCCCGGGAAATATACAAAACAAGACTATGCTCAATTTATTGGGCCTTCTCTAACACAAACGTTTTTAACTATAGCACCAAATGAAGTAGATGAACTCACACAGCAGTATCGCGAGTTTAATTTGGCTCATCATGATGAGCTTGTGACGCAATATGATGATGTGGTCACCACATTGCAACAACTAAAAACGATGGGTGTTAAGTTAGCCATTGTGTCCACTAAACGCAATGATATGCTGGCGAGAGGGCTGCGTGTGTTAGATGCAGCACATTTATTTGATGTAGTAATTGGCACAGATGATGTCACACATGTGAAGCCGCATCCAGAGCCTGTACAAGTAGCATTGAAAAAGTTACAAGTAGCGCCCAATAAAGCGCTCATGATTGGTGATAATTCGCATGATATTGAGGCAGGGCATAATGCAGGTACTGATACAGCGGGTGTTGCATGGGCTTTAAAAGGAGAGGCGTATTTACAACAATTTAAGCCAACCTATATCGTCCAGCATATGCAAACATTTATTGACTTAGTAAAGGGTGAATAAATTGGCACGAAAAACTGAGCGTTATCGTGTAAAGGGGTCTAACTCTTTATGGCAATTATATAAAACCGTATCTTTCTTTAAAGTGATGAAATGCTTTACCATTATTCAAATAGGACGTTTTACACCATCATTGCGCGTGAAAAACTGGTTATATCGTACTTTTTTAAAGATGAAGATTGGTAAACAAACCTCGCTCGCTCTAATGGTAATGCCTGATACAATGTTTCCAGAACGGATTTCAGTAGGCGATAATACCGTGATTGGCTTTAATACTACTATTTTAGCACATGAATATTTGATTGATGAGTATCGTTTAGGTGATGTGAAGATTGGTAAAGATGTTATGGTTGGAGCAAATTCAACCATTTTACCAGGTGTTACAATTGGTGATGGTGCTATTGTATCTGCCATGACACTTGTGCATAAAGATGTACCAGCAGGTTGCCTTGCTGGTGGTAATCCTATGCAAGTGATTTATACAAAAGAGCAAATGGACAAACGACGTGAACAAGATACATTTTTACAATAAAGAAACGCGAATTCCTTCTGGAGTTCGCGTTTTTTATTAACGACAAAGTTGCATATTTTGTGTACGAAACTGCAATGGTGTAATGCCTAGCTCTAATTTAAAACGTTTAATGAAACTGCTCACATTAGGATAACCAACATAATCTGCAATCTCAGCTACAGAGTGGTTAGTGTGAAGTAGAGCCTGTTGTGCTAAAATAATACGCTTTTTTGTAATATAATTGGCAATGGATAAACCCGTTTGCGCTTTAAATTTAGTTGTTAATGTGCTTTTGCTAACAGCACAATGGTCAGCGATATCTTGTAAATTAATACTTTGTGCGATATTGGTGTGTATATAATGAAGTGCTTCGTTGATTTCATTATACTCAGGATGTACAATAGTTGTTTTTTCATGAAGCATTAAAGCTACAACTTCAAATATCTTACTCTCATAATACTGCTTTGCAATGCTGTTATGTGGTTTAAAGTGCTTTAGTTGATGGAAAAACTGAGCTACACTTGGCGCATAAATCGCACCATTAAAGTAGCGGAATAAATCATGTAAGTCACTTACTCTTACACCAAATTGTTGCGCAATCTTTTTAGCTAAGGCAGGTTGCAGCGCGATGCTAGTGCAACGGGCACGCAAGTTAGGATGAAAGTGACTAGAAAAATTTTGCTTAATACCAGAATAGCCAATAATTTGTTGCCCTTTAGTAAATACCATTTCACGATCTTTAGTGCGCTGAATAGCAGCACAGTGATATAAGCCAACACTTAAAAAAGAAGGTGCATGATAATGAATTGAAATAAACTGATGAAATTGTAAGTCAAATTGACATATAACAAAATCATCTTCTTCAATATATAACCAAAAATCTCCCATGCCAATTGCAGGGTTCATTGTATAAAAGTAGCCTAGTCCTTTGGAGAGTCTTTTTTGTAAACCAAGCTTTGTTAGGTAGTTGTCATAATAGTGTTGTAGCATTAAAAATCCTCCAAAAGGTGAAATATTTGAACGATAGCTTATGTATCTCTATCTTCCTTTTTACAATACCATTATTGATAATAATTCTCAATTAAAGAGAGGTTAGATGAAAGCTCAAAAGAAAAACAATTTATTTTAACAGGTTCATTATGGAAAGTGATGTGGCAACTATCATGACCGCTATTATTGCTATAGTATTGTATGGATGAAATGCTGTATTTGATGGTGTTTTTGTAGGTTATTATGTTGGTGCCATTGCTTTAGCAGGTATTTATTATGGATGTTATTATTTTAGCTTGGCTCGTTTTCCTTATGCGAAAAGTGAGTATACAACTACATTAAACTATTAGAGAGAGTGCCCATTCGTTAGGGGATTCTTTTTATGTCTTTCATGAATTGGACAACAATTGGCAATCTCAAAATGAGAAATTTATGCGATAATGAATTTACAGAATAATCATACGTTTGTCATTGACTAAATGTAGTTTTTCATTTAAAATTACTTTAACGTTCTAATTCTCTAGTGAACTAAAGTAAAAAGTAAGGATGAGTGCAATGTCTTCAATTAAAATGTTTGAAAAACCGTTAGGAATGCGTGATACATTCCCACAAATCTTTAATAAAACAGAAAAAATAAGAGAAGTGACAAAACATTTTCTACAAATAAGAGGTTATGATTTTATTAAAACGCCTAGTGTCGAATATTACGACACGATTGGGCGAGCATCTGCCATTCAAGATGCTTCACTATTTAAATTATTTGATAATCAAGGTAATACATTAGTATTGCGACCTGATATGACAACACCTATTATTCGTGTTGCCTCTTCAAAATTATTAAAAGAAAAAACACCGTTACGTCTTGCATATTTTGCTAATGTTTTTCGTGCACAAGAGTTTGAAGGAGGGCGCCCCGCTGAGTTTGAACAAATGGGGATTGAGTTAATCGGTGATACTACTGTATTTGCAGATGCAGAAGTAATTGCGACAGCGATAGAGTTGTTACAAGCCATTGGATTACAGGAATTTAAAATTACAATTGGCCATGCAGGTATTTTACAATGTGTATTAACAGATTATACAGAAAGTGCTGAAGAAGCCGCACAATTACGTGAATTACTAGTAAAGCGTAATTATGTAGGTTTTGAAGAAGCGGTGGAATCATTCGACTTACCGAAGGCCAAATCGGATGCTTTGATGCAATTTATTAACGAAGCAACGAATCTGACTCGATTAGAAGAGATTGAAAAATATGTACGTAAAAATGAAGCATTGCAATATATGCGAGAACTAGCCAATTTACTAGACGTGGCAGAGCTAGCTGATTATATTGATTTTGATTTTACCTTATCAAGTCATATGAATTATTACACAGGTATGTTATTTGAAGTATTTGCGAGTGGTAGCGGCTTTGCTCTTGGTAATGGTGGGCGTTATGATGGCTTATTACATGAATTTGGCGTTGCTACAGGAGCAACAGGGTTTGGCATTCGTGTGGACAGATTATTAGAAATTTTACCCCTTCCGACTATAGAAAAGCAAAATGTGCTCGTTCTTTTTGACGCTGAAGCATTTGGAGCAGCTCTACAACAAACTAAGCAATTAAGAGCACAAGGCTATCACACGACATTACAAAATAAAAGTGAAGTATGCGAAGACATGCATGCCTTATATGAACGCGTTATTGTAGTAACAAAGGATGGTGAAATACAATGAGCGAACTAACGATTGCGATGCCTAAAGGGCGTATTTTTGAAGAGGCCTATCAAATGCTCATTGAAGCTGGCTTTAATCTACCAGCAGAAGTTGAAATGTCACGCAAGTTGATGATTGAAATTCCAGAGGAGCATATCCGCTTTATTTTAGCTAAACCGATGGATGTACCTGTTTATGTTGAACATGGTGTTGCGGATATTGGCATTGCAGGGAAAGATGTTTTACTAGAGCAACAAAGAGAAGTGCATGAGTTGCTAGATTTAAAAATTAGCAGTTGCTATATTGCATCGGCTGGGCTACCGCAGACGACAATGGATGAAGTTGCACCACGTATCGCCACTAAATACCCACATATTGCGATGAAATATTATAAAGGTATTGGTGAGCAAGTGGAGATTATCGAGTTAAATGGCTCAATTGAACTTGCGCCAATGATTGGCTTGGCTGACCGCATTGTTGATATTGTTTCTACAGGGCGTACATTAAAAGAAAATGGGCTTGTAGAATATGAACATATTGCGGATATTTCGTCTAGACTTATTGCCAACCCAGTGAGTTATCGTATGAAAGCTTCTCGAATTTTAGATTTAGCGGCGCGTTTAAAACAAACCGTAAAGGAGAATGATTAATGAAAATTGAACAATTACAACAAGATATTTCTCTAAAGCGGGCATTAGAAAAAGGTAATGAAGCACAGTTGCAAACGGTGCGCCAAGTAATAGAAGATGTGCGTACACAGGGTGATGTAGCGGTACGTATGTATACGAAAAAATGGGATGGTTTCACACTTAATAACTTAAAAGTCACAACAGAGGAGATTGCAACAGCAGTTGATACATTTGATCGTGAGTTGTATCAAGACTTACAAGAAGCTGCTAAAAATATTCGTGCGTACCATGAGCAACAAGTGCGTCAAGGTTTTACAATGCCGTTAGCGGACGGCTCTTACCTTGCACAAAAAGTGACGGCATTAGATGCTGTTGGTTTATATGTGCCAGGTGGGACAGCAGCCTATCCTTCAAGTGTGTTAATGAATGTGATACCTGCACAAGTTGCTGGTGTTGAACGTATTGTTATTACGTCACCAGCTAATCAAGAAGGGCTGTTACCACAAGGTGTATTAGTTGCTGCACATTTACTCGGTATTACAGAGATTTATAAAGTTGGTGGGGCACAAGCGATTGCAGCACTCGCTTATGGTACAGAGAGCATACAAGCCGTTGACAAAATCACAGGTCCAGGCAATATTTTTGTAGCATTAGCTAAGCGTGAGGTGTTTGGTGAGGTAGCCATTGATATGATTGCTGGTCCAAGTGAGATTGCTATTATTGCAGATGAAACAGCTTATGCTGATGAAGTAGCAGCGGATTTACTTTCACAGGCAGAACATGACCCGCTATCCTGTGCGATTTTAGTTACTACGAGCATAAAGTTAGCGCAAGAAGTTGTGCAACAAGTAGAACAACAACTTACACAATTGCCACGTGAAGCAATTGCACGTCAAGCTATCGAGCAATTAGGCAAGGTATATGTGACAGCAACAATAGAAGAAGCGATTAAAGCGGTCAATAGTTTAGCACCAGAACATTTAGAAATTATGACAGAGCATGCCGAAGAGGTCGCAGCCAAAATTAAACATGCTGGTGGTATTTTTATAGGGCGTTATAGTTCAGAGCCAGTGGGTGATTATTTTGCTGGTACAAATCATGTATTGCCTACTAATAGCACAGCACGTTTTGCAAGTGGCTTGAGTGTGGATGATTTTATTAAAAAATCCAGTGTAGTTTATTATTCTCAAAAAACATGGCAAGAAAATGCACCTAAAATTGCACGTCTAGCACGTCTAGAAGGGCTAGAGGGGCATGCTAGAGCAGTAGAATCGAGAGGATGGAAAAAATGACACGTTCAGCTAAAATATCACGTACAACAAGTGAAACACAAGTAGCCATTGAGCTTAACCTTGACGGTGAAGGTGTGGCAAAGATTGAGACAGGCGTGCCTTTCATGGATCACATGCTTGATTTGTTTATTAAACACGGGGTAATGGATGGCACAATCGTGGCCAACGGTGATGTACATATTGATGACCACCACACAACCGAGGACTTAGGGATTGTGTTAGGGCAGGCAGTGCGTGAAGCACTTGGTGATAAAAAAGGGATTAAACGTTATGGTAATGCCTTTGTACCAATGGATGATGCATTAGCACAAGTTGTTGTTGATTTTTCAAATCGCCCACATTTAGAATATCGTGTACCAGAGTTAAAACAAAAAGTTGGCACATTTGATACGGAGTTAGTACATGAATTTTTATGGAAGTTTGCACTTGAAGCGCGTATGAATGTCCACGTTATCGTTCCATACGGTCATAATACACATCATATTATTGAAGCTGTTTTTAAAGCTTTAGCACGTGCAATTGATATGGCTATTCAAATTGACCCTCGAGTGAAAGGTGTACCATCAACAAAGGGGTTGTTGGGATGAATATAGGCATTATCGATTATGGACTGGGTAACTTATTTAGTGTGGCCGAGGCATTAAAGCGCCTTGGTTGCACACCTGTGATCTCGGATGATATCGCAGTTTTACAGCAAACAGATGCTTTGATTTTGCCTGGTGTTGGTGCATTTCCTGATGCAATGAAACAGTTATCTAACAAAAACTTTGTAACGTTTTTGCAAGTGCAAAAGAAACCATTACTAGGAATTTGTTTAGGTATGCAGTTATTGTTTGAGAGTAGTAATGAAGGGCAGTTAACAGAAGGGTTAGGCTTATTACAAGGAATCATTCAAAAATTTGATGTGACGCAATCACGCATTCCTCACATGGGGTGGAATCAATTACAATGGCATAAATCGTACGTAGAAAGTGAGACGGATTATGTCTACTTTGTACATTCATTTTATGCATCACACATAAATGAGCAAGATTTAATGGCAAGTGCAGATTATGCAAATATTCAAGTACCTGCAATTGTGCAACATAAACATATTACAGGTATGCAATTTCACCCTGAAAAATCAGGTGATTTAGGCACCGCTTTATTGAAACAATGGCTAAAGGAAGTGGCAAAATGACAATTGAAATTTATCCAGCAATTGATATGCGCGGAGGCAAATGTGTCCGTCTATTTAAAGGCGATTATGAACAAGAAACGATTTATGGTGACTCGCCTTTTGAGATGGCTAAGCAATTTGCTGAAGCAGGCGCAACATATATTCATATGGTTGATTTAGACGGGGCTAAGGATGGGCAACGTGTACATGCGGAGGAGGTTATTCGTGTAGCTAAAGAATTACCTATGCAAGTACAGATTGGCGGTGGCATTCGAGATGAGGCGGATGTCGCCTATTACTTGGCGCATGGCGTAGCACGCGTTATCATTGGTAGCTTGGCTATTCGTGAGCCAGAGCGGGTAGCTAAAATGATCCAAACATTTGGAGCTGACCGTATTGTAATTGGTTTAGATGCGAAGGATGGCATGGTAGCAACACATGGCTGGCTAGAAACATCAAATAAAACAGCGATTGAAATGGGGCAATACTTCGCACAACAAGGAGCTAAACATTTTATATTTACAGATATTGCGACAGATGGTACGTTACAAGGCCCTAATATCGCCGCTAACATCGCGCTAGCCGAGGCAACAAATGCTTCTATCATTGTATCAGGTGGCATTAGCTCGTTAGCCGATATCACAGCTGTAAAAGAGGCAGCGAACCATGCTACAGTGAGCGGTGTTATTATTGGTAAAGCCTTATATGCTAATCGCTTTACATTGAAAGCTGCGCTTGAGGAGGCACAGACATGTTAACTAAGAGAATTATTCCATGTTTAGATGTAAAAGATGGCCGTGTTGTAAAAGGTATTCAGTTTGTTGGTCTCCGTGATGCTGGTGACCCTGTAGCATTAGCAAAATATTATGATGAACAAGGTGCCGATGAGCTTGTTTTTCTTGATATTTCAGCCTCACATGAGGGGCGCGCAACAATGGTAGAGGTAGTGAAACAAACCGCAAAGACGTTAACGATCCCATTCACAGTAGGTGGTGGTATTCGTACAGTAGATGATATTGAACGTATTTTACGTGCAGGCGCAGATAAAGTGTCTATGAATACAGCAGCCTTAGATAACCCTAATGTAATTAAAGATGGTGCTGAAAAGTTTGGCAATCAATGTATAGTGATTGCTATTGATGCAAAATACAGTGAAGATGACCAAACATGGATGGTATATACACATGGTGGACGCAATAAAACACAATGGGCTGTTGTTGACTGGGCAATAGAAGCAACTAAATTAGGTGCGGGTGAAATTTTATTAACAAGCATGAATCGTGACGGAGAAAAATCAGGATTTGATTTACATGTAACAAAAGCAGTGCGTGAAGCAGTAAACGTGCCTGTCATTGCTAGTGGTGGTGCAGGTAATGCACAAGATTTTTATGACGTGTTAACAGGAGAGGTTGATGCAGATGCCGCATTAGCTGCGTCTATATTCCACTACAAGGAAACAAGCGTGCGAGAGGTAAAACAGTTTTTACGTGATAAAGGAGTTAATATACGATGATAGCTATTACATTTGACGAAACAGGGCTTGTCCCAGCAGTTGTACAAGATGCAAGAACAAAAGAGGTATTAACAGTAGCCTATATGAATGAAGCGTCTTTGAATAAAACATTAGAAACGGGTGAGACGTGGTTTTATAGCCGTTCAAGACAGGAGCTTTGGCATAAAGGAGCAACAAGTGGTCACACCCAACAAGTGGTGAGTGTACGTACAGACTGTGACCAAGATGCCATTGTTGTGGAAGTGATGCCAAAAGGGCCTGCTTGTCATAAAGGAACAACGTCTTGTTTTACTGAAACATTACAAGAGAACAGCGATGTTGGTTCAGTTGGTATTTTACCTTATTTAATGACAGTTATTGAAAAACGTGAGAAAGAGATGCCAGCGGGTGCCTACACAACCTATTTATTTACAGAAGGTATTGATAAGATTTGTAAAAAAGTGGGGGAGGAAGCTACAGAAGTAGTGATTGGCGCTAAAAATCGCGATGCTGAAGAAGTAAAGTGGGAAGCAGCAGATTTGATTTATCATTTATTAGTGCTTTTACAAGAGCAAAAGGTGAGTTTCTTTGATGTATTACAAGTATTAGAAAAACGTCATGAGGAAAAATAATAAACGTATGGTATAATGAAGATTAACTTTTAAAGGAACGTGTTGCACGTTCCTTATTTCTTGTTTTCGGAGGAAAAATGATTGGAAAATAAAAAACCAACAATAAAAAATAATGTCATTTCATTTCTTCCAAGCAGTGACCTTTACTATACAAAAGCGATGGATGCCTTATTATTTGGGCAAAATGAAAAGGCACATACGTATTTATTACGTGCGCATCATTTAGCGCCAGACGATGCACAAATTTTATTACAATTAAGTATTTTATGTTTAGGTTCTCAACAATTTAAAGAAGCTTATGATTATATTTCACAAGCCTATACATTAGATTCGGCACATGCTGATATTGTGTTTTTCAAAGCAGAGAGCGCAGGCTGTTTAGGCTTGATGCAAGAAGCTAAACAATATGCAGAGCTTTATTTAGATATGTCACCGGATGGCATCTATGCGGAAGATGCCTTAGATATTTTAGCTTTCTTCGACTTTGAAGCAGAGCAGGAAGAACAATCAACAGAAGAATTGCGTGCGCAAGAAAAAGCGAGAGTCTTAATGGAGCAAGGGGATTTTGAGCAGGCAATTAATGTGTTAGAAGATATTATCGCAGCATTTCCAACCTTTTGGTCGGCTTATAACAATTTAGCGTTAGCTTACTTTTATGTAGGTGCTACAGAGGATGCCAAAGAAGCGTTGCAAACCGTATTGCGTAATGATGCTGGAAATATTCATGCGATTTGTAATCAAACGGTCATTGCTTATTATGATAAAGACATGGAACAATTACGTCATCACATTGCCTTATTAAAGAAAATCCAGCCATATGCGTTTGAGAATCGTTATAAGTTAGGAGCTACGTTAGCACTGATTGGTGAGTATGATGAGGCTTATCATTGGTTATATAGTATGCAAAAGCATCATTTTGAAGGGGATACAGGGTATTATTTTTGGTTAGCTTATGCTGCATACCATACGGGGCATGAAAGACAAGCTAAAAAAGCCTGGGAAATGCTTGTAGAACTAGATCCTACTAAAGAGGCATTAGCACCATGGGAAGTTGCCGAAGATAAAGAACAATTGACAACCGAACATCTTACTTTTATTGAAGAAAAGCTAAGTAGTCAGTTTTCAAGTGATCGTTTATTAGGGTTGTTTTTAGCAAGTAAATCACCGTTTAAGATAGAGCTATTAGGAGATCCGTCTAATGTTAATATTGAACAATATGATGAATTAGAAAAAATGTATCTCGCACACTTACTAGGGCATACCTTTGATCAAAGTCCATTAGAAAAAGCTTTTTTACGTGCAACAGAAGTAGCAGAGATTTTATATGAGCATCAAGACACTATGAATTTTAGTGTGTTACCTATGTTTCAATTATGGTTTGCTGTGTATGAGCATGCCTTACATCAAGGTTATGCCTTTAAAAATGCTACAGCAATAGCAGCCGCTAATGAATATTTATTTTTATTAGCTCATGATGAAGCAGTAACGAAAAAAGCGATTGCTTTAAAGTATGGTATTAGTCCAGCTACGTTAAATAAATATATTGACGAACTATTATCTTACTTACCACATTAAATACCCCTATAGGCATATTATTTGAATTACTTCCCACAATGAATTAAAGTGAAAGTATCAAGTAAATGACTTAATAAGATGGTTGCGTTAAAATGTATGCATGACCATTTGAAAGGGGCAAAATTAATATGTCAACAGAAGAAAAAATTTATGATGTAATCATTATTGGTGCAGGTCCAGCAGGTATGACAGCAGCGGTATATACATCTCGAGCAAACTTAACTACATTAATGCTTGAAAGAGGTATGCCAGGTGGACAAATGGCAAGCACAGAGGAAGTAGAGAACTACCCCGGCTATGACCATATTTTAGGGCCAGACCTTTCAACTAAAATGTTTGAACACGCTAAAAAATTCGGTGCAGAGTATGCTTACGGTGACGTAACAGAAATCATTGATGGTGAAGAATATAAAACAATTAAATCAGGCGGTAAAGCATATAAAACACGCACGATTATTATCTCAACAGGTGCAGAGTACAAAAAAATGGGTGTACCTGGTGAACAAGAACTTACAGGACGTGGCGTAAGTTACTGTGCAGTATGTGATGGTGCATTCTTTAAAGATAAAGAATTAATCGTGGTAGGTGGCGGTGACTCAGCCGTTGAAGAAGGTATGTATTTAACACGTTTTGCAAGTAAAGTAACAGTTGTACACAGACGTGATAAATTACGCGCTCAAAAAATCCTTCAAGACCGCGCATTTGCTAATGAAAAAATGAGTTTTATTTGGAATAAAACAGTAAAACAAGTAAATGGTAATGCAGAGGATAAAGTAGAGAGCTTGACCGTGGTAGATACACAAGATGGTTCAGAAACAGAACTAAAAACAGATGGTATTTTTGTTTATGTGGGGATGTTACCACTTACAAAACCATTTGCAAGCTTAGGCATTTTAAATGAAAATGGCTACATCGAAACGAACGAAAATATGGAGACTACTGTACCAGGTATTTATGCAGCTGGCGACGTGCGCGAAAAAATGTTACGTCAAATTGTTACAGCAACAGGTGATGGTAGTATTGCTGCACAAGCTGCACAAGGTTATGTTGAAGAGTTAAAAGAAAAGTACAGTTTAGTATAAATAACAGTATTTTCAAGTTTTAACTGATGTAAATGTAAAAAATGTAATATAATATTTACGTTATTGTAATTCGTTTGTAACGAAGAACCATTATAATAAAGGGGTAACGAATTATCCCCCTTTTGTTTTAAGTAATTTTTTAGGTCACTACCAATAAGCGGTAGTGACCTCTTTTTTGGTATCATCTAAAAAACTTGGTATAATGAAATGTATGAAATTGTTAGGAGGTGTCTTATTATGCAACGCATTGCAAATTTGCTTGCTATAAAAGATCAACAAGTACTATTATTACAAAAACCACGCAGAGGATGGTACGTAGCACCAGGAGGAAAAATGGAGAATGGCGAATCGATTTATGAGGCGGCTACGCGTGAATTTTTTGAGGAGACAAATTTAACAGCAAAAGATGCACATCTTAAAGGCACCTACACAATGGTTATTAAAGATGGTGATGATGTTATAGACGAATGGATGCTTTATACATTTGTCGCTTATGATATTGAAGGTGAGCCTTTCACTGAAACAAGGGAAGGTACACTAGCCTGGCATCCCATACAAGACTTAAATGAGCTACCTATGGCAGAAGGAGATCGTACAAATTTATGCTTTGCTGCAACGCAAGAAGGTATGCAATATGGCACATTCGAATATACAGAAGCATTTGATTTACTGAGTGAACGTATTCAACTATCAAAGGAAAAGTAAAAGGAGATGTAGCAAAGTTGGAAGCCCAATATACATCAAATGAATTAGTAATTATTACAGGTATGTCAGGTGCGGGTCGTACAGTAGCTATTCAAAGTTTTGAAGATTTAGGTTATTACTGTATTGATAATTTACCACCTGTATTACTGCCTACTTTTTTAACACTATTGCGCAGCTCAGATAAATATAATTTTAGGATTGCAGCTGTGATGGATATGCGTGGCGGCGTTTTTTTTGATGAACTTATTGCAGCATTAGACGAATTATTAAGCGATGAAGATATTGAAGTACGTATTTTATACTTAGATGCGACAAATGCTACATTAGTGCGTCGCTACAAAGAGACAAGGCGTTCGCATCCGTTAGCACCAAATGGGTTGCCATTAGAAGGAATTGAAAAAGAACGTGAGTTATTAGCTGAAGTTAAAGGACGAGCAGATTCTGTTTACAATACTTCGCATATGAAACCTAGAGAATTAAGAGAAAAAATTACACATGAGTTTGCCAGTTTAACGACACCTGTTTTTACGATTAATGTGATGTCATTCGGTTTTAAACATGGAATGCCGATAGATGCTGACTTAGTTTTTGACGTACGTTTTTTAAAAAATCCCTATTATGTGGAAGAGTTGCGTCATAAAACAGGTTTACAAACTGAAGTATCCTCCTACGTGCTAGCATTAGCCGAAACGGAAGAGTTGATTGCCAAACTTAAAGATCTATTTCATTTTATGATTCCCTTATATAAGGAGGAAGGTAAGTCACAGTTAGTCATTGCTTTTGGCTGTACGGGTGGTCAACATCGTTCGGTTACATTAGCCGAGTATTTTGGCAAGGTGTTAGCTACTGATGAGCATACTGTGGTTACCCATCGTGATATTGAACGCAGAAAGAAGGTGTAAGATGAGAAAAAACCCGATTCGTATTGTTGTAATCGGTGGCGGCACAGGGCTATCTACGTTACTTAGAGGTTTGAAGAATTTCCCGTTTGATATTACAGCGATTGTTACCGTAGCTGATGATGGTGGTTCTTCAGGACGTTTACGTGATAATTATGATATTCCGCCTCCAGGAGATGTACGCAATGTCATTGCTGCGCTCTCAGATGTAGAACCTTTAATTGAAGAAATGTTCCAATATCGTTTTGAGCAATCGGATGATTTAAAAGGACATTCTTTAGGTAACCTTATGTTGGCTGCGCTTACAGATATTACGGGCGATTTTAGTTATGCTATTAGTGAGATGAGTCGTGTCTTTCAAGTCAATGGTCATGTAGTACCAGCAGCTAATAAAAAGGTAACGTTACATGCAGAGTTAATAGATGGTACTACCATCGTAGGGGAATCAAAAATCCCGGATGCACAAGTACCTATCAAACGCATTACATTAGAGCCGGAAAATGTGAAACCGCTACCAGCAGCTATTCGTGCCATTGAGCGAGCGGAGTTAATTGTGCTAGGTCCAGGGAGTTTGTATACAAGCATTATCCCTAATCTCTTAGTAAAAGAAATAAGAGAGGCCATCCTTTGTGCAAAGGCACCTAAACTATATATTTGCAATCTTATGACACAATTGGGTGAAACGATTGGTTATAATGCGGAAGCCCATATTAAAGCGGTACATGACCATGTGGGTAAGCCTTTTATTGATGCTGTGTTAGTCAATGACTTAGAGCAATCCCAATTATTAAAAACATTGTGTTCAATCGGACAAGTGAAGCCTGTGACCTATGATGAACACAGGCTAGAAGATTTAGGGATTAAAGTGATTAAAAAGGATATCGCTATGATTCGAGAGGGGACACTTTGCCACCAAGCTACTGTTGTTGCACAGTGGATGTATGAATATATGATTAGAGAAAATAAAATATCGCGTAATAAAAGCCGCGTTTTATGATAAACTAAAAGGTAAAATGTTGAGAGGAGGGTTACTCATGTCATTCGCTTCTGAAACAAAGAAGGAACTCACGTTAATTGAAACAGATTTAACGTGTACAAAGGCAGAAATATCTGCACTCATTCGCATGAACGGCTCACTCTCTTTTTCTAATCGTCAATTAAGTTTGGATGTACAAACTGAAAATGCAGCGATTGCAAGACGCTTATACAGTAGTATGAAAAAGTTATATCCTTATAATGTAGAGTTACTAGTTAGAAGGAAAATGCGACTGAAAAAAAATAATGTTTATATTTGTCGAGTGCGTGAAGGTGCACGTGAATTATTGGCAGATTTGTATATTTTAACAGATGATTTTCAGTTTAATAATAGTATCGAACCAGCTTTAATACCAAAGACAATGCAAAAAAGAGCCTATTTACGAGGTGCATTTTTAGCAGGTGGTTCCGTTAATAATCCTGAAACAAGTGCGTATCATTTAGAGGTATATTCACTTTATAAAGAACATAGTGAAGCGTTAATGAATTTGATGAATACATTTCATTTGAATGCCAAAACAATCGAGCGTAAAAAAGGATTTGTTACGTATTTAAAGGAAGCCGAAAAAATATCCGACTTTTTAAGCTTAGTGGGTGCACACCAGGCTATGATGAAGTTTGAGGATGTACGCATTTTACGAGATGTGAGAAACAGTGTTAACCGCATCGTAAATTGTGAGACAGCGAATCTAAATAAAACAATTGGTGCAGCATTGCGTCAAGTGGAAAACATTCGCTATATTGATGAAACAATTGGCATTGATCAATTACCAGAACGTTTACGAGAGATTGCACGTTTACGTGTTGAACATCAGGAGGTAACATTAAAAGAGTTAGGTGATATGCTATCAACAGGTGCAGTAAGTAAGTCAGGTGTTAATCATCGTTTACGTAAATTGGATGAAATAGCAGATTCATTACGCCGCGGGGAAGGCACATATCGTTAGAAGGGAGTAATAACAAATGTATGAAAAGCAAGTACAAGTAAAGTTAAAATTAGGGCTTCAGGCTCGTCAAGCCGCTCATTTTGTGCAAGAAGCTAACCGTTTTCGTTCAGAAGTATATTTAGAAAAAGAAGGAAAACGTGTAAATGCTAAGTCAATTATGGGTGTGATGAGTTTAGCCATTGCAAAAAACACCACGATTACATTAGCAGCAGATGGTGATGATGAGCAAGCAGCAGTAGAAGCTTTAACCGCTTTAATTGTTGTTGAATAAAAAGAGCGCGCTAGAATCACAGATGGTTTTAGCGTATTTTTATTACCACCTACTAGGATACATAATAAAAAGGGAGTCGCACATATGCGACTCCCTTTTTGTATTATTATTGATCTGCTTCCATTACGTGGTCAATTAAGCCATAGTTCTTTGCTTGCTCAGCTGTCATATAATTGTCGCGATCTGTATCACGTGCAATAGTTTCTAAGTCTTGACCTGTACGTTCAGCTAAAATTTTATTTAATTTTTCACGCGTTGCTAAAATATGTTTAGCAGCGATTTCAATTTCAGTTGCTTGCCCTTGAGCACCACCTAAAGGTTGGTGAATCATAACTTCGGCGTTTGGTAATGCATAGCGCATACCTTTTTCACCAGCAGCTAACAAGAATGAACCCATTGATGCTGCCATACCGATACAAATCGTTTGTACTTTTGGTTTAATAAATTGCATGGTATCATAAATGGCCATACCTGCTGTTACAGAGCCACCTGGTGAGTTAATGTAAAGAGAAATATCTTTGTCTGGGTCTTCTGCTTGTAAGAATAGTAATTGTGCTACAATAGAGTTCGCTACATTATCATCAATAGCGCTACCTAATAAAATAATACGGTCTTTAAGTAGACGTGAGTAAATATCGTAGGCACGTTCACCACGGTTTGTTTGTTCGATTACTGTAGGAATTAAATTCATGTTAAATCCTCCTTAAATTAACTGAAATATGAAGCTTAAAAGGGATACACCTTTAAGCGGTACATTTATCATACACGCAATAGTCAATGAAGGTCAAATAATTAACCCATTAAATCACTATTGAATATGCATGAGATGTTTTGCTATACTAAATAGTGCTTTGCCCTCGTGGTGTAATGGATAACACATAAGATTCCGGTTCTTATACTGGGGGTTCGATTCCCTCCGAGGGCGTAATTTTTTATTCAATGTGTACAAAATATTTACAATCTTTATGTTATACATCATCGTAAAAAACATGTTACAATAAAAAATATGACAGAAGTGTGACATATACGAAAAAAATCACACAAAATCATTGCATTTTAGATGTAGATTGCCTATTATTAATTATGTCCGAATTGCGGACACCATTTTACTGTTTCAATCAATATATTTTTTGAATAATGAATGAGGTCTTAACAGTTTAGCAGCCTGTTAAGGTCTAGTAGCGAATAGTGCTGGGCAGGCGGAATAGCCTGCTCTGCAACCTATTCCCCTGTTATTACGAAAATACACTTCATATAAAAAAGCGAGGCTAACAAATCATGTTAACCTCGCTTTTTATGTTAACTTTCTTCTAAGTAACGCCATAATAAATTAGTGATGGTAGCACTATCGTTATAATAAGAGGTGTTGCGAAAAGAATTAGCAAAGCTCGGAATCAATGCTCTTATGATGGCT
Organism: Lysinibacillus alkalisoli; assembly: GCF_014643595.1. Classification (GTDB taxonomy): domain Bacteria; phylum Bacillota; class Bacilli; order Bacillales_A; family Planococcaceae; genus Metalysinibacillus; species Metalysinibacillus alkalisoli. The sequence goes on from NZ_BMJT01000005.1 coordinate 121,619, forward strand.
GCGCTAGGTTGTGTCTTAATTAACTCCTCATAAATTCCCTTAGTCAAATCAAAGCTCTCTGTTGATAAGCTGCGCTGCTCATCTAATAATTCTTGTAAGGCGTGCAATAGTTCTTGCTTATCAATACCTTCATTTGCAATATATTGTTTCATATAGTGTTCAATTTCTCTTGTCATAAAACCTTCTTCAATATGTGGGATGCAAGCATCAAGTTGTTGAAATAAGAAGCGTAATGCCCTTGCAATATTAAAAGGCTCTTGAGAAGCAGCTCGCCACATTTTTTGAAAGCTTTGCAAGCTCCCAAATAACATAATGGTAATATCATATTTAAAAGGTTCGATCTGAACCCCGTATACATCTACTAAACGCTGCGCTAGCCATTTTAACTCACGTAAATGATAACTGCGCAAAGCTTCTTTTAACTCCGTATTACTAGATTGGAATACACTCTCTAAAATCGGTAATATAGTTTGATTTGAGCTATATTGAATCCCTGTTGCAATTTGGCGCAATAATACTGCTTTATCACTGGGTGATTTCCCAACGAGTAATTCGCTACGTAGCATAGACGTTTGCTCACGAGCAATGTCAATAATCGCAATTAAACAATCATCTTTGGAAGAAAAATAATTATAAAACGTACCTTTTGAGATATTTGCTTGGTCAATAATATCTTGAATAGATGTTTGCACATAGCCACGCTCTAAAAATAATTGTAAAGCTACTTGAATGACTTTTCTTTTTCGCGCATTCATGTGAGCGCTCCTTTCTCATCACTAACTAGTTGTATTATGCCATAAATAAAAAGGGAAATATAGCTAGTTGAACTATAAGTACAAAAACATTGATTTTTTTATACTAGATGTATAGAATAGTGGAGTACTTGAGATGTGGGGGAATTTATCATGGAGCAAAAAGAACAACAACCCATCCCTTATTTTATGATAGGGATTTTATTTGTTGGTGCATTTATTTCAATATTAAATAACACATTATTAAATATTGCGTTACCAACAATCATGGAAGAATTTTCAATAACACCATCAACAGGGCAATGGCTAATTACAGGTTATATGCTCACGAGTGGTGTACTAATTCCTGTTAGTGCGTTTTTAGTGACACGTTTTACAAACCGTAAATTATTTATTACAGCGATGACTTTGTTTACTGTCGGTACAGCTGTAGCTATTGTTGCACCGAGCTTTTGGGTGTTATTAACAGGTCGATTTTTACAAGCAGCTGGTTCTGCTGTAATGATGCCGCTGTTAATGAATGTCATGTTAATGGCATTTCCTATCGAGCGTCGTGGGACAGCGATGGGATTCTTTGGTATGGTAATGATTGTTGCGCCAGCGATTGGGCCAACATTATCAGGTTGGATTGTTGAACATTATACATGGCGTACATTATTCACAGTGGTTTTACCATTTGCCGTATTATGTTTAGTGTTTGCTTTCTTTAAACTAAAAAACTTTACACCAAATCGTAAAGTCTCATTGGATGTACTGTCTGTTATTTTATCAAGTCTTGGTTTTGGCGGGATTTTATATGGATTTAGCTCAGCAGGTGACAAGGGTTGGTCTAACTTCTGGGTGGCAACAACAATTATTGTGGGTGCAATTTCTTTAGTACTCTTTGTGATTCGACAATTAAAGCTCAAGGAGCCACTACTAAATTTAAATGTGTATCGCTATAATATGTTTTCATTGTCATCAATCATAATAAGTGTGAACTCAATGGCAATGTTTTCAGGCATGATTTTAACACCGTTATATGTGCAAACTGTGCGTGGCATATCGCCATTTGATGCAGGGCTCTTAATGTTGCCAGGTGCTGTTGTGATGGGCTTAATGTCCCCAATTACAGGTAAAATATTTGACAAATATGGCGCAAGATTAATGGCGATGATTGGTTTAGGCATTATGGTGGCAGCTACGTATATGTTGTCTACACTTAAAATAGACACAGGCTACTTTTATATTATGGCTGTTTATACTATTCGTATGTTTGGCATGTCGATGGTAATGATGCCAATCTCAACAAATGGACTGAATCAATTGCCACGTGAGCTTAACCCGCATGGCGCGGCAATTAATAATACATTACAACAAGTTACTGGTGCGATTGGTACAGCGTTACTCTTAACGATTATGCATAACCGTACAGAATCAAATCTGACAAGCTTTATGCAGGATGCTGTAGCATCAGGTGCACAAATGACAGAAGCATTACAAGCAAAGATTGGTATGGAGGCATTGTTAGATGCTATTAACCATTCCTTTTATATTTCGATGTGGATTACTGTAATTGCGTTATGTTTAACGGTATTTATTAAACGTGTGCGACCGAATATGGAGGAGCATGAGTAAAGCATAAGTCATTTACTATGACGTAAGGTAGCCAAAGCTATGACAAACAAAAAAGTGATAAAGGAAATTACAATTTCCTTTATCACTTTTTTTATGGATGGCGTTGTAAGTGTAAAAAACAAGGTAAAATAATTGTAGGGAGGTAGTTCATATGACATTGATTTATTATGGTAGACCAAATTGTGCTCTTTGTGATGAGGGGAAACAAATTGTTCAACTCATACAGGAGGAGATTGATATTGAAGTGGTCTATCGCAATATAGAAGATAATGATGCATGGCATGAACAATTTCTTTTGATGATACCTGTGATTGAATATCAAAATGAAATTATTATGTTCGGTCATATTGATTATGTAGACCTTTTAACGCAACTAACAGAAGCAGAGCAAAGGAAGTAAGGAGTCTTATACTTCCTTTTTATAGTGAATGGATTTATAATTAAAGTAAGAGGTCTGACATATTGGTCCTTGTTACACAAAACATAGCTGAAATTGGAGGAATTTACATGGCACTACAATTAGCAATCAACGGGTTTGGTCGTATTGGCCGCTTAGTATTTCGTGAAGCAATGAAGCATGACGAGTTTGAAGTAGTAGCAGTAAACGATTTAACAGATGCTCACCAATTAGCACATTTATTAAAATATGACTCTGTACATGGTGTATATGAAGAGGATGTGCAAGCTGAGGATGACGCTTTTATCGTAAATGGTAAACGCGTACAAGTACTTGCAGAGAAAGACCCTGCAAAACTACCATGGCGGGACTTAGGTGTTGATGTTGTTTTAGAGTGTACAGGTAAGTTTCGTTCAATGGAAGATGTGCAAAAGCATATTGAAGCAGGGGCAAAGAAAGCGATCTTATCTGCGCCAGCAAAAGGAGATATGCCAACTTTTGTGATGGGAGTTAACCATGAGGATTACAATCCAGATACAGACCATGTGATTTCAAATGCTTCATGTACAACCAATTGTTTAGCACCAGTAGCTAAAGTGTTAGACGAAAAATTTGGTATTGAACGTGGTATGATGACAACTATTCATGCTTATACGAACGACCAACGTATTTTAGATTTCCCTCACGCTGACCCACGTCGTGCGCGTGCAGGAGCGGTTTCTATGATTCCAACAACAACAGGTGCGGCAGTAGCTGTGTCAAAAGTACTGCCACAATTAAAAGGTAAACTAGATGGCTTTTCGATGCGTGTGCCAACACCAAATGTCTCTTGTGTGGACTTAGTTGTACAATTAAATACAAGTGTTACAAAAGATGATGTAAACCAAGCATTAAAAGAAGCAGCAGCTGGCGAACTTAAAGGCATTTTAGATTACAATGAGTTACCATTAGTATCAATCGATTATAATGGCAATCATGCTTCTTCAACAGTAGATGGTTTATCTACTATGGTATTAGAAAATAGTATGGTAAAAGTATTAGCCTGGTACGATAATGAAATAGGCTACTCTACAAGATTAATGGACTTAGCCCTTTATTTAGTAGAGCGTGGCTTAAAATAATTGTGTGATACGCTAATCTTGATAAAGTGTGACATATTAATGTTAAATAGCATAAAAAGTATAGCCTTTATAAAATCAAACAGCTATAATGTATAAGGGTAAAAAAGAGTAGGGAATTTACCCTGCTCTTTTTTGTATGACAAGACAAATAACAACGATATTTGTTACGATACAATTGAACGGTTAATCTAGGAAAAATTTCAAGGAGGTTTTCTTTGTGTACAATAAGAAAACAATTAATGATATTGATGTAAAAGGCAAGCGTGTAGTGATACGCGTAGATTTTAATACACCAATGGAGCAAGGTGAAATCACAGATGATACACGTATTCGTGGTTCACTACCAACATTAAAACAGCTGACAGATGCGGGTGCAAAATTAGTGATTTTAACACACTTAGGACGCCCCAAAGGTGAAGTGAAAGAGGAGTTGCGCTTAACAGCTGTTGCACAACGTTTAGCTGAGCTTATTGGCAAGCCTGTAAAGAAGTTAGATGAATGGAAAGGCAAGGCCGTAACAGCCGCTGTAAATGCTATGCAAGATGGCGATATCATTATGTTAGAAAATGTGCGCTTCGATGCTGGCGAAGAAAAAAATGACGCATCATTATCACAATTTTTTGCTAGTTTAGCTGATGTGTATGTCAATGATGCATTTGGTACAGCTCACCGTGCGCATGCTTCAACAGCAGGGATCGCAGAGTTTGTACCTGTTGCTGTTTCGGGCTTATTAATGGAGCAAGAAATTAAAGTGTTAGGTCAAGCATTAGCCGAGCCATCTCATCCGTATACGGCGATTATTGGTGGTGCTAAAGTAAAAGATAAAATCGGCGTTATTGATAAATTACTCGATGAAGTTGACCATTTAATTTTAGGTGGGGGTTTATCTTTCACTTTTATTAAGGCATTAGGTTATGATATCGGTAAATCATTATTAGAAGAAGATAAAATTGAATTAGCAAAAACATTCATTGAAAAAGCAAAGGCAAAAAATGTGCAATTGCATATGCCAATTGATGCAGTAGTAGCGGATGCATTTGCAGCAGATGCGAATACGGAAGTAATAGCGATTGACGCGATTCCATCAAATATGATGGGATTAGATATTGGTCCAAAAACAGCTGCACAATATGCAAATGTGATTAAAGATTCAAAATTAGTCGTATGGAACGGACCAATGGGTGTATTTGAGATGGATGCGTTTGCAAATGGCACAAAAACTGTCGCACAAGCGATGGCTGAAACAGAAGGCTACACAGTAATCGGTGGTGGCGACTCAGCGGCAGCCGTAGAGAAGTTTAATGTAACAGATAAGATGAACCACATTTCAACAGGTGGCGGTGCATCATTAGAGTTAATGGAAGGTAAAGTGTTACCAGGCATCGCCGTTTTAAACGATAAATAAGGAGGATACGCATGCGTAAACCAATTATTGCAGGAAACTGGAAGATGTATAAAACATTTGATGAGGCAGTGGCATTTATAGAGGAAGTAAGTGATAAAGTGCCTGCTCAAGATAAAGTAGACGCTGTGATTTGTTCACCGGCTTTATATATTCCTACATTAAAAGCAATGGCAGATGATACAGCATTAGCCATTGGGGCTCAGACAATGCATGAGGCAGAAGAAGGAGCCTTCACAGGCGAGATTAGCCCAGCACAATTAGAGAGTGTAGGCACAGATTATGTTGTATTAGGGCATTCAGAACGTCGTGAATACTATAATGAAACAGATGAAGCTGTGAATCGCAAAGTAGCAGCAGCACTAGCTCATAACATCGTCCCAATTATTTGCTGTGGTGAGACATTAAGTGAGCGCGAGGCAGATGCAACAAATGAGAAAGTAACAACACAAATTACAAAGGCATTAACAGGTTTCACAGCTGAGGAAGTGAAACATATGGTAATTGCTTATGAACCAATTTGGGCAATTGGCACGGGTAAAACAGCAACAGCTGACCAAGCCAATGAAGTATGTGGTGTGATACGTCAAGTAGTAACAGAATTATATGACGAGGCAACGGCACAAGCGATTCGTATTCAATATGGCGGTAGTGTAAAGCCTGAAAATATTGATGAATTGTTAGCAAAAGAGCATATCGATGGTGCTCTAGTAGGTGGCGCTAGCTTACAACCGGCATCTTACCTAGCTTTAGTAGAAGCGGGGGCGCGTATTTATGGTTAAACCAGTAGCCTTAATTATACTGGATGGCTTTGCCTTTCGTGACGAAACATTTGGTAATGCAGTAGCACAAGCACATAAACCAAATTTTGACCGTTATTATGAGCAATTCCCACATAATATGTTAGGCGCAAGCGGAGCTAGTGTTGGTCTACCTGATGGCCAAATGGGTAACTCGGAAGTGGGACACTTAAATATCGGTGCAGGACGTGTGGTGTACCAAAGCTTAACACGTGTTAATAAATCAATTGCTGATGGGGACTTCTTTACAAATGAAGCCTTTTTGAGCGCTGTACAACATGCCAAAAATAACGGCGGTAAGTTGCATATTATGGGTTTATTGTCTGACGGTGGTGTACACAGTCATCAAGCGCATATGTTTGCTCTATTACAATTAGCAAAACAACATGATTTACAAGAAGTATATGTCCATGGCTTCTTAGATGGACGTGATGTAGGGCCAAAAACAGCACTGACATATATCGAGCAAACCGAAACAGAAATGAAAGCAGCAGGCGTGGGTAAATTTGCATCCATCCACGGTCGTTACTATGCTATGGACCGTGATAAACGCTGGGAGCGAGTAAAGTTAACTTATGATGCATTAGTCGATGGTATTGGTGAATATGCGACTTCAGCACAAGCAGGTGTGAAAGCTTCTTATGAGCAAGAAGTCACAGATGAGTTTGTCTTGCCATTTGTGATACAAGAAGAAGGCAAACCAGTTGCTACTATTGATACGAATGATGCCATTATTTTCTTTAACTTCCGACCAGACCGAGCGATTCAATTATCTTATGTTTTCACAAATGATGAATTTGACGGTTTCCCATTATCACAAAAACACCCTCAAAATCTGAAGTTTGTTAGCTTTATGCATTATAGCGATATGGTACATGCTGATGTGGCATATCAAAACGAAGATTTAAAAAACACGATTGGTGAAGTATTGGCGAATCATAATTTGCGTCAATTACGCATTGCCGAAACAGAGAAGTACCCACACGTTACATTCTTTATGAGCGGTGGTAGAGAAGCTACTTTTGAAGGTGAGGAACGCATTCTAATTGCGTCACCTAAAGTAGCCACGTATGACTTAAAACCAGAAATGAGCGCTTATGAGGTAACAGAAGCTTTAGTGAATAAAATTGAAGCCGATGCCTTTGATGCGATTATTTTAAATTTTGCTAACCCTGATATGGTTGGGCATAGTGGTATGTTAGAACCTACAATTAAAGCCATTGAAGCTGTCGATGAATGTCTAGGTAAAGTAGTGGATGCCTTGCTTGCTAAAGGCGGTGCAGCGATTATTACAGCTGACCACGGTAACTCAGATGAAGTAGTCACAATCAAAGGTAACCCAATGACAGCTCATACGACTAATCCAGTGCCTGTTATTGTAACGAAGCAAGGTGTTACCGTACGCGATGGTGGAATTTTAGCTGACCTTGCACCAACAATGTTAGATTTATTAGCAGTTGAACAACCTGCCGAAATGACGGGTACATCATTAATTAAAGAGGAGAATTAATCATGCCATTTATTACACAAGTACATGCACGCGAAGTTATGGACTCTCGCGGAAACCCAACAGTAGAAGTTGAAGTATTCACAGAATCAGGTGCATTTGGACGCGCAATCGTTCCATCAGGCGCATCAACAGGTGAGTATGAAGCAGTAGAACTACGTGATGGTGACAAATCACGCTACTTAGGCAAAGGTGTATTAAAAGCTGTAGAAAATGTAAATACGGTAATTGCTGAAGAATTAGAAGGGCAATATTCTGTATTAGATCAAGTTGTTATTGATGAGGCTTTAATTGAGCTTGATGGCACAGAAAATAAAGGTAAATTAGGGGCTAATGCGATTTTAGGCGTATCAATGGCAGTAGCACACGCAGCAGCAGATTATTTAGATGTTCCACTTTATCAGTATTTAGGTGGTTTTAATGCTAAACAACTACCAGTACCAATGATGAACATTTTAAACGGCGGCGAACATGCGGATAACAACGTAGATATTCAAGAGTTTATGGTTATGCCTGTAGGTGCAGAATCATTCCGTCATGCTTTACGCATGGGTGCTGAAATTTTCCATAGTTTAAAAGCGGTATTACACGCTAAAGGTTTAAACACAGCAGTAGGTGATGAAGGTGGCTTCGCACCAAACTTAGCATCTAACGAAGAGGCACTATCAACGATTATTGAAGCAATTGAAAAAGCAGGCTACAAACCAGGTGAAGAAGTGCGCCTTGCAATGGATGCAGCATCTTCTGAGTTTTATGATAAAGAAAAAGGTGTGTACAATTTAGCAGGTGAAGGCGTTGTGAAAACATCAGCTGAAATGGTAGATTGGTATGCTGAAATGTGCGAGAAATACCCAATCATTTCGATTGAAGATGGCTTAGACGAAAACGACTGGGAAGGTCATAAACTATTAACGGAGCGCATTGGTAACAAAGTGCAATTAGTAGGCGATGATTTATTCGTAACGAATACGAAAAAATTAGCAGCAGGTATCGCACAAGGCGTTGGTAACTCAATCCTAATCAAAGTAAACCAAATTGGTACACTAACAGAAACATTTGATGCTATTGAAATGGCAAAGCGTGCAGGTTATACAGCTGTTATCTCACACCGTTCAGGTGAGTCTGAAGATACAACAATTGCAGATATTGCCGTAGCAACAAATGCGGGTCAAATTAAAACGGGTGCACCATCTCGTACAGACCGCGTAGCAAAATACAATCAATTATTACGTATTGAAGACCAATTAGATAAAACAGCGCAATACCACGGTCTACAATCTTTCTACAACATTACTAAATAATAGATTGACCATAAGAGAATGTTTAGGGTGAGATTTATTCTAGACATTCTCTTTATTGTGGTGTGGCTTGTTATCGTATTTTCCGTTTTTTACTTTAACATTGTCAGCACTTTTAATTTTTGTTATACTTATTTCATTGTGAAGTTTCATTTATTGGGAGGTGCAGTAGTTTGCATACAGTTCTTTTAGTATTACTTACGGTAGTTTCATTAGGCTTAATTGCGATTGTTTTATTACAATCAGGGAAGAGTGCAGGTTTATCAGGTGCTATCTCAGGTGGAGCGGAACAATTATTCGGTAAGCAAAAAGCGCGCGGGATGGATTTAGTTCTCCACCGCATTACGATTGTTTTAGCAGTACTATTTTTTGTGTTATCATTAGCAATTTCAATAGTTTAAGCATAATCGCCTAACCATAAGTTGTGGTTGGGCGTTTTCTTTTATCGTAAAGGAGCGTTCCATATGAAAAAACTTTTATTAGAGCCGTTTTTCTTTCAAGCAGGCAAGCGTGCCGTATTGTTGCTACATGGCTTTACAGGGAGTTCAGCAGATGTGCGACAACTTGGGCGTTATTTAGAAAAGAAAGGATACACCTCCATTGCCCCGCATTATAAAGGGCATGGTGTAGCACCAGAGCAACTCATTACAACAGGGCCAAAAGATTGGTGGCAAAGTGTGCAACAAGCGTATCAAACATTAAAAGACGAAGGGTACGAACAAATTGCTGTAGTAGGCTTGTCTTTAGGTGGCGTGTTATCGCTAAAATTGTCAATGAATGAGCCGATACTAGGCGTGGTTACGATGTGTGCCCCGATGACGATGCGTTCAACAGACGTTATGTTTGAAGGCGTAGTGGAATACGCAGAGCATTATAAAAAGTTTGAAGGTAAAGATGAGGCAACGATTCAGCAAGAGATCGCTGTGATAAAACAACAAGGTATGCCAACTTTAGCCGACTTACGCAATGAAATTTTACAAGTGAATCATGAATTAGATATGGTTTATGCACCTATTTTTGTTGTACAAGCTACACAGGATGAGGTGATTAATCCACAATCTGCTACTATGATCTATGAAGGGGTTGCTTCAGATGATAAACGCATAAAGTGGTATGAACAGTCTAAACATGTCATCACATTAGGACCAGAGAAAGAACAATTACACGAAGATATTTATGCCTTTTTAGAAAAGTTACCGTGGCATATGTAATTGTTTAAAGGAGGGGAAAAAATGAATTTAGAAACAAAGATACTAGAAAAGATGCAAGAGCCTACGTACAAACCGATGAATGTTAGCGAACTTGAAGATAGCTTTGCTATGATTGAGGCAGAAGAATTCAGAGAGTTAGTTAAAACATTAGTACGTATGGAAGCACAAGGTAAAATTGTGCGATCAGACCATAATCGTTATGGCTTGCCAGAACAAATGAATTTTTTACGAGGGCGCTTTATTGGGCATGCTAAAGGCTTTGGCTTTGTAGCGCCAGATGAAGAAGGCTCAGCCGATATTTTTATTCCACCACATGAAGTGAACGGTGCGTTAAATGGAGATATTGTTTTAGTACAATTACTAAAAGAATCATTTGGCGACCGTAAAGAAGGTACGATTACTAAAATTGTAGAACGTTCACAAACCACATTTGTTGGTACATTCCAAGATAATCGTGGCTTTGGCTTTGTTATTTTAGATGACAAAAAGCTACCTATGGACATCTTTATCGCGAAAGAGGATACATTGCGTGCCATGGATGGTCATAAAGTAGTTGTCGAGATTAAAGAGTGGCCAACAGATGAGAAATCGGCCACAGGCTATATTACTAAAATTTTAGGGCATAAAAATGACCCAGGTGTCGATATTTTATCCATTATTCATAAACATGGCATCATCGTCGACTTCAAACAAGAAGTAATGCAAGAGGTTGAACAAATCCCTGATACGGTACAACCCCATGAGTACAAAGGGCGACGTGATTTACGAGACGAGCTTATCGTAACCATTGATGGTGCAGACGCTAAAGATTTAGATGATGCTGTTACAGTGACTAAAAATGCAGATGGCACGTATAAATTAGGTGTGCATATTGCCGATGTCAGCCATTATGTACGACCGGGTACCGCTCTAAATGAAGAAGCTTATGACCGTGCAACGAGTGTGTATTTAACAGACCGTGTTATTCCTATGTTGCCACACCGTTTATCTAATGGGATTTGCTCGTTAAACCCACAAGTAGACCGTTTAACAATGTCTTGTGAAATGGTCATTGACCAAAATGGTAAAGTAGTATCACATGAGATTTTTGAAGGTGTTATTAATACGACAGAACGTATGACATACCGCGATGTATATGCTATTTTAGAAGAACAGGATGAGGCGTTAATACAACGTTATGAGCCACTTGTACCAATGTTTAAGCATATGGCAGAACTGGCGCAAATTTTACGTACGAAACGCTTTGACCGTGGCGCTATTGATTTTGACTTTAAAGAATCAAAAGTGCTTGTGGATGAGGATGGTTGGCCAACAGCTATTGAGTTGCGCGAACGCACTGTGGCAGAGCGCTTGATTGAAGAGTTTATGTTAGCTGCGAATGAAACAATAGCTGAGCATTTCCACTGGATGAACGTGCCGTTTTTATACCGTATTCATGAAGACCCAAAACCAGAGAAGTTACAGCGATTTTTTGAATTTGTCACAAACTTTGGCTTATTGATTAAGGGTACAGGTAATACTGTACATCCAAAAGCGATGCAAAAGATTATTCGCGAGATTGAAGGTATGCCAGAAGAACCTGTAATTTCCACTATGATGTTACGCTCATTACAACAAGCTAAATATTATCCTGAGTCATTAGGTCACTTTGGTTTATCGACGGACTTTTATACCCATTTTACATCGCCAATTCGTCGTTATCCTGACTTAATTGTGCATCGCTTAATTCGCACATATTTAATCAATGGTGATACATCACGCGAGACATTGCAAAGATGGCATGATGCCTTAGACGAAATTGCCGACCATACGTCAGGTAGAGAGCGCCGAGCAGTAGAGGCAGAGCGAGATACAGATGCGATGAAGAAAGCACAGTATATGGCGGATAAAATTGGTGAAGAGTTTGTTGGTATTATTTCGTCCATTACGAACTTTGGCATGTTCATTGAATTGCCAAATACGGTTGAAGGGCTTGTGCATATTAGTAATATGCGTGATGATTATTATAACTTTAACGACCGTCAAATGATTATGGTAGGCGAGCGTACAAATCGTCAATATCGCATTGGTGATGAAGTAAAAGTAATCGTGACAAACGTCAATTTAGATGAGTCAGCTATTGATTTTGAGATTGTTATTGAAGGCGTGGCACCAACATTTAAGCGCACACGCAAAGCATCACCACGTGTGATTCAAGCAGGTCAATCTAATCGTCGTAAAGCGAGCGGGAATGACCGCCAACGTTCAAACAAGCGCAAAGCAGATGGCGAAAAGAAACAACGTAATGGTGAGCGTCGCACGAGCGAACGTGACCCAAGAGGTAAGCGCCGAGATGGCAAAGACCAACCTAAGTTTTATGAAGGCATTGCGAAAAAGAGCAAGCGTAAAAACAAAAAGAAACGTCGCTCATAATGATAGGGGCTGCTTTACGCAGCCCTAAGCAAGGGAGTTAGATACGATGGCAAAAGGAACAGGCAAAGTATTAGCCCAAAATAAAAAAGCAGGGCATGATTATTTTATTGAAGAAACGATTGAGGCAGGTATTGTACTACAAGGTACAGAAATCAAATCCATTCGTGCAGGTAAAGTACAATTGAAAGATTCTTTCGTGCGTATTCGCAATAATGAGGCATGGATTTCTAATATGCATATTAGCCCCTACGACCAAGGCAATCGCTTTAACCATGACCCATTGCGCTCACGCAAATTATTATTGCACAAAAAGCAAATCAGCCAACTCATTGGTCGCATTAAGCAAGATGGTTATACGATTGTGCCATTGAAAATGTATGTGAAAGATGGCTATGCTAAAGTGCTAATTGGTGTGGGTAAAGGTAAAAAGAATTATGATAAACGTGATGATTTACGTAAGAAAGATGCGAAACGTGAAATCGAACGTGCTTTCAAAGCAAGACAACAATAGCTACGCACTGTAGGCGTTTACTAGAGTAAACGCTTGTATTTATGTATAAAAATAGGTATACTAATAACAGTCGCCAGTGAGTGAAGCAATTCACCGTACTAGTCGTGTTACTAGCTCCTCGAGTATTGAGGCAATTTTTGAGGGGGCGTTACGGATTCGACAGGGATGGTTCGGGCTTTAACCGCGCGTCGGAGGTCTCGTCTTCGTCATCAACGGAAGTTATATAATAACTGGCAAAACAAACAACAACTTAGCATTCGCAGCGTAAGCTCGGATCTGCCTTCCTACACTATCGCCCATGTAGTATAGTAAGGCTCACTTATAGTGGGATACGCTTTACGGTGCAACTAGAGTCGTAAAGAAGAGATTTCCTAGTTAGCGCACAGGACGCCAGTTTGTCGGCATAATGCTGCGTGATTTCCAAATAGGCAAACTACACGCGTAGACGTTGGAGTAACGGAGTCTCTGGACGCGGGTTCGACTCCCGCCGCCTCCATAAAATTTTAACGTAAAACGTTGATATATCAGCGTTTATAGGACTAGGGATATTGAACGGGAGTTGAACTCTTGGACAATATCCCTTTTCTTATCCCTATGGAAAATTAGCATATTTGAGCTTGTTTAAAGACCTTCTAAGTAAACATATTAGGAGGTTTTTTTTATGTCTAATAGAAAGCGGAAACACGGTATATTCGCTGTGAATAGTGAAGTAGTAATGCTATCAAGTAGTAAAGGTGAAGAAAGAGAAGGTACGCACAATAGTATTGCACTTGAAACAGTCTTTAAACAAATGCGTATAGCAGGTAACAGACCGCGCACGATTGAAAGCTATGAGTATATCTTTAAACAGTTTGTAGAGGTTTGTGGAATTGTAGTAGTAGAGGATATTGATTTAGATAAGCTCTATCATTACTTAGATGTTTTACAAGTTACTCCCGCGACTAAACTAATACGCTTAAAGTCGATTAAAGCGGTACTAAGCAAGCTTTATAATAACGGTTGGTTAAAAGACCGCTTCTGGAGCAATATTCAAATTAAGATTGATAAGGAAGTAAAGAAGGGAGCGCGCGAGTCTGATATAGAGAAGCTCCTGCAACTAATAGATCAAACTACTTTTATAGGCTTTAGAGACGCCGCTGCGATTAAAGTAATGTATATATAAGACAGGTATTCGTATTCGTACGTTAGGAGAGCTTAGAGAGCGTCATATTGACTTTGAAAACCTATGTTTAAATTTAGACGGCTCTACGTTAAAGAATCACAAATTCTTAAAGCTCCCTATTGATACAGAACTAGTGGAAATGTTAAAGCTGCTTATTCAGTTAAACAATGGTATCCGCGCTCATTTTGGAACAGACAACCACCATATCTTTATTACTCAAAACGGTACACCGATGAATAATAGTAAATCGTCTAATTGTGCTATCTCAAAACAATTAAGCAAGTATTCGAAGCGGTTCGGCTTAGAGAATATCAATGCACACGCGATTCGCCGTGCATATGCGAAGAATTTGCTAGAGAAGGGAGCTAGTATTGCTTTAATCAGTAAAGCTCTAGGACACAGTGATTTAGCCGTTACAACACAGTACCTTGAGCTGGACGTTGAAGAAGTGGCAAAGGACTTGAGAGAGCATTTATAGTTGAATATTATATGGTATGATATTCATATTAAGGTAGGATAAGGGGAAGTGCGAATGTATAAAGATTTAGCAAATGCAACAGTACAAATTATAAGTGGTTCGAGTAGTGGAAGTGGTTTTCATTTTGTTAAAGAGAATATTGTAATAACTAATCATCATGTGATAGAACCCTCTTTAATTAGTGGAGATATCCCAATTTATGGGCAATATGAAGATGGTTCAATATGTACATTAAAAATAATTGATTACTCTGATAAAACAGAGTATGATTATGCAATTTTAGAAGTAACCCAAACTCAAAACTTCAATCCATTTATACTAAACCCTAAAGTGTTAGAAAAATTTGAAAGAGGAACAGAGATTATATTTTCAGGTTTCCCCCATGGGATTCCTCATCTATTAACACATAAGGCAATAATTTCTGCTCCAGTATCTAAAGGATTTTATATAGATGGTTCGGTAAATGGGGGAAATTCTGGAGGACCGATTATAGATGCGTATGATGGAAATGTAATAGGTATTGTTACTCAAAGAAGATATGTTGGTAGTGTGGATTTACAACATATATTACAGGAGTCGAGACAACTAGAATCCCACTTTTTAAATCTTTCTAAAGGTGGAAGTGTATTCATAATGGGAGTTGATTTTAAAGATTTTGCTATGAAAATGGCGAAAACGAATAACATTGTATCCGATGTATTAACACATAATGCAAATAGTGGTATCGGAATTGGATTTAGTATATGTTTTGTTTACAAAAAATTACAAGAACTAGGTATAATCAGTGAATAGTATATTGAAAGTAATTAAATATTATTACTTGTATTTTATACTCAATGCTCGCTTCGCTCGCCGCGTCAGCTCGTTCCTCGCTGCGCGGATTTTTTATTAATTTTTTATTTAGCAAGCTATGTAATTCGAGGACACAGACCACCCCTTATAAAAGGGATGGCGATACGGATACGTAATCCTGAGGTATCTTCATAACATTCAACGTGCCCAGGTGTAGCTTTACCACGTATATTCTCAATAACTCTGTTATGCCACCTAGCCAAAAGGCTACTACGACGGTGTGTTCTGGGAAAAGATAACACCATCTAACGGTGAATCACTGCTAAGGAAGGCGGGCTAGTTTTTAAAGTGTTCTCCTAGATAACCACTTTTGAAACGTATTAAAATTTTCATTTTCGTCTTACAATTATAGTACCTAAGGGAACGCGAATGTTAACTAACGATTTAAACATTCTCTACTTACTCCTGTGTTATTGACTTCTTGCACCATATACCGCTTCGTAAACTACATTAGTATCTAAGCCCACCTCATTAATTAAATATTCCTCTAAAGATTTCACATATACTAAGTAGTTGTAAGAAGTGTTATAGCGACTATTTGGTCTTTCCACTCGCTTTAATTTGCTATCTACTAATCGTTTAGCTGAATCGTTAGAAAACCCAAGTCCTAGCCTTGAAAGAATTCTACTTACCTGCTCTACTGTATAACTCATATTCATTTTTTACCCGCTCCTTTAATGTGATTCATTACTTCTTGATAATTAAATCTACGCGCTCCACCTATTAAGCAACTTGGGATTTTATTCTCCATTACCCAACGTCTTACGGTTGTTTCTGTAACTCCGAATAGCTCGCTTACTTCACGAACTGATAAGAATCTTTCCACTGTATCTCCTCCTGTTCTTCTGTTTACTATTAGTATAAGAACACTAATGTAATGAATTAACATAGCGTGGTAGCGATTTTTACTGTATTTTTTGAATTGATATAGAAAATTATTTTGCTATTAGACAGGGAGAGAAGGCGCGACTAAGTAAAAAGCTAGTTTTAGTGAAGGTGCCTAAACATTTGCGAAAATTTCATGCGCGTATTACGAGGGTTACCCGTCTTTAAAAGTACTTCAATCGTTCATTCGACACGGGGTTACCCTTTAAAAGTTTATTTGTTCCCTATAATTCCCTATGATTCTATGTATCTATGAATAAATTGGGTATATTTATTTAATTTTATTGTAATAAAAGAGAATAATAGTTAATATTTAGTTGTGATAATATAATTGGGAGTTGAATATGAAGTGAAAAAAAATGTAGTGTCATTTATAAATATGAAGGGTGGCGTAGGGAAAACAACATTATGCGTAAATATGGCATATTGTTTAGCTACTCACTTTAATAAAACTGTTTTATTAATTGATATGGACCCACAATTTAATGCAACTCAATATTTAGTAAAAGATGAAGTTTATATGAATGAGATATTAAAGAATAATTTAACAGTATATTCTATAATGAAGAATAAGGTGGAAATGGGAGATATTTTAATCGGAGCTGAAGAGGAACCTGAAACAGAGCCTGAAACACCAGATTTAAGATATAATGTAGCAAAAAATTTAGATATTATTGCCGGAGATTTAAAAATGTTAAATTTAGAGGGTCCTACGGGTGGATTAGATGACAGACCATATAGGCTCTTAAACTATATTGAAGATTTAGATTTTAGAAATGACTATGATTTTATATTTATTGATTGCCCGCCAACACATTCTATATATACTACAACAGCTTTAAATGCAACTAACTACTATATTATGCCGGTTAAACCAGACTTTTTATCTACGCTAGGTTTAGATTTGTTTGAGAAGATGGTAAAACAATTTAATAAAAATGCTCCTAATAAAGTAAATGCTTTAGGAATTATTTTTACTTTAGTTCAGCATTATAATCATCCTGAAATACATATGAAGAGAGTAAGAGATAAATTTAAATTTAATACATTTACAAATATTTTAAAACAGTCTATTAGAATTCCTGAAAATGCGGAAAGTCGAACGATGATTTATGATATACCTAATGAAAGAGAATTAAAAAAATCTATAATTGATTTGTCAGAGGAGTTCTTGTCAAAATTTTAATTTAAGAGGAAGTGAGATAGCGTGGAAAAAGAATATAGTGAATTGATTGAAGTAGCGAAAAAATTTAATTCAGCTTATGAGATATTTAAAGTTAATGATGAAAGTTTAGCATACAGTTTTATGTTAAGTAATGGTTTAACAGGACTCGTTTTGTCTAAAAAACATTTTAAAAGAAATAGTGATGTATTAAATTTTTTAAACGAAGAATTGCAGATGGATTTACCTGAGTATTTACAACATAATAGAACTTTATTGTTAGGGAGAGTTCTTAAATGGATTAGTGAACTAGAAGATATAAATCAAATAAAAAGCTACTTAAATACTGTTTATAACGAACTGTCAGGAAATAATGAATCAGATTGGTCATCTGTAATTAAATCAATAAATTTAGAAGGGTGATTTAATGGAAAACCTTGTAGAAGAGAGTTTTAATTCTATTTTAGACTTATTTAAGCAAAATATTTTTAACACTGTTATGTTTAATAATCAATCTGAAAAGCAATTGAGAAAAATCCACGATGGGGCATACAGTATAGCAATATGGAAAAACGAAATAAATAGTGATGAACAAATAAATGAAATACTTTCTAATTCTATACAAATTTTACATATAGGTGTTTTTAAAGATGGTAAAGTTACTGCTATTTTAACTAGAAATATAATAGATAACTTTTTGAAGTATTTAAAGCGAACTTGTGAAATTGTAGGTGTAAACTATACAACAGATTTATATACAAAATTAAAAAAATACTTCGATGAAAAAAATCTGAAAATAGTGAAAGATAAGTTAATCGAGATTTGGGGAGTATATCAAAGCAGTTCAGATTATGTACACTCTACCAATAGTAATAACTTATCCTTATTTAATAATGTAAAGTCATATAGTACTAAGCAAGTGGATTTAAATTATAAAAGTGAAGTAACTAATTTAGAGAAGGTATTAAAGGCTATAAATTTTATACTTATAATACTAGAACCGAATAAATACGATAAAATGGATAAGAGTATTAGGGAATTTATTTTCAGTTATAATAGTGAAGATAGTAAGGCTATAATTAGAGAACATTTTTATAAAGTTAAAATTAGATAATAATGCTTATTCATTGTATAATCAATTTTAATAGGTCTTTAAACTGAGTTCGTAAATATGTAATACTCCCTAGTGGATAAAATAGTTGAAATGAGCGCGGCTTTAAAGCGTGTAAATCCTTGTGGTTCTAAGTGTCGGCATAAGGAATCGCGAATTGCAAATAGGTAGACTACACGCGTAGAAGCCGGTGTATTGGAGCTTCTGGACGCGGGTTCGACTCCCGCCACCTCCATAATTGAATTTTCTAGAGTTGTCTAGAGTTGTCAAAACCCTTGTATATCAAGGGTTTTTTCTTTTGTCTATGTCATTGAGTGGCATTTGTTTTCAATCAATGGCATTTAAAGTGGCATTTATTAGTGTTAAAAATCCATATATTTTGCAAACTTTTTGGCAGCAACTTCTTTTGCTTTTTCCGTTACGTGTGTATAAATGTTCATAGTGGTTTGTACATCCGTATGTCCTAAACGGTCTTGTACTTCTTTAATAGTTGCACCAGCTTCAAATAACAATGAACAATGGGTATGATGTAATCCGTGTGTAGTGATTTTTTCTAAATTATATTTTTCTTGTACTTGCACAATCCATTTTCGTGTTTTGGTTGGCTGGTGATATTCATTGCGTTCATTACTGAAAACAAGTTGATTAGGTTTTAATGTATTAATCCCTAACTTTAAATACTCTTGCTTCTGCTGCTTTTTCCAAACGTCTAAAATATCCATCGTTACTTTATCCATTTAAATTGTACGGATAGAGCCTTTTGTTTTAGTTGCCTTTATATATAGTTGATTATCTTCACCACGTGCTAATGCCTTGTTAATACGGATTTCCCCATCCTTAAAATTGAGGTTATTCCATTGTAACGCTAGTGCTTCACCTTTACGCATACCAGAGAACGCGAGTAACCGAAAAAGTGCATGTACTTTCATATTATTTTCTTTCTCAAAGCAAGTTAGTAATTCGATAAGTTGCTCACGGTCATAAAAGATCTCGTCTTCTTCATGCTAATGCATTGTTGTCTGTAGGGGATTCCACTAAAATAAAAGTGTTACTTTGTAAATACCTCCTTTAATTGAAAGATCTAATACTTTAGCAGCATAAGATTTAACCATTCGAAACCGCTGTAGCTTTTTAGCCCATTCATCTACATGCATTTGGCAGATTGCAACATCAATTTTATCTATTCTATACTCGCTCATTGCAGGTAAGATATGATTTTTGAAAATGGCAGTAGTCTTCACGAATGTACTTTCTTCTACAGTATTCTCGTAATGGTTAACCCATAAATCATAAAGGTCTTGATACGTTTCTATTTGACGTTTTTTGTACGTACCATTATTAATTTCTAGTTTTAAACATGAAAAGGCTAATTCCGCTTCTTTCTTTGTTTTAAAATCACGGCGAGTGGTTCCAAGTTCTTTCCCTGTAAGCGAATCAACGCCAATATACAATAGCGTTTTTCATTATTTTTTAGCGTATAGCTAATAATAGATGTTCTTTTACTCAAAATTTAATATCTTCCTAATGCTTACGGAGACAAGAGGATATAGCATATTTTGCTACATCTAAATTGTATAATAAATATTGACAAATGCCTAATGTATTTATTAATTTCCTCTTGCTCTGTTTCTTCCAAATTTAGTGGATACATATAGTTTAAAAAAGAAAAAAATAATCCTTTTCATTTTGAGATAAAATTCTGATTAATAAAATGAGGCAGTTTTTTAAATGCTGTTTTCGTATTAATTGTTGTTTCTTGACCGTATCTATAAAAAGGTAGGATGGAACGGTACAAAGAAGTTGGTAATTGTTATTTGGGCAACCATTAAAGTATATAATAAAACGTTTTCGCCTACATTTTTAATTTCATGCTTTCCCTCATTCTGATAAGGAAGAATGAGGAGTTAGTTGACATTTGTAGAGGGTAAATAAAGCATGTAGATTATCAGACTACCAGGTGCCAGCTACTTATTATTTAGAAGCTATAGCTCTGTTAAATCGAGAAAAAGGCCAACAAGGAAAGGAGTTTTCTTCATTGCTTGCAGTTAATTAGTTTAAAGAATTGAATTGTATTTTTAAAATGGTATTTATATACCGATAAATGTAATTGTCGAAAAAACTGAAAATCATTATAAGGTCCTGAAAAACGTGATTTTTAATAGGAATTTTATAAAGAAAAACAGATGAATTTTCTATTGAAAAAGATGTGAACATAAGAGGTGATACCATCTGAAAAAAGTAATAATTGAAAAAACTAGTAACTTTAATGATTTTGTTATTTTATAAACTGATTAAAAATATTAATTATCTATTATTTTACAATAATTGTTAAGTGTTTGGAACTATTTAAACGTTGGGTTATTAATGATTTTATTTGGGAATAAAGGGGTTTTAAATTGATTGGATGTTAAATCAAAAATTGCGATGCAATAGAAAGATATATTCTTATTATTTCAATATTTTTAGAAAACGTTATAATATTAGTGATACTATTTTATCACTATAAATAATTTATAAAAAATCAAGTGTGTTGATTAGGGAATTATTAGAACGGTTTTTATCTCTATTCCTCAGTTTTTCTGTAAAAATTCTCTATTTGTATGAGTGTGTTTTTATTGATTTTAGAGGAAGGCTACCCGACTCCCGCGGGACAGCGAGACAGGCGTGACCAGTGCACGGAGCAACGCTGAGGAAGCGGCTCGACGCTCGCCCACAGAAAAGCTCGTAGCTCTTTTTAGGATAGGATAAAATTGGTTAATTAACACGTCTGATAAAAAATAATACATACGAGGACATGGGGTGAGTAAAGTGGAATTTGAAGAAATATACTATAGATTTGATAAAAAAATAGAACCTTGGATGATTTTTTCTATGAAACTGGGAAGTTTTTTAAATAAATATAGTCGAGCTAATAAATCAACCTTTAATATTTATTTATCATTACCAAACTCGTTAACTTTCTCGTATTTCTTATTACATGGTATTTTTGATGCTCATATGGAACAGACGATTAATCGTTCAATGGTTGCAAAACGATTCCAACAGTTAGAGAATGGAGCGATTGTTTATTATTTAGATGGAACTAAATGGAAGAGGTGTTCTGTTCAAGGAGTTTTAAAAGATTATACGGAAATTAGCCCATGGCATTTACTTATTGCTAATAATGCGGGGGTGACTGAATATGTCCCCTATTATAAATGGGAAACACATATCATTATTAAAAATCGAAAATTAGATCGAATTTTAAATGCACGTGTAGTAAATAATATTGAGAAAATTTCGGGTCCATTAACAGAAATCTATTCATCTCAAAAAATAAATAAGCGTGAGATGCTTAATATCCCAAGTGCTTATATTATTGGAAACAGAACGGAGTTTGATAAGTATTCGAATTATTTTTGGTTAAAATACCGAGATGTCGAATTTTATCATGAGGATATTTTAAAAGATGGATCTACGCAAATATTTCGCAATATTCAATGGATTAAGAAAGATGATGAAGATACACATTATTTATCTGATAATAACTGGTTATTGATGATTGGTGCTGCAAAAGCCGTTGCGAGAATGGAAGAGTTTAAAGGGATAGGTAAAATTATTTTAGACGATCAATTTGAAAACGTAGACACTTCTGAAATGCTACGAGATACTATTGAGCAAGATATTATTTTGAATAAAAAATCGATTATTACCACTGAAATTGTTGAGCAACTACAAGATACACAAATAGAAATTCCAAAGGGGGTGAGCTTCCTTGCTTGGAAATAATAAAAAATTAAATTTACAAATGATAAATTTTGTATATGGAGAGAGTAAAAAAGTTAATTTCAAGCATGTGCAACAGCAAGAAATAACTACATTATATGAATGTATGAAGCAATTTAGTCATGAAATTAGAAATCGATATGAATATGAAGATTATTTAAATGAAATGTTTGGAGATATTAGAAAGAGTATAAATCGCTTTTTTACTAGCTTTGATGAATATAACATTTTGTTTGAAAAATATTTTACTCAAATTATCGAGCGATTTAAAGAGCTCCGTGTACAATATCCACAGTTATTTAATACGTATGGGCGTCCCCTTTTAAATTCTTTAAAAGACATTAGAGATAATTATATTAATGATAATTTTTTGCAGATTGAAGTGAAAAAACATATTAATAGTCACTTGAATCAATGTATTGTAACTCGCTATGACAGCACCATTAAAGACGTAGATGGTGTGCCTATTTTACGTGCTTCGGAATATTTGAAAGGCGGAAAGATATATGATGAAGTATTTATTATTGGTTCACCAGAGTTTTATGATGAGCGCTTTTCGAGAGTCTTTTTAGCGAGAATAACATATTTTATTAGCTATGATATCTTTCAAAATAAAATTCGTAAAACAAAGCCGTTTAAAAATATAAAGAAAAGCGATGTAATAGATAATATGTATGAAAATGTCCGAATATCCAAAGGGATAGATGGACAGTTGTTTGAAGTAGACTTTGGAAAAGCACTAGAAGAACAATTTCAAAAGGATGAAATTATTGCGCGTCATGAAGGAAATTCACAAAAGTTAAATGCTATTGATAGAGTGGAAGCGAATTTAATCGTGCTACATAACAATTATTATACTTTTATTCCTATTGATTCGAAATTACGTAAAATCGATTCTAAAACATTACATTTGTCAAGTGCAAAAATAAAAGATTTAGAGCCAGGAGATTGGTTACTATTCCGTAATAATACTAATACTGATTTAATCATCGAAGTAGCCAATAAGTTGCTTGGAGAAGAGCATGTTAACCATCGAAAGTGGCAAAAAATATGGAAAAGAAAGCTTCGACATCTTATTGAAAAAAACGGTGAGGAAAAAATGATTCGTTATTTAAAGAAAAATGGTATTACTACAGCTAATCCTCAGAACTTACGTAACTGGATAAAAGAAGAAAGTATTTCGATGAAATCGTTTGATAATTTACTTGTTGCATTAAAGTTTGATGAAGAGACACAGAAAGAAATTCAGGAATCTTCCAGAATATTGAATTCAAAACATATTCAAGCGGGGCGTTTTATTACAAATCAGTTATTAAATGAACTTGATGAAACAATCGTTGAAAACTTGATTGATAACGGTTATGCAACCTTTACATCTCCTTTAGTAGAAGGAGCATCCTTCAACATAGAGGTTGTAGATGAAATCGACTATACACCGATTTTGGTAGATTATTGTGATGTATTTACTATTTGGAGGTATTAATAATGAGCTTAACAATGGAGAAGTCACTTCAAAATCGTGAAAGAATGATTGATGCAGCAAAGGTAGAAATTGTGGGACCAAGTGCAATACATGAATTTTCGTTACCGTTAAATGTGATTGGTAATACAGAACTGGCAGCTGACGAAGCATATAAAAATTATTATTGGGTGAATGGTGGAGTAAAAGAGGAAGTTTTACAGTATGAATATCCTTCACGCCGTTATGCAGCAGGTGTACTATTCCCAATTGATGCAAAAATAGGAGATACTGTAGGTAATGAAGTAGTATTGGATAATGCTACTGAAGAAAAGAAGCCTGTTGAACGAGATGCAGTAGTGGAAGAAGATTCGGAAGAGGTTCCGATTCAAAATGATGAGCGACTACCATCTTCTTTAGGTGTGACATGTAATATTAGCAATGATACCAAAGTTCTGACTGTTACTTTTGAAGGTGCACGTTACAAATCGCATATGGTTATCATTAAAGGAAAAGGAAATCGGAAATGGTGGCTTCGTGAGACGGTCGGTTCGAAAGTGGACCTGCAAATGGAAGACTTGTTAAAGAAGCGTGTATTTAAACAGCGACTACCGATTTTTAATAAGCTAAATGAAGAGATAACTAGTATTCATATGGAGCTTCATATCCAATGTCGTGAAGTTTATGGTCAACATTTAACGACTGTAACAGTAACGAATCGTTCGAAAATAGGTAAAAAGGAAAGCAGTCAATCAGATGAAGTGATGTTATTTCAGGCAGGGGTTATTTTACAAACGGATAAACAAGGCAGGTTTATTAGCTATCCTAAGCATTATCAGCGAAATTTACCGATGACAGCTGATGAAGCAAATGACGAGCTGTTATATCGTAATAAAATTAATTATGCGTTTGGCCACGGTTGTTCTATGACCTGGGATGATACTGAAGTTGTTAGAGAGATTCAATCAACATTTATTCCAACTTATGAAACGACAAGTATGACACCTGATGTAGAAGTGATAATTGACGGGAAGTTAGAAAAAATCAATATTAAAATGATAGATTTGGTTAATGCGAAATCTTTTGAACAATTGAAAATGATTTTAATGCCACTTATTCATGGTTATCGTCAGTGGATTGAGGAAAGAGAGGCGGAAATTCCTAAACTGGATGCCAAGTTATATAATGTTGCAATGTGTAACTTGAATTTATGTAAAGAAAGTTTGTTACGAATGGAAAATGGACTGCAGCATTTAAATAAAAAACAAGTGAAAGATGCGTTCATTCTTGCTAATAAAGCAATTTTATTGCAACAAGTAAATGGTAAAAAAACTCGCACAGCATCAATAAATGATACAGAGATTACATTTGATATATCGTATGAAGATACGGTATTTAAGTTAGATAAGTTGCAAACAAGTACAAATAGTTGGCGTGCATTCCAAATAGCGTTTTTTTTAATGTCGCTGGATTCAATTGTAAATGATGAATCACTTGAAAGAGAAATTGTCGATTTAATTTGGTTCCCAACAGGTGGTGGTAAAACAGAGGCTTATTTAGGTGTTGCAGCATTTGAAATGTTCTATCGCCGTATTCTAAATCCGAAAGATGCTGGCGTGGATGTTATAATGCGTTACACATTACGTTTACTTACAGCAGATCAATTCCAACGTTCATCGCGTTTAATGTGTGCAATGGAAGTAATTCGAAGAGAACAACCTCGATATTTAGGAGAAACGCCATACTCGATTGGGATGTGGGTTGGGGGAAGTACGTCACCAAATAGTTATACCGTTGCACTTGAGAAGCTGCGTGGATTAAAGCAAGGTAAGAGAGATAGTGAATTCGTTGTAGCGAAATGTCCTTGGTGCGGTTGTACACTTGGGAAAATAAGCAATGGTAAAAATACGTTAATTGTAGGTTATAAAAAGGTAGAAAATCGATTCGTGACGTTTTGCCCTGATACAGCATGTGATTTCTCTGCAGAAATTCCAGTATATTTTATCGATGAAGCTATTTATAAGAAAAAACCAACATTTTTAATCGGTACGGTTGACAAATTTGTACAGCTAACATGGAATCCGAAAGCAAGAGCTATTTTCGGTATTGATGAAAACGGGCAGCAACGGGTAACACCCCCAAATTTAATTATTCAAGATGAGCTTCATCTTATATCTGGGCCTCTTGGAACATTAGCAGGGCTATTTGAAACAGTGATTGAGGAATTATGTACAAAAATGGTAAAAGGCAAGCACATAAAACCGAAAATTATTTCAGCGACAGCTACGATTAAAGAGTTTGGGATACAGACAAAATGTTTATTTGGTCGTAATCAAGCAAAACTATTTCCAAGTCCAGGGCTAGATATTGACGATTCCTTTTTCGCAAAAGTGGCTGTTGATGAAAATGGGGAGCCGTTGCCTGGACGAAAATATGCGGGGATTTTCACAACTAATGTTGGATTGTTAATGGCTCAAGTTAAAGTATTTTCAGGTGTTTTACAAGAAGGAAATCAAATTCTGATGGATGAACGAGATCCATATTGGACATTATTATCATTTTATAATAGTTTACGTGACCTAGGTGCGGGAATTAATTTATGTTCAATGGACATACCAACCTATATGCGATCTATTCAAAATCGAGAAGGATACAAAGAAAATCGTTTTATAAAAGATCCTCTTGAACTAACTTCGCGTATGCAAAGTGATGAAGTGACAAAAACTATTGATAAATTGAAAGTTGAACTAACTGCGAAAAATCAAAAACAAGTGTTAGATGTATGTCTCGCTTCCAATATTATTGAAGTAGGTGTCGATATAGACCGGTTATCGATGATGGCAGTTGTGGGACAACCGAAAACGACAGCTCAGTACATTCAAGTAACAGGTCGTGTGGGACGACGCTGGATGGAAAGACCGGGGCTTATTTTTACAGTATACTCCAACCGAAATTCACGTGATAAGTCACATTTTGAACATTTTATCGAATATCATCAACGTCTCTATGCACAAGTTGAAACGACAAGCGTGACTCCGTTTTCAGATGCCAGTTTAGATCGTGCTCTATATGCAGTGATTATAGCATTTTTAAGACAGCGTTTTTCAAGAGTAATGGCTATGGAACCGAATGTAGATGAATATATTAAGATAAAAAAAGATGAGAGTTTTAGAGATTTTGTGAAAAATCTTATTGCGCGTGTAAAGTTGGTTGATGAAGAGCAAGTGAAATCGTTTAAAAGCGCATTTTTAAAGTTTGATAAATTAATGCAAAGTGCTAAATTCACTTGTTGGAAAGCAAGTGATAAGGATGCTCAAGGTATGATGTATATGAGTGGCGACCCGATTGCCTCAAAGGTATATCCGAATGCCATTCCTATGATAAACTCACTTCGAAGTGTAGATGCAACAAGTCTAGGGAAAATAACTATGGATATCTCGAATGTAGATGCAACAACTACAAGTATAGATGACGATTTGGAGGATTTATTATCATGAGAAGGTTGCCTTTAAGAAGAAGTCAGCTAGTAGGGGCGAATGGTCCAGGCTCTTTAATTGTAAGCCCTGAAGGTGAGACAGCGATTGTAGGTGCATTAGATTATTGGTTTACAAAAGAAACGAAGGATGAAAAAAATCGAGCGGAATTTGAAGTGTTTGAACCTCGCCTTAAAGGGTTTTTAGGTGTTAATAAACTTTATATGCCTCCTGACTACCGTAAGGCTCATGAAGATACATCAAATTCCAATTTAATGATACCTTTATTACGTTTTCCATTATGGCACTATTGCCCATTCTGTAAGGAGCTGCATCGTTTAAATTATAGTGCGGAAAGTTCATGTAAATTTTGTAGAACGTGTAACGAGAATCGTTATATGAAGCAAGTACCATTTATCACTATTTGTAAGCAAGGACATATTTCTGATTTCCCTTGGGGTGAATGGGTTCATAGCGGACAGGAATGTAATGGCACAATGACACTAAATACAAGCGGTGGAGCAACTCTTGATTCTTGGTCTATTAAATGTTCATGCGGAAAAAATCGTTCCTTACGTGGTATTACCGCAAAGCGTGAGAATAGTTCGGTAATAACAGAAGAATTATATGGAGATGCACTCAAATATACTTGTAAAGGTCATAAGGCATGGTGCTCAGATGAATTTGAGCCATGTAATGAGCCTACTGTTGCTATTTTACGAAACTCTATCAATGTCTATTTGCAACAAAAGGTAAGTGTTATTTCATTACCTGGTGAAAAAAATCAAAATGTCGATAAGTTATTAGATTTTTTACAACGTCAAACAGTTGTACATGGATTAGTACAGTCTCAGACGAATATAGTAGGTAAGGTAGAGATGCTGTATAATGCAGCAAGTTCACAGTTAAATGTATCGAAAGAAGACTGTGAAAAGACCATTCTTTATATGGAATCGAGTATTAGTGTTGATGAAGGTAATGGTGATTTATCTTCACCTATGATTTTACGTGAAAAAGAATTTGATGTTTTACAGTCAGCTCAAAATGAAGAGTGTTTAAAAATTTTTGAAGAGTGGTCTAATGAAGATGCAGATGCCAAAGATTATGCAGGTGCATATACAAAGTTCATCAAAAAGATAAATCGTGTTACTAAGCTTCGTGAGACGACAGCTCTAGCAGGTTTTAAAAGATTAAGTTCTGTTGAAGAAGATGGCTCTTACAAATTTAAACCAAGTTATGATTTAATGTACCATAAAGAAGTACCGAACGAGAAAAAGTGGTTACCAGCGTATAGCGTTTTTGGTGAAGGGATTTTCATCCAATTTGATTTGGAGGAAATTCGTAAATGGGAGCAAAAAGTTGAAGTTCAACAATATTTTGAAGAATACCTAAGTCGTATTTCAAAAATGAAGCATTATATGCCGGAAATTATTAATAATCCACGAAATATTATGATGCATTCACTGGCCCATTTAATTATGGAGGAAATTGCAAATACAAGTGGTTATAATATGGCCTCTATCCGTGAGCGTCTATATATGAATGAAAATCAAGCGGGTATGCTTATATATACATCTGCTGGTGATATCGAAGGGACGTTCGGTGGTCTTGTTCGTTTAGGACATAAAATGAAATTTTTCCACATGATAGACAAGGCTCTTGGGAAATCACATTGGTGTAGTTCAGATCCAGTTTGTACAGAGCTAGGTATGACAATGGGTCAAGGCTTACAGGGGGCGAACGGCTCAGCTTGTTATAATTGTATCTACATTCCTGAAACGTCCTGTGAGTGTGGGAATATGTATTTAGATAGAACATTATTGAGTCATTCAAATTTAGGTTTTTTCAACTTGAATTAAATATGGGTTACGTTAGTTCTTTGTTGTCATTAAGAACCGCTCAAGTTGTAGAAAAAAGAATTGGTAACTTATGGGATTTACTCCGTATATAAGACAGGGATCAAAAAAGCATTATTCAACCAGTTGTCAGTATTGAACTGGCGACTGGTTATTTAGTTTCGTTTGAATTCGGTTATTGTTATAATAAGTGATATCGTCTTTGACGGTTTGTTCTACGATGGCTGTCGTAGTATTTTTCAAATCGTCTAAGTAGAATGTTTCAGACTTTAATACAGAATGAAACGATTCAATGGGGCATTATCAGCGGGCGTTACTTTATGGGCATGCTCATGTAATGCCTTTTGCTTTTACAGCTTGTTGATAGTGATAAGATGTATACACCGCACCTTGATTACTATGTAGTGTACACCCTTCGGGCAAATGATGAAGTTGGGCTAACGTATGCAACACAAAATTAGTATCTTGGCAGTCACTAATGGAATAAGCAATAATTTCACCATTATATATAAATCCTTAATACTTGAAAGATACAACGGTTTTTGACCAAATGGTAGGTATGTGATATCCGTTACGAGCTTCTGTAACGGTGCTGTTGCTTTAAAATTACGATGGAATAAATTATTCGCAATGGCATAAGGTTGTCCCGTTCGTTTCCATTTTTTTGCTTTTACACGATATTGCCAACCCTATTTTGCGTGATACGTTGAACGACTTTATGATTGATCGCTATTTCTTGTCGTAGTAACGCTGTGATTTTTCTGTAGCCATATCGAAACTTATACGCATGACAGAGTTCACCAATTCTTCTCTCTATAGCTTGATGAGACTTTGCATCGATAGATGCTTTCTTCCAACGATAGTAGGTAAATCGTGAAATCCCTAAGTGAATACAGATAGCCTTTACAGGCATCAGACTTCTCAGTGAGGCAACTAACTGTATAGCTACTTCTCCAACCACTTCCTTTCCAATTCTGCGTACTTTTTTAAAACCTCAAATTGTTGCTTTGAAAATCGATTTTTCATAGCTAATCTCATTTGTTCATTATCGGGTTCAGGACCTTTATTAAACGTATATTGCTTACCAACAGGTTGTTTTACACGATTTATTTCACCATGGCGATACCAACGCATCCAGGTTTAGACTTGTGTTTTATTTCGTATATTTAAGTCCGTTATATCTGTTTAATTGGTACACTTGCTAATCGCATCTCTATTACTTTTATCTTTACTTCATAGGGATAACTCACTCTTGTTCCCATAAAAAAACACCTCCAAATTGAAATTTAAGTAGCTATACCCGAATTTCAATCGAAGATGCTTTTTTTATTTGTCTACACTGTTGGGGTCAGTCCCCATCACAACTCGATGCTTTTTATTATTTATTTTTTAAAAGGGTTAAACTTAAATGTTTCATTTTGGCGAATGCTAGTTGATTGGTGTTCAAGACGGGGAAGAAGTTCAAATAGCCTTATAGAGAAAAAGAAAAAAACGATTTTTAAAAATATTACTCAGAAAAAAAGGATTGAGTTAGGATTGTAGCTCGATGAAAACGTAAGTATTTTTCTTGTTCAGGAAGTATATTTATAGTCATATGTTCATTAATATGAAGCCGCTCATACTCAGAGTACTGCAGTTCATCTGATATGATAATTTGCCCATTTTCATTAAAGCTAATATAACCTTTATCAAATAAGGCATCATGGAAGACGCAAAGAAGTAACCCATTATTATGATCTGCTTTTTGAGATTCGTCAGCAATAGCCCAAGGAACAATATGGCTTGCTACCAACAATGAAGGTATAGACAGATTGCACAATTGGCAACCAGATTCACGTTCAAATAGTCGACTACGAAATTTCGCTTGAGTTTTACGATATGCTGTCATACGATACCCTGTGTTTCTAGGAGGATTAGTTATATCTGAGTTAGGAATAATATCACTAACTTCATTATTGGGAGGCAATTTTCTTGTTTGCAAATAATTATGCCAAATGGTTGGTATATATTCGCTTTCAAAATTACCAACTTTCAAGTCGTACAGCCATTTACGAGGAATAGAAACCTCAAGAATTGTAAAATTAGCTACATAATTTTCGTATTCACCCTTGCCTAATTTGGTGAATGTTCGTAACTCTAATGCCTTATTCAAAGGTATCTCTTCAACAAAGGGTACTGCGATTCCAATAAATCGTGCATCCTTTCCATTTACACGTTCAAAGTAAAAGAAGGGAGCTATATGTTCATTCGTATTACTATAAGCCCTACGGAAGTATTTTTCAAAAGCTGCATTACCTCTTTGTTTCGTATCTAAATAATGTTTCTTACAATCTTTGTTGTCACCATAATAATTCAGAGTTTTGGTTGAACTATTATATTTATTTGGCCAGTCTGTATCACCTTTTGTATCTAATAGAATTACAAAGGCTTCTTCATTACTAAAAGAAGGATTGTTTTCAACCATAGTTCGACGAATTCCACCTTGATTAGCAATACCTCTCAAGTTATCAAATTTAAAAATATTACTAATTACTTCATCTGCAAAAAAGCCACCAGTTAGGCCAGCTTCATATATTTCTCCAGGTATTAAATCAGAGTTCTTTAATTTGTTAAATACCACCATAGTTAACACCCCATTTTTTATTGGTACTGGTCTTGATAATACAATAGGAACATTTGGTAATTATATATAGAAGTCTATCCTTAGAGATTTTTTTGATAAAATACAATTTTTTTATTATAGTCAAAACCATTTTGAAAGTATGTTTATTGTTTAAAGTTTCAATTCTTCATTTAATATACTAAGAATATAAGTATTATTTAACCAAAAACTTTGCTTCGTCATTATACGCCCATCTGGTAACTCGTCCCCATAAGTAGGGTTGTTGCCAATGATTTCGCTTGTTTCTAATACATAATAGCGTTTCGTTGTGTGTGGACGGATATGAATTACATTATTATCGCCTTTCTTAGGGAAATTGTTTTTTATTTCAAAGTTAGTACCGCTTTTTTTGAACTTTTTATATAGGATAGGCCCTTCATTTACGACTTTTTGTATGTTTTCCCATCCTTTTCGTGCTTCTTTTAAATCTTTATAAGGCATATTCCAAAGTTGACATCCTCTTAGCACATATTTGTTCCCTAATTTTTTATATACAACAAATAAATAACGTTTCGAACTTAAATCATTATAGAAAACAGATTCTTCCCATTCTTCGTTTATAAGTTCTTTAAATTTAAAAGAAGGAAACGAAATGCTTTCATCCATTTTTCCGTTCTCTTCAATTCGTATCGCCTTTACTTCAATATTTGCTTTAATAAATTCTTCAGCACGGTTCGATTTTATACCTAACATACGATAAGCTAGAGAGCTATAGAAGTTTTTGGATCCAGGCTTTACACCAAATTCTTTACTTAGTTGAATACTTGTTTTTCCTTTATACTCATTTATGGTATTAACAATAAGAGTTTCGAAAGTTTGATTGTCGGATTGGCTTACATTAACCAAAATAGACTCATACGTATTAACTTGATTAAGAACATATTTATTTAACAGGTAGGTCATATAAGACTGTTTAAAACAAAATGCCCGTTTTGGTGCTTTAATATGAGGTGCGTAAAACTCTTGTGGAACTAAGCTTTTAATAGCGGTAGAACCTTTTGTACAGGCTCCCAAATACATCGTCTCACCTTCTGACAATTCATGAGCTCGCCCTTCTCTTACTTTCGTAATGATTTTCTCATAGTCTTGCTGAATTATTTCCAGGTCCTCTTTAGGTGGAGAAAAAAGCGTTACAAAATCGATAGGGTATTCAGTTCTTTGTAGTTCCCGGTTCCGTAAATAATGAATTAACAGTGTTAAACGAAATTTATTATAGGCATGAGAGTAAAAAAAGTTTTCTTCGACTGGTTCAGTGTAGCTAATCATCGTGATAACTAAACGTTCTCCAGCTGAATAACCCCCCTTTTTTCCTATTTCATAAGGAGTTACTTTTAGTTCTACACCGGCTTTAGGGAAATCAGGCTCTTGTTCATTATTAATCTCATATTCAAAGTGATATTTTTCAATTAAGTGACCCATTCCACCTTTATATTTGGGATTATTTACTTTTGTTATAGTTTCCTGTTTTAAATCTTCATCAATAGCTGCATCATTTATTACGTCAGAAAAAATTTTTCCAATTAGTTTTTCACCATAGTTCTTAATACTTAATGGATTTGCATCATCGTATTTTAAAATAGTAATACCTCCCATAATTTAGGTCTATAATCAATGATAGCTTAAATAGCAAAATTTAAATACAAGAAAATGATTATTTGCAAAAACTTTAAAGTTGATCTTTTTATAAACATGATTTATAATACGATTATATAGAAAGGATGTTCGTAATATGAATAAAAACCTAAATGTTGTGGAATTATTCGCAGGTGTCGGTGGGTTTCGTCTTGGTTTAGAAAAGGCTGACAAAGAATTTTTTCAAACAGTATGGGCAAATCAATGGGAACCTTCAAGAAAGACTCAAGATGCGTATGAATGTTATCAAAGTCATTTTATTGAAGGTGAAGCAAGTAATGAGGATATTACAACTGTAGCTGATAGTAAGTTCAGCTCATTGCATATAGATTTATTAGTTGGAGGATTTCCATGTCAAGACTACAGCGTGAGTCGTTCGTTGAATAATGAGCAGGGTATAAACGGTAAAAAAGGTGTTCTATTTTGGGAGATAAAACGTGTCCTTGAAAATAGTCATCCGAAATATGTTTTACTAGAAAATGTGGATCGCTTGATTAAATCTCCATCTAAGCAGCGTGGGCGAGATTTCTCTATCATGTTAGCTGTATTCCGCGATTTAGATTATATCGTTGAATGGCGAGTAATTAATGCGAGTGAATATGGGTATGCACAACGTAGACGTCGAGTTTTTATCTTTGCATATAAAAAAAACTTAAGCTTTGCTAAACAGCAAATGAAGTTGAACAAGGAAGTTATTTTATTTAAAGAAGGCTTCTTTGCACGTACATTCCCGGTAACGAATGAACCGTATAAAAATCGTCGGGCATCAGTTGAATTACCTAAAGATATTGTAGAAATCTCGGATAATTTTGCTTTTGGTTTCCATACAGCTGGTGTTATGATTGACGGGAGCGTTCATACCGTTCAACCGGAGCCGATTGTAAAGAATCCTATCCCTTTAAAGGACAATTTACTTCCAGAAGATATGGTTGATGAAGAATATTATTTAAATGAAGCAGCCATTGAAAAGTTTAGCTATTTACGAGGACCCAAAAAAATTGAACGAACTTCTGCTGAAGGGCATAAATACATTTATTCTGAGGGTGGTATGTCACCTACAGATGATTTAGAATTACCTGGTCGAACAATGCTTACTAGTGAAGGAACTGTAAATCGAAGTTCACATATAGTTGAAGTCAATGGACGAAAACGTTTCCTAACTCCGCTCGAATGTGAGCGATTAAATGGATTTGATGATAACTGGACAGAAGGCATGCCGAAACGTATGCGTTACTTTTGTATGGGGAATGCCCTGGTAGTGGATTTGATTAAAGACATGGGTGTGAAGATTAAGGAAATTGATTTATTAGATTAAGAAAATGCGACTCAAATAACTTTAGGGATTTAATACACAGAGTTTACTCTGTGTATTTTTTAAAAGATAAGAAAGTATAACTTTTTATAGATGTCTAGGCATTCGCGCCGCACGTTCGAGATTGCTTCGGGCTCTCCAGCGCTTGTCGCGTGCGAACGGGTGCGAATGCGCTTTTCTTATAGAGGTGGGATAAAAATGAAGTTCTATGTAATATCGTTTGATACGAAGCTTTTTAAAATGAATGCTGAAGTAATTAAGATAGAATGGGCAATACATGATATCTACTATGAATTGAGTAGTATTTTAGGCAGCGATTCATTAGAATTTGTCGATTTTAATGACGAAGTCGTAATGGTTATTGACGAGGACGGTAAATTTAAAAAGAATAATCCTATATTTAGAGTAATAACAGATGATGGTATTACTCTAGATTTAGCAGGTAAGATATTGTTTGCACGTAATGTCGAAAATGAATTTAGCACAGACATTGGTAGTATTATGGCTGAAGATATTTTCTATTTAAGAAACAATTTAAACATTCAATTATTAGGTGTAGTTAAGGGAGAGTAACTATATGTTCTGCCCAAAATACAAAGGAATCCAGGATGTAATAAAGGTTCATGAAGCGAAAGATTTAGCAACTCCTCGCTTATGTGATGTTCAATGTTTAGAGTGTGGACATATTGTGTATTATCAGCCCTACGATTTAGGTTCTACTTTAAATGCTATTCCTAAAAAGGATTTGGAGAGTGAATAGTTTTTTCTTGCAGAGCTTACTATTCAATTAAACTATGCTGTTAGATTAGTTTGCACTCAATGTGCGTAGATTAAGTTACAAAAAGAGCTTTCTAGAGATTATGGAGGGCTGCTTCATATAAATTGTTGCTTTGATCTCGTAGTATTTAACATCCTGCAAGGTATTGAGGGATAAAATATTACATGCTATAATTGAATTGTTTCAAAGGCGATTTGCAAAGGAGAAAGTAAACCACTCACATGCTAGGTGCAAGGGGTGGTTTACTTTTCTTTAATAAGAATGAGTATTTAAAAAGTTATCGATTTCAGTTTTTGAAATACGTTTTACTCCATCAATCTCACATACTTTTAACCCCATTAACCTAAACTTAATGAATGTGTTAAAAGAAATACCTGCGTAAGAAGATCCTTCCTTTAAAGTCATCCATTCTTTTGATTGTTGTGAATGCAAATGTCCAAACTCTCTTTTTATAGTAATGGAAATGAGATTTTCTGAATCAGAACTGTACTGCAATGTTATTCCTCCTTATACATTAATTAATACGATATGGATATGCAATTGGGTTAATGTCATTTAAACTAACAAATTTAGTAGTTAACTTGGGATGACTAATTTCAAAATTAAAGTTTTTAGAGACCATTAACAAAAATAGTAATTCCGCTTCTGCGTTGAATCGAGTAATATTATATGGTCTTTTAGTCAACTTAGGAAAGTATTCGATTTGTTGAAAAGTGTTTTTCCAACCGTCTTGTAGAGCATTGATTAATGGACCTTTTGAAATGAAGTCCTCTATAAAATTCATAACATCTTAAGGAGACTCAAAACTAGAATTTTCATAAGAATCAAAAGTGATTTTAAAAGAACCTAATAGTTTTTCGAGGTCAATTGATTCTATTGTGGGGTATTTTTCTAAAACATAAGATAAGTCAAATTCACAAAAAGGAGAGTGACCCATACTGTTTATGTTTGATATAAAATATTTTACTTAGCACTTAAAAAGAATATATATGAAAAAGTATTGCCTTAGCCGCGCAAGGGCAATGTAAAGAGTGGAGATTATTTTTCAAGTCTTTGCTAGTGGTAAATAAAGACTTTATTATAGGCTTTTTACGTATAAAATGTTGCTTCTACAAAGTAGATTAGTGTTTGATATCAAAATAGTAATAG
The DNA here is from genome assembly GCF_014643595.1 of Lysinibacillus alkalisoli. Lineage (GTDB taxonomy): Bacteria > Bacillota > Bacilli > Bacillales_A > Planococcaceae > Metalysinibacillus > Metalysinibacillus alkalisoli. Next base: position 158,383 of record NZ_BMJT01000005.1, read on the forward strand.
AGCGTATAAGGATGCTATTGCTAATTTTTATGATGCTTAATATAATAATATTTTTTGATACTCACATATAACATGTTGAAAATCCTACTTTATACATACAGTTCCAAATTAGAACTCTTTTCATCATTTTCATTAGTGCCTCTACTTCTTTGCCTAATATATATTAATTAACTAAAATAAGAAGAAGGGGATTTTTTATTTTATTAAAACTCCTGTATGAACTAACTATCTAGTAAGTTGAATAAAAACAATCTTTTCTTAAAAAATTTTAAAAAAAGGATTAATGATAAATATTAATTAACTATATGTATATAACTGCAAGCAAAGAATCTATTTTGTTATAGACATAATGGAGCATGACCAAACTACACTATCATTTCGAGTGCCAGCTACATATCCTCCAGAACTAGTAGTGCTATTAAACCATGAAAAAGTTTTCTTCATTTCTAGCGACAAACTTACTAAAAGGAATTGAATTGCAATTTTTTGACGGTATTTATATACCAATTAATAGTATTGAGAATACAACAAAAAAATGGCTAGAAACGCCTTAAAACATTGAGATTCTAATAGGATTTTTACAACAAAAAACAAATGAATTCTCTATAGAAAAAATGAGAATTTAAGAAGTATTACATCATCTAAAGAAATAGAAACAATAAGTAAAAAAACTAATAAATCTATTGATATAGGATTTTTAGAGGGAATCTTAAGTCCAATGTAAAGTTAAATAATGTTAAACGCGTAATTTTATTTTAGTAAAAATTACGTGTTTTTTTGATAATAAATTTATAAAGATACTTAAGTTTTATAGAAATTTTATATGAAATATTTTTTTGAAAAACTGAAAATAATAATTAAATGATTATTAGTATTATCGTAAACGTAGCAGCGACACGTGCAAAAGAAGAGTTTTATATTATTGGGGACAAACAACTCTATGCATCGCTCGGAAGTAGGGTAGCGGATGAAACAATCAAGAATATTGAACAATATAATACCGTGAAATTGTCATAATTTATTTTAAATACTTACAACATGATATTTTTACCTGGTACTTTTAATATTTGTTTTGATCTTCAATTAATAATTATCAATGTAACTCGTTGATTTCTTACATCTTTTAAAATAAATGATGAGTAGGTCGTTAAATGACCATGGGGTTTATTATACTAAAGGTATAAAAAATAATGAGGTGAGGATGAATTGAAAAAGATTTTTGTAGCTGTGTTGGCTTTAGTAGGTAGTATTATGCTGTTATCGAACCCAGTGAAAGCCTATTTTGATTTTAAAGATGTGCCAAAATCGGCAGAGTTTTATCCAGCAATTAGTTGGTCGGCGTCATCGGGTTTGATTAAGGGTTATAATTATGAAACATTTAAGCCGAAAAATTATTTAACAGAGGCTCATTTTGCTTTAATGTTTGCAAGGTTTATTGATGCGGATGCTTTTGCGAAAAATCCTTCAATGAATGAGAGAGAGGTAGCTTATCAAGTTGTCTTGAAAAAACATAATATTATATTAAAAGGGCAAAATGATAAAAAACAACGAGAACAAATTTTTACACGTTTAGATTTAGCTAAGGCGTTTTATACGTATGTGGAAGGTAAAGCGCCTACATCTGATAAACAAGCCATTGATTGGATGTATCAATATAATATTACAAAAGGTAAAAATAGTAGTGCGGATAAATATGTGAATTTTGGAGGTTCAGACCGATTAAAACGTGAGCATATGGCACAGTTTTTAAAAAATTTATATACGAATTGGTATTTTGAAGCTCATGTATTAAAGAAAAGCTTCAAAGAAACAGCACTATTTCAAGATAATGCACCGTTCCATAGTCCTACATTAGTTGATTTAAATGGTGATGGCAAACAAGAGCTTGTTGTGACGTATGAAACATACAAGAGTGAATATAGTATTCGAATGGAAGGTTATCGTTATTATGGCGTTTACACATATAATGATGCAACGAATATGTGGGATTTCATTGATGGTGGCTTCTTGTTCACACCAGGTAAAGATGGTGGGCTAACGTATGAAGTAAAATCGTTAACAGGAGATAACACAGAGCAGTTGTTAATTTATTATTATGCGTATCGTTCATTGAGTGTTGCAGCGATTACAGGTAAAGATTTGAATGATATTAAATTATCGTTACCAGATTTATATGCACATCCTTCATTTGAATGGGCTTATAGAGGAAATGGTATTGTTGTAGGCTCTCCAGGTCATTATACAGGATTTTATCGTATTGAAAATGGTATGTTAACACGCAAATCACTCACACAAATCCCAACTGAGGATATGCCAACCAATATTATTGAGATGAACTATATGATTAATGAAAATGGCTATGTGGATTCGGCATATCGCTACGGGGATACTATTCAGGCTAAAGTAGGGCAAAAACTAGTATTCACACAAGGAAAATACAATTGGCAAGAAAAACCGGTACGAATTATGGCATCTGTAATTGAAGGTGTTTATGATGAAGATGATGCGGAGATGGCTATTTATCAATACCCAGGGCTTATCAAATATCAAATTTTACCTTACAATGATTGGAATAAAGAATTTACGATTTATGTACGAGTAAGCTACTAAGCTCATAATTTCAAAAGCGTATCCATCTCCGTTAGGTGGATACGCTTTTGCATGATTATTATGCGGTTTGCAGTATGACATAACTCTCATGTATCCTACATATAAGATGAAAAGTTAAAGAGGGTGTTTATAATTTCAGAAATTGAAATTTTATCGTGGCCTTTTACGAAGGAAACGATACAGCAAATGAATCAACAAGTAACGTATGCTAATTATCCTGTCATTTATTTATTAAATGGTGATAAAGAGGCGTACATTGGAGAGACGGTTTACTTTAAACGACGTATGCGTGAACATTTGCGTACACGTAAACACGTAAATCGAATGCATGTTATTCAACATGAAAAGTTTAATCGCTCTGCCACTTTTCACTTAGAGACAAAGCTAATTAACTATTTTCTTGGTGACGAAAAATATATTTTGCAAAATAAAAGTAAGGTCGTTAATGATTTTACACATAACTATTATAATAAATCGTATTATGACCAAACTTTGTTTCAAGCGTTATGGCAAACATTATATGAGAAAAAGTTAGTTGATCATCCCTTACATGTGATTGAGAACAAAGATATTTTTAAGTTATCTCCTTTTAAAGAGTTGTCATTAGAACAGATAGAGTTAAAGGAAAATATTTTAGCCTTTTGTGAGCAATACATACAAGAAGAAACAAAGGAATATGGCAATCTTTTGGTGATAGAAGGCGAAGCGGGTGTAGGTAAAAGTGTGGTGTTAAGTTCGATATTTAATACGATGCAAGCACAAGTGGGAGAGCCGTCATCCCCTCTTTATAATACAGAGAATTATTTAGTTGTGAACCATGAGGAAATGTTTAAAACATATAAGGCGATTGCCAAACAAGTCCAACATTTGAAGGTAAAACATTTTGCTAAGCCAACCCCGTTAATCAATCGTTTAAAAAAGAAGAATGACAAAGTGGATATTATTCTAGTGGATGAAGCGCACTTATTGTTAACTAAATCAGATGCCTATAATAATTTTAAGGAAGATAATCATTTAGAAGAGTTATTGAAGTTAGCAAAAATTGTTATTGTCATTTATGACCAAGATCAAGTGTTGAAAATGAAGAGTTTATGGGATACGATTAAACTTGAACAGCTTAAAGCACTAAGCCAACATTGTGAAACGTATCAACTAACAAACCAGTTTAGAATGCAGGCGAATGATGATGTGCTAGCTTGGATCAATGCGTTTAAAAATAAACAATTGCTACCGCTGCCAACAGACGCACAATATGATTTTCGTGTGTTTGATACACTCGAAGCGATGCATGCTGCCATCAAAAATTGTAATCAAACATTTGGTTTGAGCCGTGTGGTAGCAACATTTGACTATTTGCATAAAAAAGATGGTGGCACTTATTATGTTAATGAATCCAATGGCGAATACAAAATGCCATGGAACACTACAAACCCGATATACACGTGGGCGGAAAATCCCTCTACTATTAATGAGGCAGGTTCGATTTATACTATTCAAGGTTTTGATTTGAATTATGTAGGTGTGGTGCTTGGGCCATCCATACAATATCGTAATGGGCAATTAGTTATTGATACCAGTTTGTATATGGATAAAGGTGCATACGCAGGTGCAGAAGGTATTGATCAAGTGGCATTGGCAAAGGAAAAGATCATACTTAACTCAATTAACATTTTAATGAAACGTGGCATTAAAGGTTTGTATATTTATGCGAGTGATAAGGCGTTGCGTCAAACGTTATTGGGCGTGCAATAATGAAAATACTTTAACAAAAGAAGCGGTAAAGGGAATCATATTATCTCCCTTTACTGCTTTTTACATTCACATAATTAATAATAAAGTAAGTGTTATTTATACTTTTAATCCTAGCTTATTTATAAAGTAATTCTCCATTTGCTGTTTGACCATAACATAGTATTTACAATGTTTTGAAGAGGTCGAGCGCTTCTTTGTCGAGATAAGGTGACAAGGAGATGCGAATGGTTTGTCTAATTTCATCTAAGGATAATCCAATAGCAGCTAGCACATGAGAAGGTTGTGATGAGCTGCAAGCAGAGCCGGTTGATACGGCTATAATAGGCGCAAGTTTTTTGACGAGTAGTTCATTGTTTATGCCACTGAAACGGACGCTAATAATGCCAGGTATTTTATGCTTTGAGTGATGATTAAAGTGAATATGTTCACCAAAAGTGTCACGTAACAGTGTGATGAGATATTGCTCTAATACATCTAACTTATGTTGGTGTTGAGCTAAGTGTTGTAAGGCAATTTCACTTGCCTTGCCTAACCCTACAATATTATGCACAGCTAATGTGCCACTGCGCAAACCTTGTTCTTGCCCGCCACCATGAATCAATGGCGTGATAGTAGGGAAGATACCATATTGGTCTTTACGTAAAAAGGTTGCGCCAACACCTTTTGGCCCGAAAAATTTATGTGCAGATAAAGATAACGCATTAATTCCTTGTAATTGTGTAACATCAACAGGCAATTTGCCCACGACTTGTGTGGCATCGCAATGAAGGAAAATGTTATGACGTAAACAAATGTTTGCAATCGCTTCAATAGGATGTAAAGTACCAATCTCATTATTGCCCCATTGAATGGAAGCGAAAATGGTTTGTGGTGTTAATGCTTCTTGAAATTGTTGTGTTGTAATACAACCTTCTTCGTTAACAGGGAGTATGGTAACAGTAAAGCCAATTTCTTGAAGATAGTGAAACGTAGCTAATACAGAAGGGTGCTCCACATTTGTTGTAATTATATGCTTGCCTAAGGATGAGCGTGCTGCTGTAATGCCTTTAATAATAAAATTATTGCTCTCCGTTGCACCACTAGTAAAGATGATTTCATCTGGTTGGCAGTTAATAAGCTTTGCGACATGTTGCCGTGCCTCACTAGTAGCGAGTTGTGCATCGGTAGCGAGCTCATAATATTTACTAGAAGGGTTGCCAAATGCATCGACTAAGTAAGGGAGCATTGCTTGTTTTACTTCAGGGTGAATCGGTGTTGTTGCAGCGTTATCTAAATACAACAAAGTCATTATCTCCCTTCCACATTTAATAGGCTGATGAGTAATTTATCATAGCTACCTAACAGCTGGTATTCACTTTCAAGTAAACGTATACCACGTTCAATATGCTGATTAAATAAGTCAGGGAAGTAGTCTTCCTCTCGTATCGTTTGCAGAGCGTGCTGTTGTATGAGTGCTTTGTAGACAGCATCGTGCTCGCCTGTTAATGTATTGCGATGAATCTCTACCCCAAACGTGTTAGTGACCACTGGTGGCATGTCCGCCTCCTTTAAAGAAAGGGCAATTGCTAAGCGGCACAGCACATTCCAAGTGAGTCCCGTGTGGCTTTGTAGAGTTTTAAGTTTTTCAGCCGTTTCTCGAGATGTTTTTAATCTAAAGTTCATGTTAGCACCTCGTTGTTTGTATCAATTTGTTGTTTTGTTGTAATGGTTGTCCGTTGCTCAGCTACGGTAAAGTGCAATGTATAGTGTTGCGCGATATGAGGTTGTAAAAGGGCATAATACGACTCATTCATTTCGCTATCAGTTGTTAACAGTATAGTTTGTGTGCCCATGTAAGGAATAAAATTTTGTAACAATATCGTTTTATGTGTTTGGTCTAAACGACTTAATAATGTATCAAAAACAAAGGGCACTTGACGCCCTGAACAACTAAAAATCGCCCAAATAATGGCCAATAGTAGCATTTGTTTTTCACCTGCTGAGAGCATCTCTTTATCTAGCACTTGTTGTTTAGCATCTCGTAAAGTAATATCAAACGTTTCAGGATTAATTGTGAGTGATGTAATATAATCCGTCTTACGAAATAATAGTGTAATATTTTGTATCGCTTGCTGTTGTATGACTTGTATATGTTTTTTGACTTGCGCCTCACGATAAAGTTGACTGACAGTTATAACTTTTTGTGCTTCGGCTAAAGAGCCTGTTGCTTTATGTGTTTGGTGCAGTTGTGCTGTGATTTTTGTTTTTTTATGCAGGACATCATTTAATGTGTTTTGTAACTCGTCAAGGGAGGTTTCTTGTGTTGCCATTTGTTGTTGTAACGTCAGCATTTGTGTATTATAGTCGTCCATTTGCTCGATAAGTTCACTAAATTCATTTGTTTGGTCATGTGTATTAAGTTGGTCTTTTAAATGTTGTAGCCGAGTGAGTTCGACCTGATTTTGCTTGAATAAATTGGCGTAATGTTCAGGCAATGGCTTTTGTATGAGTGTGTGAATGTGTTCGACTTTAGCAACTTCTGTCCACGTATAATTTTGGATGATGGTTACTTCATCATTAGGCTGAATTAATTGTAATAACTTTGCCTTTAATGTAATGCCTTGTTCTTGAGATGGTGGTAGATTTAAAGCTGTGAGTAGCGTCAGCATTGCCTCATCAGAGAACTTATCCTCCACTTGTTTGGCAAGTAAGGTGTCTTGTTCTTTTTGGAGTTGATGATAGGTATCATTGACTAAATTAGTCATTAAAAAGAAAGGCAATGATTCCGCTACAAAGTTTTTAATTTCTTCAGCTCGTTGTTTACGCTGCATATCTATCGTTGTAATTTGCTGAATGATGGCTTCTCGCTGCTGTTTATGAAGCCCACCGTGTTTTTCAAAGGTGGCCTTCATATTGTGGTATGCCTCAGTAATGTACTCTAAGGTTTGTGTCGTATGTAGTAAGCCAGCTTTTGTTGTAGCAAGTTGTGTACGCAATTGTTGTTCTACTTGTGTGATTTGTATTAGTTCTTGTTCACTAATATCCTTTTTAGGTTGTTGATCTTGCTGTTTAATATACGCTGATAAGTCGCTTTCTAATGTTTCGAACAAGTCTAAGTGAAAGACCGTTTTTGTGAGCCGTTCAATATAATGGGGCAGCTGGTTATGTGTAATGATTTGAGTAATCTCCTCACCATCAATGAAACAACAATCTAATAATTGTGGTGGCATAATCTCTTTAAGTTTAGATTGAAACAAGTCAAATTGCGCCTCGTTTACATACACATCATTTTCTTTTAATGATACTTGTTCTACAATGGTGTCTGTTGATTTCTTCCATTCACGGTGCAATTCGTAATGATGCTCTTTATATTGTTCAGTCAATGTAAATTGTATGGTGATACTGTAACAATTAGCGTCGTCGAGCTGTGCCTTACGATGTAGTATTTGTTCGATTTTTTTTAAATAGTCTTTATTATCCGTCTTATAACCAAAGCTATAAGCGCCAAATAAACCTAACTTAATGGCATGGAGTAATGTGGTTTTACCCGCGCCATTCTCACCACTAATCAATAACACATTTTGATTAGGTGATGTTTCAAAGCTAAATGTGTTATAGCCCTCGTAAGCGCCAATATTAACAAGTGCGATATTTTTGATATACATCTCATAACCTCATTTATAAATGTAAATAATCTTGTTTTAAAATCTTTGCAATCTCATCTTGAATGCCACGCCGAATTTTATAACCGGCATAATCTTTTTCTAAGTTAAGTAATTTACGCATAACAGTGCTATCCACATGGTGTGTTTGGCATAGTGCTTCAAGTTGCTGTGCATCGTCATGATGTAAAATAGGGTTGTCATCACGCTCCCACAGGATGGAAGGGAGATGAGGTATACGGGCATAAATATTGGGTACATTGTCTTCCCAGTCACCTTGTTGTAACCAAATCCTACGAATCTCTTTTAACTCAGCTTCTGTTATGACTTGATAGTTAGCATCATTAGGATGTTGGATTGTGGCTTGCAATTGCAAAAGTCTAGTTAAAATTTCTTGGCGTGTTGCCATAGTGTAAGGGCCTAAACCAAGTTGTGCATATTTTTGCATCTGTGTACCATCCAGTGCAGTCTCCTCATAATTAATAAGAATTAAAGGGTCATCAGCAGTGCGTAAGTCAATCTGATGCTGCGCTAAATAACTGGGGATGTCTTGTTTTTGTAAAATTGTAAAATGAGAGAACGGAATTTTAGCAGCTTCACGTCCTGCTTTTTTTGCAATCATGACATATGGCTCATTATTTTCTGTTTCAATTCTGACAGTATTAAAATAGATTTGCCCATTCATGCGATATTTCATACGTTTAGTGCGGTCATCACGGATGGTTGTTAACCAATTACGAAAGTCGAGTAAGGGTTTCATCCAATCATGCCCACTTTGAATAAAACCTGTTAGTGCTTTATCTTCCGTGACAACTGTGCAAACCCAACAACCAAAACGGCTGTTGCCACACGAACCTGCACTTTCTTTAATTTGTTTATCAATAATTAAAGGGCACTCACCACTTGTAGCATCTTGATAAAGCCGATGTAATGCATGGTTATCGTCTCCCCAAGGTGATGGTGTTTGTAATAAATAATGCCAAACATCATCTACTGTAAATGTACGAATGGGTGCATAAACAAAGGCATTTGTTAAGGTTGAGTGACGCATGAATAATTGACCATCAATGCTATGTTCTTGAATGCTTGTATTGCGTGATGTACTTTCATCCTCTCTCACGCCTAAAATCATAACCACCTTACCAAAGGAAGAAACTTTATTCATAATAAAGGCATTAGCAGGCTCAATTTTTAAACGGTCTGTACACCAACGAAACTTTTGATTAGGTGATGGATAACCTCGCCCAATTAAATTAACCCAAAAAGAATTTTGAGGGGTAGGCTGTACTTTATGTGTTTCAATAGGGAGTTGATAGGTGTGAGCAGCCTTTTGAATATGAGCTAAAGTTTGATTAATGGTATTCATAATAAGTGGCGTTTCAATTAATGTATCAGATGAGATAATATATACTTTCTTATGTAGTGACTGAGGAGGCAATTCGTAAAGTGCTTCAAAGATAAGTTGAACGACCACAGTGGAGTCTTTGCCGCCACTATAACCTACAATCCAAGGTCGCTCGTCAGCAAGATAAGCTGTTTTGATTTGTTCTTTTGTACTTGTAATCAATGTATTTTCATTAGCCAATAAATCCGAAATAATATTTTTAGGCATCTCAATATTTCAGCTCCTAAAATGGAATAATTTTTAGTAACATACTATCCCATCATATAGTTCAAATGATAGGGAAATCAAGGAGATTATGTTTTTATGTATCATACTTTAGGATGGGTAATATCACTAAAGTATAGCATTAGCTTATTTCTTTTAAAAGTATTCAAGGCCTTACATTACAGTGAAATTGTTTTTCTAATGTAATAAGTGGACAGGCAATGGTGCTTGTGATGGTGGTGATATTGGGAGCAGGGCGATTGCTATTTACTCTAATGTGATGGATGTTTGGCAGGCGTTGCAGGCAACATTAACAGCTTTAGCAGAGGAAGGCGCTTTAGATGGTGCTATTATTGCATTTTGTGATGAAGAGGATAATTATCAAACATTAAATCTTGCTAATACAAGATTTACATTACTATAGAAAGTTGCTAACAGGCAGCTTTTTTATTTATTTTAATTTCAATTGATAATAATTATCATTGAGGAAAGGAGGCATCATCATAATGTATGAACAGCTTCAATTATGGAATCAAGTTACTTTACATGTTTTAGATATTCAAGTATTACATCTTCATAGTGAGCATGAATTACGGAAATATATTGCACCTAGCAGCATGTTTGTATTTATTGCTAACGGCCAAACAGAGATATGGTTGGAGGGAGAAGTATCATTTAGTGAACATTTTCAATTGATACACGTTGCTAAAGGGCAACAACTTACAGTGGAGTCAGCAAAGGCAGATGTCTATCTTGTAATGTACCATGCTGTTTTACCCTCATCAGCGTTAAAAGAATTTCATATCATGATGCAAAAGAATAATCCTTTTATGAAAAATTGGTCAATCATTCCTAAGCAACCTTTAGAGCTACTTAATCAATATAAAGAGTTAGCAATGACTTGGGAGAGGTTGTTGAATGAGAAGGAACATAAAACTAGTTTGGCAAGGAGTATGGAAAGTCTTACACGTTTAAAAATTCAAGGTGACTTTCTTCGGCTTGTACAGTTGATGTTAGAAGAACGTGTGATACAAAATACTAAACCAACCCTAGTAGAACAGGTTTTGCGTTATATTACACAACATTTTAGAGAGCCTATTTCGATTGCACGATTAGCTAGTCAGTTAAATTATACGCCACAATATATTACTCGCACATTTAAAGCACAGATGGGGTGTAGTCCTAGTGAGTATATGATGCGTTTGCGAATGGAAGTAGCTAAACAAATATTAGTAAACAGCGCAGCGAGTTTACAAGAGATAGCAAGTTATATTGGGTATAATGATTCACTGTATTTTACTCGCATATTTAAAAAGCAAGTTGGGATTGCACCAGGAGAATATCGGAAGAACCATGCGAATGTTGTTTCGAAAAATACAATGAATGAGTATGAATCATCCATTGTTGCAACACAAAACGCCATGTATGATTTGAATATAAATGAGATTAATTATCATTTGATAAGTGATGGAGGAAGAGACATGGCAATGAGTAAAAGTTTAGTTACAGCAGCTTTATTATGTTTAACAATGGTTACAACAGGTTGTAGTACAGCAAGTGAGACAAATAAAGGTGGCACATCAATAAAAGAAGAAAAACAACAAACAGCAACAGCATCACAAAGTGATATGCGAACAATCACCACATCAATGGGTGATGTGGAAGTGGCTGTAGAGCCAAAACGTGTGGCAGCACCAGGTTATTTAGGCACAGTGTTAGCTTTAGGTGTGGAGCCGATTGCCTCTGATAAGTTTTTAATGGACAGCCCTTATTTAGAAGGAATGATAGATGATGTGACGAATGTTGATGATTCTCTAGAAGCACTGACAGAGTTAGAACCAGACGTTATTATCACTCATTTAAATCAACCAGAAACAGTGGATAAATACAAAATGATAGCCCCTACGATAGCGATGCCTTATAACAGTTTTGAAAGCATCCAAGAGGAAATTCGCTATTTTGGTGATCTACTGAATAAAAAAGAAGAAGCAGAAAAATGGATTGCACAGTTTGAAGCACATACTAATGAATTAAAACAACAAGTGCAAGATGCGCTAGGTAATAATGAAACCGTATCGATTATGCAAGAATATGATGGCAAAGTCTTTTTATTTGGTTCGAAATCAGGTCGAGGTGGACGCATTATGTACGAAATTTTAGGAGCTAATCCACCAGCAGATGTGCCAGAGCATATGTTAAAAGAATCCTATTACGAGTTTTCATTAGAGATGTTGCCACAATATACAGGCGATTATTTAGTATTAACAACAAAATCTACGCTTGAAGAGTTACAAGCAGACCCAATTTGGGGGCAACTACCAGCCGTTCAACAAGGGAATGTATACTTATGGACAGAAAGTGAGTCGTGGTTTAGAGATCCGATTGCTGTAGAGGCACAAATTGATGATTTAGCAAAATGGATCATAGATGTAGCTAAAAAATAATAAGAGGCTAAGATAAAACAAGCGGTAAAGGGAAATATTGATTTCTCTTTACCACTTGTTTTATTCCGTGTTTTTCTAGCTATTTATAATCGACGTGCTACAATACAAATTCCCTGTAAATAAGGTTCATATTTTGTAAATGTATTTTTCATTTTTATGACTCGTTTACGTGCCTTAGGATTAATGATAACATTTTTAGCAATTTTCATAACACCAAACATTCCTTCATCTTGGACTAATCTTTTAGGTTGTAAAAGATGCATAGGTACTTGTTTAACATAGAGGATTTCAAAACCTTGTGCAATTAAAATGTTTTGCCATTCGTCAGCTAATAATGGTGTTGCATTAACACGTATGGCATCAATTAAATCTTTGCGAATGACATCAGCTACATTATCTTCTATTGTTTTAGTTGTCAAACTCATTTCATGAATGCCATATAAGCCACCTGGTTGTAGAATGCGATGTGCTTCTTGTATAATCGTTGTTTTTTGTTTAGCAGACTGCATAGTTAACATGGCCTCGCCGTATACAATTGTAGCGGAGTTGCTTGGTAGATTTATGTTCTCGGCTGTGCCAATTAAACATTGTTCCTTTGGTGCTTGTAAATAAGTGCGTACTTGTTTGGCAGCCTCCTCATTTTGTTCAATTGCTGTATAAGTAGGGTTTTGCTGTAACGTTAATTTTGCTGTAACGCCTAGACCAGGGGCAAACTCCACTACATGGTCGTTTGCTGTGATGTGTAGTTGGGTTAACATATCTTTTGTTAATTCAATACCACCAGGGCGCAATACGGTTTTACCCAACTGAGCAAGCAACCAATGTCCAGGCATTTTTTCATAATCTGTGTGTAAACTCACCATGAATCGCTCCTTCTATTGATAATGATTATCAATTTGTTTTCTATTATAGCTTATGTTTCATGTGCAAAAGTGTGATATGCATCACAAAAAAATTAAAAATGCGCCGTATAATACAAGTAGGGCGTAATGTATAGGGGGTATTTAGATGAAAAAAATATCAAATGACTATGTATTAAATGAACAACAAAAAAATGTCCAGCGATTAATCGCAACAGACAAGGCTACTATTGTTAATATCCAATTACAGCAAGGACAAACCGTTGCAGAGCATGCAGTAGATAAAGAGGTTGTGATTGTAGTGAGAAAAGGTGAAGTAAGTTTTACAGTTGAGGGCAAAGATATTATTTTAACAAGACAAGATTTACTTGTTATGGAGCCATTAGAAAAACACGCATTACAAGCGATCACAGATGTTGAATTAGTAGTCATTCAAATGTAACTGTCCTTTAGGGGCAGTTTTTTTGATTGTTTAATTGATAATCGTTTTCAATTTGAGTATGATAAGATTACGATTATTATGAAATATTGAGGTGGATGATATGGTATGTCAAAATAAATATTGTTTCTCTCATGTGCCTATTTTTCAAAATTTACAAGAGGAAGAGTTCGCACAAATTGCACAAATGATTACACGTCGCACGTATCGTAAAGGTGAATATATTTTGCTTGCTGGTGATGAACGAAAAACATTATGTATTATACGGTCTGGCTGTGTCAAAATTGTAAAACCTCTCATTGATGGTAGTGAACAATTAATACGTATTTCACAAGATGGTGATTTTTTTGGAGATGCTATGTTGTTTCAAGATGCACCATTAGCTGTAAATGTAGAAGCGATGGAGCCAACCGAAATTTGTGTATTAGACGGGGAAGAATTGAAAAAACTATTGGCTAAAACACCTACTATTTTATTTAAAATTGTAGCGCAATTAACGTCTCGGCTTGATGCAATGGAAACAAACTTAAGTGAGATTTGTCATAAAGAAGTAGGGCCACGTGTTGCTTCATTTTTACTGAAAAATTATGATAAAGCAGAGACAACGCATTTATTACCTAAAAAAGATATGGCTTCATTGTTAGGTACTACACGTGAGTCAGTTAGCCGTAAGCTTTCTGAATTTCAGCGAGCAGGATATATTGAGATGGATAATAATATGATTCGGCTCGTTAATGTAACTGCTTTATCTCAAATTGCACAATAAACATCTCACGGATCCTATCATCTGTGAGATGTTTTATATTGCCTCGAACAATATTATATAATGAAAGTAATAATAACGATTAAGGGGGAAAATGTATGCAGTGGTTAGTGGAGGCCATGACAGATTATATGACGGATGAGCGCCAAACACATGTAAATAATATGATAGCTTTACATGAAGAATTTTTAAAACAATTTCCCTACGATAAAGTAGAGCAAATGGCAGTGATAGATTATGCACTTGGTTGGCAAGTACAAAGCTCATTTTGTTGGTGGCTTGAATATAATACAAATGGTTTAGGCAGCATTAAAGGAGGCGCTGCTACGAAGCATGTAATTTACTATAAACGTAAAGAGCAACAATGGTCGTATCCTGCACAATTTAGCTCAGTTGACTTAGCATGGCAACAATTACGCACGCATATTATTAATTGGATTGATATAGTGAAACAAGGTGGCAGTGAATTGCCAACAACGCATTTATTGCATAATAAAATTAGTCGTGTGAAGATTGCCTATTTATATGTAAAAGAAGGGCTGATGCCGATTTATAAGGCAGAGCACCTTCTATTGTTTTTAACAAAATGTCAAGTAGAGACAACAGAAACGGATGCCCTACGTTTAAATCGTTTACTTTACGACACCATTTATCAGCACGAAAAAATGCGACCATTCCATCCCATTGCCGTGATGAATTATTTATACGAACGTTTTATGAAAAATGATACTGTAGTTAAAATTTCACCTGGAGCTAACGCAATAAGTTGGGAGCGTTGTTTTATAAATGATGAAATATGTATTGGGTGGAATGAGCTAGGTGATTTAACGCAATATGAAACATTTGAAGAATTACGCCATGCTATTGAAGCACAAGGTTATTATACAAATGCTTCTACTATTACAAAAAAAGCGAATGAGATTTGGGATTTTTATAACTTAGAAGCAGGAGATATTATTGTTGCAAATAAAGGTATTAGCCAATTAATTGGTGTAGGCATTGTAAGTGAACGAGGCTATCAATATCAACCAAATTATCCAGATTATCAACACACGGTAGGCGTACATTGGACGCAAGATTATTCTAAAGAGCACTACAGTATACCTGTACAAAAGCGTTGGCGCACAATGACAATTGAAAAGTTCCCGCGTGTCGAATTAAAGCGCTGGATGGAGCAACAACCTTCAAAACAAGTATTTGATAGTGAAATGATGGCAAGTATTGAAGCAGGCTTGCAACGTAAAGGGCAATGTATTTTAATGGGGCCACCTGGTACAGGTAAAACATTTCAGGCACAGCAATTTTTAAAGTGGAAACAACAATACATGGATGTGGTTTATGAATTTGTCACGTTCCATCCTTCTTACCAGTACGAAGATTTTATAGAAGGGTATAAACCAGTCGCTACTGACAATGGTTTAGTGAATTTTCAATTAGATGAAGGGGTGTTTAAACGTTTTATTAAGCAAGCACATCAACAACCAAACACGTTATTTATTTTAGTCATAGACGAGTTAAATAGAGGTAATGTACCTAAAATATTTGGTGAATTATTAACGATTATAGAAAAGGATAAGCGTGACTTCTCTATACGTTTAGCTCAAAGTAAGGAAAGTTTTTCCATCCCTAAAAATGTATGGTTAATTGCTACAATGAATAATGCTGACCGCAGTGTCAAAGGTTTGGATGCCGCATTTAAACGTCGCTTTGCACTTATTGAGTGTATGCCAGACTATGCATTACTAGATGTAACGATTGATGGGTTAACGATGACATTAACTCAAATCGTTCAGCGAATGAATGGTGAGCTTATGCGTTTACAGGGGCGTGATTTACAAATTGGTCATGCCTATTTTATCGAGGACCAGCAAGTGATTACTACCATAGCGCAATTAAAGGCGATATTTGAGTATGATATTATCCCGTTATTACAAGATTATTGTTTCGAACAATATGATGTATTGGCGCAGATTATTGGCGAGTCATTTGTTGATTTAACGATACAAGACATTAATCGTGGCATATTTAATTCGTCAAATATGGCGTTTATAGATGCCATCGAAACACATTTTGCAGGACAAAATAAATGAAGAAAACATACTATGTGCAAGAATATGAAACATTATATATGACAGAACAGTTGTCAGAAATAGACCTGCAACAACTCACTCAATTAGCTCGTACTAAAGAAGATGGTGAGCAATATCGTTTTATGGTAGACGAATTAAAAGAACAAATGCGATTACAATTTACAAGTTATGTAGGTGTTATTGAACTTGAGACCATCCGTATTGTGATTCAGCCTAAGTTCGATGCAACTTTTGAGCGGCTAACAAATATGATTGCCTTTTCACAAACAGGAATTGTTTTGCAAATGAATGGTGGGCAAGGTCAAATCGGTGAAAATACATTATTTACACGCCTTATCCATTACTATGTTCAAGAAGTACAAAAAGTGATGCGTAAAGGGTTAAAAAAAGAATACGTCGAGCAAACAAGCAATCAATATCAGCTCAGAGGTCGCATAAAGATAACGGAGAATATGCGTTATAACTATCATGTACCAACAAAATTATACTGTGAATATGATGAATTGACGTATGATATTACAGAAAATCAACAGATTGTAACGGTGCTACAAAAGATTTTTGCTTATCCATTGCCAATAGATGTACGACGTTCCATTTCGCAGCTACTTACCCATTTACAAGGCATTCGCCAGTTAGCGAGTAATACAATTGCTATAACGTATGATCGTACAAATCAACACTACAAACGTGCACATCAATTAGGCAACTTCATTATGCACCATTTATTTATCACAAATCCATTAACGACTAAACAAACACCATTCGCTTTTTTAGTGAATATGAATGCGGTATTTGAGCACTTTATTAGGCAACTTTGTCAGTCATTTTTACCTAAAACATACACTGTACATTACACAAAGCGTATTCGAAATGCGATCATGTTAAATCAACAAACATATCGTCAAATCGAGCCAGATTTGCTGATTCAGCATCATCCGACTAACGAGTATGTGGTCATTGATGCAAAATATAAAGGCTATGGTCAGCAAAAAGTAGTCAATACAGACATTTATCAACTTGTTTTTTATGCACAATATTTTCAAATAGATAAATTATATTATGAGGCAACTATAATTTATCCTGCATATTCAAAAGATGAGGAAAACAGTAAAACGATTGATATTAATGCGAAAAATCAGCCATTAGGCAAGATACATGTGAAAAGCATTGCTATTGAACAAGTAGTAGAGTGGCTACAACAAGATAATCAGAAAGCATTAACAGCTTATGTGCTAGCATGGGTTGTATAAAGGGGAGTTAAAAATGGAGATTGTATACGTAGCAGGCGGTTGTTTATGGGGAGTACAAGCATTTATGCAAACATTGCCTGGTGTTTTGCTGACAGAAGCGGGGCGAGCTAATGGGACAACACAAACCTTAAACAGCAAGTACGACGGTTATGTGGAATGTGTTAAAGTAGGCTTTGACGCTGAGATAGTAACTGTTAAAGCATTAATGCATTATTTATTTGAAATCATTGCACCTTATAGTGAGAATAAACAAGGAATTGATGTTGGCAAGAAATATCGAACAGGTATATATAGTGAGCAATCTAAGCATCTAGCACAAGCTCAGCAATTTATTGATGCAAGGCAAGACAAAGCACTTGTGACAGTTGAAGTATTGCCATTACGTAATTATGTACGTAGTGCTGACGAACATCAAGACAGGTTGCGTAAGCACCCTAATGATTATTGCCATATTCCCTATGCGTTATTAAATAAATATAGCTAATTAAAAAACATTATTTTTCTCACTTTACGGAGAAAAATAATGTTTTTATTAGGTTAAGCAGCTTCGTCCATGTCGATATTCATTTTTTGTTGTTGCTGTTGATAATTTACCACAATGTTGCGGGTTGTTTTATTACCAGCACCATCTTCTAAAATTAATTCAATATTATTTTTGCCTTCAACAAGCGTTACATCAACAGTAATGAGTTGTGAAAAATGGGTCATTTGATATGGAGAAGACATGCTATGTTTAAATCTTTCATCGCCATTAACTGTAAGGCGTAAATCATCGAAATTATCAGCTAGCATTAATTGAAGGCTCAATGTATCTGATTTTGTACGACTTGGATAGTTTTGACGAATAGATAGTTTAGGTGCTGCTGTGTCTACAATAATTTGTCGACCAACTTCCATCTCATTCCCTTGAATATTAACGGCTTTTGCTTGTACACGATGTACACCATCGTTAAATGTGAGCTGTTTTTTAAAGGTAGTACCATCAAAGTCAGCAAAGCTATCATTGACATAAACGGCTTTTATTTTTGTAGTGTCTGTAACTGTGCCAATAACATCAATAGTACTTTTATTGAATACTTCTAATACATCTGGCGTTTGAAGAGTAACAATAGGTTTTGTTTGTTCACCTACGGATGTATTAATAATCTCATAACTTGTTGAGTTACGAGCGACATCATATACAATAACTTCAATTTGTTGTGCATTGTTAGGCACTTTATAGGTGCGCGTTGTTGCAGGGATTTCTTCACTTGCTTCACCATCTACAAGTACTTGCCAATATTCTACACCAGTACCTACATCGGAGAAGGAAGCTCGTACTGTCTCCGTACTGGCATCATAGGTTGCTTTTAATTTTGGTGCAACCGTGTCTACTCTAACGGGGAAGTCAAGCGTTTGCCAACCTGCATTAGCATAAGGTAATTTGCCACTGACACGCAATACATAACGGCCATCTTTAACGAGTGTTTGATTTACTTTGCCATCCCAACCAAATGCCTTGTTATAAAGGTAAGCTGGATTCGTCTCTGTATGTTCGTAATGTTTACGTAAATCTTCTGCTGTATGGATGGTACGTAAAATCTTACCTTTAGAATCAAGTACTTCTACTTTTAGTTTTTCTACATTGCGCATGAGAGAGAACACAGGGATAGCCATATCTCGAGCGCCATCACCATTTGGTGAGAAACCAAAACGATTAGGGTCAACCTCTTCCCCACCAGTAATGAAATAGCTTTTTTCATCAGCTAGCATCGTATACCCCCAAAATGTCTCATCTTGCCAACCAAAGTCATCAAAAATCGGTGCGGCTTTCCAATCACCATGGAAGGCTGTAAATGGCACAGATAAAGCTACAGTCCCTGTAACCTCTTCATTACGGTCTTTTAATAAAACAAAACCATCAACAAAGAAACCATTGGTAAAAGTTTTTTCGTACTTTTTTAACCCTTTTGTATTAAGGGAAATTGTAATTTCTTTTGTACTATTAGCAGGGATTTTGAGCTGTTTGGGCGCTTTTACTTTAGCTTCTTTTGTCACATCAATTTGCCCTAGCTCATTCGGCGCAGTCACTGTTATGCCTTCCATTTCTGTTGTTGCATCTATTTGAACAGGCACTGTAATATCGAATGTTTTAGCCTTTGTACTGTAGTTTGTAGCGACTAAGGTAAAGGCTGTTTTACCATTCACTTCTTTTAAAGATACTTTAGCTTCTTGGTCAGCTTTGTTTACTACAGTTACATCTGTTTGAAGTGCATTGGCAATTTGCATTAAACCACTACCTTGGCGTCTAGGTGATACATATTGTCCTTCAGGGTGTACTACAGGTTTTGCTGTATTCATTAATAATGTTTTAGCAAATTGTGTGCGTTTCTCGCCTTTTAACTTTAAGGATTGATCTATGCGCTCTAGCACCAATGCAGCTGCACCAGCCACATGGGGTGCTGCCATTGACGTACCACTATTTGTCCCATACTCATTGCTATTAAGTGTGGAATAAATATTACCACCAGGTGCTGTAATTTCAGGTTTTAATTCTAGAGATGGTGTCACACCCCAAGAGGTGAAATTACTCATCGTACCTGCTAAATCATTAGGTGTACTAATATGTTTATTCGGGAAAGTGATGCTCACTTTCTTACCTGCAGTTAATAATGCTTTCATCTCATTCCCTGTAGATTGCAAAGCAAATAGTTGAGGGATTGTAATACTTGGCTCGGAAGCCATATTTAAAGTACCAGGTGCATTATTATAAATAATCGCTGCTACAGCACCTGCATCTTGTGCAAATTGTGCTTTTTCGACAAAGCCAATCTCACCTCGTTGGATGAGGGCTACTTTACCTTTGGCATTTATTTTAGCAAATTCATCTTGTGTACCTAAACCAGCATCTACTACATCATATTGGTTAGGTAACGTCTTCACCGCTAGCACATCATTAGCATTTAAGTAAAAGGCAGCAGCTGTTGAGCCATCCGCAACATAGTCAAAAGCATAAGATGTGATTTGTTCATTTTCAATGGAGGCAACACTCGTCGCTTGAGCAGTGACAGATGGTGAGCCCACTAAACCATAATCTTGATTACTAGCGTGAGGATAACCTGCACCTGAGCCAAATAAATCAGAGTTACCTGCTGAAATTGCAACAAATACACCATTATTATTTGCTCGTTCAATGGCTTGTGATTCAGGATTATTTGCATCTACGGTACCAGCCGTAGCGCCAAGTGACATATTAATAATATCAGCTCCTAATGCGATGGCATCATCAATCGCTTTAATATAAATATCTCCATAAGTCGTTGTGTTATTAACATCATTACTAAATACTTTGAGGGCAAGTAATTGTGCTTCTGGCGCAATACCTTCTACCCGAAACTCATCATCATTGCCATTAGCAGCAACAGTACCTGCAACATGCATGCCATGCATGCCTACTTTAGGGTTATAATCCACGATTTCTTTAGTTTCGTCCATATAGTTATAACCAAAAGGTACTTTCTCTGTAAAGTATTTACCAGCACTAATGGTGCCATCTGTAAGTAATTGTTTGACCGTTGGTGCTGTTAATTTCGCTTTAGCGCCGTTAGTTAGTACCATATCTTGATGTGAAGGGTCAATGCCACTATCAATGACACCGACTATCATACCCTCACCTTTAAAACCAAATTCGCGCCAAGCTTGTTGGGCTTGTACAAGGTCTTTAGAGTACATCATTTGTGGTACGTCTTTAGGTGCTTCATATTCGGTTGATTCGTAAATCGCTTTAACATTTGTATAAGTAGCGATCTTTTCGATTTCACTAGCATCTACTTCAACCACAATCCCATTAAATACAGTTGTTAAATGGTCTACTATTTCTGCGTTAGGCGTTGATGTAATCATCTTTTCTGTTGTAGTTTGTTGTTTTTGTGCCTGTTGTTGGAGTTGCTTTTTTTCTGTAGGTTGCAAATCTTTAAAGCGCTTTCCTTTTTTTGTAGCAGCTTCAACGGCAGAGTCTTCATTCAGCTCTACAATAATACGTACTTTCTTGTTTCCATCCACTTCTTTTAAAGATTGTGAAATGTACGGATTCACCTTTGGGTTAGCAGGTGCTGCTAACGAAAGTGTGCCGAAACTTAGGACAAAAACGACAGTTAATAATAGAATTTTCTTAAATTGTTGCAAAATCTCGCCTCCTTTTTTGATAATTCTATTATAAGTATGAATATTCTGAAATGTAAATCCCTTAAAGTGAATTAATTTCAATAAAAAAGAAATAATATATGGAAATGGGAATAAATGAGGGGAATAATAAAAAAATAAGGGAGTAAAGTGGGAGTGAATAAGCCTTTTTTATGATGAAAGCACGATTTGCTATAGTAATGTGATAATACATTACTATGGAAGAAAGTCGTATTTGACCAAAAAGCACTTGCAATAACATGAATAGCAAGTGCGTTAATCTCAATTAGTGGAATGTTAGCAGCATGTGCAAATAATCATACATCGTACCTTCTATTTCCACCGTATAATCAAATTGCTTGATAAAGCCAACACGCTCATACGTAATGATGGCACGTTGATTAAAGGCAGCAACCGCTAATGTAACCGTAGTGAAATTTGTTTCATGCTTAATATAATGTAGGATTGCTTGCAAAAATGTAATGCCAATGCCTTGTCCTGTTAGGCTAGGTTTTAAACCTAACCCAATCTCCACGACATGCTGATTTACAGGTTGTAATTGTACAAAACCAATTAGCTGGTCATACTGGGTTACTGCTAATACATGATGAGCCCGTTTTTTCTTATGTAAAAAATCTTGTAAATTTTCAAGGTTAGCTGTCATATTATAGAAAGAATAAATCCCTTCATAACGCCAATTATAGGCAATGTCTTCCGATTGATGTTGTGTTAAAATTGAGAATTCCATCTTGTCCTCCGTCATAAGTCGTAGTATGGTATATGTCTAAAAAGTGTATAATGAGAATGGTTATTAATGAGTAAAGGGGTATGACATGTTACAGAAATTTTTCAGCTACTACAAACCACACCGCAGGCTATTTATGATTGATTTTGGCAGTGCCATTATTGTAGCCTTGTTAGAGCTTTTCTTCCCTGTGGCTGTACAATGGTTTATTGATACGTTGTTACCAACAGGAGAGTGGGGCATGATTGTCAAAGTAAGTGCATTATTATTACTTGTTTATATTGTAAGTACAATATTAAACTATATTGTTAACTATTTAGGTCACAAACTAGGTACAAATATTGAAACGGATATGCGTGAGCAATTATTCCACCACGTGCAACGCCAATCGTTTCGATTTTTTGATAATACAAAGACAGGCCATATTATGAGCCGTATTACCAATGATTTATTTGATATTGGTGAGTTTGCTCACCATGGTCCTGAAGATTTCTTTATTGCGATTATGACCTTTATAGGTGCGTTTTTAATTATGTTTAATGTTAATCCGATGCTAGCAACCATTGCATTAGTGATGGTACCTATTTTATTATTAGTTGTCATTTATAGCAATAAACGTATGAATCAAGCTTGGAGCTCAATGTATGTCAAGATTGCGGATGTTAATGGGCGCGTGGAAGATAGTGTGTCAGGCTCTCGTGTTGTAAAATCATTTACAAACGAAGACTTTGAGTTAGCCCGTTTTAAAGAACAAAATAACTTATACCGTACAGCCAAATTATTTGGTTATCGTGTAATGGCGGCGACATTATCAAGTATTCATTTTATGACACGTTTAATGACATTGGTCATTTTAGTCGTGGGCGCATGGTTAACTTATAATGGCCAATTACTACCAGGTGAGTTAGTTGCATTTGTGTTATATACGAATGTATTAATCAAACCAATTGATAAGATAGCTGCTTTATTGGAGCTTTATCCAAAAGGTATGGCAGGTTTTAAACGTTATCAAGAAATTATTGATGAAGAGCCTGAAATTCAAGATCGCAAAGATGCAATTGCTGTCACTCACTTAAAAGGTGACATTACATTTGATCATGTATCATTTGGTTATGATACAGGTAAAGAAGTGTTAGATGATATTAACTTCTCCTTACATGCTGGAGAGACGATTGCATTTGTAGGGCCTTCAGGAGCAGGCAAAACAACCATTTGTTCATTGATTCCACGCTTTTATGAAGTGACAGAAGGTCGCATTATGATAGATGGTATGGATATTCGTGATATGACGCAACAATCCTTACGTAAACAAATTGGTATTGTTCAGCAAGATGTATTTTTATTTACAGGCACCATTCGAGAAAATATTGCTTATGGCAATTTACAAGCAACAGACGCTGAAATTGAATCGGCTGCAGAGAAAGCCCATTTAGCTGATTTAATTGCTTCAATGCCAGATGGCTATGAAACACAAATTGGTGAACGTGGCTTAAAATTATCAGGTGGGCAAAAGCAACGACTAGCAATTGCGCGTATGTTTTTAAAAAATCCACCTATTTTGATTTTAGATGAAGCAACATCTGCATTAGATACGGAAACGGAAAAGATGATTCAACAATCATTAAATGAATTGGCAGCTAATCGCACAACATTAGTCATTGCCCATCGTCTAGCAACGATTCGCAATGCAGATCGTGTGTTGGTAGTGACAAAAGATGGCATTGCGGAAGATGGTAGTTATGAAGAACTTGTAGAACAAAATGGCATTTTAGCGCGTCTTCATAATATTCAATTCAGTTAATAAAACGAGGCTGGGACAAAAGAAAAAATGTGAGAGGATTTTTAAAATCCTCTCACATTTTTTTGGTTTTCAACGAAATTAATAAAATAGCTAAGGAAATTAATAAGCGAGTTTTATATTTTCTCAAAAAATCGAGTTATGTCCCAGCTTCGTCTTTTATAGCTTTGATGCTGTTTGATGTAAAGCGTCAGCTGTACTGGCTACTTTTGTTGTTTCAATACCAATCGAGCGAATAGTTGAGCCTAATTTATCAATGTCTTTAGCCACATCACCAATTTGCGTGCGATTATTCGATAAATCAGTCGCAATTTTCGAAAAACGATTTCGTGCTTCATTTGATGTTTGATGACTAGTTGTTACGCTGTCTTCTACATGATGAATACGGTCTACAGCTGCTGCTGTGAGGGATGTAGATGTTTGAACAAGTGTTGTAATTTGTTCAACAGCTTCTGTAGATTGCTCGGCTAGTTTCCGTACTTCTTGGGCAACAACCGCAAACCCTTTACCATGTTCACCCGCACGAGCCGCTTCAATCGATGCATTTAATGCGAGTAAATTAGTTTGGTCTGCAATGGATTTTACTAATGCAATAATCGAGATAATCTCTGTGGATGAAGTATCTAACTGTGAAATAAGTTGAGCCATTTCATTGGTATGTTCAGTAATCGTAGCCATCATTGTTTCAAGTTGCGAAAGGTCGTCTTGTCCATGTTGTGCGTTATGATGAATATGTGCTACAGCTTGTACATTTTTTTGTATAGCAGTATTAATACGATATGTATAGCGGTCAATTTTTTCGATCGATTGTGATGTACCTTCTGTTAATGTAGCGAGCTCATGACTAATGGCTGATATTTTTTCTTTAAGATCGTCTTTTGTTAATAAATGTTCAGCTGTACGTAAGCGTAAGTTTTCTTTCTCATACTCTTCTAGGACAATTTGAATTTCTAGACTAATGAGTTTGCCTACAGTTTTATAAACAGCGACACATTCATCACGATTAGAGTCAGGTTCTGTTAAAATATAAATCATAGCTTGTTGAAGCTGATGAAAAGTACCCATATACCACTTAGGTTCAAGACCAATATTGTAATGAATTTTAGCGATTTTTTGTTTGTGCGCTAACGATTGTTCATCAATGACACCATCAAATAATGACACTAAATATTTTGATAGTGATGCTTTTAAACGTTCTACAGTCGTTCGTTCAGCGATTATGGGGCTTAATGCAGGTATCGCCATGATGTTGTTATAAAAGACATCTGTAATTTCCTGAATATGAGCTTTTATTCTTGGTTGATAGGATTTTAGTGTAGCTAAATCTTGTTTAGTAAAATCAATTAAGCGAAGTTGATGTAATAATGTGTCATTATGGACAGCTAAAATCCCTTCTCCAGTGTGTGCAATAGGCGGAACAGTATCTGTTTTATCATGTTTTTTCCAAAAGCGTAACAAGTCTTACCCCTCCATTTTCAATATATTGTCTATACAATTGTATAATAACTACAACTGAATGAGTATGTTTTTAGTTATTTTGTTTTGTTTTTTTTATAAATCAGCATAAAAAGTAAGTAATAAGGCTTATTTTAAAAAGGAGGTAAAAGTATGCATGCGTTTTCAATTGCGTTAGATTGGCAAGGTGGGCGTAATGGTGATGGTGAGATAACAACACGTCATTTGACGGTACCCATCTCGATCCCAAAAGAGATGAGAGGACCAGATATTGGTACAAATCCAGACGAAATGTTAGTAGGTGCAGCAGCAACATGTTATTTAATTACGTTAGCGGCAATGTTAGAGGCCTCTCGAATTGTCTCACGGATTGATATGCGCTCTACAGCTTTTATTGATGAAGCAAAAGGGATATTAACGTATCGACGTATTGTACATGCACCGTGCATTTATATTGCACAAGAGCAAGACTATGAAAAGGTGGCGAAACTAGCTCATCGTGCCGAAAAATCATGTATGATTAGTAGGGCATTAAAAGGTAATGTAGAGATTGCCTTACAAATTACAATAGTTAAAGAGGAGAAATTATGAGACCACATTTAGTAATCATTGACGGAATGGCATTATTATTCCGTTCTTATTTTGCATCTGCAGCGATGGGACATTTTGTTCGTTTACCTGATGGCACACCGTCAAATGGTGCGCAAGGTTTTGTCCGCCATGTATTAACTGCCGAAACAATTATGAAGCCGACACATCTAGCCATTTGTTGGGATATGGGAGCTACTACTTTTCGCAATGAGATTTATGATGGGTATAAAGCAAATCGACCAGCACCACCAGAAGAAATGTTACCTCAATTTGCTATGGCTAAACAGTTAGCTGCTCGTATAGGCTGGAAAAATTATGGAATAGCAGGTTATGAGGCAGATGATATTATTAGTGTGATGGCCAAAAAATGGGAAGATGATGCCCATATTACGATTATTAGTGGTGATAAAGATTTACTACAATTGTTAACACCAACAACACGTATTGCCTTAACACAAAAGGGCTATTCCCAATACAATATTTATACAGCTCATCGGTTTGTTGAAGAGTATGGCATTCAACCTCAGCAATTTGCTGCTGTTAAAGCATTTATGGGAGATACAAGCGACGGTTATCCTGGTGTAAAAGGAATTGGTGAAAAAACCGCTTTGCAATTAATTCAAAAGTATCATTCTATTGATGGTGTACTAGCCTCTTTATCTCAACTAACACCAGCACAACAAAGAAAAATTCAAGCAGACGAAGCTATGCTACACATGTCCTATGAATTAGCACAGCTCACTGCAGAAGCGCCCTTAACCGCTGATTTATCAGAGTTGATGGTTACACCTTATGAAGCAGCCACCTTTGAACAATTGGCACAAGATGGTTATACATTAATTGCAAAACATGCACGGAGTTTATATCCTTTTAGTTAATGTGAAAAAGAAATTTCTTTTTCACATTTTTTTTGATTATGCTACTCTTATAGAGATGGATTTTTTGACGAAATGTAATAAAGTGTAGTGAATTAAGAGGTGATAATTTGAGATTTAAACAAGCTGAAAAACGCTTTCGCCTAGAGATTGAAGGTTTGAGAGCGGTAGCGGCTATGTTAGTCGCCATCTACCATATTTGGTTTAATCGTGTATCTGGTGGCGTAGATGTATTTTTTGTAGTATCAGGTTTTTTAATAACAACTTCGCTTATGAGCACTTATCGTAAAGAGCGGACCATTAATCCATTTAGTTATATTGTAAAATTATTAAAACGCCTTATGCCTACTGCATGGACAATTGCTATTATGACATTAATTGCATCCTTATTTATTATGCCAATTACTATCAGAGCCGATATTGTCCAAAACTTTGTATCATCTGTGTTATATTTTGAAAACTGGCATTTAGCCTTAAATGCCGTTGATTATCTAGCAGATAATGCTTCTGCTTCGCCTTATCAACATTTTTGGGCTTTGAGTATTCAATTCCAGTTTTACGTTATTTGGGCTTTATTATTTTTCTTGGCGGTACAAACAGAGAAGAAAATTAATACATTCCGTTTTGTACCCATTCTAAGTGCACTTATATTTATATTAGTTGTGAGCTCATTTGGCTATTCAATTTATTTAACAGAGATTAATCAACCGTTTGCATATTACCACACCTTTACACGATTGTGGGAGTTTGGTGTAGGTGGCTTATTAGCACTGGGCATTACGCGTTTACAACCTAAAAAATGGTTTGCTAATATGATAGGCTGGTTAGGCTTAATTGGTTTGATTTTATGTGGTATGGTGTTACAAGTATCGACGATGTTCCCTGGTTATGCAGCGTTATGGCCAGTATTATGTGCGGTATTTATTATCGTAGCAGGCAATAAATCATTGCGTGTGAGTGCTTATGAGGTACTAAGTACAAGTGTGTTTGTGAAATTTGGTAAAATCTCATATGCCTTTTATTTATGGCATTGGCCGTTATTAATTTTTTATTATCAGATTTTCAATGTCGAAAAAGTATCCATTACTGGCGGGCTAGCCATTATTACACTAGCTACTATTTTGGCATACTTAACCATCACCTTAATTGAAAGTCCGTTAAGAAAGGTTCGTACACGTACTATGCCTACAGCAATTGTAATTGGTATCTTAGTCATAACGGTTGTATCAGGCTACAGTGTATGGGATAAACAAGAGCAAGAGCGTCTTGAAGCATTAGAACAAGAGATGCAACAACGCTTACTAGCCGAACAGAAAAAAGCAGAAGCACAAGCAAAAGAAGAACAACGTATTCAAAACGAATATAATGCTAACATGTTAAAGGGCCAGTCATTAGTGAACCCTGGAGCATTGGTGGCATTTACAGATCAAGCTATGGAAGAGTCCGATGAATTCCTTATCCCTTCTATAGAAATTGCAAAACGAGATGAGTCTGCTGTGTATGCAGATGAGTGTATTACGAAGATTACGGAAACAGAGGTTGTCATTTGTGAGTATGGGGATACAGACCAACCAAGTTACACGATTGCGTTAATTGGTGGCTCACATTCGGCTCATTGGCAACCAATGTTGGATGCATATGGCAAGAAAAATAATGTAAAAATCCGCACGTATTTAAAGCCGCGTTGTCGCACATTATTTAACAGTGATGAGGATGGTGGTAATTGTGCTCCGTGGTTTGATGATGCGATTGCACAACTCGTCGCTGACCAGCCTGATTTAGTATTTGCAACAGCAGATATTGGTAAACAGCAAGAGCCTACTGTGCCAAAAGGTTTTGTTGAGGTATGGGAGTATTTAAATAAGCGTGACATTCCGATATTTGTGGTCAGGGACAATGTGTGGTTTCCGTTCAATGTTGTTGACTGTGTAGCAAATAATGAAGCAGACCCTACAAAATGTAAAGTGAAGCGCAGTGATGTGATTGCTGAGCCAAGCCCATTTAGTTTATTAAAAAAGGTGCCTGAAAATGTGACATACATGGATGTGACGGATTATTATTGTGATGATAATTTCTGTTATCCAGTTGTAGGGAATATTATTACTCATTTTGATTCCAATCACTTTACAGCTACATTCTCGCGCACATTTGAACCTATCATTGGTGAAAAGTTAAATGAAACGTTACAAACTTTAAAAGACAAAGCACCGACTGAAGAAGAGAAAAAACCTCAAGAAGCATCAATATCAAAAGTAGAGGAATAACAGCAAGTTAGCCCCTATATGATTTTCAAGAAAATAAAGATTAGGTTAATACGCTTTGAACTAACAAAAAAGTGGTGAAGGAGAAGACAGATTTCTCTTTCCCACTTTTTTATAGTGTTACTTTTTACGAGGTGAAACTTGCACAAAACTTAACGCATGCGCATTAGTGCCGTAATGAATCCATTGTTCCTTGCCATTATTTATAATGAGAAGGTAAAGTTCATCTTGATCAATTTGATAATCTACAAGAACTACCCAGTGATAACGAAAAGTGGCACTTTTATAAAACTGCCAAGAGAAATATTGGTCAAATTTCATCAGCACAGGTCGTTTGATTTGCACATCGTGTAATGCATTACCTAATGTGGCACGTTCAATGTACCAATCATTGCCGAGTAGTTTCCTTAAATTGTGCAGTAATAATGGAGTGAATAAGCCGATCACACTAGTTTGCAAGTGACGGTATAAATCATTAATAGTATAGTGAATATGATAATGTGATAATAAAATATGGACAGCTGTAGGGCCACAGGCAGAATTACGAAAAGATGCGTGAACTGTTTCATCATATTGTGAAGCGCTTTTCATAAGATAACCTCCTTTTATCATGTTAAAATTATTGTAACAAATAAAAGGCCTATAATACTTTTATGAGGTGAAGGTAATATGAAAGAACAAATGAAAAACGCCATTAAAGAAATCTATCGGATCGCTAGTCAAGCGTTGTCAACAGAACAAATTTATAGTGTGGTGCTTGCAACAGATGATGATTGTGGGAGCCTTTATTTAGCATTTGGCACAGAGCAAGCTTTAGAAGAGATTAATCAGCGTTATCAAGACTTAGAAGGGGACTTTAATTTCCGTTATATGTATACAGAATACTTGCGTACAGATGATGATTACACAGAAATAATGAATGAAATAAGTCGGCAATTATTTGATCGAATGATGGCAACGAATGAAGCCACATACGAAAAACATCGTGCCGATACCTTACATACAATGGCAGAAGTGATGTATGAACTAAAGCAAGAAAATAGTATACCAGCCACTGTTTTCACGTATATTTCTATTACAGATAGTGATGTAGAACAATTAGAGAAGTCAGTAGCTATTCGTTGTAACCCCCATCATCCAGAACTAGATGCCTTTTTAAAAAGTTGGGATATCACATAATAAGGGCTTGCCAGTATCACTAGTATTCTGTTAAAATTATCGGTGACGATAAAACGCCGATTTAGTTTAGTGGTAAAACAAGTGCATGGTAAGCACTAGAGGACAGTTCAATTCTGTCATTCGGCATATAAAAAACATCCCCTGTACCAACTTGGTGCAGGGGATGTTTTTTATGCTTTTTATGCTTGTGCCTGTAAAAATGTGGTGACTTGTTCAGATGATTTGGCATTGGCACTATGTAAGTGTGCCAGTTTTTCGCCATCTTTAAAAATTAATAAACTAGGGATGCCCATTACATCATATTTTTCTGCAAGCTCTGGTAAGTCGTCACGATTCGCTTCATACCACTCATAACGATTATACTCTTCAATAATAGGGTCAATAAACATATCCATACGTGTGCAGTCTGGGCACCAACCTGCATAAAATTTAACTAAAATTTCTTTGCCACTATTAATAATAGTATTAAATTGTTCGACTGTTGTAATTTTCTCCATTACATTCACTCTCCTCTACATACTAGTAGTGTACACATTATTTTAAATTTCAAAAAGAAATCTGCTTACCTCTAAGGTTTAAAAGTTTTTAAAAAGGAAATAATTGAATTGTATGACAAAAAAGATTGCGTAATTTGTAGAAATAAACTACACTAATAACAGAAACGGTGTTTATATTTTTTTACCACAAAAATGAATGACTATTCATTCAAATGGGATTAAGGGGGAATTGCTTGTGACGTATAAAATTCAAAAAGCAGCAGTTTTAGGCTCAGGGGTAATGGGGTCAGGTATTGCTGCACACTTAGCAAACATTGGTATTCCAACATTATTGCTTGATATTGTACCAAAAGATGTAACGCCTGAAGAACAAGCAAAGGGGTTAACTTTAGCACATCCAGCTGTGCGTAATAAATTTGCAACAACAGCTTTACAAAAGCTAACCAAACAGAAGCCAGCACCTTTAACATCAAAAAATAATTTAGCGTTAATTACAGCTGGTAATCTTGAAGATGATTTAGACAAACTAAAAGATGTTGACTGGATTATTGAAGTTGTTGTTGAGAACTTAGCGATTAAACAAAATTTATATCAAAAAATAGATGCTGTGCGTGCACCACATACTATTGTGAGTTCTAATACTTCAGGTATTAGTATTAACGCTATGGCAGAAGGGCGTTCAGAAGGGTTTCAAAAGCATTTCTTAGGCACTCACTTCTTTAACCCGCCACGTTACTTAAAATTATTAGAAGTCATTCCAGCACATACTACGGATGAAGAAGTCGTTCAATTTATGAAAAAATTTGGTGAAGATGAATTAGGTAAAGGGGTTGTTTTAGCTAAAGACACACCAAACTTTATCGGTAACCGCATCGGCACATATGGATTATTAGTTACAGTGCAAGAGATGTTAAAACGTGGCTATTCTGTAGGTGAAGTTGATGCTGTTACAGGGCCATTGATTGGTCGTCCGAAATCTGCAACTTTCCGCACATTAGACGTTGTAGGATTAGATACATTTTTACATGTTGCTAAAAATGTGTATGACCAAACAACAGGTGACGAGCAACAAGTATTTGCTGTGCCAGACTTTATTAGCAAAATGGTAGAAAACGGTTGGTTAGGTGCTAAGTCTGGTCAAGGTTTCTTTGTAAAAAAAGGCAAAGAAATTTTTGAAATCAATCCAGAGACGCTAGAATATAGTGAAGTGAAGAAGTTAAAAACACCTTCCATGGCCCAAGCTAAACAAGTGAAAGGTTTAGCTAATCGGGTGAAACTACTTACTTATACAGAAGACCGTACAGGAGAATTATTATGGCATATTTTAGCGCCAACGCTATTATATGCAGCACAATTACACGGTGAGATCGCAGATGATATTGTGGCGATTGATAATGCAATGAAATGGGGCTTTGGTTGGGCACAAGGACCATTTGAAATTTGGGATGCGTTAGATGTGGCGCAATCTGTTGAAAAAATGAGAGCAGAGGGTCATACGATCCCAACATTTGTTGAAGACATGTTAGCAAAAGGTTTCACAAGTTTCTACAGTGAAATTGATGGTGATGTAGCTTATTATGACGGTTCACAATATACAAAAGTGCCAGTCAATGAAAAAGAAATTGATTTAAAGCGCTATAAAAAGAAACATGGCGTCATTAAATCCAACTCAGGCGCAAGTTTAATAGATTTAGGTGATGGCGTTGCTTTGTTAGAATTCCATTCACAATCTAATGCCATTGGTTTAGACATTATCCAAATGATTAATTATGCAGTAGATGAAGTGGAAAAGAACTATAAAGGTTTAGTCATTGGTAACCAAGGCAAAAACTTCTGCGTAGGTGCTAACCTCGGAATGATTTTAATGGAAGCGCAAGATGATAATATTTTTGAACTTGATTTTACGATCAAAGCGTTCCAAGATGCCATGATGCGCATTAAGTATGCTAATAAACCTGTAGTGGCAGCGCCATTTGCCATGACATTAGGTGGCGGTGCAGAAGTATGTTTACCAGCAGCACATATTCAAGCTTCAATGGAGACGTATATGGGCCTTGTTGAAGTGGGTGTAGGTTTAATTCCTGGTGGTGGAGGTAACAAAGGGCTTTATGAAAAGTTCTTAAAAGGGTTACCAACAGGTGTTGAAGTAGATTATCAATATATTGCGAATAAAGTGTTTGAAACTATTGCTATGGCGAAAGTTTCAACGTCGGGAGAAGAAGCGCGTGATAATAATTTCTTAGACTTTGCAGATGGCATTTCGGTGAATCCAGACCATCAAATCTATGATGCGAAACAAGCAGCTCTCTCACTATATGAGTCAGGCTATGTGACGCCAAAGCGCGAGAAAGTAATCGTCACAGGTGCATCAGGTTACGGTACTTTATTTATGGGAGCAAGAGGATTGTATGAGTCAGGCTTTATTAGCGAACATGATTTATTTATTGCTAAAAAATTAGCTTATGTTATTGCAGGTGGCGAGGTGCCATATGGTACAGCAGTTGATGAGCAATACTTATTAAATTTAGAGCGCCAAGCATTTTTAGAGTTAGTTGCGCATCCATTATCACAACAACGTATGCAACATATGTTAGTAAAAGGCAAGCCATTACGTAACTAAGTTGAAGGGGGAAATGATTTATGCGTGAAGCGGTTATTGTAGCAGGTGCACGTACACCAATAGGTAAAGCAAAAAAGGGGTCACTAGCAACAGTGAGACCAGATGATTATGGTGCACTTGTAGTTAGAGAAACATTAAAGCGAGCAAATTATAATGGGCCAGTGGAAGATTTGATTATGGGGTGTGCGATGCCAGAAGCTGAACAAGGCATGAATGTGGCACGCAACATTGGTGCATTAGCAGGATTACCAGATACAACACCAGCTTTAACAGTCAATCGTTTTTGTTCTTCAGGGTTACAAACGATTGCTTATGCAGCAGAGCGCATTATGCTTGGTCATTCAAAAGCGATTATTGCAGGTGGCGTAGAGTCAATGTCAATGATTCCGATGACAGGGAATACAGTGCGTTTAAATCCTAAAATTGTAGAAGATATGCCTGAATACTATATGAGCATGGGGCATACAGCTGAACAAGTTGCTACAAAGTATGGGGTTACGCGTGAAGATCAAGATGCTTTTGCAGTACGTTCACATGAGTTAGCGGAAAAAGCGATTAAAGCAGGTAAATTTAAAGATGAAATTGTACCTGTTGAAGTAACACAACATTATGTAGACCAAGATCACAAGCCGCAAACACGTACGTTTACGTTTGACACAGATGAAGGCGTGCGTCCAGGTACATCTGTTGAAGGCTTAGCCAAATTACGTCCAGCATTTAATGTGAAGGGGAGCGTGACAGCAGGGAATGCTTCTCAAACATCGGATGGTGCAGCAGCAGTGTTAGTTATGGATCGTGAAGAAGCAGAAAAGCAAGGCCTACAACCAATGGCAAAATTTTTAGGCTTTGCAGTGGGCGGTGTACCACCAGAAGTTATGGGGATTGGGCCAATTGTAGCTGTGCCAAAAGCGCTTGAAATTGCAGGATTAAGTATAGAAGATATTGATTTATGGGAAATTAATGAAGCATTCGCTTCTCAGTCACTACAAGTTGTGCGTGAGTTAGGCATTAATCAGGACAAAGTAAATGTTAATGGTGGCGCTATTGCTTTAGGGCATCCTTTAGGGGCGACAGGTGCTATTTTAACATTAAAGCTTATTCATGAATTAAAACGACAAGGTAAGAAGTATGGCGTTGTCACAATGTGTATTGGTGGCGGTATGGGAGCAGCAGGGGTATTTGAAATTTTATAAAACATTGGGGAGGTCATTACTATGACAGAAATGATTAAAGGCGGCGGATTTTTAATTGAAGAGGCAGATGTAAATCGTGTATTTACACCAGAAGATTTTTCAGATGAGCATAAAATGATTGCTAAAACAACAGAAGATTATATTACAAACGAAGTATTACCTTATGTTGAAAACTTAGAGAATCATGAGTTTGAGCATTCTGTACGCTTACTAAAGAGTGCTGGGGAGTTAGGTTTGTTAGGAGCAGATGTGCCAGAAGAGTATGACGGTTTAGGTTTAGATAAGATTTCATCAGCATTAATTGCTGAAAAGATGTCAGTAGCTGGTGGCTTTTCTATCACACATGGTGCTCATGTTGGTATTGGGTCATTACCGATTGTTTTATTTGGTAACGAAGCACAAAAAAAACACTACTTACCTAAATTAGCGACAGGCGAATTAATTGCAGCTTATGCCTTAACAGAGCCAGGCTCAGGGTCTGATGCATTAGGTGCTAAGACAACAGCTAAATTAAGTGAAGATGGTAAGCATTATATTTTAAATGGTGAGAAACAATGGATTACAAATGCGGGCTTTGCAGATGTGTTTGTTGTCTATGCAAAAGTAGATGGCGATAAGTTCTCAGCATTTATTGTTGAACGTAAATATGACGGGGTTTCTGTAGGGCCTGAAGAGAAGAAGATGGGGATTAAATCGTCATCAACACGTACATTAATTTTAGAAGATGCCAAAGTGCCTGTAGAAAATTTATTAGGTGAAGTTGGTCGTGGGCATATTATTGCATTTAATATTTTAAATATTGGGCGTTATAAATTAGGTGTAGGTACAGTAGGTAGCTCTAAGCGTGGTCTAGAGTTAGCAATTAAATATACGAATCAGCGTCAACAATTTAAAACAAAACTATCTGACTTTGCGTTAACTAAAAATAAGTTAGCGACAATGGCTGCACATATTTATGCCTCAGAGTCACTAAATTACCGCACAGTAGGTTTATTTGAAGACCGCCTTGGTGGTATGGAAGAAGGGGCGCATAAAGATGGTAAGGCAATTGCAGCTGCCATTGCAGAATATGCGATTGAGTGTTCCATTGCAAAAGTAGTAGGTTCTGAAACATTAGATTATATTGTAGATGAAGCAGTTCAATTACATGGTGGCTATGGCTTTATGGCAGAGTATGAAGTAGAGCGCATGTATCGTGACTCACGTATTAATCGTATTTTTGAAGGAACAAATGAAATTAATCGCATGATTGTGCCAGGCACTTTTATGAAAAAAGCATTAAAAGGTGAATTGCCATTATTACAAGTGGCACAACAATTACAGCAAGAATTGTTAATGATGATGCCAGAGCAAGTAGGTAACGAGCCATTAGAAAAAGAGCAAATGTTAGTGAAGAATGCTAAAAAAATTGGTGTGTTAGCAGCAGGATTAGCAGCACAACGTTATGGCGCTAAATTAGACAATGAACAAGAGGTATTAGTGAGTATTGCTAATATTGCGAACCAATTATACGCGATGGAGTCTGCAGTAGTGCGCACAGCTAAAGCGATTGAGCGTGATGGTGCAGAAAAATCACAACAAAAGATTTTATATACAGAAATCTTTGCACAAGAAGCGTTTGCCATTATTGAACAAGAGGCGAAACAAGTATTGTTAGCGTCAGTTGAAGGAGACCAAGCACGTATGATGTTATCTGCTTTACGCAAGTTAACACGCCATGACGCTTATGATATTATTGCGAAGAAACGTGAAGCGGCAGTTAAATTAATTGAAGCTGAAAAATATATTGTATAATTTATCCTTTAAGTAGAGGCTGATAAAAGCAGCCTCTCTTTGTTATGTTAGAAAACACTATCCCTATTTGTGAAGCGTTCTGCATAATGTAGTCAAGAGATTGCCACGGATTCAGTCTTTCAGATGATGTGCAATAAAAAGTAATTCTGTTATACTCTATGCGTAATTGCAAATAAGGAGGGAACATTTTGCTTAATATCATACAATATCCCTCTTGTTCCTCATGCCGTAAAGCACAAAAATGGTTAGAGTCACAAGAGATTCCGTTTACATCAACACATATTGTAGAGGCAACACCTACAGCAGAAGAAATAAAAACGTTATGGAAAAATAGCGGTTTACCATTAAAGAAATTTTTCAATACATCTGGTAAAAAATATCGCGAGCTAGCATTAAAAGATAAATTGCTAACGATGACAGAAGATGAGCAACTAGCTTTATTAGCTTCAGATGGCATGTTAATTAAACGCCCAATCGTTACAGATGGTAAAAAGGTGACAGTAGGTTTTAAAGAAGAAACCTTCGATGAAACGTGGAAATAAGCGTTCGTATGCTTGTTTTTCATACAGAAATATGGCAAACTAAAATGGCAAAGCATTACATAAATTTGGAGGGGTTAAAATGACTACACCTAAAGATTTACGCTACTCAGATGAACATGAATGGGTAAAAGTTGAAGATGGTAAAGCACGTATTGGTATTACACATTTTGCACAATCAGAGCTTGGTGATATCGTATTTGTTGAATTGCCAGAAGTAGGCGATGAAATTACAGCAGATGAGCCATTTGGTAACGTAGAATCAGTAAAAACAGTTTCAGAACTTTATGCACCGATTTCAGGTAAAGTAGTAGAAGTTAACGCTGATTTAGATGATAGCCCAGAATTCGTTAATGAATCACCATATGAAAAAGCATGGATGATTGTTGTTGAAGTTGCAGATGCTGCACAAATTGATGCATTAATGACAGCTGAACAATATGAAGAAATGACACAAGAATAACAGATATGCCAACGAAGTGTTTGTGCTTTGTTGGCTTTTTTTATCGACAATATGTTTACACTTTTTTATAAGGGTAAGTGAAAAGGTAAGAAAATCTTAATGACTAAAAGTTGAGGTGGCTACTATGAAGTGTTTAATCGTTGAAGGGCGTTCTGACAAATTGCAAGTAGCACAAGTATTAACAGAAGAGGATGTTGTTATACTTTGCACAAATGGCACGATTAGTGTAACCTCATTAGAGGAATTACTTGCACCGTTTGAAATGTATGAGTTATATACCTTTTTTGATGCAGACGCATCAGGCGATAAATTGCGCCAAATTATGGACCGAGTTTATCCTGAAGCAATGCATTTGAATACAACGAGGCTTTATAAAGAAGTTGCTTTAACACCGCTACGCTTCATTGCAGCCGTGTTATCACGTGCACATTTTACGGTGCGTACACCAAGTATAGAAGGTTGTGGCATTAAGAATGAAGGAATGGACAGAAGAACAGTTTGAATGGGCTAAAAAACGTTCGAGTGCTTTATATGTTTATACGCCAATGTGTGGTACTTGTCTCGTAGCGAGTAAGATGATGGAAGTCGTTGTACATCTTGTGCCAAAGCGTAATATTGGACAGATGAATGTCAATTACCATTCACAATTAGCATTAGATTATGAAATAGAGAGTGTACCTTGTTTGTTGATTTTTGATGAAGGGGAGTTAACGAAAAAAGTGTATGCTTTCCAATCTGTACCTTTTTTATATGAATTACTAAAAATAAATTGACGGCAAGTGATGAGCATGTTAGAGTATCAATTAACAACAAAATACATTTTATCGAAACTCTTATGAAGAGTGGCGGAGGGAAGTGCCCTATGAAGCCCAGCAACCACCATTATGGAAAGGTGCCAAATCACACAAAGAAAAATCTTTGACAGATGAGAGATCGGTTTTACGTGATACGTTCAGCCCTTCTACTTTATCTATTAAAGTAGAAGGGTTTTTGAGGTGGAGGAGATCATATGATTGCATTGAAAAATATAATAAAAAAATACACAACTAAAAACGGCCCCCTCACAGCAGTGGATAATGTGAACCTAACAATTAATCAAAGTGAGATTTTTGGCATTATAGGTTATAGTGGCGCAGGTAAAAGTACATTAATTCGTTTGTTAAATGGTTTGGAGCAACCTACGGAAGGTGAAGTCATTGTGAATGACTTAAAGTTTTCTCATATTAAAGGTAAGGAATTACGAGAAGCTCGCCAAAAAGTGAGCATGATTTTCCAGCATTTTAATTTGCTATGGTCACGCACAGTAGCAGAGAATATTGCTTTTCCACTTGAAATTGCAGGCATGTCAAAAGTGGAGCGTGAACAGCGCGTACAAGAGTTGATTACACTGGTGGGATTAGAAGGTAGAGAACAAGCCTATCCTTCACAATTATCAGGTGGTCAAAAGCAGCGTGTTGGGATTGCGAGAGCATTAGCAAACAATCCACAAGTACTTCTATGTGACGAAGCAACTTCAGCATTAGACCCTGAAACAACAGATAATATATTAGATTTACTAGTAGATATTAATGAGCGATTAGGTTTAACGATTATATTAATCACACACGAAATGCATGTGATTCAAAAAATATGCCATCGTGTTGCTGTTATGGAGCAAGGTAGAGTCGTTGAGATGGGAGATGTGCTAGAGGTATTCCAAAAGCCACAAGCGCCTATTACAAAGCGCTTCGTGTCACAATTGACAGGTACAGAAGATACAAATGCTATCTTCCAAAATGTGAAGGAGCATTATCCAACTGGCAAGTTAGTAAAGCTCGTTTTTGTTGGTGAACGCACAGAAGAACCTGTAATCTCACAACTGGTTAAACAATTTGATGTTTCAGTCAGTGTCGTGCATGGGAATATTTCTCAAACTAAGTCAGGTCCATATGGCACTTTAGTCGTCCATATTGATGGAGCGTCTGAAAATATTAAAAAAGCGCTACAATTTTTACATCAAGTAGATGTGCAGACGGAGGTAATATCGTATGCTAACTGAGTTATTTCCGAATGTAAAAGCAGACCGATTAGGGCAAGCTATTTATGAAACGGTTTATATGACAAGTATTTCCACAATAGCTACATTTATTTTAGGATTAGCTATTGGTATTCTCTTATTTTTAACATCCCCACACAATTTATGGGCTAATAAAATTGTTCATTTCTTAACAGGGGCATTAGTGAATATTTTTAGGTCAATTCCATTTTTAATTTTATTAGTGTTGCTCTTACCATTCACTAAGATGTTATTTGACTCTATCCGAGGGCCTAATGCAGCGTTACCCGCATTAATTATTGGTGCCGCACCATTCTATGCACGTATGGTGTTGATTGCCTTACGTGAAATTGACAAAGGGGTAATTGAAGCCTCTCGTTCAATGGGAGCTAAAACATCAACGATTATTTTTAAAGTACTAATCCCTGAATCACTGCCCGCATTAATCTCTGGTATTACTGTGACAGCTATTGCGCTTGTCGGTTACACAGCTGTAGCAGGTGTTATAGGTGCAGGTGGGTTAGGTGACCTAGCTTATATGCACGGTTTCCAGCGTAATCGTTTAGATGTTACGTTTGTGGCTACTGTTATTGTATTAGTGATTGTGTTTATTATTCAAATTATAGGTGATGTTTTAACTAGTAAGGTCGATAAACGATAGGTTATTTTGGCTACCGCCATTAACATATAAACTTTAAGGAGTGTCGAATTATGAAGAAGTGGCTTTCTGCATTAGTATTAGTTGTGCTTGTTTTAGCTTTAGCAGCTTGTGGTGCTAACGATAAAAAAGAAGAGACAACAAAATCATCAGGTAATGACAACAAAGAAGAAAAAACAGAAGAACAAACATCAGAGAATACAACATTAGTGGTAGGGGCATCAATTAACCCACATGCAGTCATTTTAGAACAAGCAAAACCGATTCTTGAAAAAGAAGGCATTGATTTACAAATTGAAGAATATACGGAATATGTATTAGCTAACAAAGATTTAAGCAATGGCGATTTAGATGCTAACTTTTATCAACACATCCCATATTTTGAAGGGCAAATTGCAGAGAATGATTATGACTTTGCAAACGCAGGTGGTGTACATATCGAA
This sequence comes from Lysinibacillus alkalisoli, assembly GCF_014643595.1. Classification (GTDB taxonomy): domain Bacteria; phylum Bacillota; class Bacilli; order Bacillales_A; family Planococcaceae; genus Metalysinibacillus; species Metalysinibacillus alkalisoli. Next base: position 199,148 of record NZ_BMJT01000005.1, read on the forward strand.
CCAATCGGTATTTACTCAAATAAATATAAAAAGTTAGAAGAATTACCTGAAGGTGCAACGATTTTATTAAGTAATTCAGTCTCAGATCATGGACGTATGTTGTCATTACTAGAAGCAAAAGGTTTAATTAAACTTGAAGAAGGTATTGATAAAACAAAAGCTGAAATCAAAGATATTAAAGAAAATCCGAAAAACTTTACATTTGATGATGGCACAGCACCAGAAATGTTAGTACAAATGTACAATAACGATGAAGGCGATGCAGTATTAATTAATTCAAACTTTGCACTAGATCACAATATTAACCCATTAGAAGAAGCGATTGCGCTAGAAGCTTCAGATGAATCACCATATGTTAATATTGTAGCTGTTCGTTCGGAAGATAAAGATAGTGAAGCGATTAAAAAATTGATGGAAGTATTAACTTCAAAAGAGATTCAAGACTTCATTATTGAAGAGTGGAATGGTTCTGTAGTGCCAGTAAAATAAAATATAATTAACAAAGGCTGTGAGAAAAGTTATACTTTTCTCACAGCCTTTTTTTCAGAATCCGTTTAGTGTTCGTCTTTTATACTATAGAGGAAATGTTTTATAGGAGGGAATATGAAGAAAGTATGTTATTTATATAAATAGTATTAATTTTTTTATGTTTATTTATCTATAATAGTGAGAAAAGAATATTGAATAAACATACAATGATTAATAAATAGCTTATGAGCAAAATGTTATTCACACAGATAAGAAATAAATAAACGATAGGTAAGGAGATTCAATATGAAGGATGTATTACTGGAACAAAAAATACTAAATAAAGAAGCTATAATTGGAGTCGTTGGTTTAGGTTATGTTGGACTAACGTTGTCTATTACAGCCAATAATTGTGGTTTTCACACAATAGGTATTGATGTAGATCAAGATAAAATAGACCAACTTAATGAGGGACAATCCTATTTATTTGATGTAACAGAGGAGGAATTATCCTACGCTTTACAACAAAGGTTAAGTGTTACTAGTAATTTTGGTGCATTAGCATTAGCTAATGTTATTGTGTTATGTTTACCAACACCTATTGATGAATTTCAACAGCCAGATCTTACATATATTGAACAAGCAATGTTAGAAGTTAGCGCAATAGTACAACCTCATACATTATTGATTTTAGAAAGTACCTCATATCCTGGTACAACAGTAGATTATATTGTAGAACCCTTAGTGAAAAAAGGCTTTGTTGTAGGTGAAAATATATGGGTAGCTTATTCTCCTGAGAGAATAGACCCTGGTAATCAACAATTTCAAACCAATAATACACCGAAAATTGTTGGTGGCATGAGTTTAACATGTCAAAAACTAGCGACATCTTTTTATGAAAATATTATTAAAGCCCCTATTCATAAAGTTAGTTCGCCACAAACAGCAGAAATGGCAAAGTTAGTAGAAAATGTATTCAGAAATGTTAATATCGCACTTGTTAATGAGTTAGCTATAATTTGTAATAGTATGGATATTGATGTTTGGGAAGTTATTGATGCAGCAAGTACAAAGCCATATGGTTATATGCCATTTTATCCGGGACCAGGTATCGGAGGACATTGTATACCTGTAGACCCTCAGTATTTAATTTGGAAGGCTAAACAACATACAACAGAAATTGCTTTTATTGAACAAGCTATGCAAACTAATATAAAAATGAGTCAGTATGTATTTAGTCGTTTACTACAAGTTTGTAATCATAATAAAATTATACCTAAAGAAGCTCATGTGTTATTTGTAGGTGTGGCTTATAAAAAAAATAGTAATGATTATAGGGAAACACCCTTGTTCCCACTTCTTGCACTAGCAGAACAGTATGGAATGAATTATATCGTAGCAGATCCACATATTACAGAGTATATGTATAAAGGCAAAGTATATGAAACAGTAACGTTGACAGCTGAGTTAGTACAAGCAGCAAGTATTGTTGTCATTGTTACAGATCATGACGCTGTTGATTATCAATTACTGGATATATATAGCCAAGTAATATTTGATACACGACGTGTACAGTATCCATTTGTAAATAAACAATATATTGTATTGTAGGAGGTAAGCATTTGAAAAAGTATTTTGTATTTATTATGGTTATGGCACTGTTTTTGATAAGTGGTTGTCAAAAAGAACAGCAAGTTGATCAAGGTGAGAAAATAGAGACAAAGACAGTGAAAGTATATAAAGGAGAGGTGAATGAACCTATTAATTTAGTTCCTACAACTAAGCCATATATTAGTTTGACTTTCAATGGTATGGGTGATGAACAGTTTACGACTCAATTATTGGAAGGACTAGCACAGCAAAAAATTAAAGCAACTTTCTTCTTGCCTGCAATGCGGGTTGCCGAAAATCCTGAGATTGCTAAAAAAATTCAAGATGCAGGTCATGAAATTGAAAGCAACTTATTAAATGATATTGATTATGAACAATTAAGTTACACGGCTTTATATAAGGAAGTAAGTTTAGCTAATCAGGTTTTTGAGGAGCATTTAGGTATTACACCACAATTTGTTAGAACAAGGTCTGGTGAAGTGAATAAAGACTTACTGAAAATTGTAGCGCAATTAAATATGAAGCGAGCGGTAGAAGCCTTTATTAATCCATTAGACCGGAATATGCAGGGAGCTGAAGAAATAGCGAATTATGTGAATAAATATGTGACAAGAGGCAGTGTTATTATGTTGAATAATGGCATCAATCCAGCCGTTATTGAAGCGATTCCATTGATTGCAGACAATGCTAAACAATACCAATATGAATTTGTCACAATTGAACAGTTAAATCAGGAGTTAGGAGAAATTATTAATCCAAACGACATTGAGAGTTACAATGATATTAAAGTAAATGCGAATTATGAAAATGTGACACCACGTATTTTTACAACAGCAGATGTTGAACAAAAGGAAATTGCTTTAACATTCGATGATTGGGCAAGTGAACATACTATAATCAATATTTTAGATATTTTAGATAAGTATCAAATTAAATCTACTTTTTTTTTAATAGGTAAGGGTGTTGAACAGAATCCAGCGTTAGCTAAATTGATTGTAGAGCGTGGACATGAAGTAGCGAGTCATTCTTATTATCATAAAAATGTAACAACAATGACGACACAAGAAGTACAAGAAGATGTTGTGAAAGCACATAAGGCGATTACGAATGCTATTCAACAAAAACCAAAGTTATATTTTAGACCAGCAGAAGGAATTATGACAAATGAAATCGCAAAAATGATCATTGCAACAGGTTATGAAGTAGTCGCATTATATGATATTGCGTCATTTGACTGGAATCCAGAGCTAACCACGAATGAAATTGTAGAACGTGTAATGACAAGAGCAAAGCCCGGCAGTGTTGTAGTGATGCATATTATGGACAACCGTAAAACAGCAGAAGCATTACCTATTATTATTGAAAAATTAACAGCAGAAGGTTATGATTTTAAAAAAATGTCAGATTGGATTGAATCAGAGGTGCAGTGATGGCGAAAAAGAAAAAAGAAGAGGTTTTATTAAAACCTAAGCAAGAGCGACGATTATTGCCTTATGTCATTGACCCTTCGCATGTACGTACATTGTCTGACAGACGTGGCGATGATACTAAATTAACAACAGCAGAAGAAGATATTCAACTATTAGGTATTCGTTACGAAGTAGCATTTGATGTGTTAACTAAATTTGATAAACAACAACTAATAGGAAGTGCTGTAGATATTTCTACCACAGGTATTTTAGTAAAATATGATGAAGTATGGAGTAATCTTGAAATAGGTAATACCTTAAAATTAAAATTTAAAATTCCGCCAGGTACAATGCCTGAGGGGTATGAGTCAAAAGTTATTATTGAAGGCAAAGTAGTGCGTATGTTTGAAAAAGAAGATGGTTATTACATTGCGTATCAATTTGACTATCCTATCACACATTATTTAAAGCGTAAACGTTGGGGATATTCTATTGCTGTAGCTAGTTTATTTATGCTATTTGTAACATTTGTTGTTGTATTAATGCGTACAGAAAGTGTTATTTACTTTAAATATAATAAATTTTTGTATGCATATAGTATTATTGCAGCCACTTTTTTACTTAGTCGCTATTTGTTTGGTGTATTGTACAAACCTGTGAAAGTTAATCCTAATTTTGAGCCAGGTGTCACTGTTATCATACCTTGCTTTAATGAAGAAGAGTGGATTCAACGTACAATATTAAGTTGTATGAATCAAAAGTATCCCATTGACCAATTAGAAGTAATTGTAGTAGATGATTGTTCAACAGATGCTAGTGTACAAAAAGCACAAGATATTATTGCAAGAATACATGCTGAGGGTGAGCGATTTAAAACTAAAGAACGTTTAAGTTTGCATGTTTTTGAGCAGAATAAAGGTAAACGAGAGGCTATGGTTAAAGGTGTCGAGCATGCTAAGCATGATCTTGTAGTTTTTGTTGACTCAGATAGTTTTTTGGATCCTAATGCTATTCGTCAAATTGTACAACCATTCCAAGATACAAAAATGGGAGGAGTCGCAGGACGTACAGATGTAGAAAATAAATTTACCAATGCATTAACGAAATTACAGACAGTACGTTATTATATCGCTTTTCGTATTATGAAGGCAGCCGAGTCATGGTTTGATAGTGTGACTTGTTTATCTGGGCCATTATCTTGTTATCGTAAAGATTTAATTATTAAAAATCAAGAAGCATGGTTAACACAAACATTTTTAGGGCAGCCTGCTACATTTGGTGATGATCGTAGCATGACAAACTATATTTTAAAAACTCACCGCACAAGTTATCAAGACACAGCGATTTGTACAACAGTTGTACCATCAGATATGAGCGTTTTTTTGAAACAACAAATGCGTTGGAAGCGTTCTTGGTTGCGTGAATCATTGCGTGCTCTAGGTTTTATATTTAGAAAAGAACCTTTTATGGCATTGTTCTTCATTGTAGGCTTAATTGTTCCAATTGCAGCACCTATTATTGTCGTATACAACTTATTATATGTACCATTAGTACACCATGTATTTCCAACAACATTTTTATTAGGGCTACTATTAATGGCATTATTAATGAGCTTTGCACATCTCTTTTATAAAAAGAGTACATTATGGGCGTTTGGCATTATATTTGTGTTGTACTATGAATTTATTTTGCTATGGCAAATGCCTGTTGCATGGGTGACATTTTGGAAGTCTACTTGGGGTACACGTGAGACCCCTCAAGATATAGAGGCGCGTTTAAAAAAAGAGGAGCGACGCAAGAATCGAAAGTTTTTTAAAAGAAATGGACGTGATGAACAATGACGAAATCTACAGTTACGTTAAATGAAAAGAAAAAAAACAGACGTAAAGTGTATCGTGTCATTATTCAGCTCATCATTATTATGGCAGCTATTATCTTTTTTGCATCTAAAGTATTAAATTTAAAGCAATACGAAGAACCTGCTAAAGAAAAATGGATTAATCATGACGATTTCATTGCTATTTCATATTTTGGTGTAGGACGTATAGACTCACCTAAACTATTATCAAAAGAGCGATTACAAGACCAATTAAATGTGTTACACAAGGCGGGGTATGAAACGGTCTCACAGCAAGATATTAAAAATTTTTATGATAAGTCACAGCCATTACCTGATAAAGCTTTATTCTTAAGTTTTGAAGATGGACGTAATGACTCTGCATTATTTTCACAGCCATTGCTAGAGAACTATAATTACAAGGCCTCAATGCTCACATATGCCAATCGTTTAGGTGATAAGGATCATAAATTCCTTCAACCTAAAGATTTAAAAGAAATGGAGAAAACAGGTTACTGGGAAATGGGGACAAATGGTTATCGTTTAAGTTACATTAATATTGTGACAGATAAAAAACGTTATCTAGGTGAAAAGGCAGAAAAGGAAATTCCAAATAAGATGGCAATCGAATATTATAATCACTATTTAATGGATTTTATTCGAGATAAAGATATGATACCTAAAGAAAATTATGATGAAATGGCACAACGCATTACAAAAGACTACGATTTAATGCAAAAAGAGTACAAAGAGCAAATGGACGAAGTGCCACAACTCTATATGATTATGCATGCTAATACGATGTATAATTCCATGCATGAACTTGTAGAAAAAGTAAATGATAAGAATATTAAACGTTTATTTAGCTTGCATTTTAATCGTGATGGTTATGCAAAGAATACGAAAAGAACATCTCCATACAATTTAACACGATTACAAGTAAATCCAAGTTGGTCGATGAATCAATTTATTATGCGTGTGAATGATGGGCTTAAGCATAAGATTGAATATGAGCATGGAGATATTGAGCAGTATAAGCAGTGGCAAGAGAAAAATGGTGTGGCACAATTTGATGGGAACCAAGTTATTTTAACAACAAAACCAAACAAGGTAGGCAGTCTTACTTGGAAGGAAGAAAAACTAAAAGATGTACAAATTGAAGCCACAGTAAAAGGGAAAGTGATGGGTGAACAATCTATTATCTTACGTCAACAAAATGATGATGAGTATATTCGTGTAGCTATAAAGAATAATAAATTACAGATCTATGAGAGTGTGCAAGCTAAAGAGCGATTATTAAAGGAAGAAAAATTAAATAAAATAAAATGGCAAGGTGAAGATTACGCTTTCTCAAAAGCACGTACGTATTCACAAATCGAAACTTTACAAGGATCATCTATTGATAAAGACGAGTATCCAAGTGGTATTGATGGTAGTCGTAAATTAAGTATCACATTACAAGGTGAAAGTTTGAGTGTGAAAGTAGATGATTTATCGCCTTTGACAACACTAGTAACAGTCCAAGATGCAGGTCAGATTAGATTAAGTGCAGCGCCTTACCAGAAGAAAACAGCCAAAGAAACAAAACATGAAGAAAAATTAATTTATGATGGTGTGTTTGAAGATTTGGTAATTAAAAGTAAGGAACAAGAAAAATATACGATGAAGTATTCAGGTACAGATTTAATAACGAACGAAATAAAAAAGGCTTGGAATGGTACTTTAACAAAAATAATGGAGTGGTTTTAAATGAAACGATTTGGCTTCATTCTTATGATAAGCTCATTACTTTTTTGTGTATCATGTATGAGCTTTGAGGAGTCAGCTACTCAAAACGTCAGTGCAAAGACATCTCAGTTATCAGCATGGGTAGTGGACTGGGATTATGAAAAAAGCTATACAGAAGCTATGCAAATGAATCAATTAAGTAGTATACAATTATTTGGTTTGTATTTTGATCATAAAAATAAATTTTATGAAACCGAAGATTTTAAACATTTAAAAAAACGTGCCTTTGAAGATCAAATGCAACAGGTATCTTTATACCTTACCGTTATTAATGACCGTTTTTTACCGAATGGTGAAGCAGTTCAAAAAGATTCAGCTATTGTATCTACAATTGTTAAAACGAAAAAAACAAGAATGGCTTACATTCAACAACTTGTTGATATTGCAATAGAACAAAATTATGCAGGTATTGAAATTGACTTTGAAAAAGTAAAAGATAGTGACTCACACAAACTAAAACTCTTTTATCGTGACTTATATAAGAAACTACAAGAACATAATAAAGCATTACGTATTGTACTAGAACCATCAACGATATCAAAACAAAAAGACTATGTGAAAGGGCCTGAATATGTCATTATGGCATATAATTTGTATGGTTATCATAGTGGACCAGGCCCAAAAGCAGATTATGAATTTATTGAAAAATTAATGAAAGATAGCAATCATATACCTGGTAAAGTTACTGTTGCATTTGCTACAGGAGGATTTGATTGGTCGCAAGGTGAAATAACAGGTATTACAGAGCAAGAAGCGATTAATAGAACAGGTAAACATAAAGTAACTCGTGATGCCAAAAGTGGTGCTTTACACTTTACTTACAAAGACGAGTATAATAACAATCATGAAATATGGTATGCGGATGAGGAAACGTTAAAGGGCTGGATGTTACATGCTAAGCAATTAGAAGCTGTTAATATTGCCATTTGGCGCACTGGTGGTTTAAGTGAAAGCACATTGAAAAACATCACAAAATGATATTGGCAGGGGCGTAAATCATACGTAAATCGCGTATGGTTTACGCTTTTTATATTGTGAGAAAATAAAGACTTTTTAAATAGACTAGGATCTATGGGAGAAGTATGGTAAATTACTACTTACAGTTTATGTACAGTTGTTTTTTTCGGGAGGACATTTAAAGTGAAGAAGATTGGCTTACTCGGTCGTATTATTATAGCGATTGCATTAGCAGCAGCATTAGGCACATTTATGCCAGTATTTATTGTACGATTATTTGCGACCTTCAATAGTATTTTTGGTCAATTTATTGGCTTTGCGGTGCCATTAATTATTATTGCATTTATTGCACCAGGCATTGCTGAGTTAGGTAAAGGAGCTGGCCGATTATTAGGGATATCCACGCTACTCGCTTATATATCTACTATTGTGGCAGGTTTCTTAGCCTATTTTGCAGCAAGTACTTTTTTACCACGCTTTTTTGAAGGGACAAATGAAAAAGTAGCTGAACCTGGTGAAGGGTTAGTTACAGCATTTTTTGATTTTGGTATTGAACCTTTAATGGGTGTGATGACCGCTTTAGTATTTGCTTTTGTTATTGGTATTGGCATGGCAGCAATCAAAGGAGATGTTATGCAGCGTGGCTTTAATGAGTTAAAAGAGATTGTAGAGAAAATTATCTCAGTTGTCATAATTCCATTATTGCCTATTCATATTTTCGGCATCTTTTTAAATATGACATATGCGGGTGAAGTAGCGCGTATTTTATCGATATTTGCTGTTGTATTTGTTTTAATTATTTTATTACATTGGTTGATGTTATCAGCGCAATATACAGTGGCTGGTGTAATGACAAAACGCAATCCCCTTTTATTGCTTAAAACGATGTTACCTGCTTATTTTACAGCGATTGGAACACAGTCGTCAGCGGCAGCAATCCCTGTAACTTTACAACAAGCGAAAGAAGCAGGTGCAAGTGATAAAGTAGCAGGTTTTACAGTGCCATTATTTGCAACGATTCATTTATCAGGTAGTATGATTACGTTAGTGACATGTTCGATTGGTGTTTTAATGATGAATGATTTACCGATTACGCTAGGCGTGTATACTCAATTTATTTTTATGCTAGCTGTCACAATGATCGCCGCACCAGGCGTACCAGGTGGTGCAGTAATGGCAGCGCTAGGTGTATTAGGTAGCATATTAGGTTTTGACGAAACGATATTAGCTTTAATGATGGCTCTTTATTTAGCACAAGATAGTTTTGGTACTGCCACAAATGTAACAGGTGATGGTGCATTAACATTAATAGTAGATCGTATTGCTAAGAAGGCGTAATCTGTAAATATAAAAAGAGGCTGGGACATAACTCAATGTTGAGGAGAAATATAAAATTTAAGTAATAATTTTTCGGCTAAATGAATCACTTAATGTACTTGAAAGCAAAAAATGTGAGGCGATTTTAAAAATCGCCTCACATTTTTTCTTTTGTCCTAGCTTCTTTTTTGCTTTAGAAAGAACGGCATAATAAAGGTAGCATATTTGCTATTTTAGCGTCTAAATTGGGCAAGGTGTGTAAAGAATTCTTGGACAAATTGTAAGAACACTTGCTCTGACGGGGCTAACTCCCGATTATTAGGTGCAATAATACCAACAGAGCGCTCAATAATAGGCTGGGTAATATTTAATTTACTCGTTAGTGGGTCATTGCCAACAATTGAACTCTCAGGGAGCAATGTAACGCCCATACCTGCAGCAACAATGCCTTTTAAGGCATCTAAATCTTCACCTTCTGAAGTAATATTAGGTATAAAGCCAGCTTGTTTACAACTATCCGTAGCTAGTTGTCTTAAAACATAACCTTCTGGAAATAATACAAAGTCCTCATTATGCAGAGCCATTAAAGGGATTTGCTTATTTTTGGCTAAAGAATGCTGAGACGATACTAAAGCACAAATTTTTTCGCTAAAGAGTACAGTGGAAGCAATATCAGGTTCGTGTTTTGGTAGTGGGCCTAAAAAAGCTAAGTTGAGCTCTCGATTTTTCACAGCATCAATTAAAAATTTATAAGAGCCTTGGCGTAATTGAAATGTAATGTCTGGATATTGTTTTTTAAAAGCAGAGATGACACTTGGCATCACATTGCTAGCCAAACTAGTTGGGAAACCAACTTTAATAGCACCTTGCGTGGGGTCTAAAAATTCATCCACTTGCTTTACGGCAACATCAATAGCTTTTAGTGCATGGACAGCATGTTCATAAAATATTTTGCCAATCACCGTAAGACGGACATTACGCCCTACCCTCTCTAATAAAGCTGCACCTAACTCAGCCTCTAAATTTGCGATTTGTCGACTAACAGCAGACTGCGCTACTTGAAGTGCTGTAGCCGCATCTGAAATATGCTCACGCTCAGCCACAGCTACAAAGTAACGCAATTGACGTAACTCCATACTTTCACCTCTTTACTATTATCGTAAAAGGAAAGAAGGATTTTGTCGAATCATTTATGCTGTTACATCACGCTTGATAAAGTCAAAGAAGCTAATAGCGATAAAGATAGCACCCGTAATAAGTAAAATCATTACAGAAAAAGTGGTACTTGTATCAACTAAAGGGTTACGTACATCAAGATGCGCTAACCAAATAAATTTAGCAAAACTATATTTTGAAATAAAGAGCATGATCGTAGTGCCAATGAAGGTGATAAACATTGTAATACCAATAGCAAGTGCACTAGAACGAAAGACACTACCTAATAAGAAAGCTAATAATGTAGACATGATAACACTAATATAAGCATAGGCGGTATTGAGTAATGCTGTTGTCCAAGGATTTGTCTTTACTACCTCATCATCTACAACCGCTAACATAGCACCGTCACTTGACGAAAAGAAAGCATAAGCACAAATGACAACAGTCACAAAAGAAATAACACTTAAAAATATACTATATAAAAAAGTGATGCTTAATTTAGCTAATAAAATTTTAGCGCGGCTAACAGGGCGTGTTAAAAGCATCTTGATGGTGCCTTGTGTAAATTCACTTGATACAATGCCACCTGCGACAATCGCCGTAAATAATAAAATCATCATTGTCATAGAAGCGTTCGTATCTAAGAAGCTTTCTGTTGTCATTGTTGTGGTTGGAGGAGCAACGTCGTGATCTAAGCGATATTGTGCAACCATAATGCTGTCTTGTATTTCTTTGTTATGTGGTTCTTCATTTAAATTGGCTTTTAAAGCGACTAAGTCTTCCTGAACGCGTTCACGCCAATCTCCAGTATCTTTTTCTGTTGTTGTTACTGTGACGCCATTAGCATCAGGTTGTGAGGCGGGCATATTATTTAAGCCTCTAGACAATGCAGCCACAGCTACAATACTTAAAATTAAAATACATGTCATAATCCATGTTGATTTTTTGCGCCAGATTTTCATCCATTCATTTCTCATTAAATTAAACAATTGCGCCACCTCCTGTTAATGCTAAAAACTCATCTTCTAATGTTGTGTGTTGCATACTAATGCTATAAATCGCTATACCTTTAGCAACGAGGTTAGCTATTAATGTTGGCACCTCTTGTTTTGTAATCGCTAAAATGTATTGGTCATTTACTTTTGTGAACTCAATCTGTAAATCATGCAGTGCTGTGTCAGCATCAACGGCTTCAAGCACATAATGTGTAGCAGTCTCTTGCTGTTGTAACTCACGAATATCAATGATTTTTCCCGCTTGAATAACAGCAATGCGGTCACACATTAATTCCATCTCAGCTAATAAATGGCTAGAAACAAGTATGGCAACACCTTCTTGCTCTGCAATGAAGCGTAAATAATTACGGAACTCATGAATTCCAGCGGGGTCTAAACCATTCGTTGGCTCATCTAAAATAAGGAAATTAGGACGATGTAATAATGCTTGGGCCAAACCTAAGCGTTGACGCATACCTAACGAATAGGTACTCACTTTTTCGTGAATGCGATTTTCTAAACCCATTTGTTGAATGACTTCATCAATGCGTTCTTTTGTGATGTTTTTATGCATACGTGCAAAGTGCTCTAGGTTTTTATAGCCACTTAAAAATTTGTACATTTCAGGATTTTCAACAATAACGCCAACTTGACTAATTGCCTCCTCGTACTGGCGATTTAAATCATGCCCATTAATGATGATGTCACCACTTGTTGGTTTCATTAATCCTACAATCATACGAATAGTGGTTGTCTTACCAGCGCCATTAGGCCCTAAAAAACCTGTTATAGTGCCAGGATATAAATCAAGATTAACGTTGTCGATAATTTTCTTGTTTTTAATTGTTTTAGATAAGTTTTTTAATTGAACGATAGGTTCTGTCATCGTATTTCCTCCTATTGATGTTGTGATTTCAACCATGCTACAGCATCTTTTTGTAATTCATCTCGGATATCTTCTAATGTTTCATAAGCAATAATTTGTTGATCCTTAATCACCATCAATGCATCTAATACTGGCTCAACTTCGTATATTTCATGTGTGGACAGGATAATGGTTTGTGTGTCAGGTTCAATAAACTGAATTAACCCCCGTATCAAGGATTCTCTAACCATAGGATCAAGTCCAGAGAATGGTTCATCCATTATATAATAAGGAACATTTCTGCCTAGTGTGGCTGCCATTTTAACAAGTGCTCGTTTACCTTTCGACAGCTTTTGTAACTTCGCAGTGGTGCTTACTTGTAAGTAATCAGCCGCCTGTCTCGCTTTTTCGATTGAGAAGTCTGCGAATTGTGATTGATAAAAGGTAAATACCTCTTCTCCCGTATTATCTGCATAAAATAAATCAATATCCGGCAAATAGGCAAATTGTTTGCAACTTGTGCGAGTTACACGGTCTTCATACAATAAAATCTCCCCCGTATCTGGTTGAAGCATGCCTGTTAATAAACGAATAAAGGTTGATTTGCCACAGCCATTTGCTCCAGCAATGCCAATAATTTTACCAATAGGGAACTGTGCAGTAATATCTTTAAAAATAAGTTGTTTGCGATAAGAGAAGCTTACATTTCTAACGTGTAACACTATTTTGTCACCTCTTTTTGAATGGCTTCAATCATTTCGTCTTTTGTAAAGCCTAATGCTGTAATATCCGTGAAAAATTGCTCGATTAAACGTAGCTTCATATTTTCTCGTAATGTAACAATAGCGGCATGGTTTTCTGTTACAAAAGTACCTTGCCCTCTTTTCGTCTCTGTTAACGCCATCATTTCAAGCTCCTTATAAACGCGTTGTATTGTATTAACATTTACACCTGTTGTAACAGCATATTCGCGTACCGAAGGCAATTTATCACCAGGTTGTAATGTACCTTCGATTAACTCTCCACATAATTTATCCGTGATTTGTAAATAAATAGGACGGTCGCGTACAAAATCCATAGTCATCTCACAAGCACCCTCTCTAAGCATCTTGTCCCTATAATAAAGAGCACAACGGGCACAACGATACTTTCTATAAGAGAGCCCATATACATGTGAGTGCCAAATGCGATCACGTCATTTGAAGAAGTATTGAGTTTTTGCAACAGAGTAGAATGTTTAATTAACCAAGGTTGGATATCCCAAAACTCTGTGAGCCCAGCAAAGAAAGAGCTATATAAGTAAATGAAAAACAGAAAAATGATTAAAGTGAACACAAGAGATAAAAATTTATTCATATAACGCAAAATAAACAAATAACATATGTACGCCACCAAAAAAAAGGGAAGTGAGCTCATAAAAATGAGTGTCAATAAAGCTAAACAAATAATGGTCATAGTGATACTTTCACTTATTGTCAAAGAGACAATATGAAAGAGAGCATAATTGATAACTACTGTTGGCAATAAAATGACACAGAGAAAAAATAAACTGTTAGCTGTTATTTTTGGTAATACAAGCTGTGTAATAGTAGCAGGTGTATGCAACCAAATATCTTTTTGACGTGTATCCCGATTAAATGATTGTATAAACAATACAGTAGCGATAAGAAACAATGTAAAAAGTATAAGAAATGATAAAGGTAATAGCCCAAACGAAGCGCCCTTTTCAATGGAGATATTTTCGTTAGTAATGATTTTAAAAGTTGCGAAAAATAATATCGCTGATATGGCAACTGTTATCATAATGGGCCATTTATAATGTTGAAAATCCTTTTTAAACAAAGCATGAAGCAATGAATTCTCCTCCCGTTCGAGTGTTATAGTTAGATAGTACACTGTTACACGATAATGTGTCAAATGATTTTAAATGAAATTTATTCTCAATTAGAAATTTAATAATGAAAATCATAAGCGTATTTTCTCAGTATTGCGATTACAAGTAAAACTGACAAAAATCTCGTAAAAGTATTTGAAATTCTTATTTTTATTCATTTTTTTTATGTAAAAAGCAATGGTTTGCAACTGAGAGTGTTTTCAGTTAGAATTAGAATGATAATAATTTAGGGATGGGAAACCATTTCATGAACAGACTATGGAGGTATTGTTAATGTCAACTTTAGTAATTACAGATCTTCACGTTGCAATTGACGGAAAAGAGATTTTAAAAGGCGTAAACTTAACCATTAATACAAACGAAATTCACGCAATTATGGGACCAAACGGAACAGGTAAATCTACACTTGCTTCAGCAATTATGGGTCACCCTAAATATGAAGTAACATCAGGTTCAATTGAACTAGATGGCGAAGATGTGTTAGAAATGGAAGTTGATGAGCGTGCTAAAGCAGGGTTATTTTTAGCGATGCAGTACCCATCAGAAATTGCAGGCGTAACGAATGCCGACTTCTTACGTTCAGCAATTAATGCTCGTCGTGAAGAGGGCGATGAGATTTCACTAATGAAGTTTATCCGCGAATTAGATAAAACAATGGCATTCCTTGAAATGGATGAGGATATGGCACAACGTTACCTGAATGAAGGTTTCTCAGGCGGTGAGAAAAAACGTAACGAGATTTTACAATTAATGATGATTAAACCTACTTTCGCTATTTTAGACGAAATTGACTCAGGACTAGATATTGATGCGTTAAAAGTAGTATCAAAAGGTATTAACGAAATGCGTGGCGAAGGTTTCGGTTGCTTAATGATTACTCACTATCAACGTTTATTAAATTATATTACACCAGACCACGTTCACGTGATGATGCAAGGTAAAGTTGTAAAATCAGGTGGGGCAGAACTAGCACAACGCTTAGAGACAGATGGTTACGAATGGATTAAAGAAGAATTAGGTATTGAAGACGAAGTAGAACAAGAAGCTTAATAAGGAGGACGAAAGAGCATGACAGTTGAAACGAAATTAGCTGTAACAGCAAACGATGTGCGCTCGTTCTCTGAAGCAAATAGCGAGCCAACATGGTTTACTACGTTACGTGAATCGGCGTTCGCACAAGCAGCTGACTTAGCAATGCCAACACCAGATAAAACCAATATTTCTAAATGGGACTTCACGACTTTCCCAACATGGACAGTAGATAGCGAAGCAGTAGCCGCTGTAAGTGAATTACCAGAAGATATTTCCGCGTTAATTGATGACAATCAAGAAAACGTTTATGTACAACGTAATAACACACCAGCATTTATTAAAGTCTCTCAACGTCTAGTAGACCAAGGTGTTATTTTTACAGATATTTTTACCGCAGTTCGCGAGCATAGTGATTTAGTACAAAAATATTATATGAGAGAAGCAGTAAAAGTAGATGAGCATAAATTAACAGCTCTTCATACAGCATTATTAAATGGCGGCGTATTTGTGTATGTGCCACGTAATGTCGTTGTTGAGCAGCCACTTCAAGCTGTGTTTTTACACGATAATGATCAAGCATCATTATTTAACCATGTATTAGTTGTAGCTGAAGAAAGCGCAGCTGTAACGTATGTTGAAAACTACGTATCAACAGTAGAAGAAGCTAAAGGTCAAGCCAACATTATCGCAGAAGTAATAGTAGGCGACAACGCACAAGTAACTTATGGTGCTGTAGACGTTTTAGCAAAAGGCTTTAACACATATGTTAACCGTCGTGCACATGTTAAACGTGATGGTAAAATGGACTGGGCATTAGGTTTAATGAACGATTCAAATACAATTGCAGAAAACATTACACATCTTGTAGGGGACAACTCTAACGGTGAAACGAAGATGGTAGTAGTGGGCCGCGGAGAACAAAAGCAAAACTTTACAACGGAAGTACGCCACTGGGGTAAAGATTCTGCAGGGCATATTTTAAAGCATGGTGTAATGAAAGAAAGTGCACAATCCATCTTTAACGGTATTGGTAAAATTGAGCACGGTGCAACACGTGCAGATGCACAACAAGAGTCACGTGTATTAATGCTTTCTGAAAAAGCACGTGGTGATGCTAACCCGATTTTATTAATCGATGAAGATGATGTAACAGCAGGTCACGCAGCTTCAGTTGGTCGCGTAGACCCCCTACAGCTTTATTATTTAATGAGCCGTGGTATTACAAAAGAAGAAGCAGAACGTTTAGTTATTCATGGATTCCTTGCGCCAGTTGTAACACAACTGCCAATTGAAGGCGTTAAAAAGCAGCTGACGGAGGTTATTGAAAGGAAAGTGCGCTAATGTTGAATCATAAAGAGATACGAAGCTATTTCCCTATTCTTGACCAAGAAATTAATGGACATCCACTTGTCTATTTGGATAGTGCAGCTACAGCACAAAAGCCAAGACAAGTAATAGAAGCCATCGAGCATTATTATAAAACAAATAATGCTAATGTTCACCGTGGCGTACACACATTAGGTAATCGTGCTACAGATGATTATGAAGGAGCACGTGATAAAGTACGTAAATTTATCAATGCGGCATCCACAAAAGAAATTATTTTTATGCGCGGGACAACAACAGCTTTAAATACAGTGGCATCTGGTTATGGTCGCCAAAATATTCAAGAGGGTGACGAGATTGTCATCACATATATGGAGCACCATTCTAACATTATTCCATGGCAACAATTGGCTAAGGAAAAAGGCGCTGTATTAAAATATATTGATTTAGAAGCCGATGGTACGATTTCTTTAGAGAAAGTACGCGCTACCATTACTGCTAAAACCAAAATTGTTTCAATGATGATGGTATCTAATGTGCTAGGTACCATTAATCCAATTAAAGAAGTAACGAAGATTGCGCATGAAAATGGTGCTATTATGGTTGTGGATGCTGCACAAACAGCGCCACACTTAGTGATTGATGTACAGGATTTAGATTGTGATTTCCTTGCATTTTCAGGCCATAAAATGTGTGCACCAACAGGCATTGGTGTTCTTTATGGTAAACAAACTTTACTCGAGAATATGGAGCCAGTAGAATTTGGCGGTGAGATGATTGACTTTGTAGGTTTATATGAGTCAACATGGAAAGAGCTCCCTTGGAAGTTTGAAGGGGGCACACCAATTATCGCTGGTGCCATCGGTTTAGGTGCAGCTATTGACTTCTTAGAAGAAATCGGGCTTGATAACATTGCACAACATGAACACCAATTAGCTCGTTATGCCATGGATGAATTAGCTACAATTGATGGCTTAACGATATTTGGACCACAAGACGAAATGAAACGTTGTGGGCTTGTGACATTTAACTTAGATGATGTGCATCCACATGACGTTGCGACGGTTTTAGATATGAATGGCATTGCTGTTAGAGCAGGGCACCACTGTGCACAACCATTAATGAAATGGTTAGATGTTACAGCAACAGCACGAGCAAGTTTCTATTTATACAATAATGAAGAAGATATTGACGCGTTAGTTAAAGGCCTGCGTGTAGCGAAGGAGTATTTTAACGATGTCTTTTAATAATTTAGACCAATTGTATCGTTCGGTTATTATGGATCACTACAAAAATCCACGTAATAAAGGCGAGATTGATGAGGGCGCCGTAACGATAGATATGAATAATCCAACATGTGGTGACCGTATTCATTTAACTTTGCAAGTAGAAGATGGTATCGTTAAAGATGCCAAGTTTGATGGCGAGGGATGTTCAATCTCTATGTCATCAGCTTCTATGATGACACAAATTGTTAAAGGTAAGACGGTTGAAGAAGCGGAAGAACTAGCAGATATCTTTTCAAAGATGATGCTAGGTGAAGAGTTTGATGAAGATAAATATGACCTTGGTGATGTTGAAGCATTGCAAGGGGTAGCGAAATTTCCTGCACGTATTAAATGTGCTACCTTAGCTTGGAAAGCAATGGAAAAAGGAGTTAAAGCAGAGTAATAATACTGCATTCGCACTTTCTAAATGGACGGAGGAGAAACAATGGCTAAACAAATGCCTGATATAGGCGATTACAAGTATGGATTCCATGATAAGGACGTGTCAGTATTCCGTTCAAAACGTGGGCTTACTGAAGAAATTGTCCGTGAGATTTCTAACATGAAAGAAGAGCCAGAGTGGATGTTAAACTATCGCTTAAAAGCGTTAGAAACATTCTATGCAAAACCTATGCCACAGTGGGGTGGCGATTTAAATTCCCTAGACTTTGATGAAATTACGTATTACGTAAAGCCATCAGAAGCTACACAGCGTTCATGGGATGAAGTACCTGAAGAAATCAAAGCTACATTTGATAAATTAGGTATTCCAGAAGCAGAACAAAAATACCTTGCAGGTGTTTCTGCACAATATGAGTCTGAAGTTGTTTATCATAACATGAAAGAAGATTTAGAGGATATGGGTATCGTCTTCAAAGATACTGACTCAGCACTTCGTGAAAATGAAGATATCTTCAAGCAGTATTGGGGTACCGTTATTCCTTCTACAGATAATAAGTTTGCTGCACTAAACTCAGCTGTATGGTCAGGTGGCTCATTTATTTATGTACCACCAGGTGTTAAAGTAGAGACACCTTTACAAGCCTACTTCCGTATTAACTCGGAAAATATGGGGCAATTTGAGCGTACGTTAATTATTGTAGATGAAGGTGCAAGTGTTCACTATGTAGAGGGCTGTACAGCACCAGTATATACAACAAACTCACTGCACTCAGCAGTAGTAGAAATTATCGTTAAAAAGGATGCCTACTGCCGTTATACAACGATTCAAAACTGGGCGAACAACGTATATAATCTTGTTACAAAACGTACAGTAGTTGAAGAGAATGGTACGATGGAATGGGTTGATGGTAACATTGGCTCTAAATTAACAATGAAATATCCTGCATGTATTTTAAAAGGTGAAGGCGCACGCGGTATGACACTTTCAATTGCACTTGCAGGCAATGGTCAACATCAAGATGCAGGCGCTAAAATGATTCACTTAGCACCAAATACATCTTCAACAATCGTATCAAAATCAATCTCACACCATGGTGGTAAAGTTTCTTATCGTGGTATCGTACGCTTTGGCCCTAAAGCAAAAGGTGCACGTGCAAACATTGAGTGTGATACATTGATTATGGATAACGAGTCAACTTCTGATACGATTCCGTACAACGAAATTTTAAACGATGACGTGTCATTAGAGCACGAAGCAAAAGTTTCAAAAGTTTCAGAAGAGCAATTATTCTATTTAATGAGCCGAGGTATTTCAGAGCAAGAAGCTACCGAAATGATCGTAATGGGCTTCATTGAACCATTCACAAAAGAACTACCAATGGAATACGCTGTCGAAATGAACCGCCTAATCAACTACGAGATGGAAGGTTCAATCGGTTAATCAGTTTCAAAGCACCCAAAACATTGTTTTGGGTGCTTTTTTGGTATGTGGCTTAAGAGGGAGTGGGATTTATCATCAGTAGTAACATACTTTTATATTTATTATTGTTAAGCTTTAGGATAAACGAGAAACTCAATTTTTTTCCATAGGCTTTCGATAGGGCCACGTTTAAAGAAGCGGAGCCAAATACTAGAGCCGATGATTAAGAAAGTGCTAATACTAAGCCAAGCTATTGCTGTTAAATAGTCATGCGCTAATGGTGCTAAACCAATGCCCCAACTATAAAATAAAATAGAAGCTATTATATTTTGCCCAATATAACAAGTTAAAGCCATTTTACCAACATTACTAAGCCCTTTTTGCAAATGTTTAGCAAATGAGGTGCGACTCCAAATGAAGATGACGCCTAAATAAAAAATAGAAACAAAGGGAGCAATCACGTAACGGTCTAGCCTGGCAAGCTCATCAATAAATTGTGAAGCAATTAGTAATGGGATACCAATAAATAACCCTACAAATAATAATCTTCTTTGTATCCTTCTTGCTTTTTGATCATTGCCAATCAAGCCAGATTGTACAAGTAAGGCACCTAATAAAAATAAAGCTAAATTCATAGGAAGAATCATAATGGCTTCGCTTCGATTTTCCCAAAAGTATTCTAATCGCAATTGCACTTGTGCCCAGTAAGGTGTAGTATCTGTCATAAAAGTATCATCACGGAATCTTAGTAACTCTTCTTCTGTGAATTCACGCTCGTTATGTAGTTCATCATAAATAGCATCATCAGAAGAAAAGAAGGTAGAGCCGCCAAGTTGTCCATATACATGAATGCTTAATGCTAATAATAATACAATGATGATGCATTTCTTTGACCGTGTAATAATGATTGACGCTAAAATCCCTACGAGAGAGTAACTCATTAACACATCAAATTCAAAGACAAAAATAAAATGTAATAAACCATCAACAAATAAAATCAGCATGGACCACCAATAAATACGATACCAAGGCAAGCCTCGTTTTTGTAAACTATTGTACTTGAGTTGCATACCAATACCAAACATTAACGTCAGTAGTCCAAGAAATTTTCCATTCGTTAGGATTGTAAAAGCTTGTGAAATCCATGTGTTATCCATGGACATTGTAAAAATCCAAATATTTGTGCCTAATGTGCCTAAAATAGCTACACCGCGCGCAATATCTAATGTAGTAAATCGATCCATATATTAACTCCTTAAGATGCAGGTAGTATCATGGTAAAACTAGCACCACCGCTTTTTGTGTTTTTCGCAAGGAGTTCGCCATTATGAAGCTCAACAATCTCTTTAGTTAAAGCCAAACCAATCCCCATATTACCTTTAGCTCCTTTATAAAAGCGCTCAAAAATATGAGGTAAATCTTTAGCTGCGATGCCATCGCCGTCATCTGAAACGATAATTTGTACATGTTGTATGGAGGTTTGAATGTCAATAAAAATTTGGTGATATGCATAAGTTAATGCATTGCGTAATAAATTAGATAGTGCTTTATATAATTGCTTTTCATCTCCAATAATAACAGGTGATTTTATAGCAGCGTTCATACGAATATGGATGTTGTTTTTTTTCGTTAACCATTCTAATGAACGCAGTACATCAAATACTAACTCATTAACATCTACACGCTCCTGATTTAATTGTAGCTGCCCACTATTTAACTTAGCTAAAAATAATAATTCTTCAATTAACTCCGACATATTTTGACTTTCTTTCATAATGACTTGTGCCGCTTGTGGATGATTTGGCAAAATATCCGTTTCAATCCCCTCAGCATAACCTTGGATTGCCATGATGGGCGTTTGTAATTCATGTGAGATATTTTGAAAGAATTGCTGTGTTTTTTCTTCCGCATTTTCAATTTTTTTGCCTAAATAGATGCCGACAAGAATAGCCAATGCGGTAAAGATGATTAATACAGTCAAAAAGATGATGTTAAGTGTTTTAGCAAGTGTTGTTAAGGCAGAAACATTCACATATAATACAATATTTTCGCTCGTTGGTATAAGATCCTGAGCAACTGTAATTTGTGCAAGGTAAAATTTTTCACCATGTATTGTTGTGGAGATAATATCGTCATCTAATAAAGGCTGTTGTTGCATGTATTGGATAAGGCGTTTTTCTCGCTCTGTATAATAGGGAAATGACAACATATCCTCTTCTAAAAACAGTGTATTTACTTGCATGGAGCGTGTTTCTTCTATATCAATATCCTCATCAGTAGCCGTTTGGAAAAATATAATTTCTTCTTGTAAAGCTTTTTTTGCCTCATGTTCAATAAAGTTTGTCATAGCAAAATTAAACACAATAATGAAGGAGACAAGCGCTAAAAAAAGCAATGAGAGTATACCGAGCACAATTTGTCTTTTCACTATGCCTCACTTCCTCTAGCGATTAGTTTATAACCAAAGCCCCAAATAGAAGAAATCGAAGCGGTGCTGTTCACTGCTAATAATTTTTTACGTATTCGTCGAATGGTCTCATCTGTTACACGTGTCTCTACTTCAGCTGTAAAGCCCCAGACTTCTTGTAATAATGTTTCACGATGAATCGCCTTATTCGCATGTTGCATAAAGTAGACAAGCACTTGCAATTCGGTCATCGTTAACGTAATCGGCTGCTGTTGGCATAATACAACCATTGCTTCTGCATCATAAATAAGGTCAAAAGTCTGTATAGATTGGGCTAGTCTCGTTTGTTTAGAAGCAGCTTGCTCCATTTCTACACGTCGTAGTAAAGCTTTAACACGCATTAATAAAATTGTAGGACGAAAAGGTTTTGTTAAATAATCATCGCTTCCCAATGTAATCCCACGTACAAAATCAAGTTCACTCTCTTTAGCAGTCAATATAATAATCGGCACTGTTGATTTGTCTCGAATACGCTCACAAATAGTTAGTCCATCAGTACCTGGCATCATAATATCTAAAATAACAAGGTCACAAGTTTGTCGCTGGAAAGCTTGCCATAAATCATCACCATTTGTAAACGCTTGTACATGATAGTGAGCAGCAGTTAAAAATGAAACGAGTACTTCTCTGATTGATTGGTCATCTTCGGCAATATAAATGGTTGCAGACATGATAAAAACTCCATTCATTAAAAGTTTATAGTTAATAGCATAGAAAGAGAATGAAGGAATGTATGGCGAAAACCTAATGATTATGAAGTATATAAAATTATCGCCATCAAAATCTCCATATGTATGTAAAAGAAGTGTCACAAAAAAAACAATAAAAACCAGAATATTCGAGCTGTTTATATAGGAGAATTAACATTCCTCAATAGTGAGACAGCTATGTATCCTTTACAATAAGCAAGTATAGATAAGGAGGAGTAAATAATGAAAAAGCAATGGCTATTATGGATGATGACATTAGTAGTATTATTAGTCATCGCCCCGACAGTACAAGCAACAGAGCGAGACATTAACTATACCGCTTTAGGTGATTCGTTAGCAGAGGGTATGAACGAACAAGGCAAAATAGGTAAAGGTTATGCAGACTTTATTGCCGCATTTTTACAACAAGAAGGTACACTTAATACCTTCACAAAAGAATTTGCTCATTCAGGCTACACATCCTCACAAGTTTTAGCAGATCTTGTGCAAGATGTGACAGGAACAAAACAAAGCATTACAACAACATTAGGACAATCTCAAATGGTTACTCTTAGTGTAGGGGCTAATGATTTATTTGAGACATTACGTCACTTACAAGTAGACATGAGTAAAGGGATTCCAAATGAGGCATTACCACAGGTTATGCAAACCATTCAACAAATGACGATTAACATCAAAGCGATTGTTCAAGAGATTGAACGTATTAATCCTGACGCACAAATTTACGTAATGGGTTATTATAATCCGTTCCCTTATGTCGAGTCGATTAAGCCGCAAATCGAGCCAATGATTGAACAAATGGATGTTGTAGTGCAACAAGCTTTACAAGGCACATCTGCTGTATTTGTGCCTGTTAATGAGCAAATTGCCTCAAATTATCCCAATTACTTGCCAAACCCTGAAAATGTCCATTTAAGTGAAGCAGGTTATGAGTTAGTTGCTCAACACATGTTAGAAGCCATGACAAATAACAATCAGCGTTTCAATGATATTGCTTCACACTGGGCTAAGCCATACATTGAACAAGCTGCAACATTAGGGTTAATTAAAGGATATGATGATGGTACGTATCGTCCGAATAAAGGGTTAACACGTGCTCAAACCGCTATTATTCTTGCGCGTGCCTTACAAGTAAAGGCGACATCAACAGCCCCGTTTACGGATATTCAACAACTTGCGCCTGAAACACAGCACATGATTCATGCTGTTTATGGAGCGGGGATTGTTCAAGGTAAAGAAGGCAAGTTTAGACCAAATGATAACGTTACGAGAAGCCAGTTTGCTTTAATGATTCATCGTAGTTATACCGCTCTTACAGGTAACGTTTATAAAGCTCAGCAGCCAGCCCCCTTTACGGACTTAACAAATACATCACAAGAAGTAAAAGAGGCTGTAGCTATGTTAGCCGAATTAGGCATTGCTGAAGGCAATAACAATCAATATCAACCATCAGCAACAGTAACACGTGCACATGCAGCAAAAATGATAACTAAAGCTGTTACTATTTTAATGCAGCACAATACTAACAAGCATTTAAAATAGGCAGATGTTTAGTTTATGCAATACAAAAGTGGTCTAATCCTCTATTTTAGTAAGTGTGATGAGACCATAGTGAGAAGAAGTGTGAGGGTTTGTATAAAACTGCCCTTGCATTTCTTTTTTATTGTCTTTGACAATGAGGTCAATAAAACCATCGTTACGTTTCACAGGCAATGCAGCGTTTTGACTTTCAAAGATTTGAAAAGCGATACTGACACGTGTACCTAACGGAAAATTAGTTTGCATAGCTGTAGCATAGCTTACCGCAATATATGTACGTTCATGATATTCAAAGCGTATTTTATTCCAGTTTTGTTTAATATGCAGCGTGACCGGATAAGTTTCACCGGTTTTCTCTTCGATGCGTGTACCTTGCCATTGCCCGCTTAAATGAGGTGTTTTCACTAACCCGATTTTATGCAACCCTTGTTTTTTCCATAAAACAAGCGCAAAAATACGCGTAAATAATAAAAAAATAGTAAATGACGTAATAGGAATAGTAATGGGAGAAAAGGGTAATTGTTTTAATAACGCACTAAATAAACTAGCTGTAGCAATCGCTAATAACGATAAATAAAATAAAATTTTATTTCTTTTTGCATCAATACTGTACTCATGCATGGCATTCACCTCATCGTTATTTTACATGTTTTGCATAAATATTGCTAAAAAATAACCGATTTGAAAAACCTGAATATTTCGTTAAAAATAATTTTATAAATACATAGCAAAAAATAATATTGTACTTTTTTGCTATGTATTTAATTGTAAATTGAAATAGAGTAGTGAAATAGAATGTTTTATTACAATAAAAACATTTAGAAAAAACCTATAAATAAAGCGTTTTCAAACATAAAATTAAAGATAGTTCTTATAGCAATAAAATGAAAAAGAATAAAGCGTCTGCTCAAAGGATACATAAAAATAACATTTAAAAAGCAAATTATGTATGTTTTTAGCAATAAAATTAATGTCAGAAAGTTATTAATTTTAAGATTACATTGAAAGTACTTATCAGTTAGTGGCGATTGTAATATAATAAAAACATCTTAAAATGAAACATAGATTAATCGTTTTAAGAATAATAGATAAAAAGAAGAAAAGGAGGGAGCCATTATGTCGAAATATACAGAAGAAGAAATTGTACAATCGGTACCCCAAAAAGGTTTCTTTGGACACCCTAGAGGTCTTATGACATTATTCTTTACAGAATTCTGGGAGCGTTTCTCTTACTATGGTATGCGAGCTATTTTACTTTACTATATGTATACTTCAGTTAAAGACGGTGGTTTAGGGATTGATAATGGTACAGCTAAGTCTGTTTTAGCTATTTATGGATCACTCGTTTATATGTCAGGGATTATTGGTGGTTGGTTAGCTGATCGAATTTTAGGTAAGCAAAAGTCCATATTCTATGGTGGTATTTTGATTATGTTCGGTCATATTGTCTTAGCATTACCAATGGGAGCTACGGCACTCTTTGTCTCAATGGCTTTAATTATTATTGGTACAGGTTTATTAAAACCAAACGCATCAAGTGTTGTAGGGGATATGTACAGCCCACAAGATATGCGTCGTGACTCAGGCTTTAGTTTATTCTATATGGGGATCAACTTAGGGGCGTTCATTTCACCATTAATCGTTGGTGCATTGAGTACTTCTTATAATTATCATGTTGGTTTTGGTACGGCTGCTGTTGGTATGTTTATTGGTTTAATTGTGTACTGGGTGACAGCTAAAAAGAATTTAGCATTAGCAGGTTTAGAACCTCAAAACCCACTTTCTGCAACCGAAAAGAAAGCATACACAAAATACTTTACCATCGGGGCAATTGTACTTCTTGTATTAGGCTTCATCAGTATTAAATTTGGTTGGTTAACAATCAATAGCTTTATTATGTTAGTGAGTTTATTAGGTATTGTTATTCCAACAATTTACTTCATTGTGATGTATCGTAGCCCTAAGACAGATAAAGTAGAGCAATCTCGCTTATTAGCGTATATTCCTCTATTTATTACAGCTGTAGTGTTCTGGGCGATTTATGAGCAAAGTTCAACAACATTAGCTGAATATGCAGATAAACGTACAAACCTTGATATTTTTGGTTTTACCATTAATCCTGCATGGTTCCAGTCTTTACCTGCCTTATTTGTTATCACACTAGCGCCATTATTCGCACTATTGTGGATGAAGCTTGGCAGTCGTCAACCATCAACACCTAAAAAATTCGCATTTGGTTTAATGTTTGCTGGTTTCTCATTCTTAATTATGTTAGTACCAGCTTTAACATCAGGACCAAATGAACTAGTAAGCCCTATTTGGTTAACATTATGTTTCTTATTTGCTGTTATTGGAGAATTGATGTTATCACCTGTTGGCTTATCAGCTACAACAAAATTAGCACCAAAAGCTTTCTCAGCACAAACGATGAGCTTATGGTTCTTATCAAATGCAGCGGCTCAGGCTTTAAACGCACAGATTGTTCGTTTTTACAATCCAGGTAATGAAGCCATGTACTTTGGTATTTTAGGTGGGATTGCGGTCCTATTAAGTTTAGTATTATTAATGTTCTCAAAAGTGGTAGAACGATTAATGCAAGGCGTACAATAATAACAAGCGATGTATTCCAATTGAGGGATATATCGCTTTTTTATTATAAGAATGCTTTGTTATCAGCTTTTGTAGCACAATATCTTTGAAACTTAATGCAATTATCGTTACACTTACGATAATTAATAAAAAGGGGTGGACAGCATATGAAAGCATTACAAACAGTTTATGTAAATGAATTTACTAACGGAATACTCGACCCAAATGAAAAAATGCAATATGTCGTTAAGGATGGGGGGCATATTATTGCAAATACAGCACCTGGTTGTTGGGGGCCAATGATTACACCTGCTTTGAAAGGTGGCCATGAAGTAACGAAACCTGTGTATGTAGAAGGGGCAGAGGTGGGGGATGCTATTGCGATTTATATTGAATCCATCGGTGTGACATCTATGGTAACAGCATCAGGTAATGATGAGCCAATAGAAGGTTATTTTAATGGCGACCCCTTTGTAGCAGCTAAATGTCCAAAGTGTGATGAGGTAAATCCTGAAACAGTGGTAAAAGGCGTTGGAGAAGAGGCAATACGTTGTAAAAAATGTGATACGCCAATCATGCCTTTTACATTAACACATGCCTATACGATGGCATTCGATTCTAAACGTAAGTTAGGCATTACATTACCTAAAAAACAAGCTAAGGAAGTAGCGAAAAAGGCGCGTTACTTTATGGCAACGCCTGAAAACGCCATTCAAAATCCTATTGTACATTTAGCACCAAGTGATATGCCAGGCACATTGGCTCGTTTACGTCCTTTTTTAGGACAATTAGGTACAACTCCAGCTCGTGCATTCCCTGATTCACATAATGCAGGTGATTTTGGACAAGCGTTAATAAATGCGCCTCATGATTATGCTATGACAGAAGCACAATTAGAAGATCGTACAGATGGCCATATGGATATTAATCGTGTGCGAGAAGGTGCGATTTTAATTTGCCCTGTTAAAGTTGAGGGTGGCGGGGTATATTTAGGTGATATGCATGCGATGCAAGGTGATGGTGAGATAGCAGGGCATACAACAGATGTTGCAGGTATTGTAAAATTGCGTGTTGACGTATTAAAAGACGTTACAATACAAGGCCCTCTCTTACTGCCTGTCGCAGAAGATTTACCTTATTTAGCAAAGCCCTTTACGAAAGAAGAATTGGAGATTGCTAAACAACTAGTAGATAGCAGTAACGTGACACAAGTTGAAGATATGTTACCGATCTCCTTTATTGGTACAGGCGCAAACTTAAATATAGCGACAGACAACGGATTAGAAAGAGCTGCAACATTTTTTGATGTGACTGTACCTGAAATTAAAAATCGTGCTACGATTAATGGTTCGATTGAGATTGGGCGTCATCCTGGTGTTGTAACGGTAACCTTCTTAGCACCAGTGCGTTATTTAGAAGCTAAGAAACTAGGACAAATCGTTAAAACACATTATTTACTATAATATTGTTTCACCTTAAACATATGGGTCAAGCTCACACTTGATGCATATGTTTTTATTTTGTGTATTGTGTATGAAGTGAGAAATTATTATAATCATTCTGTTAAACAGAAAGAAGGGGATGACTTGCATAAGAAAGAACTTAAACTATTTTCATTAACATGGCCTATATTTTTAGAAATCTTTTTATTTATGTTGATGGGGATTGCAGACACCATTATGTTGAGTCGAGTATCGGATGATGCAGTAGCAGGTGTAGGAGCGGCTAATCAATATGTGCAAATTGCTATTCTTGTATTAGAAGTAGTAGGTATTGGCGCAAGTGTTGTTGTGAGCCAATATATTGGCAGTAAGCGATACAAGGAAGCAACTAAAATCGCGGCATTAGCTATCACACTCAACACGATTAATGGAATAGGCATTAGCATTATCTTTATTCTATTTAGTAAATACATGATGACTTTTATGAATTTACAAGGAGAGGTATTGGCGCATGCCACCACTTATTTAGCCATTGTGGGGGGCGCTATATTTTTACAAGGTGTGATTAATGCCATTGCAGCCATAATACGCGTATATGGATACACTAAAGAAACGATGTTTGTGTCGCTAGGTATGAATGTTTTTCACGTAGCATTAAATTATATTTTAATTTTTGGTAATTTAGGTGCGCCAAAGTTAGGTGTAACAGGTGCAGCAATTTCTTCTGTTACAAGTCGAGGGTTAGCCTTAATCGTATTCTTTATTTTACTGTATCGTTTATTAGATGATCGCATGGAGTGGCGCGATTATTTTACATGGCATCAAGTGTATATTAAGAAAATTTTACAAGTAGGGATACCAGCTGCCTTTGAGCAAGTCATTTATCAAGGTTGTCAAATTGTTTTTGTTTACTATGTTACATACGTAGGGGCCACTTCACTAGCAGCTAGACAATATGCCATGAACATTTCAATGTTTACGTACTTATTTGCTATCGCGATTGGCATGAGTACAGCTATATTAGTAGGGCGTCTCGTCGGTGCAGGTAATAAAGATCAAGCATATAAAACTTTGTGGCGTAGCGTGCGTTATGCCGTGGTATTTACCTTAGTTGCTGTAGTGATTGTGACAACATACCGTTATCCATTTATGCGCTTTTTTACAACAAACGAAGAGATCATAGAAATTGGCGCCAGTGTATTAGCGCTCGCTATTATTCTTGAGACAGGTAGAACAATGAATATTACCATTATTGCTTCGTTAAGGGCATCCGGTGATGCAAGATTTCCTGTTATGATGGCTGTCATTTCTATGTTGGGTATTAGTTTGCCATTAGGCTATTACTTTGTTTTTATCCTAGATTTAGGCTTAGTTGGTATATGGTTAGCCATTAGTGTGGATGAATGGATTAGAGCTATCATGATGACATGGCGCTGGAAGTCACGTGTATGGGAGCGTTATGCATTAGTTGAGCCAGATAAAACAAAAGGCACAAAATAAATATAATATTAGACCTAATAAATGGAAAAGAGATAACGATGTAAGTATCTCTTTTTTTATTTTAATAATAATTGTAAAAATCAAGTATTAAGGATATAAAAAAGTAAAAAAATAGCGAAATATAACAAAGTTGGTGAGTGAAAATAAAATTTTTTATTTGATATATTTCAATAATATCAATAGTTGAATTATTCAACTAAAATGAATATAATGCAGTAATACCTTTAGAAGAATAAGTAAATATCATTATAGGTAAGAAAATAATACTATTCAGAAAATTAAGATTAGTATTTATTTTATAAAAAAACTAGTTGACGATTTCAACTAGTTTGCATTAAATTAAACTTTATAAATCGAAAGGGATGCTTTATGACAAATCAACAACACATTAATCAGATTAAACAATTTAACCGTTTTTACACAAGAGTTATGGGGATTTTTAAAGATAAGAGTGAATACACAGCTACGGAAGCGATGGTATTATACGAAATCAAAAATAAGGAGAGATGTACAGCAGCTTATTTAACTGAATATTTCGATTTGGATAAAAGTACAATAAGTAAAGTGATTAAAAAGCTGACAAACAAGAAACTACTAGGAAAAAGCATAGCAGAGGAAGACAAACGTATGCATATTTTGCATTTAACGTTTTTAGGGGAAGAAGTTTTGAATCAGTTGTTAGCGAGAGCGAGCAACGTTGTTGATCAAGTAATTAAGCCTATTCCAGAAGATGAGATGAAAAAGCTACTACAAGCAATGTCACAAATTGAGGAGATTCTTCAAAAAAATATTAAAATCGAAGGGGATTAAGGTATGAAAAAATTAGCCGTTCTTTTAGTTTTAATGGTAATGGCATTAGTAGGGTGTACAAAAGGGACATCTGAAAGCGGAGGAGACACAGCGCCACAAGGGGAAAGTAAAGATAAAGTCATTATTGGTTTTGAAGCGGATGCAGGTACATTAATGGCAAATACAGATGTAAACTATGCGACAGATGCACAAATTCGTAATATTTATGACCCGTTAATTGGACGTGATGCAGATACGGGCGAATATATCCCAGTGTTGGCTGAGAGTTGGGCGTCTGTGGACGAGCATACATGGCGTATTAAGTTGAAAGATAATGTGAAATTCCACAATGACAAAATGTTTAATGCAGAAGCTGTGAAATTTAGTATTGATTATATGTTAGATGAGAAAAATAATTCATTTTATCGCTCGCGTTGGGAGAATATTAAAGAAGTAAAAGTATTATCTGATACAGAAGTAGAGATTACAACGAAAGAGCCTTTCCCAGGCTTGATTGAACGCATTACTGTTGACTTATTAATTATGGAGCCAAGCTATGTAAAAGAAGTTGGTAATGAAGAGGCAGGTAAAAAGCCTATAGGAACAGGTGCTTATAAGTTTGAAGAATGGTCACGAGATAATTACTTAAAACTTGTAGCATTTGATGATTATTGGCAAGGTGCACCTAAGATTAAAGCTATAGAGTTCCGTTACATTCCAGAATTTAGTTCTCGTTTATCAACATTTTTAAGTGGTGAAATTGATTTATTTAAAAATGTTCCTGTAGATTCGGTAGAGAAAGTAAAGGCAGGAGATAACGCAAAAATTGAAGAAGTAGCCTCTTCTCGTATTAACTATTTAGCTTTAAACACATTTTACGATGGCCCATTGCAAGATGTTAAAGTACGTCAAGCCATCAATTATGCTGTAAATGTAGATGAGTTATTAGAAAGCGTATTAAACGGACATGGTACAAAAATGACAGGTCCATTATCGCAGTTGAATATGAATTATACAGAAACAAAAGACTATGGCTATAACGAAGAAAAAGCCGTTGCGCTCTTAAAAGAAGCAGGCTATAAGCCGGAAGACATTATATTAACATTAGATACACCGAGCGGTCGTTATCCTATGGATGTACAAATTGCTCAAGGGATTGCTGCTCAATTACAACGTGTAGGTATTAAAGTAGACGTTAAAGTGAATGAGTGGGGCACACATTTAGAGAAAATACGTAATCGAGAGATGGGAGATATGTATATCTTAGGATGGGGCCCAGCATTTGAACCACAGTCAACGGTTGTTGATTTATTTACAAAAGAAGCGCCATATAGCGGTTTTTATGATGAAGCAGTACAAGCTAAAATCTTTAAAACAGTAGAGACGTTTGATGACGACGAACGCCGCGAAGGTTATAACGAGCTACAACATACTTTAGTAGAACAAGCGTCATGGGTACCATTATGGCAACAAGCAGACTTATATGCAGTAAAGAAAGATTTAAACTTTAAACCACGTGTAGACGAAGAAATTAGTGCCTTTTATATGTCATGGAAGTAATGTAACACAAGTCATAGCACATATGGAGGGATGATATGCTTGATTTTGTTATTAAACGCTTAGCGCAAGTTGTTATTGTGGTATTTTTAGCATTGACAGTCGTATTTTTCCTCATACGTTTATCAGGAGATCCGGTGGCCTTATTTTTGCCACCAGATACTTCCCGTGAGCAGATTGAGGAGTATCGCGAAGTATTAGGTTTTAACCGCCCGTTGTATGAGCAATATGGCGAATTTATGGGTAATGCTGTGAAGGGTGATTTTGGCACTTCATTAAAAACGAATGAAGATGCATTAACGATGGTATTAGAGCGTTTACCTGCAACTGTACAATTAGCCATAGCTTCTCTTATTATTGCTTTAGTAGTTGCAATACCTGTGGGTGTCTTGGCTGCCTACAAGAAAAATTCGGTTTTTGATAAATTTGCTGTAGGTGTCACGATCGTAGGACAAGCTATGCCAAGCTTTTGGCTAGGTTTGTTATTGATCTACTTCTTTGCTGTTCAAATGAACTGGTTGCCATCGGGAGGTAGTGGCAGCCCCATTCATTTACTACTGCCAAGTTTAACATTGGCTACCTATAGTATTGCTAGGTTTACAAGATTTACTCGCTCCACCATGTTAGATGTGTTACGAATGGATTATATTCGTACAGCTAAAGCATCAGGCGCAACAACTTTTAGTTTAGTTTCAAAATATGCTTTGAAAAATTCGCTTATTCCAATTATTACGTTAGTGGCATTAGATCTAGGCACACTTTTAGGTGGCGCTGTTGTTGTCGAAATGATCTTTGCATGGCCAGGCATTGGTCGCTTATTAATGCAATCATTATTAAATCGTGATTTCCCTATTGTGATGGCGGGTGTATTTATCATTGCATTTATTTATGCCATGATTAATTTCATTGCAGACATTGTTTATGCCTATGTTAATCCACAAATACGAGTGAAGTAGGTGAAGAAATGGTTCAGAAAACAATCGAAATACCAGTGGAGACAAGTAAAAAAGAAACAAAATTTCAATATTTCTTCCGCTCACTCTTTAAAAGTTGGACAGGAATAGTAGGCTTTGTCATTATTTTATTATTAATTGCTATCAGTTTGTTTGGTGAGATTATGGTACCCTATGACCCTTTGGCAGCTGACTTTACTAAAAAGTTATTGCCACCTATGACAGAGGGGCATGTGTTAGGAACAGATCAATTAGGTAGAGATGTGTTATCTCGTATTATCGTTGGTGCACGAATATCAGTTGTAATTGGTGTGATCACTGTGCTATTAGCGGGTACAGTTGGCACAGTAGTAGGTATTATTTCAGGTTATTTTAGAGGTTGGGTAGATGTTGTTTTAATGCGTATTGTAGATGTGCAATTAAGTTTTCCATTTATTTTACTTGTACTTGTGATCAACGCGATTATGGGAACAGGCTTAAAAAATATTATTATTTCATTAGCGATTGGTGGTTGGGTAGTATTTGCAAGGGTAATCCGTGGTGAAGTATTAGCGTTACGAGAAAAAGAATTTGTCGCAGCGAGTATTGCAACAGGTGTTACAAAGTTTGGTGTGCTATTTAAACATATTTTACCTAATTTAATTACGCCTATCACCGTATTAGCGTCACTGCAAATTGCCACGTATATTATTGCAGAGGCTTCTGTAAGTTTTCTAGGATTTGGTGTACAACCGCCAACACCAGCTTGGGGCAATATGTTAAGTGAAGGTAAAGACTATATTTTAAGCTCATGGTGGTTAATCACATTTCCAGGTTTAGCGATTTTAGTTACAACATTAGGCGTTAACTTATTTGGCGATTGGTTGCGTGACACATTAGACCCTGAGTCAACAGAATAACGGAGGTGCTACGATGGAAACCGTACTAACAGTAAAAGACCTCAATATCCAATTTACAAAAGATGGTGAAGTAACAAAACCCATTCGCGGTGTTACCTTCCATGTGAATAAAAGTGAAATATTAGGAATTGTTGGCGAGTCAGGCTGTGGCAAAAGCGTAACTACAAAAGCTGTGATGGGGCTGTTACCTAAAAAATCTAGTCAGATTACACAAGGTGAGATTTTACTAGGTGAACAAAGAATTGACCAGTTATCTGATAAAGAAATGCAACATATTAGAGGGAATACAATCTCTATGATTTTTCAAGAGCCAATGACATCCTTAAACCCTGTATTTACCATAGGTCAACAATTAAGTGAACCTTTAAAACGCCATCAAAAGATGCCAAAGAAAGAAAGAAGAACGACAATTATTAACGCATTACGTTCAGTAGGTATTCCAAGAGCAGATGAGATCATTGATGAATATCCACACCAATTATCTGGTGGTATGAGGCAGCGTGTGATGATTACTTTAGCTTTACTTTGTAACCCTGATATATTAATTGCAGATGAGCCAACAACAGCGCTCGATGTGACGATACAAGCACAAATTTTACGTTTATTAAAAGCGTTACGTCAAGAGCGTGAGATGAGTATTGTTATGATTACTCATGACCTTGGCGTTGTAGCAGAGCTTTGTGACCGAGTGATTGTGATGTATGCAGGAAATGTGGTGGAGGAAGCATTAATTAATGATTTATTTGACGAGCCTTTGCATCCTTATACACAAGGGCTAATTCGCTCATTACCCAATAATAATGAGCGCAAGTCACGTCTATATTCTATCGAAGGGAATGTACCTAAAGTAACAGAGCAAATGCTAGGTTGCGCCTTTGCCAATCGATGTGAGTTCGCAACAGAAAAGTGCGTAAACTCAGCACCACCAACAGTAGTAAACGGTAATCATAAAGTGAGATGTTGGTTGTTAACAGAAGATGGGGTGATGGCATGACGCAAGAGATAATTTTATCTGTCAAAAATTTAAAAACCTATTATGAAATTAAACAAGGTATGTTCAAGCCCAATAAAGTCATTAAAGCAGTAGATGATGTGAGCTTTGATGTGTATAAAGGCGAAACTTTGGCTTTGGTCGGCGAGTCAGGCTGTGGCAAGTCTACTATAGGGCGCACTATTTTAAATTTAACGCAAGCTACTTCAGGTGAGGTGCTCTTTAACGATAAGGACTTAACCACATTAAACTTTAATGAGATGCGCTCTTTACGCCATCGACTACAAATGATTTTTCAAGACCCTTACGCATCCTTAAACCCTAAAAAGACGATTTTACAAATAGTAATGGAGCCCTTAAAAGTTCATGATAAATATAAACCGCAAGAGCGTTTACAAAAAATTATCGAAATATTGGAAATTGTCGGATTATCGGAGTA
Source organism: Lysinibacillus alkalisoli (assembly GCF_014643595.1). Lineage (GTDB taxonomy): Bacteria > Bacillota > Bacilli > Bacillales_A > Planococcaceae > Metalysinibacillus > Metalysinibacillus alkalisoli. Next base: position 234,770 of record NZ_BMJT01000005.1, read on the forward strand.
TCACTTAGAGCGTTATCCTCATGAATTTTCAGGAGGACAAAGACAACGCATAGGCATTGCTAGAGCAGTGATTTTGCACCCAGATTTTATCGTAGCGGATGAACCTGTTTCTGCGCTCGACGTCTCCGTCCAATCACAAGTCATTAATTTAATGTTAGATGTACAAAAACAACTAGGCTTAACGTATTTATTCATATCACATGATTTAAGTGTAGTACAGCATATGACAGACCGTGTAGCAGTGATGTATTTAGGGCGTATTGTCGAGATTGCTACTACAGAAGAATTATTTGATAATCCTAAACATCCTTATACGAAAGCTTTATTATCAGCTGTACCCATCAGTCATCCACAAGAAAAAAGTAATCGTATCTTGCTGACAGGAGACGTACCTAGTCCAGCTAATCCACCAACAGGCTGCACCTTCCATCCGAGATGTGAATTTGCAACCGAATTATGCCAACAACAATCACCAAGTGCCACCCATTTTTCAGCAAGCCATCAAGTACATTGTCATTTATATCAAGAAGGAGCGAATGAATTATGTTATTAGCGATTCCAACAAATGAATTTAAAGAGAGACAGCAAAATTTCGCACGTATTATTGCAGAGAGAGGTTGTGACTCTGCTGTTATTTATGCAGTAGCCGACATCTTTTATTTAACAGGATTTCATTTTTATCCGACAGAGCGTCCTATTATATTATTTGTAGATAAACAGCAGAAGTACTATTTATATGTGCCATCATTAGAGCGAGAGCATGCAGAAGAATATGCTGTAATTGATGGTGTCTATGACTATCTTGAATATCCAAGTTTGACGCACCCCATGATAACATTTGCAGCCGTGTTAAAGCAACATCACTTTGAAGGGCAAACAGTAGGTTGTGATGCAGCGGGGTATGGTTCATCAATGGGCTATCGAGGGCCAGCATTAGCAGAAGTATTGACTGCGAACTATGTGTCAGTAAAGCATATTATTGAAGAGATGCGCTTTGTAAAATCACCTAATGAGATTGAGTTGATTAAAGAGTCGTGTCGTTGGGGGAATTTGGCGCATCGTTTATTACAGAAGTATACAAAAGTAGGTTATAGTGAAATTGAAGTGACAAGTCGTGCTTCAGCGGAAGCGACATTAGCTATGATTGAAACGTTAGGTCAAGATTATAAACCACATGGCGACGTGGGAGCACATGCTATTTTTAGAGGTCAAATTGGTCCTGAATCTGCTTTTCCACATGCTGTAACACAAAATATTATGTTGCAACAAGGTGACACACTTGTGACAGGAGCAGGCGCTACTGTTTTTGGCTACCATAGTGAATTAGAGCGTACTATGTTTGTTAATGAAGTATCAAAAGATCAAGAGAAATATTTCCAGTATATGTACGAAGCGCAAGATGTCGCTTTTGATAATTTAAAACCAGGTGTGACATGTAGTGAAGTGGAACAAGCCGTGCAAAACTATTTCAAAGAACAAGGTATTCAACATTTAACGCGCCATCATACAGGGCATAATATTGGTATTTTAGGCCATGAAGCGCCATTTTTAGATGTAGGTGACCATACAGTCATTGAACCAGGTATGGTCTTTACGATTGAACCAGGTATTTATGTGCCAGGTTTAGGTGGTTTCCGTCATTCTGACACAGTTGTCATTACAGAGGATGGCATGGAGATGTTAACCTATTATCCAAGAGATTTAGCATCTCTCATTTGTTAATAAAAGCATAAGGGCATAGCCAAAAAGAAGTACTGTTAAAAAATTTAGCAGTGCTTTTTTTTGGGTAGAAAAGTATGTTTGTACGATTATCTCGTCTATAATTAGCGCATTTTATGGATTTTATTTAACGTAATTAAAGAATAAAAGTTGAAAAAGAAACATATGTTCGTTATTATATAATATAAGGCGTGAGACAATGTTAAATTTACCTCGGAAAATAGAATTTTTAAGGTCGCAAATTGAAGTCACACAACGTCAATAGATTACATTTATCGGTGAATGTAAAAACGACACGAGTCGCAAGTGAATTTGATGTTACACCGTTTCAAGAGGCTAGATTTTTCGCACGTATTATTTTATTAGGATTGTTATTAATAATGAGGTGATAAAATGAATAACGAACTGATTTTAACCATGCAAACACTAATTCAACAATTACAAACATCAAATAAAAGAGAAGCCGCAAGTTTCTTTTACGAGAAACTTGTAGACTATCAACATGCTCAAGACATTACAATATTAATTGATGTGTTATCTAAGTTTAGAGCTATTGCTCATTTTGACGATTTTAACCAACAAGAACAACAATTATTAACACAAGTAGTACAGCAAGTTATGACGGCACAAATCAGTGCCTCTTAAATCGTAATAGATGCTAATCTGGCATATTTCCTTGTGGAGATATGTCATTTTTATTGGATAGAGATATAGTGAGTTGCTTTTTTAAAAAGACAGTGAAATAATGACGTATTGTATGAGTAGATTAAGGAGGATGTTATGAGAGCTAAGTGGAGAATTATCATATTAATTATGGTTAGCTTAATAACGACAATCGGTACATATTATAATGAAGCGCTATATGACAAACCAATTGCTAAAATAGTACACACGAAAATAACAGCACAAGAAGAAGTTCACGATCGTGGGGGCAATAAGGATACGATTTATGAGCAACAAATGGAGGCAATTGTATTAAATGGCACAGCTAAAAACACAAGAGTGACATTAACAAATGAGTTTTCGGAATCAGGTGCATTTGATACATCGTATCGCAATAATCAGCGAGTTTTTATTGCATTTGATGATGACAGTGAAACAACAGCACATATTGTTAATCAAAAGCGAGATTATGCTATCGTATTATTAGGCTGGTTATTTATTGCTACATTATTGATTGTAGGCACAAAAAAAGGATTGCTAGCTCTGATTAGTTTTAGTTGTAATATTACGGTATTGCTTATTGGGCTAGAGTTATATAGTAGATTTGACCACTTGAGTTTGCTTATTGTAAGCGCAGTAATTGTCCTATTATTTACTTTAATATCACTATTGTTTGTGAATGGCTGTAATGCTAAAACATATACAGCTGTGATTGCTACATTGATAGGGACAGGGACAACAATGGCCATTGCCTTTGTTGTCATGTTGTTAACAAAAGAGAACGGGTTACATTATGAGGAGATGCAATTTTTAACGAGACCATATCAAACGGTCTTTTTAGCAGGGTTATTAATTGGTTCTTTAGGTGCAGTAATGGATGTTGCGATTACGTTAGCTTCATCGTTATTTGCTTTACAAGAGCGTAACCCTAAAATGACCTTAATTGAATTGAAAAAATCAGGTCGTGTGATTGGACAGGATATTATGGGTACAATCACTAATATTTTATTTTTTGCTTATGTTAGCGGTGCAATCCCTATGCTGTTATTGTACTTTAAAAATGGATTGCCCTTTGGCTACACATTATCTATGAATTTATCTTTAGAAATTGCACGTGCTTTAGTAGGTGGGATTGGGGTTGTATTGACAATCCCTATTACGATTCATGTGTCATTATGGTTTATGACGAGAAGGCAGGTGAGCGCATGAATATGTTAGTAGTGCTTGCGATTATTTTATTGATCTTAATGTATCAAGTAGGTGGGAAAAATGGGATACGTTCTTTCATCTCGCTATTTTTAAACTTTATAGTCGTATTAGTTGTGGTATTTTTCATGTTAGATACAAATACGAATATTTTAATATTAACATTGGTAGCTGTAGTGCTAATTAGTAGCATTAATTTATTTTATATTAATGGGATGAATCAAAAAACATTAACGGCATTTGCTGCAACGCTGCTTACAATTAGTATATTATTAACATTAATTTATGTAGTTTCGCAACAAATGGCCATTCATGGTTTTAGTGAGGAAGAAACAGAAGAGCTAGTGCCCTATAGTTTATATATTGGCGTAGACTTTTTACAAGTGAGTGCAGCAGTGATTGTATTAACGACGATTGGTGCAATTGTCGATGTTGCTATTTCGATTACTTCTTCAATGCATGAGTTTTTTGAGCAAAATCATAAGATGACTAAACAGCAGTTATATCAATCTGGTGTCGCTATAGGTAGAGATATTTTAGGTACGGATACGAATACATTATTTTTTGCCTTTTTTGGCGGTTATTTAGGTTTATTAATTTGGTTTAAAGATTTATCTTATTCTTTTGGAGAGATTGTCAATGCAAAAGTATTTGGTGCAGAAATGGTTACGATTTTTTGTTCAGGAATAGGAATAGCCCTTATTATTCCTATAGCTGCAGCTTTAAGTAGTGTAACTTTACAAGTGAAACATAAAAAATCTAAGCCTTCTTTGTGAGGCTTAGATTTTTTTATCCTGTCAACATTGTTGCTTTACTTGTATCATAATTTTTGTGACATAATTTTCTTCCCCTGTAACAGAGACTTCATCAACGACAAATTCTTCATAACTATTGCCACATATCACATATTTTTCAGCATGTATCCACGCTTTCAATTGTTTATAAGTATCATGGATATTGCGAAAACTCCCTTGATGGTAGCCAACAGCAAAACAGCCTGCCTCTCGAATATGGAGCGCTGTTAACGTCGTAGTAGGTTTAGCAATCCTCATGTAAAAGTGTGCATAATTCCAATAATCCGCTCTACTTAATTGTGCAGGTTTAATAAGTCCACCAATAGGATGACCAATATCCAAACTTTTTTTACGTGTATAACGAATGAAAGCCATAATATGTTTAGCGAAGGCTTTGTCTGAACAATTTAAAATGTTTTCACTTAATACATAATATTCCTCAGGTAGTTGCTCGATAGAGAAGGTAGAGAAATCAAGATGCAAAGAAGCCTCAATTTGTAATCGTTTATTTTCAATAATTTGCACTGTGCGCTGCATATTAGCAATCTTCTCGTGCATAGCTTGTTGTTTTTCAGTGAGCAACTCAATTGCTTCTTCGGGTGATTTAAAATGCAGAAAGTCTTTTATTTCGTAAAGAGACATGCCAATATCTTTCAACATATCAATAACGCTAAAAAGTTCCGTTTGTTGAATGCCATAGTAACGATAACCATTCGCATTTTTGTGTTCAGGTTTTAATAAACCAATGGCATCATAATGAAAGAGGGTTTGCTTTTTGACACCACAAGCTTGTGCAAACTCTCCTGTAGTAAACCACTTTTTTGTTTGCTCCATAAACATGCCAACCTTTCTTTTTAAAATGGTAAACCATTATGATAAAGCATACGTAATATCTTATAAAAAATCACTTTTTTTGCAAGAAATTTTTGAGAAAGGGGAGACGTTGAGTCGGAATTTGCGCTATGATAGGGAGGGGGTGAAAAAATGATTCGGATTGGTTTAACAGGCTTTAGTGACCATCCCATTTTGCAATCATCAGCAACTAAAGCAAGTGCAAAATTACTTGATTATAGCGGTCATTTTCCGATTGTAGAGATTGATAGTGCCTTTTACGCAATTCCTCGTAAAGAGGTGGTTGAGCGTTGGGTTGAAGATACACCACATACTTTTCAGTTTATTGTAAAGGCTTACCAAGCTATGACAGGACATCAACGTAAAGAAGACTGGACTTTTACCTCAATTGAAGAAATCTTTCGAACATTTGAAGCTAGTATTTCACCTATGCAAGAAGCAGGTAAGTTATTTGCGGTATTATTTCAATTCCCGCCTTGGTATGATTGTGTGCCAAAAAATAAAGCATATATTAAAAAAATACGTACACGCCTAGCCCATCTACCCATTGCAATTGAGTTTCGGAACCAAACTTGGTTTAGTGCTAAAAATGAGCAAGCGACATTGGCGTTCTTGCAAGAACAATCCTTAATACATGTGATTTGTGATGAGCCACAAGTAGGGGCAGGTAGTGTACCTTTTGTGCCAAAAGCCACGCACCATAAGGTGATGTTTCGTTTACATGGTCGTAATGTTCATGGTTGGCGCAATATAGGTAATGCAGAGCATTGGCGTAAGGTGCGTTTTCTTTATAATTATAATGAGGACGAGTTACAACAATTTATAAATGAAATACGTAAATTTGAAGACCATCATGATATTGCGGTTACCTTTAATAATAATTCTGCACATGATGCCGCACCAAATGCAAAAAAACTACAGCAATTATTAGCCATCAAATATGAGGGCTTAGCACCAAGACAATTAGATTTCTTTAAGGGAGATTGGTAATAATGGCTTTTGCATTAATTTTTATTATTGGCTTAACCTCTGGCATTATTGGTGCACTTGTAGGTTTAGGTGGCGGTGTTATTCTAGTGCCTGCAACATTATTTGTAGGCATTACTTTGGGATTAATTCCTGATATTACACCCCAAAAGGTTGTAGGGCTATCTGTAATTATGATGATATTTGTAGGGCTAGCCTCTACATTAAGTTATATGAAAGCAAAGACGGTAGATTACCAAAGTGGGTTTATCTTTTTTGCAGGCAGTATTCCAGGTACCATTTTAGGTGCGTATGTGAATAAAGGATTGGACTTGCCCTCTTTTAACTTATATTTTGGTATTTTACTTATTATTTTAGCAACGATTTTAATTGTAAGAGATAAGCTAAAACCTGTAAAATGGTTTGTAGCACATGGTAAGAAAAGAACATTTATTGATCCAGAAGGTAAAGAATATGTATACGGATTTCCGATTTGGTTTGCGTTAATGCTAACATTTGCGATTGGATTTGCTTCTGGCTTATTTGGTATTGGCGGTGGGTCAATGATTGTGCCAGCCATGATTATCCTGTTTTTGTTCCCACCACATGTTGCAGTAGCCACATCGATGTTTATGGTATTTTTGTCAGCCATCGTTAATTCAGCTAGCCATATTTATTTAGGGAATGTGCCTTGGCTATATACGATACCTGTTATTCCAGGCGCTTATTTAGGTGCTAAATTAGGAGCACGTATTAATAAGAAAATTAAATCAGATACGTTAGTACTCATCTTGCGTATTATTTTATTACTACTGGGAATACGTTCTATTATTGAAGGGCTTTTAGGTTAAGGAGAGGGTAATTTGGAAACAATTCATATTTTCCATACAAATGATTGGCATAGCCATTTCGCATACTGGCCAAGACAACAAGCTTACATTCAACAACAAAAGTTACAATATGAAGCTGAAGGGGATAGTGTTTTTTTATGTGATGTAGGCGACCATATGGACCGTTCTTCGATATTTACTGAGGCAACCTTAGGTAAAGGTAACGTCCAATTGTTAAATGAGGCAGGTTACGATGTTGTAACAATTGGCAATAATGAAGGTATTACCTTGAGTTACGAAGATTTAAGTACGTTGTATGAAGAGGCAAACTTTGATGTTGTAGTAGCTAACTTAACTGCTATAGCAGGTGTTACGCCACAATGGGTAAAGCCTTATGTTATAAAAGAAACAGCCAATGGGACAAAGATAGGCTTTATGGGTGCTACTGCTCCATTTGAAGCATTTTATAAAACTATGAATTGGGATGTCAGTGGGCCTAGAGAAAAAATTGTGCAATTAAGTTATTATTTACGTGACAAAGTAGACGTTTTACTTTTCTTATCTCATCTTGGCATTAATGAAGATGAAGCCATTGCAGAGATGTGCCCATTTATTGATGTGATTTTTGGTGCACACACCCACCATGTATTGCCACATGGTAAATGGGTCAATGATGTTTTACTGACAGGTGGAGGCATGTTCGGGCGTTACTTAGGAGAATTGACTTTACAGATTGATGATAACGGGCAACTACATAAAAAGACACGATTACACGAGAGTCAACAATTGCCAACTGTAGAGCGAGAAGCTATATTTACAGCTGATTTAACCGCTATTGGGGAAAGAAAGATGACCACGCCTCTCTTTGAAACAACGAGGTATTACAATAAAGAGTGGGACCATTATTCTAAATTATCAGATGCCTTTGCTAAAATTATTTTAGATACAACAAATGCAGACTGTGCCTTGTTTAACGCGGGGATCTTTTTAACGGACTTAAAAAAGGGCGCTGTTACAGCACTAGATTTACATCATATGTTACCACATCCTATTAATTTGTGTGTTGTAGAGTTAGAGGTTGAAGCGTTAAAAGAAGTATTAGCTACCCATGATGAATCGTGGCCAAGAATGGCTTTGAAAGGTTTAGGTTTTAGAGGCGTAGTATTGGGTAAGATGTTAACTTACGGCATGTCATTAGATGATAAACGCCAATTATATATTAATGGACAACTAGCAGAGCCCCATAAAAAATACCGATTGGTCACATTAGATATGTTTACTTTTGGCTATTTTTATCCACAATTTAAATATGCGAAAAAACACTATATTTTACCAGCTTTTTTAAGAGAGATTGTGGCACAGTACGGGCAGCAAAGAGATAGAGAAAATTCATAACGTAAGTGGGGGTTGCTATGCAGCTGATTTCAATAGCGGCAGTAAAAGAAGATATGGTACTTGGCAAGACGATTTGGAATGATGCAGGGCATCCATTGTTGCAAGAAGGTGCAACAATTACCAGTCGTATTATTCAACGTTTAGAACAGTTAAATATCCAATACATTTATGTAGATACTGCACTTTCTAAAGGGATTGAAATTGAAGAAACCGTATCCGTCAGCGTGAGGAATCGAGCAGTAAAAGATATTAAACAGTCATTTGACGTAGTAAGAAATTCACAAGGAAAAAATGTAGCCTTTGTGTTAGAGAAACAAGCGCAATTATTATGTTCGCAAATTGACGAACTTATTGCGATTTTATCAAGTAGTGAAGAGGCACTAACTGTACTGTCAGATGCTTTTTTATATGATGAATATATTTACCAACATTCCTTTCAAGTCGCCTTATATTCTTTAGCTATTGCACAAGAAATGCATTATAATGCGGAGGAAATGAAAATAATAGGCTTAGGTGCTTTATTGCATGACATTGGTAAAATAGCTGTGCCACATAGCATTTTACAAAAGCCAGGTAAACTAACAGATGATGAGTACGAGCAAATGAAAGAACATGCACGTTACGGCTTTGAATTATTACGCAATTTATACTCTGTGCCTTTATTAGTGGCCCATTGTGCTTTCCAACATCATGAACGTCTCGATGGCTCAGGTTATCCACGTGGCATCACAGAAAAGGATATTCATCCCTACGCAAAGATCGTAGCAGTAGCTGATGTGTTTGATGCGCTTTCTAGCAACCGTGTATACCGCAGTAAATTACTTCCAGTAGAGTGTTTAGCTATTATTGAAGAAGGTAGTGGCGTATCTTTTGATAAAAAAGTAGTAGAAGCTTTAAAGCGCTCTGTCGTACATTATCCAAATGGTACAATTGTGCGATTAAACGATGCGCGTGTTGGCATTGTAGTGCGTCAAAATACAACATTGCCTCTACGCCCTAATTTGCGTATTTTTGAAGAGCAAGGTGAGCGTTTAAAAGCAACGTATGAACTCAATTTATTGCAGGCACCACAAGTAAAGATTATGACGACAGAACCAGAATACATATTATAAGAAGTAACAGTTGTTGTGTAAAACGTAATGTGTTACATTGACAACAAATACATTTCATAGAATAGGGGCAGAGAAACGATGACATCTTGCAAGCCAACAAACAACAAAGAAGAACATTTGCGCAAGCCAGATTGGTTGAAAATTAAGCTAAATACAAATGATGAGTATAAAGGTTTAAAACGATTAATGCGTGAAAATAACTTACATACCGTTTGTGAGGAGGCGCGTTGTCCAAATATTCATGAGTGCTGGGGAGAGCGTCGTACAGCTACTATGATGATTCTAGGCTCTGTATGTACAAGAGCTTGCCGCTTTTGTGCCGTTAAAACAGGGCTGCCGACAGAGCTTGATTTACAAGAGCCAGAACGCGTAGCAGATTCTGTTAAAATTATGGATTTAAAACATGTGGTGATTACTATGGTTGCACGTGACGATTTAAAAGACGGTGGAGCGGGAGTACTTGCTGAAACTATTCGAGCAATAAGACGCAAAAGCCCTGCAACATCTGTAGAAGTTTTACCATCAGATTTAGGTGGTACAGATGAAAATATCGTGCAATTAATGGAAGCAAAACCAGACATTCTAAATCATAATATTGAGACGGTACGTCGCCTAACACCAAGGGTGCGTGCCAAAGCCAAATACGACCGCTCTTTAGAATTTTTACGTCGTGCTAAAGAATTACAGCCAGAGATTCCAACAAAATCGTCTTTAATGATTGGTCTAGGTGAAACAGAAGAAGAAATTATTGAGGTAATGGATGATTTACGCGCAAATGGTGTAGACATTATGACAATTGGTCAATACCTACAGCCTACTAAAAAACATTTACCTGTAAAAAAATATTACTCACCATTAGAGTTTGGAAAACTACGTAAAATCGCTATGCAAAAAGGATTTTCACATTGTGAGGCAGGCCCATTAGTGCGCAGTAGTTATCATGCGGATGAGCAAGTAAATGCAGCGACAAAAGAGCGTCAATTACAAGCCAAAAAGTAAGAGAGGTGAAGGACGCATTGGTAGCAATCGAAAAATACGAGTATGAAGTCATTGAAAATTATCGCGAAGCATTTGATCTTGAAGTAGTGCAAGAGCGTTATTCTGATATTTTAGCGAAGTACGATTATATTGTTGGTGATTGGGGTTACAATCAGTTACGTTTAAAAGGGTTTTACGAAGATCGTAATACTAAGGCAAGTTTTGATACGAAAATTAGCACAGTTGAAGATTATTTATATGAATATTGTAATTTTGGTTGTGCTTATTTTATTTTAAAGCGCGGTCAAAAAATAACAGATAAAAAAATAGAGACACCTATACCTACTGAGGAAACACCCATTAATGCTGAATAGACAAAACCCGACCAATTCATTTGGTCGGGTTTTTGTCTATTTATTTATTGATCTTCAATAATAATGTACGCCATTTTAATAGGACCATGTACGCCAACGACTAAGATCATTTCGATGTCAGCAGAGTTACTTGGGCCTGTAATGAAGTTTACGCATGACGCAACTTGCTCACCTCGCTCAATCATTGCGCTGATCGTAGTGGCAGCTTGTGTCATACGTGGTACGATTGTGCTTTTTGGGATAAGGATGATGGAGTTTTGGGGGAGAAAACTAATCGATCGGCCCTTATCTTTATCGCTAAACAATACAGCTGTACCTGATTCGGCAAGTGTCATTTCACTCACCATAATACCAACGTCCGCGCGTTCAGCGAAGGTGATATTATCCTGGCCACAACGCTCTTGCCATTGATGGGTAGCAACCTCTTGTTGCGGCCAGTGTTCGGTAATAAGTGGCAGGACGCCAAAGTCAGCAAAGCGTTGGTCTGTCGACGTAATGACAGAGGTAGCTTTATAGTCAGTCACGACTTGCTTTAGGGTAGCTACTAGGTCAGCAGTCGTTGTGGTAATTGCTTTTGTATGAATGTTTTTACATTGCTCTACTAAAGCATCAACGAGTTCCTCCTGCGTAGCATTTGCTAATACTTGGTGCTGTGGGCTAAACGAAAAATTACGCTCAGGGCGAGAAGTAGGTTGCGGTCGTCCGAGCTGTTTAGCGATTTTACTTAAAAATTCATTGCGATTTTCGATCATGATTACTTCTCTCCTTTCGAGCGGTTTTTCATCCAACCGCGGAAGCTTTCTTTGTTTGGCGCAGGGAAGTCACGTTCTTCTGTCCAAGCCTTGAGCGGACCTGGACCCTTTTTAATCGTGTCGCCCTTCGTAAATGGTGACATGAGCGGTGCCGCCATTTTATTTGCCATACCATAAAGTCCGCTTGACGCAGCACCAAAACCAAATGCTTTCATCATCACTTTTTCAGATATTGGTGCTTTGCCTTCATTTTCGACAATGACTTGACGGTGTTGATGTAATAGTTGGTGAAGCGGAATTTTTACAGGGCAAGCATCTGTACAAGCGCCACAAAGTGTTGAGGCATACGGTAATTCTTTATAATCTTCGTAGCCACCAAGCAGTGGTGAGAGTACAGCCCCAACAGGACCAGAGTAAATCGAGCCATAAGAGTGACCGCCAACATGGCGGTAAACAGGGCAAACATTTACACAAGCTGCACAGCGAATACATTGTAAAATCGATTGGAATTCGCCACCTAAAATATCAGAGCGCCCATTGTCTACAATAACTAAATGAAACTCTTCAGGGCCATCTACATCGCCCTCATCACGTGTGCCTGTTAGCGTAGTAATATAGCTTGTTAGCTTTTGCCCTACAGCACTGCGCGTTAATAAACTAACGAGTACTTCCATCTCTGCAAACGTTGGTACAATACGCTCCATGCCCATTACGGTAATTTGTGTTTTAGGTAATGCCGCAACTAAGTCAGCATTGCCCTCGTTTGTGACAAGTGTAATTGAGCCGCTCTCAGCAATCGCAAAGTTACATCCTGTAATGCCGATATCTGCAGTTAAATAATCTTGACGCAGTTGCTCACGCGCGTGAAGTGCTAGCTCCTCAGGTAATGAAGATTTTGTATAACCTTGTTTTTCTTTAAACACATCGCGGATTTGCTCTTTGTTTTTGTGTAGAGCAGGTACGACAATATGTGACGGTGGTTCATGGTCATCCACTTGTAAAATATATTCACCAAGGTCAGTTTCGATTACTTCACAGCCTACTGCTTCTAGTGCCGCATTCATATGAATTTCCTCTGTCACCATGGATTTTGATTTAACGATTTTTTTGGCATTTTTCTTTTTGGCTACATCTTGAATATAGCTTGCAGCTTGCTCTTTTGTTTCGGCAAAGTAAACATGCCCACCGCGCTTAGCCACGTTTTCGCTCAGCTCATATAAATAATAATCAAGGTTAGCCAACACATGTTGACGGATTTCCTCACCGTGTGAGCGCCAGTCTTCCCAGTTGCCTAACTCTTCAGCTGCGCCTAAGCGGCGTGTTTGAAAGCGTTGCTGTGCAGAAGAAACCGCCCCGCGCATAAAATCATCAGCGAGATTTTCTGTTACGCGCTCTTTAAATTGTTTATCACTCGTTTTCATCGACATTGTACGACCTCCTTAGCTATTATTTAATACTTCAGCGATATGCATAACTTTAATAGGCTTGCCCTCACGTGTAATACGTCCACCAATATTAATTAAACAACCTGCGTCTGCACCGATTAAATAATCAGCGCTTGTTTCTTCAACTGTACATACTTTTTCGTCTACCATTTGTCCTGAGATGTCACCCATCTTAACTGAAAACGTACCGCCAAAGCCGCAACAACGATCTTTGTCTGGCATTTCGATATACGTAAGTCCTTCAACAGCTTGCAACAACTGGAGCGGAGGATTTTTAACGCCAAGTAGACGCGTCATATGACAGGAGCTATGATACGTAGCAGTGCCGTCTAGTTTAGCGCCCACGTCTACAATGTTTAAAACATTTACAATAAAATCCGTTAGCTCATACGTTTTATCCGCGAGCGCCTGTGCCTTTGGATGCCAAACTGCATCGTCTTTAAATACGTGTGGGTACTCGGTAAACATATAAGCGCACGAGCCTGACGGCGAAACAACATACTCCGCATGCTCAAATGTGGTAATCATTTTCTTCATTGCTTTTTTTGTTTCTTCTACATAGCCGCTATTATAAGCCGGTTGCCCACAACAAATTTGTCCTTCAGGGAAATCAACCTCACAGCCAAGCTTCTCCAATAGCTCAACTGTTGCTTTACCGACATTGCCTTGAAACAGATCTACTAAGCAAGTAGCGAATAACGTTACTTTCATCACTGTCACTCCTTTTATCAAATCGACAGGTCATCAGATGACTTTGAAAACATCATACTACAAACCACAATCGAAAAGAAAGGAATTTTCAAAAAAATTCACATAGCGCGTGAAAAAATGTGTTTTTCGGCAAAAAAATAACCTGAAATAGCATCAGGTTATTTTTGTTCAATATGTTGAATAAGCGTAGCACGTACATTATCTAAGTGAAATCGCATAGCGTCTTCAGCTGCAGGCGCGTCTTGTGCAAGGATAGCAAGGTAAATATTTTTATGTTGTACAAATAGTTGCTCCGTCGTCGTTTTTTCAGAGTACAGCCAAATGCGTCGTGTTTCACGCATAATATCAATCATCGTTTCGGATACTTGCGCTAATAAATGCTCAAGCATAGGGTTTTGGGTAGCGCGAGCAATAGCGGAGTGAAAATTATAATCTGTGCTTTCACCTAACTCGTGGTCGCCATGTGTATATTGCATCTTTGTTAAAATATTTTCGAGCACAGTGAGGTCGTCAGCTGTGCGATTTTGTGCTGCCTTGCCTGCAATACCAATTTCTAAAATTTGGCGCATCTCAAGTAAATGTTCAATGTCTGTTTGATTCAATTGTGGTGCAAAGGGAAACAGTAAATCTTGCTTAGGAGGTTCAATAACAAATGTGCCAGAGCCTTGTTTGATTTCAATAAGCCCCATCGCTTTGATAGCGGCAAGTGCTTCACGTACAGCAGAGCGGCTTACTTGTAATTGCTCAGCTAATTGTTCCACAGAGTCTAAACGATCACCTGGCTGCAGTTTGCCAGAAGTAATAGATTCGAGTAAGACGTCTGCAACTTCCTCGTAAATTTTTTTGGTTTTAATTTTTTTATAAGCCAATTATGCCACCTCATTACATACTAATTCCTTTTATTATACAACATTATAGAATTTGAGAATTTTTAAAAAACATATTGAATGTTTAGAATTTAATAACTATAATCATATCATCTAATCATCTGATGACTTTTAAGGTGAGAAGAAAATGAAGGGGGAGAGAAGAATATGAGTTTCACGCAGAATTTCACAGCTGTTGGCGATAGTTTATGGTTATCAGCCTTAGTAGCCATTATCCCGATTTTGTATTTCTTTTGGGCATTAGCCATTAAAAAAATGAAGGGGTATGTAGCTGGCTTTACAACATTACTAGTGGCATTGGTATTAGCTGTATTTGCTTACCAGATGCCAGTAGCGACTGCATTAATGTCTGCTACACAAGGGGCAGTTTACGGTTTATTACCAATTGGTTGGATTATTGTAACATCGGTGTTTTTATATAATATCACCGTAAAAACAGGACAATTTAATATTATTCGTTCGTCGGTACTGTCCATTACAGAAGACCGACGCATTCAAGCATTACTCGTAGCGTTTTCATTTGGCGCATTTCTAGAAGGTGCAGCAGGATTTGGGGCTCCTGTAGCTATTTCAGCAGCTCTGTTAGTGGGGCTAGGTTTTAATCCGTTAACAGCAGCAGGACTTTGTTTGATTGCCAACACAGCACCTGTAGCTTTTGGTGCGATTGGTGTGCCAATTACAGCAATGGAGGGGCCTACAGGGATTGCAGCAATGGAGATTTCTAAAATGGTGGGACGTCAATTACCATTTTTAGCTGTATTTATCCCATTTATTTTAGTGATGATTATGGTAGGTTTTAAAAAGACATTAGAAGTGTTACCCGCTATTATTGTGTCAGGCGTATCATTTGCGATTACACAATTTTTAAGCTCAAACTTCTTAGGGCCTGAGTTACCAGACGTATTATCAGCATTAGTATCATTGTTTGCACTAGCATTATTTATGAAGGTATGGCAACCTAAAACAATTTATCGTTTTGCATCTGATGATGAGGTTGCAGCACAAGAAGAAAAATACAGTGCACGTAAGATTACATTAGCGTGGTCACCATTTATTGTCTTAACCGCATTTATCTCGTTATGGGGGATTCCAGTTATTAAAAAGGCGTTGATTGGTGTATACGAGGGCGATAACATCGTACTACAAGGTGTTAATGTATTAGGTAAGTGGTTAACATTTTATCCTGAGGTTCCCTTCTTGCATAATCTTGTCATTAACGGCGCAACAAATGAGCCAATTCCAGCGCTTTATAAGCTTGAAATTTTAGGCGCAGCAGGGACAGCGATTTTACTTGCGGCAATTGTAACGAAGTTTTTATTTAACGTAAAGTGGTCAATGTTCTTCCATATTTTTTCTAGTACAGTAAACGAGATCAAATATCCATTACTCACGATATGTTTTGTCGTAGGGTATTCATATGTCACAAATGCTGCTGGTATGATGACAACACTTGGTTTGGTGTTAGCTAAAACAGGTATGTTATTCCCGTTCTTTTCACCAGTGCTTGGTTGGCTTGGTGTATTTATTACAGGTTCAGATACTTCTGCCAACGTATTATTTGCAAAATTGCAACAGGTTACGGCAGGCTCAGTTGGTATGGACCCAGTGCTTGCCCTTGCAGCTAATTCATCTGGTGGTGTTACAGGTAAAATGATTTCGCCTCAATCCATTGCAGTCGCAGCAGCGGCAGTTGGCTTAGTAGGGCGTGAGTCAGAATTACTGCGTTTCACACTTAAGTACAGTTTATGGCTACTACTTGCGATTTGTATAATGACATTTTTACAAAGTAATGTACTATCATTCATGATTCCATAGGGGGTAAGGAAATGACAACGATTCAAAAGATTTTAGTCGCAAACCGAGGAGAGATTGCGATTCGCGTATTTCGTGCATGTACTGAGCTTAACATGCAAACGGTTGCAATTTATTCTAGTGAGGATAGTGGATCGTACCATCGTTATAAGGCAGATGAAGCCTATTTAGTTGGTAAAGGTAAAAAGCCTATTGATGCTTATTTAGATATCGAAGGAATTTTAGCGATTGCAAAGGAAGCGAATGTGGATGCGATTCACCCAGGTTACGGCTTTTTATCTGAAAACGTAGACTTTGCACGCCGTTGTGAAGAAGAAGGTATTGTTTTCATCGGACCAAAATCAGAACAACTTGATATGTTTGGAGATAAGGTGAAGGCACGTGAGCAAGCAATTGCAGCGGCTATCCCTGTTATCCCTGGTACAGACGGCCCTGTAGAGAGTTTACAAGAAGTACAAGATTTTGTAGATGCTAATGGCTTACCCGTGATGATTAAAGCATCACTCGGTGGTGGTGGTCGTGGTATGCGTATGGTACAAAAAATTGAAGACCTTGCCGCTTCGTATGAGCGTGCGAAGTCAGAGGCAAAGGCAGCGTTTGGCTCGGATGACGTATATGTTGAAAAATGTATCGTTGAACCAAAGCATATTGAAGTGCAAATTATTGGTGATGCATATGGCAATATTGTGCATTTATATGAGCGTGATTGCTCCATCCAACGTCGCCATCAAAAGGTTGTAGAGATTGCACCATCAAACTCTATTAGCAAAGAGTTGCGTCAGCGTATTTGTGATGCGGCTGTTAAGCTAATGAAAAATATTAATTATATTAATGCGGGTACTGTGGAGTTTTTAGTAGCAGGCGATGAATTTTACTTCATTGAGGTTAACCCAAGGATCCAAGTTGAACATACAATTACAGAAATGATTACAGGTATTGATATTGTGCACACGCAAATTAAAGTAGCCCAAGGTTATGCGTTGCATGGCAAAGAAATCAAGATGCCACAGCAACAAGATATACCGCTATTTGGCTTTGCGATTCAATCGCGTGTAACAACAGAAGATGCACAAAATGACTTTATGCCAGATACAGGTAAGCTAATGGTGTACCGTTCAAGCGGTGGCTTTGGTGTGCGTTTAGATGCGGGGAATGGCTTCCAAGGTGCTGTTGTAACCCCTCACTACGATTCATTACTTGTTAAAATTTCGACATGGGGCACAACATTTGAAGAAGCGGCGACGAAGATGGTACGTAACTTAAGTGAGTTCCGTATTCGCGGTGTTAAAACAAACATTCCGTTCCTTAGCAATGTTGTGGCGCATCAAAACTTCCTATCAGGCGAGTTTAATACAAGTTTTATTGATACAACACGAGAGTTATTTAATATCGAAAAGCGTAAAGACCGTGGTACGAAGTTATTAAATTACATCGGCAATGTTACCTTAAATGGCTTTCCAGGCATTGAAAAACGTAAAAAACCGATTTTAGATCATCCTGTTAAACCAAAAATTATAACCGACCTTAAACCATTTGGTACAAAACAGATTTTAGATGAGCAAGGTGCGGATGGTTTAGTAAATTGGATTAAGGCGCAAAGTGATGTGCTACTAACAGATACAACATTCCGTGATGCGCATCAATCCTTACTAGCGACGCGCGTGCGCTCGCAGGACTTATACCAAATTGCAGACGAAACAAGTCATTTACTGCACAACTTCTTCTCATTAGAAATGTGGGGCGGTGCAACGTTTGATGTATCTTACCGCTTCCTAAGTGAAGACCCTTGGGCGCGCTTAGAAAAGCTACGTAAGCAAATTCCAAACGTGTTATTCCAAATGTTGTTCCGTGGTAGTAACGCGGTAGGTTACTCCAACTACCCAAACAATGTAATCCGTGAATTTATTAAAGAGTCAGCGCAATCAGGTATTGATGTATTCCGTATTTTTGACTCATTAAACTGGGTTAAAGCGATGGAAGTTGCGATTGATGAAACAAGAGCACAAGGCAAAATTGCCGAAGCAACGATTTGCTATACAGGCGATATTTTAGACCCAAGCCGAACAAAATATACCATTGATTACTATAAAGACATGGCGCGTGAGCTTGAAAAAACAGGTGCACATATTTTAGCCATTAAAGATATGGCAGGCTTATTAAAGCCAGAAGCTGCTTACCGTTTAATTTCGGAGTTGAAAGAAGCAGTAGATTTACCAATCCATTTGCATACGCATGATACGAGTGGTAATGGTAACTTCCTTTATGCGCGTGCCATTGATGCAGGTGTAGATATTATTGATACAGCATTAGGCTCAATGGCAGGCTTAACTTCACAGCCAAGTGCTAACTCACTGTACTATGCGATGGCAGGTAATGAACGTAAGGTGCGCGCGGATATTGACGGGCTACAAAAGCTGTCTGCCTATTGGGGCGATGTGCGTAAGTATTACATTGACTTTGAGTCAGGTATGAATGCACCCCATGCAGATGTTTATAAGCATGAGATGCCAGGCGGTCAATACAGTAATTTACAACAACAAGCAAAAGCAGTAGGACTTGGCGGACGTTGGGATGAAGTGCAAGACATGTACGCTACAGTTAATCTAATGTTTGGTGATGTCGTTAAAGTAACACCGTCATCAAAAGTTGTAGGGGACATGGCATTATTTATGGTGCAAAATGATTTAACAGCACAAAATATTTATGAGCGCGGCGTTGCTATGGACTTCCCTGACTCAGTAATTGAGTTCTTCCAAGGTTATTTAGGGCAGCCACATGGTGGTTTTCCACAAAAACTACAAGCACTAATTTTAAAAGACCGTGAAGTGATTACAGATTTACCAGGTGATTTACTAGCGCCTGTTAATTTTGAACAACTTGCAGATGTATTAGATGAGCGTTTAGGACGCACACCAACGAATCAAGAGTTATTGGCGTACGCACTTTACCCTAAAGTATTTGAGCAATATACTAAAACATTTGATCAATACAGTGACCTTTCCGTTTTAGATACGCCAACCTTCCTTTATGGTTTACGTTTAGGTGAGGAGATTGAGGTTGAAATCGAAAAAGGTAAAACACTTATTATTAAATTAGTATCAGTAGGTGAGCCACAGCATGATGGTACGCGTGTGATGTACTTTGAATTAAACGGTCAATCACGTGAAATTATTATTCAAGATATGACGGTTGAATTGGATCATGTTGCAGCAGTTAAGGCTGACCCTGCTAATCCCAAACAAATTGGCGCGACTATGCCAGGTACCATGTTGAAAGTAGTTGTCTCCAAAGGCGCTAAAGTTAGCCGAGGCGACCATTTATTAATTACGGAGGCCATGAAGATGGAAACAACTGTACAAGCGCCGATGGATGGTATCGTGAAAGAAATTTATACAACAGCAGGTGACGCCATTTCAACAGGCGATTTATTAATAGAGCTAGCATAATAAAATCGCAGGCTATGCTATGAATGGAGTTTGATAGCGACAAACGTCAAGTAGACATACAAAAGATGCTGATAAATGAATAAGTGGTAAAGGGACGTGTATGTCTCTTTACCACTTGTTTAGTTCAAGTATTTTTATGCTAATAATTCTGTTAAATACTCACGTAGTTCAACTGTTTCCGCCTCTGTGCGGTTATATACTTGCTCTAAGTAGCCAGGCTCTTCTACATCATCTGGACCAATAATGGCAAAGCGTCCAAATTGAATATCTAGCACAAGCACTTTGCCAAAAAAGCGAGTGGATTGTAAAATAGCCAAATCATAGCGTTGTGTTTTACCAGCAAAGCTGACAAACCTCGTTTTTGTGTCTTCCAAATCATCATATAAGAAAAAACGTTCCATCGGTTTTATCCCCTTCCAAATATATAGATATGGTACTATAGAAGAGAATAGACAATCAACTTTTTAAGTTTGAAATGGAGGCATTATTGTGTATTTTGTAGATCGAACAAAAATTACGAAAACATTGCAGCATTTAGATGATTTATTAGCTATTTTTGAGCAACAAGATAATTGGCAAAAAGATGCTATTCATCAGTTAGCATTGGAGCGTATCGCCCATAATGCGATGGAAGCTATGATGGATGTGGGTAATTTAATGATTGATGGTTTTATTATGCGTGACCCAGGTAGTTATGAGGATATTATTGATATTTTATTAGATGAAAAAGTCATTACAAGTGAGATGGAGACACCATTGAAAGATGTAGTGGGGTTACGTAAAATGTTAGTGCGCGAGTTTACACATGTTGATAATGAACAAGTTATTCAAGTGATGACAAGTAGTTTACAGGCGATGCAACAATTTACACCAGCTGTTCAAAACTATTTAACGCATGAATTGGGCCCTGTGTCTGCCTTTTCACCAGAGGAAGCTTAATGATGTATAAAGCGTATTGTTTTGATTTAGATGGTACGGTATATACAGGAAAAGAGCCTATTGAAAGCGCTGTAACATTTATCCATCAATTACAAGCGCAAGGGATTGAACCTTTTTATATTACAAATAATGCATCCAAAACGGCAGAACAATTTCAACAAGCATTAGCTGCTATTCAGATACATGCACCTATTACCCATATTTATTCTAGTGCATTAGCAACGGGTAAATATATTGCCATGAATCATGCAGGTAAAACTGTGAGTATGATTGGCTCTGAGGGATTGCAAGATGCTTTAGCACGTGAGAATGTCCCAGTAGTAGAGGAAGGTGGCGACATTTTTGTCATAGGTATTGACCAAAATCTCAATTACCTTTCACTTGCAAAGGCGGCAGTAGCTATGCAAAATGGAGCTATTTTTGTTTCAACTAATCCTGATATTAAATTCCCTTCTGAATATGGTTTCTTACCAGGTAATGGTGCTTTTACAGAGCTTGTTAGCCAAGTTTCAGGTGTTAAGCCTTTGTATATAGGAAAGCCGTCACCCGTCATGTTGGCGATTATTCAAGAAGAACATGGCTTTGCTAAAGATGAGATGGTAATGGTTGGCGATAATTACGATACGGACATTTTGTGTGGTATTACTTTTGGCATTGATACGATTCATGTAAATACAGGTGTTACCTCTACAGCAGAAGCGAAATTAAAGCAACAACAAGCTACACATCATGTGCAAACATTAACAGATTTGATGCCTAAATAATAAAAGGGTTGTGTGAAAGTATTTATTTTCGCACAGCCCTTTTTGTTATTTACCATAGCGGATTTTCTTCAATAAATTGATAAATATTTTTCGTTAATTCTTCTGGCGTTGTAGCCTCTACGATTTCACCATTTACTAAAGCATAAAAAGCATTGTCACATTTTGTGCAATAACTTAAACAGCCATACTCTAATACATCTATATTAGGATCATTTTCTAAAATTTCAAATGTTTCTTGTGCGCCATTTGCCAAGTTGCTCACGCAAAACTCAACCATAGGATTCAAGTGCTGTCACCTCTTTCATTCGTTATGCTACGCCCTTTTTACTAATGCGTCAATTATAACGTTTTTAAGGCGGCAAAGGAATATAAAATATGATATTGTGAAATATATCACAATCATATATACTCTATTTATGGATACTTTGTGAACAGTAAAACAACCATTTGGAGAAGGAGCTTACTATGCGAAATTTAGTGTTATTAGGCGGTGGCTATGGCAACATGCGTATTTTATTACGTCTATTGCCAAATAATTTACCTGAAGATATGCAAATCACTTTAGTCGATCGTACGCCGTTTCATAGTTTGAAAACAGAATTTTATGCTTTAGCTGCAGGTACTTCAACAGATAAAGATATGCGTGTGAATTTTCCACAACATGAACGTTTGAAAGTCGTTTATGGCGAAATCGAAGGTATTGATTGTGAGGGCAAGTTTGTAAACCTTGAGGGAGGCGAACAAATTGCTTATGATGAGTTAGTGATTGGTTTAGGCTGTGAAGATAAATATCATGGTGTGCCAGGCGCGGAGGAGCACACATATAGTATTCAAACCATTGGCAAATCACGCATTACATTTAACGCAGTGTGTGGATTGCCATCAGGCTCTACAGTAGCTATTGTTGGTGCAGGCTTGAGCGGTATTGAGATGGCAAGTGAGTTACGCGAAAGTCGTTCAGACTTAAATATTAAATTATTTGACCGTGGTGAGCGTATTTTAAAAGATTTCCCTGAGAAGTTAAGTAAATATGTGAAGCAGTGGTTTGATAAACATGATGTGGATGTTATCGCAGGTTCTAATATTACTAAAGTAGAGCCTAATAAAATATATAATCACGATGAAGTAATTGATGTAGATGCTGTCGTATGGACAGCAGGGGTGCAACCTGTGAAGATTGTGCGTGATATGGATGTTGAAAAAGATAAATTTGGTCGCCCAATTGTGACACAATATTTCTACACGCCAGCAGACGAGAATGTCTTTGTAGTGGGAGACTGTGCTTCTTCAGATTTAGCACCAAGTGCCCAATTAGCAGAAGAACAAGCTGAGCAAATCGTAAAAGTATTAAAAATGCGCTGGAAAGGCGAAGCGTTACCAGAAAAGATGCCTGATATTAAGTTAAAAGGCTTTATGGGCGCATTAGGGAAAAAACAAGGCTTTGTCTATTTAGCAGATACAACAGTGACAGGGCGCATTGCACGTTTAATGAAATCTGGTCTTTTGTGGATGTATAAACGTCAAAATGACTAACATAGGTTGTATGAAGCTATGTTTTAAAAAATAATGTAGTGTTAAACAGAGCAGGCGCTGACAAATACAATTTGTCAGTGCCTGTTATTTGTATTACACACTTAAACCGCGGTGAAACCTAATGCCTCTAATTTAGTAAAGACAGGCTTTAGCTGAATATAACCCTCACCTATCATCTCATCATTAATTAATACTAATGGATAAAAGAATTCATCTTCATTAATACGATCTGCATAGGATTGGTCACGTTCATTCTCAATTGGTTGTTCAATATCAATGTAGCGCAGTGTATAAGCTTGGTTAGGGTATTTGCGGTCAATGGCTGCCTGTAACCACTCATACGTATCTTTAGAAGATGGCGCATTTACACAACTTGCGCAAATGATCGAAGCACCATAGACTTCAATAGTTGGTGTTGCATTTGTCATAATAAAACATCCTCTCGTAAATTCATTATTGGATTTTCTCAGTCATAAACATTATAATCATTATAAAGAGAGGAGTCGAGAAAAATGGCAGAAATAACAATCAACGATCAAGTACAGGAAGTATTAGATAAATTACGTCCCTTTTTATTACGAGATGGCGGTGACTGTGAATTAGTAGATGTGGAAGATGGCATTGTTAAGTTACGTCTATTAGGTGCTTGTGGCAGTTGTCCAAGTTCTACAATCACATTAAAAGCAGGTATTGAACGTGCCTTATTAGAAGAAGTACCAGGTATTATTGAAGTAGAACAAGTTTTTTAATACAGTAAAGAAAAAAGACATGCTGCTAATGGCATGTCTTTTTTCTTGATATTACAAGAGTTAGTAGTGTACCTTTTCTTTTTCTTCACGAATCAGTTGCCACTGCTCTTTTGCCATGTCAATAATTTTCGGCTCTGTAGCTGTACTTTGTTTTTCAATGATACGAGAAAAGCTGCGAGTGGCTTCGTCTATATCACCAATACGGCGAGACAATTCAGCAATCATATAGAGCATGCGTATTTCAGACATTTGTGTACCACTATAGTCTCCTGTTGAATACGATTCAGCATAGTAATCTCGCGCTAATGTTAAAAAACGTTCCTCTTGTCCCTCATTATTTAAGGAGCGATATAACCAGCCTAGACGCAGCGCTAAACCAGCCATTGCTACATTCTTCTCTTTTTTTAATGTGCCACAAACGAGCGCTAATTTATACGCTTCCATAGCTTGAAAAACAGTGCGTTCGCCATTATACGATCTATGCACCCACTTGTTTGTAATCTCTTGTTGTATAAGGTCTTGTGTCCCAGGCGCAAAGTATTTCGAGAAGTCATCTGTAAAAGAGAAACCACAATGTTCACATACATGCACATTATAGTAAATGCCATTGACCTCTTTATAAATCGGTTGAAAATCAGATGCGGTCTCTACAACTTTAATGAATTTAGTTCGTACTTTAGTCGTAGGAAAAATTTCTTTGCAATGAAGGCAAGTTATGTCTTTATCATAATAAGGCGTTAATTCCATAGGTTATCCCTCTTTTGTCGTAGTTATTTTGTATGTATTATTTCATTATAACAGTTAATTTGTAAGAGGCGAAGTAGTTGCACCCTTTTAAAAAAAGCTGATATGATAGTAAAAAAGGAAAGTCGGTGAATACTATGACAGTAACAAAATCAGTAGTTATGATTACTGAAGAAGCATCGTTTCGTATTAAAGAGATGATGGAACATAATGAAGAACAAGATGCCTTTTTACGTATTTCCGTTAACGGAGGTGGTTGTAGCGGGCTTTCTTATGGTATGACATTTGACCAAAACAGTCAGGAAAATGATGTATTAGATGAGCAATTTGGTATTGCCATTATAGTAGATAAAGAAGATGCAGCCATTCTAGAAGGTACAAAAGTAGACTATAAGCAATCACTTATGGGTGGCGGCTTCACCATCGATAACCCAAATGCCATTGCATCATGTGGTTGCGGCACAAGCTTTAAAGCCGCAGCACGCCCAGCAGAAGAACAACCATGTGAATAATTAGAGCGCAACAAGCGTAAATGAGTAAGAGGTAGGGGGCACGTTGATGCCCTTTACCTTTTTTTGTAAATGAAAAGTTGATTTCTTATGGTTAAGTGATCATATGCATTCTTTTTAGTAAAAGCATATATAGGTAGCGGGTACGCTGTGAATGATACTTACTATTAAGCCATTAAATGCGTAAAAAATACGCAAAGTGAACCAATTTTAATACAATAGCAATTGTGAAGATTTTAGTCACGATAATGCCTTGCATTCGTCATATTTTATTGTAGAATAATGATTTGTAGTGTTTTTTGTTAAAAGTGAGCGAAAAATAGCGCAAGCGTAGTAGTCTTGTTCATTGGAGAAAAAAAGACAGGGGGATTTTTGGTATTTATTCTGTTGAAATCAATCCACAAAAGGTCTAATATAGAAGATAGGATTTTTGTCGAAATATTGTCGACCTAGCGTGATGATAAAAGCAAGCGCTTTACGCTAGTACAATACATTTAAAGGTGGTTTTGATTCAAGTGAAGAGACCGACAATTTTAGTTTTAGGAGCGGGCTACGGTGGTTTAACAACTGTTGTAAACTTGCAAAAATTAGTTACGCCAGATGAGGCAAACATTGTGTTAGTGAATAAAAATGACTACCACTATGAGTCAACATGGTTACATGAAGCAGGCGCAGGAACGATTGATGCTGATAAAGCACGCTATGATGTAACAAGTGTAATTGATAAGAGCAAAGTGAAATTTGTTAAGGCATCTGTAACAAACATCGATGTAAACGAAAAGAAAGTTGAAACATCAGAAGGCGAAATGACATATGACTATTTAGTTATTGGTCTAGGCTTTGAAGGTGAAACTTTTGGAATCCCTGGCCTTGATACACATGCGCTAGCTCTAGCAAACTTAAATGCAGCACGTCAAGTACGTGAGCACATCGAGTACCAATTTGCGAGCTGGTCTTTAGATGAAGAAAAAGACGATAGCAAATTAACAATTGTTGTTGGTGGTGCTGGCTTCACAGGTATTGAATTTTTAGGTGAGTTAGGTAATCGAGTGCCTGAGTTATGTAAAGAGTTCGATATCCCACAAGAAAAAGTACGTGTACTTTGCGTAGAAGCTGCTCCAATGGTATTACCAGGCTTTGATGAAGGCTTAGTAGACTATGCTGTAACACAATTAGAGAAAAAAGGTATTGAGTTTTCAATTGGTACACCAGTTGTTGAAGCAACGGAAGAAGGTGTTAAAATTAAAACAGGTGAAGATGAGTTTGACTTTGTAAAAGCAGGTACAGTAGTATGGGCTGCAGGCGTTCGTGGTAACCGTTTAATTGAAACATCAGGAATCGAGAGCGCGCGTGCGCGCGTGCGTGTTGAGCCAGATATGCGTGCACCAGGCTTTGATGATGTATTTATCGTTGGGGATTGTGCATTTATGATTAATGAAGAAGTAAATCGTCCATATCCACCAACTGCACAAATCGCAATGCAACAAGGTGTTCAAATTGCCAAAAATATTAAGGCACTCATGAATAATGAAACGACTGCTAAATTTGTACCAGAATTAAAAGGTTCTGTATGTTCGTTAGGTCATGATGATGCTATTGGTGACGCGATGGGTCGTAAGTTTACAGGTAAAACAGCGTCAGCCTTGAAAAAAGTTATTGATAACCGTGCGTTATATTTAGTAGGTGGCGCAGGTTTAGTGCTTAAAAAAGGTAAATTTAAGTTTTTATAAGTAAGAGGCTATGTTTAAAAGAAGGGAGCATAATATGCTTCCTTCTTTTTTTATGGATATAAGCGGAACTAATGTTCAAAAAAACATTTTCGCTTATAATATAAGAGAGATTGTAGGGGGTATCAAGATGAGTAAGCGAGGCAAGGTTTGGCTTGGTGTGGCAGGTCTAGTTATTAATGATGAGGGCGAGTGGCTAGTCGTTAAAAAATCATATAGCGGACTAAAAGGAAAATGGTCTTTACCCGCAGGTTTTGTTGATGAAGGTGAAACGATTGACGAAGCTGTGATTCGTGAGATTAAAGAAGAGACAGGCATTGATTGTCAGGTAAAAGGGTTAATTGGTTTTCGCACAGGGATTATTCGCGATGAGATTAGTGATAATATGGCAATTTTTTTAGCGACGCCCCGCATAAACCAACCGTTTGTTAAATCTGAGCGCGAGTTATTAGCTTGTGAATGGCGTACGCCTAAAAGCCTAGTAACAGATCACTTAACATCTGCTATGCTTAAAGAGATGGCAAGTAGCACACCGCATGAGACGCAATTTTGTGTAAATGAAACAGTAGACCCAGGTGATATTTTTGGCTACACCAGCTATAAATTGTTTTTTTAAAATATGTCCAAATGATAGCAAATGAGTGGAATGCGTTGAAAGCGCTCTAACTATCAGTTAAACTAATGAGAGGAAAATGGAGGTATTACATCGGTATGGGCGGTTCAATATCAATTATTCAACTAGTAATTTCAACGCTTTTATTCTTTGTTATGTTTTTTGGCATTGGTTTCTTAATCAATATGTTATTACGCGTGACTTGGTTTATGGCGTTCTTGTATCCTCTTATCGTAGTATTTATTATTGATAAGGTGAAGATGACGGATTATATTTTTAAACCTAAGACAGCTTTCCCAGCGCTATGGGATAATTTTATCTCCTTAAAACTAGCTGATATTATTATGCTAAGTGGTGGTTTAGCAGGCGCTATTGTAGCTGGTATTGTAATGATTATTTTACGTAAAAGCGGCTATCGTATGTTCTAAAAAGAGTGTGGGGAGCAATCTCTGCCTCTTTTTTTAATAAAACATATGATCGGCTGTAATAAAATCAAAAGCGTGTCTCTGAAAGGGGGACATGCTTTTTTATTATGCAAGATAATAAAAAGTGGCGGCAAAAATGATACCGCTAATGGCACCAGCTACAACCTCGCTACGCTTGTGACCTAATAGAGTTTTTAACTCTTCTTGTTTTTCACGAGCGTTTAATGAGGACCAATTATTGATTTGTTTAGTTAATGTATCAAAGTCTTTTCGTAGTTCGTTAAGTAACGTAGCATGTTTACCTGCTTCAAAGCGTACACCACTAGCATCATACATAACAATGATAGCAAACATTAATGCAACAGCAAAGATGGGAGAGTCTAAGGAAGTTTCAAATGCAACGGCTGTTGCTAAGCTTGTGACAGCAGCAGAGTGTGAGCTAGGCATGCCACCTGTGGATGTTAATAAGGACCATTGCCATGTGCGTGTAGCTAAGTAATGGATAGGTATTTTTAAAATTTGTGCAAAGCCTATCGCCAGTAAGGCTACAAGTAGTGGTGTATTATCTAAAATGGTCATATCAGACACCCTCCCATAAGCATAATCTTGTAGCTAGTATAGCATTCCAAGTGATAAAATATCGTAAATTTACACTAAATTAAAAAGATTGCTATAATAGTTAATGTAATAGATTAAAGGAGGCAGAATCATGCAAGTTAATAAAAATGAAACAACATTTGACACATTAACATCAGACCTACTAATTGTGGGTGCACCAAAAAATCGCCAACAGTGGGAAGCTTTCTATGCTTACTTCGGTGAGGAAATTAACACGTGGTTTAAAGAGGGCGATATTAGTACAGAAACTAAAAAAATTACTAAAATCCCTGTAACAGGCAAAAATATTAAACGTATTCTTTTCGTAGGTTTAGGTGATAATAAATCATTATCTGAAAAGACATTACGAGAAAGTTTTGGTGTAGTTGGTAAAGCCATTAAAGAAGTAAAAGCAGAAAGTATTGGCATTTGGCTCGCTTCTTTTGCTACAGCACAAATTGAGCGAGAAGATGTAGCCTATCTTGCAGGTGAAGGTCTAGGTTTAGGTTATTATACAGTAGAAAATTATAAAACAACGTCCAATGAGCCAGACGTGTCACTACAACAAGTAAGCTTAGTAGCAACAGCGGATATTGACGAAGTAGCTGGCGCATTTGAAGCAGGTGTGATTTATGCAGATGCTACCAACTATGCAAGACGATTGATTAATATGCCACCTAATCTTTTAACAGCAACAAAATTAGCCGATTTTGCCCAACAATTGGCAGAAAAATATGACTTTGAAGTAGAGATTTTAAATAAAGCACAGCTTGAAGAGATGGGTGCAGGTGGTATTTTAGCCGTTAACCAAGGGTCAGTTGAAGAACCTCGCCTTATTACATTACGTTATAAAGCAACAGCTGATTTTACAGATGTAATTGGTTTAGTTGGTAAAGGTGTAACGTATGATACAGGTGGCTACTCTTTAAAACCAGGGCCATCTATGGTAGGTATGAAAGGTGATATGGGCGGTGCTGCCGCTGTACTAGGTGCTATGCAAATTGTTGGGGAGATGCGACCTAACCAAAATGTAGTAGCTGTCATTGGCGCAACAGACAATATGATCTCAGGTCAATCTTTAAAGCCAGATGATGTGATCACAACATTAAGTGGTAAAACAGTGGAAGTATTAAATACTGATGCGGAAGGACGTCTTGTGTTGGCGGATGCTACAACGTATGCTAAGCAACAAGGTGCTGATTATTTATTTGATGTTGCTACATTAACGGGTGGTGTTATTGTGGCACTCGGTATGGATAAAACAGGTGCTTTAACAAACGACGAAGCATTCTTTGAAGACTTCATGTTATCTACAGGTGAGACAGATGAATTTGTATGGCGCTTACCTTTAACAGAAAGTGATAAAAAGCGCATTCGTAAATCAGAATTTGCTGATTTAAACAATTCACCAGGTCGCGATGGTCATATGATTTTTGGTGGCGGTTTTGTTGGTGAGTTTGCTGAAGAGACACCGTGGATTCATTTAGACATTGCAGGGACATCCGATGCTGAAGCCCCTTATGATTTAGGGCCAAAAGGCGGCACAGGTGCTATGGTGCGTACGTTAGCGAGCTTTATCGAACGCAAAGGTGCTGAGAAGTAAGATTCACTAACGTGAAACATTTAACATAATAATAGGCACGGGCAAATTTTATCTCGCCCGTGCCTATTTATTTTATTTTATTTTATACCTTGTTCTTTTTTCATGCGTTCGATTTCTGGTCCTAAATCATCTTTAACCGTACCTTTCCACGGCTTAATGCCTGCAATGTACGAAGACCTACTCATAATGTGACCACCAACAGGGCCAGTAATAAATAAAAATAAGACACCTAATAAAATGCGTGGATTAAAATGACCTTCAATTAACCAAAAGTAAAGAAACACCCCAATTAATATACACATTACACCTAAAGTAGCACTTTTAGAAGCGGCATGTGCACGTGTATATAAATCGGGAAAGCGGATTAAACCAATTGCCGTCACCACAATAAAGAGTACACCGACAGAGATAAAGAAGACAATTAAAATATTAGCGAGAATTGTCACGTTTAATAATGTCTCCCTTCTCTATAAATTTTGAAAAGGCTACCGTACCAATAAACGATAAAATAGCTAATAATAAAATAATCTCTAAATAAAAGCTTGTTTCTGCAAAAATAGAAAATAAACCGATTAAACTAATTAATGCAACACCAATAGAGTCAAGTGCAACAACACGGTCGGCAGAAGAAGGGCCCTTTACCATACGAATGACGATAGGTATCATAGCAATCATAATGACTACAATAGAACCCCAAATAAAATACGTCATGACTTTGTCACCTCCATGATGGCTTTTTCAAATGAATTTTTAATATCATCAATTGCTTCATCCACATCATCTATATCAATAGCATGGATGTATAATGTTTTAGCATCATCTGAAATATGAACAACAATTGTACCAGGTGTGAGTGTAATTAAACTCGATAATAACGTAATCTCCCACTCTTCTTTTAGCTCGATTGGTAAGGCAAAGAAGGCAGGTTGCATATTTAACTTAGGACTGAGCGCAAGCTTTAATACTTGAACATTTGCCATAATTAATTCTTTAATAAACAGTAATGTTAATTTAATTAACGCCCATACTCTAACAAGATAAATGCGTTGTTTAAAGAAGCGGCGCATCATAATAATCGCTAACATGCCTAATAAAAAACCAATTAAAAAGCCTGATGCTGTAAAGTTAGAGGACAAAAACATCCAAATGAAAGCAAGGGTAAAGTTTAATAAAATCTGAAATGCCATCGTCTATTCCCCCTTAAATACCGCATCAATATAAATCGAAGGGTCCGCTAATGTTTTCCCTGCATCATTCATAAATGGTGTTAGCCATTCTGCCCCTACACCATATGCTATAGAGATGATAATAACAATCGCTGTTGGAATAAATAATTGTGTAGTTTGCTTTTTTGAGAGTATAGGTTTTGTCGGTTGTTCTTCTCCCCAAAAGGCATAAATAAAGATGCGAATAACAGATAATAATACGAGCAAACTAGATGCGAGTATAAAAATACTTGTACCTAAGTTACCCGCTTCAAAGCCTCCTTTAGCGATTAATAGTTTACCAACAAAACCGCTGAGAGGAGGGATGCCGGCTAATCCAAATGCAGCAATTAAATAAAACCAACCTAACACAGGGCTTGAGCGCATTAGTCCACCCATTTTACGTAAATCAGTCGTCCCCGTTTTATACACAATAATACCAATCAACATAAACAAGGCAGCTTTGATAATCATATCGTGTATTAAATAAAACATAGCCCCTGTTAAGCCATCTTCATTCATTTGTGCAACGCCGAATAAAATGACCCCAACTGCAATTACAATATTATAGATAATAATTTGTTTAATATCGAAGTAAGCTAGTGCACCAATACAGCCTGCAATAATTGTTAATACCGACAACCATAATAACAATTCATGTGTGTAACTTAAATCATGGATAAAGAATAAAGTGTACGTACGCATAATCGCGTATACACCTACTTTAGTAAGCAATGCACCAAACAGTGCTAATACAGGTGGCGGTGCTGCTGCATACGAAGTAGGCAACCAAAAGTATAGCGGGAAGATGGCTGCTTTTAAGCCAAAGACCAGTAAAAACAACACAGCAATCGTTGTAATAATACCAGGCTGATTCACTTCAGCGATTTTTAGTGCAATGTCTGCCATATTTAATGTTCCAACAACTGAATATAAATAAGCTACACTAATCACAAATAGCGCAGATGAAATTACATTAATCAAAATATATTTGATTGAACCTGCCAATTGTTTTTTTGTGCCACCTAAGACGATTAACACATAAGATGCCATCAATAGCACCTCGAAAAATACAAAGAGGTTAAAAATATCGCCTGTTGTGAACGCACCATTGACGCCTGTCAAAATCATCATGATAGCAGGGTAGTAATAAAAATGTTCACGTGCTGTACCAATAGAGTTAAAGCCATACCATACAATAAATATCGCTAATAATAATGTCGTCGTGACAAGTAGAGCAGACACCATATCAGATACCATCGTAATGCCAAAAGGCTCTGGCCAACCACCAAAAGTAACAGTTTGCACGCCGTCATTTTTAACTTTAAATAATAAAGCAACCGCACAGGCAAACGAAATGATTAATCCAATCATTGCCCCTCCACGTTGAAAACGCAGACTTTTTTGTCCAAATAGCAAAATCATACCAAAGAAAAAAGGAATGATGATCGGTAGTAATAAAAAGTTATTCATCGTCTTCACTTCCTCCTTTCATAGCACTAATATCATCTGTATCAAGCTCTTGATAAGAGCGATAAGCTAACACAAGGAAGAAGGCTGTAACCCCAAAACTAATAACAATAGCTGTTAAAATCAATGCTTGTGGTAAAGGGTCAGCAAAATCTGTTACCCCGTCTGTTAACACAGGAGGTGCTTTACCATCTAATCCTCCCATAGTTAAGATGAGGAGGTGGGCACCATGGCTAAGTAGCCCTGTACCGATAATAATACGTAACAAACTACGAGACAGCATTAAATAAACAGCTGCTGTAAACAATAAGCCAATAACAAAAGCCATAATGATTTCCACTATTCATCCTCTCCAATCGTTTGAATAATGGTCATCGTAACGCCAACTACTACTAAAAAGACCCCTGTATCGAAAAGCATAGCTGTGTGTAACGATGTTTTACCGATTAACGGTAAGGTAAAGTAGTCAAAATAGTGCGTAAAGAAAGGGTCACCTTTAAACATAGGGAAGGCAGCTGTTGCTAAAGCAAGCAACAAACCAATGCCAATTAACGTTGTATAGTTGACAGGGATCACGGTACGCACGGTTTTAATATCAAAGGCTAATACAAGTAATACGATGGCACTAGAGGCGAGTAATCCACCTACAAAGCCCCCACCAGGTGTGTAATGTCCAGCTAAAAAGATGTGAATGGCAAAGAAGAAGATGATAAAGAAGACAATCTTCGCTGTAAACTGAATAATCATATCATTTGTTTTCATGGCCATTCCCCTTTCTTGTGAGACGTAATTTAATCATGGCAAAAATCCCAATACCAGCAATACTTAACACAGCAATCTCAAATAATGTATCAAAGCCACGATAATCGACTAAAATAACATTTACGATATTACCACCACCAGCAAGGGTAGCTACAGTTTCTTCATAATATTTAGAGATAGAAGGAAACAGTTTTTGAGATTGTGCAGACAACGCAACTAATGTGACCATAGCTCCGACAGCTAATGAGACGACAGCACGATTGACTTGAAAACGCATGCGCTCATTAATTTTAGTCAACTTAGGTAAGTGATAAAATGCTAATAAAAATAGGGCTACAGATATGGTTTCAATGACAAGCTGTGTTAACGCTAAGTCAGGCGCATTAAAGATAACAAAGAATAAAGCCACTGTATAACCGACAGAGCCAAGCCCAATAATAGCTGTGAGTCGTGACTTTGCAATTAATGTTGTCACGACACCAATCACCAATACAATAATTAAAATAATTTCATATAAGCGAATAGGTGCTGTACCTTCAAACGAGAATGAAAAGGCATCAGTCACAAATAAGGTTGTGATTACAATGACACTAATAGCTGTAAACATGTATAACAAATATTGGCGCATCGAATCACGCATGTATGAGCGAGATACTTGATTCATGCCTGTATCAAGCCCTATCATCATCATGTCATAAGCATGATTTAACGTGAATTTTTGTGGCCAAAGTTGATACAGAGGTTGCCATTTTTTTAATGTGCTAAATAATAAAGCACCTAATCCGACAATCCCTAATGTCAGATATAATTCGGGTGTAAAGCCATGCCATGCGCTCACGTGAATATCAATAGCAGCAGCTGATGCATAAAAGGGTTGGAAGGCGAGCATAGCAGGTTTCACAAATAAATCTCCAATCACATTCGGAATAAAGAAGATAAGAATGACAAATGAAGCTAATAAAATAGGCGAAACAAGCATACCAATTGGCGCTTCATGTACAGTATCCGCATATTTTTCGTTTCTTTTCTTTATAAAGGTGTGACAGACGAAATAAAAACTATACACAAATGTGAAAACACTAGCCATAAAAGCAAGCACAGGGAACAAAATGCCCCATGTATTAAAATTGAATAATTCAAACTCTTTAATCGCAAGCATGGCCGTTAAGAACATTTCCTTACTTAAGAAACCATTAAAAGGAGGCAGTCCAGCCATTGAAAAACTTCCAATAGCAGCTACAGTAAAACTGAGAGGCATAATACTCATTAAGCCACCAAGTTTGCGAATATCACGTGTACCTGTTTCGTGGTCTACAATGCCTGCAATCATGAACAAACTGCCTTTAAACGTAGCATGATTAATTAAATGAAAGACAGCAGCAAAAGCAGCAAAGCGGAATATGCTATTACTTACATCATCAACATGGAATGTGATAGCGCTTGCTCCTAATAGACTCATAATTAAGCCAAGTTGGCTCACAGTAGAGAATGCTAAAATCCCTTTTAAATCGGTTTGTTTAACAGCAAAGAAAGAACCCCAACATAATGTCAACAATCCGATACCAGCTACTAACCAAATCCACACCTCAGATAAGGCAAAGATAGGTGTAAAACGAGCGACTAAATAAATGCCAGCCTTAACCATGGTAGCGGAGTGTAAATAAGCACTGACAGGTGTTGGCGCTTCCATCGCGTCTGGTAACCAAATATAGAAGGGGAATTGTGCTGATTTTGTAAAAGCACCTAACAAAACGAGTAATAAAGCCCAAATAAAGTAGTCATGTGAAGCGAGTTGTGGGGCTTGCGCTATTAATTCTCTAATGGAGAAAGTATCACCCATAATACCTAATAGTAAAAAACCACCAAGCATAAACAGACCGCCACCGACTGTAATCATCATCGATTTTAAAGCACCAAATCTTGATTTATCACGGTTATACCAATAACCGATAAGTAAAAATGATGAAATTGAAGTAAGCTCCCAAAAGAAATACAGGGAAATTAAATGGTCTGACTGTACCACACCAAGCATGGCACACATAAACAAGAGCAAATAAATATAAAAGTTATGCAATTGTTCTTTTTTCTTATCCAAATAAAAGATGGAATAAAGTACAACGAGAGAGCCAATCCCCGTAATAAGTAACGAGAATAATAAGCTGAGACCATCTAAATAAGAAACAAAATTAATACCGAGAGATGGAATCCACTCTAAGCTTCCTGTAAACACTTGTCCGCGAGCAACATCAGCAATGTATGTGCTGTAAACGATGACTAATGAAGCGGGCACAAGCAACACAAACCAGCCTGTGTGAACATTTTTTATTGATTTAAATAAAAAAGGTATGAATACAGCGGCAAGCATAGGAATGAATATAAAAAGTACTTGTGTCAAAAAAATCCTCCTTTGTGTATTCATTAAAAGCGTTAAAACCACGTTTATTATATATCATTTTTCTGCGCTGTGCATGTTGAAACGGGAATTTACTCTTGCTAAAAGGGACTGAAATTGGATATGATAGGAAGGGAATTTACAACTATACATATATGAGGGAACTGCATGAAAAATCCGTATTTTTTTGGTTTTTTACCACTTGTGACAATTTTATTTTTTAGTATGTCATTCGGCATTTTTGCCGTAAATGAGTCATTACTCTTGTTTAAGAAGATAGGCATTTATGCTGCAATGCGTGAGTTTTTAACGGACTTTGAGTTGCGTACTTTTTTATTCATTTGTTTTATTGTGCTGTTTTTTATGTTATTTGCTGCAATAAAACTTATTGGTGAAACTGTGCACGCAATTGGTATGCTGTTCTTTGCTAAATTCACAGAGGAACAACCATTTATTGATACTCGCAGTAGTTATGTGGTGTTATTTATTGGGGCTTGTGTTTCCTTTATTGGTATGAATCATTTATTCTTATTATTAAGTGTTAGTGCGATTACAATTATTGCGTATTTTATTGTTGTAATGGCGAGACTAACCACTAACTTATCCTTTTTTAATGTACTATTATTATTGCTGTTTGAGTTTGTGATTTATACGGTTATTATTTTAGGTATTGCTTATGCGGTGGTGAAGTTATACAATACATTGCTAGCAAGTTTGCCCTTTTAAAGATGACAAACAAAAGGTAGCGTTCCTTAGGAGCGCTACCTTTTTAGTTATTCTATAGTGATGGATAAGATATGATGGTGTAAATATTTTTTCTCTAGCCATTCCATATTGCGTGGCGTATCATAACCGAGCCAAACAGCACTCGTATAACGGTCAGATAAACCAGCAATCCAAAAGTCTTTGTAATCATTAGTAGTGCCTGTCTTAGCCCCAACATAGCTTGTGTTTGTGTATACTTTTTTTGCAGTACCATTATTCACAACGTCTGCTAACATTTGTCGCATGTAACGTGTGGTACGCCCTGACCAAACGTAGTCAAGTTTATCATCCCATTTATACAATACATTTCCTGCCGTATCAGTGACTTGTCGAATGGCGCGAGCAGGCATATAAGAACCATCAATAAAGCTCGTATAAGCATCTGCAAGTTCATCTGTGCTAATGCCAACAGTTAGCCCACCTAATGCCGTTGCAAAGTTTTCATCTTGTGGGACAAGGTGCTTAAAATTAAATTGCTGTAAGTATTGATAGCCAGTTGATAAGCCGATAGTATTTAACAGGCGAACAGCAGGCGTATTATAACTATAGCGAAATGCTGTCATAATAGGTACTTCACCATAGACAGCATTCCCGTAGTTGCGGGGACAATAATTGCCAATACAATACCGGCCTGCATTAACATAAGACTGTGGTGTATAGGATGTTGTCTCAAATAATGGTGCGTATACCATTAAAGGCTTTAAGGTAGAGCCTGGTTGACGCACAGCTTGATAGGCACGATTAAATTGTGTAGGTGCATACTGATTGCCGCCATAAATACTTACAATCCCTCTTGTGGTATTGTCAATGGTTGTAACTCCAGACTGTAAATCACCACCCAATACACGATTAATAGCAGCTTCATCACGTGCTTGTTTATCAGGTCGTAAGTTAGTTTGAATATTTACGCCAGATTGTAGTAAATAATGCACGCGTTCATCAAGTTGTTTTTCAATAGCTAATTTGCTATCTTCAGTTTTGGCTTTTCTAATGCGTTCTGTGTAATTTTCTTTGGCACCAACAAGTTGTGTAAATTCATGTAAAGCATAAGAAGCATAGGCAGGCGCTTTTTCTAATTTTGGTTTGACATTCAATGTGATGACTTGAGCCTTTTCTGCTTCAGCTTGTTCAAGAGAGAGCACATTATGTTTAGCTAATACATCAATTAACATTTCTTGACGTGCTTTTGTGTTATCAAAATGAATTAATGGATTATAGTGAGATGGATTATTAGGGATGGCAGCTAAAAATGCCACCTCTGCTGTTGTGAGTTGTTGGATGGGACGTTGGAAATAATATGTTGCAGCACCACCAATACCATAAACTTGATTACTATAATACATTTCATTTAAATAAGCTGTTAATATTTGTTCTTTTGTTAATACTTTTTCGAGCTCATACGCATAAAACAATTCTAACACTTTTCGTTCATATGTTTTTTCTTCATTAAGATAACGCATACGTACAAGTTGCTGTGTGATGGTACTACCACCTTGTCCCTTAGCACCACTACCAGAGTTTGCCACAAAGGCTCGTGCAATGGCACTCACATCAAAACCAATATGGTCATAAAAACCAACATCTTCACTTAATAAAACAAGCTGTTGGGCAATTAAAGGTGTTTCTTCTAATTGTAAAGGGACACGCCACTCGGCATACGTTTCGTAAAATGGATTATTATTCTCATCAAATAATGTGACCGGTATTGCATTATGTATTTCAGGTAATTCTATGGAGGCTTGAATTTTTTCCTCCCGTTCTTGTGCTACATACCACTCACCAAATAATTGCTCTGTAATATACCAGACAAGCCCGCCACAAAGCAAAATAGTAAGGATGCCCATTAGTTTTCTCATAGTAAACCTCTTTCTCGTCAAACATTACCAAATTTATTATATGATGTATCACTCGCTTATGCCTACTCTTTTGGGCAAAATAATGAAATTTGTCAGTTAAGCAACCCATAATTGTGTGAGGTATGATAAACTGAAAGCAGTTAATCGGGCATTATTGTATTAATGTAATTTAGGCTAAAAGGAGAGACAAATATGTTTCCACAACTAACAACAGAATTATTAGAGGGCGAAGTATTAGTACAAATGAATACAAATAAAGGTTCAATGAAAATTAAATTGTTCCCTCAACATGCACCAAAGACAGTAGAAAACTTCTTAGGTCACGCTAAATCAGGTTATTATAACGGTATCATTTTCCACCGTGTTATTCCTAATTTTATGATTCAAGGTGGCGACCCAACAGGTACAGGTATGGGTGGCGAATCGATTTGGGGCGACTCTTTTGAAGATGAGTTCTCTATGGAAGTATTTAATTTACGCGGTGCATTATCTATGGCAAATGCAGGGCCTAACACAAACGGCTCTCAATTCTTCATTGTACAAAATAATGAAGCACCCGCTTCTAGTGATCAACTAGAAAAAGGTGGTTGGCCTAAAGAAGTAGCTGAAGCATATGAAAAGAACGGTGGCACACCACATTTAGATCAACGCCATACAGTATTCGGTCATGTTGTGGAAGGCATGGACGTAGTTGACGCAATTGCAGGTGTTAAAACAGCTCGTGGTGATAAGCCAAAAGAAGATGTTGTCATTGAGTCAATTGAAGTTTTTGAAAACTAAAATGACAGGAGGTTGTGTAAATGAACGCACTTACGATTTTAATGCCGTTCCTTTACTTCCCTGAAGACAAATCAGAATATATCCCAGCAGCAATTTCGTTCACAATCTTTATGATTATATTATTTTTCGTTTTCCGTTGGGTGCTGAAAATTTCACGCAAACAAGCAGCAGAAGCGAAAAAAATTGAAGAACGTGTGTTAAAAGATAAAGATATTAATCATATGTCTTAAACCTATAAAACCGACTTGTACATCATGTACAAGTCGGTTTTATTATTGCGTATTAGTTTTCGTCGTGTGGTATTTAAGCTAAAGCTTTTTTAAAACGGGCAATCGCTTCTTCGGCTGTTGCGAGTGGACAGGCTAGATTCATCCGCAGGAAGCCTTCACCTTCAACGCCATATTTTGTACCAGGTTCTAAAGCTAATTTGCCAACAGTGAGTAAGCGTTGCATTATTTCTTTTTCACTTAATCCAGTAGCGCGGTAATCAATCCATAATAAATACGTACCATCAGGCTTTAAAGCCGTCACACCATCTATTGTAGAGAGTTCACGAATGACAACATCCATCGTATGACTGATGTAATCGAGCATCGCTAAGCGCCATTCCTCACCTTCTTCAAATGCAGCTCTTGTTGCTTCAACAGCAAGGACATTAATCCCACCTTGTCCATTTGCTGTTGCATAGGACTCAATTAATTCACGCTTATTCGCATCATGTACAATCATAAAGGCACTTTGTATGCTGGCTAAGTTAAAGGTTTTGGTTGGTGCCATACATGTAATAACCCGATTAATCTCATCGCCAGCAACAGTAGCTATAGGAATATGTTGATGCGGTTGAAATACAAGGTCTGCATGAATTTCGTCTGATATGATTAACACATCATGCTTTGCACAGAGGCGCACTATTTCTCGTAATGTAGCTTCATCCCACACCATGCCACCTGGGTTATGAGGGTTGCACAAAATATATGCTTTTGCTTTTATTAATTGTTGTTCAAATGCGTCGAAATCAAAATGATAATGCCCATTTTGTTCAACTAGCGGACACGTAAGTAAGGTACGATTTAAGTTTGTTGGGATGAAATAAAACGGATGGTACACAGGTGGTGATATGACGATAGCGTCACCTTCTTTTGTCAACGCTGCAATAACATTAGCAAGTGCAGGTATGACACCATGTCGGAATAATAGTTCATCTTTTTTAACAGTGTAGTGATGATGTGTAGCTAACCAGTTAATAATAGCTAGGTAAGTATTATCACAAATATTACTATAGCCAAATACGGGGTGTTCTAATCGTTTAGTGATAGCTGTTGTCACACATTGAGGTACAGCAAAGTCCATATCAGCTACCCACATAGGTAAAATATCTTCGATTGATGTGAGTTGATAGATGGGCCCAAAATTGTCCCACTTTAATGAGTTTGTATGTCTACGTTCAATAACGTTATCAAAATTAAACAAGCACTAACACTCCCTTTTTTTTGTTACTATGTTATCATACGATTATTAAATAAGATACTAGGTGAGTAGAACATGGAGAATATTAAGATGAATCGTACAGCAGTACAGCTTGTACAACAGTGGGATCCATTTCAATTAGGTGAAGGAGAATATGATACTGAGGCAGCAGATATTGTAGCGGCATTACAAGCAATGGATGACCCTAGCGACTTAGGAAAGCGTATTCAAGAAGTATTTGAATATTCATTTGAACAATGGTTGCCGTTAGAAGACTGTGTGACCTTAGCATATAAACTTATTGCTGTAAAATTTGAAGCAAAATGTATTATTTAAGCGCTCAATAAACAAGAAGAAAAAAGTGGTAAAGGCAGTAAGTGCGGTTTGTCTTTACCACTTTTTATAATTTTACTTCTCATTTATGACACAATAATTGAGTGAGAGATTGCGATGTTAAATCACGTGAGTTAAGCAGCTAATAAACCTGTGATGAAAATAATAGCAATGGCAACAGGTGATACAAAGCGGATGAGTGCTAGCCATAAATAATACAGTGGTGGTGATGTGCTAAGCTCTTGCTTTGAAATGTGGGTACTGTAATAATAACCTGCAAATAATGCGATGAAAAATGCTCCAATAGGCATGCCAATACTATTTGTTAGGAAATCAACTGCATCAAAAATCGATTTTCCTAAAATCGTAATATGTGACCAAACCCCGAAAGATAATGCACTTGGAATACCAATCAGGAAAATAATAAAACCACCAATCCAAGCTGTGCGAATACGACTGGCTTTACGATCACCAATAGCTATAGATACTACAATTTCTAACATGGAGATGGAAGAAGTAACTGTAGCAAAAAGTAATAAGATAAAAAATAATATTAAGAAAAATCCGCCCATTGGGAGTTGTTCAAAAACTGCTGGAATAATCACGAAGGCTAATCCAGGCCCTTGATCGGGTGAAAAGCCTAATGCAAAGACGGCAGGGAAAATGACTAATCCTGCTAATAAAGAGATGATAATATTCATTACAGCTACATTAATCGCGGCGCCACCAATATTTTCATTCTTACCTAAATAAGATGCATACGTTAACATAACAGACACGCCAACACTTAAAGTGAAGAATGCTTGACCTAAGGCTAACAAAATAGTTTTACCATTTAAATAATCCCAATTCGGTACAAACATAAAGCGCAAACCTTCAATAGCGCCATCTAGTGTTAATGAACGTACAACAAGTACAATGAAAAACAAGAATAAAGCAGGCATCATAATTTTACTTGCTCGTTCAATGCCACCCTTAATCCCGGCTTGTACGATTAAAATAGTCATTAATATAAATAATCCTTGTGTCAATACTGCTTCAAATGGATTTTGAATAATGGCATTAAACAAATCGCCATAAGCAGTTGTCTCAGCGGATAACATAAATAGTAAAGCACGACCTAAATAACTTAAAATCCAGCCACCTACCACGCTATAAAAGGATAAAATAAGGGCAGCCATAATCATCCCCATATAGCCAATCAAGTACCATGGCTTTCCAGGTGCTTGTTCTTTAAAAGAGGTAATCGCGTCTTTTTGTCCACGACGACCAATCATAAATTCAGCAATTAAAACAGGTAAACTAATAAAAAATATACATAGTATAAATAATAGTATAAAAACGCTTCCCCCATTATTGCCCGCCATATAGGGGAATTTCCATATCGCTCCAAGTCCAATAGCACTGCCAGCAGCAGCTAAAATAAAACCAATCTTGGATGCAAACTGATCTCTTGATGACAAAGTAAAACTCCTCTCAAAGTAATACTTTATTATGGCTTTCTTTGCATGAGAAAACAAGATAACTTGTAACAAATAGCAAAAAGCATACGTAGTATACTTAAGAAAAGGGTGAGTTACGTAATTCCTTTAAAGATACTATAAAATAAGAAGGTGATGATGATGAGCAATCAACCACTGAAAGCTAACACGACAATTTGCACAAACTATGAGAAAAACCAATCAACATGCCATATGCCTAAACGTAAGAAGTGGCAGAAGCCAATAGCATGGCTCGTAGTAGTGAGTAGTATTATTTTATTAATTGCCATTATTGTTTCAGCGAGAACAGTTTGAAGTCATTGATGCCATAATAAAATCTATACATCACATCGCTAGCATAGCGTGATTTTTTGATGTCAGTTTCTACTATATGTTATAATTTTCATGATGATATAAGTAGTAAACAATAGAAGGTAGGAACATGATATGTCAAAAAAATATGAAGTAGGTGACATTGTAGTTGGCACAGTGACAGGTGTGCAGCCTTATGGTGCATTTATCGCTTTAGATGATGTTACACAAGGGTTAGTGCATATTTCAGAGATTACGTACGGTTTTGTTAAAAATGTAGCCGACTTTTTAACAGTAGGAGATACCGTAACAGTGAAAATCCTTGAGGTAGATGCAAGAGAAGCTAAAATTAGCTTATCCATTCGTGCATTACAAGAACGCCCTCAACAACGCAGGAAAGAAACACCACGTAAATCATTACAAGCGAAAGTAGATGAAATGGACGCCAATGGATTTAACTCATTACGTGATAAAATGCAAGACTGGATTCAACAATCTGGGCATTAATGTTTTTCTGAAAAAGCTATCTTAAGCGAGAATATTTCGTTGGAACGATAGCTTTTTTTGTTTAAAAATAAAAAATAAAAAAAGTGCGAATTAATCCACAAATTCGCCAAACTTTATGATACAATGTTGCCGAAACACCAATACTATTATTAAAAAAGAGGCGAATGATTTTATGTCTGAGAATTTAAACGTATTAACGTCAACACAAGCTGTTATTCATGAAGCATTGAATAAGTTAGGTTATGACGATGCGATGTACGAGCTATTAAAAGAGCCGCTTCGCATGCTGCAAGTGCGTATTCCAGTAAAAATGGATGATGGCACGACTAAAGTATTTACAGGTTTCCGAGCACAACACAATGATGCAGTAGGTCCGACTAAGGGCGGAGTACGTTTCCATCCAGGTGTTTATGAAGATGAAGTTAAAGCGCTTTCAATGTGGATGACATTGAAATGTGGTATCGTCGATTTACCATATGGCGGAGGTAAGGGTGGCGTAGTATGTGACCCTCGTCAAATGTCAATGGGTGAGCTAGAGCGTTTAAGCCGAGGCTATGTACGCGCAGTAAGTCAGATCGTAGGGCCAACTAAAGATATTCCAGCTCCAGACGTAATGACAAACGCACAAATCATGGCATGGATGATGGACGAATATAGCTTAATGGATGAATTTAACTCACCAAACTTTATTACAGGTAAACCTTTAGTGTTAGGTGGTTCGCAAGGCCGTGACCGTGCTACAGCTGAAGGTGTTACAATCGTAATTAAAGAAGCAGCGAAAAAACGCGATATTGCTATTGAAGGTGCACGTGTTGTTATTCAAGGTTTTGGTAACGC
Source organism: Lysinibacillus alkalisoli (assembly GCF_014643595.1). GTDB lineage: Bacteria > Bacillota > Bacilli > Bacillales_A > Planococcaceae > Metalysinibacillus > Metalysinibacillus alkalisoli. Next base: position 279,082 of record NZ_BMJT01000005.1, read on the forward strand.
AGGTAGCTTCTTAGCTAAATTTATGCATGATTTAGGTGCAAAAGTAATCGCAATCTCAGATGCTTATGGTGCACTACATGATCCAAATGGTTTAGACATTGATTATTTATTAGACCGTCGTGATAGCTTTGGTACAGTTACAACATTATTTGAAGATACAATTACTAACCAACAATTGTTAGAGTTAGATTGCGATATTTTAGTGCCTGCTGCAATTGAAAACCAAATTACAGCAGAAAATGCACACAATATTAATGCAACAATCGTAGTTGAAGCGGCGAATGGCCCAACAACTGCAGAAGCAACAAAAATCTTAACAGAACGTGGCATTTTATTAGTACCAGACGTATTAGCTTCAGCTGGTGGTGTTACAGTATCTTACTTTGAGTGGGTACAAAATAACCAAGGGTATTACTGGACAGCAGAAGAAGTAGAAGAACGTCTTGAAAAGAAAATGGTAGAAGCGTTTGAGAATGTTTATTCAACAGCAACAACGCGTGGTATTGACATGCGATTAGCCGCTTATATGGTTGGTGTTCGTCGTACAGCAGAAGCTTCACGCTTCCGTGGCTGGGTATAAATATAAAGCAAAAGGACAATGCGAGTCTTCGCATTGTCCTTTTTTATGTATAAGTCACTTGGATGTTGATGATGTATGAATTGGGTTAGACTTTAATAAAATCAGTAAGCGATTAATTAAAAAGTGCTTTTTTGTATGTCGCTCTTTTTTAACCATGGCATTTTTCCTAAATAAAGCATAACAGGTATAAATGATTACAATAATAAATGGTAAATAAAGCATACAATTCCCCCTTTTATTTCTAATTACTATTATAAACGATTTTTTCTTAAAAAAAACTAAACAATTCATTAAAGTGAAAAAATATAATAAAGATGAAAAAAGTAGTTTTTTATCACTATTACATATAAATCTCAAAAGAATAACAGAATTGTGCGGATCAGATAGGATTGTTCAATACTTGTTCAGTTCTTGTTGAGAAATTGCTCATTTGTTCTCTATAAAATAAAGCGTATTACTAAAGAAAGGAGAACCAAATGATATGTTAAGGAGGAATCTGATGAAAAGTAGAACACAAGTCTTAGCACAAATAAGTAAATTAATGTTGATTGTTATGTTAGTCATAGGTCAAATCGCAGTTGCATTACCCGTACAGGCCAATAACACAAGCGCTACTTATTATGTAGATAACAATGGAGAGGATACGAATGATGGCTCTAAGCAATCGCCTTTTAAAACGATTGATGCAGCACTGGAAGCTATAAAAGATAATTTAACTATTACAGAAGGAACGATAGAATTATTAAGTAATATTGAATTATCTACAACATTAGTAATAAATAATGGCGCAAAAAAAGTTACGCTTACATCTCAAAATGAAAAGTCAATTATTCGTCATGAAAATTTTAATGATGGACACTTAATCGATATTCTGAATAGTAATGTGATATTACAGCAAATTAAAGTGGATGGTAATCAAGTTGCTGTTACAAGAGGACATGGCATTTTTATACGATCAGGTGCAAAAGCTGAAATTGTTGATGTCGATATACTAAATCACCATATTAAAAGTGGAGCAGGTACTTCTGTTATATCGACTAATGGGGCAGGCACAATTACAAAAATTTCAGGTCAAACGTTAATTACAACTAATAAGATTGATGCCTATACAAAAGATAATCCATCTTCTGTTTTAGGTGCAGGTAGTGGGGGACGTTTAGAGATTACCAATGGTTTGGTTACTAAAAATACCATTGTAGCTAATAGTAATGGTGTCATTATAGGGTTAGGTATGGCGGGTAACCCATCATTCAAAATGACTGGTGGAAAAATTGCAGAAAATAATTTAAATGGCACAGAATTAGCAGATAATAAAACCATTGGTAATGTGGCAGTCTTTATGAGAGGTACAGCTGCTCAAGCACGTTTCGAATTTGGAGGCACTGCTTATGTTTATGACAATCTAAATACAAACAATGAACAGCGCAATGTGTATTTGAATAATACATCTGCGACAGATACCGCTTATTTATCATTAATAGCAAAAATGGATGAAGGGGCAAAGGTAGGAGTATATGCCAATATTATGCCAACACAAGCTTCCCCTATTGTGGATGTAGCTAAAGGATATAATAGTTATGTAGTGAGTGAAGATGATGCCAAAGTATTTTATTCAGATAAAACGACAGCTGCTATGGTTAAATTTGAAGATGATAAAGTCATTCTTACGCCTATTCCACCTAAGTTCACATCTGCAACTTTAGATAAAACCATAGTAGATGGCAAGGATATTATTCTTACATTTACAGATGATATTTCAATAACAGATTTCACAGGTTTCACTTTAACCGAAGGGGGTCAAGCGATTACCCCTAAAAGTCATAATGTTAAAGGTAATCAGCTAATCATCACGTTAGAAGATGAGCCACAAGCTGACTTGTCACTAAAATATCATCAAGTTAATGGCAATTTAATTGGGGCAAATGGAATGCCTGTAGAAGATTTCACCTTTGATTATCCTTATAGTTTTGCCACAAATTTAAAAATAACTGAACCAACAACTACAAAAGTAACAACTAAAAAACCTACGTTAAAAGGAGAGGTTGCAAAAGAATCTACAGTAACTGTTGTAGTTAAAGACAGCTCAGGTAATATTGTACCTAATGCTGGAGGGATAGCTATCGTTAATGATGATAACTGGGAATACCAAGTGCCTCGTAATTTAGCAAATGGCAATTATGTGTTTGAAGTAACAGCACTCAGTAAAGATGGTGAAACAAGTGTGAAAATAGCACATAATATGACAATAGCGCCAGCACCTTTAAATCATAAACCAGGTGGTATTGCAACTAATCCTGTCATGTGGTTGAAAGCCAATGAGGGAGCTAGTCATCATAATGGTGTTTTAAGCGGATGGGAAGACCAAACGGGGAATAATACATTTACTCTAGATGTGCCACAAAGTAAACAAGCGCCAACTTATGAAAGTAATGGTGTGAATTTTAATCCAAGTTATCAATTTGATAATCCACTTCAAGCCAATCATTATGATGCATCAGCCAAGGTAATAGGTGATCAAAAAATTACATTTGTATCAGGTTATGCAGTATATCAGTGGCCAGAACAAGGTGATGCAGGTGCGTTAGTAGGTTCTACAGAACAAATCAATTATGGTGCACAATTTTTAGGAGGAGAAACTAGCGGATTTTCAATTGGTACAGGAGCAAATTCAATGTGGCATAATTATGGAACGCCTAATCGACAACAACATCAATTAGCGAGTTATGACTTTACACCAACATCGCCACTTGCAAAAGTAGATGGTACAGAACAAACGATTAATCGGTTAAACTATACACTTTCACCTTATAGCTTTACACCTATTATTGGAGCAACTAGGGGGACAAACGGGTCGAACTGGAAAGGGCTACGTGCAAATGTTGCAGAAGTCATTTTATATGACGAAACAACAGCACCAGAAGCTAATAAAATTGAAACCTATTTAGCAATCAAATATGGTATCACATTAAACGAGGGCAACAGCAATTATATAGCTACAACAGGCGATACGGTATGGCAAGCCAATGCACAATATTCGGCAAATATTGCTGGCATTGCACGTGATGATGCAGAAAAGTTATATCAAAAACAAAGCCAAAGCATCAATGCTGGTATACAAGTCGCGATTGGTAAAGATCAATTAGCTGATACGAATGCACAAAATGTTAGCGAATTAAATAATGAACAATATTTAGTATGGGGAGACAATGCTAAGCCATTATTGTTTACAGAGAGTATTCAACAGACTACTAGCAAGAATCATGCACAACGTATATGGAAAGTACAAAATACAAACGCTGTACAAGAAGTAGAGATTGCTTTTCCTGCTGATTTATTACATGACAATGCTACATTGCTAATTAGTGATACAGAAGATTTTACGTTACAAAATGAGCTGTTCTTGCATAAAAAGACAATCAATAATGAAACCTACTTAACAGCCAAGACAACATTGGAAGATGGTTGGTACTTTACATTAGCAATGCCAATACCACAAGTAAAAGGTACAGACATGGATTATGTTGTGGACAAAAATCAAATTACATTAACTTTTGATCAAGCTATTGCATTAATAGATGGCAAAGGGTTAACAGCAGAAGCAGATGGACAAGCAATTGATTTAACCAATGCTTCGTTTAAGGTAGATGCTGATAACCCAGCACGTATGATTATTACTTTACCTCATGATATCCCAAAATTAGATGTTGTAAAAATCAAATATGATGCATCCATAGGTAACCTTAAAGGAACAAATGGCACCACTGTGGAAGACTTTGAACAAACAATTGAAAATACATTTGTAAAAGCATTAACGATTAATCAACCACACGCTACAACTACACAAATTAAACCTGAAATAAAAGGAACAGTAGAAAAGGGTTCAACAGTGAATGTCGTGTTAAAAGATAATAAAGGTGTTACTTTAACAGGTGCTGGTGGGCAAGCTATAGTAGATGCAGATGGTAACTGGATATATACACCGCCAAATGATTTACCTATAGGTGAGTATATTATAGAAGTGACTGCTCAAAAGGCTAATCAACAAGCTGTAACATCAAAGAAGTTCACTATTACAGACGTAGATAAAGTAGCTTTACAAGATAAAGTAACAGAAGGCAAAGGCTTAAATGCTTCAACCTATACCACATCAAGTTGGTCTGCCTATAAAAAGGCACTTGATGAAGCACAAGTAGTGTTAGCTAATGCAAATGCTACACAAGTTGAAGTGGACGTAGCATTAGCTAAGTTACAAGATGCACAACATAAGTTAACTAAAGTTTCAATAGGAGGTGGTAGTATAATTCCACCGACGCCTAAACCGGATACAAGTAAGGATATTACAATAGCGGTTGAAATTGAAGAAGGTAATGAGACCACTAACAATCAACTCAAAGGGAAGCGTGAAGTAGACCAAGATGGTAAAATTCACGATACTTTACAATTGTCTCAAGAAGTAATTAATGAGCTTAAAGATAATAGTGGTACTAATCAAGCAACAGCACGATTTATTATACCTAAAGACGCAGGTGAGTTTACATTGACGTTCACAGAAGACGGATTGTCAGAGCTAAAGACAAGTGGCTTAACGCTAGAGGTTGTGACTTCGGCTGGCAATGTACATGTACCAGCAAAAGAAGTAAGCCAATTACCATCAGATTATTATTTACATGTGATGCCTATAAAACAAGAAGCGGCAAAAGTAGCTATGGAAGACCAATTATATAATGACAAAACAGTACAGGCGTTACAAGGTGATTTTATTACGCTACAAGGTGAGCCATTAAAGATTGATACTAATCATAATGGTTCAGTGGTAGTGACATTGCCATTAAAGACAACAAATTTACCTAAAGATGGCGATATAAAAGCGTATGTGTCAAGTGTCGCTATCTATATGCAAAAAGCGAATGGTGAAACACAAATAATTTATCCAAAAGTAGTGCAACAAACAGATGGCACCTATGCTTTACAATTTGAGACAGATGGTGCAAGTACGATTGCATTGTTCCAATATAAAAAGCCACAGGTAGGCCAACATGAGTGGTATATTAAAGGGTTTACAGATGGCAAGTTTAAGCCAGAAGCTAATGTGACACGTGCACAAGTCGCATTAATGATTGCTCGTAATTTACAGTATGCTGAAATGCCTGTTGAGCAATCTCCATTCATTGATGTAGCTACAGATTATCATGCAGCGAGTGCTATTGCTTTTGTTAAAGAGCGTGGCATTATGAACGGTGATATTACAGGTGAGTTCCATCCACAGTCACCAATGACACGTGCGCAACTTGCCAAAGTAGTAGCCAATTATAAAAAATTAACGATTAAAGAATCAGGGGATTTATATTTTACAGATACATCACAGCACTGGGCGAAGTGGATAATTGAAGCTAATCGTGAGGCAGGTATTATCACAGGGTTTACAGATGGCACATTTAGACCACAAGGCAATATCACACGTGCACAAGCTGTGAAGATGATGAACCGCATGTTTGAGCGAGGTCCACTATATGGTATCAAAATCGCAACCTTCCCTGATATGCCAATAGAACATTGGGCTTTTGAAGAGGTAGAAGAAGCGGCGAGTACGCATTATTATTATATTGACTCGGATCATAAAGAAAAGCCTGTTCACTAATACAAGTAGTCTATGTTATCTCAACATAAATAAACAACAAAGTATTACTGGAAAAGATATTCTCCAGTAATACTTTTTTATCCTAATGTAACTATTTCAAATATGTTCAGAAAATGTTTGATAACAATACGTAAAATAATAAACAAGAATGGGAGGGCGTAGGTTTGAAGAAAGTGACGGCTATTATTTTACTAATTGTTATAAGCTATCTTGCTGTATTTTATGTAAGTAATTCCGCTTATTTCGATAAAAAAAAGATAAAGTTAGCTGAAAATGGCGTCCTAACTTTATCGGACGTACAGTTAACAGCAAACGAAAGTATAAAATTACAAGGCGAGTGGGCGTTCTATCCTAACCATTTATTGACCTCTACAGAGGAGTTACCACATTTGATTGCACAAAGAACACTTGTTACAGCGCCTCATAATTTAAATGACATACTCCCACCAATAGATGAAGAAGTCGTAGCAGGTACATACCATTTAACTATTCATGTACCTAGTGACGCGCAATATGGGATGTATATGCGTGAGATTAGACAAGCAAATCGCGTCTTTGTTAACAATATTGATGTAGGTGGCTATGGTAAGACAACGTTACATTACGACGATTTTAAAGCGGAAAATGAGGATCGTTACACGATTTATGCGCCTAGTCACAATAAGAAAATCGAGTTGTTGATCCAGGTTACGAACTTAAATTATATACAATCGGGTTTAATTCATGCGGTAGATTTTGGATTAGCTGATGTCATTCGTAAAGAGTTTCGGGTTAAAGTTTTAGGTGATGTTATTGTTAGTGTTGGTTATATGATGTTTGGTTTAATTTATCTGATTAAATTTTTACAAACGAGAACACGTAAAGAGGAGCTATATTTTAGCATCTTTGCGATTGCCTTAGGACTACATAGTGCGACGATTGATCAAAAAATATTTTTCTCTATTTTTACCGATTGGCCAATATTATGGCAGTTGCGACTTCAATTAGGTTTGATTCCTATTATTTTGATAGGTATTACAATGTTTTTTTATTATATGTACCCAACCTATCTTTCTAAAAAATGGACGTTTATTGTAGTGACATTGTTAATGATAGTCTGCTTTATGTACACCGTTTATCATCCTATCACACAAAATCAATTATTAGGCAATATGATGAGCTTACAATTAAAAAAGTTGCTTTACATTTTATTGGTTATACCAGCTATTATTTATAATAGTATGGCATTATGTCGCATTGTTAAAAGAAAAGCACCAGGTTTTTATCAAATTTTACTTGTTATTATTAGTATAGGCATTTATTCTGTTTTCTTAATTATCAATCTCTTTACGACCATGCCAATTGATGGTACGAAAGCGGTTATGTTTATTTGCGTGTTGATTAGTTTTGCTTCTTTATTAAATTATCATGCGAATCAAGCGTATAAAAAGATAGCTGCATTATCAGAAGAATTACTCGCAAATAATAAAATGAAAGATGAGTTTCTAGTAAAAACATCCCATGAGTTGCGCACGCCATTAAATGGTGTGATTCACTTGGCGAGGGCGTTAATGGAAGGAGAGAAAGGCCCTCTTAAACGAGGTCAGCAAGAACAAGTGATATTAATACATACCGTAGCTCAACGATTAAATTACTTGGTAGAGGATTTATTGTTTGCTTCTCATCATATGGTGGGGGAGTTACGTGTGAATAAGCAAAATACATCATTAGCCATTGTGAATGAGGTCATTAACGAAGTAAAGGCGATACAAGAGATGAATCATGTGCCGATTTATTGTAAAAATGACTTTGCAGAAACACTTGTTTATACAGATGCGGCTCGTTTTAAACAAGCGCTTTATAATTTGTTAAATAATGCATTAAAACATACAAGAGAAGGGGCTATTGATGTTGTTGTTGAACGAGGTGAACAAGTATTTTGGATACATGTGCACGATACAGGTGTAGGTATAGACCATAATCATTTAACAAAAATCTTTGATTCGTTCTATCAAATTGCAGACCATGATAAGCAGCAAGGATTAGGTATTGGCTTAAGCATTGCTAAAAATATTGTAGAGGCACTTGGTGGCACGATTAAGGTGAAGAGTGAAGTGGGTATAGGGAGTACGTTTTCTTTTTCTATTCCAATCACAGAGAATCCTATTAGGCATGAGCAAAATACACCTGTTATTAAACATGTGAGTGAACAGCATATAGTGATTCCTTATATAAAAGTTACAGATGATCCTGTACTCGTCATTGTAGATGACAATCATACCAATTTAAAAGTATTAATTGATTACTTACAAACTAAGCCCTATAGTATTGTCGCCTTTGATAATGGCAAGGATGCCATAGCCTACATTCATGGTAACCGAGTGGATTGCATGTTAGTGGATTTAATGCTTCATGATATGTCAGGGCATGATATTTGTACTAATGTGCGACAGCAATACGATATGTTAGAATTACCGATTATTGTGTTAACAGCTATTATGCATCATAAGGAATTAGTTTCATCTCTTCAAAATGGGGCTAACACATATTTACAAAAGCCCATTGATATGGAGGAGTTATTGATTCGGATAGATTCATTATTAGCTGTGCGTCAGTCATCAATGGAAGCTATTGACATTGAAATGAAGTATTTGTATTCACAAATCACACCTCATTTTATTTACAACACATTAAATACGATCATTGGTTTAAGTTATTCTAATATGGAAGATACAAGAGAAGCTTTGTATTGTTTAGCTACCTATTTTAGAGCAAAATTAAATGTGCATTATTTTGGTAACATGGTCAATATTCATGATGAGATAGACTTAGTTAAAGCGTACTTATATATTGAAAAATTACGTTTTGGTGAGCAATTACAAGTGCAGTACGATATCGATGATACACTCGATTTTTCAATCCCTGCGTTATCTCTACAACCATTAGTGGAAAATGCGGTTTTTCATGGTATTTCTAAAAATGAGAATGGTGGTTCAGTATGTGTAACTATACAGCAGCAAAATAAACAAATCATAGTGCAAGTAAAAGACGATGGGATTGGAATGACAGCGGAACAGGTAGACAAGCTTTTATTACTAGAAGATAAAGGCTTAGGCTTTGCAAGCTCGATTAAGAAATTTAAATTATTAAAGAAAACAGCTGTGCAAATTGATAGTGCCATTAATGAAGGCACTATAATAACGATTACGATGATGAGAGAGTGATTACGATACGATTAATTATTGTTGATGATGAATCTACAGCGATTGAAGTGTTAATCAATCATTTGCAAAGTGAACCGCATATTATGATTGACCGAGTCTTTAATCGTATTTCCGATGTGTGGCGTTATGAGGCATTACATCAAGCGGATGTAATACTTCTTGATATTAGAGTTTATAATGGTAATGGCATTGACTTAGCAAGACAATTGAAGGCAGTTTATCCCAACATACAAATTATTTTTGTTACAGCCCACGATCAATATGCAGTGGATGCTTTTGAACTAGAGGCAATTGATTATTTATTAAAACCAATTCGTAAAGAACGCTTATTATTAGCGCTAAGAAAAGTAAAAGAACAGGCAACCAACTCTGTCATGTGTAGCGTTCACACATTAGGCAGCACGTATGTACTAACGCATCAGCAAGTGTTAGTGAAGTGGCGAACAAGAAAGGTGAAAGAATTATTTTATTACTTATGGTATGCAGAACGCCCTATGCTGAATAGCGTCATTGCTGAACAGCTATGGCCCCATTTAGGTAGGGATAAGGCGATGAGTAATTTACATACTACCGTCTATCAATTGCGTAAAATGATAATCGAATATGAGTTAATAGGCGATGTTTTACATATTAATAATCATTACGTGTTACAAATGAATGTAGCGAGTGATTGTCAACAGGTAAAGCAACGATTAGCCAAAGAAACATGGACAGAGAAAGATATACTTGCGCTATTAAAGTATTATCATGGTGATTTTTTAATGGATGAGGATTACGATTGGGCAGTGAATGAACGTATACATTTGCGTCAGCAAGTCACAGATGTAATATTACAACAATATTCTTTATACAGTGGGACAACAGCCGTTATTTGTTTGCAAAAGTTGCTGGAGCTAGATGGTTACAATATCACTTATATTGAAGGGCTTATTAAGGTATTGCTCACGCAAAATAACCGCAAACAAGCCTATCAAATTTTCCAACAATATGATGAGAAGTTGCAAGAGATTGGCCAACAACTTCCTGTATCTTTGCTTGAGACAATCACTCATTTTTGACGTAATGAATTTAAATATGAGACGATGTAAAAAAAGGAGGCGTAACATAAATGAATCCATTTACATTTTATAATCCAGTGAAACTAGTGTTTGGCGAGAATGCATTAGATAAACTACCGAGAGAGCTGAGCGCATATGGCGATCGCGTGTTAGTTGTTTATGGTGGTGGTAGCATTAAGCAAAATGGCGTGTATGAAGCGGTAATAGCCAAGTTACAAGAGGCAAATAAGGCAATTTTTGAACTGGCTAATGTAGAGCCTAATCCTAGATTAGCGACAGCTAAAAAGGGCATTGCACTTTGCCAACAAGAAAACATCGATTTTATTTTAGCGGTTGGGGGCGGCTCCGTTATCGATTGTGCTAAATTGATTGCTGCGGGTGTGTATTATGAAGGTGATGCGTGGGATATTGTGTTACGCAAAGTACGTGTAAAAGAGGCACTGCCATTCGGTACAGTATTGACCATTGCTGCAACGGGTTCAGAGATGAATGCAGGTTCTGTAATTACCAATGGTGAAACAAATGAGAAACGTAGTTGGGGAAGTGCTGTTACGTTTCCTAAAGTATCATTTTTAAATCCAGCATTTACAACTTCTGTGCCACGTGACCATACTGTCTATGGCATTGTAGATATGATGTCGCATATTTTAGAGCAATATTTCCATAACGCATCCAATACTTTAATTACAGATGCCATGGCAGAAGGTGTATTGCAAACGATTATCCAAACCGCACCAGCACTTGTTGATGATTTACACAATGTACAATTACGAGAAACGATTTTATTAGCCGGCACAATTGGATTGAATGGGTTTTTAGCTATGGGATCGCAAGGAGACTGGGCAACCCATGATATTGAGCACGCTGTTTCAGCCGTATACGATATTCCGCATGCAGGTGGCTTAGCTATTTTACAACCACACTGGATGCGTCAAGCCGTACCGCAACAACCAGAGCGTTTTGCAGGTTTAGCTGAACGTGTATTTGGTGTCACTCGTGAAGGGAAGTCGGTAGAGGAAGTCGCTTACGAAGGGATAGACCGTTTATCAGCCTTTTGGCAATCATTAGGTGCACCTAGTAAGTTGAATGATTATAATATTGATGATCGTCAATTTGATTACATTGTAGCGCATGCTATGGCAGAAGAAACATTAGGCAATTTTAAATTATTAGAAGCTGAAGATGTTAAACAAATTTTAGTAAATGCACAGTAAGATGCCAAGGCGTTAATCTGTATAAAATAGAAAAAGTGGTCAAAGGATGAAGTGTACCTTGACCACTTTTTTATTATTTCATTGAGGCTGATGATAAACGATTTACCATTCATTGTAATAGGAACCGAAGGGGTGATAATAATGCGCAAATTGATGTTGTTTAGCAATAGCTGCACTTTCCTCCTCATCTTTAAAAGAGATGGTTAATACTTGTGTACCATGTTTTTGTCGCACTTCTTCTAAAGCATGTATCATCTCTTTTGACCACTTATCATTAATAATAGAAGCAGAGAAGTTTTCCCATAAAACGTAATCAACATAAGGTGCTGTATAATCGCGCAATGTCTCAAAGCCCCAATTTTGTGCAATTTTCAAGTTAGGGTAGGCAAATTTAACCCGCTTCATAAGTTGTGTAATCGCCTCCTGCTGTGCTTGTTGTTCATCTTTTGGCAAGAAGGACTCAATATTACCCACCGTATCAAAAAATACACCATCCAAACCACGACTAGTGATTTGTTCTTCGATTTCTTTCAATAAAAGGTCTTGGTAATGAGCAGAGGTAATATCGGTTTCGTAAGAATCCCACTCTTTAAAGTACAGGCGCTCGCCATTTTTCTGATAGTAAAAATCATTAGGCTCTAGTTGTTTATACAATCGTAAATTCCAACGATCTGCCTCCATAGCATTAACATAGCCCAATATAATCGTGCCGGCTTGCTGTGCATGGTCAATATATTTTTGTTCCATCTCAAGCGGTTCAATAATGACAACATCTAACTCAGCCATTTTATCTGCAATAGCATCATTACCACGATCTAAATAATATTTGAATTGTAAGTCACTATTAGTTGGCGAACAGCCATTCAATAGGAAGAGACTAAAAATAAGGAATATATATTTCATAAATTCACCTTCTTACAAGAGCTTTAATATAACTATAATTGGCATCCTGTTATTAAATCACAAATTCAATATCTACATTTTCGATATAAGGTAGCTCATGCAATGCTTTATAAAGAGGCAATGTTGTATTATTTTCATTAGTGGAGAGTTTCAAGCTAATCGTGTGATAAGTGTCTCTATCACTAATGCGCATATGTTGAATAGTAAAACGTTCACTTTCTAAGTACTGAATTAGCTTTGTTAACATAGCGCTATCTTGCATGGTCACTTGAATGATCACTTCTCTTTGACGCATGCGTTTCGGTCCAATTTTCATAAGGAAAGGTGTAACAAGTTCTATACCACCTACAACGATAATAACACCTAACACAGCTTGCCAATAAAATCCTGCCCCAACAGCAATACCAATGCCAGCCGCCCCCCAAATCATAGCAGCTGTGGTTAGCCCTGTGATGCTGTCATTCCCTTTACGTAATATCACTCCAGCGCCTAAAAAGCCAATGCCACTTACAATTTGCGCAGCTAAACGTAGAGGGTCCATTGTAATATTAATATCGGGACGAGCGGGCGTGTTATAGGCTGTTTCGATAGAGATGATCGTTAACAAGCAACTAAACGTTGCAATAACTAAACTCGTTTTTAAGCCTACGGGTTTCCTCTTTAATTCTCTTTCAAAGCCAATAATCAAACTTAAAGTAGCCGCAACAATAAGCTTTAAAGCTACTTCTATAGGCATTTCTGTAATTAAGTGACTGTACAAAAAAATCCCCTCCTAAATCTATTGTAAAAAGATAAAATAATGATAAAGTGAGTAGTGTACTTTAATCAATTAAATGATTAAACGTTGAAAGGAGATGCGAAATGGATAAACCTAAAATCCATCCATACATACCTATTTTTATTGGTGTGGTTTCCGTGGCGCTGTCAGCCATCTTTGTAAAATTATCTTCTGCGGAAGCAGGCGTTATAGCCTTTTACCGCATGTTCTTTTCAGTGCTTATCATGTTACCTTTATTTTTAATGAAGTATGTGCATGAAATTAAAGACTTAACAAGAAAAGACTGGTTATTCTCAAGCATTGGCGGTATATTTTTGGCTTTTCACTTTATTTTGTGGTTTGAATCGTTAAATTATACGTCAGTAGCCAGTTCTACAGTGTTAGTTACTTTACAGCCCTTATTCGCATTTGTTGGAACCTATTTTTTCTTTAAAGAACCACTCTCATTAAAAACTATTTTATCAGGTATGATAGCCATTGGCGGTAGTGTGTTAATTAGTTGGGGAGATTTTAAAGTAAGTGGCACAGCATTATATGGAGATATTTTAGCATTAATTGCCTGCGCATTAGTAACCATCTATTTTTTATTTGGTCAAGATGTAAGAAAACGCTTATCGTTGATTACATACACAATGGTAGTATACACCGTAAGTACAATTACATTATTCTTCTATGTGCTTCTTAAAGGAGAATCATTTGGTCCCTATCCTTCTAATGAGTGGATGTGGTTTATTCTATTAGCTATTATACCTAATTTATTAGGACATACATTGTTTAACTGGTCGATCAAATACGTAAGTACAAACGTAATATCTATAGCCATTTTATTTGAACCAGTTGGTGCAGCAGCTTTAGCTTATGTTATTTTCAATGAAAATCTACTCACTACACAAGTTGTTGGAGGCATCATCATCTTGTTAGGAATCGCTTTATTCGTTATAGACGATAAGTTTTTTATAAAAAAAATAAAAAAAGGGTTGCAAAAAAGTTAAGGACGAGGTATATTATTACTTGTCCTTAACAAGACAACAACACAAAAATAAATTAAAATAACTTGTTGACAACAATTCAATAAGTTGTTATGATGTAAAAGTCGCTGAAACAAACAGCGCAATGACCTTTGAAAACTGAACAAGCAAAACGTTAATCAATAAAACGTTTCATGGAAATGAAACAAATGGACATCAAAAGATGCCAGCAAAGCAGAGCTTAATCGCTCTCTCTATTATGGA
>NZ_BMJT01000006.1 GCF_014643595.1 Lysinibacillus alkalisoli
TTGTTTCATTTTCATGAAACGTTTTATTGATTAACGTTTTGCTTGTTCAGTTTTCAAAGGTCATATAAGCGGGTGATGAGAATCGAACTCACATCATCAGCTTGGAAGGCTGAGGTTTTACCACTAAACTACACCCGCATAGTTATAGCTTATTATATTAATGGCGCGCCCGAGAGGAGTCGAACCCCTAACCTTCTGATCCGTAGTCAGACACTCTATCCAATTGAGCTACGGGCGCTTATCTATATTATTACCAAGATTTTATTCGATGCGGCCGAGAGGACTTGAACCTCCACAGGGTTTCCCCCACTAGGCCCTCAACCTAGCGCGTCTGCCATTCCGCCACGACCGCTTTGTAGTGGCGTTACATTAATAAAAACTGGTGAGCCATGCAGGATTCGAACCTGCGACCCTCTGATTAAAAGTCAGATGCTCTACCAACTGAGCTAATGGCTCTAAAGTTAAACTGGGGTACTAGGATTCGAACCTAGGGAATGACGGAATCAAAATCCGCTGCCTTACCGCTTGGCTATACCCCAAAAATGGCGGTCCCGACCGGGATCGAACCGGCGATCTCCTGCGTGACAGGCAGGCATGTTAACCGCTACACCACGGGACCTTGTGTTAATTTAATTTAAATGGTGACCCCTACGGGATTCGAACCCGTGTTACCGCCGTGAAAGGGCGGTGTCTTAACCGCTTGACCAAGGGGCCTGGCTCCGAAGGTAGGGCTCGAACCTACGACCGATCGGTTAACAGCCGATTGCTCTACCACTGAGCTACTTCGGAATATTGTGTCGCATCTGTTGTCGACTTTTACTATTATAGACGGCTCTTTCAATTTGGTCAACACTTTTTCTACATTTTT
Organism: Lysinibacillus alkalisoli; assembly: GCF_014643595.1. Taxonomy (GTDB): domain Bacteria; phylum Bacillota; class Bacilli; order Bacillales_A; family Planococcaceae; genus Metalysinibacillus; species Metalysinibacillus alkalisoli. Next base: position 869 of record NZ_BMJT01000006.1, read on the forward strand.
TTATAAATCTCGCCAGAACACTTGCTACATCTATATTTATTAACATTTATATTTTGTTTTCGATAATATAACTGAGCACAATCCTTACATATATATTCATAATATTTGTCCTTTGTTTTTAATGTCTGGCAATATCTTGGTGCAGCTACTTCCTGCAACAGTTGTTTGAAATCTCTATCTCGATGTTGATATCCTTTCCCCTCAAGATGCAAATGATAATGACATAATTCATGTTTAATAACACCGATTAATTCATTTTGATCGTATTGTTGGAAAACTTGAGGGTTAATTTCAATATTGTGCGTTTGCAATAAGTATCTTCCACCTGTTGTTCTAAGCCTTTTGTTAAACGTAGCTGTATGCAGAAATGGTTTAGCAAAAAATTGTTGAGATATTTTACATACCAAATATTGTAACTCTTGATCTGTCATTCGTTACACTCGACTCCTTTCAATAAAAGAAGAGTGTCAAAAGTTGGACACTCTTTACTTCTCTATTGTTCTAACATGGTTAAAGCGACTCTCCCCTTATGCAGATCAATACTATCCACCCACACAGTCACAATATCACCAACCGTTACTACATCTAGTGGATGCTTTACTCTTGATTTCTTCATTTTAGAAATATGAACTAAGCCATCTTGTTTTAAACCAATATCAATAAATGCTCCAAAATCAACAACATTACGGACAGTACCTTCTAACTTCATACCTATTTGTAAATCGTTAATTTGTAAGACAGTTGTTTTCAACAATGGTTGTGGAAACTCATCTCTTGGATCGCGCATGGGTTGTTGCAAAATAGTTATAATATCTTTTAATGTGATGACACCTATCCCTAACTTTTCACTCATGACTTCAAGATTTAAATCCTGTAATACTGATAACTGACTAGCACCAATAGCTGCTTTCGTTAATCCCACTTCTTGTAAGAGCGCCTCTGCAACAGCATAACTCTCAGGATGTATACCTGTCGCATCTAAAGGATTTTTTGCCTTAGGTACACGCAAGAACCCAATCGCTTGTTCATATGTTTTTGCACCTAGCCTTGGTACCTTTTTTAAAGCGGCACGTGAAAGGTAACGGCCATCCTCAGCTCGCTGTTTAACAATGTTTTCTGCAACCGTTTTTGATAGTCCTGAAACATACTGTAATAAGGAGGCTGAGGCTGTATTCACATCTACGCCTACTTGGTTAACTGCGGTCTCTACAATAAAAGTCAATGACTCTGTTAACTTCTTTTGAGATACATCATGTTGATACTGCCCCACACCTACAGCTTTAGGTTCAATTTTTACAAGCTCTGATAAAGGGTCTTGTAACCTTCTAGCAATCGATACAGCACTTCTTTCTTCTACTTGTAAATCAGGAAACTCCTCACGTGCTACTGGAGATGCTGAATATACTGAAGCACCCGCTTCATTGACAATCACATAGGAAACATGACGCTCTAAATCCTTTATCGTATCTGCAATAAACTGCTCCGTTTCACGTGAAGCTGTACCATTACCTATTGCAATAACTTCGATCGGATACTGTTTTAATAATTGTTGAACAATATTTGTTGCATCTTCTTTTTTAGATTTAGGTGGGTGAGGATATATCACGTCTATTACAAGCAATTGCCCTAACTCATTAACAACTGCTAACTTACAACCTGTACGAAATGCAGGGTCTACACCTAGAACCATTTTATTTTGAAGTGGTGGTTGTAATAATAAACTACGCAGATTCTCTGAAAATATATGAATAGCTTGTGCTTCTGCTATTTCTGTTAGTTCATTTCTTAACTCTCTTTCTATAGAAGGAAAAATTAATCGTTTATACGCATCTTCAATCGCTAGTTTTACTTGTGGCACACTATGTTTCCCACCTTTTACAGGCAATGTGTTACGCCATATAATAGCTAATACTTGTTCGTAAGGCATTGTAATCGTTACCTTTAAAATCTCTTCTTTTTCTCCACGATTAATCGCTAATATACGATGTGGTACAATGTGGCGAATTGGCTCCTCATAATCGTAATACATTTCAAAGACTTGTTTTTCGTCTTTTATTTTATCTTTCTCTTTAGTGGTAATCCATCCTTTTTTACGCCCTATCTCTCGCACTTCTTCTCGTATTTTAGCATTGTCAGAGACGATCTCAGCAATAATATCGCGAGCGCCTTCTACCGCTTCTTCTATTGTTATCGTATGGTCTTTTACAGTTTGATAGTACAGCGTTTCCATAGAATCCTCTGTGAAGTCTAATATGCGATTAGCCAGTGGTAATAAGCCCTTTTCTTTAGCTATTGTCGCTTTAGTACGTCGTTTTTGTTTAAATGGACGGTACAAATCTTCAACACGTTGTAATTTAGTAGCAGCACCAATTTCTGTAATAAGCGCTGGTGTTAGCTTACCTTGTTCCTCAATTAAGCGTGTCACTTCCTCTTTTCTTGCATGTAATTGATTTTGATAATGATATAAATCTTCAATCGCTTTAATTTGAACTTCATCTAAAGAACCTGTTGCCTCTTTGCGGTAACGGGCAATGAATGGCACAGTATTGCCATCCTCTAATAATTCAATTACAGCTTTTACTCGTTGTGGCTTTTGATTAATCTCTTTTGCAATCACTTGAATAATTTGCTCGTTCATCTTGCCCACTACCTTTCTCTATTCATTCGTATTTTTCAACAAAAAAAGCTCACCCATTCTCAAGGTAAGCTTATCGCAACACCTGTTGCATCGTCACTAAAATCTATAGACTCTTTAATTATTTCAATAATTTGCTTTGGTGTACTATAATTCACTAATAGTTTTTTAGGGCTTTTCACTGCAATACCATCCGTATGGATAAATAATCGCGCATTACGTTGATACATCATTCGCTCTACTACTGCAGTTAAAGTACCTCTCCCTGATAAAAAACCCGCTTGTGGAATAGGATAAATTAATTTTTGATTGGTGAATAAATAAAACTGAATATTACCAACCGAACTGTATTCAATGATTCTTTGTGTAATATATATTTTTGCAATGGCAATGGCAGCACCTCTTTTACCATAAAGCGCTCTATGACATCGCAGCATCAATTGTTCTACACTTTCATGAGCATATGCTTTTAAAATGGGGGTCATAATGATAGCCGACTGATGCGCACCTTCTCCACTACCTAGCCCATCAATTAAGCCACAAATTAAAAAGTCTTTATGATACCCAATGTAATAAGCATCGCCAATGATTGTATTATGTTCTTTCGCTGTATGATGTACTGCTACTTCTACCTTTGACATCATGTAGAGACGCCGCCCTCCACCATAATAACATCTTGCAATTTTTTAATCGCTTTACGTTGTAAACGCGATACATGCATTTGTGAAATACCTAAACGTTCGCCTGCTTCTTTTTGACTCAGTTGCTCTAAATAGGTTAACTGTATAATTTGTTTCTCACGTTCTGTCAGCACGGACATTGCATCTGCTACAATCATACGCTTATTCGTTTTCTCATATTCTTCGTCATCACGACCAATGACATCAAATAATGTAATAGAACTTCCATCTGAGTCAGATTCAATAGAGTGATCCATAGAAAGCGCTTGATAACTGCGCCCCATTTCCATTGCTTCTAGCACTTCTTCTTCACTTACTTCTAATCGTTCAGCAATCTCATAGATGTGTGGTGAACGTTGCAATTCTGTCGTTAATGCCTCTACAGTAGCTTTAATACGTGGACCTAGTTCTTTAATGCGTCTTGGCACATGCACATCCCAAGTTTTATCACGTAAAAAGCGCTTAATTTCTCCTACAATTGTAGGGACTGCAAATGCTTCGAAAGCGCGTCCAAAGTCAACATCAAAACGTCTAATTGCGCCAAGTAAACCGAGCATGCCTACTTGTTTCATATCTTCAAAGTTTGAGCGATTGCCCGAATACTTACGTGCAATCGAATCCACAAGATATTCATAGTTTAATACAAGTTTTGTTTGTGCTTCTTGGTCCTCTGTCTCCTGGTATTGCTTAATCCAAGCAAATACCTGTTCCTTAGAAGCCCTTTTATTGCGTTGTGATTCTTTCGGCACCCTCGTCCACCTGCTCTCTAGTGACATGTTTTGTCATGAACACTGTGACACCACTCTCATTATTGGCTAATAAAACTTCATCCATTAAAGCATCCATTAAATATAAGCCAAGGCCGCCTTCACGCAAGTTTTCAATTGAACTTTCATTATGATAAGGGCCCACTGTTGATTTCACACGTTCGTATTCAAAGCTTGAACCATAATCTGATATCATCAGTTCAATTTTACCCTCATAGAGCGCGCAACCTACGACTACCTCACCATCTTCATCATAAGCATGATGTACCACATTGGTTACAGCTTCACTAACAGCAATTTTCAAGTCTTCGATTTCGTCATATGAAAAACCGAGACGGCTCGCTAAACTCGAAACAGATAACCTTATAACACTTACGTATTGTGGCTTTGCTGGGAATTTCATCTCGATATAATCAAAGTTTTTTGTCATCAGCTTAACTCCACCTTTTTATCTGTATCAATGTCCATTAAATCACTTAGTCCTGTAATTTCAAATAATCGCTTAATTCTCTCTGATAAACCGACTAAACGTACATGTGCAGTCTCTCTCGTTGCTCTTTTATAAAACGCTACAAATACACCTAACCCTGTGCTATCAATATAGGTGACCTCTGATAAATCAATCGCTATATTTGCCTTTTCCTCGATCTCTATAGCGTCTAATTTATCGCGAAGTTTCGGTGCTGTGTAAGCATCAATTTCTCCTTTAACTAATACATGTAATATTTCTTTTTCTTCTTTAAAATTTATTGTGATTTCCATTGTCTTACCCCCTAGTTGTAAAATTGCATACTTCTGTCGAAATTCATTACCCGTTTTTCAACATTTTAAACCTTTTTAATGACAACGACTGAAAAATCATCTTTTAACTCAAATTCTTGCATTTCTTCTAATTCGCTATACAAATATTCACAAATTGATTGCGCAGGTAGCCCTTTCACATCATGAATGAGTGAAGCAACAACTTGTCGTTCATCAACTGTATCATCTCTTCTAAATTCTGTAACGCCATCTGTCACAATGACAATAATGTCACCATCTTCTAATAACACTTCACTTCGTTTATATTTAGTTGTTGGGACAATGCCTAATAACATACCTTTAGCTTCTAGATCATAAAACTTATTTTCTTCAGCACGATAGAGGAAGGCGGGTTCATGACCAGCTGACGCATAATAAAAGAGCCCCCACTCTCTTAAATAACAACCATAAAACATAGAGATAAACATACTATCATCAACATTACGTTCTACAATCCGATTTAATACACCTAAAACATGTTCAGGATCATGTGCATATTCTTCCATAGACTCAAGCCCAAACTTAACCATAGACATACATAATGCGGCAGGTACACCTTTACCTACAACATCAGTAACCGCCACACTAATATACTTTTTATCATCAATAAAATGCACATAATCACCATTTACATTTTTTAATGGCTTTGATAGCATGCCAATGTCTATAGTCATGTCAGATGGAATAGGTGTTTTTAACATGGTTTTTTGCACATTCGCTGCAATATTCATCTCCATTTGGATCTCTGCTTGTTTTTGCAATAAACTTTGATGTTCTCTCATCGCCATGCCATAATGAACCATCATTTCAATTAAAAAATCATAAGCTAAACGTAACTCATCAAATTGTGCTGGATAAATTGTCTCTACTGCATCTTTGTGTAAACTTACCACATCTTCAGGAGAGATATTCCGCCTAATTAATTGGCGTACAAAATTTTGCCCAATGTATAAAGTACGCTCACTTTGTTCTTTTACGTAGTCTGCTAATATTTTATGATATTCGCGCTCCAAATCCTCCATGCCATGCACTTCCTAACGTAACCATTTCGTAATTGTAATCGTCGTCCCTTTGTTAATTTCAGACTGAATTTCCATACTATCCATTAACCGTTTCACACCTGGCAATCCAGCACCTAATCCACCTGAGGTTGAATAACCATCCTCTAATACTTTTCGAACATCTTCAATACCAGGGCCTTTATCTTTAGCGATGATTTTAATGCCTTTTTTATCGCCTTCTTCGATCCATTCAATATGGATATTACCAAAACGAGCATACAAATAAATATTACGTGCTAGTTCACTAATTGCAGTTGTAATCCTTGCTTGGTCAACTGTTCCAAATCCAATTTCCTTCGCTTTATTACGACCAAGTTGTCTAGCTGCCACAATGTCCCATTCGGTAACAATTTCTACTGACGACTTTTTCTGCATACACTAGACCCCCAATTCTTTTTGGAGCTGTTCCAAACCTTTTTCCAGATTGAGCGCTGTTGATACAGAATTTAAATGAATGCCTAACTCGACTAAAGTAATCGCTACTGAAGGTTGTAAACCTGTCATAACTACTTTGGCTCCCATTAATGTCGCCATATTAATCGCATCACCAATTACTTTTGCAATGTATGAATCCATAAAATCAACAAAGGTTAAATCTAAGACAATTCCTTTTGCTTCTGTCTCATAAAGTTTACTCAGCAAATCCTCTTGAAACATCATAGCCATTTGGTCATCTAATTCCCACTGGATAGATACAATTAGGCAATCATATAATTTTAAAATAGGTACTTTTAAACTCATGTGTCTGCCACCTCTACAATTTTTCGATTTATCGCATTTAACGCCTTTGCTACCCCTCTTTGCAATGTGCTCTCTGTCTCAAAATCTTGCATTTGAATACCTAAATTTACGATAGTTTGAGCAATCTCTGGTCTAATCCCTACTAAAATCGCTCGAGCTCCAACTAATCGCAGTGCTTCAACCGCTTGCATTAAATAATGCGCTACCATTGTATCTACTACAGGTATAGCTGTAATATCAATTAATACAATTTCACTTTGTGTCTCTACAGTACCCTGCAATAGATTTTCAATAATAAATTTAGCGCGTTCTGTATCAATTGTTCCCACAAGTGGCATCACGCATATTTTATCAAATATTGGAATTAAAGGTACAGTTAATTCTTTTAATGCTAATTTTTGTGTTTCTACAGTTGTTTCCCACGATTCAACATGTAGTGTTACAAAACGATTGCGTAATGGAATAATTATTTTTTGTAATGCCACTAAATCTTTTACTTCAGCGGCTATTGCATTTGAATCCGTTTCATTGAGTAACTCATATAAACTAATACCTATTGCATCAAAAATATCCACTACATCTGTGATGGGCCATGCTAAACGTCGACCACTGTTAAAAAAGACTGATAATCGTTGATGTTGCTCTAATTTATTATCAATTTGTAATAAATCAAGTATCTCGCTCACAACAATATGTAATTGTTGATCCATTTCGATTTCAGTTCCAGCACCATCCACTGCTTGAATATTTTTATACGTATAATCTATGATTTTTTCACGATTTTCATGAATAAATTGATAAAATTCGTTACTCACGTCATTCCAACCCCTTCATTTTAAAACTCTTATTACTATCATACGCTGAAATAGCAATTTTAGGTACTAAAAAAGCATTGGATCGAAGCTTTTCTCCATCCAATGCTACTACCCTAAGCCTGATTATGTATACTTATAATTCTACAAGCCCTAAACTAATCATAAGTGCCGCATCTACTTTGCGCATTAGCGGCTTATCTAAACGAGTAATTTTATCAATTAATCTTGATTTATCAATAGTACGAATCTGCTCTAGCAAAATAACCGAGTCACGCTCAAATCCATATTCCTCTGCATTGATTTCAACATGTGTCGGAAATTTTGCTTTTGCAATCTTCGCTGTAACAGCCGCAACAATCACTGTTGGGCTAAACCGATTGCCAATATCATTTTGTAAAATGAGTACTGGTCTCGTACCGCCCTGCTCAGAGCCTACAACTGGTGATAAATCTGCAAAATAAACATCACCACGTTTTATATTCAAATTGTTACCCTCCGCTCACGGCGCGTTCAACAATACTTTCTGCTTCGTATTCTACAGCAATACTTTCAGTTGCTAATAAGAGATTTATAGAAGACATCTCCACGTAACCTTGAACCATGACATCATACAAAGAAGAAGGTGCTGCTTGGTGAAACTCACTTTTGTTAATGCCTTGCTTTGGTGCTGTTTTGGTTAGACACTCAAATAGTTTTGCGGACATAAAAACTTACCTCCTATTCTATTTATCTCTCTGTCTCTCTAATGAATAAGTACATTTTACCATTCTGTAGAAAGAATTAAAAGACTTTAATAGTAAAGAAATCACTTCTTGAGGTAGATATTATGTCGCTTCTTTAAGTTTCTAAAAAACTCTTGGGATACGTGTGGATAACATACATGGTATTTCATAATTTATGGTTTTTAGTCTTTTGGCCCATTCATCTACTGTGATGCACTGACCACCGTCTTGACCAATCAACGTAACTTTCTTACCTAAAGGATATGCCTGGTCCAGCTTAATCATACATTGATCCATACATATTCTTCCGATAATAGGAAATCTTTTGCCATCTATGAGCACTTCTTGACCTGTTAGGCCTCTCAACAAACCATCAGCATAACCAATAGGCAATGTACCAACCCAAGTTGGTTCTTTAGTCGTATACACTGCGCCATAACCGATACCTTCTCCAGCTGGCAATTGTTTGACATGCACAAGTTCGGTTGAAAGTGACAAAGCTTGATGTAATGTAAAAGGATGATGTTGTGCTACATAATTGGATGCAGCTAAACCATACAAAGATATACCATAACGTACAGCATCATAATGTAGATTGGCCTCTTTCACCATAGCAACAGCTGTATTCGCCAAATGGATAAATGGTGGTTGTATCGAAAAAGATTGCATTAACGTTTTGAATCGTTGCACTTGTTTATCAAAATACGTTTGATCTTCTTCATCCGCAGTAGCAAAATGAGTGAATGCGCCTGTAATTTTGACTTGCTCTAGTTGTAAAAGTAAGCGCTCTACTTCCTTTACATCATCTACAGTATGCAGCCCAATCCTTCCCATACCTGTATCTAATTTTACGTGTACATGTAATGTCTCTGTTAACGAATGACGACACAATTGTTCTGTCCACGCTAATGAAGGCACAGTTAACGTAATATGATGTTTAGCAGCATACGCCGCAAAACTAACAGGCACTACACCCATAACTAAAATGGGGATGTGGGTAAAATGCGCTCTCATATGAATTGCTTCTTCTGGCGTAGCGACGGCTAGCATGCATGCCCCTTCTTGAATCGCTACTTTTGCGGTCTCAATATCACCATGACCATATGCATTAGCTTTCACTACTGCGATGATATTTACATGTTTAGCTAAATGTCTTTGTAGATTACGAATATTTTGTTGAATCGCCTGTAAATTTATTTTGATTTTAGTTGGTCTGTAATTCAGTATTTCCATAATGTCGATATACCCTCTTCACTCTAAATTAAACGTTCACTCCTAGTTGAAATACCCATCAAAACAGAACCAATTTTCAAAAACTATACTATTTATATCGGCATTATGTTTTGTTTTTACATAAAAATCTTGGATTTTTACGCTTATACTAGGATAATTACCTGTGCCGCTGCACATGTTTGTGTATGTGTAATAGAAACAAAACCATTCACCTTATTCTGTTTAAAATACAAAATAGGTGCTCCTTTTTCATCATTTAAAATCTCAATATCCTGAAATTCACAATCTTGACCAATTCCTGTTCCTCTTGCTTTAGAAAAAGCTTCCTTCGCAGCAAAACGCCCTGCCAAGAACTCTGTTTTTCGAGTATGTGATAACAGCTCATAACGCGTATACTCTCGATCAGATAAAATGCGTTTTGCAAACCTTTCTGTGCGTTGAGCCGCTTTTTTGATACGATGTAAATCAACCATATCTAGACCAATTCCTTTAATCATAAAGATCTCCTTTGTATTGTTAGCTTTGCGCAGTGTATAATGTGAACATGATTTGAGGTGATAATATGTTTAGAAGAACTGAAAATTTCAAAGAATATACTACAAAGTATCCTATAGTGACAACTTTGATTGCTATTAATTTAATATTATATTTAACACGATTTATCCCCACTTATGGCGATTATATTTTATTAAATGGTATGCAATCTAACTATATGGTAGCTCAAGGCGAATATTGGCGACTCATTACCGCTATGTTCTTTCATGCAGACTTCATGCATATTTTAATGAACATGTTTTGGCTATTTGTTTTTGGTCCTGAATTAGAGATTTTAATGGGTAAACTACGTTTCTTCACCATTTATTTTGCCTCGGGACTAATAGGTAATGTACTAACGTATGTAATTTATGATGTAAATCATAACAGTTTAGGTGCAAGCGGCGCTATTTTCGGAATTATGGGGGCTTATGCTGCTTTAATCTACTATACGCGTAAAACCATGCCACAACTGCGTCAACTTATTTTACCATTAATTTTAGTTAGTGTAGTGATGACATTTATCCAACCTAACATTAATGTTGTTGCGCATTTAGGAGGATTATTCGGTGGTTTTGTCATTGGGCTCTTTTACCTACATCCTAAACGCATCATGAAATGGCAAAACCGTAGCTAACTAATTTTAACGTACTTTACGTCATTGATGCAAAAAAAAGCGTAATTTGATAGGCATTTTGCCACAAATTACGCTTTTATTTATTATTTTATCTTCTCGCTATCATACCATTCTAATATATGTTCGACATCGGCTTGGTCAAGGGCACGTATACTAGCCTTTGCACCAGATGCGCCAGACATAACACTTAAATGAATCCCCATAACATCGTTCTTCTTTTGAAAATAGCTTTGACGGCTACTTAATGACTGAATACGATGTTTTTGTACAAAAAATGTCACTCGACTAATCCCTCTATAACGCAAGGTTAATTGCTTGTCATTAATGCAGTAGGCTGCTGTGCGATGTTGCCAAACGCCTAATCCCATTGTGAATGGAATCAATAATAATGTTAATAAACCCCACGGATAAAGGAAATAGGATGCTACTGCAATAATAGGTACAATATAAAAGAAATCAATGCGGTAATAATAAGGCAATGCCTTTTTAGGTGCTGGTACGTAATTTTGCTGCCATTCATAATCTGGGAATAAGTGTGTAATATGCTGTTCAATTGCATGCATTTTAATCAATGGAAACATAACAACAGATTCTTTATTATTGTCATTATTACTACCCGCACTCTCTAAATGAACCGTTGCATAACCAAACATTTGGCGAAATGGGTTTTCCACTATTTTAATTGCCTGTACACGATTTAATGGAATCGTTAGACGTTTTTTTTCAATTAAGCCTCTTGTAATGATCATTTTTTCTTCTTGTATCACAATTTTAAAGTCGTAATACTTTAAGAAGGTTAATATGAGTGAAGCTACCCACCCTAAAATAAAGAGTACAAAAATCGTCAATAATATGATGAGTACACCGTATTTTGCAATCGCGGCAAGCTCTCCATAAATTTTTTCATAAGGAATAACATCTGAGGCTTGTGATAATAGCGCTAACAAACCTGAAATAATAATACCTATGCCTCCAGATGTTGAAGCGAGTACAAATAAGTCTTTTAATGACATTTTATACATAGCTTCAGTGACAATCTCTGGCACTGGCTCCGTTACAGTATCTTCTTCTATTGAGGTTTCCTCATTGGTTACTGGTTTTGCCTTTGCCTTCCTCATTTCAATCTCAATCTGGTCAGCTGCTTCTCTCGTTAAAGCTGTAAATTCCACTTCAGGTTTGCCATCTGTACTTCCTGCTGTCTCCACTTGTACTTTCACCAAACCAAAAATGCGATGAAAAATCCCTTCATGATAGTTTAATGTTTGAATGCGTTCAAAAGAGATATATCTTTTCTTTTTAACAAACAAGCCATATTTAACTCTTAACTCACCATCTTCAAACCAATAAAAGAAAGTCCACCATTTAATGACACCTGCTAACAATGTAAATATAATAATAACGCCCCAAATCCCTGCTGTAAAAATCGTACTCCAAAAATTAGGACTATTAAAATTCAAAGTAAATTTGCCAAAATTAATAAAAAAGACAACGATAATTGGGATTAAAAAAGTCTTTAAAATACTTAGAGCACTAATCGCAACTGTAGCAAATGGAAGCTTTTTATATGTGATAGTAGGATTAGACATCTTCTTCCGCCACCCTTGCTAAGTCAGAAATACGCGCGCGAAGTTCATCTGCCTCATTCATTGCGAGTGCTGGAATCGTATGAATGGTTGCTGCTGTAGAAATATAAATATTACTTAAATCGTATTTCTTTAAAATGGGACCTTGCGTCGTATCTACATGCTGTACGCGTACCATAGGTATAATGGTTCTCTTAACAATAAACAAGCCATGCTTTACTTCAATCTCTTGCTCTCTTACTTCGTAGCGCCAACGTTCCCATCGTACTTTCGGAAAAATAATGACAGAGAAAATTAAACTTAATAGCGTTAATGTAATACCAATGGCATGAATCCATTGTGGCCAATCATTGCGAATAGTTAAGTAGCTTACTACACAAGCAACTGCTAATATACCTAACATTTCAAAAATGCCGTACAAACGCCACACCGTTAAACCTTTCCTTGATATTTTATGTTTTGGGTCCAGTCTCATCTTACTTGACACTTCCTTTCTTTGTCATATACGTATCATCTATGAAAATGTTTCATTAATATTATTGTACATGATTTTTTCGGCTACCCGCTGAGACTTTACAAAGATTTTATCTAAAAAAAGACACCACTGCATGAGTGATGTCTTTATCATAATTGATATTAGCTTTCGCGGCGACGTGGACGACGATTACCTTCGCGGCGTTCACCGTTGCCACTATTACTGCGAGATGATTGGCTACTGCTTCTGCGGTTACCACCATCACGACGACTATTACCACCGCGACCACCGTCACGACGGTTATTACTGCGGCCGCCACCATCACGGCGATAGCCACCACCTTGACGGTTACCACCACCTGAACGACGCATTGGTAATGGACGCTCTTCTGTGATGTTTACTGGTGTGTCATCTGGCTCTTTTGTTAAAGCACGCAATGCTGCTGCTACTACATCTAACGCTTCATTATCTTCAAGTAACTCAGAAGCTAATGTGCGATAGTCATCTAAATTATTTTTCGTTACAATGTCAGCTAACGTTTCCATAGCAATACGTTGTTGGCCAACTAATGCTTCTGAAGACGAAGGTGGACGTAATGGTGTCATACGTTTTTTCGTTGTTTCTTCAACGATACGTAAGTAACCCATTTCACGTGGTGTAACAAAAGTTACAGCCAAACCTGATTTCCCTGCACGACCTGTACGGCCAATACGGTGTACATATGACTCTGGGTCTTGTGGGATATCGAAGTTATATACATGTGTAACACCTGAAATATCTAAACCACGTGCTGCCACATCTGTAGCTACTAAAATATCAATTTTATTTTCTTTGAATTGACGTAATACAGAGATACGTTTTGCTTGGCTTAAATCACCATGAATACCTTCTGCAAGGTAACCACGAATTGATAACGCTTGTGCTAATTCATCAACACGACGTTTTGTACGACCAAAAATGATAGCCAATTCTGGTTGATGTACATTTAATAGACGTGATAAAATATCAAATTTTTCGCGTTCTTGTGACTTAACAAAATATTGATCAATGTTTTCTACAGTCATTTCTTTTGACTTAATTTTAACTACTTCTGGCTCCTTCATAAACTCTTCTGCGATTTTACGAATCGGACCTGGCATTGTAGCTGAGAATAATAATGTTTGGCGCTCTGCTGGCACATGTTCTAAAATAGCATTAATATCATCGATAAAGCCCATGTTTAACATTTCGTCAGCTTCGTCTAATACTAATGTTTGTACATCACCTAGTTTAAGCGTACGACGGTTGATATGGTCGATAATACGACCAGGCGTACCAACGATGATTTGTGGTTTATTTTTTAACGCACGAATTTGGCGACCGATATCTTGACCACCATAAACGGATAATAATTTTACACGTTTATCATAACCTAGCTTGTATAACTCCTCTGATACTTGAATCGCTAACTCACGAGTTGGCGCAATAATCAAAGCTTGGATTGCTGGGTTTTTCGGGTCGATTTTCTCGATTAGAGGTATACCAAAAGCTGCTGTTTTACCTGTACCTGTTTGTGCTTGTCCGATAATATCGCGACCTTCTAAGCCAAAGCGGATGGTTCCTTCTTGGATTGGTGTTGCTTCTTCAAATCCCATACGCTTTAATGAGCGTAATGTAGATTCACTTACGTTTAATTCTGAAAAATTTGTCAAACTATTCCTTCTCCTTTATCCTAAAAAGTTGACAAATGGTTACATTTTCAGATGAATGATGGCAAAATCGAGCCTATTAAATTGGAACGTTTCCGTCATTAATTCTATGTCCTTACTTTTACAGTAAAGTATTTGCTTCATGAAAGGGAAAGCCCGGTCTTTGCCGAGCGGTTGTATTCTATCAGGAATATAACCGTTATGTTCAAAAAAAAGCACCCTTCAATAAAAGTTTGAAGAGCCTTCGCACAAAATGTATCCATTGCTTAACCTAGTCTAACACGCTACAGAGTTAGACGCAATGGTTTAGCACCATTCTCAATAATCAGATTTTTATGATAGCTGGATAAACTGTAACACATCTTGAAACCATTCATCACGATCTTTACTAAAACAAATATGGTGTAAACCTCCAGTAGAATAATAAATTTCTTTCTCCTGACTGTGAATCGCCTGTTTAATGTATTGTGCGGTTTGATAAGGTACCATACCATCCTTCATACCTTGAATAATAATAGTTGGAGCTGTTACACGTGCTAGATAAGGTGTCGTTTGTTGTACTAACTTCATAAACTGTATCGTATCAGGTAAACGCACTTTTCCCCATTTGAAGGCATAACGTTGGTAAATTTCATTTTCTTGTAATTGTTGATAATAATACGACTTCCCCATCTCATTCACTTGTAGAAGTAACGCTTTAGGTGCAAGGTATCTCATAGCTGGGCTAAGCAATACTAATTTAGCGATAGGATAACGAGCAGCCAGATGTAACGCAATAACGCCACCCATTGAAAAACCTACCACAATGACTTGCTCTACTTTACGTGCTAAAACACGATAGGCATTCTCGGCAGCTTTTAACCAGTGGCTTGCTTTTGTATGTTGTAAAGTTAATACTTCGCCATGCCCAGGCAGCGTTGGCATAACAAAATATGCCTCTAAATGTGCGGCTAAATACTGCTGCAACGGCGCAATTTCATATGTCCCACCAGAAAAACCATGTATGCATAACACACCTATCTTCATCACATAACCTCCAAAAAAAGCTGCTACCCTTTAAGGTCGCAGCTTTATATTATTGACACGCTGTAATTATTTGTTCTAGTTGCATACCTCTTGAACCTTTAATTAATACTAATGTATCTGCATCTGCATATTGCTTAACTATAGCTGTCAAATCAGCAAGATGCTCGGCACGGTAAATGAGACGCTCTGTTGTGAACTCGTTTTGCAATGCTGTATAAAGTGCTTGCATACGTGGTCCATATAACAAGACATATTCAAAGTCTGTAGCTTTAATATCATTTGCTAAATTAGCATGGAAAGCTAACTCCTCATCACCTAACTCAAGCATGTCTGCTAGAACCAACCATTTTTTAGGTCTAATTGTCGTTTTCTTCATAAATTGAATAGCTGCTTTTACCGAACTAGGTGCTGCATTATAAGCATCATTAATAAATTGAACATCATTCGCACCCTGCACTAACTGCATACGCATATCTGTTAAGACAACAGACTGTAGAGCCGCTTTAATTTGCTCGCTTGTTAATCCAAGCTGATGGGCTACTAACATAGCACTTAAAGTATTTTTCACTTGGTGTTCTCCTAATACGGAAATGAAAAATTCCCCTTCAATCCTACCTGTTGTTGTAAATGTGCTACCTGTTGCAGAGGAGATAATGGTATTTACACATAAGTCGTTATTTGCATTATGGCCAAAAGCATATGCTTTAGTTGTCACTAGCTCACGTAGTAACGGTTCATCACCATCGTAAAATAACACGCCATCATTTGCTAATCCTTCTACAATTTCATACTTAGCTTTGGCAATACCTGCTCGCGATCCTAAATCTTGCATATGCGCTTCGCCAATATTTGTAATAATCGCCATGTGTGGACGTGCTAATGTTGTTAAAAATTCGATTTCGCCAAAGCCACTCATCCCCATTTCTAATACTGCAACCTCAGTATCTTCATCGAGATTTAATAGGGTAATAGGTAACCCTAATTGGTTATTAAAATTACCTTGTGTTTTTTGCACTTTAAAAAAGGGTGTTAATAAACTTGCTACAATATCTTTAGTAGATGTTTTACCATTAGAGCCTGTAATACCTATAAACTTAGCCATATGGCCATCGCGGTATTTACGCGCTAATTGTTGTAATGCCGTTTCTGTATCGTCTACCAAAATATGTGGGATATGTGGTGGTGGATTAGGCTCACTGCGTTGCCAAAGTATGGCTGATGCACCAGCGTCAACCGCTTGTTGTACAAATTGATGCCCGTTCACACGTTCACCTTTAAACGGGATAAATAAATCACCTTGCTTTACAACACGTGTATCAATAGCTACACCTGTTACCTCAGCTTCACCTACTGCTTCTTCGCTTAACCACTGCGCTAATTGCTGTAAATTTCGTTTCATTTATATAACCTACTTTAATTTGAATTGTAATTGTTGTTTTTCTTCATGGCGATGAATGGCAAGTTGAATTAATTCATCAATTAAATCTGGATACGGTAAACCTGTTTCTTGCCATAATAAAGGATACATGCTCATTGGTGTGAAGCCAGGTAATGTATTCACTTCGTTAATATAAATACGCTCATCTGCTGTGACAAAGAAGTCAGCACGGATTAGTCCACTACCATCTACTGCTTTAAATGCTTCAATAGCATATGTTTGTAGTTGGGCATATGCCGTTTCTGACAGTTCTGCTGGAATAACTAATTCTGTTTTATTGTCATGGTATTTAGATTCATAATCATAAAAATCTGTTGTTGACTTAATCTCTCCAGGTACTGAAACTTTAGGCTCATCATTCCCTAACACAGCTAATTCAATCTCGCGCGCAACTACACCTTGTTCAATGACAATTTTACGGTCATACATAAGTGCTGTTTTAACACCTGCTATTAATTCTTCTTGTGTGGTCACTTTACTAATCCCTACACTTGAACCTAAATTGGCCGGTTTTACATACATTGGGTAGCCTAATCTTTGTTCACACTTTTCAATAATAGTGGCTTGCTCTTGCTCCCATTGAATGCGAATAAACGCCTCATACGGCAATTGTGGTAATCCTGCATGTGCAAAAAGTTGTTTCATTATATGTTTGTCCATAGACGCTGAGGATGATAACACACCATTGCCTACATATGGCATATTTAATACTTCAAAGAAACCTTGAATTGTACCATCTTCACCATTTGTACCATGGATAAGTGGTAAAATAACATCAAAATGACGGCGTTCTCCTTGTTCATTCACCAAAAATGGCAACACATCGTCTGCCTTTGTATCATCACCTTTAAACAGTAACGCCTCAATCGATGTTGGTGCGGATAATAAACGCTCACCACATCGCCATTCACCATTTTTTGTGATAAAAATAGGGTAGACTTCATAGTTTGTATAATTAATTGCACCTGTCACTGCTAAAGCAGTGGATAATGACACTTCATGTTCTGCTGACTTACCACCATAGACAACGCCTAATTTTTTCATAAAAAAAGCCTCCAAATGATTAAATTGAATATTTTTATAATGATTATCCTAAAGAAAACTCACCGTTATAACAAATGAGCGGTGAGTTATAGTATTTATAATAAGCTTATTTATTTTATCGTTTTATAAGCGCTTACGCAATTGGGATTATCTCATCTTGTCTCTCTTTTAAAATTAACTTTAAATCATCCCATATCTCATCTGGAAAATGATAATGTGACAAATTGCGCACTTCAATTTCGTAATTCGATTTTTCTGCACGTGTGAGTGAAAACAAAGCACCTTCTTTAGCAAATGAGCGATATGCTTTTAAAAATTCTGGCGTAATGGCAGGTATTTGACCTTTAGTTTTACGTCTGAAAAAGCTTGAGGTACTTTCTTTTTCTTTAATTAATTGATTGAATACATTCGCTGTTAACACTTCTGAATCGCTTAACTTGCGGAAATAAATTTTCGTCATTTTCTCTTCACCAGACGAACAATACACATAACGATTTTGTAATTTAGTGGAGAAAGGTGATTGCACAGGTTCCCTTTTATGACTTAAATACAATAGCTCGGCCTGTTCTTTTGGTGTGAGTTGATTTAACTGACGCTCATTAACAAAGTCAATCCAACATAACTCTGCTGTATTATTTGCCTTTTTTAAAAAATGGGGCAGTTCTTCTGTACTGACATAATCTAATTGGGTATGACGGTTAAATAAGCCATCTGTGTAACTGTGTTTTAATAATAAGACGTTTTGAATGGGGTCCACGGCAGACAAAAATTGTTGTAATTTCAAACCACTAAATACAACAAATTGGTCAACCTCATTCATGTGTATATAAATATGATATAAAAAATCGTCCATCGTCTTTTGCTTCTTTGACATCCCGTGCCCCCCTCGCCTCTGTATTATTTCAGTATAAGACGAATTGGATTTTTTTTAAACCAAATAACTCCCTATATTTAATAAAAACCACAAAAAAGTCAGTTAACAGGATGTTAACTGACTTTTTTATCCGAGAATTAAGCTTGAACTTGTGGCATTTGCAATGGCGGCAACACTTTAAGTAATTCCAATCTAGACTTTGTAACCGTTGCTTTTACACCTAGCTTAGACAAATTCGAAACAATTTTCTTTAAATCTACTTCTTTTTTTGTCATTACTTCCACCTCAATCTTTCCTCAGTTATTTATTATAACGCGTCATCCAAAAAAAAGTTTCACTGATAATCTAGAGTTGTCTGACAGGTTTTATATATTCACATCATAGCATGCTTTTTCGTAAAAAAATCTTTCAATTATGTTACAACCGTAAACTTCTTGTAAAAGCCACTATTACCGCTACTTTACAACCTATGACCTACGTGTTAGCGTTGATTTATAAATTGTATGAGAGAAGGTGTTCGCAATGAGCGAATCAACTGAACACTGTCGTAAAAGTCATCATTCCGAGGCAACTAAGAAAAATTTAACGACACGTTTAAATCGAGTTGAAGGACAAATACGAGGCATTAAAAATATGATTGAAAATGATGTTTATTGTGATGATGTCATTACCCAACTTGCAGCTAGTCAAGCCGCATTAAACAGCGTGGCACGTATTTTACTAGATGGACATATGAAAACATGCGTTAAAGAACGTTTATTAGAGGGTGATGACGAAGTATTAGATGAGTTAGTTACGACGATACAAAAGCTGATGCGTAAGTAATCGTTGCCTGTTTTAACAATGAGTTGAGGGGAATAGATAATAAAAGAGGGAAGGCGTTTTTATGAAAAAAGCAATTATCTTATTACTTTCTGTGCAATTTTTTGTTTATTTAGGTTTTGGGATTATTATACCTGTTTTGCCAGAAGTGATTGTGCAACATGGTTGGGCTGAAATGCATGTGGGTGGCTTATTGACTGTGTATGCACTAGCTAGCTTTTTCACCGCTCCTTTATGGGGCAGTTTGTCAGACCGCATAGGGCGTAAACCTTTAATTTTAACAGGGTTGATTGGCTTTAGTTTAAGCTTTATCATCTTTGCTTTATTTGTCGACTATTTACCAATACTTTATTTATCACGCATTGTTGGCGGTTTATTTTCGGGCGCTTTATATACAGCAGTAACAGGCTTTATCGGCGACTTATCAAGTGATGAGGAGCGCAACAAATATATGGGCTTTATGGGGATGTCGATTGGTTTAGGCTTTATTTTTGGACCAGCTATTGGTGGCATTCTTGGCGATATTAGCATTGCTACACCGTTCATAACGTCTGCTATTTTAACTGCGTTACTTTGTGTTTATGCATACTTTGTTTTAGAAGAGCCAACAAAACGCAAGCCAAACGATAAAACACGCAGTATTATTCCAAAAGGGGCTAATGTCTTATTACAGCACCGCGTACGTTACTTATTTATCTTTTCATTTCTTGTCACGTTTATGTTAGCTGGCGTGGAATCAACGTTCCAATTATTCCAAATGGATCGCATTGATATTACAACAAAACAAATCGGCTCTTTATTTATGTTTAGCGGTTTTGTAGATGCGGCTATTCAAGGTGGCGTTGTACGACGTATTAAAGATGGTACAGAAACTACTTGGCTAATTGGCGCTCAAATTATTACAGCTATTGGTATGATTTTGTTTACGTTAACGAACAGTTTGGTGTTTGCTGGTGTGGCATTATGTGTATTCACTGCTGGTAATGCATTAGCACGTACTTGTGTTGTATCTTTATCCTCTAAAGAATCTGGTGGGCGTTATGGTACAGCAGCTGGATTAACTTATTCTATGGACAATTTAGGACGCATTTTAGGACCTTTGTTCTTCACTTGGGTTTTC
The DNA here is from genome assembly GCF_014643595.1 of Lysinibacillus alkalisoli. Taxonomy (GTDB): domain Bacteria; phylum Bacillota; class Bacilli; order Bacillales_A; family Planococcaceae; genus Metalysinibacillus; species Metalysinibacillus alkalisoli. The sequence goes on from NZ_BMJT01000006.1 coordinate 21,565, forward strand.
ACACAACAAGCCAATTTAGGCTTTTATATTTCGAGTGCGATCGCTATTTTATCCATTGGTTTAATCGTTATTTTCACAGCCTCTAAAAAATCGTTACGTCATCAAGAAATTTAGTCACATAAAACGGAGATTATCGAGCTCAAAATGGCATTATCTTGCGTTTTACAGTATGGTAGAAAGCAGGACAATAGAATAAAAGAGAGAGGATTAAACATATGAATTTTTCGTGGGATATTAGTTTCTTACTGGCTGTGTCATTATTCATTAATATTTTCCTTGCGATTACTGTAATTTTTTTAGAACGTAAAGACCCTACGTCCACTTGGGCTTGGTTATTAGTATTATTTTTTCTCCCTGTAGTTGGCTTCTTATTGTATTTATTATTTGGACGTCAATTACGAAAAAAACATTTATTCCGCTGGGATGGACAAAAATACATTGGCATTCAAAAGCTTGTAAATTATCAAAAGGATGCCATTCATGACGATACGTTTGAATTTAGAATGCGTAATTTTGAAAATTATAAAGACTTAATTTACATGCATCTCAGCAATAATGATGCTGTATTAACACAAGATAATGCCATTCGTATTTTTGATGATGGCCATGAAAAATTTGACCAACTTATCAAAGATATTGAACATGCAAAAGAGCATATCCACATTCAATACTATATTTTTCGTCTTGACAATCTAGGAAAACGCATTGTAGATGCGCTCTTAGTAAAAGCAAAGCAAGGAGTTAAAGTACGTATTTTATACGATGAGATGGGATCAAGAGGGGTGAAAAAGCATCATTTCAAAGAGCTATTGCAAGCAGGTGGTGAGGTTGAGATTTTCTTCCCCTCTATTTTACCCCTCATTAACCCCCGCTTAAATTTTAGAAACCATAGAAAACTCGTTATTGTTGATGGGCGAATTGGTTATATCGGCGGCTTTAATGTCGGTGATGAATACTTAGGATTAAAGAAAAAGTTTGGCTATTGGCGCGACACACATTTGCGCATTGAAGGTAGCGCTGTACACCCTTTGCAATCACGATTTTTACTGGACTGGAACCAAGCCGCATCCAATAAAACAAAGTACTCAGATTCTTATTTCCCTGTCATTCCGAAAAAGGGCGATGCTGGTGTGCAAATTGTATCGAGTGGGCCTGATGAAGACTGGGAACAAATTAAAGATGGTTATGTCAAATTAATTGGTAAAGCGCGAAAATACGTTTACATCCAGACCCCTTACTTTATTCCCGATGCTAGCTTTTTAGATGCGGTGAAAATTGCTTCACTATCTGGGATTGATGTACGTATTATGATTCCAAATAAGCCTGACCATATTTTTGTTTACTGGGCAACTTATTCTTATGTTGGACAGTTGTTAGATGCTGGTGCGCGGATTTATATTTATGAAAAAGGTTTTATTCACGCCAAAATGATTGTGATTGATGATGAAGCTTCAACTGTAGGTACAGCTAATATTGATATGCGTAGCTTTAAATTAAATTTTGAAGTCAATGCTTTTATTTACGACCATGCCATTTCGCATGAGTTAGCAGAGATTTTTGAAAAAGATATGTTAGATTCTACTGAATTAACACCTGAGTTATACCAAAACCGTTCTAACATGATTAAATTTAAAGAATCGATCTCACGTTTAGTATCTCCCATTTTATAATAAACTAAAAAGCGGTTAAGACATCACATTGTCCCAACCGCTTTTTTTATTCAATACCTAAATATTCTTCAAGTGTACTTTGTTTCGTGAAAATTTCGCTTGCAATTGTTGTACCCACATATCGAAAATGCCATGATTCGTACATATAACCCGTCACATCCTCTTTGCCTTTGGGATAACGCATAATAAAACCGTACTCATGTGCATGGTCTCTTAACCACTGACCTGCTGGTGTTTCACCAAATGCCTCTGTTAGCCATACATCCTCTCTACCAACCTCACCGATATCATATACTAAACCCGTTTGATGCTCTGAATAACCTGGTCTTGCGCTGTATCTGTCTGCTGCATCTTTTCCATCGCGTTTTACATAATTATCATAGAGTGTAGTCTGATATTCGTAACTGCGGTAACCACTAAAAGCTTGCAATGTAAACCCTGCTTTTTTAGCATTATTGAGCATTTCATTTAACATTTTTTTAGCTTCTGGGTCTTCACCAGGCGCAAATGTTGAAGGAAGTGGATATTTTTTGCTAGCAATTAAAACGCCTTTAATATAACTGGGCTCTTGTGGAATAGCTTGCCCCTCAATATAGCCATTATCCGTTTTTTCAGCCGTATCTTCTTTTGTTAATGGTGCTGGTTCGGGCTTCGGATCAGGATTCGTGGCAATTTCTTTAGCTAATTGTTCATTTTTCCGTTCATGTTCTTTGACGTTTTCTTGTTTTGACCATACTGTCCACACAACACTACCGATTAATAGGACTGAAACAAGTCCACCAACTAGATATAGCCAATACCTATTTATGCGTTTTTCTTTCTTCCTTGATCTTTGCATTTCCATCTACCCTTTCACAATAACTACTATTACCATAACGGTTGCTAGAGCAAAAAAGATCGCGAGATACCTCATAATTTTTGATTCTTTTACTAATCCTTGTTCTTTAAAACTATATGCCCGAAAAGCATTAGATAAAGTAAACATAATGGTCAATGCTAGTACAGCATAATTAAATTGTTCCTGAATAATAAAATAAAGCGATGATACACTGGCTGCTACAACTAATATGGTCGTAATGACTTTAGCATTCAATCCTGTTCCTCCTATAAAAAATCGAGGCTTAAACGCCTCGATTACTATGCTTCTTCAGCATGTTCTGAATAAAATTTACGTCCAATATACGTTTGGATCACGAGTAATAAGCCACTCACAGACCAATATACGGGTAATGCTGCCATAGCATTTAACGAGATGAACGTAATCATAATTGGTGATAAATAAATAAAAAACTTCATTTGTTTTTGCTGTTGCTCAGGCATTGTCCATAACGACACACGTGCCTGCACTAAATAAACAACGCCTGCAATAGCCGCCATAATGTAGTCTTGTGAGCCAAGGTTAAACCATAAAAAAGCATGTGATTTAACATCTGGTGAATATAAAATAGCAAAATAAAGTCCCATAATAATTGGCATCTGGATCAGTAGCGGGAGACAGCCCATATTTAAAGGATTGATACCATATTCACGATAAATCCCCATTAATTCTTGTTGATACTTCATTTGTTCCTCTTTTGTCTCTGCCTCTTTCATTTTCTTTTGGGCTTCATCAATTTTAGGTTTAGCTGCATCCATTTTATTTTTCATGCGGCTTTGTTGACGATAATTCTTCAACATAAAAGGCATTAAAATTAAGCGTATACCAATCGTAATCACAATAATCGCTAATCCGTAGTTACCTGCTAATAAGTTTGTTCCTAAATATTCTAGTATAAAGTCCATTGGTTTAACAAATACACTATAGAAAAAACCTTCTTTATTCTCTACAGCTTGACACCCCGACAAGACTGTCACAAGCAATAATAGGAGGGACGCTAATTTGATATTTTTCATTTTTTCACCCTCTACATTCTTCTAATTAACTAGAAATTATACACGATAATAGTTATGCACACAAAATATAAAAAATGCTAATGAAGCATAAGAGCCCCATTAGCATTTTTTATTTATATAACGACTCTTGTTGCATGCTTAGTTCAAAACGATAAAAAGGATGGCTGCTATCATCGCGGAAGTGCTTTGGTGTTACATCGGTATATTTTTTGAAAATACGTGTGAAGTAACTTTGATTACAGAAATGGAATTGATTCGAAATAGAAGTGATGCTTTTCGTGGTGTGTCTTAAATAATATTGCGCTTCTTCCACTCGTCGAATATTTAAATATTCAACTAATGTAATCCCTACATGTTCTCTAAAAATACGAGACAAATGACTCGTACTAATATGGAATCGCTTAGCAATATTTTCAACTGTTAAATCACTTTCAAGTTCATCATTTATGTACATAATTACTTTATTTACCGTTTGATGACGGAAATTAGGTTGCTTACGATCTGCGATAAAATACACGTAAAATTCGACAAGTTCATCAGCAAATTGCAAGAAACTCGCTTCACTCATGCGTTCAATAATACTTGAACAAGCACGATTAAAAGCAAATGCTTTTTTAGCTGGAACTTGATTTTCTAGTAATCTACGCGCTACGATAGAAGATACAATCGTAAAATATGTGCTCATGCCTTTGATTGCTTCTTTGCCAAAACAGTTGGTTAATACACTGATGACTTCGGCAAATGTTGTTTTCGCTTTCTCTGTTTCTAAGTTAAAAACTTCATGGATTAGTCTTGCTTCTAACTCAAAGAAATGATCGACATCTTGGCAATGATTCAGTTCATCAACTTCTTGAAAGTATACTTTCGAAATTGATTCTGCAATAGAATGTTGGTTTAGTTGCATAATTCTCCTCATCTTTCTGAAAAATATTTGTTCATATTTTTGACCAGAATAGAGTGACTTTGTGATAGCTCATGACACAATCTCTATAAAAATGATAAGCCACCCTTGTCTACACGCGACTTTGACAACCATTACTTACTTTTTATGCCTTACATTTACTAAACTTTGCAAATTCAAGATATAAAAATCGTATCATGGTTATTAAGATATAAGCAATGTATTTTTCTTGTAGATAGTCCAAACGACATAGTTTATTTCTAATATAGTTCGAAATAAATAGCTATTATGCTACCATTCTAACATAAATTGTATTTTTTTAAGTAGTTGTTTTTTTGCAAAAATGGACATTTTGTAACATTTTCGATATTTTTTATATATAATCATAAAATTCTCTTACTTACTACACAATCTTCTCTATTTCATTTAGTTGTATTTGTAGTAAAATAGATAATAATCATTTTAAAATTACACAGAACATTTGATGAGGTGTTTAAATTGGATCCAAAACAAATTGAAGAAATCATGGACGTCATAAAAGAGTTTTTCCCTGAAAATACGTCAATCGCTATTTCTAATGCTGACGAATACGTCTATTATCAACCAAGCAAGAAAGTTGACTTAAAAATCAAACCAGGTGACCCAGTAAAAGAAGGTTCAGCTGCTTTTAAAGCAATGAACTATGGTCAAAAAGTTAGCTCATATATTGAGCCAGATGTATTTGGTGTTTCTTATTTCGGCATGAGTATCCCTCTTATTGACGAAGGAGAAACTAAAGGTGCTATTACAGCCATCTTCCCACAAAAGCCATCTCCATTCTTAACAAATTACATCACAGTTAAAATTGATGATTGCTGGTACCCTATCAAGCATAATCAAGTGATTTATCTCGAGACACAATTACGCAAAACATTTGTTAAAACAATGAATCGTGAAGGTTTCCATCGCTTAAATTTAAGTGACTTAGAGCTATTTTTAGCGCCAGATTCTTTCATTCGTTGCCATCGCTCCTACATTGTTAACATTGATTACATCGAAGAAATTCAACCAGACTCTCACTCAACATTCCTATTAATTATGAAAGATGGTACACGCATTCCAGTTAGCCAACGTTACGCTAGCTATTTCCGTCGTTCTTTAGGTTTCTAATCTTCAGTAAAACAAAGTCGAAAATCCTTTTTTCGACTTTGTTTTTTATACATATCTCATTCGCTTTAATCACCCTATTTCGCTATCTACTTCAAGACTAAATATCAATCGAAACAACCTTTAAACGCTCGTTTTTACTTTTTTTAAACGCTTTCATGTTATAATTGGGGTAAATGTGACAATTTGGTGATAGTATTGTTGAAAGAACGCTGCATAGTTAGTTCGATTAATATACAGAAAATTTAAAAATTTTCTGTCAATTAATACACATTCATAAACAAAAACTTTTAGGGGAGGATTTTTTAATGAATGCAACTTTACAAAATCGTTTAGGTGTTAAAGAGCTTGAATCTAAAGTCGTTTCAGCTACAGAAGCTGCCAAATTAATTACAAATGGCGCTGTGGTTGGGATGAGTGGCTTTACGCGTGCTGGGGACGCAAAAGTTGTACCTATGGCTTTAGTTGAACGTGCTAAAAATGAAGATTTTAAAATTGATGTATACACAGGCGCATCTTTAGGGCCTGAGGTAGACAAATTTTTAGCAGAAGCTGGTGCTATTCGCAAGCGTGGACCATTCCAAGGAGACGCTGGTATCCGTAACATGATTAATGCTGGGGATATCATGTACGTTGATGCACACCTTTCTCACAATGCTGAGTTAGTGCGTCAAGGCATTATCGGTCCAATCGAATACTTAATCGTTGAAGCAGTAGCGATTACTGAAGACGGCTTAATTATTCCAACAAACTCTGTTGGTAACTCACCAATTTTTGCTCAATATGCTGAAAACATTATTATTGAGTTGAACGTTTCACACCCAGAAGCACTGATTGGTATTCATGATATTTATGTACCAAAAGAGCAAGGTAGTGAGCGTGAACCAATTCCAATGACAGATGCGTCTCAACGTCTTGGTGAAATTGGTATTCGTGTCGATTTAGACAAAATTAAAGCGATTGTCATTTCTGAAGAGCCAGATGCACCTTCTTTAATTGTGCCACCAGATGAAGAAACACAAACAATGGCCAATATCTTACTTGATTTCTTCCGCGATGAAATCAAAGCAGGTCGTTTAACAAAGCAGCTAATGCCTTTACAATCCGGTGTTGGTTCTGTAGCAAACGCTGTGCTTGATGGCTTTGCTGACTCTGAATTTGAAGACTTAGTTGTAGCTTCTGAAGTTTTACAAGATGCTGTATTTAACTTGATTGATGCAGGTAAAGTGAAGTTTGCTGCTGCAACATCTATTACTTTAACAGAAGAATTACAGAAAAAAGTCTATGGTAACTTAGAAGCTTATGCAGATAAAATTTGCTTACGTCCACAAGAAATCTCTAACCATCCTGAATTAATTCGTCGTCTAGGTTTAATTTCGATCAATACAGCATTAGAGTTAGACATTTATGGTAATGTAAACTCTACTCATGTATCAGGTACACGTATGATGAATGGTATCGGTGGTTCAGGTGACTTTGCACGTAATGCACGCTTGGGCATCTTCGTAACAAAATCATATGCTAAAGGTGGCGCAATTTCGTCAATCGTACCAATGGTTTCTCATGTAGACCATACAGAGCATGATGTTGATGTCATTGTGACAGAGCAAGGGATCGCTGACTTACGTGGCTTAGCTCCAAAAGAGCGTGTTGGCTTAATCATTGAAAACTGTGCTCACCCAGACTTTAAAGAACAGTTATGGGATTACTATAACCGCGCATTTGAAGCAACTGGTGGTCATCAAACGCCTCACTTACTAGAAGAAGCGTTATCATGGCATGTGAACTTAGCTAAAAATAAAACAATGAAATTATAATATGAAAAGGGATGACGCTATATAAACGTCATCTCTTTTTTTGAGTAAACTAACTTAGCCACTCCGTTTTTTATCGTGTATAATAGAGCTGATGTATGAGGGGAATACATGAAATACGGAGGAACTATGAAATATTTTATTTATGCGATTATTTTCTTTTCGTTTTTTGATTTATTTACCCAACTGCCTGTTATGAGTACATTTGCTGACTCTTTAGGTTCAACAGCTTTCTTAACAGGATTAGCTGTAGGTATGTATTCATTATCAAATACTATAGGGAACATTATTTCCGGCTTTTTGACCGATCGAAAAGGGCCTTTCGTTATACTAGTCGTTGGGTTACTTACGACTGGCGCTGCATTACTTTTATATAATTTTGCAGACAACATTTATATTTTACTAGCTATTCGTTTTATACATGGCTTAGTTGCAGGCTTCATTGTACCTGCTGCTTTTACGTACTTAGCAAATGGTTCTGCACAAGATAAACGTGGAAAAAACAGTGCCCTATCTGGAGCTTTTGTTGGTGTAGCCGCAATTGTTGGGCCTGCATTTAGTGGCATATTAGCAAAGAAAACAAGTGTACCTTTTGTATTTTCTATTACAGCTGTCGCTATGCTTATTCTAGGCTTTATCGCTTATTTCACCTTGCGTAAATGGCAACTGCATAAAAAAGTGGCACAAAAAAAGGGCTATGCGCCCATACGAGCCTTCTTCACAAATAGCGGCACACTCGCTGCGTTTTTAGGTGCATTCTTTTTAATGTTTTCTCAAGGTGTTATCGCTTATCTATTACCATTACAAGCACAAACACTTGGTTACGACTCACGCTTATCTGGTACATTATTAAGCACATTTGGCATTGTGGCTGTACTCGTTTTTATTTTACCAACAAATCGCATCTTTGACCGAGTAGCACCATCCAAAACATTTGCGATGGGGATTGGTTTGATGGGCATTAGCCAAATAATGATTGGACAAGCGGATGGGCAAGGTATACTCTATACTGCTATGGTCGTTTATGGGGTTGGCTTTGCTTTTTTATTTCCATCACTCAATTCTTTATTAATTGATGCTACAACGCCTGATGTACGAGGAAAAGCATACGGTTACTTTTATGCATTTTTCTCTATTGGTGTAGTAGCAGGGTCGTTTGTACTGGGCGCATTAGATTTAAGTCTTACAGGTGGCTTTTCGCTTACAGGTATTATTTTATTAGGTGTTGCCATCAGTGCGCTCTTTATTAAAACTCAACATCAAACCACATAAAAAAACGCTCTAATTAGAGCGTTTTTTTATTCTTTTTTATCGTCCGACTCTTGTACTTTATCGTCTTGTTTTTCATTATAATATTGTACGGTTGTTTGAGCACCTTCACTCACCATCTCATTTTCTTCAATCTTTAAATCAGAAGAACCTGCTGCTGCTTTAGCCGTATCTTGCAATGATTCCGCTTCTGCTTCTTTTTGGTTTGATAAATTTTCTTTTTGTGTATTAGCAAAGTCTGTCACTTTTTCCTTTGCCATCCCAACCATATCTAATACTTTATCTCGATTTTCTTTTTTACGTAAGTAGCCTGCTGCCCCTGCAATAAGACCTGCAACGACTACACCTTTACCTTTAAATTTTGCCATGTTAGTGTTGCCCCTTTCTCTTTTCTTGGATAACTCACTATTCCCTGTAGAAAGAGCATTCAAACCTTCATTGCTTAAATCTTCTGTCAATGGTGAATACAACATATCTCGATGTGGCAAACATTCATACGTATAAGTCTCTGATACAGGGACAAAACCAAATGAATGATAAAAGTCTGTCAAATAATCTTGCGCTTGAATAAAGATCGGAGGATTTCCCCACTCCGTATAAATTGTATGCATAATGGTTTTCATCATCTTTTTACCTAAACCAGTACCCCTTGTTTCAGGCGCTGTAATAATGCGACCAAAAGAAGCTTCTTCAAATATCTCACCTGGTGGCAACATACGTGCATAAGCTAATAACTTATTATCAACCATATGCATCAAATGTAATGCTTGTTGGTCGTGGTCATCTAAGTCCTCATAGTAGGTTTCTTGTTCAACGACAAATACATTAATACGTAATTGTAGTATTTTATAAAGTTCATCTTTTGTTAATTCATCATACGTCTTAATTGTAAACATCTTCTAACCTCCCTCTCCTCCTAGTTTAACATGATTCATTTAAAATACTGTAAAAAAAAAGCCCAACCTTATTACATTTCGTAACAAGGTTGGGGCTCGCATTATGCTTTAACGTCGTTGTACGTGTCTCTTTTAAATGCTGTAACTACGTAGGAACAAATCGCTTCCATTTTGTAATTATGTTTGCGTGCATAGTCTGCAGCTGTATCTAATAATTGTTTAGCTACACCTTGACCACGCAACGCGTCAGACACAAATGTATGGTCCATCTTCATTATGTTACCATCTTGTACCCAAGAGATTTCAGCAATCACTTTGCCTTCTTGTTCGTTAATAAAAGCAAATTGATTAGCGCCCTTATCTTGTAATGTGAATTCCATCATTCTCACCCCCACTTTTAGTGTAGCATAGGAATGGCTTATTTAAACCAAGAAGCTATTGTATCCACAATATTTTGGAAGAATGCTTTCACTTTACCCCAAAAACCATCTTCAGATGTTAAACTATCAATTTTGTCGCCAATGGATTGGCTTAAATCGTTTAATTGGTCTGTCCATTTGCTAAAGTCAATATTTAACCCACGAATTTTATCCATAAGGTCAATTAGCATTTGACGATCTTGCTCACTTAAATTAATTTCTAATTTGCTTAATTGATCATTAACAATTTGTTCTACCTCTTCACGTGATGTTGGTGTATTTTCAGCAATTTGTTTCTTTATTTCTGTTAATAATTCCGCTACTTTTTCATCACTGACGTCTGAGCCTTGTGCAATCGTAGTAGCTACATTTAACTCATCATTAGCCACATCTGTGCGCTCTGTGTCTAATGTCTCCCCTGAACGTTCCTCATAAGCTTTATAAATCCCTGCTAGTGCTGAGTGTCCAGTCACTGGTTTAGGCGCTGCTACCTCAACTAATGCATCTTCAATACCTGCTGTTAACATAGCATTAGCATAAATATCACTTGTAATCTCAGTAATATTTTTAGGTGTCACAATATCAATGACTAAACCTTCACCTTGATTTTTCAATGTAATTTTAGCGGATGAAAACATTTGTGCGTTTGGATTACTATTTGAAATATAGCGGTTTAAATCGCTGCCTGCTACTGTAATTTCTTCTACAGTATCATCATCTGCGATATTTAATGATTTCTTCACTTCTTGTTTCTCTGCTTCACTTAAGTTTGCACCATATACTACAATTGGTACACCTAAACGTTCATCAATGACTTTAGCAGCCAAGGCATTTGGTACGATGGCTACCAATAATGCAAATACAGTAATAAAAGCTACTATTTTCTGTTTCATTTTATGACCTCCCTAGTCATTATTTATATACGAAAAAAGAGCAAGTAGGTTCCCCTAACTCACTCTTCATTATGACGACCTATAATTTTTCTGTCCAGCCTTCACTTTGTTTAATTTTTCCTGCCTTCATTAATTTGCCCAATGCACGTTTAAAAGCAGCCTTACTCATTTTAAACATATCTTTGATTTCCTCTGGTGATGATTTGTCGCCAAAAGGCATTTTACCGCCTACCTGCTCTAAATAATCTAGGATTTGTTGTGAATCATCGTCAATACGTTCATGCTTGCGTGGCAATAAGGAACCATTTAATGAATGATCGTCTTTTGTATCAATTACGCGAATAATCACTTCTTGACCGAGACGAGGCTCTTGTTTCATTTCACTATTGTGTACAAAAATACGATATGGCACATCTACACCTAATAAAAATGCGCCCACTGGTAATAAACGATATGGTCTCGCTTTAATATTTTGGTTAAACAATTCTTCAAAAGCACCTTCATAACGTTCAGACACTTTTTCTTCCGTTGCTAAGCGGCCATATAAATGCCCTGCCTTATCTACACGTAATGTTACGTATAAATGGTCTCCTGCTTGTGGCCACAGCTCTTCAAGTGCGGGGAGGTCTTCTGCTGGTACTAATACTTCACGTGAAGTACCAATATCAATATAGGCACCTTCTTTTGCTACTTTATACACACGCGCCCAGTCATAGTCTCCTTCTAGAATTGTAGGTATTGCGGTTGTAGCAGCTAACTCACCACGTCTATCATGGAATAAGAAAACTTCTACCTGATCGCCAATCGCTACTTCTTCTTGGATTTCAGACATGTTTATTGGGATTTCAATCTCACCGTTTGTTAATAGCCATTTCGAATTTTCTTCGGCTAATACAGTTAGTTTAACAACTGTACCTGCTTGTAATTTATTCATCATTATATCCTCACTCTTCTCGTAAGCGAATTTGTTCTAATTTTTCTTGGATTGTTACATCTTCTTCCATAAGTTGTACTAAATCTGCAATGCGATCTATAGAGTGCCAACTTAAATGATGTTCAATTCCTTCCACCTCATCGTAGATTAATGTTTCATTAACCCCTATCAACTCTAAGAAACGCTCTAATAACTCATGTCGTTGCACTAAACGTTTACCTAGTTTTTTACCTTTAGGTGTCAAAGTTAAGCCACGATATTTTTCATAGTTCAAATAGCCATCTTTATCTAATTTTTGAACCATTTTCGTTACAGAAGAAGGAAGTACAGATAATGCTTCGGCTATGTCGGATACTCGAGCATATCCTTTATTATCAATTAGTAAGTAAATTTGTTCGATATGATCCTCCATGCTTGGTGTCGGCACTTCGTATCCCTCTCTTTCATTTAGTCGTACTTAATAGTTTACTACATTATGAAAAAAAAAGTGAGTAACAGTATGCAATTCTCAATAAAGATGACGAAAAAGAAGCATTTATGACATTCAAAAAGAGCAGCTCATTTGGCTGCTCTTATATTAGGTTGTTTTCTCTAGATGTTAGATGATTATTGATGGTTAGGTTTTTGACCAATCGTGTGAATGGCATGAATGATTGTACGATTCATACGTTCTACTTGGTCTTCGGTGTTTAATTTTGCAAAAGCCTCGTTACGATCAGCCTCATTCGTTACATAATAACTTGGTAACTCATTTAAAACCGCTGCGATAATCTTTGTTTCACAGTGTTCACAATGACAAAATGTTTGGTATTCTACGCCTCTTAAATAAAACCCAACTAAACCTGTTATAATTTCCTCTGTTACATTCACCAACATTGTAGTTGCCATATCCTACTTTCGCCTCATTTGTACATATTATCGTATCTGAACCAATGATAGCGAGTTTTTTTACAAATATCAATGAAACATGCATAATATATTTTTTTATGCGAATAAAATTACTACATTATGACTTTTGTGTCCTCATTAGACGTAGTGAATTTAGAACTACTAATAAAGTCGCACCCATGTCTGCAAAAATCGCAATCCACAAAGTTAGCCAACCAGGAATGACAAGCAGGAGTGCTATAGCCTTCAAACCTAGGGCAAAAGCAATGTTTTGCTTAATGATATTCAGTGTCTTTTTACTCAGACCAATAGTGTATGGTAATTTAGTTAAATCATCCCCCATTAAAGCGACATCTGCTGTCTCTAATGCGGCATCCGTACCAGCGCCACCCATAGCAATACCAACTGAAGCTGTTGCTAATGCAGGAGCATCATTGATGCCATCACCAACCATCGCTACTTTGCCATATTGTGCACGTAAATCCTTCATTGCACTTAATTTATCTTCTGGTAATAACCCTGCTCTCACATCCGTCATACCTAACTCAGCTGCAATAGCTTTTGCTGTTGGCTCTGCATCACCTGTCAACATTACGGTATGCTCTACATGTTGTTTACGTAAACGCTCAAAGACGCCTTTACTTTCTTCTCGTACTTGGTCAGCAATTCCTACAATCCCTAACATTTTCTCATCCGTACAGGCTGCAATCACAGAATGACCAAGCTCTTGCATTTCTTTGGCTTGTGCCTGTACTGTTGCATCTAGCTTAACTAAACTAGCAATCCATTTTAAGCTACCTACATATACGGTCTCACCATTTACTGTGCCATATGCACCTTTACCTGTTACAGATTGGAAATCTTGAGGTTCAATGATGTCTACTTTTTCTGCTAAAGCTTTTGTTAAGATAGCACGTGCTAATGGATGTTGTGAAGGTTTTTCCACCGCTGCAATTTTATATAATACATCGCGTTGATCTTCAGTAGGTGCTACCACTAGCTTTGTTACCTCTGGTGTACCTTTTGTTAATGTCCCTGTTTTATCGAATGCTACAGCTTTAATATGACCAAGCTCTTCTAAATATACGCCACCTTTAATTAACACTCCTTGGCGTGCTGCATTACCAATCGCTGTCACAATCGCTACTGGTGTTGAAATAACAAGGGCACAAGGACAGCCTACAACTAATGTAGCCAAACCTTGATAAATCCACGTTTGCCAATCCCCTGTTATCACACCTGGAAGGACTGCTACAAGTAAAGCAATTAGCATAATAACAGGTGTATAATATTTTGCAAATCGGTCAACAAATTTTTGTGAAGGCGCTTTTTCTGCCTGTGCTTCTTCTACTAAATGAATAATTTTTGCAATAGTAGTATCCTCAACACGTTTTGTAACGCGGACTTCCATCGCACCTTCTTCATTTAATGTCCCTGCAAAAACCTCGTCCCCTACTACTTTATTTACTGGTACAGACTCGCCCGTAATTGCGGCTTGGTTAACAGTCGATAAACCCGTTATAACAACGCCATCCATCGCAATTTTTTGCCCAGGTTTTACGATTAGAATATCATCAATTTGAATATCTTCCGTATTTAATTCCATTTCGTGATAATGGTCGCCATCTGCACGCTTCACTAATGCTACTGGTGGTGCAATATCCATCAAACCTTCAATAGATTGACGTGCCTTATTCATAGAATATGCCTCTAATGCCTCACTAACGGCGAATAGGAATACAACAACTGCGCCTTCTTTCCACTCACCAATAATCGCAGCACCAATAACCGCAATGGTCATTAATGTTTTCATATCAAAGTCAAAGCGGATAATATTTTTAAAACCTACTCTAAAAATATCAATGCCACCAATCACAATAGCCGCAATAAATATACTCATTGGTATACGAGAATCGGCACCTAACTGTGCATCTGCTGTATAGCCTGCCACGATAAACACTAATGAGATAAACGCTAAAATATTTTCTTTACGTTGATAAAAAGGTACAGACTTAGGTTTTGTTCTTTCTTTTGCAGACGTTACTTTGATTCCGTCAAATGCTCCTGCTTCTTCTAACTGGTCAATGCTTGCATCGCCCACAACAGTTATTTTAGAAGCACCAAAATTCAACTGAACATCTTCTACACTATCGATTTGTCGCACATTTTTTTCAAATTTAGCCGCACAACTTGCGCAAGATAAATTATGTAAGCGATATTCTTGTTTAGTTGTCATTATCTTCACCTTCAATCGAATGTTCATAAGCAATCGTTACAATTTGATACACATGGTCATCTGCTAAAGAGTAAAACATTTGCTTTCCCTTACGCTCTGCTTTAGCCAGATGATGTTCTTTTAAATAACGTAGATGATGTGAGGCTGTAGCTACAGACGAGCCAATAATTTCTGCTACATCACACACACAAAGTTCTTCTTCTACTGTTAAAGCATATGCAATTTTTAAGCGTGTTTCATCTGATAATGCCTTTAAAAAGACAGCAACACCACTTAAATCAGGAATCTTCTTTTGTACACTCTCTACTTTTGTAAGGTTTGCCTTTGTTACTTCACAACAGGTATTTGTCATGACATTCACCTCATTCAAATGATTATTTGATTATACTATAACATCTATTCCCTATTCATTCAAACATTCGTTTGAATGTGTAATCTTTACGATTTACAAAAAAAACACGAAAAATCAAATTGATTTTTCGCGTTCTACTATTAAATAAATGGGGCAATGGTCACTGCCTAATACCATATCATGCATTTCTGCTTCTTTAATATGTGCTTGTAATGATGCAGAAACGATAAAATAATCGATGCGCCACCCTATATTTCGCTCTCTGACCTTGTTCATATAAGACCACCAGCTGTAACGGTCTGTGGCTTGTGGATATTTATGACGAAAAGTATCGATAAATCCTGCGGCTAATAATTGAGACATTTTATCACGTTCTTCTACCGTACAGCCTGAATTACCTTCATTAGACTTGGCATTTTTCAAATCTAATGCTGTATGTGCTACATTTAAGTCCCCGCAATAAACAACGGGTTTCTTTTGCTGTAATACAATTAAATATTCTCTTAGTTCTTCCTCCCACTGTAAACGATAGGCTAGTCTCGCTAAATCGCGTTGTGCGTTAGGTGTGTATACATTCACAAAATAAAAATCTTCATACTCCAATGTGATAATACGTCCTTCTCGCTCTGTTTCATGATCGCCTACTCCATAGTGAACATGTAAAGGTTGCTTTTTTGTAAATACTGCTGTGCCTGAATAACCTTTTTTCTCTGCATAATTCCAATATTGATAATAACCTGGCAAATCTAATTCCACTTGCCCTGCCTGACATTTTGTCTCTTGTATCGCAAAAATATCAGCATCTTGAGCATAAAAATAATCTAAAAAACCTTTTTTTACACATGCTCGAATGCCATTAACATTCCATGATATATATTTCATCAGATAAAACCTCCTAAAAAAAGCCACACTGAAAGACATCCTCTCAGTGTAGCTTTCTACTATTATTTATCATCACCAACTATTTTTACTTCACGCTCTAAATCAATACCAAACTTCTCTTTGACAACGCGTTGTACCATCTCAATAGTTTGGATGTAATCCGTTGCTGTTGCAGCACCCTTATTAATAATAAAGCCAGCATGCTTTGTCGATACTTCGGCATCACCTACACCTTTGCCTTGCAAACCGCTATCTTGAATTAATTTACCCGCAAAGTTCCCAGGGGGACGTTTAAACACGCTACCTGCCGATGGAAATTCTAGCGGTTGTTTAGATTCTCTTTGATGTGTAAGGTCTGCAATTTTTGTATCAATTTCTTGCTGATTGCCTCGTGCTAGTTGGAAGGTTGATGATAAAACGTAATAACCTTCTTTCGCAATAATGCTCGTGCGGTAACCAAGGGCTAGTTGCTCTTTAGATAGTGTTAAGCGCTCGCCTTGAGGTGTCAATACTGTGGATTCAATAATAACATCGTTAATCTCTCCACCATAAGCACCTGCATTCATTGCCATTGCTCCTCCAATTGAGCCTGGAATACCACAAGCAAACTCAAGCCCTGTTAGTGACTGGGCTGCCGCTTGTTTAGAGACTTCTTTAATTAAGGCTCCTGCTTGGGCATAAACACGCTCATCTGTAATGGTAATCTCATCTAATTCGGAAAATGTAACAACAATCCCCCTCATACCACCATCACGTACTACCATATTAGACCCATTGCCTAGCATTAATAAAGGTACTTGATGTTCATACGCATAACGCACAACTAATTGTGCTTGTTGCTCTGTTTTTGGTAAAGCAAAAATGTCTGCATTACCCCCTAATTTTGTCATTGTATATAAATGAAGAGGTTCATTAACTTTGATTTGTTCATGTCCGATTAAATTTTGTAAATCTGCAATCCATTGTAGTTTTGTCATCCCGACCTGTTCCCTTCTAAATGTTAAATCCAAAAATCATCTTCTCTAGTTTACCGAGTTTTTTCGAGAAAGTAAATTACGCGTATCATGTTGCCACTATTTCCTATTACTTCCCTCTTTTTTGACACTATTCCGCCATTAAATCGTTATAACAGCTAAGGAGGTAGATTGATGATTATTAAAACACTCACTCATGATCATGAACAAGATTTGTCTACTATTTTACAACTATGGAATGCCAATGCGATCGAAATGGCTAGCGAGGCTTTAACACATCAAGATATACAAGCTATTCAAACGCAACTTCTCACATTAATGAAAAGTCCTTATGCTAATGTTATTGTAGCCAAAAAGAATAATGTCGTTATTGGCTATGCTACTATGACAATCCATCATGATTTGGCAGAAGATTTTTATTATGGGTTAGTAAATGAATTATTTGTCATAGCAACTAATAGACGTAGTGGCGTCGCTAGTCATTTAATCACTGCAAGTAAAGAGTGGTTTGTCACTAAAAACATCGAAGCTGTTCAAATTTATGTTGCACTTGATAATCCAAAAGCTGTTGAAGCATTTAAAGCTAATGGCTTTACGCCTGAATTTACATTATTAATGAATGATTGACCCCTAACACAATATAAAAAGTGGTAAAGGAAATTAACGATCTCCCTTACCACTTTTTTTTATCACTTATATTACGGACGACCATAACCTACAAGGTAATTTAACCATGTGCCGCTAATTGGCTCTACTGTTACACCACTATCTTGTGAGTTAATCATCATGCCGCCACCTAAATAAATACCTACGTGTTGAATACCTGAACCATAACTAAAGAATACTAAATCTCCCGCTTGGGCTTGGTCAGCTGCCACACGTGTTGTCGCTAAATATTGTTGTGCAGCTGTACGCGGTAAAGAAATACCTGCTTTTGCGTATGAGTATTGTGTTAAACCTGAACAGTCAAAGCTTGTTGCAGGGCTAGCACCACCCCAATTATATGGCATGCCGATATATTTATGCGCTTCAGCAATAGCACCACTCACACCACTTGCCACTGGTTTTGATGTTGCTGGCGGCTCTACTGTAGGTGTTGTCGCTGCTTTAGCTTGAGCAGCGGGTTGTTGTACAGCATTTGGTTGTACAGCTGCTTGTTGAGCTGCAAATTCTTGTTCTTGTAATGCGCGTAATTCGGCTGCTTTACGCTCTGCCTCTTGGCGTTCACGTTCTAAACGTTCTTCTTCTTGTTTAGTCGCAATTTGTTCTTTTAATTTTAATGATTTCGCTTCATTTTCTGCTTTTTTAACTTCAATTTCGCCTTCTTGTTTTTGTAAAGCACGGAATTGTTCTTGTAATTCTGCTTGTTTATCAGCTAATACTTTTTTCTGTTTCTTTAATGCTTCGTTATCTGCTTTTTGTTCTTCAATTAATTGCTCATCCGCATCTAATAACGTTTTAACAGCTGTTACGCGATCTAATAAATCTGAAATACTTGATGCGCTAAATACAGCATCAAAATATACGTTCATATTTGAATCATTTGCTTGGTATGCAGCCATACGTTCACCTAATAATTCACTGCGTTTCTCAATACGCTTAGTTGTTGCTTCGATGTCAGCATCAACTTTTTTAATATCTGCTGCTACCTGTTCAAAAACTTTTACTTTTGCATCTAATTCTTCTTGTAATTTATTTAATTCACTTGCTAAGGCTTTTACCTCAGCATCGATTTTTTCTTTTTCTGCAATCATTTCTTGAGATGTTTCTTCTGCGCTTGCTTCTAATGGAGCGACTGCACTAAAAGTTAAACCCCCTGCTAATGCTAATGTTAACCAAGTGCGTTTTGTATACTTTGATACCACTATTAATCCATTCCTTTCATAACTTGTGTTCATCTATATACCGTGTCTATTGTTTTATACCTACGTTGTCATCTTGCCTTATTCATTCTAGCACTTTTTATTTAGCAAGCACATCATACGCTTTAGTTTTTAATCTAAAGGTAATAGCTGAAATATCTTTGTAATATTTCAGCGTCTAGAAAACACGCTACAATACTACTTTTATATAATAAATCTAACCTTTCACATTTTAGACACAAATAAAAAAAGCTAAAGATATTACATTTGTAACATCTCTAACTTTTTATTACTTTTTCGTATCTCGTAAAGCTTGTATCGACAATCGCACAAGTAAAATAGCACATAAAAACAAGCCTAGATACGCTGTTGTGTTTAAATACACCGCATATGGTTTATGAATAAATTGAGAAATGGCTAGTAAAGCTACTGAGATAATGCCAAAAGTTATGCCAACTAATAGCAATACTAACTTGGAAAAAAGCTGTGTAATGAAGCGAGCGTTATGTTCATCTGAAAAAATATCATGGTGTAATATAATTTTACCGCTTTCTACACGCTGTATTAATTGGTCCAATCGTCGTGGCATTTTGCGGATAGTAGGTAGTATTTGCGCTAATTCTTCTTCGATTTTTTCTTTAGTAGCCAATGGTTCTTTTAAAGGTTTTAAAAAGACTTCCTTCATATAACTTGCAGAAAATTCCTTTGCTTCTGTGAAAATATCAAAGTCCTCATCGATTACGCGCAACGTCCCGTCTAATGTCACAAAAGAACGCAAGGCAAGTGCTACTGACGAGTAAAATACCAATTCAAAATCTCTTACTACTTTAAAAAGTGAGTACACTAATTCCTCGGTCGGAATACGGTCAACATAAGAAACTCGCAACAATAATTGGTCGATAGCCTGCTCCATACGCGCTCGGTCGGTTGGGTCGTTCTCTTCGACTAACAATGTTAATCCATCATATACAATACTGGCATCCATATGTTGAATCCCCATTAAAAACAATTTTAAGCCCTCTTGTTGTGTAACACCTAAACGTCCAACGGCACCGAAATCAATTAACACAGGCTTACCTGTTTGTTCATCAATAAAAATATTTCCTGGATGTGGGTCTGCATGAAAAATGCCTGCATGTAACATTTGTTCAAAGAAAGAAAACAAAACCGTTTGGGCAAAGGCATGGCGGTCGATATTCATGCGTCTAAAGTGGAAATCAGCAATAGCTACACTTTCTCCTTCAATATACTCCATCACGATAATATCATCATCGCTATATTGTTCGTAAATTTTAGGAATACGAATGGCATACTGACTCGTTGCTAATGCTTGTTTTACTTGCATTGTATTGCGAACTTCGATATCAAAGTGAATTTCTTCTGCTAGCCCTTCCGCAAAACTAATCGCTAATTCTTTAAATCCTAAATTAGCTGCCCATGCAGACTTACTGGCAAACCAACTCGCAAACTCTACAAGTATTGTGACATCATTCATCATTATCTCTTTTACTTCAGGGCGTAATAGCTTTACGACGACTTGCTCCTTTGTTGTACGTAATGTTGCCCTATGTACTTGACCGATAGATGCAGAGGCAATGGGCTTTGTATGAAAATCAGCAAATACTTGATCTACATCTTCACTTAGTGAGTGCTGTAAAATTTTATGAACCGTCTCCTCTGGTAGAGGTGGCACACTTTGTTGTAGTTTTGACAGCTCTTCAATAAATATTGGTGAGAATAATTCTTTACGTGTCGATAGTACTTGGCCAAATTTAATAAAGATACCACCACATTCTTCTAATGTTTTACGTAGTGCGATGGCTAACTCTCGTTCATTTTCACGTTGTCTAGCATATTTAATTGTTTGCACAACACCATTGGTCACAGCTACTCTTAATACTTGACGTAATCGCTTTTGCTGTTTCCAGTATAAGCGCAATCTCGTCCAGAATGAACGTTGCCCTCTAGCATCATCTACAGCAATTCCAATTGGATCAAATAATTCAAAAATCAAATACAATAACATGGAGGTGAGCAGCATGCTGCCAATCCAAACTAATGTACTCACTTCAAGGAACACATTGAAAAGACTGCCTTTTAAAATATCAGTATATTGCAAATAAGAGAACCAATACACCGTTGATGTTAAGATAATACTTATCGAAACGGACAAAATTCGCTTTGTAAAAGTAAGGGTCGTTCCAATTAAACGCCCTGTTACAAAATAAATAAAGACACCTGCTATGATTACTTCAATACCAAACTTAATGTATAAATCAAGCATACTCTGCACCTCTCTTTCCTCTGTATTATACAAATAATTATAGGCTATCACCTAATCAATACCCTTAAAAGAATGAGATGTAGCTTACTTTTATTCTCCTGTTAAAAATAAAACACCCCCATATCCGTTAGTCGCTGTAATAACGACTACACGGTGGAGATGTTTTATTTACACTTTATTTTGCTTTGGAAACGACTTCTTCCCAATTAATTGTACCGTCTTTTACTTGTTGACGTTTTTCTTTATCCATAATATCTTTCGGACGTTCGATACCAGGGAAATCTTTGTCATGGTTTTTCCACTCTGGGCGATCTTGCGATAAAATAAATGCTGCTAGATCGGCTGCATCTTGATCAGTGAGTGAACCTTCATTACCTACTGGCATATTTTGTTGTACATAACCTGCCATTTTACTTAAACGTGATAAACCTGCTCCGTCATTAAATGAATCTGGCCCCCATAAGGCAGGGCCTGTATTAGCTCCTGTACCTGAACCATCTGCTGCGTGACACGCGATACATGATTTTTGATATAATTCTTCCCCAGCTGATACGTTAGGGACTGGCACTTCATCCATAGTGTTCTTCATTGCCCAGTCACGATCCGCTCCAACAGGTACACCTTCAGAAATATAAGTGAAGTAAGCAACCATCGCTTTCATTTCTTCACTATCTATTTCAAATTTCTTACCATTCATACTGCGTACCATACAACCATTGATACGATCTTCAATTGTTAAAATATTACCCGCTCTTGGCATATATTGTGGGTAATCTGCTGTTACACCTACTAAAGAAGAAGACTCTCTATCGTAACCAGCACCAGCATGACAGCTTGTACAAGATAAATTATTGCCTACAAAATCTGCTGCTACTGTGTTTGTTTCATTGACTAATTCATGTCCATAAAGAATCGCTTCTTTCATTGGACCATCTGGTACTTCCTCAATACTCGGCGGATCATATGGCACAGTGGTTGTCGATGCGCCTACAGCCGATGTTGCTGGTGCAGCACTTTCACTATTTAACATTTTATCTCCATAAACTGCACCAATTATCATAGCACCTATTAGTGCAATACCCGTCGCAACTCCTGCAAATACTTTCATAGTATACCCCTCCTTGTATGGTTATCTTCATACTAAAGGATAAGAGAATGTGACGCTGTGATTTTTCTCACACTTCCTTCACTTTTTTACAGGAGAATCAATTTCATCAATTAATTCTGTTAAAATATCATCTGTAACAGGACCTGTTATTTGATGTTCAATAATGCCTTCTTCATTCAAGATAAATGTCGTTGGGATTGTCATAATACTATATTGAGGTGCAATATCCCCTTTTTCATCTAATAATACAGGGAAGTTCATACCATATTCTTTAACAAAACTTTGAATGCTATCAATGCCATCATCTTGGAATGTTAAATTAACTGCGACAATTTCTGTATTTTGTTCTGCTGCTTTTTCATTTTTATATTTTACTAAGTGTGGTACTTCTGCTTTACATGGTGGACACCATGATGCCCAGAAATTCAACACAACTTTTTGTCCCTTATAAGAGGCGAGGTCCACTTTTTGACCAGACAAGTTAGAAGCTGAGAATGCTGGTGCTGGTATTGCGTCGGGCTCTTTAGGTACCATTTCGTCTGATGAGTCCATTCCTTGGCGCTCTTGTTTCTTCTCTGTTGCTTCACGTTCTTTTTTCATTTTCTCTTGTTCTGCTTCTAAGGCTTTGCGTTCTTGTGCTTGGTCATATGCCGAATACCCTGTGTAACCAATAGCTATCATGACAAGTAACACAAGTAACCACTGTATTCCTTTTTTATTTTTCAACATGTACCCTCCTAAGTATTCACTTTCTCATCATTTTGCCATAGAAAAAGTCATGAAGCAAAATCTCTGTTTCATGACTCCTTGTTTTTTATGAGCAATTACCATCTATATCGCAGCTTGTACCTTGTGCTGTAATTGTGAATTCTTTTTGTTTTTCTACATAGTTAGCTGTTTGATGTAAGGTGCGGATAAACACTTCATCTGGCTCAGCCCCTTTAATACCATAACGATTTTCAAATACAAAAAAAGGGACACTATTAACACCTATTTGCATGGCTGCATAACGGTCTTCGTCTAACGCCTGCATATAATCTTGTGAATGATATACTTGCTTTGCCTGTAAAACATCTAAACCAACTTCATCAACAATTGCTAAAACTTGTGCCTCATCGTTCAAGTCCAACCCCTCTGTAAAGTAGCCTTGTATCAAACGATCAAACAATACAATATCTTTATCATATGCCGCCGCCCATTTTACGATGCGATGAGCAGTTTCTGTATTAGCCGTTGTCATTTTTTCAAATTGATAAGTCAAACCGACTTCTTGTGCACGATATTGTATGCTATCCATCACTTCATTCATCTTTGTCACATCGCCATTAAACTTATCTTTTAGTGCCTGTAAATAACGCGGGGCATGCTCTTTAGGCGTCTCTGGATGAAGTTGATACGCACGATAGATCAATTCCACCTCTTCTTCGTAACCTGCTTCTTTAATTGCTCGTTTTAATTGTGTTTTTCCGATATAACAAAATGGACAAACAAAATCTGTAAATATTTCTATTTTCATTTCCCTTACCTCCTATACTAGATAGGGTATATTATTTTGTAAAAAAAGGGCGGAAACCCTAATAAATTAGTTCTCCGCGCCAATCTAAAATACCACCAATCATATTATATGCCTCAATATCAAATTGCCTTAAATACATTGTAGCATTCGCACTACGTGCCCCGCTCCGACAAATCATTATCATTTTTTTGTTTTGTTCTTGTAATGATTCTACTGCTTGTGGGACCTCACCCAATGGAATGTGTAAGCTATTTTCAATATGTCCAGCAGCTACCTCATCTGCTTCTCGCACATCAATGAGTAAAATATCCTCTTTCGCTTCAATGGCTTGTAATACCTCATCCGTTGTCATTTCATACATGATATAGTCTCCTTACATCTGTGCTAAGCACGAATTATGTAAATACTATATCACTTTATCGTTTTTAACACACGGTCAATGGCTCTTTACAATTAAATTTACAGCATCTTGCACAGCCTCATCCATTTTACCTGTGTCACCTTTGGCATCTTGCACACAGTCTAATAAATTAGTACTCACAATAACACCAATAGTACGATCCACTGCGGAACGCACTGCTGATAATTGCGTAACAACATCTTTGCATGATTGCTCATCTTCCATCATGCGTAATATCCCACGTAATTGACC
The DNA here is from genome assembly GCF_014643595.1 of Lysinibacillus alkalisoli. Classification (GTDB taxonomy): domain Bacteria; phylum Bacillota; class Bacilli; order Bacillales_A; family Planococcaceae; genus Metalysinibacillus; species Metalysinibacillus alkalisoli. The sequence goes on from NZ_BMJT01000006.1 coordinate 46,154, forward strand.
TTCAATACGCTTAATACGATTTTGCGCTTTACTATCATAACTCATGTTCGTTCCTCCGTTTCTATCGTGACTTTATCCCATCATAATACCCCCGTATGTAATCGTCAAAAAAAACGCCTCATATTTGAGACGTTTCAATCCATGTTTTAACGCTAGCGTAATCATCACATCGAAAAGCAATTTTTTTATACTTTTTTTTGCGACCATACATCGTATAAACAATGACTGGTTCTTTTACATGGATAATCGCTTGTGGCGCACGCGGTTCAAAGTCTAAAACCGCAAAGTTAGCAATATCTTTCGCTAACTTACCCTCTGGCACATCCTCTTGTAAAGCTTGAATATTAGCTAACGGAATCGCTACGCGTTGCATTAAACCAAGTGACATATATAATGTACGATTTTGTACAGTGATCCCTTCTGTCCGAATTGCTTGGATATGCGCTACTATGAAAATGACACCATATATATTAACGAATAACAAAACATACGCCAACACTGCACTCTTCTCGTGTAAGAGCCAGTGAAACCCTATAGACTCTAACACAATCCCATGGATGAGCATAATCATCATCGCTAAATAACTTGTTTTTTGATGGATGGTTACTGTACGCAAAGCGGGCGCTCTCTTCCACCCCATAATAGCATAGTAAAACATTAATCCTTCATAACAAATCATTTGAATAATGGGTTGCTTTTTCACATGACGCTCACTCTCTTCAACAAAGGCAAATAACAAAGGCGATGATGAACGTTTAGTCGCTTGTATGATTTTAGGCAAGTAAAATAGTAAAACAATGATAAGTAATAATTCCATTAAAAAAAGTACAGCTTCCATACCTAATCCTACCCATGTTATAGCTTGATATGGCGCTAAATAAGGCGCAGGTATTGTAATACGTGCGATAATTGCGCCTAATGCAATGAGTAGAATAGCTTTCTTTAATGTGAATGATTTACGATAGGCCATCCAGAGCAGTGGTGCTACTATCATTAAATCAATTAAAGACCCTATTACCACGGCTTGCGTGTTAGCATTTACTTCGATTAACGCTAATTGATAAATGGCAATATTAGAGAGTACAACGATTAAAAAAAGACATAACCATATCGTGTGTCTTTGCTTCACTATGGCCATATTGTCATCCCTCCATTAATTTATAATAAATCTCGTCCTCGTCTTTCTCTGTAATTGTACCGATGATTAATCCCTTACCTTTGTTTGAAAATGTAATAAAGTGAGGCTGTGTATACGCGCTTAACTTGGGAAAACTTTGCGTGCGTTTATCTCGAATAACAGGGTAATAAATAATATGTTTGCGTTGTGTTGCTACAAAGAAAAAGTCCTCTACAGCGAAACGATAATTACTCGCTAAAAATTGTTGCAGCTCTCGGTCATCTTGAATAACCACTCTAAAACTAGGTATCGGGGTTTCATAAGTATGTTGTCCTTGTAGTTTACGGACAGAACCAACATCCCCTAACCATTCGATTTGGTGCTGTGAAATAATTTCACTGCGCATTTCATCATACGCTTCAAAGGTGATATATAAGGGATAGTCAAAATACGCTTTTGTCACATGATAAAATAACTGTGAAGCCAGCATTTCATCTGATGTCACTTTAGCTAATGTATATTCTCCAATGACTAAACAACGTAATTGTTCTTCAGTTGCTTTTATGATTTCCATAATGTGCTCCTCGTAAAGCAATATAATGAACGATATGCATAAGCTTCTTCAAAAGCTCTTTGGTATATTTGTTCTTTCTCTAAAATATCTTGTGTAGTTAATTCTGTTAACATCGTGGCTAATTCATACCAAATCGCTAATGGTGATGGTTGCCCATAATGCAACCAAACTTTCTTTAATTGCTGTACAGCTTGCTCCCAACCATCATCTTGTTGAATATCTTTAATTTGACCATCAATATAGCTGGCTAATTGTGCGAAGGGAGATGGTTCAGGCATACACTTACTATAGGAATCAAAAGCCTTTTGAATAAGCTCTGTACATGCTGAAGATGTATAACTCGCGATTGCATATAATTCTACTGCTTGTTTTCCATTATTAATTTCAACTAACGCCCAATCAATATAATCTTGTGCTGTCACAATTTTATGATTAATTTTAAACCACAACATCTTATAATCCATGGATGCCACATCCTCTCTACACTCTTATTTATACAGTAGCATAAAAAGAATTAGTCACCAAAGTTTTTTCGGATAATACGATGAATTGATTGTACATTTCATAGAATTTATTCTTTATACTAGGTCAATTGTACGTATTATACAAAATTACAGGTATATACTTAGCTATAGACGTTCTCAAACATTCTTAAACCTCGTATAATGCTTGTAGAAAGGATGACATGATGTATACAATTCAAATGACAACAGAGCAACAACTACAGCTAGAACGTGCACTTATGATTCACATATTAGGTGTGATTTCAGCCTTAGAGTCACACACCATTACATATCAAGAAGCTGACAGTCTTTGGTTCTCTAGTGATGTCGTAACTACATTAAAGAGAAAAGCGATTAAACATGATGTAATACACATTTTGCAGCAAGCACGTGAACTTAAACATTTATATGATCTGTTACCACATGCCGTACCTAAACATCTTAATGATTTACGCCATCAAGTGAATCAGTGGTTGTTAAAGCATGAAAAACATGAAATTACAGAAAATATCTGGCATTAATTAGGAGGAGGCACTTTTATGAGTCTAGTATTACAAAAATATACCGCAGATGGCAGCATACTGTTACCAACTATCACATTACCTACACATGAGCAACAGATTATTGGCATTCATGCTGATGTAAAACGTGTGGCTTACTTTACCACACACTTCGCCAACCATGCAGATACTTTTGTATTACAACGTACACCTTATCTCTATCGTTTCTTGCGTGTGAAGGAGTATTTTTCCTTCTTAATACCATTGTACGATTCTCCCCTAACGTCAGCACAACTCATAAAAATGATGCAAGTCACTCACTTGGCTAATCAAAAGTTAAACACACTCACCTATAGTGAGAAAAAGGTAGTACAAAGTGCCTTACTGTTTTTAACACAAGAAAATTATTTACTAATCGAAGAGCCTTTTCAAAATATCGATGAAGCTAATAGCTCTCTTTTACAAAATATTTTTCATAAAGTCGCACAAAATAAAGATACAATGCTATTATCTAGTAATTTTCATGAAGTGGTGTCAGGTGCAGACGTACTTTATAAGCTGAATGAGCGTGGTTTACACCATATCGAAACCGAAAATGAAGTTACGCCACACTCCGAAACAGACATTAAATTTGAAAAAATCCCGACACGTCATGAAGAAAAAATTATGCTTTTTAATCCTCCAGAAATTGACTATATTGAAAGTTTAGATGGCCAAGTCTATGTGTATGTAAATGGCGATGCTTTCCAGTGTTCTCTTACACTGCAACAACTTGAACAACGTTTACTTCCTTTTGGTTTTTTCCGTTGTCATCGTTCTTATATTGTTAATTTACAAAAGGTACGAGAAATCATTACATGGACTCGCAATAGTTATAGTTTAGTTTTAACAAGTGACACTACCAATCAAGTACCACTATCTAAAAAAAGATTAACAACATTGAAATCTATGTTGGGCATTTAATTTCCTGGGAAATTAAATGCTTTTTTTATGCCACTCACATAAAAATAACTGCCATTCATCCAAGTTTCATAGCGTACATTAAGTATTTATTTTATGCTAAAGCTACGAAATTCAAGGAGGCATTTAAAATGAATCATATTATTGAAGTACAAAATGTTTCAAAAACATTTCAACAACATACGGTTATAGACAAACTATCTTTTCATGTTAAACAAGGCGAAATTTTTGGTTTTTTAGGCCCTAGTGGCTCTGGTAAAACAACTACCATTAAAATGTTAACTGCACAACTTGCCAACTCTAAAGGTCATATTCAATTGTTTAATGAAGATGTATCTGAGTTAAAAAAATCAAAAAAGCGTGGTCAATTCGGTGTCTTAACAGATAATAGTGGGCTTTATAAAAATTTAACAATAGAAGAAAATTTACAACTTTATTGCGGGCTTTATGACATTAATAAAAGTGAAATTGACTATGCTTTATCCTTTGTTAATTTAACTGAGCATAGAAAAAAGAAAGTAAAAGAATTATCAAAAGGAATGACTCAACGTGTCACTTTAGCGCGCACCATTTTACACAAACCAAAGCTATTATTTTTAGATGAACCTACATCCGCACTTGACCCTGTTAATGCAAAACATATTCATGATGGTTTACTCGCATTAAATCAAGCAGGCACTACTATTTTCTTAACTACTCATAATATGCAAGAAGCTAATGATTTATGTGATCGCGTAGCGTTTCTGAATCAGGGTAAAATACAATTACTAGGTGAGCCAGAGCAATTGAAACGAAAATATAGCGATCAAACGATTCACGTGACACTTCTCAACGGAGAGTCGCATATTTTAAAGCAAACAGCAGCAGATGGTCAACAACTTGCTCAGTGGTTTGCTACCCAGCAAATTGATAAAATCGCGCACCATGAACTAAGTCTAGGTGACATATTTAGAACTGTAACAGGAGGCAACTTATTATGAATCTTTCATTAAAACGCATTAACAGTATTTTTCAAAAAGACTTGAAGGAATTTTCTCGTAACTATGCGATATCTAGTATGTTACTGATGCCACTAGTATTTGCCTTTATTTATGGTCGATTAGGTACAGAAGATGGTGTATCTTTAATGATACATTTACTCGTTGTTAACTTAACGTTTGGTATGTGTACCGCTTATATTCAATGTTGCTTACTAGCTGAAGAAAAAGAGCATCACACATTACGTGGCTTAATGCTTTCCCCTGCTTCGATTTTAGATATTTTACTAGGGAAAAGTTTATTAACGTTTATTTCATCAGCTATTATTTTAACATTGTCTTTAAAAATCACGCATTTCAACCCAGAGCAATTATGGCTTGCGATTGTTGTTTTCACTTTAAATATTATTTTTTATATTGGTGTTGGCACATTATTTAGTTTAGTTACCAACTCCATTGTAGGAGCATCATTTGCTTCTTTACCTGTCATGCTCATTGCTGTAGCTGGTTCATCAGTTGTGCCATTTGCAGACAAACATATCATCTTTAAGCTGATTACCTATTTACCAGGAGGGCAATTATATTACTTATTAGATGCGCCAAGTCAAGCGGTCTTAATCAAGGGTCTTATGATTACGATTGCATGGGTAGTAGTTGTCTGGGCCATTACAGCACTACTTTATAATAAGCAGCTGACAAAATAAAAAAAAGGCTACTTTCACTTGTCACTTTAATATGACAAAAAAGTAGCCCATTTTTATTGTGTGTTGTAGTCTTTATGCAAAGCAATATACGCTTGTTTATATTTATAAGGAATGCCTAGTTTGCGATTAGTGCGTTGGAATACACTATCTATACCATGCATAAAAGCCAAATCAAAGCCAACGATCGCGTTTTCTGGTTTAAATAATTGTATATTTTTATAGCGTGTTGTTTTTGCGCCAAGAAATAAATTCTTTGTAATTAAAATCGCTGCGATTCTATTTTCAATTACACGTAATTTTAATAGAGCGATTGCTTCTTCTTCGTTTACTTCCTTGTTTACAAAATACACGATTACTTGATGTTCATTGATTTGTGATGGTTGGTCATATACGTAAATTCGTTTTTTTAAGCTATCATATGTCGCGAAATGAATATGTATATGCTCGCCATTTTTCTCAACGATAAATGAATTGTCATATTCTTGGACTTTTGTTAATGTGGTTTTTAAACGTTTGCGCCTAGAGTCAAAGTACACATCTGCTTTTTCATCTTTTCCAAATGTAAATTGCTCATAACGTTTTGTACTATAAAAAACATCCGTCGCTTCTGGAATATACTCTAAACAACTCATATCAAAAAGATGGCAAGCGTCCTCATGATCGTAACTATCCCCTGTCATATATTCTGGTATAATACGCACACCTTTACGATAGGCAATGATATCAGATGTTTGTGTTTGATTAGGGTCATGTCCCATCGTGCAAAGAATAAGCGCATCTGTTTCATAAGAGCGCCCTTTTAATATATTATGCCATTTAGACATGCGTACATTACCCTCTGTCAAATGGATTAATAAATCCATACCCTCTTGCTCTAATCGATTAACGACTAATGGGAAAAATAAGTCATGACTAATAATCGACTGAATACGGTGTCCTTGTAAATAAATCGGATCATAAATATCTGCGCGTATTGCCATATCATAATCAAACGCTATTTTTGCAGCTGTAGAATGCTTTAAAAATGCTGTTTGTGTCGTTTCATTCAATTGTGGCTTGGGATTATAATAAAAAGCCCATTCTGAACCATCAGCTAATGACACTCCACTCATCACAGCAACTTGTAATCGTTCTGCCATTTTCTTCATGAATTTCATCGCAGCGTTGCGTGTCGCAGATTGGTAAAAGCTTTCTGGAAAAACAACTAAATCGACTTCTTGTTGAATCAAAATACGTTCAATTTTAGCAATTAATGAGCGCAATGTAAACTTAGCATCGTACACTGGCTGAACCATTAATATTTTCATGCGAAAGCACCTCCTATCAAGCAAACAAAAAAGTTTATTACAATAATAAAGAGTAGAGATTTCTCTCTACTCTTTATTGTATCAATATTTGTTATTTTGTGGTGTAAATTTACTGTGTTTTTTCAAGTTGTACAGCAACTTTAAATAAATCACCATCTACACTAATCGACATTGTACCACCGTGCATATCAACAATAGATTGTGCAATGGCTAAACCTAGCCCTGAACCTTCTGTGTGTCGCGATTTATCTGCCCGTTTAAATCGTTCAAATAATTCATCCACATTGTCACCAATTTCATACTTGGCAATATTTTTAATGAGCAATTCAATTTGTTTACGTTCATTTACTTGTAATGTCACGTAAACTCTCGTATGTGGTAAAGCATATTTACCAACATTAATTAATAAATTATCAAGTAAGCGCCACATTTTTTGACCATCGACAACACTATATAGCGACTCATTTGGCAACGTAAGTCGTAAATCTAAGTTTTTATCACGCAAGTCTTCCTCATGCTCACCTACTACTTGTTGCACTAATTCTGTAAAATCAATGCGTTGTTTATTCAATTCAACATTTCCACTGGCCATTTTTGATACTTCAAACAAATCCTCGATTAACACTTTCAAACGCTCGGATTTTTTATCTAACACATCGACATACTTACGGCGTTCTTCAGGTGTGAGGTTTTCGTTTTTTAGTAAATCTGTATACGTAATAATAGATGTCAATGGTGTACGTAAATCGTGACTGACATTTGTAATGAGCTCTGTCTTTAACCTTTCACTTTTTGCTTGCTCAGTCATCGATTGCTGTACACCTGCACGCAAGTGATTAAGGTTGGAAGCATGATGGCTAAATACAGATTTACCTTTTACTTTAATAGGACGATTTAATGTGCCTTTAGATAACGACTCCGTATCCTTCATAATACGATTTAAATACGCCATTCTTGCTAAATACACTAAGCCACAAAAACTACCTATTAAAAAACATACTAAAAAAATAAACACTTCGATTTGTGCACCCATAAAGAAAATGAGAACTAATGATGCCCCACCTACAAAGGTGGCAGATAATAAAATAATAGTTTGTATAAAGATCGTACGGTTCAACAGTAAGTCTTTACTTATACGTAACAAACTCATTGTGTAGCTCTCTTGCAATAAGGTTTGTAAGTTACCTGCTTGCCTTACCCTTGTGTAAATAGCATTCGTAAAGAGCAAGGCTAAATATACTACTCCCAACCAAATGATATAAGGCAATAAGAAACCTAATTCGAAAATAATCGTATACGTTTGGTATTGCAGGCTCTCCGCTAAAAATACGGCAAACACAAGCACAGTTATATAACTCAACAAGGTGAGCATTACAATCAAATCAATAGACATGGACGTAATGTAATGAGCATCTCGTAAAAAGTCGCTGCGTTCCGTTTTTAGTATCACTAAAATAAGGCTCGCTACAATGCCACTCAATACAATGCCATAATACATCCACTTGTTTTTTTGTTCGAGTTCATACTCCTGATAAGCTGCACTTGCTTTATACAGTGCCTTATCTACAATCACTTGTCCTTTATACTTGTAAGTTACATTACTTACAGGATTTTTACGGTCATCTTGGTTTAAGTTTGGCCAGTAATTATAAGGTTCATTATAAAAAATATGCAGTAATTTTTCATCATATGTTTGAGTATATAAGGGCGCTATTTTGTCATTAGAGGCATGGTATTCTTTTTTAAATAAGGCATCTGCCTTACTATTCCCTTTCACTTTATCTTCACCAGATTCAATCTCGGTGAGGTGATAGCTAATAAAGGGGTATTGCTCTTGCAACTCTTTTCGCTTATCCTCTAACTGGGCAAAATAACTATCTACCATTTTTTCTTTTTCTAATGTAATTTTGTCTATCACATACGCATCATCTTCAAAATTACGTTTAATATCCGCAATCTTTTTATCTCGCTCTTCGATTACTTGACGTTCGCGTTCTGTGTTTTCGTTATTTTGTGCCTCCACAATGGCTTCTTCATATTGCTGCATAATATTCGATATTTGGCTTTCTTTATCTCCAAAACGATAGCGATACTCATTAATTTCTGTTTCCGATACTTTAATCGCTTTTAATACTTCACTTTTACGTGGTGGATTAATGAGTGTCGGTCCTGCTTCTTCTAAAAAATAAGCCAGTGCCTTCTCATAAGGTGTATCAAACGTTTGTTTACGTAAATTTTCATTGCGAACGACCACAATAATAGCTGTCATAATCACCCATGTTGCTAATAAGAAGATGAGAATTTGCCTTTTCTTTTGATTCATAGGCGCCTCCTAACTAAATTTGCGTAATAATGCAAACACTTCACCCAAGTTGGCATGAATAAATTGCACAGTATGCGACATAAACAATACAATACCAACCACTGCCGCACAGAAACCTAAAAAAGTAATAATGCGTTCGATATTATCTCTCCATTTTATAGCCAATTCCCCACACAACCTTTAAGTATCGCGGATTTTTCGGGTCCGCTTCTATTTTTTCTCGGATTTTTCGTATATGTACCGCTACAATGTTTTCCGCATTATAAGCTTCTTCATTCCATACACGTTCATAAATTTCTCGTGTTGAAAAAACACGACCTGCATTGCGCATTAATAACTCTGTTATTTTATATTCAATTGGTGTAAGCTTTACTGCATCACCATCTAAGAAAACTTCTTTGCCTGCATCATCTAGCACTAAACCTTCAATTGCTATCGCTTCACTTTCTTTCTCATATGTACCGAGTTGCACATAACGGCGCAATTGTGATTTTACACGTGCTAATAACTCTAAAGGATGAAAAGGCTTTGTCACGTAGTCATCTGCGCCTACAGACAATCCATGAATCTTATCGCTGTCCTCTGCTTTTGCACTCAACATAATAATAGGGATATTACGCAGCTCTCGTATTTTAAAGGTTGCTGTAATCCCGTCCATATTAGGCATCATAATATCTAAAATAATGAGATGTACCTCATTATTTTCTAGGAGCTGTAAAGCCTCTTGGCCATCTGAAGCTTTTAACACTGCATAGCCTTCATTTTTTAGGTAAATCTCAATACCATCACGAATATCTTGGTCATCATCTGTTACTAAAACCGTTAATTTCGTCATGATATTCACCTCACTCTCATTCATATTGTAGAAGATAATTCTTAATATCTATTGCATTCAATTATGAAGATTTTCTTAAGAACGCTATACTAATGTATAGCAGAAAGGACGTGTACATTTTGTATAAAACAGCTAATGAAATCGCAATTGAATTAAATATGCCCATACAGCAAGTGTTACGTTACATTTATGAAGGACGCATTAAAGCTGTGCATGACGGGGAACAATATTTAATTAATAGTGCACAGTTTGATACGTATCATGAGCAAATTGAACGTATTAAAGAAGAAATTGACATATGGAAAAGCACGCCAATACCTGAAGATATTGATGTTAAAGATGAAGATTAATGAAACGTTTTATTGATTTGAACGTAACACTAATATGGAGGTGATGACGTGCTAATTTCTTATCAATGGCACATTTTTATCACATTAGAAATCATTTCTGTGCTATCTGCTTTACTGTTTATCGTTTTGCGCTATGGCTTTAAAAAACGCGCACTTAGCTCATTTTTTTTACTCTTATTTATTTTACCATTGTTATTAGAAGCTTTGCTTGCTTACACCATTTATCAGCAAACTGGCGAAATTACTTCTTTTCATATTGTAGTAGGACTTTTTGTACTATATGCATGTACGTTAGGTGTTAGTGACTTTAAAAAATTAGACCGTAAACTCCGTAAATGGATTGGTGAACGTCGCGGTGAAAACTTGTTAACTGAACGTGACCTTTATTTATTAGCACGCGAAAAAGATAGTCGTTATTTGCAAAAAAAATCGATATTTTACTTTGCTCTCCACACTATTATTTTTAGCCTCTTTATTTTTATAATGTGGGCAAAGTACGGTAACACGCATTTTACTTTTTCCATGCAGTGGTTTAGTGATGCTAAAGCCATCCAACCTTTCACAAGTGAGTTAGCCACAAATATCTTACAAGTTTGGATCGTTGTTTATATTATTGACTCACTCATTAATTTGTCTTACATTTTCTTTCCAAGTAAAAAATAAAAGAACCGAACAATCTTATGACTGTTCGGTTCCTCTTATTAAATGCGCACAACAAAGCCTGCACGTTTACCAATGATTTCAGCATAATCTTCTACCATTACGCTTGCGGTTGGATACATACCTGCCCCTGGGCCTACTAATGATAATGTGCCAATATAATTAGTTTCTAATGCTACTGCATTATTCACATCATCCACAGGATAAAGCGGGTGCTCAGCATCAACTAGCATTGGGCCAACCTTAGCGAAAATTGTACCATCCTCACGCTTTTCTACTTCTGCCACATGACGATAGCGCATGCCTTTTTCTGTAGCCAATTTCACTTGCTCTGCTGAGATACGATCAATACCAATTACCTCAACATCATCCCAATCAGGTTGTTCACCGAAGGCTAATGCGCTTAAAATCATAATTTTTTTAAAGGCATCTTGACCTGATACATCGTTATATGGGTCTGCCTCAGCATATCCTAGACGTTGTGCCTCTTTTAATGCATCCTCAAACGCCCAGCCTTCTGCACGCATCTTTGTTAAAATATAATTTGATGTACCATTTAAAATACCTTGAATACGTGATACATCATTCACCAGTAAAATATTTTTCATTGTTTTAATAACAGGTACACCGCCTGCTGTAGTTGCCTCATACCCTACGAAAACACCATACTCTTTTGCTAATGCTTGCAATTTTAAGCCATGTTTGGCAAACATCACTTTATTTGCTGTTATGACATGACATTTATTTTCGATTGCTTGTTTCAAGTATGTATAAGCGGGTTCTTCGTTCACAATTGCTTCAAATACTACTTGCAGTCCATCCTCTTCTAAAATCTCTGCCATGTTGTCTGTCATTAAATGTTGTGTACCTGGTACACGTTCACGGCTTGTGTCTGTCACAAGAATTTTAGCTACTTCTAATTCTAAACCTAACTTATTTTTAAGCTCTTCTCGTTTTTCATTTAAAATATGATAGATACCTTGCCCCACCGTACCAAAGCCTAAAATCGCTGCCTTAATTGTTGCCATATCGCTTAATACCTCCACTATTGATGTGTTGTTTGCACATACGCGTTCAAACTATAACTTATGCTGAATTGTAACGCATTCAATCATATAAAACAAGGAAAATCTTTTCCACACGCACACTTGTTTATTTAGAAAGGGCATTACTTTGAGTTTCTTCTATTATAATAGTGACATAAAAAAAGCTGTTGAGCATCTGGCGTCTCAACAGCTTTATTGTATTATTGTGCTGCCATAATGGCTTGGTCTAAATCAGCGATAATATCTTCGATTGCTTCTAGACCAATGGACAAGCGAATTAACTCCTCAGATACACCTGCAAGTTCTAACTCTTCTTTTGATAACTGTTGGTGTGTTGTTGATGCAGGGTGAATGATTAGTGACTTAGCATCTCCCACATTAGCTACATGTGAGAATAATTTAACACTATCAATTAATTTAGCACCTGTCTCACGACCACCTTTAATACCAAATGTGATGATAGAACCAAAGCCATGTGTGAAATATTTATTCGCTAAATCATGTGTAGGGAAGTCAGCAAAACTATTATGATTCACAAATGTTACTGCTGGATGTGCTTTTAAGTATTGTGCTACCTCATTGGCATTTTCATTATGTTTTTGTACACGTAAATGCAGTGTTTCTAACCCTTGTAGGAAATTAAACGCCGCATCTGGACTTAACGTTGGCCCAAAGTCACGTAATAATTGTACACGTAGTTTTGTTGCAAATGCTGCTGCCGCTGTGTCAATACCGTAACGAATACCATGGTAACTCTCATCTGGCTCAGTAAAGTATGGGAATCTTCCTTGTGTCCAGTCAAACTTGCCTGCATCAATCACAATGCCCCCGATTGTTGTGCCGTGTCCCCCAATCCACTTTGTTGCCGAATGAATGACAACATCAGCGCCAAATGCAATAGGATTACAACCATATGGAGAAGGGAATGTATTATCAATTAGTAAAGGCACCCCATGATCATGGGCAACTTTCGCTACTGCCTCAATATCTAACACTTGTAAGCTTGGGTTACCAATTGTCTCGGCAAAGATAGCACGTGTTTTGTCTGTAATGGCTGCTGCAAAGTTTGCTGGGTCTTTCTCATCAACAAATTTTACTGTAATACCATAACGAGGTAATGTGTTAGCAAATAAATTATATGTACCACCATATAATGAGCCAGCTGCTACAATCTCATCACCTGCACTTGCAATGTTTAACACAGCAAATGCAATTGCTGCCATACCTGAAGATAATGCTACTGCTGCTGTGCCACCTTCAAGTGCTGCAACACGTTGTTCAAAGGCGTCTACTGTTGGATTCATAATACGTGAATAAATATTGCCTGCCTCTTGTAAAGCAAATAAGCGCTGCGCATGAGCTGTATCGTTAAAAACATAAGAAGTTGTGCGGTAAACGGGTACGGTACGAGAACCTGTTGTAGGGTCTACCTCTTGTCCTGCATGTAATAATAAAGTTTCTGGTTTAAAGTTTGTCATTAAAAAAGCCTCCCAAATTTGTTTTTACGTTGGCATTGTGTAGAGGAGGTTTTGCGAAAAAAATAAAACCCCTTCTTATCAAAATAAGAAGAGGTTGTCATATCATTTTCCTCCCCTTATCTGCCAGACAGTTGTCTGTAGGACTTAGCACCATTGTGAATTTTCTATACAACTTCACTGGTTGCTGGGCATCATAGGGCCTATTCCCTCCGCCGCTCTTGATAAGAGTAATTATTAAATTGCCTTCGTTGTTACACAGTATATACCCTACTGTTTTACTATGTCAACAAGTAAATTATTTTTTCTGAAACTTTGAAAGCTATTCATGCGTATGTATGTTGTACCATTTCACGTAAAAAAGGAGCGATGATCATCATGTTATTTGCACTTATTTGTACAATTATTAGCGGTTATTTTATCGGTTGTATTCATGGTTCTGTTATCGCTCAGAAATTATCAGGGATCAATCTAAAAACGCAAGGTTCTGGCAATGCTGGCGCATCAAATGCCACACTTTTATTAGGTTGGAAGTATGGCATTCTAGTTGCCATTATCGATATTTTTAAAGCTTTATTTGCCGTCATCATAGCGCGTTATCTATTTTCATACTATCATCTTTCAGATGGCGATAGCATCATTTTACTGTATGTGTTATCTGCTTTTGTTATTATAGGGCATAATTTTCCGTTTCATATGAAATTTAACGGCGGTAAAGGAACAGCTTCTTTAATTGGTGCATTTTTAGCCTTATATTGGCCCTTAGGGTTACTTGGTACAGTAGCCTTCGTTATTATTGGACTGCTCACCAACTATTTAATCATAGGGCTATTTGCGATCTATCTTATTTTTATAGTAAGCGCCTATTATTTAGGTGGTTGGCTCACATGTTGCATCGCATTATTATTATTTATCATTACCTGCTACTTACACATACCTAATATCAAAAATGTGTACCATGGTACTGAGCCTAAAGTACGTAATGCCTTTAAAAAGAAAGTACCATAATGAGTAAGGCGGTCGTTATCGCATCGCTATATGTTGTGACAGCTGGGCTTGACACATAGGCCGAGTCTTTGAAGACGTAAGGCATTAACGTACCAATAACAGAAGATAACATAACTGCACCATATGTCACACTAAAGATTTGTAGCGCAAGTTTATTGTCATTTTGTACAACATAACTCAGTATGGCTACTATTGTAGCACTAACACAACCAATGATAATTGCTGAACTACTGTCTCTCTTTAGTAGTTTAGCAAAACCTGCTTTACCTTCTTGCTCTTTCACACGCAGAGACGCTGCTAATGCTTGAGTGCCTACATTCCCTGCAATACTTGCAATAATAGGAATAAATAGGGCTAAAATGAGGAGTTGTTGTTGATAAAAGTAAATCAAACTAAACGGGATCACACTAATAACTAACATTCTAAGCAACCAAGTTAAACGTACTTGAGTTGCTTTTTTTGTCCCGACTTCTAAATCAATAGCCCCACTAACACTCGCCATCTCACCAAAATCTTCTTCGGTTTCTTCATAATAAACATCCATCACATCATCCACTGTCACAATGCCAACTAATTTACCTTGTTCCACCACTGGCAATGCTAATAAGTCGTAATCACGTACAATATGCAAGACCGTTTCTTGGTCAGTATCTGACTCAACCGTAATCATTTTGTCTTGCATAATCGAAGCCATTGTTGCGGCATCACTCTCTAACAAAATATCTTTTAGCGAGACAACACCACATAATTGCTCTTGTTCGACGATATAAATATAGTAAATTGTTTCAGCGTGCTCACCTTGTTGGCGCACATGGCGTAATACTTCCACTGTTGTTTGCTCAGGTGTTGCTGTAATAAACTCTGTTGTCATAATTGCGCCAGCAGTGCTTGCACCATAACCTAGCATATGCTTTACCTTATCTCGTTTGGATTGGTCAAGTTTATGCAAGTAGGTTTGACGATTCGATATCGAAAACTCGCTCAAAAAATCTACCATTTCATCTGTTGGTAATGCTTGTACCGTTTCTTTTGCATAATTTTCTTCTAGCTCTTCTAACACTAATTGTTGTTCACTCGCCTCCATACGACCAAAAATCTCTGCAAACTCTGTTGGTGTAATAAAACGATATAATTTCTCTCTGGAATGCTCATTTAACATGTAAATAAACGCGAGTTGATTATTAGGATGCAAGGTTAAAAATTGTGCGCGAAAAGATACTTGCTCACCATTTTTTAAGTGCAATGCTAAATAATAAGAATACTCTTGCCAATTTTTAATTGTTACCATTCGGATCACCTACTTACAAATGTTCAACCTCCACATTTAACACATGGTCTATTTTTTTAAATAAATAATAAATCTCTGTTGTATATTGATTCTCAGGTGCAGAAAGTAATAATGTTACATGTTGACCATTATCGCCATCTTTAATTTTCACATTTCGCACGCGAATTTCTTGTTTTGTCTCTTTTTTAAGTGTTCTCGTTTTACCTTCGATTGTTTTTAAGAGCTCTGTCATTTTAGCATTAGGCTCCATAACCAACTTCACAGCCACATCGCGTTGACGTAAACGTTGAGGCCCTAATCGTTTAACAAACTGAGGGATAAAATTAACAGCCATAATAAATAAAAATACAGCATATGCTGTTTCTGCATATAAGCCGACACCTACTGCGATACCAATACCTGATGCTGCCCAGATTAAGGCGGCACTTGTCAACCCTGAAATAACATCGTTTTGTCGGCGTAAAATTACACCTGCCCCTAAAAAACCAACACCGCTCACAATTTGAGCGGTGAGGCGCATAGGGTCCATATTACGAAAAGTTGGTGTAGCAAAACGATGAAAGGATTCAATTGATACAACTGTAACAAGGCAACTTGCCACACATATAATCATTGTTGTTTTTAAGCCTAAGGGTTTATGCTTTAATTGACGATCAATGCCAATTAATAGTCCAAAGAAAAGGGCTATTGTTAATTTCATCATGATTTCTGTATGAGTCATCTGCTACACCGCCTTTCTTGTTATAAACCTAAATACCAACTAGCAATTGAGAAGTAGATTAACACACCTACAATATCTGCTACAGAAGTGATTAATGGTGCGCTTGCTGTTGCAGGATCCATCTTTAATTTATTAAAGATAAATGGCAGTGACATACCAATCAAACTACCTACCATAACGACTAGTGTCATCGTTAGTGAGACAACTACTGCGATTTCTGCACCTCCACGTACAAAACCTACAATCGAAACAGCGATTGCCATTGTAATCCCTAGTAAAAAGGAGATAGAAATCTCTTTTGTAAATAATTTGAGCCAATCTTTAATTTTGACATCACCTAAAGCCATCGCTCGAATCATTAAGGTGGAGGCTTGCGAACCTGCATTCCCTCCACTGTCTACTAACAAAGGTAAAAAGAAGACGAGTGCAATATTATTTTCAATTACATCTTCAAAATGAGCAATACCAGCACCTGAGAATACATTCATAAAGACTAATAATACGAGCCATGTAATACGTTTTCTGTAAAGTAAGCTAACACTTGCATCTTTTAAACCTTCACCTAGTGGCGAAACTGGTGCCATCTTTAAAAAATCTTCTGTTGCCTCATGTTTGACTACATCTAAAATATCATCAACATGAACAACACCAATCATTTGAAAACGTTCATTCACAATGGGTACTGACAATAAGTCCTCCTTTTCAAACATCATCGCTAGTTCTTCTTGGTCCATATCTGATGGCGCATACACTACATCTTTTGTCATAATATCTTGAATGCGACTGTCCTTCTCTGCAATTACAAGCTCCCTAACAGATAACACACCACATAAACGACTGTAATCATCTGTCACATAAATATAATGTAGATTTTCTTTATTTTTTGCATGCTTTCTAAAGTATGCGATGGCATTATCTACGATGAAGTGACCTGGTACTGTAATGTAAGTGGTCTCCATAATTTGTCCAGCTGACTCATGTTTAAAGTTTGCCATTGTAAAACCTCCCTTAACTCCACCTCCAACATGATGTTAAGAAGTGAATATTTCCTTGCTTACTCCTATGACTCTCAGGGGAACTATCCAATTCCCATCACCACACAATCTCTAATTTAATGAATTAAAAGTAACGTTTTTTATAAAATACATACGTAAAGGCAGCACTTAAACTCACCATAATAACGATTAATGCTGTAAAAGCATAAGGCTCGTCTTGGAAGGGTAAAGGTACATTCATGCCATAAATACTCGCTACTAATGTGGGCACAGATAATACAATAGCTGCCGCTGTTAAAAATTTCACAATATGGCTCACATTATTTTGGATAACATTCCCATAAGCATCCATCACGTTATTTAAATTTAATTGACTAATCTCTGCAATAGCATGCGCTTGATCTAATTCAATCATCGCGTCTTCTACTACATCTTCATCATGGTCTTGTAATGGAAAATATTTCCCATACACCATCTTCTCTGTCATTGACTTCATCTGCTTTAACGATGTTGTCATGTGCAATAAACTTTCGTTGAGATTTAATAAGGTATACAACTCTTTATTTTGATAGGATGCTGCAAGTTGTTTCTCTGTATGTTGAATCGCTTCTTCAATTTCTTCTAAAAATGCCACGTAAGCATGAGCAACGGACTTAATGACATTTAATGTATTGCGTGTTGGGCCACCATTTTGCCAGAGCAAAGCCTCTTTAGCGAGCGACTCATATAAAAAGGAGGTATCCTTTTGACATACTGTAATAAATTGCTGCT
Organism: Lysinibacillus alkalisoli; assembly: GCF_014643595.1. GTDB lineage: Bacteria > Bacillota > Bacilli > Bacillales_A > Planococcaceae > Metalysinibacillus > Metalysinibacillus alkalisoli. The sequence continues at coordinate 64,268 of NZ_BMJT01000006.1, forward strand.
CATTTTGAATGATGCCAAGTGGTATAGTTTTGTAGCGTACCTCTTTAGATAAATCTTCTACCACATCGTCTTCATAAGGGATATGAACAATAATAAGGCTATTTCCTTTATGTTCTTCAATCCTTGCTCTTTCATGAGGGTCTAGGGCATCTTGTAAAAAATGCGCTGGTAAATGATATGCTTTCGTTATCTTTGCAACTTCACTCTTTGTTGGTGCTGTTAATTGTACCCATGAGCTACTATTCATTTGAGAGGTAGGTGCTAAGCCGATACCTGGTTCTTCTTTAAAATACGTTAACAATGGGAACGCCCCTTCCTTAAATAGTTAAAAATCGTTTCTTTTTAAACAATGCCATTAGCACGGCAACAATAAGCACCATTAAAATGCCAACTACAATTGTGGAAATCCACTCTGTTTCATATGGCAATGCTACGTTCATAGAAAAAATACTGCCCATCATTGTTGGAATGACGAGAACGATCGTTAAAGTAGTCAAAATTTTCAAAATAGAATTTAAATTATTATGGATTACCACAGCATAGGCATCCATGAGATTACTGAGGCTTTCTCTTCGTAATTCGGTTACAGCTTTTGCTTGTTTAATATCTAGTAAGGCACTTTGTAACATGCGCGCATCTTCATCATATAGTTTAATATCACGCCCATTAAGTAAGCGTTCAAAAACCATTTGCATAGCCCCTAATGATGTTGAAAAATAGACTAAACTTTTATTCAAGTTAATTAAGCCAAATAACTCATTGTTACGATAGGCTTTTTTCAACTTATGTTGGAGTCTACCTACTTGTTGTGTAATGGTCATTAATGTTTGTTCATAAGCTATAGCAACACCCTCAAATAAAAATAACGTCATGCGTGTTTTCATATGAGTATCAAAATCGCCATACGTTCCTTTGATTAATGACGCAAACATAGGGACTTCTTCTTTTGCTACTACTACCATGTGATCTTTAACATGGATAATGCCAAATGGTATCGTTTGATAAGGCAAAGCCTCTAATACATTGTGCTTTGTTTTAGTTGGCATATTTAAAATCATTAATAATGCTTCTTGCTCACGTGTAATCCGTGGACGTTCATTGACATCCAGTACATCACGGAAAAATTTTGCCGGAATCTTTAAATCCTTCGCTGTTTGGGCAATTTCTTGTGATGTAGGATTTACCATGTATATTAAGGCATTATGCACAATGCGAGATGCTTGCTTTAATTGCCCTTGCTCAGGGCTGTAGTATATCGTCTGCACAGCTTTTCCTCTTTCCTAAATGATTTGTTTTTTACGTAAAATAAAACCTGATAAGACAATCATCACAACACAGATGAACATAATTATCGTTAAAGCATACGGCGCATCTTGGAACGGTAAAGGCGTATTCATACCGTAAATACCAGCTGCTCCTAAAGGCACAGCTGCCATTAAAATGTAAACCGTTAATCGTTGTACACTTATACTTAAATTATTTTCAATCATCGCTGAATAGGCATCCATTAATCCGCCTAAATTGATGTTGTATACTTGTGCCATATTTGCTGCTTGATTTAACGCCACCTCAATATCTAGCAATTGTTGATCTTCTTCACCATCTAACCAAGTATGTAACTCATAGACCAATTTATGCACCATCATTTGATTGGCTTTTGCTGTGCGAGCCATCATCGTCAAACTGCGATTATACGCCATCAAATTAAACATTTGCTTGTTGTGAATTGCTGTCTTTAGTTTATTTTCTGTTTCAGTTACACGCATATCAATCTCATATAGCGCATCAATGGTGTGCATGGCTATGAGTTGTAATAACGCCAACACATACTCATGTGAAAATGTTGTAGTCATTGACAGTATAGGGTGCGTTGAAGCACAAATGGTTACAGTATAAGTGGGGGCTAAATAAATGCCAATTGCTATACTATCGTAAGCAATGCCCTTCTTCTTTTCTGTTGCGATTGGGGCTTGTACAATCATCATTAAAGCATCACCACGTAATTTCACACTTGGCAAGGCATTTTTTTGTAATGCCGCTTGTAAAAAAGATGGTGGCACATGATGCTTCACCTTTACATTTTTTACTTCTTGATCTGTTGGTTGCATGAGTAACACATGTTCATGATTAATCTCACTTGTTTTACTACGCGACCTTGTTATCGTCAACATCGTAACACCTCCTTTTGTATAAAACATGGTACAAAAAAACACCCCTCTACAAAGAGGAGTGTGATAAAAGCGCATCGAAAAAACGCCTAAATAAACCCCCTTCGTAGAGTTTTAGCACTATATGACATAGGATAATTCCAGCTACATTAAAAATCACCTTAGCTCGATGATTCCTGTTGACCCATTGGCGTCTCTGGACATTTCTGGGCAGCAGCTTATCTTCATATAGGAGCCTCACCTAACAAGTGTTTAAGTGTGCATATATTTTGTATCGTTTTGGCAAAAAATAAAAAGCATCCCTCTCTACAAAGAGGAATGCTTAATGGACATCACTAAATAAATACTTATGAATAACATAAGCCATAGTAAATTAAGCCTCTTTCGTAGAGCTTTAGCACTATATGACATAGGATATATCTAATATCCAGCTACATTAAAAACCACCTTATGTCGATGGTTCCTGTTGACCCATTGGCGTCTTTGGACATTTCTGGGCAGCAGCATGTCTCCATATAGGAGCCTCACCTAACGAGGAATCTGTATCATTTTTTTCTTGCCGTTCAACAACTCTAGTTATACGCCACTCTTTTTTAACTGTCAACCATATATTTTTATTTTATGGCACAGATCAGGGAGCAAACCTTGTCATAACAATGTTTGACAAATTTAAAATAAATTTAGACAAGTCGCTTTCAACACCTCAACTTTTATACTAAAATGAGGGAGAATGCATTTGAAGGGATGGATTAAAGATGGTAAAAGAACTTTTACGTAACCACTCATCTGTACGCATTTATGATGGCGTGCAATTGAGTAAAGACAAGGTAGTCGATTTAATCACTACAGCACAAATGGCAGCTACTTCACATTTTGTACAAGCTTATAGTGTAGTGTGGGTAACAGATGAAAAAAAGAAAGAACAATTAGGCTTACTCTCTAATAACCCTCGACAATTTGAAACATCTGGTGCAGCCTTCGTATTTTGTGTAGACTTTAAACGACTACAAGTAGCAGGGCAGCTTGAAGGTGTAGATATTGTGGCTGATTCAGCAGAAAATGTACTTGTTGGGGTTGCTGATGTTGGTCTTTTCGCACAAAACTTCGTAGTAGCGGCAGAGAGTGAAGGATACGGAATTTGTTATATTGGAGGAGTGCGTAACAAACCTGAGGAAATTAGTGAATTATTACAATTACCTGACCATGTCTTTCCGTTATTTGGTCTAACCATTGGGGTACCAGCAAGACGTAATGAAGTGAAACCACGCCTACCTATTAGCACAATTCTTCACGAAAACACCTACGATGCAAGTCACTATGAAGAAGATTTAAACGCTTATAATAAAACGATGGAAACGTATTATAACAGCCGTTCTTCTAATCGTAAAATTGATAATTGGACAAAACAAATGGCTGATTTTTTAGTAGAGCAACGTCGTCCACATATAAAAGAATTTTTACAAAAAAAAGGCTTTACTTGGCAATAAAAAAATCGCGCGCATAACAGATGCGTGCGATTTTTATTTATTATGCTTCTTTCACAGGTTGGTCAAAATAGGTTGCGGCTGCTTGTTCATCAAATCTACCTTCCCATTTCGCAATAACAATCGTTGCTAATGAGTTACCCATCACATTGACCGCCGTACGAGCCATATCAAGTATACGGTCAATACCAGCAATGAACGCTAAACCTTCAACTGGAATACCAACAGAACCTAACGTTGCTAACAATACAACGAAAGACACACCTGGTACACCCGCAATCCCTTTTGAAGTAATCATTAATACTAACACTAATGTAATTTGTTGACCTATTGTTAATGGAATATCATACATTTGAGCAATGAAAATAGCGGCTATTGCTTGGTATAATGTCGAACCATCTAAATTAAAGGAATAACCTGTTGGTACAACGAAGGAGACAATGTCTTTTGGCACACCGAAACGCTCCATCTTTTGCATAATTTTAGGCAAAACGGTTTCCGAACTTGACGTTGAATAGGCTAGAATCAGTTCTTCTTTTAAAATCTTTACCAATGTAAAAATACTTGTCCCTACATATTTTGCGATTAACCCTAGTACAATAATGACAAATAAAAACATACAAACATATACTAATATCGCTAATTTCCCTAGCGCAACTAAAGAGCTTAAACCAAATTTTGACACAGTAATACCAATTAAAGCAAACACACCAAATGGCGCGAACTTCATTACCGTATTAGTTACCCAAAACATCGCATCAGCTACACCTGAAAAAAACTGAAGTACAGGTTGCCCACGCTCTCCAATGGCTGCTACCCCTAAGCCAAATAATACAGAGAAGAAAATAATAGCTAACATATCCCCTTGTGCCATAGCGTCGATAATATTCGTTGGCACAATGCTAACAATCGTATCACCAAACCCTGAGCTTTCAACATCCTTTGTCGTTTCCACATATGTTGAAATATCTGTTTGTGTAATGTCATTCATATTTACACCAACACCTGGTTTAGCAAGGTTAGCTGCTAATAAACCAAAGACGATGGCAATTGTTGTAACAACCTCAAAATAAATGATGGTTTTTGTCCCTAGGCGACCTAGCTGCTTCATATCACCTGTGCCTGCTACACCTAGAATTAGTGTAGATATAATAATCGGAACAACAATCATTTTAATCAAATTTAAAAATATTGTGCCAATTGGTTGTAAATACTTCTCTACGTTAGGGTTACCATAAAAAATAGCTCCTACAATAATACCGAGCACTAAACCAATTAAAATTTGATAAGCTAAGCTTATTTTTTTCTTTTTCAAGCTTACTCCCCCCTACAATGATATCGTTTTCAAAAAACTTGTTATCATTGTAGAAGGTGACTTATCAATTCCGACAAAATCCTACATTATTTTTTAAAATTTTATTGATAATATTTTTCGTTAGTTTCCACCAGTAACACTTGTAAAAAACGCTTTATATTCACTTTTATCTTTTTAGGCATGGGCTTTTCATCTTGAATCGCCTTCATACATAACCTGATTTCAGCAAATTCAAAATAACGAGGGGCATAATACTCAAACTCTTGACTGGCATAATCTACAGCTCCCATAATCGCAATATTATGCATAGCTGTAATAATAGCACGGCGTATTCTCTGTTCAATTGCTTTTGTTTCTTTCATAATATCGAGGGCTGTAAACTTAGTTTGCGATGCTAATTTCTCATATAAATCTTTGAGTGGTGGTAATTGTTTTAGCACATCATTTTGCTGGGTAAGCAGTTCGATGATGGCTACAATATCTTCACTCCCTGACTCGCCTACAATCCCTAAATCATTTAAAATAGACAATACAATATCTTTAACGGTACGCTGTTGCTCTTCAACCGCCTCTTTTTCAATATGCACTAATGATTTTTTGATAGTTAATAAAGATTGCTTTAAAAGAAAGCGCTCTGCTGTCTTTTTCAACACATTTGTTACTTCTATTTTATTAATCGGTTTATGAATAAAAAACTCCACATCTTGTTGATACGCCTCGCTAATCATATCTTTATTCACGACTTGTGAGATCATAACAAAATGCCCTTTAAAGTTAGCTTTTCTTAATTGATCAATTGTGACAATGCCATCTTGTTTTGGCATTAATAAATCAATCAAAACAAAGTCTGGATGACTTAATAAAATAGGTGCTACAGCTGATTCCCCGTCTTCAGCCTCTCCTACAATTACACCTAAATCACTATCAATAATAATTTGACTTAACATTCGTCTGCTCACAATGTCATCATCTACTATAAAATAACGCATATTCTCACCCCTGTAGTTTCTTAGTTGGTACTTTTACACGGAAACAAGCGCCCTGCCCCGTGCTTTCACAAGTAATCACTCCTTGTAATTGATGAACTAAATCTCGCACGTGAGACAGCCCAATACCTGTAGCTGCAACGCCTGCTTGATTATACTTCGTTGTAAATCCTGGCTCAAAAATAATCGTTGCATCCTCTGTAGCCACACCCATACCCTCATCCGTAACGATAAACCACGTATTCAACCCTTGCTCTTTCACTTGTATCGTAATAACCCCTCGCGTCATTGCTTCTACAGCATTGGCTACTAAGTTATTTAGAATCGTTAAAATGACTAATTGCTCTTTCACCGCATAATCTGTTAGTTGGTCCACTTGAATTATAATATTCTTTTGTAAATGTAACGCGTAATTTTCATTACTCACTCTCACATGTTGTACAAGTTGAGATAACTGTGCTTCATAACTATGATGGGTTGTTAAATTATTCAAACTTGCATAAATACGTTGAGAATCCTTCTTTACCTCATGAATTTCTTGGGCAATATGTAGAGCTGATGTGTAACTTTGATGCTCTTCTGTTTTTAATTGCCGATATAAGCTATAACTTTGCGCCATTACTTTTTCAATTTGATCCATCATTTTTTGCAAATAAAACGCTTCCATATACATAGTCGAGTTTACTGTTAAGTCAGCTGTCAGTTGACGTTGGCTGTAAGCTTGTGCAATTGAATAATAAATACCCACAACAAAAAAGCTCCTAAAACAAGCCACACCAATAATAAGAAGCCAACCCGTATAATCAATTGTAGTATGCAAAAATGCGTAACGTAACAATTGTTCACTACTGTTTGCAGTCACTTCAACGGCAACAGCTAGCACCCCTAATATAATAGCCCGCTCTCGCTGTTGATCTAACTTTAAAAACCGATAGCCGATACTATAAACTGTGTAAAAAATAAGCACAGGTGTATTTTCGTATAGGCTACTTAAAAAGGTATCACGATGGAAACCAATATCAATTAATGTGCGTGTTAATACAACAACTACGCCTGTTACAACACCTGTGCGTACAATGTGGGATGTGGGTCGAATTAATAATAATAACAAAAAAACAATACTACCTAAACCAAAACGAAAACTAATATGTTCAAAAGGTAATAATTTTATCTCACTGCTAATTGCTGTTAAGGTTGCAATAATAAATACCCATAGCCATTCATATTTATTATGGGATAATTGTAATGAACGTGGCATATCATCGCCTCTTTCTCTCCTGCTTATTCATTATTTTAACATTACTACACGGTCGAGAAGCATATAAAAAATGTCGTCATATGAATCAAACTTTATTAACTGAGCCACTATCTTCGCTATGCTACAACAACTCTTTATGAAGCATAGACTACGAGGCTTGATATGAAAATAGAAAAGTGGTAAAGGGAGCGATTATTTTCCCTTTACCACTTATTTTATTCTTTGATTTTAAGACCTTTAAGTTCGACCTCTTTAATCGGTAAGAATTGCTCGCCTGTGTCGCCATACGTAATCGCTAACTCATCTGCCACTTCAATATAAATAGCTAATGGTTCAGCCTCTGTGCTCACAATAAAGTTTTGACCATTATCTAGTAAAATGTTTACCATCGTATAATCGCCAATACGCTCTTTATACACACGTTGCACTTTACCTGTTACTTTTTTCTCCTCTGCATCTGCTACATTTTCTACTGTAGAGCCGCCTCTAGTAAGTGCCACTTTATAGAGTTTTAAAGCCTCTTGTGGTGTAGTAGCGAACACAGAAATTTCTGGGTTAGCTGCAGATACGATGAAATAATTTTGTAAGAAACCATTGGCATCTAACACAGGAGTTAGCCAACTTGCCTCTCCATAGAAATTATAAAGAATTGGCATTTGACCTTTCCACTTTTTCTCGATAAATTTCTTTTCAATGATTTGCAACGCACCTTGTGAGTCCATATATGACTCTGATAAATCACCTGTATAGTAGGTGGCTTCACCTGTTTGAGCATTCGTTAATGAATAACCTAACATAGAATCCACGCCTTTTTTCGGGCTGGTGAAGTCGGTAAAGTAATACATATCACCATTCTCATCAAAGACAGGACTAACGTTAGCTTCTGTCCCTTCATCTGATGGTAATTTAACATCTTTTTTACTCATAACGGAGTTCCAGAAGCCATGAATATAATTTCCGTAATAGCTATTTTGCAAGCTTACTACCTCTGGCGCAATTGCACCATCCACCCACTTAGGTACATCTTTTAATGCGTACTGCTCAATCTTACCTGACTGCGCATCTACCATAATTAAACCTTTGACGTCAAAGCCGTCACGAGCACTAATATATTTCCCGTATGAGCGAATGTAATAAGGTTTACCATCATCATTTACTTCCATTTGTGGTTTGCCATAGAATATCATCTTAGGGTGATTTAAGCGCATATGACGCGTTAAATTTTTATTTAAATATGCAGATGGGATATAGCGCATCTCTTGTTTAATAAATTTAGGGTTAGCTGTAGAATCTGTAGCACTCATCATAAAATAACCTGGTGTTGTGTCGCCCTTCATCCAGCGGAAAAAGCCTGTAAATTCCACTGGTGCTACATATACATAATCACCAGCTACTTTTTGAATTTGTAAACTACCTAATTCATAATAACTTGCATCAGGTACTTGTCCGAACGCTTTTTTCATTTTATTACGCACAAACTTTGGTGGTACACTTGCTGGTTTTTTCGTTTCATCAAATGGTGTTAACTCTACCTTTTCTTTCATCTCAGCCGATTTAAATTTATCATTGGCATTTAATAAAGGAGCAGCAAATAAATACGCACATGCCAATAAACTAACTAAAAAAATAGCCCCTTTTACCTTTCTCTCTGTACCCATTGCAAAAATGGCACCTAATAAGGCTAGCACAACAATCGCTGGCGCAAAGGCTAACCAGTTCATATCCATTTTTGTTACATATACAACAATCATCGTTGTCATTAAAATTAAAATAAAAGCACCAATAAATACTTTTACTTTAGCATTCATACTAGGGCCTGTACCATCTTTACGTTTACTAGCCATTGGCACAAGTAATATACTTGCTACTAGTGCAACAACTGCTGATGTTATAAAAAAGATCATTTTATGTCATCCTCTCTTCTTGTTATTTACGCAACACATTGAATTAAGTTTCACTTTAGGAGGTATTTTTCATGTTAGTACTCGCCGTTATAATTGGCCTATTTTATATTTTTGGCTTTTCATTTATTCCAGACTCACTCATATATGTGGTTAAAATAATCCCGATGTTATTGCTTATCATTTATGCTGTGCGTCTGCCAATAGCTAAATCAAATTACCGTACTTGGCTTATTATTGGCTTGATACTTTGTATGGTTGGTGACTTTACTTTGCAATGGTTTATTATTGGCTTATTGTTCTTTTTAAGTGGGCATATTGCCTACATTATCGCTTTCTTGTCAACGGCTAAAAATAGTCGCCCTATATGGATAACATTACTTATTACAGGGCACGCATTGTTGATGATTTATTTTATAGCCTTTGCTGTTTATCAGCGAGGGGACACCATACTAGCTATTGCTATAGTCGGTTACATTAGTGTCATTTTAACGATGGGGCTCATTGCTTTTAGAACAGGTAATTCATTGGCTATTCGTGCAGCGTTATTATTTATTATATCGGATTCTGTTTTATCTATTGATCGCTTTATTATTTCTTTAGATATGGCTCATATTATTGTGATGTTTACGTATTATAGTGCACAGCTTTTATTTGTTTTAAGCCTTTCGCAATATTCAGCCAATACTAAAAAGTGATACAATAGTATCGACATTCATGAGGAGGCATCAGTTATGATGAAAGAAAAAGTAATTGAACGTTTAATTCGTTATACAAAGATTGATACACAATCTGATTTTAAAAGTGATACTACACCATCTACCCCAAAACAGTTTGATTTATTACATGTTTTACAAGATGAACTTAAAGAAATTGGTTTGACTAATATCACACTAGATGAAAACGGCTATTTATTTGCTACATTAGCTAGCAATACTACAAAAGATGTACCTACTATTGGCTTTCTAGCGCATGTTGATACCACACCTGATTTCACAGGTACACATGTAAAACCACAGCGCATTGATCATTATGATGGCAAAGATATTGTATTAAATGATTCACTGACAATGTCAACAACCGAATTTCCTGAACTTAAAAATTACATTGGCCAAACATTAATTACAACGGATGGCACAACATTATTAGGTGCAGATGATAAAGCTGGAATTGCTGAAATTATGACTGCTATGGAATACTTAGTACAACATCCTGAGATTAAACATGGAGAATTACGTGTAGCTTTCACACCAGATGAAGAAATTGGTAGAGGCCCACATAAATTTGATGTCGAAAAATTTAATGCTGATTATGCTTATACGATGGATGGTGGCCCTTTAGGCGAACTACAGTATGAGAGTTTTAATGCGGCTGGTGCAGTAGTTACAACGACAGGCACAAGTGTACACCCTGGCTCGGCTAAAGATAAAATGGTCAATGCTATTACATTAGCTATCGAGTTTCAAAATGCGATGCCAAAAGATGCTGTACCTGAAAAAACAGAAGGTTATGAAGGCTTTATTCATTTAATGGACTTCTCTGGTCAAATTGAACATGCCGAGCTTTCTTACATCATTCGTGACCATGATAGAGAAAAATTTGAAGATAAGAAAAAATTAATGCAAACGGTTGTTCAACAAATGCAAACTAAACATGGCGAACAGGCCATTCAAATTGCGATAGAAGACCAATATTATAATATGGGTGAGAAGATTTTACCTGTAAAAGAGATTGTAGATATTGCAAGTGAGGCTATGAAGAAGCTGGGTATTGAACCTATTACTATGCCGATTCGCGGTGGTACAGACGGCTCTCAATTATCTTATATGGGATTACCAACACCAAATATTTTTGCTGGTGGCGAAAATATGCACGGAAAGTTTGAATATGTAAGTGCTGAAACGATGGAAAAAGCCACACAAGTCATTTTAGAGATTGTTCAAATGTTTGAAGCTCGTTAAGTTTGATGACCACACATAAGAGAATAGCGCCAATGCGTTATTCTTTTATTTTTATTCATAAAAAAGCTGCCTTGCTCTATAGAACAAGGCAGGCTTTCTGCATGTGATACACTTCCTAAATATGAGGGGGGTTTAGGAGCGTTTCATGAACTAGCAAACTTCTGGAGAAAAGTAGCTAAAGTTCAACCTCATTACACTCGTTTTGTAAGTGAGGATTAATCTTTACAATGATAATGATAATTGTTATCAATTAAAATGTCAACTGTTTTCCTATAATTTTTTTAAAAGGAGTGATTTTTATGCCTGCTTTAACGATGGACCAAGTACGTCAACTCAATAGTTACAGTATTTATACGACTGAACCTAAACGTGTTTTATTTACACTGGCTAATTTAGAACAAGACTTTTATTTAACCGATTTTCGCAATCTCCTTATGGGCTTAACAAATGCGCCTACTGAAGCGGCGGCAGTTTCCCACTTTGCAAGACGTTATGGCATGTTTTTTGCTATGCAATTTTATATGTTAGCCGCTTATGATGAAATATGGGATGGCAAGTTCGAGGACATACGCTTTGATGCAACAGAGGAGTTTGGCAATCACACGGTTAGTATGTTTGTAAATCCTAATGATTGGCGTTATGTTGACGATGATGAGAGAGAATCCGTTATCCAATCTATTTTATATAAACAAGGTCACATTTTTGTACAACAATTACGAAAGGTGACAAGTATTTCTCCACTTACGATTTGGGAGAATTTTTTCGGTTATTTACTTTGGCATTATCATGTATTACTAGAAAACCCCGGTTTAGCTGACCAAGCAATGGCGGATATTGAGATATTAGAAGCCTCAGAAACATGGGCATTATTCTCTAATAAATCTTGGTGGGCGGATTATACAGGTGGACAAAGCCCTTCTGCCCTTATTAATGTACCTGTACGAAAGAGTTGTTGTTTTTCTAAAGATATGCCTGGTTTAATGGCATGTGGCTTCTGTCCTTTAAAGTAAAATAAAAAAGTGCTATTATTTGAATAACGCAATGGTAAAGGAGGCATCCATATGACAGCATTTATAACAAATGCGTGTTTAGTACGTCACTAATTGTCTGTGGAGCGGTTACAAATACTCTCTTCAGACAATCATAAACATGATTAAAGAAGAGGAGCAAAAAAATGTTTATTAATGTGGCACAATTTAATTTTATAAAACAACAAGCAAAAAAAATAACGCAAGCAAAAAACACTACAAATGATGGTGCCGTTTTAAAGGCTGTACAGGAAGTCGTTATTGCTGACTTGGCGCAAAAAATTACCATGACAGAAGAAGAACTCACGTTATTATTGCCCATCATTGACCTTAAAAATCAACAAGAAGCAGAACAGTTTGTCAATACATTAGCTTCTTATGTTAAACCTTTTCCTGTTTTAACAAAGGCGACCATTAAAACATTATTTAAAAAAGAAAAGAAATTAGCTTATCCACCATTGGAACAAGTTGACTGGCAAAGTTGTTCTTTCATTGCATGGGATGATGTAAGTACAAATCGACGATATATCGTTTATGAACATGGCGACTTGCGTGGACTAAGAGGTGTAATCAGTAAAAATCATGTTAAAGGTGTTTGTAGTGTGTGTCACCAACATGGTACTGTTACACAATTTACTTTAGCTAAAAAAGGGAATCAAGTAGACCAATTCACGAGTCGTACCAATTATATTTGTGTAGATTCAGATACTTGTAACGAACAAATTAGCGATTTAGAACATATGCTGCAATTTTTTGCTTATATTGCACAAACCTAACAAAAAAGCATACCGAAATGGTGCTGCACCCCAAAAGTTAGAGTTAAAAACTAACTTTTGGGGTGTTTTTCTATGGCAAAATATAGCGAAGAATTCAGATTAAAGATTGTTCGAGAGTATTTGGAGGGTACTCAAGGTTATCTATTATTAGCACAAAAATAGGATATTCCATCTACAACGCCAATTAGAAGATAGGTAAAGGCTTATAAAGCTTTTGGAGTTGAAGGTTTACAACGGAAAATAGGTAAAGAAGACTATCCTGTTCAATTCAAATTAGATGTATTAAACTTTATGAAACAAACAGGTGCTTCTTACCAAGATACAGCGATTCAATTTAACATGAATAATCCGAGCTTAATCGCAATTTGGAACAGTAAATTTTTAAAAGAAGGAATAGAAGGCCTGCAAGAAAAAGCAAAGGGACGGCTGTCTATGTCAAAAAAACCAAAAGCTATATCTACTAAACCAGAAAAACCAATGTCTCGTGAGGAGCAGTTAGAACGCGAAAATGAACTGCTTCGTCTGGAGGTTGCGTATTTAAAAAAGTTGAAGGCTTTTCGAGAGAAACCGGATGCCTTCCTCGAAAAGCACAAGCAGCGATTGCCATTGAACTCAAAGAAGAAGGATTCCGATTAAAAGACATTTTTAAGCAAGTCGATATTCCAGAAGCAACGTATCATTATCATATCAAGCAGCTGAAGAAAAACGATCCAGATCAGGCTTGGAAAACGTTGATTTTAGAGGTTTTCGAGAAACATAAAGGTCGGTATGGCTATCGTCGAATCCATGCGGAATTAAAAGCGCAAGGACACAAAATCAATCATAAAAAAGTACAGCGAATCATGAATGAAATGAATTTAAAATGCGAAAAATTCGTGCGTAAGTCTCGTTATAAATCGTATAAAGGAACTATTGGAAAAGTCGCAAAGAATCGATTAAACTGACGTTTCAACACACCAAATGCCTTTCAAAAACGAGTGACTGACGTAACAGAATTTAAGTGTACAAATGATGAAAAATTGTATTTAAGCCCAATCATGGATTTATTCTACAGTGAAATTATTAGTTTCAGTCTGTCTAAACGCCCTACACTTGATTTCGTGATGGACTCACTTAAACAAGCACTTCCAATCATTCATGAGCGTGCGAATTATCGAACATCGATTCATTCCGATCAGGGCTGGCATTATCAACATAGCAAATGGATGAAAACATTAAAGCAAAACAAGATTTTCCAAAGTATGTCTCGTAAAGCAACATGTGCAGACAATGCGGTAATGGAGAACTTCTTTGGCTTACTCAAACAAGAAATGTATTACGGGGAGAAATTAATCTCATACGAAGCGTTACAGAAGAAAATTGAGAAATACATCGATTATTATAATAACGAGCGAATTAAACAAAAACTGGCCGGCATGAGCCCAGTAAAATACCGAACTCACGCCAGCCAATTAGCTGCATAAATAAAACTCTAACTTTAAGGGGTCACTACCAATTCGGTATGCTTTTTTGTTATTAGTTGCATGTAAGATGTATAGCTAAATCTGGCTGTGCTCCACTTTGTGTCACAACATATGCTGCAATCTCATTCGCATAAGAAATGGCATCTTCTAATGATTGGCCCTTACTTAAAGCTACGGCGAGTGCACCATTGAAAGCATCTCCAGCGCCTGTCGTATCCTTGACTGGTACTTTTTTAGCTGCCACATATCCATTACGCTTGTTAGTATAATAGAATACCCCTCTACTTCCTAAAGTAACCACTACTCCTTGTACACCTTTAGCAAGCAATAATTGGCACGCTTCCTTCAAACCTTTATCGTCTTGCGCTTTTACACCTGTTAGCAATGCTAATTCTGTTTCATTTGGCGTTAAAATGGTTACTTGTTGCAATAAGGCATCACTTAATGGTTGGGCAGGTGCTGGATTTAACATAATTTTTGTACCAGCAGCTGTCGCTAATTTGGTTGCTTGCTCAATAATCGCAAGCGGTACTTCTAATTGTAATAACAATATGTCGGCTGTTTTAATACAATCACATACTTCGTCTAATTGTTGAGCTGTAATATGATAATTAGCGCCTGGCACTAAGATAATCGCATTCTCACCCTGATCTGTTACTTGAATGATTGCCTGCCCTGTAGCGCCTTCTTGTTTTATGAAGGGCGTTTTAACATTTCTATCACGTAAATTTTGCAAGGCGTAATCTCCGTAATGATCCTCACCTACTGCACCAACAAAATACACTTCCGCTTGTAATTGCGCCGCTGTTACTGCTTGATTAGCACCTTTTCCCCCCATTCCAATATGGCATGATGTACTGTGTAATGTTTCACCTGGTGTAATAATATAAGGGACGCGATAAATCAAATCGACATTTATGCTACCTACTACTAAAATTTTTGGCATATGATCCCTCCAAACGCTCACTAATAATGTGCACTGCGTCAATAAATTGTTGTACAAAACCTACACGATTCACTTGATATAATACGTGTGCATTAGGCATGTGGTGGCTTCTTTTCTCATAATCCACTACTGTGGTCCCTGCTGTGTACTCACCTGTTGTTTCAACTGTTACAAAATAATCTGCACCTTTAAATAATTCAGGTGTAATTAAACAAGAAACTGCACATAAATCATGAAAACGCATAGTTCTATCATAATTATCCGCATGAAATGGTGTCTTTTTCATCATGCCCAAATAGAACGTTAACATCTCATAAATCTTATTTGCAAACGGACTATTTAATGCTTTAATCGCTTGCGCTTCCTCTAACGTAATATAAGCTTTATGTGTCACATCTAAAGGGCTCATCGTGATGGGGACGCCAGATTGAAAAACAAAAGCAGCAGCATGTGGGTCAACATAGGCATTAAACTCAGTGGTTGGCGACATATTCCCACCAACAGCAGCACCTCCCATCCATGAAATTTGTTTAATATTAGATTTCACTTCGGGGTGAGCAAATAATAGAGCGGCCACATTCGTTAATGGACCTGTTGCAATAATTGTAATTGGTACTTCACTTTTTTGAATAACATCTACCATTGCTTGGACAGCAGGGCGTTCACTACAAGGGAGTTGAGGCGTAGGAAATATCGTTTGACCAAAACCTGTTTCACCATGTACATCTTCTGCTACTGTTAATGTTTTAAACATAGGATGTTCTAACCCACGTGCCACTTCTACTTGCGCACCAATATAACTTAAAAAAGCACGCGCATTATAATTTGTTTTATCTTGTGAGATGTTACCACTACTCGTTGTTACAAGTTGTACAGCTAGACATTCGCTAGCAAATGCTAAAGTCAGCATCATCGCATCATCAATGCCTGGGTCTGTATCAATGATTACAGGTATCTTCTTCATATTCCCACTCCTCATCAGGTCATATCATAGGATTAATACTACATCATATTTTCATTTTTTCTTACATTATACATGAAGAACACGCCAAAAAAACCGACTTTATACATCTTGATAACATGTATAAAATCGGTTTATGTTTGATTAAAGGCTTGTAAAGAAACCTTCTGGATATTGAGCTTTATCATAATATGTGGTCGGTTTTGATTCCTCCTTATGTGTCAATGTTGTTTGTTGATCTAATAAATATGTCTCTAACGTAGATTGTAATAAACTCATCGCATCATTCCTCTTCTTTTAATTATCAGTATTTTCAGATTAATAAGAATATAGCATGTAGACATAAAAAATGCAAGCAGTAAAATTTACTGCTTGCTTATTTTATACCGTTACACGCTGAGGGCTTGCGTCACCATTTTTATCCTTCGTCATAAGTTGGATGATCAATAATACAATAAATACTGCAATCCCTGTAAAGTCTGTAATCTTTTCTGGCATGATCAATAATAAGCCTGTTGCAATAGCAATGATACGCTCAAACCAGTACATTTTACGATACCAAAAGCCAATAACACCTGCGCCAATGGCAACCATGCCAGTAATTGCTGTGATTACAACCCATAAGGTAGCATACCAAGTTGTATCAATCATTAACAATTGCGGAGAGAATACAATCATATAAGGAATAATAAAAGCTGCAATGGCTAATTTAGCCGAATTAAACCCTGTACGAATGGGGTCTCCACCCGATATACCAGAGGCGGCAAAAGCGGCCAACGCTACTGGAGGCGTGATATCAGCAATAATGCCAAAATAGAATACGAAGAAGTGCGCTGCTAATAATACTGCAATTGGAATCGCTGCTCCCGTCGCATCTGGTGCTAATAATGCAATAATTGCAGGCGCCGCAATCGTTGACGTAATAACATAATTAGCTGTAGTTGGCGCACCCATACCTAATATTAAAGAGGCAATCATGACGAAGAATAGCGTCAATAAAATATTGCCACCAGCTAATGATACTAAACTATTAGCTAAGCTTAATCCTAAACCTGTTTTAACAACGACTCCTACGATAATCCCCGCAGCAGCCGTAGCAGCTACAACACCTAATGCTGTACGTGCTCCGTCAACTAATGCCTCAATAATGTCCACTAGCTTCATTCTTGTATCTTTACTAAAGAAGGAAACAGCAATAGAAATGACAATACCATATAATGCTGCGTGCATTACAGGTATGCCGATTAACATTAAAACAATAATGGCTACAATAGGTAATAATAAATAAATCTTTTTGAAAACATCGCTACGTTTAGGCATTTGTTCATCTGTGAGCCCAGATAAACCAACGCGCTTCGCTTCAAAATGAGTCATAATCCAAATTCCTGTAAAATAAAGCAGGGCTGGAATGGCAGCTGCTTTCGCAATATCCCAATACGTAATATCACGTCCAATAAACTCCACCATTAGGAATGCTGCTGCACCCATAATAGGTGGCATTAATTGACCCCCTGTAGATGCTGCTGCCTCAACTGCTCCAGCAAACTCTTTACGATAGCCTAACTTTTTCATCATCGGAATCGTGTAAGAGCCTGACGTTACAACATTCGCCACAGAACTGCCAGAGATGGTGCCTTGCAATGCACTTGAAAAAATAGCTACTTTTGCAGGACCACCCACTAATTTACCAGCTAAAGCTACAGCTAAGTCATTAAAGTATTGACCAACACCTGTTTTAACAAGGAAAGCACCAAACAATAGAAACACAAAAATAAAAGTAGCAGAGACACTAATTGGGGTGCCTAAAATACCATCAGTTGTGTAAAACATTAAACTGACCAAGCTCTCTAAATCTTGCCCACGGTGCGCCATAAAATCAGGAAAATAAGCACCAAAATATGCATAGATTAAAAAGCAACATGCAATGATGGTAATGGGTAACCCTACTGCTCGCCTAGCTGCCTCTAACACTAAGAAAATAGCTATTAATCCTACTATAAAATCGACTTGTGATAAAATGCCAAAGCTCTGTACTAACGTTTCATAATTAAAAGTCCAATACAAGCCAACAACTACTGCTAAGAGCGCTAGCAAATAATCATAAATCGCAATCTTATCCTTGCGTCCGCCTTTTTTAGCAGGAAATAACAAGAAAATAAAAGTTAAACCAAACCCCAAATGGATTGTTCTTTGAATTTGTGCAGGAAACTGCCCCCATATTGCGGTATATAATTGAAAGAGGGAGAATGCTAATAAACCAAAGAAAATAACATGTTTCATGACACCACTTAAATTTCTCGTATTAGACTCCACATCATATTTTTCTAATATGGCTTGTTGTTGTGCTGCTGAAATTTGTTCAAACTCTTTTTTAGGCTGATTTGAATTTGTCATCGCATCTGAACTCCTTTCCACAATTGATATAATGACAACTTATCGACCCTACATTCATAGGCATGCCCACGTTGCAAATTATGCTTTAGATCATATTCCTTCTTATGATGGACAGCTAAGTCCAAATCAATATCACCAATATATATAACAAACGATGCTAACAAAGTAGGTTTATCAAAATATAAATGGTATCGATCTCCCTTACGCTCTAATCGTTGCCCTTGCTCTGCAGCGCTCGGCATACCTATACTCATATTTTCATATATCATCTCTGTCATCTTTATTTGCTGATCTGGTGTGATATCAAAATATTCAAATACATCTGTACGATGGATCGAATGCGTATAACGAATATAGAATATGCGGGGCTCTTGTAGCTCAATAAAATATAATGGCGCTTTTTCTTGATTTGTTTCTTGAAACACAATAACTGTTTGCCATGGCATATTTATTAAGAGGACTAGACTGCAAATTAGGAGTAAGGCGAGTATGCCTATTTTATATCGCTTGTGCATAATAAAAACTCCCTGTAATGAAAAAGGGCTCCAAGCCTTGTCGACAGAGCCCTCTTTTATCCTTATTGATTTACTTCGTCAAAATACTTTTGTGCACCTGGATGAACGGGAATACTAATCCCCTCTAAACCTTTTTCAGGTGAGATGAATTCGCCCTTGGCATGTGATATTTTACTCGCATTATCGTAAATGGCTTTTGTAATTTTATATACTAACTCTTCAGATAAATCGTTACGTACGCCTAACATTGCCCCTACAGAAACCGTTGTGCTGTCCTCTTTTAAGCCATACGTACCTTCTTTTACAACATCTTTTGCATAGTACGGATACTTTTCAATAAGCTCATCCGCCTTCTCTTCTGTCACTGGTACAATATAAACATCCGCTGTCGCATTTAAAGATTCTACAGCGCCTGTTGGTGTACCTGCTGTAATAAATGCTGCATCAATTTGGCCAGATTGCAGCCCATCTGTAGACTCACCAAAGTCTAAGTTCTGCGCTTTAATATCATCCATTGTTAAACCATGTACCTCTAATAATTGCTCCGCATTTGCATACGTACCTGACCCCGGTGCACCTACAGATACTTTTTTTCCTTTTAAATCCTCAAATGATGTAATACCTGTTTTTGCAATGGTAACCAGTTGAACAGTTTCAGGATATAATGCCCCTAATGCAGAAAAAGAATCTACTTTTTTATCAAACATAAATTCACCCTCTGTTGCATAATATGCAATATCTGTTTGTAAAAATGCAATTTGTCCTTTATCTGCCTCTAAACCTGCTACATTCGCTGCTGAAGCTTGCGATACTTCGGCTGTTGTTTTAATCCCTGTCTCATCTGTGATTAAATCTGCAAATGTCCCACCAAGAGCATAATACGTACCTTGTGTGCCACCTGTTAATAAGCTTAAAAACTTTACATCTTCTGTCTTTTCTGACTCGCTACCTTTGCCATCGTCCTTGCCTTGATTTGCACTAGAGTCATCCTTTTTGTCTCCACAAGCTGCCAATACTAATAATGCAAAGGCTAAAAGTAATACTACATACCACGATTTCTTTTTCATATCCCCTGTCATCTCCCTTACTTTTTTTGCGTATTTTTAACTACAATTTACTTTGTCACACAAAATATACGATACGAGAAAACAAAATCAGTTAGAACATCATATCCCCTTCTATATCAGTCGTTTATTTCATATAAGGTGTTATGCTACAACAATTATCGCGATTTTTTAAAATAATTGTAAAAATAAAAAGTAGTTATTGTTTTAAAAATTCCCAAAATTTCATTATGATAAACATAATATGTTATGCGATATGGCAAGCGCTCTTTTTTAACCGATAAGAGCATTAAGGAGGTGAATAAGGATGGATATTAATTCTCTCATGTCTACACAACTTATGGACCTACAACAAACTGTTCAAATGAGTGTAATGCAAAACGCCATGAACATGAATACAACTGCTGCCATGACATTACTAGAAGAGATGCCACAAAATGCTAGCCACCCATACAAAGGTGCTACTATTGATATCTCGGTTTAATCATGTACCCTAGATAAAAGAATACTAAAAACCAGCAAACCGACTTTTGCCAGTTTGCTGGTTTTTCATTCATAATAACAAGTAGGTCGCGTTTTATGAGTCACCTTCGCCACGCGTCAACGTAAAATCATATGTTTTCTCTGTGTCCTTATAGCTTCCTTCTATTCGGTCTCCTGTTAATGACCCTTCAATTTGAAGCATACGCTCACCCAAATGCAACACACCTGTCGCTTTTTCCTCTTCATATGTTACTGTGGTGAAGTCTGCTTCTTCAATAGCCTCACTAGGTACGGTAATTTGCCCTCCTGTTGGCGTTAAATAAACGTAAATTGCCACTGGCCCATCTGAATGTCTAATCTCGCCATGCCAATGACCGATAAATTCGTTCGTATAATCTTTTTCTTCCTCTTTTTGTTTTGCACAGCCTGTTAATACAAGTAAAAAAATAGCACAAACTATTAGATATCGCTTCATAGTTGCACCTCCTTTACCATAGTATCGGTTTAGCCACCATCAGCCATAACATAATGAGTAATAATAGGATATAAAGCCATACTGCTCGTGTTAACTTTTGTACAAATATAGCTTGATTGTAATGTGGTGTGGCAAAAGTGCGGATTGTTGGTTTGAACGCACGAGCTAAAAAGAAAACAGAACCAATCATAACAGCAAATGTTAAGACAACCCATGATGTTAACCAACTATACCCTCCTAACCATACGAGTAACATACCAGATGGCACGACTACATACATGCCCTGCATGCCCTGCATGCCCTGCATGCTTAACAAGGGCGATACTAATTTGGAAAGTAACAAGATAGCTAGTCATTTGCTCATAACTAGCCGTTTGCATACGCTTTAATAAGGGTAGTAGTACAAAGAGTGGCCCAATTGATAAAATCGCACTCACGATATGTATGTAAAGTAAAATAAGATACACGGTTTGAAGTCCTTTCTGTCCCATTTCGACTTCATTATACCATGCATCATTGTTAATGCTTTATGAAGCTGTGTTAAAGGTTCATGAAGTCTATTGCATAGCGCTATACAATTGGTCACACCGTAGTTTATAGTAAAAATAGAAGGAGGTGAATCAGATGGGCATTCATCACTTTTTTACCAGTCTAAATGACTTAGAACGAATTATCCGTTGTCCTGGACGCTTTAAATTTGAGGAACATAATGTAGCAGCACATTCTTGGAAAGTTTCACAGTATGCCATGTTTTTCGGTACGTTAGAGGAAATGGAGGGTGCAACTATTGATTGGAAAGCTTTGTATGAGAAGACGATTAATCACGACTTTGCGGAAGTATTCATTGGCGATATTAAAACCCCCGTAAAGCATGCAAGTCCTGAACTCAAGCAAATGCTTTCACATGTAGAAGATAAAATGATGGAACAATTTATCGTAAAAGAAATCCCTGATCGTTTCCAAGCCGTATTTTTTGACCGTATGAAAGAGGGTAAAGATACAACCGTTGAGGGTCGCCTGCTTGAGTTTGCAGATAAACTTGACCAATTTTACGAGGCTTTTGCGGAATTAAAGCGTGGGAATAGTGACCCTGAATTTGTCAATATGTATGAGACAGCACTAACTAAATTGCTTGCTATTCCATTACAAGCAAGCGTTGACTATTTCCGAAGGGAAATTTTGCAAGACGCCATAAACGAAGAAACACAAATTGACATCCAACAAATCACCAAAAACATATTAGCCAATCATTAAGTTTTCGAACACGTTTGTGACGAAAGCTTTTTTATTTGGTGATATACATAATAAAGAGATAAAAGAAGATGAATATCCCCTTTTACCTCTCCTCTTATATAACCACACTTTTATGCACTAAGCATTGCCTAACTGTATTAAACGGTCTGCACTTTGTGCCTGCTCCATATTATGAGTAACCAGCACAATCGTCTTCCCGTAGTCATCTCGTAATGATTGAATGAGATTGAATGAAATGTTGGCTAACTCCTCGTCCAGCGCACCTGTAGGCTCATCTGCCAAAATGATATCGCCTGGTTTAACAATCGTGCGAGCAATAGCGACACGCTGTTGTTCTCCACCAGAAAGTGTATTCACTTTGTCATTGGCTAAGTGAGCAATGTTTAGGAGTGCTAACACATCATGGATTTTATGTTGTTTTTCTTGTGATGTTTGCTTGTCATATGCCATAGCAAGCATGAGATTTTGTGTCACTGTAATCTCTGAAACTAAAGCATAGGATTGAAATAAATAGTTAATATGGTTTCGACGAATTTTAGTGGCTGCTCTCGAATTAATGTTTGGCAAAGTTTGTTGTTTAATTTTAATTTCGCCTTGGTCTATCGTCTCTAATAAACCAATCATGTTTAAAATAGTAGATTTACCACAGCCAGAAGGACCAACAAGTGCGACAAACTCTCTTTCAGCCACTTGCATGGATAAATCATTAATGACTACCCTACTCCCAAACTTTTTCGTTACATGATTTAATTCAATAATGTTCATTCTTATTTCTCCTTAATTGAAAGAAGTAATTGTTTTATGTCATTGCGAGACATATAAAAATAGAAAATGATTAGTTGTAATAAGCCATAAATCCCCACTAATAGCATTCCCATATTCGATTGGAAAAGTATTACGATGAGGGCTTCAATTACCCATAACAACAGTAACAATATAACGGGCACCTTATACATTTTAAAGAAATCAAATCCTAAAAACTTGGACACATATAATCGCTCATTATTAGAGAGACGGTACACATACGCAAGTGATAACAATACAACAATAGACAATCCAATAATCCCTAAAATAATCCCTAAAAACCAAGTAATCATTTGCTTTAAGTCTTTTTGTAGACCATTAATATACGCTTCGATTTTCACAAACTTTAACTTATTGTCATTCAAATGATATTGCGTTAAATAACGGTCTGTTGTATATTTTTCTGCTGTTTGCTCATCTTTAAATTTGATAAAGCCACTTAAATCATTCACTCGTAAACTCTCAGACTGTTTAAAGTGCATATTCTCAGGTGTTACCATATAAATAACAGCATCCAACGTTGTAATACCGCCTTTTGCTTCGGTATTCCAGTTAAATACTGGTTCTTTATAATGATAGTCGATGAATTTGAAGGATTTATGCTCATTAAAGGTAGTTGCAATATCATCCTCGGTAATGCTCATCACATCATTTTCTTTTATCCATGCAATGAGATTGGCTTTCTCACTATCTGTATATGTATCTGGGATAAGGTATACTTTCACACCAGACTCTGCTTCTTTTATGACAGCCTCTTCTACATCAATCCCCAACTCTTTTAAATAGGACGGTGAATATGTCATATACCAAAATGGTCGGTCTGGTACACTTTCATAAATAGCAACACTTCGATAATTATCCAAAATTTCTTGGCTCATGTATTCTGTTGATGCGATGAAAACAGAGGGGTCCTGATTAATGGCGTAATACCAGTCGTAAAAATCCTGATTTAATGTATTAGATGAACCCATAATAGTACCTGCATCATTACCTGGGAGTACATCTCGTAACGTCAGATAATCGGATACCGATTTCCACTGTTGAGAAGTCTTTATATTTTCAGCTACCATTTTCATTGGGCCATCTAAATAAACACTACTCCAAACGAGCATCACGCTGAGTACGATATAACCTAAAGTACCAATGGCATACAATGATTTAGTGGGAATTTTGCCTTTAATCGCATCTATGGACTTCATAGAAAATACAAGAATACAAGCTACACTAATCATTAGGACAATTAATAAAATATTAAATAGACCACTTAGGAAAATATAGGATAACGCCATTTTTGAAATGACATACCAGCCACTCATATACCAAATACTAACACCAAATAAAGGAACAATACTAAGCGCTAACAGAACGAATGGTGTAAACAATTTTTTGGCAATTGCCACTTTAGACCATCCTAATAAGAGTAAGTTGCCAAAGTTTTTCAAACTGCTAATCGCAATAGACAAGAATAGCACAAATGTACTTACCATTGTCATAGCGCTAAAAATAAATAAATATATAGACATCAGACTTCTAATGCTGTTGGAGCCACTCTGTGATTTAACTAACTCCTCTGGTGATTGATTCGTCACGGCTGATAGCTCTTTAAGAAACATAGCTACTTCATTGTCATTAGCAAAGCCATAAATCGTATAATCCCCATTCACACTACCATTTTTCTCCATCAATGTTTCCAGTTTAACAATTGCATGTGACGAGCCAAAACTAATGCTAGGCACTTCTTTTATTTCATTAATCGAACCATTCACATTACCTATCGCAGCATACTTATTATGATGCGTTAAGAGCGTTGAGATATCGTCTTGCGAGACTAATGTACTCCCTAAAATAGAAACGGTAGGAAAATGATTGGCAGAACCTGCAACTCCAATCATATTACGTTGTGTTTCTGTATTCTTTACAGAAGTAATTATTGTGAGCTCTGATTGACGATTAAATAGTTGAAGAAGATCTTCTTTTCGATCTTGTGAAAGGTTTTTCAAATAGATTTTTTGTCCGTTGGGGCTCTCTTGAATATTTGTCCATTCTTTATCGTATAGCAAACTTAATAGAAAAGTTGCCATCACAAGAATAAGACCTGCTTGGATGGCAACTAATAGATAGGCAAGATAACGAATCGGACCAATTAATTGTACTTTTTTCATGCCATCTCACCTTTTATCACCACTGTGTATATGTTGATTCAATAAATCATCAATATGCCTTTAATGGTTTTTACTTACAATTATACGTTATTCGTTAGTAAAGTAAAGGTAAAGTGCCATCATTTAGCAAAATGAGAATAAAACAGAAATTGATTTGCCTAAATAGCAATAAATCCATACTTGCACGCATAAAAAAGCAACCAACTGATAAATCAGCTGGCTGCTCTTTAAAATAAAGACCATGGTAAAGTTTGAGGTGGTGCACATTGAAAGCTAAGTTGCTCTTTTGTAGTGGGGTGAGGGAATGCTATAGTAGTTGACCATAAGGCAATTTGTTGTCCTTTTTGATTCACATGTTGACCATATTTTTGGTCGCCATATAAGGGCCATCCCATGGTGGAAAACTGCACGCGTATTTGATGTGAGCGCCCTGTTTCTAACTGCACTTTGATAAGTGATAAGTCGCCGCTTGTTGCTACACGCTCATAATGTAAGATGGCTTTCTTCCCTCTTTTATCATGAGCAGGTACTACAAATACTTTGTTTTTTGCTTGGTCCTTATAAAGATGATGCACAAGTTGACCTTTAGCTTCTGGTTTGCCCCTTACTACAGCCAAATATACTCTCTCCATCTCATGTTTACGTAATGTATCGGATAAGCGAGACGCTGCTTTTGAGGTTTTAGCAAAGACCATAGCACCACCCACCGGTCGATCTAAACGATGCACTAACCCCAAATATACATTGCCCGGCTTATTATAACGCACTTTAATATCTTGTTTTAATAATGTTAGTAAGTCTTCATCACCGCTTTCATCTGCTTGTACAGGTACATTCACAGGCTTTTGTACAACGAGAAGGTGATTATCTTCATATAATATCATTTATATCTTTTGCTCTTTTCTAATTTTATTGAGTAAAGCTTCACTTGCCTCATGAATCAACTGATAAGTTTGCTCAAAATCATTCGTAAAGTAAGGATCAGGCACTTCTGTTAATGGATTGTCGATTAGCGTTAAGAGTAATAGTACTTGCCCTTTAGGTGCTGTAATAACTTCTTTTAAATTTGTTATATTACTCTCGTCCATAGCTATAATATAATCGTACATCTCATCCTCTTTTACGATTTGTCTTGCCTTCATACCCGTTGTATCAATACGATGCTCTGCCATTTTCTTCAATGTGCCTTGATGCGGGCGCTCCCCAATATGCCAAGAGCCTGTACCTGCTGACTCGACTTCAATTTGGTTTTGTAAACCGGCTTGTAATACTTGGTGTCTAAAAATTGCCTCCGCCATAGGAGAGCGACAAATATTACCTAAACAAACGAATAATACACGTACCAAAATGATTACCTCCCAATTATTTTTTATTTTATTTCATCATTTACATACTAGCGAAATATTGCTATATTAGGAAGCCAAAACTTGTAATTATGGGGGCTGAAAGAGGTTTAGCATTTATGAGCTGTGGTATACTTTCCTATATGAAAAATAAAGAGGTGGCATCTGTGAAAAAACCATTAACGATTATGTTAACAAAGTCTATTCAAAAAGCAAGTCAATTAGCAGGTAAGGGCGGTAGTACAACACCTGGTGTGTATGCACGTAAGTTATTCCCTAATATTTTACGTGAAGTGCGTAAAAATGTGGGCCATGTTATTTTCATTACAGGTACTAATGGTAAGACTACAACATCTAACGTGTTAGCAACTATTCTTTTAGCCAATGGTAAGCGCGTTATTAATAATAAAGAAGGCGCTAATTTAATTACAGGGATTACAACAGCTTTTGTAGCACCACAAAATATTAGTGGTACAAAGAAATTTGATTATGCGGTTATCGAGATTGATGAAGGTTCTATCCAACGAGTGACCAAAGAAATTGCTCCCGATTACTTTGTTTTTACTAACCTTTTTAAAGACCAAGTAGACCGCTTTGGTACAGAAGAAGATTTAGCCAATACATTACGTAATGTTCTTGAACCTTTTGATTGCCGTTTCATTTTAAATGGTAATGACCCTCACGTCTCTCACATTGTGACACACCAACAAGCAAAATACTTCGGCTTAACAAAAGATGCTTTTAATTTTGATGCTATTGCAAATGACGAGCATGTTCACTGTCCAAAATGCCAAAGCACATTACACTTCGACTATCAATTGTATTCAAAACTCGGCAACTTCGCATGTACAAATTGTGATTATAAAGCACAGCCACTTGAATATGCTGTGACACAAGTCAAACCCGGCGAAATTACGATTAATAATCACCCTTATCGCGTAGCTTTAGAAGGTGGCTACAATGCCTTTAACGTGGCAGCAGCTGTCGCTGTAGCAAGCGAATTAGGTTTAACAGATGCTGAAATCGCCAAGGGATTAAATGCTTTAGCATTAGAGAACGGACGTATGGAACGCTTCTCGTTAGAAGGCACTGAAATATTATTAAACTTAGCGAAAAACACTGCTGGCTTAGACGTGAGTTTATCCGCAATTGATACATTAACAGGCACTAAAAATGTTTACATTGGTGTAAATAACACAGAATATGACGGCACAGATAGCAGTTGGGTAAATGATGCGGATTATGAATTAATTAAACGTGATGATGTGCATGCAATTTATTGTGGCGGTACTTGTGCGAATGATGTTAAACAAGCACTTTTAGCTGCTGGTTTTGAAGAAAGTCGGGTGCATATTACAACCTCAGCACCACTAGGTAGTCAAATTATTCAAGGTGCTGATAGCGTTCTCGTTATTCCAAATTACACATTGTTAGAACCTGTGCGAAAACAGTTAGTTAAATAAAGGATATTAACAACGGATGGCGAAGTAAGGTAGTACACCACTATTAGGAGGAATGTTTATGCTTTCAGAAAAATTACATCAAGCGTTAAACGATCAAATGAATTTTGAGTTTTATTCTGCTCATGCTTATATGGCTATGGCTGCTTATTGCACAGACGAAAATTATGATGGATTTGCTAATTTTTATCTTGTACAAGCAGAAGAAGAACGTTTTCATGCTATGAAATTTTATAACTTCTTAAGTGATATGGGCTACCGTGCTACCATCACAGGCTTTGACACACCAGGCAATGACTTTGCTTCTATTTTAGATACCTTTAAAACCGCGTTATCTCACGAGAAAGAGGTAACGAGCCGCATTTATAAACTAGCAGATATCGCTTTTGATGAGCGTGAACATGCTACAATCGCTTTCTTAAAATGGTTTATTGATGAGCAAGTAGAAGAGGAAGCTACGTTTGATAACTTGATTAAACGTATTGAACGTGTAGAAAGTGACTCTAACGCCATCTTTATGTTAGATACCGAATTAGCATCTCGTAAATTTGATGCTGCAGCACAAGAATAATCTTTATGTGAAAGCCCTATGCGATTGTTGGCATAGGGCTTTTATTTATCTATAATTTTTTAACAAATTCGGATTTTAACTGCATAGCACCAAAACCGTCAATCTTACAATCAATATTATGATCGCCATCTACTATGCGGATGCTTTTTACTTTTGTACCTTGCTTTAATGGCGTAGAACTGCCCTTTACTTTTAAGTCTTTAATTACAGTAACACTATCACCATCTTGCAACACATTACCATTAGCATCTTTTACCACAACGACTTCTTCTTGGTCTTCTCCATCCACCCACTCATGAGCACATTCTGGACAAACAAATAAATTACCATCTTCATATGTATAAGAAGAATTACATTTTGGACAATTTGGATACATGATTGCCAACTCCTTATTAAAATTTCGTAAATACGCCTATATCATGGCACATATTAGCGACTTTAGCAAATAACGTTTTACTCTTACTATGTGTGGAATACATATAAAAAGGAGGAATAATATGAACAAAGCAACGCGTTTTTTATTGCATGTAGGCTTACCTGTCGCTGGTGGCTCGCTTGTTGGTTATTTGGCTAATCGCAATGCTAAAAAACAATACACAAAGTTAAAAACACCAACCTTTGCTCCACCTAAAGAAACGTTCCCCATTGTTTGGCCACTTTTATATAGCACTATGGGCTATGCACATTATCGCGTAGTAAAAACAGATACGAATTCAGAAGGTATAGCTTGGTATTATGTGCAACTGACATTGAATTATGTATGGTCTTTTTTATTTTTCAAATGGCAACTCCGCGGGTTAGCTCTTATCGAGATGTCCTTTTTACTAGTCGCTATTTTAATGACAATGCAAACATTTTACCGAGTAGATACAATGGCAGGCGCATTATTAATTCCTTATTTCTTATGGACAAGTTTTGCTTTTGCCCTTAATTTTGAAACGTGGCGTTTAAACCGTTAAACATTTTACTTGCACATTGTAAAAAGTCAGCGTATGATATGGCTAAAGCTACATTGTACGTAACATATTAAGTTTTAACCTTTAAGCTGTAAAAGGGAGTTTTATATCGAAGCAGGAATGACGGGCCTCACACTTTGTGCATGAGGATATGCAGGAATGTTTTTGCGAACACCCACTTGTAGGAGTGGTGGTTTAAAACTTTCTATAACTCTTACGGCAATTGTGGCTTTTTCTTTTATTCATAGCAAGCTCTATTTTAGAGCTTTTGCCATAAAACAGCGAGTACAATTTCCATTGTACTCGCTGTTTTTCATTTCATTGTTTTTATCTCGAATTCAAAACATTTTACTTGCTATTTTATCACTTGCATAGTAAAGTGATGATAATAACGAGGTGAAGTCTATGAAAAATCACACATTAAATACATTATCTTGGTTACGGATGATGCGCTTTATACGTAATAGTAATCATGCATCCCAACAATTTTTACAAGATGTTAAACTAACGCCTGCACAATTTGATGCACTTGCACAAATTTATCATCATGCTCCTTTAACACAGAGTGAGCTGGCGCAACACCTCTTATTAACAGAGGGTAGTATTTCGCGCATGTTAACTCGTTTAGAAAAAGATGGTTACATTTGTCGCACACAAAATTGGAAAACAAAAACGATTGCTTTAACAAATACCGGGAAAATGTTAATTGAAAAAGTACTACCTCAGCAAACCCATTTTCAATCGTCACTTTTTGAACAAGCCTTAACAAAAGAAGAACAAAAACAATTATACAAACTACTCACTAAATTGCATAAATCAAGTGAAGGCTATTAAGGAGGCTATTATGACAACATTAACGGGGCATCATCATATTTCTATGTTAACGAAAGACGGGAAAAAAAATCATGATTTTTATACGCATATTTTAGGGTTACGTCGTGTAAAAATGACCGTAAATCAAGATACACCGACAATGTATCATTTATTTTATGGGGATTTAACAGGTAGTCCTGGGACAGAACTTACTTTTTTTGAGATGCCTATTGCTGGGCGCACAACACGAGGCACAAATGCTATTACCCGCATCGGCTTATTTGTTCGCTCTTATGAGAGTTTACATTACTGGAAAAAACGTTTTGAAAATCACGATGTACAACATGGTGAGATTACAACTTATGCAGGAAAAGACGCCTTACATTTTGAAGACCATGAAGGTTTACGTATGGTACTCCTTAATTTAAACTCAAACGAAATACCTGCACATTGGCAACCTTTTGAAAATAATACTATTAAGCGTGAACATACAATATTAGGTATGGGTACGACTGAAATTACAGTAAAATCATTGTCTTCTACTATCGATTTATTAACAACAATATTTGGCTATACCATTTGTTCACAAAGCCATACACAAGCGCTGTTACAACACGAACAAGGAAATGCTTATGGTGAAATTAAACTCATTGAACAAGATGGTCCTACAGAACGACCTGGGCGTGGCAGTATTCATCATCTTGCTTTGCGCATTGAGAGTGAGGAGGCCTTGCGTGAACTGAATGAACAATTATTAGCTTATGGCTTACACACATCAGGTGTTATTGATCGTTATTACTTCCATAGTTTATACGTACGCGATCATAATCATATTTTATTTGAGATTGCTACTGACAGTCCTGGCTTTACAGTAGACTCTAGCATTGAAGAGTTGGGCACAAGATTGGACTTACCACCATTTTTAGAGCCACGACGCAAAGAGATTGAAGCAGCTTTAACACCATTAGATTAGGAGGCTATAC
This sequence comes from Lysinibacillus alkalisoli, assembly GCF_014643595.1. GTDB lineage: Bacteria > Bacillota > Bacilli > Bacillales_A > Planococcaceae > Metalysinibacillus > Metalysinibacillus alkalisoli. Next base: position 95,792 of record NZ_BMJT01000006.1, read on the forward strand.
ACATGAGACAATACCGTATTGACGAAAGTAAAGGCATGGAATTTGGGATTTATTCGATTGGTGAGCATGTTGCCAATCCACATACTGGTGAACGTATTAGCGCTCAACAACGCATTCAAGAGCTCATTACAACGAGTCAATTAGCCGAGCAAGCAGGTATCGACTTATTCGCTATTGGAGAAAGTCATCAATCGCATTTTACTACGCAAGCACATACTGTCATTCTAGGTGCTGTTGCTCAAGCTACGGAACACATTAAAATCTCTAGCTCTGTCACTGTGTTAAGCGTAGCTGACCCTGTTAGAGTATACGAAGACTTTGCAACATTAGATTTAATCTCTAATGGGCGTGCCGAAATTATTGCAGGTCGTGGTTCACGTCTTGGTGCGTTTCATTTACTGGGCTATGATATTAATGATTACGAAGCATTATTTGAAGAGAAGTTGGCATTACTCACACAATTAAATCGCGAGGAACGCGTCACTTGGAAGGGGCACTTTAGACCTGAGCTACGCGATGCTGTTATTCATCCACAACCATTAAACGGTAGTATCCCGATTTGGCGTGGTGTTGGTGGACCACCAGACAGTGCTATTTTAGCTGGTCGTGCTGGTATTCCTATGACGCTAACAACATTGGGTGGCCCTGCTGAAAATTTTAAAATTGCTGTTGATGCTTATCGCAATGCCGCAACAATTAGTGGGCATGATGTTAGCCAATTACCTATCGCTACAACAAGTTTATTTTATACTGCAAAAAACTCACAAGACGCTGTAAAAGAATATTATCCACATATCGATAAAGGAATGCTAGCGTTACGCGGAACAAATTATCCACAAGCTCAGTTTGAAGCGGCTACAGATGCAAAAGATGCCTTAATGATTGGTAGCCCTGCTCAAATTATCGAAAAATTACATTACCAATACGAGCTTTATGGACAACAACGTTTCCTAGCACAAATTGATTTTGGTGGAGTGCCAATGGATAAAATCCAGCAAAACATCGAACTCATTGCTACTGAAATTATGCCAGCTGTTAAAAAGTTTACCGCGAAATAATTACAACAATAAAAGGCGAAGTGACTTTTCAGTTACTTCGCCTTTTAAAACGTATAAAGTTATCCACAGTGGATAACTTTATACGTTGTCTGGTAGGCTATAACGATACATACACCTTTTCTCCTCATCATAACATGTTATGTAATGTTCTTTTACGAGTATTTTCTTTCTTTCACAAGTAGTCATGTTGTTTTAGTAACGTTATGATAACTACAGCTTAAAGAAAAGGAGATTTCTTAAATGGATACAAATTCGCACCCTTCTAAAAAAATACAATGGACAAGTGCGACCATTATTTTAGTCGTAGGCATTGCTTTTATTGCGGCAACTTTACGTACACCTATTACTGTCGTTGGTCCTATCATTCATTTTATAAAAGATGATTTACTCATTTCAAACGCTTTGGCAGGCTTTCTTACTACAATACCTTTGCTTGCTTTTGCTGTCGTATCACCTTTTGCCCCACGTATTTCAAAACGCTTTGGTTTAGAGCTTACGTTATTATTATCAACAGCTGTTGTAGCTGGTGGTATTGTATTACGTTCTGTGGGCAGCATTACCCCTCTGTTAATAGGTACTATTTTAATTGGTGTTGGTATTTCATTTGGTAACGTATTAATGCCTAGCTTTTTAAAGTTAAAATTCCCTATGCAAGTTGGGATTATGATGGGGATTTATTCTGTTGCGATGAATGTGTCTGGTGGACTAGGTGCAGGGTTAAGTTACCCTATTGCTGAAGGTTCACGCTTTGGTTGGCAAGCGGCTACGGGTGTTTGGGTAGTCTTAGCCATTGCGGCAATAATCATTTGGTTACCTCAACTTAAGAATAATGCGCCTGCACAACCAACCACTCAAACAACTGCACCAAAGATGAAGCTTTGGCGCTCACCATTAGCTTGGGCTGTAGCAATTACAATGGGCTTACAGTCAATGCTATTTTATAATTCTTCTGCTTGGTTACCAGAAATCTTTGTGGCTCAAGGTTTAGCCGCTGACCAAGCGGGTTGGATGATTTCTATTATGCAACTTGCTCAATTACCTTTTACGTTTATTATTCCTATTTTGATTGACCGCTTACCATCTCAAAAACCACTTGTTATTTTAAGTTGCGGACTCTTTTTAATAGGCTTCCTTGGCATCGCACTAGAATTTACTTCTCTCACATTATTGTGGATGATTTTACTTGGGTGTGCAGGTGGTGCTATGTTCGGTATTACCATGATGTTCTTCACATTACGCACTCAAACCGCTTATGGCGCGGCTGACCTATCAGGTTTTGCTCAATCCATTGGCTACTTACTTGCCGCTACTGGCCCTGTGACATTTGGCTTCTTACATGATGTAACAGGCTCATGGACAGTACCACTTTGGTCATTCGTAGTCGCTACTATTATTTTATTTATGGCAGCCTATAAAGCATCTGAAAATCGCTATGTTGATTAATCTGTATCTCAATAAAGTACCCTTGACTAGTCAAGGGTACTTTATTTGATATTACGTTAAATATTCACTCGGATTACAGCCAAAATGCTTGCGAAAGGCTACTGTGAAATTGCTCATATTACTATAACCCAACTGTACAGCGACCTCTGTCACTGTACAGCCTTCTACTTCTAATAACCATGCCGCTTGTTCCATACGCTGCCTGCGAATAAAGGTGAAAACAGTTTCACCAAATAATTGTTTAAACCCTATTTTCAATTTACTCTCTGTTATTTGAACACGCTCTGCTAATGATTGTAGCGTATGTGTTTGTTCTAGTTCTTGTAATAATATCGCTTTCACTTCATGCAATTTTTCAGCATCTTTTACATTAGGCATCGCTACTTTAGGCTGCTGTTTGGCAAAAAAAGTAACAATTAATTCCATTACTTTTGCTTCAATGTAAATGCTTTTAAATGGCTCTTCATAAACACAATGTAAAATTTCATACACGCGTTGTTTAATGGTTGGCGTGAATGGCTCTAATATGATTTGTCCCAATTGTTGTCTTAAAAATGTAGCTATTTGTGCCTTTGTCTCTGTCGTCTTAAAATAAGAGAGCAATTGGTTAGGTGTCATTCTAATTTCGACACGTTGTAATCGCTCATTAGCTTTATTTTTGATTTGTACGTTGGAGTGATGAAAATAAGAGATGGCATAATCTGTAGATTGTAAGCGAAAAGGTTCTTGATTAATACTACAAATTACATGTCCATTTAACACAAAATTTAATTCTACCATCTCACTATCATTATGAAATTGTGTAGTTAAATCCTGAAATAACATCACATCAGATATGACCACTTGTAACGTTTCACTAATTGTAATCATAGTGATTTTTCCTTCACCAATAGAGCTAGGTAACTGTAATACACCTGTATTTTGTGTCAACTTATGTTGTAAAACATCTGTGATTTGTGCTATTTGTGCATCGTCTCTCATCGCTTCACCTCCGCCTTATTATTGTAACAAATGTCGGCAAATAAAGCCTTTGTTGCTTTTGCCATCCATAAAAAAAATGGCAAAGGGGAATTACAATCTCCCCTTTACCACTTTTATCTTTCAAATTTTGATTATTGCTGTTTAAATTGTTCCACCGTATATAGGAAGTTGGCGAACATCTTAGCAGCATGTGCACGTGTTGTGTAGCTAGCTGGTAAATACTTACCGCCATTGCCATCTGCAATTGCCTTATCTTGAATAAAGCCAATCGCTTGTTGCGCTTCCGCATCTAAGTGATTAATATCACTGAACGTTGCTTTTGGTGCTTGGTAATTAGCATCTATATTTTGATAAGCTCGCTCATACATTAATGCTAATTGTTTACGTGTTACAGGATCAAATGGTTTAAATTTGCCATTAGAGCCTTTGATAATACCTGCCTCTGTCGCTGCTGCAATAGCCAATTTCAGCTCAGCATCCTCTAAATTTTTAACATCATCATATGTTGGTTCGTTCTTCGCTTCTAAAGCTAATGCACGCGTTAACATTAATACCACATTGGCACGTGTTAATGTTTTTTGTGGATTAAATTTCTCAAGTGGCTTGAACACTGGCGCTTGCCCTTCTTCAGCAACTTGGAGTCTTGCCACATAAGGATAGAACCAGTTAGCTGTTGTGATGTCTTTAAATGTAGTAGTTGTTGTGATTCTTCCCTCAACCTGTTGTGTCACATCACCTAGTTCAATTAAACGATTCGCAAAATTTTCCCAATCACTAAAGCCTGGCTCACTTGCACGCCCTTCTTCATAAGCACGTCCTAGTGCTTCAAAGCCATCGCCACCACGAGCTGTGAATACGTTAGTCGCTGCTTTATAATTTGCTTTTCGGTCTACTTCTTTACCACCAATTTTTAGCGATACAAGACGCTCTCCAGCTTTTTTTGTAGGGTCAAATAATACTTCCATACCTGCTACATGCAAAAAGCCACCAGATTCTTTCGGATATTCTTTTACAGAATGCTCAAACGTTTCGTACAATTCATCACCTGTCACTTCAATAATCGCAAGTGGATTACCAAAAGGTAACACCGTTAATACTTCTCCATATGTTACAGGTCCTTTAGTAATAGATGAACGAATACCACCGCCATTTTGGAAAGCAATCACGACGTCTTTATCGATTTCTTTTGCTTTATCTAACATGCCATCCGTAATAATATTACCGAGGTTGGTTTCGCCTGCTCTAACTCCTCCTAAGCCACGTAAACCACTTAAAAATACCTTAGCATCTGCACCAGTTTCTGCATTCATTTTATTTTGCACTTGTTTTACATCAGCTGCGATTAACGCTTCTGCTTCTTTATCTGACGGTAGTACATAATTCCCCGCCTCATCTTTTTGTCCTACAAGATGTAATTGCCCCATGTAATCTGCCACTACACCATTATCATCAAATGTAATATCTAGTTGCCCTAAATATTTATTGTATTGATTTGCCTGTACAATCACGACAGGTTGTTCTGTCTCTTCATTTACTACTTGCACAGGCTGTTTTAATTCAGTATGTGTGTGACCACCAACAATAACATCAATACCTGGGACCTTTTTGGCTAGTTCTTGGTCATTATCCATCATTGCATTATCATCATAACCGATATGAGTAAGCGCAATGATTTTATTAATACCTTGTGCCTCAAAGGCCGCTACCGTTTCCTTAGCGCTATCAAGATAAGCTTTAAATTCTACTTTTTCTGGGCTAGCAATGGCTGTAGTCTCTTCTGTCGTTAATCCAAAGATACCTACCTTCTCGCCATTAATCTCTTTTATAATACCATTATATATTTTGCCATTCTCCGCTTGGTCTGTAACAGCTTGTGTTTGTAATCCTGTAAATTTTTCGTCTTTTGAAAAATCAACATTCGCTGACACAAACGGGAATTTAGCACCTTTAATAAAATCAACTAATTTATTATGACCATCTTTTGATAATCCTAAATCAAACTCATGGTTACCAAATGTCATAGCGTCGTAACCTAAGTAATTCATAATTTTTAAATCTGTTTGACCATAAAATTCATTGAAAAATAGTGTACCTGAGAAAACATCACCTGCATCCAATAAAACATTATTCGGATTTTCTGTGCGTAATTTGTTCACTAATGCTGCGCGTTGTCCAACGTTATCCACATGTGCATGTGTATCATTTGTGTGGAAAATTGTCATATCAAGTGCAGCCGCTTCTACTTTTTCTGTGGATAAAACATATGGTGCAATAATAGCGGAACTTGCGAGTGCTGCTGTAATCATAGCTTTTTTACTCATCATCTTTATCACCTTACCCATCTTCATTTTATGTTCTTTTTTAACATACCATGTGCCATTTTTTTGTACAACGGCAATTATGTAACTTCTTCGTAAAAAATAATAAAAAAAGAATCACCATAGTAATGGCAATTCTCTTTTTACTTAAACAACGTCATAACCTTGTTCTTCTATCTCATTCACAATAACCTGTTGCGAAGTTTGTGTAGCATCAAATGCCACGGCTACCTTAGCCGCTTCTAGGTCTACTTTCACTTCGTTAACACCTGTTAATTGACCAACACTTGTTTCAATAGCATTTACACAATGACCACAAGACATACCTTGTACTTGTAATGTAATTTCTTGCATGAGGCTTCCTCCTTTATACTTTACTATATTCACAACATATCATACCCCTTATAGGTATGTCAAAACATTCGTTTTATATTTCACCATGACTTTTTTTATAAGCTATGGTACATTGTATGTAATTACATAGCCATCCACTGGAGGTGCCGTTGTGAACGGCTGAGATCAAAGTAAACTTTGGGATTCCTGGAACCTGATCTAGTTTGTACTAGCGTAGGAAAGTGGGCGCCGATTTTTCGTTACTATTTAAGTAAGCGTTACTTTTCCTATGGAGAGGTGACGCTTTTTTTGGTTGGCTTTAGGAGGATACGATGATACATGCCATTACATCAGGACAAGGCTTAGGAAAACAACAACTCATAAATATTAAAACAGTAGCTGAAAAAGTTGATGCGGTAGTCATTCGAGAAAAGCACTTATCCATTCAAGAAATTGAACAAGGTATCATTCAATTGTTAGCACTAGGTGTTGAACGTTGTAAGCTCATACTTCATACCCATGTAACACTAGCGCAAAAATATGCGCTGTTAGGCTGTCACTTTGCTGCTGGCGAGGTGCCTTTACATAAGCCACCATCACTGTTATATGGGCAATCGACACATAATCTCACTGAAGTAAAAAAAAGTGAGATAGATGGTATGGACTATATTTATTATTCGCCCATTTTTCCTACTACATCTAAGCCACATGCACAAGGACAAGGCTTAGCTAACTTAGCAAAAATTTGTCAACAAACTACATTACCTGTCATTGCGTTAGGTGGTGTAACAACACATCGCATCCCTGCGATTTATGCGAGCGGGGCTAAAGGTTATGCAAGTATATCGTTATTCTTTCATTAAAAGGAGGCACTATAGTGCATTGTAAAGGATTCTCAATCATTGGTGGTGGTGTGATGGGCTTATCTATTGCTTATCAATTACTTAAACAACAACAACAAGTCACCATCTTTCATACACCAAAATCAACTACGGCATCTTTAGCTGCTGGCGGTATGTTAGGCGCCCAAAATGAATTTCATGCGCCATCACCGCTTTATCCTATAGCTTTAGAAAGTCGTGCATTACACCCTGTTATTGCACAAGAGTTATATGACCTAACACAACTACAAATCGATTGGTTACCAACAAGTTTGATAAAGGTAGCTACTTCGCAACAAGCCGTGCCACAGTTGAAAAATCAATTTCATTTTTTAGCTTCACAAGATGCTACTTCTATTGATTGGTTAGATGGGCAACAAACTCGCCAATTAGAACCTTTCTTACATGATGAGATTGCTGCTAGTGTTCATATTCACCAAGATTATCAAGTAAATGCTAGAAAATTAATGACAGCACTCTGGCAAGCTGTTAAACAACTCGGCGCAACTATTATTGAAGATGAAGTGCTAGCATTTGAGCATCACCAAAAAAAAATTACCCACGTGCATACGACTACAACTCGCTATGCTATAGAGCATGTCGTAGTTGCAACAGGTGCTTTTACAACGGCATTATTATCATCGCTAGCATTGCGCTGTCCCATGCATGCTGTTAAGGGCGAATGTGTAATGGTAAAGTCAGATAAACCATTAAAGCACACCATTTTCACTACTGATGGCTATTACCTTGTACCAAAATGCCATCAACAAATACTGATTGGCGCAACAAGTTACCCGTTCCAACAAGATGATATCGTTACAGTTAGCGGTGTACAACGGCTATTATCCAAAGCAATGGCAATCATGCCTGCGTTAAAAGATGCCCACATCTTAGACAGTTGGTGTGGCGTACGACCACAGACGATGGATGGCCTTCCTATAATGGGCGCATCTCCTTATATTAATTTGAGTCTTTGCACAGGGCATTACCGCAATGGCATATTATTAAGTGCCATTACAGGGCAACTATTTAGTCAATATTTATTAGGTGATAAGACAGCTAAACAGCGATTGGAACCGTTTCAATTCGCTCGCTTTAGCTCTTAAAGGAGGTGAATGTTAATGCAAGTACTCATTAATGGTGTAACAATGACCATTCCCATCGACACGAACACCGTAGTACAACTGCTAGAGCATCTCAAGTTAAATAAAGAACTTGCCATTGTAGAGGTTAATCAGGTCATTTTACAACCTGAGGAAAGAGATAATACACCCATTAAAGAACAAGACAAAATTGAAATTGTTCAATTTGTAGGAGGCGGATGAATATGTTAACAATTGGCCCTTATACGTTTCAGTCGCGCTTATTATTAGGCACTGGAAAGTTTGCTGACTTTGATACACAAAAACAAGCAGTAGCCGTTTCTGAAACGGAGATTTTAACATTTGCGGTAAGACGAATGAATATTTTTGAGCCTACACAGCCTAATTTCTTAGAAAAAATAGATGTTTCTTCTTATACATTACTACCTAATACAGCCGGCGCAAAAACGGCTGAGGAGGCTGTACGTATTGCACAATTAGCTAAAGCATCTGGCTTATGTGACATGATAAAGGTAGAGATCATTGGTTGTGACAAAACATTATTACCAGACCCTGTAGAAACACTAAAAGCGACTGAATTATTACTAGCTGAAGGTTTTATTGTATTGCCTTATACTTCTGACGATGTATTATTAGCTAAACGCTTACAAGATTTAGGCTGTCATGCCATTATGCCAGGTGCATCACCCATTGGCTCAGGCTTAGGTATTTTAAACCCTGTACAACTTTCCTTTATTATTGAACAGGCTCAAGTACCTGTTATTGTAGATGCTGGTATTGGGTGTGCTACTGATGCGGCACAAGCAATGGAGCTTGGAGCTGATGCTGTACTGCTTAACACCGCGGTGGCTGGTGCACATAATCCTGTTAAAATGGCTTCTGCTATGAAGCATGCGATTATTGCCGGTCGTGAGAGTTTTGAAGCAGGACGCATTGCCAAGAAGCGTTATGCTACAGCATCTAGCCCTATGGAAGGTATGAGTTTGTGAGTCGTTACAGCCGTCAAGCACGCTTTCAACCTATTGGTGATAAAGGACAAATACAATTACAAAATAAGCATGTACTTATTATAGGTGTGGGTGCTTTAGGAGCGACTGTGGCAGACTTACTTACACGAGCAGGTGTTGGCACATTATCTCTAATTGACCGTGACTTTGTAGACCTCTCTAACTTACAAAGACAAACTTTATACAATGAACATGATGTAAAGCGTCGTTTACCAAAGGCAAGTGCCGCAAAAGAAAGATTACAAAGTATCAATTCGAACACTACCTTTTATGTATATAATGAAGAGGCGACTGTGACACGATTGGAACAACTAGTAAAACAACAAGCGATTGATCTCATGATTGATGGGACAGACAACTTCGATATTCGTTTTATTATTAACGATATTGCCCATAAATATCACATTCCTTGGATTTACGGGGCATGTGTTGGGGCAAGTAGTTTGTCTTTTTTTATCACACCTACTGTTAGCGCCTGTCTACATTGCATCATGCGGCATTTACCGCGCAGTGGCCCCACATGTGATACAGCAGGGATTATTGCGCCTGCTTCACAAATTACAGCGGCTTTACAAGTCACTGAGGCATTAAAATATTTAACAAATAATCAACAAGCATTACGTGGTACCGTTTGGTCTTTTGATTTGTGGCAAAACACACAAAGTACGATAGATGTGTCAACATTAAAGTATGCAGCTTGCCCTACTTGTGGCACGAACCCTAGCTATCCTTATTTACAGCCAGATGCCACCACTCGTTTTGCTTCACTCTGTGGGCGTGATACCGTGCAAATACGCCCTACTTATCACCATCGTGATTTAAGACTATTACATGAGCAATTGCCAACTAAAAAAATTACGCATTATAATGATTTTCTTTTAAGTTTTCAACACCAAAATTATACGTTGACCGCTTTTAAAGATGGTCGTGTGTTTATTCACGGTACAGCAGATATCATGACAGCTAAAAAAATCTATCATCATTATTTCACATAAAAAAGTGCCACAGGGGCATACAACATTTCCCTGTGGCACTTTTCTACTCCCTTATTATGCCAACTTTTGCTCAAACATTAACATATGTTTAGCTATAATACCGTCCTCAATAATTTCTTCGGTATAATGTTGAGTGAAGAAAAACCATTTGACATCGTACAATGTAAAACCTAGCTTTTGATAGAAGGCAATATTTCCAATGCTTGAGTTAGCTGTGCCAACGATAATCCTCTTTTTATCTTCATAATGACGACATAATTGAGTAATAATCCACTTACCATAGCCCCGTCCTTGAAAAGCTTCATCAACAGCGATATTTTTAATCTCGATTGTCTCATTCTCTAAAAGGAGACAGAGTGCCACACCAATGACTTGACCTTCTTCTCGTAATTCAAATAAATCACCTTCATGTAAATAACGGTTCACAACAGCTTGTTCTTCATCTGCCAATAACAATAAAGGCATATATTCTTCTCGATGTTGTTTAACTTGTTTTAGTTCCATACACTTCTCCAAAATTCGTAGCCAAAATACAGGGAAAATCCAATTAGAACAATACCTGCTATAACTGAAACCCATGTAATAGCTGTTTTATTCATCACACGACGTGAAGTAGCAACAATTATCAATAAGCCGATATCATGTATTAATATGCCTGTTAAAATACCAAGCCCTACAACAATGAAATCACCTTTTTCCGTGTTGTCAAAGGAACTTGCAAGCACTGTACCAAAAACTGTGACCCAAAAAACTAAATTGCCTGGTGACACCGCTACTAATAAGCCATTACGGTAAGATGCCCACCATGACTTTGTCGTTCGTTCTCCAACCATTGTGATGCCTTGGTTAGCATGTTTAATGCTATCTATGCCGATATAACATAAAAAGATTGCACCAATTAACCACATAATGGACTGCAATATCGGTTGTGTTAAGAGATTGGCTAATCCAAAATATAAACTGATAATAAGTGCTACGTCAATTGTCATGCCCCCAAGACCTACTGCCCAACCATGCATAAATCCATTTTTCAATCCTTGTTTAACCATCTCTACCGTAATTGTTCCTACTGGTAACGCAATGGATAAACCTAATAATACATATGTTAAAAATAATGTCACATAATTAACTCCTACTCATCACTAAACTCCACACTTGCTTATCACATTGTCAAATTTTCATTGTTCACGCCATATACTATACGTCTGTGTGATTTTATGTGCCATATTTTCATATCGCTCCCATGTAAACAACACATGATACGGAGTGTGTGCATAAGAAAAAACCTCTCTAAAATCTTGATGATATTGTGGGTAATAGAAAAGAGAAAAAGCATTTCCCTCTTCTGTTAACATATCGCTCACCAACTGACCTCGCCAATACTCATATAGAGCAAGAGGTGTATTTTCTTTATGATGCAAGGCCTCAAACAAACTATCCGGTGTCTCGTGAATAAACCATTCATTCACGAGTCGATTGTCCACTAGCCATTGTAAATACATGCCGCCTATTACATACATCTGTGTCTCATCTACATCCGAAGGAAAATATCCTTGTTGATGCACTTTTGCTTGGTCATAAATAAAAATCTTCATTTCATTCACTCCTTTGCAATTGTGTAACGAGTAACGCCACTATTTCTCAATGCTCATTTCCTTAGCTAGTTAACACTTAATATTGATAACTTCTCCCTTTGTTAAGGTCAACAATTCATCTGCCGTTAACTGAAAAACCGCTTTAGGATGGCCTGCTGCTGCCCATAATGTATCATAACGCCATAAATCTTCATCCAATAAGATGCGTAAAGGGGTAGCATGTGCTATAGGTGCAACACCACCGATCACAAAGCCTGTTTTCTCTTTTACAAACTTAGCTGTTGCTTTAACCAATGGCTCTTTAAGATACGCTGCTACCTTTTGCTCGTCCACACGGTTCGCTCCACTGGCTACAATGAGTAATGCTTCACTACCTAATTGAAAGATTATTGACTTAGCAATTTGGGCAGTATGGCAACCGATAGCATCAGCAGCTGCTTGTGCTGTATTAACTGCATCTGGCAGCATAACAATTTCATTTGGCAAGCGATGTGCTGCTAAATATGTCTTTACCCTTAAAACCGCTTCATTCATCCTACATCCCCCTTTATTCTCCGTAAATATGATCGTTAGCTAATGCCCTTAGCTCTTTCTCATCCTTCACATAAATACATTCCCTCGTTCGTTCAAGCAGTTGTCGTTCGCATAATTTTTGGATGACGCGATTAATATGGCGATAACTAGTACCAATAAAGCTTGCTACATCTGGTAAATGTGCGGTGGCAAGCGGTCTATGGTGCCCTTCATTACAACATGTGGCAACGATATAACTCGCTAAACGCATCTCAACAGGGTGCATCACATTTAAACTAAGAGCATGCGACTTATTATAAAATTTCCGTGTGATTTCTTGTAAAATAAAGTGTAAAAATATTTTTTCTTCATATAATTTATCCACTTGATCTAAAGGTATACATAACATCACTACATTTGTAACAGCCTCTACTGTATTTAAAATTTCAACCTTTTGGATATATTCGATATCGCCTATCACTTCTAACGCATTTTTAAATGATAATATGAGGTGACGCCCTTCCATAGAAGTTGTATATATTTTCACCTTTCCTTCTACTAAAATGGCAAGACTTTGCAACTCATCCCCTTGACTACAAATTTGTTCGCCTTGTTCGTAATACATTAAGTAGTAGGTATCATCAATAGGTAAGGTTGTTGTTAAATCATGGCTATTAATATAATCTTGAATGCGTGCCGTATCTTTACTCCGTTTCATGACAAACCTACTCTCCTCTATATCCCTATATTAAAAGCTTTGCCATATTATATTCACAGGACAAATGACCGCATGTTATGGATGGTATGCTTCTAACGCTTTAATGGTTGTTAATGTTAATGGTTCGGGTAAATCATTTAACGCATACCATCCAATTGCCTCTAGTGCATGAGGCTCTTGATTTTTAGGCTGACCACAACAAATATGAGCTACAAAAGTAGGCGCAACAAAATGGATTTGCTCATCAGGTAGAATATGGTTTGTCACACATAATAATCGCTCTAACGTAATCGTAATGGCTAATTCCTCTTTGATCTCACGTATAATGGCATCTTCTATGGTCTCCATAAAATCTACCTTACCACCAGGCAAACTCCAGTGAAATGATTCCGGTGCTTTCTTTCTTTTCACAAGTAGTAGTTTGTCATCTTGTATAATAAATGCACCAACGCCAACACCAATCATGTCACTTAGCCCCTTCAAGTGTTAATAACTGTTCTTTTAAGGGGAGGCCTGCACCATAGCCTACTAGTTTTCCATTGGCGCCTATGACACGATGACATGGCACAATAATTAAAATGGGATTTTTATTATTAGCATTCCCTACCGCTCTCGAAGCATTCACATTTCCTATGGCAGTTGCTACCTCTTTATATGTACGAGTCTCACCAAAAGGAATTTCCTTTAGAGCTTGCCACACTTTTTGTTGAAACGCTGTACCTTGTGGCTGTAGGGGTAAATCAAATTGCTGACGCTTACCTTCCAAATATTCTGATAGTTGTTGATAACCTTTTTTCATCCATTCATTTTCCGGCCCATCTACTGGTTCATCTGTTATCGTGACTGCTTGAATTGCCTCATCATTAGCTTCAATCAATACTAACCCTATCTTTGTTTCATACGTTTTTTTCATATTGTTCACCTAACTTTCTTTTAATTTCTGGCCATTCTGTTGCAATAATGCTATACATTGCTGTATCACGAGATGTGCCATCCTTGCGAATCATATGATTGCGTAAGATTCCTTCAAATATACCACCAATGCGCTCAATAGCTGTTCTTGATCGTATATTTTCGGCATCTGTCTTAATCGTTACACGCTGTAAACCCCATACTTCAAAAGCATAATGTAGGAGAACTAATTTAGTATTAGTATTAATGCTTGTTCGCCATGCCGCAGGTGTTAACCAAGTAGCACCTATTTCTGCTGTTCTATGCCCTTCTTTAATATCCATAAAGCGTGTGGAGCCAACAATCTTATTTGTCGCTTGGTCAATAATAACAAAAGCTTTTTCATCCGCTTTAACTTCATTCACATATGCCTTCACGCGCGATAAACTATTTAACGTTACTGAGAGATATGTCCATATTTCAGGGTAATCTGCTACTTCCCAAATTCCATCAACATGCTCTGTAGCCATTTCTTCTAGCCGTACAATGGTATTCTCCATACTCCTACACCTCCATGTTTTTTACATTATACCGAATGTATTTTCGGATGTACAAGACTTTAACTATTGACAAATACTCGAAGATACGGCATTGTTATATACAACAATATACCCCATTAGGTATTTTAGGAGGAAAGAAAATTGACGCAACCAATTCCAAATAGTATTCCAAAACCACTTGTGACAACTAACCAAGCTTTTATTGTCATCACCTCTTTGTTAGGCGTTTTTGTGAATACAAATATTTTATTCATCCCTTTTATTCTTGGCTTATTTACAGTTTTAACTAAAATCAACCCAATTGTATTAGCAGGTAAACGCTTTTTACGTAAACCATTACACACTTATCATCCTGAAGATAAGGATCAACAGATTTTTAACCAATGGATTGCTACAACGTGTTTAGGTCTAGCCTTACTCTTCTTTTATCTCGATTGGGCAATCGCTGGCTATGTAATGGCTGGTATGGTTATAGCTGCATCAGGGATTGCTTTAACAGGCTTCTGCATCGGTTGTTGGATTCGCTTTAAAATTAAAATGTGGCAACATAAACGTCGCATGGCAAAAAATATATCGTAATGATTGCTCACGCATCTTGTGAGTTATCTCACCGTGAGGAATCGTGATTACCACTTTTCCTCATTGTTATCTTTACAATAAAAATAAAGGAGATTATGTATTATGCTCAGTAAAATTTATCGCTTCCCACAAAAATACATGATGATTAGTGTGCCTCTCATATTAGTGTTAGGCTTTGTTATTGGAAACTTTGTCGATACTTCCGTATTACAACCAACGATTTTAATTGGCACAATTATTATGATTTATGCCACAATGATTGGGTTTAACTTCAAACAATTAGCCTCTCCTAAAGGCACTAAAGTATTACTGTATGCAGTAGTTATTAATTTTGTAATTATTCCTGTTGTTGCGTATAGTTTAGGAACTATCTTCTTAAAAGAGTACCCTCTTATGTTTGCAGGCCTTGCCTTATCTGCTTTGCTACCTACAAGCGGTATGACAATTTCATGGACAATGTTACAAAAGGGAAATGTAGCTGTCGCTGTAAAACTAACGATTTTTGGTTTACTCATTGGCTCTATCTTAACACCTTGGTATTTATTGCTCATGGTTGGCCAATATGTAGATATTAATATTTGGCAAACGATGCAAACGATTCTACTTGTTGTTTTTCTTCCTATGTTACTAGGTCACTTCACATTCAAATTAATTTTGCGTAAACATACCCCTCACTACTTTAAAGAGCAAATTAAACCTAAATTAGGTCCTTTAAGTATTTGGGCTATGCTCTATGTGGTATTTGTAAGTATGAGTATGCGTGCCACAATGATTGTTGATAATCTTGCACTTATTGCTATTGCTCTACTTGTTTTATTATTGTTTTACGCACTAAACTTTGCGATTAGCACAGGCATTGCTGTAACAAGATTTAATAGAGCAGATGGGATTGCTTTAGTAAATGGTACAGTGTTGCGTAACTTATCTTTAGCTATCGGGATTGCAGCAACTGCATTTGGCGCAGAAGCCGCTCTTATTGTTACCCTTGCATTTATTGTGCAACAACAATTCATTGCAAACTATGCTCAAATTTCTAAACGTTATTGGTTCAAAGAACAGCACAACAGCAATGAAGTAACGGCTAAAGCATAATTTATAAGACAACGACATCAGATTGACTCACAGAAAAATGGCAAAGGGTCTACTATTCCCTTTGCCACTTTTATAGCTTACACTTCATTTTACATTGCTACTTTACTCCGTTTTAACAATAGGATGATTGTTTTGTGAACTCTTGATCTATTATTTACTCACAGCGATAGCTACTTCTAGTAAAGAAAATTCCGTACCTAAGTAACACTATTTTTGCGTTCTTCTGGTGTCTTATGATGCACATCTTTAAAAGCTTGGCTATGTAACCCATTGATTGAATGTTTTCTCATTAAAAATCTTATTTTAAAGGTGTCCTTACTTTTTCATCATTAAGAGTATAAAAAATAATGTTCTTATCGTTTACTTCATGTTATTTTTGTTATTGTAAAATCTTTTTTAGATTTAATTGAAAAGTTTATTTTCCTTGTTTCTCTACTAATGCCAACTGGTGATGATCCTTCGCTTGTTGTAATAAACTAGCGTCTGTTAATAGACGATAGCCTGTTTTAGCTAATGCTTTAGCGCCTATTAACAATGCCTCGTTACCTCTATCAGATTTTGCAGCTTCTCTAAATGCATCTGTATGGGCAATCAAGCCATCATTACCTATTTTAATATAGGGATGTGCAGTGGGTACTTCATAACTAATATTACCAGCATCTGTTGAGCCTAGCCCTTCTCTCGCATGATGCACTTCCTCACCTAGGTCGCTTAATTCTTCTGCAAGAATGCGGTCTAATGTTGGGTTTAATACTAAGTCTTTCACTTCATTTTGGAAACGCTCAACTTCTACTTTTGCACCTGTTGCTAACGCTGCACCTTGTGCAATCGCTTTAATTTTCTCTGTTACTTGCTCTGTGTGTTGCCATGTTGTTGCACGTATATAAAAGCGAGCTGAAGCAAAGGCTGGGATAATATTTGGTGCTTCGCCACCATTTGTAATAATGCCATGAATACGCACCGTTGACGGTAATTGCTGTCGTAAAGCATTAATGCCATTGAATAGCTGAATCACACCATCTAATGCATTAATTCCTTGCTCTGGTGATGCTGCAGCATGTGCAGGTTTGCCATAAAATTTAAAGTCTAATGGATTTACTGCTAAGGAGTGAGATGTTGTGGCCGTTTTACCAGATGGGTGAATCATTAGCGCAACATCAATATCTTTCAAATAACCATGTTTTACAAAGCTACCTTTAGCACTGCCATTTGGCCCACCCTCCTCAGCAGGTGTACCTAAGACAATTACACGCCCCCCTGTATGATGAATCTGCGTAGATAATGCAATCGCTGCTGCTACACTGGTTGTCCCAATAATATTATGACCACATGCATGGCCTAAAACGGGTAGGGCATCATATTCCGCTAAATATGCAATTGTTGCACCAGGCTTCCCACTCTTGTACTCTGCATAAAATGCCGTATCATGACCAGCTACACCCGTTTTTACTGTAAATCCCGCATTAACTAGTAATGTCGTTAATTGTTCACTCGCAAAAAATTCTTCATTGCCAATCTCAGGGTTTGCATGAATGACTTGACTTGTTTCAATCCATGTTTTGCTATTTTCATCTATCACTTGTTCAATCGTTTTTACTAATGTTGTCATGTTATTTCTCCTCCTGTAGATCTTTTAATACTTTCTCTAACTCAGCGCCTGTACGCTCTACTACAATAGAACCGCCTGCTGTTTCCTTTTGTACTTCGTCAATTACAGCTTGATCGTGGTAAAGTTCGACAATACGCTGAAGTACTTTATTATCTTTATCTGCTGCCTTTGCTGCAAAAATATTGACATATGGCTGGGCTTCTTCACTTTCAGCATCTTCTAAGTAAATGGGATCTTTTAATGGGTCAAATCCGGCTTGACCTGCAATACCATTATTAATGATTGATAATGTAACATCTTCTAATGCACGTGGCGTTTGCTGTGCCACCATAGGAATGATATCTAAGTTTCTTTTATTTTCTGTAATTTGACTTACATCTGCAAAAAGACCTGCATTATCAGCTAGTTTAATTAAACCTGCTGATTGTAATAATTGAAGTGCTCTTCCTTGGTTGGATGGGTCATCCGGAATCGCCACCTTGTCGCCTTCTTTTACTTCATTTACATCTTTTACTTTACTAGAATAAATACCTAGTGGTGCGATAACGGTTGCACCGATTGGCACTAACCCTGTATTATTTTCTTTTTCAAATTGGCTTAGGAAAGCGATATGTTGGAAAGAGTTTAAATCAATATCGCCATCTGCTAATGCTTTGTTGGGTAATGTGTAATCCGAAAACTCTTGCAAGGTAATAGTAATGCCTTCTTTTTCAGCTAACTCTTTTAACACATTCCACTGCTCACCATCTGTACCTGTAACACCAATCACAACTTCTTTCTTTTCTTCTTTTTTCTCTGCGCCTGTATCTTTGCCACAAGCTGCTAATGCGAATAAACTAATCACCAAAAGACTAATAATTCCAAATTTTTTCATTATAAAAACTCCTTATCGACGTAAAATTTTGCTTGATAATGTATTGCCCAACCACTGCGCTAATTGAACAAGTATGATTAAAATTACTACTGTTACAACAATGACACTTGTATCGAATCTTTGATAACCATGAGTCATAGCAATATGCCCTAGACCACCGCCACCAACTGTGCCTGCTACGGCAGAAAAATCGATTAAACTAACGGTCACAAACGTGAGACCTAACACTAATGGACCTAATGCCTCTGGAATGAGTACAGTTCGTATAATCTGTAAAGGACTCGCTCCCATTGCCTCAGCAGCTTCAATCACCCCTGGGTCAATGCTAATTAAATTATTTTCTACTACACGTGCTACTACAAATGATGCTGCAATTGTAATCGGGAAAATCGCTGCAGCAGTACCAATTGTTGTACCAACAACTGTACGTGTTAATGGCATCAATGCTACTAATAAGATTACAAATGGTATGGGACGAATAATATTAATGCCTAAATTTAATATTATGGCTACCCATCTATTCTCTAAAATACCACCTTTACGTGTCGCAAATAATGTTAGCCCAATTATTGTCCCTATAATGGTACTAAAGATTAATGTCGCAATAACCATCGTTAACGTTTGTCCTGTTGCCTCTACAATTCGTGGCCAAAATGTTTGCCAATCTACCTTCATGCGATTGCCACCTCTTTCACTTCAATTGCTTGCCTTAGCTCTTGCAAAACCGCTTGAATTTTTTGTTCTTCGCCTTCAAAAGATACAATGAGATTACCGAAGAAGCGCTGTTGTAACTCTTTTACTGTGCCATAAATAATATTGACATCTACTTGATGTTTTCTCGTAGCCTGTGATAATAAAGGGTCACTTGCTTTATCTCCTTTAAAGATTAAACGGTATAACTGACTACCACTCCACTTTTCTAACAAATGAGCTGATGGTAAGTCTTGCTCTGTCGCGCTAATAAAACGCTTTGTTGTAGCATGTTGAGGATTAGTAAAGGTATCAAAAACGGTACCACTCTCAATAACACGCCCTTCTTCCATAACGGCTACTCGATTACAAATCGCTTCAATTACTTGCATCTCATGCGTAATGAGTAAAACCGTAATACCCAACTCTTTATTTACTTTTTGAATCAGCTGTAAAATATCCGCTGTTGTATTTGGATCTAGTGCTGAAGTTGCTTCATCACAGATTAAAATGCGAGGCGATGTAGCCAATGCTCTCGCAATACCAACACGTTGTTTTTGCCCACCAGACAACTGCTCCGGATAATGTTTAGCCTTATCAGACAAACCAACAAAACGTAGTAACTCCTCCACTTTATGTTTAATTTCCGCTTTTGCTACGCCAGCTAATTCAAGCGGATAAGCGATATTTTTTGCTACCGTGCGAGAGGTAAATAAATTAAAGTTTTGAAAAATCATACCGATGTCGCGGCGTTGTTGACGTAATTCTTTTTTTGTATAGTCGGTTAGAGATTTATCATTAATCAAAACTTCGCCTTCTGTTGGCTTTTCTAATAAGTTGACTAAGCGTAGCAGCGTACTCTTGCCTGCTCCACTAAATCCGATAATGCCAAAAATGTCTCCTGCTTCGACTGTTAGTGATACTTTCTCCACAGCTGTAATAGCTTGGCCTTTTGTTTGGAATGTTTTTGTTACATTTCTAAATTCAATCATGATGATCAACCTCTCTCACATGTTAAAAAGAAAAAACCCTTCTTTTTCTATCTTGTTGAAAGATAAAAAAAGAAGGGTTCATAAATATAATAGTGAAACCTCTTTTCTCATCTTTCAAACAATACTTGTTTGCAGGAATTGGCACAGTATTTATATAAACCTGTTGCCGAGATATCATAGGGCCTGTCCCTCAATCTCTCTGGATAAGAAAAAATAAATTATTAATTTTTTAAGTTGATTACCACTTTACTCGTTGCCTTTTAAAAAGTCAACTAGTTTTTTAAACAAGTGTTAATAACATCTCACGAATTGTTTTACAAGCCATGGCTGTTGAGGCACCTGATGGATCATACTGGGGGGATAACTCTACAACGTCTGCTGAGACGATGTGTTGCAAGGTTTGAAATTGTTGTATCGCATCTAGCAACTCACGATACGTAATGCCACCTGGTTCGGGTGTACCTGTTCCTGCAAAAAATGCAGGGTCTAAAATATCTAAATCAATCGTAATATAGACAGGTACCTCTTTTAGCTTTTCAATCGTTTGTTGTAATGTGTTTAGGGTGAATTTTTCTAAATGTGTATGGGTATTAGCCCACTCAAACTCCTCTTTCGTACCTGAACGAATCCCGAATTGATAAATGCGCTCATCTCCTAAAAAATCATGACAACGCCTAATAACCGATGCATGTGACAATCTTTCACCCATATATTCATCTCTTAAATCGGTATGAGCATCTAAATGAATCACATGTAAATCAGGATATTTTTCATAGGCTGCTTGTATGGCAGGTAAACTTACTAAATGTTCCCCACCTACCATGTAAAATTTTTTATTTGCTTGTAATACATTTTTACAATACTGATGAATTTGTTCCATTACGTTTTCTGTATTACCAAAGGGAAGCTCTAGATCGCCACCATCAAAAATTTGATAATCTTCTAGATCAGCATTCAAATAAGGTGAATACGTTTCTAAACCGTATGAGTCTGGGCGGATGGCTTGCATAGCAAACCGTGTTCCAGGTCTAAAACTCGTTGTACCATCAAAAGGCACACCAAATAAAACGACCTCAGCCTCTTCATAATCTGCCTCACATGCTATAAAAGTACTGACATTTTTATTCATGTGTTAATTGCTCCTTCACATAACTAGATAGTGCAAAAGAACCTTTATGCAAATCTACATTGTAATATTTCGTTTTCAGACCGTAACGCTCCCACTGTGCTAAATCAGCATCTTGTAAAGGATCTAATGATTTAGAAGCGAAGCCAAATAACCAGTGCCCAGAAGGATACGTTGGCATATGGTATTGATACACATGAGTAATAGGAAAAATATCTTTTATTTTTTGATGTGCTTTCTTCATATTCTCTGCATACTCTGCAAAATACGGGGATTCATGTTGGTTAATCAATATCCCTTTATCATTTAACACACGAAAACATTCTTGATAGAATGCCGTTGTAAATAAGCCTTCACCAACTGAAATTGGGTCTGTTGAATCCACTAAAATTAAATCAAATGAATGATCTGGTGCATTCTTCACATAGGCTAAGCCATCTTCAAAATGTAGCGTCATACGTGGGTCTTCTTCCACACCTAAAGCTGTAATTGGCAAATACTCTTGGCTGAGACGGAAAACACGCTCATCAATCTCTGCCATCACGACATTTTCGACATGCCCATAACGTAGCACTTCACGAGCTGTACCCCCGTCGCCCCCGCCAATAATCAATACATTTTTAATAGCAGGATTAGTGGCCATTGCTGGATGTACAATCATATCGTGGTAAATGAACTCGTCTTTTTCATTGACCATCATTAAACCATCTAATGTGAAAAATGTACCAAACTCTTCACCTTTATAAAAATCAATTTGCTGAAAATCTGACTTTTCACTATGCAAATGTTCGTCATATGCGATTGAAAACTTACATTCCTTACTCCACTCTTCTGTATACCATTTCATTATATAACACCTTCTAATTCAGATTTAACTTGAATTTTTTCAATTTCTTTTTCAGCAAACTGACGTATTTTATCGGCCATACCTCTTGGTACTTCAAATGATTCTGTTTGTTTAGCTTTTAATTTTTCGGATAAATAGTCAGCCGCTTTCCACGGATTTACGGAATCACCACAAGTATAGACATCTACTGAGGCAAAACCATATTCTGGCCATGTATGAATGGTTAAATGTGATTCTTCTATAATAACTGCACCCGATACACCATAAGGATTAAAATGATGAAAAACCGACTCTACAATGGTTGCTCCTGAATAGTCAGCAGCTTCTCTCATATACTGTTCAATTAACGCATTGTCTTCCATAATATCACTTGGACAACCATAAAACTCAATTAACACGTGACGACCTAAAGTACGTAATTCTAAACTCATTATGCATGCTCCTTTACGACTGTGATATGATGTTTAACACTGGTTTCCATAAGCACATTGCCGATTGTTTTATTGTAGTAATGATATTGCGAAATAACATCTGCCGTAATTGTTTCACCTGGAATGACTAAAGGTATACCTGGTGGATAAATCATTAAAGTATCTGCACTAACACGCCCCATTGCCTCGTCAATAGCTAACGTATCATGTTCTGCATAATAAGCTTCTCTTGGCAATAAGACTAACTCATTCATGGTGCTAGGTGTAACGTGCAAAGAAAGTACAGTCATACCTTTAGCATATTTCTGCTCAATATCTTGCAATGCGTGTACTAGCTTTTGAATGGATGGTTCTGCATCCCCCATAGTAATAACTGCCATCACAACATACCCCTCCGCTAACTCCATTTGAATATGGTAGTTCTCTTTAAGTAAGGTATATACTTCAAACCCCGTTAGCCCCAAGCGATTGACTCGTATAACCAATTTTGTGAAATCATGTTCTTGTGCAAACTTTTCCTTTAAATATTTAGCTGTCAATACTTCATAATGACCGCCTTCTTCAATTTGTTGAATCGCTTGTTGTATTAGCGGTTTAAGCGATGCATAACGAGGTTTAGCAAACAATGCTAATTCGCGTCTTGCAATGTCGAGCGAGCCCATTAGTAAATAACTCGCACTTGTACTTTGTAACATGCCTAATACTTTTTGCATTTTTTCTTTAGAAATGCGCTTACTCTGCATTAATAATAAGGAGCTTTGTGTGAGTGAACCTGCTGTTTTGTGCATACTTGTTGTGACAGCATCCGCCCCGCAAGCTAATGCATCTTCATAACCTGTCATAAAACCGATGTGTGCACCATGTGCGCTATCAACAATTACTGTCATCTGATGTGCATGTGCTAGCTCGCAGATTTGGCTTAATTCACTCATCGCACCGAAATAAGTAGGATATGTGAGAAGTAATACTTTTGCATTTGGATGTTGTGCAATGGCTTGTTGAATAGCCGTTAAAGAAAGACCATGAGCAATGCCAAAGTGCAAATCTACTTCAGGTTGAATAAAGACGGGCTTAGCACCACTTAAAATAATGCCATCCATTACTGATTTATGCCCATTTCTTGGCACAAGTAACTCATCGCCTGGGGCACAAGTAGCCATAATCATAGCTAAAATACCAACCGTTGTTCCGTTTACAAGAAAGAAAGCCTCATCTGCACCAAAGGCATTTGCTGCTAACAACTGTGCTTCTTTAATAACGGACTGAGGATGACTAAGTAAATCAAGCTCTTTCATCGAATTGACGTCGAAACGTAAAGCGTTACCCATCATATTGTTTAAAGGTGAGGGTTGAGCGCCCATTTTATGACCGGGTACATCAAAAGGTGTAGGATCTGATTTTGCATAACATTGTAAAGCGTTATAAAGGGGCATATCTTGTTGTGTCAACGGTTGCTCTTTTTGCGTCACCTGTTGCACACTAACTGTCATTGCATTGCACCTACTGCTAATGCTTGTTGTAATACATTTACTTTATTTAATCGCTCCCATGGCAAATCTAAATCATTACGTCCAAAGTGGCCATACGCTGCTACTTGTTGATAAATTGGTGTTCGTAAATCTAACATGGCAATAATGCCTGCTGGTGTTAAGTCAAAGTGCTCTCGTACTACTTTTAGCAAAGTCTCCTCTTCCACTTTGGCTGTACCAAATGTTTGAAGTGCAATACTAATTGGCTCACTCACACCAATGGCATACGATAATTGTATTTCACATCTGTCTGCTAAATCTGCAGCTACAATATTTTTCGCAACATAACGTGCCGCATAAGCAGCAGAGCGGTCTACTTTTGTACAATCCTTCCCAGAAAAAGCGCCACCACCATGGCGAGCGGCTCCACCATACGTATCTACAATAATTTTTCGTCCTGTTAAGCCTGCATCACCATGAGGACCACCTACAACAAAACGTCCTGTTGGGTTAATCAAAATGCGGAAATCTTCCGAAAATCCATAAGAGGCAGCTGTTGCTTTGATAATATGTTGTTCGACATATTCCTTAAATTGCACTTCATCATAATCTTCGTCATGTTGAATGGACATCAAAACGGTATCAATTTTAGGAGATTGCGTGTAATCAATCGTTACTTGTGATTTCATATCTGGGCGTGCCCATACAAACTCACCTGACTTGCGTAGTTCGGTTGCTTTACGTACTAGGCTATGCGCCATTTCGATAGCTAAGGGCATATAACTTGTTGTTTCGTTGGTCGCATAACCAAACATAATACCTTGGTCGCCTGCGCCAATATTTTGTGTATCACTCGAAGCATCAACACCTATAGCAATATCAGGAGATTGCGTATGCACAAGTACTTGTATGTCACAAGTATTTGCATTAATGCCATAACTCTCATCTGTATACCCAATAGTTTTTAATGTTTTACGAGCGATTGCCTCAATATCTAACACCGCTTTTGTGGTAATTTCGCCACCTATAATGACACAGTTAGTCGTTGTAAACACTTCACATGCCACACGAGAATAAGGATCCATGGCTAAAGCGGCATCTAATACAGCGTCTGAGATTTGGTCAGCGATTTTATCAGGGTGCCCCTCTGATACCGATTCCGAAGTAAATAAAATCTTTTCAAACATTTAATAACTCCCCTAACATAAAATGTAATTTTATGCATAGAAAAAAGCTCTCCTACAACCAAAGGAAAGCTTCGATGACAATTATCAGCTGCTTATCCTCTTATTGTTCACAAAGCGGTATATACTTTGCGCTCAGGTTGGGCCCCAGTCCTTAACTTAGTTAAGTTGGTTTGCCACCGTATCTTCGACCCCTCGTCTCAACGGCTACTAATAAGATAGACTTTATTCAATGCTGAGGTTAATAATAGGCTATATTTTTTTAGCTGTCAATTTATTTTTCCAGTTTATTTTTGCTCGCAAACTGCAATTTATTCGATAATACGCTCTATTTATACGAATATTTATATATGTAGAAAGTGATAAAATTCGTCATAAGTGATTCATTCAAATTGTGCAAAAAAATTTTCTTCCTCCACAAGACCTGCAACAAATTGTGCGAAATTAGATGCAATAAAAGTGACTTCAAAATCGCCTTCTTGATCTACATGAACTACAGCTGGCTCTCCTTCACTATCCAATTGTCGATAGTCTAGAAATAATAAATCATGTCCTGCTGATGGCGTATCCGCAATGACTATTAATATATTAGGATAATTATATTCCGTTAACCAAAAGGTCCTTCCTAAACTGCCACATCGTGCGTTTGCTTTACGTTTACCAATACTAAATAAGCCTAAAATTTGTATATGTGCATCATCCCAATCTTCACTTTCTAATGGATAGATGGTTTGTTTTGGCACACCTCCATTATGTTTTTTCATAAAATCGATATACGTTTTAGGCAATGGATAACCTAATCGTTGTTCCACTTCATTAATCGTTTTGTCTGTTGGATATTCATCTTCGTACGATGCTACCCATGTTAGCGTGTGCTACCTCCTATTAGCTGTAGTGCCATAAAAAAAGCACATCTCAAGTTGAAATGTGCTTTTTTTTACTATTCTACTTCTTTTTTAGACCAAATTGTTGCAATTATCGGTCCTGAAATATTATGCCAAACAGCTCCAAATGTACTTGGTAATGCGGCAAGCGGTCCTAAATGTGCGGTAGCTAATGCTACACCTAATCCTGAATTTTGCATACCTACTTCAATTGCAAGCGCACGTTGGTCGCTTAATTTTAAACCAAATAATTTGCCGATATAATATCCTAATATCAACCCAAAACTATTGTGTAAAAATACAGCAATAAACACTAAAAAGCCTGCTGTTGCAATTTTCTCCTGATTGGCAGATACTACTGCACCAACAATTACGATAATGGCCATAACCGAAATTAAAGGTACAATCGCAATGCTCTTTCGGATTACTGTTGGCGCTACCTTTTGCGCAATGATACCTAATATAATTGGGAATATAATGACTTGAATAATCATAATAAACATAGACTTAGCATCCACTGGCATCCATTGCCCTGCAAACAGCAATAATAATAATGGCGTCATAATAGGTGCAAGCAATGTAGAAACAGACGTCATAGTAATGGATAATGGTACATTCCCTTTAGCCAAATATACCATCACATTTGAAGCTGTCCCTCCTGGCACAGAGCCTAGTAATACAAGCCCAGCTGCTAATTCTGGTGGCAAACGTAATAAATAAGCGATAGCTACAGCTGTTAATGGCATGATTGTAAATTGTGCTACCACCCCTATTAATACAGCTAGTGGTCGTGTTAAGACTAATTTGAAATCTGCGCCGCTTAATGTTAGCCCCATCCCAAACATTACAACACCTAGTAAAATCGAAATATAGGCCCCGAACGGGAGAAAAGGGGTTGGGAATAAATAAGCTGTGATTGCCATGATCATGACAAGAAGTGCAAAATACTTTCCTGCTAGTTGACTAATTTTTGCTAGTACTTTCATACAGGGTCCACCTTTATAATCTTGCCTGGGTTCATAATATTATTGGGGTCTAATGTTTGTTTAATACTAGCCATCACATCATAGGCTGCCCCATGTTCTTTACGTTGATATTTTTGTTTACCTACACCTACACCATGCTCGCCTGTGCAAGTACCATTTTTGGATAAAGCATATTCTACAATCGCTTCATTCAAAGCATTCGCTCGTGCTACTTCATCTGTATTTTTCATATCTACCATTACAAGCGCATGAAAATTACCGTCTCCAACATGCCCTAATAAGCCACCTGCTAGTTGATACTTTGTCAGCTGCTCACGCGCATGATGAATAGCATGCGCTAATTCTGAAATAGGTACACAAACATCTGTCACCATCATCTTTTTACCTTTATGTGAATGAATATAGGAATACGCTAAATTATGTCTTGCTGTCCATAACTGATTGCGTGCTGCTGTATCTGTTTCAAAAATAATTTCTGTACAACCTGCGTCTTGCATAAGTTCCGTTGTAAATGCTACATCTTGAGCCAAACCTGCTTCATTCCCGTGGAATTCTAAAAACAATGTTGGCTTCTCTGCAAAACTCGTTTCATTATGAGCATTCACTTGGCGAATAGACTCTTCATCGACTAACTCTACTCGTGCAATAGGAATACCTACTTGTAATACGCTCGTTACTGCCTCCACTGCTTCTTCTACAGTGTTAAATGTGGCGCGAGCAGCCGTTTCAAATTCTGGGATACCGTAAACACGTAACGTTAATTCTGTAAAGCAACCTAATGTCCCTTCAGACCCTGTAAATAAACCATTCAAATGATAACCAGATGCAGATTTTGCGGCTAGACTACCCGTATGTATCACTGTACCGTCCGCCAAAACAACTTCTAAATCTCTTACTTGGTCACGCATTACACCGTAGCGTACAGCAGTTGTACCACTTGCATTTGTGGCAACCATGCCTCCTAAAGTCGCATCTGCTCCAGGGTCAACAGAGAAAAATAACCCATGTTGTTTTAATGCTTGATTAAGTTGTGTGCGTGTCACGCCTGGTTGTACCACAACTAATAAATCCTCTGGTTGTATGGCAATAATTTTATCCATTAATGAAAAATCAATCGTAATGCCGTTATCATATGGGATAATATGCCCTTCTAAACTAGAGCCCCGACCAAAAGGCACAACAGGGATTTTATGCGTATTAGCATATTGTAAAATACGACTCACTTCTTCCGTTGTTTTAGGGAATACTACCACATCTGGTTTAGCTACGTCATGATACGACTCATCTTGGCTATGTTGTTCTAAAATTGTTTCATTAATACTTACTTGCTCTTCACTTAATAACTCTTTTAATTGATTAATCATCGTTGTCATCTCCTAAATAGTAGAAAATGAATGAGGCATGGCTGTTGCCTCCCTCATTCATATTTATGTTGTCATTTAAACTGTCGCTGTTTCTGGCATCATTTTTTCCACTATAATGGTATTAATAGCGTTAATATATGCCATGGCACTTGCCATCATAATGTCGGTATGTGTTGCCTTAGCGAGATAAGTTTCTCCTTCGTAAGCTACTTGGATTTTCACCTTACCTAACGCCTCTTTACCACGTGAGACGCTACTAATGTTATATTCTACAAGTTTTGTTTCGATTTCTGTCATCTCTGTAATGGCTGTGTATAATGCAGCAATTGGGCCCGAACCACTTGCGCTATGTTTAATTATAGCTTCACCTTTACGTAATTTGACACTTGCTGATGGGAAAATACTATTACTAATCACTTGTAAGTCTTCAATTTCATAGAAATAATCGCTATATGTTGTTTCTGTCGCCATATTATGCTTTTTAAAATAATCTTCTACTAGGACGTAAAGGTCATGATTGTATACTTCTTTTTTAGCATCTGCTAATGTTAGGAAGTTTTCAAATACACCTTCAAACTGCTCTGCTGTTAAATCAAGATTCAATTTTTCAAGCGCATTTTTTACCGCATGTCGTCCTGAGCGCGCGGTTAGTACTAACTCCATATCGTCCAAACCTACTGCTGTTGGGCTAATAATTTCATAAGCATCACGAGATTTCAGCAGACCATCTTGGTGAATACCTGATGAGTGCGCAAAGGCGTTATCACCTGTAATTGCTTTGTTGACTTGAACATCTAATCCCATGAAGCTACTTACTAAACGAGATGTATTCATAATTTCTTTTGCATTAATATTCGTTTGTGCCCCGTACACTTTATCTCTTGTAATCATGGCCATTACGACTTCTTCTAACGCTGCATTACCTGCACGTTCACCAATACCGTTAATCGTACACTCTACCTTATCAGCACCATTCTTCACAGCAGCTAACGTATTAGCCGTAGCCATCCCTAAGTCATTATGGCAATGCACACTTAGTAAAACCTTGTCATTTAAATTTTTCATGCGATCATTTAATTTATAAATCATCTCGCCAAACTCTTGAGGCTCTGCATATCCTACTGTATCCGGAACGTTAATCATTGTTGCCCCTGCTTTCATCACAGCTTCAATAGTTGACCATAAATATTCAAAGTCTGAGCGAGAAGCATCTTCCGTTGAATACTGTACTTCATTTGTTAATGTCTTAGCGTACTTTACAGCATCAACACCAATTTGAAGGATTTGGTCTTTAGATTTATTAAACTTCTTTTCTACATGAATATCTGATGTACCAAGTACAATATGAATCATCGGATTATTCGCATATTTCACACTATTATAAACAGCATCAATGTCTTGTTTTACTGCACGAGCAAGAGCTGTAATCATAATATCACTTGTATTACCAACTTGTTTTGCCACTTCCATTACAGCATTAAAGTCACCTGTTGAAGATGCGGGGAAACCAGCTTCAATAATATCGACTTGTAATTTTTTAAGCTGTTTAGCTACTTCTACTTTTTCATATAAATTTAATTTTGCACCTGGCACTTGCTCTCCATCTCTTAGCGTCGTATCAAATACCCAAATTTTTCTCGTCATCATCATCTACTCCTTATTTAATCAATATAAATAAAAAAGCCCCGCCTCTATATCACTATAGAGACGAGACATAGCTCGCGGTACCACTCTAATTAGCCAATTATTATTGGCTCACCTTAAACCTACAACTTATAAATTGTAGCTTCTCGTTAACGGGAGAAAGTCGACACAGCCTACGTAAACTTCATTCGGTGTGTTTGCTCATGGATGAGTTCAAAAGAGATAACGTTCAGTTTGCACCAACCACTGACTCTCTTAGCGCTTATCTTACTTTTTACTAGTTCCAATCAACGCAGATATAATTGAATTAATTGCAATACTATATCGAATTATCAAAAAAGTCAATCTATTATTATGATTATTTTATTAAAATTTACCGCTTTGCCACTTTACGAACATTTTTGAGCAATAATCGTTATAAAAGATAGCTTTCTCTCCAAACTGTATTGAAAGCTATAATTCTATACATTTTTTATTTATAATCATGTGTAGCAAGGACAAAACAAAGGAGTTTAAAATGAAGCGAAAAATCCTCTATATTATTCCTATTATTTTAATCGTTAGTTGCATTTTTTTGTTATTTTATGATAACAAAAAACTGACGATTATGATTGATCCGGGGCATGGAGACCAAGACCCTGGCACTATTAGTATACATGGTACTTATGAAAAAGATATTAATTTATCGCTAGCTAAAAAGACAGCTGAAACACTTGCTAAACAGGGTCACACCATTATTTTAACGCGTCATGAAGATACCACTATGTCATTAAAAGAACGTTATCAATTAGCTAATGAAAAACAAGTTGACTTATTTATTAGTGTACATGCTAATGCCATTGAAAATAAACCAGACATCCATGGTATGCAAGTATTATATTATCCTGATGAAACAAATCGTAATGAAGTTTTAGCGTCCGAAATGCTGAAATCTTTGCTCACTACAACTAATGCTGTTGATAAGGGAGCCATTGCGCGCCCCGATTTGGCCGTATTGCGCGGTACAAGGATGCCATCCTTATTGATTGAAAGTGGCTTTTTAACTAATGCACAAGAAGCAACACGTTTAGAAGATCCAAACTATCAACAAAAAATCGCTGATGGTGTAGCACAAGCTGTTCAACATTATTTTGATGAAGAACTTATTGTGAAAAATCAAAAATAACACTAGCCCATGACAAGAAAAATAGTGTCATGGGCTAGTGTCTTATTTTCTTCGCATAATTAAACGCGAACCATCATTAGCTTCTACTTCCACTTTAAACTTTTGCAAAATAGTGATAAAAGGAGCCACACCAATAGCACGAATCATCTGCATAGCCGTGCGAAGTGTCAATCCTGCTTTTTGTGCATACATTGTGGCTACAGATGGTGTGAGTGTATCTTTACCATCCGTAATTGGTAAAGGAGCTGCTTTACCTAGAGGGCGCAATACAATAGCTAATGCACCTTCAATAATAATAGTTGTATTTTCCTGTTTAAGTGCTTGTTGCAAATGTGCCTTGGTTGTTACAACGTTATACATATCTTCACCTCATTGTAAGTAGGGGGTAATGGCGCGCCATAGAACTACTTTTTCGTCAAATGTTTTATTATACTTCCCCGGGACAGGGCTAGATGAGGGGAGTTGTGTATAGAAGCGATGCTGCAAAATCGAAAAGCCCAAATGTTTTTTAAAGACAGCTTGAGCCTTTGTGCCATTAAAAAAGATCGCTTCAATCTGAGGATACGTAGCAAATAGCCAAACAAAATCGTTAGGTACTTCATTTTTTATTTTTGTATCTAGACTGCCCTCTCGCTCACAGGATTGAATAGCATCCCATAAGCCAATACGATGTCGCTTAAGCCATATAAGGCGTTGTTCATACTGTTCTGGTACTTCTTCATTAACAATTTGAGCAATGATTGGCCAAAAATGATTGCGTGGGTGACCATAATATTGCGCTTTTTCTAGTGACTGCACACCTGGCATAGAACCTATAATCATCACTTTAGTTTGTTGGTTCACTAATGGTGGCAGCACATTTTTTAGTATGTTATTCACGATTATATTCCATTCCCATTGATTCTGGTTCCGCTGCTTCAAACCCAAATTTCTCATATAAATGATGCGCTGGTTTATCCGCTATTAACGAAACAAAGGCTTTTTTATTAATATTCGTATCCAAATATTGTTTAATTTCCTTCATAATAATTTTACCTAAACCATTGCCTTGCTCATCAGGGTGTACAGCAATATCAACGACAAAATATGCCGTACCACCATCTCCTATAACACGCCCCATACCGATTAATTCATTATTTTCATTGCGCAAAGTAACAGAAAAATAGCTGTTATCTAAACCTTGTTGCACATAATTAGCATCTCTCTCTCCCATCCCTGCTAATTTACGTAATCTTATATATTCTTCAACACTTGGTACATCATGTACGATTTTCATTATATCATCTCCTTCTATTCAAGCGCTTTGCTTGAATATTATGTGTAAAAAACGTATCGTTACAGTATGGGGCAATATTATGACACTCCCCCCAAACATCATACGCAAAGTTACTTTTAACCGTTTCAAACCTGCTTATAGCAGGTTTTTTTTCATACTAAATGCTCATCGTTATTACTCCTAATATAACGCTATTGTGGCATTGTCAGCCTAGTTATAGTCTTATAAACTTATGAGGAAATGGAGGTTTTATTATAAAAAAGTATAAATCATTATGGAAACTGATTGGTGTTGTCATCATACCAATTGCCCTATTATTTCTCTATACGGCGTCACATCTTTCTGACTTTAACCCGTTCCAAGAAAAAATCGAACAATTACAGCATGAAAATGAAACATTAGCTAGTGAAGCCAACCAAAAAACGATGTTATATCCCTTCCTTAATCACCAAGCACTCTGGCTTAAACCTGCTATCGCGAATGAAGAGAGTCAATTCATTGCTTATGACAAGAAAAATAATAAAGTCGCTCATACACACCCATACGCCTCTGATATTTTCCAACGTTTCATTTATACGTATGAAAATCATTTATTCACTTTTATTACAAAAGATGAGGCCCTCCATGCGTACACATATAATGGCAATAAAGTACAAAAACTCTCCTTACCTCAACTTAAAGTGGAAGATTATTTAGAACAAGCATCACGAACAGATCAAGGCACAATCTATGTGCTAGCAAAAGATGAAGTTGGACAAAGTGTGGCAGTGGCTATTAAAGGAGATAAAGTAGCAACCATAAACCTACAAGACATATTACAACTACCTACCTTAACAGATGTTGCGTTTAGTGTTTTCACAGACCTCCCTATTATTGAAGCGAAAAATTATGAAGGAGAGTCATTCATCTATGGCTTTAGTTTTGATGCATCTTTTCAGGCAAAAAAAGCAAGTGCTACTAGCTTTGAAGGCATCGCTGAAGTAGAGGCACAGCTTTATCATCAAGGCATAACTATTGAACAGGAAAGTAATGATATTGTTGCACTTAATGTATTAAGCAACACAGCAACTAAAATCCCCTTACCTATTTATTTTCCTAAAGTAATGCCCTTAAACACAGAAAATTATCTTGTGGTAGGACAAGCTAACTTTCAAGCAGATGGTCAAATTAAAGCTATGATTATTTCCGCTACAGGAGATAGGATTAAAGAAATACCTGAGGCATCTACTTTATTTGGCTCGTATAAAGAAAGCAACATTTCTGCAAATATTATGGATAATACCTTGTATATCGCCTCTGAATCTAGAGCCGCTACTATTCACCTACAAACAGATGAAATAATGATATTTACCGATAAAGACCGACAACATTATTTTGAAACGCAAATGAATGATAATACCAAAGAAATAGCGCAATTAGAGAGCGATGGTAAGTCATGGAGTTGGTATAAGTTTAAAACATTTTTATTCCATGAAACACGCGGACAAATTTTACTTGTCAATGTGGGTGTTTTTGTCTTTATTATTTCCATTGTATTATTTGCTGCCGCTATTAATTATCGCCGCACTAAAGAAGCACAATATCAAGAAGCCATTATGGTAGAGGCTGTTGTTACGGATGTGATTTCTCCTGAACGCATCCATTTGCCTTATAAAATTACAGTGAATTTTACGTATGATAATGTGTTACTAGAAGGTATGGTTGATTTAATGCCAGAGGAACACTTTGTGCCAGATGTTGGTGAACATATTATGATTGCTTATCATCCTACAAGTAAAAAAATATTTTTAGTCACTTGAGAGATGTTTAAAACATCTCTCTTGACTTTTATATCAGCTGTAACTATTATAGTTACATACAGGTGGTGAGCATATGATTAACACACGTTTTTCTGTCGCGATTCATATTATTTCATTAATTGCATCCAATCCGCATGAGGCAATGTCTTCTGAATGGATTGCAGGTAGTGTCAATACGAATCCCGTAGTTATTCGTCGCATCACTGGTCTTTTAAAGAGAGCAGGTATTGTTGATACAGTACCTGGTGTTGCTGGCATAACATTAAAAAAATGCCCAAGTGAAATTACATTGTTAGATATTTATCATGCTGTCATTTCAGATGATGCTTTATTTTCCATCCATGACGAAACAAATCCCAATTGTTTAGTTGGTCGTAACATTCAAGCTACACTCGATGATAAATTTCAACAAGCACAACACGCAATGGAAGCGGAACTTGCAAAGACCTCAGTGGCAGACGTAGTAACACAGTTAAAAAAATAGTCGGTTAATAGGCTATTGTTTTTCATATCCTACTTGTAACTAATATAATCACATGTTAACTGTATGTGTTTAAAAGGAGTTTATCATTTTATGAACGAAAAAACAATTGGCCTTGTGATTGCTCGGGTTATTTTAGGTATTACATTTGCTTTACATGGGCTAGCCAAATTTCAAGATGGTATTAATGGTACAGCAGAATTTTTTAGCAGTGTTGGTATCCCTTCATTCTTAGCATACATTGTAGCTGGTATTGAGTTAGTTGGCGGTATTTTAATGGTGCTTGGTATATTTACTAAAGTTGTTGCTGCATTACTCATTGTAATTATGTTAGGTGCAATTGGCACAGTAAAATATAGCATGGGCTTTTTAGATGGTTTTGAACTTGATTTAGCGTTATTAGCATTAGCTGTTGTAGCATTTACAACGAACTCATGGACACAATGGTTTGCTTTTACACCTCCTACAAAAGCAGAGTAAGATTAGGTATTTAAAAAAAGCGAAAACCATTTATCGCTTGCTCACTATGTTGAGTAGTGTATATCTGCTTATATTAAAAAATGTTAGACCTGTATAATTGGTCTAACATTTTTTCGTGCTTTTTCCCTCTATCATGTTATGCCTTATAAAGTAGTGATTTTTTGGTCATTAATATGCAATGTTTTTGTTGCATGTCGTTGTAAAAAATAAGCATCATGAGATACGAATATAATCGTCGCCTCATACCCCTCCATAAATTGAGATAGCGCGTCTAATGTTTGAATATCTAAAAAATTCGTTGGTTCATCTAATAATAAAATATTGTATTCACCTAAAAATAATTCACATAAACGTAATCGCATAGCCTCGCCACCGCTTAATGTTTGTACATTTTGTGTGAGGTCATGTAACGCCATACGATGCAGCACCGCGCGCACTAATTTTTCAGGTTGGGTTGTACGGTTTTTTACGTAATGATAAACGGTTTCCACTTGTGCAAAACGATAGCTATGTTGAGTAAAGTAGCCTATCTTTGCTTTAGGTGAAATAGTAATTTGCGCATGCCCTTCATAAATATGCCGAAGCAATGTACTCTTGCCACAACCATTAGGACCTGTAATGGCTACATGCTCTCCTAATAGAATCTGAAACTGCCCTTCTGTAATTAATGTACGCTCACCTGCTGTAAGAGTTAATGCTTGTGCTACGATTGGTGTTTTATTGTGCAATTGTAGCGCTGTTGGTGTATGAAACATAATCGCTTGTTCTTGTTGATTGTCACTTACTTCAGGCAGACGTTCTAAACGCTGTTGAATCGCTTTCGCAGCCCTTTGTATGGATTTTTCACTTGTGCCTTTTGATTTTGTCTCAAACATACGGTTTGCTTTTGCCTTTTTCTCTGACTTGCTCATACTTTTACTTGTGGCTAATTTTTGCGCTTTTTTCTTCTTTTCTTCTACTGCGCTTGTCAAGCGTGCTTTTTCTTTTTGATATATCAAATATTGCTCATGTTGCTGTTGTTTTTGCAGTGCTTTTTGTTGCTCATAGTCACTATAATTCCCTTGATATACTGTAACCTTACCATCATCTATTTCCCATATTGTTGTTACCATATCATCTAAAAAAGCACGGTCATGACTTACTACTAATAATGCGCCATAATAATAAGCTAGCTTCTCACGTAACAATGTCTTTCCTTGTTGGTCTAAGTGCGTGGTTGGTTCATCTAATAATAACAGTGCATAATATTGGCTAAATAAATCTGCTAGTTTCCACTTTGTTTGTTCTCCACCACTATGCATACCTTGTACATTAAATTCACTAAGTAATTTGCCATCTACTTCATATGTTTCCGGCAGTGTGGCTTGTGCGAATAACTTGCTCTGTGCGTATTGGGATGCGATATATTGTAATAATGTACTTTTCCCTGCACCATTTTTACCTACAATACCAATGCGGTCAAAGTCTTGAATAATCAGTTGATCAATAGTAAGAATTAGTTTATCTTGACGAGTTAATTGTTGAGATGTAATTTGAATTGTCATTTTTGCTACCTCCGAAATCGTATTTCGTATCAGTAGCGTTGTACTGATACGTGTCGTTTATGAAGCAACACGTATCAGCTAAATAATAATGTCATCATATCGTTATTCCTCCTTAATAAAAAAAGAGTACGCAAAAATGCGCACTCAAAAAGAATAAACGTATTGCCATTCAAACGTCCACTCTTTCTAAATTAACGCACACTAAAGAAACCGCTGTTTACGGTTAATAGGCGTTAAATTAGAAGTATAGTGGTAATGCCATTTGAATCGCTCCTTCATTAAAGTAGTATCTTTACCCTAAAATAAAACATAAGCATTGTCAAGATTAAAGATAACTTTGTATTTTGGCTGCCACTTGTTGTGCTGTCACACGATAAGTAGCCAAATCGCCCACCTCATGCTCGCCAACACAAATACTTTCTAGCGCCATGTTAAAAAGAGAAATGTCATTTGCATCATTGCCAAATGCAATAAACTCTGTAATACCTAGCTTTTGTAAGCCTTGATATTTTGTTACACCTTGTGGACTAATATCTAAAATATTTTCACCATGATGAATGTTAATTTCTACTGGTAAATGGCGTAATTGCTCCACAATATGGTCGTCTATCGTAAATAAGATCAGTTTTACAACTTCAGATAACGCTGTCAAATCTGCACGACGTGTTGCTACCTGCCATACGTCAATATTTTTCCACAGGCTATGTTCTTCATCACCTGTAAAAGCATAATCCCAAGAGGAGTCTGCCAAATAAGTAAGCTCATAATCATTAATTAAATTTTGCAAATCTTGTAAACATGAAAAAGCCTCAACCTCTGTCGTGTCCTGTTGTTTAACAATAGCGCCATTGCCACCAATCATGGATAAATCCTGCATCCATGTTGGAATTACAGGGTAAATATCGCGAATGGGGCGGGCTGAAGCAATAATGATAGTATGCCCTGCTTGTTGCAATGCTTGTAAACTATCCGTAATAGCCGTCGTTAATGGCTGCCCTTTAAAACAAATCGTGCCATCTAAATCAAATACAAAGTTCATCATTTACCTCTAACTGCTTAGCATGTGCCAAAGCTTCATTCAAGTACTGCTGAGCTAAACCATTCTCAAATTGGTCAAGTGAGCATGGTAGCTCATCTTCATCAAGCACAAAACATTGCCCATCTGGTAATACTAAAACATCGACAATCCAATCATCAAACTGTACCATGTCAGCTGTAATCGTTGTAGCGCCAACAATATTGTAATAAGCACCGATATAAGTTTGATTTCTAAACCAAATGTATAAATTATATGGGCGATCGATCCAGTAATAAGCATAGGTAATATCGCCTTGCTCAATAGTTAATGAAGCGTCCTCTACATTCATAGTGAAAGCTACTTCATTATAATGCACTAGTTTTAATGCCCTTTCTGTTTGCTGTATACGAGTCGTTTTCACATCTACAGTAGTACCATCATAACGCACTTTGCGCTCAATCATTTTGCCCACTCTTCAGCTAATATAGCGTAGTAATATTCGTCCCACCACTCATCTTTATAAGGGATACACTTTTTAAAGAAAGCCTCTCGTCTCATACCAATCTTCTCCATAATGCGGTAAGAACCAATATTTTCGGGTTGGCATGTGGCTACTATACGATGTAATTTTTGCGTCGCAAAACCATAATCAACAACGGCTTGCGCTGCTTCTGTAGCAAAACCTTTATGATAATAATCAGGATTGAATACCCAACCAATCTCATACGTATGCCCACCAAAATAGTCAATAAATGAAATATGGCCAATCACTTTATCTTCATATTGCACGGCAAACATATCTTTCTTTTGTACAAATTGTTTCGCTTCTTCCTCAGTAAATACATCCTCTGGTAAGTAATGCATCACAGCCTCTTGTGATGTATAAGCTAAGACATCTTGCCAATCTGATGCCTGAAAAGCTCTAATTTTTAAACGTTTTGTTGTAATCAACATTATCACCTCTTACTTATTATACTAAAGAGACACCTGTTGTTGACATGTAGTTGCTACCTTTTTGCTGTTTACATTGCTTTTTTAAATGGCTGGCGCATGCTGCAATCTCAAATGTGTTTTCAAAAAATGTATCAATAATTCCAGCAATGGATACTGAAAGTAAGGGATAAACTTCCTCCACACCATGTCGATTTTTGCTTACAATATAGTTTCGTTGTTGGTCCTGCTCATGATATAAGTGATATACAGCCTCATCAAATAACGTGATAAACTGTGTTGTCACCATTTGCACTTCTTCTGCATCCATAATAACAATAAAATCATCGCCACCGATATGACCAATGAAAGCTGTTGATGGTACAACCATTTTTAGTAGTTTTGCGACTAATTTAATAACAACATCACCTTTTTCAAAACCGTATACGTCATTAAAAGGTTTAAAGTTATCTAAGTCAAAATATAATACTGCATATGATTTTTGTTGATATAAACATTGCTCCAATTCTCGCTCAATCAATAAGTTACCTGGCAACTCTGTTAAAGGATTTAATTGCTTGGCATTGTCGCGCTCAATTTGAATCGTCTTTTCTAGTAAATCTTTTACCGTCACAATACCAAGATATTTCCCCTCTTTTGTTACAGTAATAAAATCGTATAATTCATCGACACTTCGATTCATCGCTTTCTTTGCTACTACATCGATAGGCATTAAATAATCGACAGCTAAAAACTGTTTAGCCATAATATGGCGCACAGAACGTTTAGCAAATAGACTATACCCATACTGACCACTCATCTTCTCGTGTACGCGCCTTCTTGTAATAACGCCTATGACTTTATGGTCTTGTGTAATACAAAAGCCTGGTAAAGCTACATCTTGTTTTAATTTGGCATCTACTGCATCTAGTAAATGGGCAGGCTGTATAGCTGGTAAAAAAGTAGTAATCGAATGGATCGTAATATCCGATATACGTACACCTGGCATATTATTACGCTTAGCATTTGCCTTTTGTACGATTTGAATAAATGTAGGTGTAATAGGTTGAATCATTGCTTGCGGACGTTGAATGAAATATCCTTGCCCGTAATGTACACCTAAATCAATTAACTTTAAAAGTTCGCCTTCTGTTTCAATGCCTTCAGCAATTAATAATGTATTAGACATGCTCGCAAAATCGCACATACTCTTAACTAAAGAATGTTTTGTGGTATCTCGGTCAATATCTCTTATTAAATTCATATCTAATTTAATAAAATGTGGCTTAATATCTGAAATCATATTTAAACCTGAGTAACCTGCACCAGCATCATCAATTGCTATGCGATACTCTTGTTCTTTATAATGATCTACCGTTTTTCGGAAATCGGTAATATTGTCTACTGCCTCTCGCTCTGTAATTTCAAAGACAATAT
Organism: Lysinibacillus alkalisoli; assembly: GCF_014643595.1. Classification (GTDB taxonomy): domain Bacteria; phylum Bacillota; class Bacilli; order Bacillales_A; family Planococcaceae; genus Metalysinibacillus; species Metalysinibacillus alkalisoli. The sequence continues at coordinate 136,089 of NZ_BMJT01000006.1, forward strand.
TTTCAGACTGCAAAGCATAATTTTGTAAATACGCTTTTGTAAAACCTGTCCGAAATTTGCGATCATGCATCACATTAGGATTAACATTTAAAAAAAGTTTTCCTTGTATTTGCTGTGCTGCTGCCGCTTCTAACGCCTTTGAACGACAAAGTTGCTCTAACTCCCATACTTTATTAAAATGTTTAGCACTTGTAAACAAAATCTCTGGGTTTTGCATTTCTTTAGGGCCTCTACTTAGTGCCTCATACCCAATAGTTTGCCCATCTCGTAACGAAACAATGGGTTGAAATACTGTAGTAATTGTTTCATTTTGTAATACTGCAAGGAATTGCTCCTTGTATGCTTCATAAGCTGCCATATGAGTGTCCGCTCCTCAATTGTGTTATATCATAAGTATGACCTACAAAAGCACTATTCATATTAAATTCATGTAAAATTACTGTAAATCACTAAAAAAAGACATGCCTCAATCGACATGTCTTTTCCTATTATAGAATACACTACTCATACATTAAAATGGCCACTCTTCACGTAAAACACCCATGCGAACGGAATCATAATACTGTCCTTCAAATAAACGTACTTTACGAATGCGAGCCTCTTCACGCATGCCAAGCTTCTCACCAACACGTATCATACGCTCATTACCAGACCACGTTGTGAAACCTACTCGCACTAAAGGTATTGTCGTAAAGAGCTGCGTCATCCATTTTGTTAAAGCTACCGTGCCAATACCTTTGCCCCAATGCTTTGCCTCATGTAAAACAATGCCTACCTCTAACCACAGAGAAGGCTCATGCTCCCAGTAATACGTCACAATACCACACACTTCTTCATTCACTGTAACAACCCAAATATCATCTGCATGACACCATGTCTCCCCTTGCGGTAAAAAAGCCTCATACGTCATCGGCTGATGCGGGAAATAAGGGGCATCCCAACGTTTCCACTCTGGTGCTTGCTCTTTATAAATGAGCTCCCATAACAAAAATAAGTCATTTTTTTGAATGGGGCGAATCGCCACTTTATTCATACTCGTCCTCTTTTCATTAGTCGTTTGTCTATAACGATTGAAAAGAGTCAGTTGACTACTTTTCAATCACGCTCGTTAACTGTGTCATATTGCATCATCCTTTCGTTTTTCATGACCATATTTTAACATATTATTTTACAGGTAGCCATATCTCTGAATAACATGTATCAGTCATCGGATCATCATCTGTGTATAATTCAAATTCTACTGTATGGGCTAATTCATACTGACTTGATGGTAGCCATTCCTTGTAAATACGTTGCCATGTGTGACGCATCGCATGTGGCATGGCACCAATTACCTCGAATACAGCCCATTCCGCTTGTGGTACTTGAATAGCTTCAAAACCTTCAGGTACATCTCCCTCATACGCTACACCAATCATATATTGCATGCCTTCTTTGTGTGGTAAACATACCCCTAATACGCCTTTGATTGGGGTATTGTTTAATAATGCTAAGCGCTCTGTAGTACCATCACGATTTAGCTCATCCCATAATGCTGGAATAGCCTCGTTATTTGGCATTGTTGTTAATCTTCCAATCACTTGAAAAGTATCTTGTTTTGTCATTTGATAGTTCATAGGTTCCGCTCCTTTTAATTGCACCTCTATAGTAAGAGGGTAATATGATGTGATTTTACCTTGTGATTTCCGAACTTGCATAGGTGTTAAACCATGCTGTCTACGAAAAGCCTTCGTAAAAGCTTCTGGTGTTTCATAACCATACTTTAGCGCAATATCAATCACCTTATATGTTGTGCGTTGCAGTTCTTCCGCAGCGAGAGTTAATCGCCTACGCCTTACATATTCCCTTACTGTGATACCTGTTAATAAATGAAATGTGCGTTGAAAGTGAAAACTAGAAAAGCCACTACTACGCGCTAACTCATCCATACTAAATGTCGTTGTTAAATGACTTTCCATGTAGGTGATTGCCTTTTGCAATGATGTTAACCAAACCATAGTTATTCAACTCCTTGTCACTCATTGTAAAATTTTCATCTCGGATAAACCTGTCTTTTTATGTGTTGTTTTGTCCACTATGATAGTAAAAAGGTGGGTACCTATTATGCACCCACCTTTCATTTATGTTGTTGCTTGTAAAATACGCTGTAAAAACTGTTGATACTGCTCAAGTTCTGCTGGTGTAAATTGCTGATACAATTGTGTGATAATTTGTTGTTCAATGGCTGCTCTTTGTTCAAAATAACGATGCCCTTGTTCATCAAGAGATAAAAATACAATGCGTCGATTGTGTTGATTAGCCATGCGCATAATGTATTGCTTGCGCTCTAACTTAGCGACAAGTTGACTTACAGCACTTGAACCAATCCCCATCTCTCTTGCTACATCACTCACCATAATGCGTTCTTTATTATGTACAATTTGTAGTAATGTCTCTTGCTGTATGGTTAAAGTGTCAAACATATGTTGCTCCAATTGAGATTGGATCCATTGATTTTTCTTATGCTCCGCTTCATTGATGTCTTTCACTTGTTTGTACAAAGTCATAAAAATCTCCCTTTAACTTCATTTTGCACCTAACATGCTAAAGGGTTTCATATAAGGTGTCAATTATTATACTGGCTCTACAACAACAGCTGTACCATATGCTATAATTTCACTCATATTTTGACCAATCTCGCCTGAGTCAAAACGCATCATGACAATAGCATTCGCTCCTAAATCTTTTGCATGCTCTTCCATGCGTTGCATAGCCTCACCGCGTGCTTGTTCAAGCATTTCAGTATATTCATCAATCTCGCCACCTACAAATCCTTTAAAGGTGGCAACAATATCTCTACCTATGCCTCTTGCTCGCACTGTAATGCCATAAACAACGCCTTTAGTTGCTATAATTTTATAATGAGGCACTTGCTCAGATGTCACAATTAACACATAATCACTTCCTTTTTGTTATATATTCATTATAACAAAAAGAATAAAGCGATGTAAAATAGCTATTTTTTTATTTTGTCATTCACGTTATACTTAAAAGCGAACATAAGTACGGATAAAGGAGGCTTCATTATGAAGCGAGAAGCAAGGCTTTGCCCTAATTGTTTAGAGCGCACCATTTATTTTGAAGGGATTTGTTTTGATTGTAGGAGCGAAAAGGAATTACATTATTGGCAAACGCAACAACCTACACAATTGATTAAACAGTTTGCTCACCAATTAGAGGATGATGATTTACTCACCGCACTTGCTGTACAAGGCAACATACCATATCCTTTGCAACTTGCTGGCATTCAGCAACGATTTTATGAACAAGAACTTCTCTATTGGCATGCTGATGACGCAATTGTTAATGAGTTGATTGCACAGCTTTTTACTACTACACAACTTGATATTGGCGCAGCTTTATTATGTTGTCTCGCTTTCACACAACACCCTAAAGTGCCTGAAGCATTCGCCCGTTTAGAAACTTACCAACCGTTATGGATAACACAGCTCTATATTACGCCATCTGCTTATGCGCAAGTGGCAGGGTGGCATAGTCATCATGGCACATGTAAAAAGTTACATTATGATGATTGCTATGTATTTGAACGTAAACAAACCAAAACACCTATCGCTACTATTTTTACGAAAGCTGAAGGAAATTGCCCATCTTGTCACTCACCACTCACCATGGTATTAAGTATAGATAATCGCCAACAACAGCTTCCTTTTTTGCAAAAAGGGTGGCTAAACATAACAACTTGTTTACAATGCGTCTGTTATGAGGAGGCTATTTTCAATGATTATTCGTTAGACGGCACAACAACAATACGGCCTTTTCAAGGTGAGACATCACCCTATACATATGAAGATGATCTCTCACATGCCTATCAATTAAACATCATACCTAAACCTGCGACTTTTGGTTTGACGCCTTATGATCTTTCTTTTATTGGTGGTTTACCTCACTGGGTGCAAGACTTTCACTTTCCTAATTGCCCGCACTGCCAACAACCGATGACATTTTTAGCTCAAGCTGACCAAAACATTTTGCAAGCGGAGGGTGTTATTTATATGATGATTTGTGAAGAAGATCGTATAACCGCTTGTACTTATCAACAAACCTAAAGGAGAGCATATATGACAACCGTTAATCCATTACTAACAGACACCTCGTTATGGAAAAATATCGAAAAACAAATTACAGCAAAACTTTACACAATAGATGAACGTACTTATCCACATAAATGTCTTGTAGAAGGGCATTCATTCTCTATTTTTAATTTGTATGAAGCGCTATGTTACAATCAACACTTTGAATTATTACATCATTTTAGACAAACAAGAGGTTTTGAAGAACAACGTTATGCACTAGCACGTTTCACTGAAAACAATAAAACGACACAATACAAAGAAGTTTGGCAGTATTATATTGCCATGTTAAGTAAATTTGGCGCGAGTTTCGAGTCGCTCACTGTTGAACGACTCTTACAAGATCTCCAATTGATAGATGCAAGCACCTATCAACAATTCATAACGACTGGGTCAAACCTTATGAAGGCGCACCATCAATATCAAGAAACAACTTATTTCATTGGTAAGGCAAATGATATTTTAGCTACTATCTACATCGAAATAAAACAAGAAACATTGCAAGCTTACAAGGAGGCTATCACTTATATTAACGCTGTTTTAACAGACGATTTCCCTAAAAGTTTCGGCATTACTTATAACGGTGAAAGTACACTAACCTTACCTATAAAGACGCTACCCATTACTTCATCGCATCACTTCTTTGCCAAAGTGTTACGTTATCCCGCTTTACACGGTGCATTACAAGAATATAGTTACAAAGCTATGGCTGAATATCACTTTTATCATGATGTAGATGAGGAAGAAGCAGCAATGCCTAGTACCTTTGCTGTCTTTGGTCTTGGCTTAACTAACCTCTCCTACCAAAAGCTTGTTATAGATTATATGATGGAGTGCGATGGCGATCACTCGCCAATGCCAGAATACTTTGCCATGGCCATTACCGAACACTATGGTTTAACACCACAATCGTTACCTATGTTTGTCGCTTCTGTCTTAGCGGTTCAAGAAGTGGCTTATCACCCTATTTTTACAACCGCCATACTAGAACATGAAGAAAACTTACATTGGTTAGCGCAATTTATGACAAAACCATTTTATACAATATGTAGCGAAGTGACACAAGAGCAAACCGCACATTGGGAAGAGTATAAAGATATGACGATTAGTCAAATATTATATACGTTATTTGGTATTATCCATCTCAATGATTTTGAGAGCGCACCTTTTAAACGCATACCAGAACCATACCGCACGCGCTATCAACAAATCATTAAAACATTATAGCGTTATCCACATGTGTATAACTTATCATTTAAAACCAAGTGTATCAGTTGACTTTATTTCTTTTTTCATGATAAGATACCATACAACTATTCACAATAATTTTACTTTTCTTATCATGAGAGATGGAGGGACTTGGCCCGACGAAATCTCAGCAACCAGCTAGCAGTATGGTGCTACATCCAAATGGCTTATGCCATAAAGATGAGAATTGAGCGTTTATAGACAAAGTTGCCAGCGCCCTTCTCATGATAAGAAGGGCGTTTTTTGTAATAGAATATAACGCAAAAGTAGGGATGATAATGACCAACGATATTTTACAAGCACTCCAAACATTAAAATCAAAACAATGGGTAGACCTCACACATACCTTTGGCCCTAGCTCACCACATTTCTCTATGTTTAATGATGCTCAATTCAACACATTGTTCTCTCACAACGATGGATTTTTCGCACAACAATTTTCGTTTGCAGGACAGTATGGTACACATATTGATCCACCTATTCATTTTGTTGAAAATGCAAGATATTTGGAAGATATAGAACTAGAAGAATTGGTTTTGCCACTCATTGTGCTTGATTATGCTAATGAAGCGGCACTAGATGCAGACTTCACACTGCATATTGAACACGTTTTAGCTTTTGAAGCCGAGCATGGCATTATTGAGCCCGATACTTTTGTTGCCTTGCGTACAGATTGGAGTAAACGTTGGCCTAATAAAGAATTATTTAATAATCAAGATGATGAAGGTAATAATCACATCCCGGGATGGGGATTAGATGCATTGCAATTTCTATTTGAAGAGCGTGGCATTAAAGCAGTAGGGCACGAAACTTATGATACCGACTCTGCGGTAGACTTTCGAAAAAAAGGCACACTAGAAGGCGAGTACTATGTGCTAGCCCAAGATACTTATCAAGTGGAACTACTCACAAATTTACACTTATTACCTGCTAAAGGTGCTATTATCTTTAATATTGTAGCCAAGCCTGAAAAAGCTTCTGGTTTCCCTGTGCGTTCCTTTGCCATCTTGCCTTAAAAAAACCTATTGGAAATAGATTTTCCAATAGGTTTTTTATTTAAGACTGAAAAGTTACACCTGTTAATAACGATTCAAAATCTGTCCAATCAAATAACTGGTCAATATGATAAATACCTTGAGGCAATGACGTCATCATAACTTTTTGCACTACTGCAGCTGCCATCTGTGCCGTTATTAGTGCCTCTTGATGACCTATTAATAAAGCTTGTGCTCGTTTGCCATCTTTGTTAGCCTCCACTTTAACAGCAAAAATTTCTTTACCAACAATTGGTGTACGCAGTAACGCTAGCATCATTTTTCTCACTTTAGCGTACTGTAAGACTTTTACTACGCCTATTTTTTGGATTATTCGAAAAGCTTGCATCGCTACAGGTACTTCTACACAAAACCTTGTGTCAACAGGTACTTGAAGTGTCTCGGATAAAATATGTTGGTCTGAAAAATTAAAGCGATAGGCTTGATGTGTACCTAATGGTTGAAAGTCGATGGTCTTACCTTGTGTTAATGGCTGTACATACTCGCCTCTTAACATAAATGGTTGAATTAAGCTTTGCAGCGTCCAATCAATCGCTGCATCCCCATGTTGGTCACCTAAACCTAGCATAATGGAAATATCAATTTGTTGTGCACCGTGCAGTAAACGATTGACTTCTTTAGCAAGTAAATTTGTAATACCAGGTGCTAAACCAACGCTTAAAATTGCTGTACCTGTCGTTTGTTTTGTGGATAACTTTTTTAATACCGTATAATTAGCAGAGATATCCACATAATGAATACCATGCGCCATACAAGCCTCTGCAAAAACAGGATTCTCTTGGTCAATACACATCACAACTAATGCTGTAGTAGCTAAAAAATCTGAATGAGGTAGTTGTGTGACGTCTAATTGTAAGGGTTGTACATCCCCACCAAATTGCGCTGCTACTTGCGCCGCCTTTTGTGCACTGCGCCCTGCAATAACAATACGTCCTGCAAAATACTTTGTGAGTTGTTTGGCTATCATTTGCCCTACATGTCCGTACCCACCAACGATAACAATATTTTTAGCCATGTTTTGCATCCTCCAATGCTTTAATTAAAACTTGTAATCCTTTGTGAAAAACAGTGATCGCTTCTTCTGATGATAGCTCAGTCATAAGGCGCGCAATTAATTGGTCATGCATACTTTGATGCTGTAGATAAGCCTCTCGTCCACAAGTTGTTAATGTCACTAATTGTGAGCGTCTATCTTTTGGATTAGGGATTTTTTCTACAATCTCTTTGTCAACTAAATGATTGATCTGTTGCGTCACCGCTCCTTTTGTAATTTGTAAACGTTCAGCAATTACACGCAGCATAACAGCTTCTGTTCCTATCGCATCAATAACATGTAGCTCACTTGCTGATAATGTCACACAGTCAAAATCTTGTCCTTGTTCCATCTTTTGAATTTGGAAAATTAAACGACCAATGTCGTACGATAATATATTTTTCATAAATTTAGTTTAGTAGCTAAACTAAATAAAATCAACTCATATAACTTATAATATAAATAAGGCGTAAAAGGAGAACCTTTTACGCCTGTACACTACAATGAAAATTGTGCTAATTGCTTTTCCTTTGCCCAATCATAATTACCATTATGCATCGTAACTTGCTGGGCCATAATCCATGCCGTCTTATTAAAGAGCTTTCGTAAGAAATAACGGTCATGGCTAACAGCGATTAACGTGCCTTTGAAATTTTCTAATGTTTCTTCTAATACTTCGCAAGAATCAATATCCAAATGATTCGTCGGTTCATCTAATAGTAATACGTTGCAGTCCTCTTGCATCAATTGCGCTAAACGCAAACGCATTTTTTCGCCACCGCTTAAATCCTTTACTTGTTTAAACACATCTTGTCCATAAAACAAAAACTTAGCCAACACATGACGCGCCTCAGGCTCTGTCATCATACAATGCTCTCTAAAAGCATCGATTAAGCGCATTTTAGGCTGAAGCATTTCGAATTGTTGTGAGAGGTAGCCTACCTTTACATTACTGCCTTGTTGGATACTACCTGTTGTTGGTTTTATTTGTTGTAACAGCAACTTTAATAATGTCGACTTACCTGTGCCATTATCACCTACAATCGCTAAGCGATCTTGCCAATAGATAGCAAAATTCACATCATAAAATAAAAAGTCATCTCGTACAATATAAGACATCTCATCCACAGTATAGACACGTTTACCACTGCGTTCTTTTGCCTCTAATTGCAACTGCATATGCTTTGTTATTGCTGGGCGTTTTACCTTCTCCATGCGATGCAACATTTTTTCCATCACTTTAGCTTTGCGGTATAAATCAGGATTAGGTGGGCTCGCTTCATTTGCCCATTGTCTTAGACGTTTAATGGCTTCTTGGATTTTCTTTATTTTCTTTTGTTGTTCCTTATATTGCTCAAATTGTTGAGCATATCTTGCTTCTCGATTACGTAAATAATCATCGTAATTTCCTCTACTCTCCCACAACTCACCCTCTTCTAACTCTACTACTTTATGAATCGTATGATTTAAAAACTCACGGTCATGAGACACAATCACAACAGAGCCTTTATATTGTTGAATAAACTGTTCTAACCATTCAATCGCTGATAAATCTAGGTGATTGGTAGGCTCGTCTAATAATATGGTATCAGGATTACCTAATAAGACGTGTGCTAACATTACTTTTGTTTTCTCACCGCCACTTAATTGTTCAAAGTCTTGCGCTAACAGTGAGGTAATTCCTAAACCATTAGCTACTGTTTGGATTTGGTGGTCAATCTCATAACCCCCTAATTGTATAAACTCTTCTTGTACTTCTCCATACTGTGCGAGTAATTGCTCGGTTGTTGTAACCTGCATTTGTTGTTCATATTGTTGAAGTTGTTGTTCCATTTCGATTAGTGATGAAAATGCTAATCGCAGTACTTCTTGCACCGTAATATTGTGATAGATTGGAATTTGATGGAGATAACTGACTTTACTATTTTTTGCTTTAATGACTCTTCCCGCATCTACAGCTTCAACACCTGCTAGTAATTGAAGTAATGTTGTTTTGCCACAACCATTTCTCCCTACGATTGCTAGACGTTCACCATGTGCAATGGCTAATGTTAAGTCTTTAAATATCGTGTTACCACCTAAAATTTTTGTAATGTTTTCTGCTTTGATTTGCATACTATTTGCCTCCATAGGCATAGCTAAAAGCATACAAAAAAGACTACTCATTAACGAGCAGTCTCCTCTTTGTTGTGAAAAGAATGTAGTTAATCAGCTATGACATATTATTTTGATTTTCTCTAAAAATGGACAGACGAATCCCGTTAGTAGCAAAATCAAAAGTAATGACACGTGAAAAATACATGGCTGTATCTACACTTGTCGTCATAACTAAATCGCTCATTCTCCCCACCTCCGTTCAAAATTTTCTTTATAATAGCAGATTTTTAATCTTTATGCAAACGAATTTCTCTTGTCATAGCTTGAATTAATTGTGGTAACCACTGCGATAATTGAGTAAATTCAAACCCTGCTTTTGTCGCCTTGGCATTACTCATATACCAAGACTGTGAGATTGCATAAGGCGAGCGTGATGTACTATCTCCTAGTAAACTAATCTTTGCATGTTGACCTGTAGCTTCTTCAACTAAAGTGATCAATGCTTGCAATGAGACAGTGCCATTTGCGGTTGCATTATAGGGCCCTTCTAAATTAGATAAGCCGATAAATAATAAAAATGTTGCCGCCTCATCTGCCGTAATAAAGGACATCTCTGCCTCCATATTGCTAAAACCCATCGGCTTTTGTTGTAATACATGTTCAATATGAAAATGGAGGCGACGTGTATAATCATCTAACCCCATGACAATTGGAAAACGAACCGTCGCCACAGGAAAAGTAGCTTCCTTATAAAGTACAGCCTCTGCTAGACGTTTCCCCTCACCGTAACTAAAGTCTGCTGTATCGCCAAATTGAATAGGATAATCATAAGGATTAAAGTCTTCTTCTGTTTTCTCTATGCCATCCATTTCATATGTGCTCATCGTCGAAGTAAATACTAATTTACCAATGTGGCCGTTAAATATTTCACAAAATTGTTGTGCTTCATTTGGTGAATAGCAAATATTATCATATACTACATCAAAATCACGATTAACCACTGCTTGTTTTAACGCTTGTTGGTCTGTGCGATCTACAATGATATGCTCCACTTGTTGCTTAAATGGTTGTTCAGTGTGACCTCTCGTTATGATGGTTACTTGATGCCCTTTTGCTATACATTGTTCCACTAATTTTTTACCAAAAAAACGTGTACCACCTATTACTAGAATTTTTTTCATCGTGCCACCCCTTATCTTCTTTTTATTAAGCACTTTTATTTTAATACAATTTTAAAAATTATGATAAAACTACGATTAGGGCAAGGTTAGGATGCTATAATAAAGGCATCCAATCAAAGGGAGAGATGTTTTATGAACACTGCTAATGCTACGATTCTTGATGCTTTATGTTTAGCTACACCTTATATTCATATGACACTAAAAGGAGAAGCGATTGTGGCTGTTGTTGATAAAAAAAGCGAAATCGTTTTGCGCTATATGGCAGGCCGCAACGTAGACTCTGGTTATCGGGATGGAGAAAAAGTAAACCCTAATGACAATAATGTTTATACAGCTTTTCGTGGACAAAATGCAGATGTACATATTGACCGAAAAGTTTACGGTGTTGCCATCAATGCATTTGCCTTCCCTATTTATGAAGGCAGTAGCGTCGTTGGAGCTTTAGCAATCGGATTACCTGTAGAAAATGAAGAAAAGTTAAATGAATATATGACTTCTATGCAAGAAATCATTAACTCTTTACAAGACCGTGTACATACCATCGCCTCACACTCTGAGGAGCTATCTGCCACTAGTGAAGAAATTCGCGTACAATCTGAACACGCCCTAAAGGATTCCGAACGTACAAACGAAATTACAGTATTAATTAAAAATATCTCGCAACAAACCAACTTACTTGGGCTCAACGCCTCTATTGAAGCTGCACGTGCGGGCCAACATGGAGCTGGCTTTAATATTGTAGCTCAAGAAGTACGTAAACTATCTTCTGAAACATCAAAAGCTACAGACCAAATTGACCAATCATTAGTTAGCATTAAACATAATATTGAAAGTTTGAAAACCAGTATGACACAAATCGCTGAAGCCTCAAACGAACAAGCTCATTTAGTACAAGACTTTAGTGAAATCATTGAAGATCTAAACCAACTCACAGGTCAAATACAAGGCTTTTTAAAAGAAACATTATAGTATTAAAGACTAGAACAAGAGCTACTGTTCTAGTCTTTTTTCAATAACTCGCACCTGCTTCTTGTAAAATATCAGCAATTTCAATATAATTTTTTTGTCTCGCATGTTGCAACGGAGTAACCCCTTCTTTATCTGCTATGGTAAAGTCAGCTTCGTATTGTAATAACATGCGCACAACTTGTTGCTGTGTTTTACTCCCATCTCCCAAAATAATAGCTTTTAATAAAGCGGTCCACCCTAAATCATTCATATGATTAATATCTATATCTGTGTCACGCAATAACAAAGTCATCACGTCCAAATAACCATGCTCTGCTGCCGGAATTAGTGCGGTATCACCGTAACGGTTGTATATTTTAGTATTCGTTTTAGCAGCTAATACTAATTTTAAAATCGTCATATATCCTTCTTTGCTAGCATATAAATAGGGGTTATTTAACTGATTATCTTGGATATTAACGTCTGCTCCTGCTTGAATGAACATGTCTACTAAAGTTGGTTTATTTTGATAAGTAGCTAGCATAACTGGCGTGCGTCCATGTTCATCTTTATGATTAATCGCTGTTGTTAACATCCATTGTTTAATTGCCACTATATTATTTTCTTCAATTGCCTTAAAAATTGTCATCTCTTTTCCTCCTGATTTGCCCATATCATTGCTTCTCAACATTTAAAGCATCGTCATTTCATACCAATCACACTTTATAATGGCTTTTGTACAACTTAAGTATTAATTACTGAAAGCTACCATTAAACAAGTTATACTAAAACAAGACGAGTAAAAGTAGGAGATGACATTATGCAAACATTACTTATTTTAGGCGCCATCTCAGCTGCCATAGCTGTTATATTAGGCGCTTTTGGGGCGCATGCGCTCAAAGATAAATTTAAAGAGGCCCGTTATGCCGCCATTTGGGAGACTGCTGTACAATACCAAATGTATCATGCACTTGGTATGATGGCCGTTGGTATTTTAAGTCACGAACAACTCTTTGGGACGATTAGCACATTAACGTGGGCAGGTTATCTTATGCTCATTGGCACCATCTTTTTCTCAGGTAGCTTGTATATTTTAGCTGTCACAGGTGTTAAAAAACTTGGCGCTATCACACCAATTGGTGGTCTGTTATTTATTATCGCTTGGGTTCTTGTTGTTGTTAGTATTTTAAGTTAAATATAAAAAGGGAATCGCTTATTAAACGCGATTCCCTTTTTAGCTTCCATCATTTCATGTTGAGATTTCGCTTCACTTATAATTGTAAATGTTCTCGTAAAGTACTACCATTGTACTTTTGACGGAATAGACCACTTTCAACTAGGAGTGGAATGACTTGCTCATAAAATTGGGTTAAAGAAGCGTTATTGCCTGGTACACCAATAAAGCCATCTAATGCGCCATTATCATAAAATGTTTTGATTTGGTTTACAATTTGTTTTGGTGTGCCTATGGCTACCAGATGGGCAGAGCCAATAACTTCTGGTCGCCAAAGTAGTTGTTCTAATGTTGGTTGATAATTGGCTACATAGTCTCGTAATAGTGTGGCATGAGTTTTGCTACGAATAGCATCTGTGATTTCTGGTAGCATATCAATTGTGATTGTATCTGTTAATCCCAGATCGCTAAAATCTTTGCCAATAACAGCTTGTAGTGATTGCAATTTACGTTCTACGGTTAAGTGGGCATGTGCTTCGTAATACATTTGCCATGCCTCGTCATACGTATCGCCAATAAAGAAATATAAACCTGGTAATACACGAATAGCATCGGCTGAACGCCCTAAAGCTTGTGCTCGTTGACGCAAGTCTTTTCGTAACGCTATACCTGCCTCCATTGTAGGTGTTGCTGCAAAAATAGCATTTGATACTGTAGCAGCAAACTGACGCCCTACATCTGATGCACCCGCTTGAAATAATGGAATATCTCCCGCCGGATGCATAGGTACACTAAGTGGGCCTTCTACTTTAAAATATTTCCCCTCATAATGAATGGGCTTTACCGATGCTTGAATTTTTTCCATATCTCCTTTAGCTTTCATTGCCTCGTAAGGATAACTATGCCACAGTTGATGTACAACATCCGTACACTCTTTTGCTTTTTCATAACGTTGTTGAGACGGTAACATAGCATCTTCACCAAAATTTTTAGCGCCATCGATTGATGTAACAACATTCCAACCTATACGTCCGTTACTGATCCAATTTAGAGATTGCAACTGCCTTGCAATGACATAGGGCGGATTAAACGATGTAGAAATAGTAGTAACTAAACCAATATGTGTGGTCTCTCTTGCTAATGTAGCAAATAATAAACTAGGATCTAGGTTTACTGTTGTTTTAGTTTTTGCCATTAAGGCTGGATGCGCTACTAAATAATCAGCTTTAAATACAAAATCTAGTTTAGCAGCCTCCGCTCTTTGTACAAATGCAATTTGCTCATCAATAGCTGGTCCTATACTATTCGTGTCACTTGCTGCTGATAAATGAATCCCAATAGTTAATTGTCTTGTCATTTTTTTCTCCTTATCAAATGAAAATACTTATCATTTACATCCTACAATTACATGTATCACAACGCAAGTTTTTTATAAGCAAAAATACATGTATGAAAATAAATACATCTACAAAACAACATTTTTTAAATATCATAAGCGCAAAAGTCCATACAAAAACCTAAACACAGCCTAATACATTACTTTTAAAAGGTATCTACAAAAAAAGTGGTAAAGGAAACGTACTCATTTCCTTTACCACCTATTTTCCATTGTCCAATTACTTTGTGAAAAGCGGCAATTCTTCTAAAAAGATAATATCTTCACGCAATTTAGCATCACCTTCTGCTAAGATAGCAGCCTTTGCCACCACTTCACCGCCTGCTAAAGCAACTAGTTGTGCTAATGCTTCAATCGATTCACCAGTGCTAATTACATCATCAATTAAAGCTACTCTTTTCCCTTTAATCGCAGCCGCATCTTTTGCATCAAAGCATAAGATTTGCTCATCTGTTGTTGTAATAGAATTTACTTTCTTGATAACAGGTGAATCCATATATGCTTTTACACTTTTACGTGCAACATAATAGGTGCCAAACCCTAATTCATTAGCTACTTCATGTGCTAATGGAATACCTTTCGCTTCTGCTGTAACAATAACATCTATTTCGGGTAAACGTTCTACCAGTAATGGTGCACTTTTTTTTACGATTTCAGCATCGCCTAGTATCACAAAACTCGCAATACAAAGTGCGTCATTTAATGCAATGATGGGTAGCTCACGTGTTACACCTGCTACTTGTAATGTATATGTCTCTTTTGTCAAAATGTACACTCCTTCATTAAAATGCGCCTAATAAAAACTCAATAATTAAACCTGATAACATGCCAATAAATGGGTCAAAAATAGCTGTCATCGCCATTGTCATCCCACCGACAATAGCATCATTCCCACCTGCTGCAAAAGTGACAGCTGCATTGGGTGGCATTGTCACAATAGCACCTAAGACAAATAAAAAACCTGCAATTGTTGTACTTGGAATATAACGACCAATTTTAGGTAATAAACCTGCTAATAAAATAACACCCATCATCACCATCATAAGAACACCAGCAAACACCGCATGTGGTGCGCTAGATGTAGCCGAGATCACCACTTCTACTGGCGCACCGCCAAATAAGGCAGACACCATGTCTGCTAAGCTACTAATTACAGTTAAATGATCCACATTCACATCTTGATTAGCAATCTCACCATTGATTTTACCAAAGGCGATATTTGCGCCAATATTTAATGTTACCATCGCTAATGCACCGCGTATGACAGCTCCATTAAGCGTTAATTTTTGTAATTGAATTTTTTCCTTAGGTAGTGCTGGGTGCTCTTTATCTTTATTAACAAAGTGTGCTACAATACTCGCCACCACAACAGACACAAGAATGGTATACACTAAATCTTTAGTGATCATGTAAGTCAGTACAGCAACAATCATAGAGCTACCGCCAATGAGACGCTCATTTTTCATCATATCAAACGCAATCTTAACAAGCATCAAGCCAACACCAGCCATCATACCATGCGTGATAACAGGGCCTATGAAATCCACAATACGTTCTAAGAAGCCAAAGAGACCAATAATTAACATAATGGTTGCGCCAAAGAATATCATTGATAGACGCTCTCTCATATCTTTACCCATAGAGCCTGCTACAGCAATTGTTTCAGCTTGATAAGAAATAACAGATATTGAACCTACTGCTGTATTACCTATTGCACCAATAAAGAAGGCAAAAGCGGTTGGAACAGAAGCAAAGCCAAAAGAAAGTGCTAATAAGCCTTGAGGCAATCCGTTGAGTAAAACACCTATTGCCGCTAATATATCTTTTAAGAATTCCAAATTTGTCACCTTTCCATTTACTTCATATTGTATTTTTTTCGCATTGCAATGTAACGAACATCACTTATTTTATACATGAAACAAGAACATTTCAATCTATTTTTATAATTAATTTATGGTAATTGGCGCTAAAATACGAACAAAAGTCTTGAAAAACACATATAATCAAATAAAACACGAATATTGACAAATTATAAAAGGAAGTAATTATCACTTCATTGTCAATATAAACAAAAAAGGAGTAAACAGGATTTTTATGCCGTTTGTAGGTCTTAACTAACATGTTAGATTATTACATGGAGAAGGAGGTATCCCATGCAACTCATTGCTGAAAAAAGAACATATACGAAAGATGTGGCATCACATTCACATCATCATGCTCATGTCATTATGCCATTGCAAGGTGAATTATTTGTCATTATGGAGGAGAATACTACATCTGTTAGTGCTCAATCTTTATTGTTTGTACCACCTAATGCCTTTCATAGTTTTTATGCTAAAACACAAAACGAATTTTTAGTCTTAGATATTCCAGATATCCTACTCTCATCAGCTACACAAACACAAGCCATTAGCTATACCTTCTCACCACAATGGCAAGCATTGCGGAGTCTCATTTTATATGAATTACAACAAGGGGGGAAAACATTACGGGCCTTATATCCTTATATTTCACAATGCTTACAAAGAGAGCAATCTCCTTCTATACGTTACATTCATGAGCATTATGATGAACCGTTATCTATTCAACAATTAGCTGACCTCGAACATTACAGTCGTACTTACTATACCGAATGGTTTATCAAACAGACTGGTAAAACACCTGCTCATTATATTCGTGATGTGCGCTTAACTCGCGCTAAAGAGCTTTTACAATATACTTCTTTTTCTTTACTTGCTATTGCTATACAAGTTGGATTATCTCATCAATCAGCGCTCACTCGATTATTCCAACAATATGAAGGGATGACACCTAGCGAATTCCGTAAAAAACATACACTATGTTAAAAACAAGCGTCTTATTGTGAAATAAGGCGCTTTTTTTTACGTTATGATAATAGCGATTCTAATGTAACGGGGGCAATGCGATGGCTACAATTTTAGGAATTATTTTTACTATGTTATGGGCAAGTGCTTCTATTGCGACTAAATTTGGTATTGTCTCTACCACACCTTTAACTTTAGCCTTACTACGTTTTGCTATTACAGGTTTTTTACTCTTCATGTTTATCCATATCATCAAATGTGAAGCCTTACCGAAGCGCTCTCATTGGCGTGCACTATTCCTGTTAGGTTTATTGAATACCACCATCTATTTAGGTGCTACATTTTGGGCATTACAGTATGTGTCTGCTGGCCTATTTAATTTATTTGTTACAGTTAACCCTTTTATTGTCGCTTTATTATCCTATATTTGGTTGCGTAGACCATTTGATTATAGGGAGTGGATGGGCATGGGTATCGCTGCAACAGGTCTTATTATTGCCACCTACCCTTCTCTCATCACAAGTAAAGCTAGCCTAACAGGTATTATCGTATTAACCATTGGTATGTTAGCCATGGCTATTGGTAGTGTGTACTTTTCTAAAGTAAAGTTAGATTTGCCCAGTTTGACAATTAACACGTGGCAAATCTTAATAGGAGGCATTTTATTATTGCCTGTTGCTTACTTCACAGAGCGTAAACATTTCTTTATTGTATGGGATTTCCATTTATTTGGCGCACTTTTTTGGTTAACGATTATTATTTCGGTTTTCACGATGTTGCTTTGGTTTTATTTACTCAAAACAGACCCTGTTAAAGCGAATAACTGGCTATTTTTAACGCCTGTTTTTGGTTATTTGTTTGCTTGGCTCTTATTAGGGGAAAAAATCACGTTATATGACATAATAGCAACCTTACTTATTATTTTTGGTTTATTTTTATCTGGCAACATCTCATTTCATAAAACAACAAATGTAAAGGAGACGACATAATTGGCTACAATTGACGATTTTATCGCATTAGATATGAGAGTAGGTACTGTTATCGAAGCTTCTTATTTAGAGGGGGCACGTAAACCTGCCATCAAATTATGTATTGATTTTGGAGAGACCATCGGAAAGAAATACTCCTCAGCACAAATCACTAAACGTTATACACCAGATGCATTACTTCAAACACAAGTAATTGCTATCGTTAACTTTCCACCTAGACGCATTGCAGGTTTTAAATCAGAGGTACTTGTGATCGGTGGCATGCCAACAGAAGATGATGTTGTGCTACTTCGTCCTGATGCCCATGTAGACAATGGGGTTAAAATTGGTTAAAACATATCCCTCAGGTCACTTCGACCTAGGGATATTTTATTACAGCATTATTAAGAGACAACATATTATAGTATATGTAAAATAGGGACTCCTAATTTATTTTGTATGTTCGTTAAGAAAATGGCATAGGCTTGTTGAGATTAGGGTACAATTTAATACATATACTTTTAGGAGAATAAGGTGAGGCTATTGGGGGAATTAGATCCTACAATTATTATAATTTTATTATCATTTGGCTTTTTAGCAGCATTTATTGATGCTGTAGTAGGCGGAGGAGGCTTAATTTCACTTCCTGCTTTACTATTTACAGGTTTGCCACCTGCCACAGCTATCGCTACAAACAAGTTAGCAGGTACGATTGGCTCTTTAACGAGCACTATCATTTTTTATCGCTCAGGCAATGTATCATTGCAAAGTTTAAAAAATTTATTTCCAAGTGTTTTTATAGGCGCCATGTTAGGTGCTTATACGGTGCATTTAATTGACCCTGCGCTCTTAAAGCCATTAATGTTAATTATGCTAGCAGCTGTTGCTATTTACACCATCATAAAAAAAGATTGGGGCGCTGTTTCTCGCTATCAAAAATTAACGCCAGTCAAGCAAGCATTATTTATCGGTTTAATTTTTGGTATCGGTTTTTACGATGGCTTTCTAGGCCCTGGTACAGGCTCATTTTTATTATTTGCTTTTTTATTAATTGGCTTTAATTTTTTACAAGCTGCAGGCAATGCAAAACTATTAAACTTTGGTAGTAATATCGCTGCCTTATTAATGTTCATGTATTTAGGTGAGGTCGTTTATAGCTACGGTTTAATAATGGGGGCTGCACAGTTAGTCGGCTCTATTGTCGGCTCTAAGTTTGCTATCAAAAAAGGAAGCAGTTATGTCCGCCTCCTCTTTATTGTGGTAACTATTGTATTATTAGCCAAAAACACATGGGATTACTTTATGTGAATACTGTACTCGTATTAATGACTGTCGTGAAGTTTTCTGCATAAGGATGCATATAAATGTCATATTGGCGTCTACGATCCGCATGTGTTTCTTGTAAATAACTAAGTGACATACCTCGCTCACTAATATCACGTACTGAGCGTCGTGCAAACTCTGTTTCGGCATTTGTATATAAATAAACGCTATAATCCAGTAGTGATTGGGGTAAAAAAGCAACACTCATACCTTCTATAATAATTAATTCTTGCTTTGCTCTTATGATTGCAGATGCTTGATAGTGGGTTTGCACAGTTGCAATATCCATCCCCATTCTCAACATTGTAATATCTCGCTTTAATAAATCCGTGTGATGTGCCTCTGGATGACAAGCCGTCACCTTAGCATGATAAGTTTGTCCATCATATTCATAAGATACGACACTCTGTTTACGTACCATACCACTTATAATGTATGGGTCTGTATGCATAATGCTTGTTTGCTCGCCAAAATGCGCTTTTAATTGATGAGATAATGTCGTTTTCCCTGCTGCACCATGACCAGCAATACCTATTATTATAGGAGACTGTGTAGTGTGTATGAGCGTTTGGATTGCATCAATCACCGCTTTATAATCGCTTTCGTTTATTACGTTTTCTATCATTTATTCGCTCCTGTTCTTGACGTCGCTTCATTTGAAGTTGAGCCTCTCTCTGCATTTTAAAATAACTTTTTAATTGCGTTTCAGCCAACTCACCATCCTTAATGGCTTGTTGGACTGCACACCCTTTAATAGTGGCTTGATGTGTACAGTCTCTAAACTGGCAAGATGCGCTTAAACGTTCTACCTCTTCAAAATTTGTCGTAATTTCTTCTTCATTTGCCCAAAGTTGTAATTCGCGCATGCCAGGTGTATCAATAATACAACCTTGACCCACTGCAATGAGCTCTCTATGTGTTGTAGTATGTCTTCCCATGGCATCCTTTGCTCTAATCTCACTTGTGCGCATTTTTTCTTGTTGTAATAACGCATTCACTAAAGTGGATTTCCCCACACCTGAAGAACCGACAACAGCCACAGTAATACCTTCTTGCAAAAACTTGTGCAGGCGCTGTAAGCCTTGACCATTGATAGCACTTACTATTTCATAATCCATTGTGTGGAAGGTGCGAAGGGATTGTATAAAAGGCGCAATATCATGACATTCATCCGCCTTAGTTAACACAATAAATGGTATTGCACCAGATTGTTTAGCCCCAATAACATAACGTTGAAGCCTCGCCATATTAAAATCTTCATTCATGCTTGTAACAATCCACAACATATCAATATTTGTTGCAATGACTTGCTCATCTGTTTTCATCCCTGCATGATGACGTGAAAAAACACTTTTACGCGGGAGCACTTGATGGATCACACCTTTATTCTCCTGTGCTTGTAATTCTAGTTCTACATAATCGCCTACTGCTGGGTACGCTGCCAATGACAATACTTGATAACGAAATTTACCTGATACTGTACATAATATTTCACCATATGACGTAGCCACACGATACATTCTCTTATGAACGAGCACTACTCGTCCGTTTATTATACGATTCAATTGTAATTCCTCCATATTTATGCAAAATAAAAACCTTATGACCCGCGTATCGCAGTCATAAGGTTTATTTGCCATTAGGAAAAAATACACACTTTTATTGTAGGTGTGAGCAAATAAAATATGACGTACAATATCGCTTCGTTAAAATAAATTGTTTTGTCATCTTTACTCACCCTTTCTGTTTCAGTAATGTAATTACCTTAAATTAAATTGCTGGACTTGTCAATTTTAATTTTACAAATTCTATTTTTTTATGGTATAAATATATCTGTTAGATATATAACTTTTAGATAGGTGGTTTTTATGAAAAATTATAATCCAACCGTTTATGCTTTACTCGGCATCTTAACAACAAACTGCCGAAATGGATATGACATCAAACAATTAATTGACCGTAGCTTAACCCACTTTTGGAAGATTAGTTATGGGCAAATTTATCCCACTTTAAAAATTTTAGTGCAAGATGAACTAGCTCAAGTCGAAACGATTGAACAAGAAGGTAAACCAAATAAACAACATTACACATTGACGACAAAAGGCTATAGCATATTACAGCAATGGCTCTCGCAAGAAATAACACAAATCCCCACTGAAAAAAATGAAGTGTTATTAAAATTATTTTTTGGCAATCACCAAACAACGGCGATGTTGACAATGCTCACACAATATCAACAAGCGCTACAGCTACGGCTTGAAACCTATCAAACCTTAAAACAAGAGTTATCGCCATCCGTTTCGACTACACAAGATGCATATTTTTGGATTTACACATTAAACTATGGCATTAAAATAACAGAGGCTGCTATTGAATGGTGTCAAGAAACCCTACAAGACTTAGGAGGTCAATTACAATGAGCAAAGTAACACCTGGGCGATTTACCACAGAGAATAAAGAAGATATTGTAGTATTTTTAATTGGCATGCGCATTAATCAATACTGGAAGCCGCATAAGTGGCTACCTGTTTTCGCAAGCATGCCACCACTTATAAAAGAACTTTATCAAAATAAAGAAGCGCTCGGCTTTCTTTCTATGGAAAGTTACTTTGGCTTACGTACTAGTGTAATGATTCAATATTGGCGCTCCATTGATCATTTGCACGCCTATGCACATCAACAACAGCACTTACAGGCTTGGAAAAACTTTATGCAGCGTGTAGGGAAAAGCAATAGTGTTGGGATTTACCATGAGACCTATCCTATTACGAGTGGGCAATATGAGTCTGTTTTTAGCAATATGAATGACTACGGGTTAGCGAAGGCATTACCTAAAATCCCTATCACTGCATCGTTACATACCGCTAAACAACGTCTACAACCTTAATTTCGCTTATCTTTTGCGAAACTCTAAAAGTCTTTGCATCGTCATTATATTAAGGACAAGGTAAAGAAAGAAGGATTTGATTATGAAAATTGAGACGGCTCGATTAGACTTAATTCCATGCACGCCTTCTGCGATGGCTTTAATCGAACACTACACCATTACGGAAAGAGTGAAACAACATATGTATGCAATTGAAGATGACATATCACTCTTTGGATGGGGTACTTGGTTTGTTATGGATCATACTCGTCAGCAAATTATTGGGGATGTGGGTTTTAAGAGTAAGCCCGATCAAGATGGTGTTGTAGAGATGTTGTATCAAATTTCACATGATGCACAAGGGAATGGCTTTGCAACTGAAGCGCTTGATGCTATGATTCACTGGGCTTTAGCGCAAGATGAGGTATACAAGGTGACTGCGAAATGCGAGTCCCATAACGATGCTGCCATCCACGTCTTTAAAAAATTAAAGATGACACCTACTGCCACGCACCACAATGTGTTGCAGTGGGAAATTTGTCAGCACTAACGCACGATTAACAGTTAACAATGTCCAATGATTGCAATACTTGTTTTACGTTTAATTACGATAGTATTAACATAAAAAGCTACGACCTTCTGTAGAAAAGATCGTAGCTTTTTGCTATTGAAAATAAAGGGAATATAAGTCTTGTAAAGTAATCGGGCCAACATGAATATTTGTCACTTGATGCCCTTGTAAAAAATCAATAATTTCCCCCACTGAATGATTGGAGGCTTGTGAGAGATAACATAAGGTAGTACCATTCGGTAACGTTTGTACATCGCTATTTACAAATTGTTGAGTCAATGCTTTAGCAAGCTGTGTTGTGGCATCTTCCATACGAATGGTTGCTTTTGCTGTTGTTGCCACTAACGGCAATAAATCGGCCGCTAATTGTAATTGCCCACCTACTAAAAAGAAAATACGATCGGCATATTTCTCTAGGTTCTCCAGTAAATGCGATGCAATAATAATCGTTTTACCTTCTGCTTTTTTTTGCAACAGTATTTGTGAGATTAATTCTACATGTGTAGGGTCTAAACCATTCATGACTTCGTCCATTAGCATAATGGGTGTATCTGCTACAATTTGCATAGCAAAACATAAGCGTTGACGCATACCTAATGAATACGTGCCTGTCTTTTTATTAACGTAACTAGCCATGCCTAATTGTTCAATCGTTTTTTCAATAAGTGATGGCGAACTCCCCCACATCACACTATACATTTTTAAATGCTCTTTACCTGATAAATGAGGATATAAATCGCTTTGATCAGGCATCATTGACATTTGTTGGTGTATATACACTTCATTCTTCTTCGTCGTATATTGCCATTTCTCCTGTAAAATTACACGTCCTTGATGAGGTTTAACGTAATTCATCATGACGTTCATTAAGGTTGACTTACCTGTGCCATTAGGTGCTACTAGCCCAATAATCTCGCCTTTATGAAACGTCATGCTAATATTTTGCAACACTTGCTTCGTGCCAAATTGCACGGTGATTTGCTGTAATTCAATCATTCTCTATCCCTCCTACATCCAATGACATCGTTTATTGTGACTGCATATTTTAATCAATATGGCTAATACAACAGCGCATAGGCTTAAAACAAGTATGCCCTGTGTCACTTGTAAACCTGGCGTATTATATAAAAAGTTACGATAACCTGTGACAATATCGCCAACTCTTATAAAACTAGTAGGTAACCATTCTACAGGACGATAAGGCCCTATTTCGCGTTCGTAATAAAAGAACTCTAGCGTCATAAATAATGCGCCTATTACCAAAATAATAAACTCGTTTTTAAACACAATACTTATGAGGAGCACAAGTAAAATTGTCATCACGATTAGGAGCAATACTAATAACAATGATTGCCCAATCGCCACACCTAAAGGAACTGTAGTGAAATGACGCCCACTATGCTCAAAAATAGGAACTGCTAAAGACAGTCGACCAAGTCCTTGTTGCATGGCAATTATACTAAAACTAATACCTACAGGAAGCAGTAAGAGGAGAGAGCCAATTAAAGCTACTATGCCTTTCATGCATAAACGATACCACTCTGAAACAGGGAAACCACGCAATATAGTACGATATGCTCTATCCTTTAAAACAATGTCTACACTTAATAATAAGCTGAAACCGAGTATAATAAAGGGTAAGAATGTTTGTAAACTGCGTTGTAAC
This sequence comes from Lysinibacillus alkalisoli, assembly GCF_014643595.1. Lineage (GTDB taxonomy): Bacteria > Bacillota > Bacilli > Bacillales_A > Planococcaceae > Metalysinibacillus > Metalysinibacillus alkalisoli. Next base: position 160,570 of record NZ_BMJT01000006.1, read on the forward strand.
GTTTGCCAAGCCGTTTGCTCATTTAAAATTGGTAGAGTGAGCGCTTTATTATTTTCAGCATAGGCTGTGTATCGACTAGCTTCTCTTAAATAGCCGTATCTGCCATCTTCACGTGCAAATAAATTACCATACGTATAATATAAAGGATGGTAAAAGAACATCTCACCATTAGCAGGGTAAATTAACTCATCTGAAAAGGTGTACCACTCTCCCGTGGCTTGAGCATAGGCGTGGTAATCTTTTTGTGCTAAAGCATCTAATCTGGCTTTATCTAACGCATTCCAATCGGTAAAAACAGCTAAAGCAAAACGAACTGTGGGATGTGTAAATGCTGTAACCTCTGTCGTATCAATGAAATGTTGCCGTGTATCATAACGTGCTTGAATTTCTTTTTCGTTCACTTGCTCAATAGGGTCATATTGAGGTGCTAGTGTCACGGCATAGTAAATGGCTAAACATAGCATAATGACATATAACGCAATATTTTTTTTATTAGTAAAAAATTGTGTCAGCTCTAATTTAAAATAACCCATCGTATCTCACCCCTTCTGATCCCATATTGATGTAAATAAAAAGCGGATAGCTAAGGCTAATAACAGAATGCTAATGCTTATTGTGATTACACCATTCATTACGATTAAAGTAGGCTTCTCTCCCGTTACTAAACTAGCCACGTCCACATAATTAAAGGGATACCATACTGCATGGTTACGCACATAGGGCACTAACATCGGTAAGAGCCACAAAAGCATTTGCGTAAATATCGTTATATAATGATTTTTATATAACAAATTCAATATAATGGTTGTTAATATAACAAATAAGGCGATTAACATAAAGTAACCCATATATAATAAAATAACTTGGTATATTGGCCATGTAACAAACTCACCTGTATAAATAGCAACAGGATACTGTGCGTTGCTTGTGCCTTGCCATAACATCAACCCCATACTCACCACTAGGATTTGAATCATAAGCAGTCCTATGAACCCCCATGAAATAATAGCTTTTGACCAAATATATTGACCAACTGTCACAGGATAACCTCGCAATAAAGTGGCATGTGTAAAATCATCAATTACTGTAGTTGAACTATAGATTACTAAAACAATAAACCATATCCCACTTAATAAAGACATAATAAATAAAATAAAAGGATAATAGGTTAAATGATTTTCCTCAATAGCGATATGCTGTTTTTGCATACTTTCAGAAAAGGCAAGTTGTCGTTTATTTTGTGCAGATGTCGGTAAATTATTTTGCACCACTTCATATCCCTCGATTTGCTGTGCCTTCTCACGTAATTGCGTTAGCTTAATGGAACTATCCCAATACACTTCAATCCGGTTCATGCGCAGCGCCATAGCTTGGCGAGCGGCCTCCTGCTTTTGCAAGACTAAATTAGTATATAAATCGTCCTCATCAAATGTGAGGTCATCCGCAATTTGGAATTTACTAAGTGCCACTGTAATAGATTGTCGTTCGACAGCGGTTTCACGTTCTTTATCCCCAATATGCAAAGTATGTATGTAAATGACACTGCCACATAATACGACTAAAACGGCGACTGCAGCAAAAATATTGCGTGTTGATGTACGCTCTAACATAAATTGTGTACGCAACATATTTAACATTGGTCACACCTCCATATATTTCTCTCTTATTATTGCGTATAATCAAAATATTCAATCGATCATACACAAGCTTTTTTATTATACCTAATTTTATATCGAGGTGTTACTATGTTTCCTATTGAATTTGAGAAAGACTATGTCAGTTTTCATACCAAAAACGTGCAAGCGGAACAACATCAGCATTATTATATCCAAATCACAGTAGCCCTTACAGAGCCCTTTCATGTGAAGACGGCTACACAAAATGAGCACACACATGCTGTTATCATCCAAGCAAATTACCCACATACTTTAACAAGTAAAGGGCCCTTGCTCTTTTTACTCATTAACCCTGAGTCCTTGTTAGGTGAAGCTATACAGCAACTCACTCAGCAACCACTGACCCCATTTTCATTGCGTCAAAACCCTTGTACTAGCAAACAACTCATCCTGTGGCTTACCACACAATACACACCATATAAACAGGGGTTAGATGATCGTATACAACTCGTCTTACAAGCACTACAACAGCATGATGTCACTACTTTTAATATTGCACATTTAGCTAGGTGTGTATTTTTATCAGAAAGTCGGCTATCTCATCTTTTTAAAGAACAAGTGGGTATTTCTATGCGCAGTTATTTTGTACATGAAAAATTAAAAACAGCTTTTTGGTTGGTATGCCAAAATTACTCTTTAACAGATGCTGCTGTTGCTGCTGGCTTTTCAAGCGCTTCTCACTTTACTCGTACAGCTAAAGAAAAGCTTGGAGTAACGCCACGTGATATTAAAAAGATAGCATCTATGTGAAAGTATTTTGCATAGCCTTTACGCTATGCTTATTGATAAGAGGTGAGCATAAATGAAACAATATTTAGAAGAAACGGTGATGCTAAATTATGATCATCCAACCATTCAAACGCTAATTCAACAACAACATTGGCAATCATTAGACGGTATACCACAAATTGCAGCCATTTATGATTATGTGCGCAACCAGATTGTATTTGGTTATAATGTGCGTGATGATTTATGTGCATCTCAAGTGTTAGCAGATGGCTATGGGCAGTGTAATACTAAAACAACATTACTCATGGCTCTGCTACGTGCTGTTGGTATTCCTTGTCGCATACGTGGCTTTTATATCCACAAAACAATGCAAAAAGGGGCACTAACTGGCATTGTTTATTTCTTTGCTCCTCAAAAAATTGTCCATGCTTGGACAGAGGTCTATGTGAATAACTCTTGGGTTGCACTTGAAGGGGTTATTGTGGATGATTGTTTTTTACAATATGCTAAACCTAAACTACAAGCTAAAAATGGTGGCCTTTTAGGTTATGGCATTGCTGTTGACTTGCAAGATACCTTTGATGTTGATTTTTGTGGTAAAAGCACGTATATCCAAAGTTATGCTATTACAGATGAGCTTGGCATATTTTCTAGTCCCGACTTATTTTTTGCACAGTATCACAATACACCTACATGGATTAAACAGCGCCTCTTTGCTATTTTACGCAAACGTATTAACCAACGACTAACTGTAATGCGCAATACGATCAAAAGGTGAGGCCATGAAAAGCGCCCCACCTTTTGATCGTATTCAACATTTAGTCTTCGATATCCATTAGTTTTTGTGCAATAACGCGTACAGCAAGAATACTCGCTGAGTTTAAAGAACCATTATAAATATAAACATGATTATTTTTCACAGCGTCTAGTGATTGCCACGTTTGTAAGCTTGCTACATTAGCAATCGTTGCCTCCGCTACTTTTTCATCGTGTTGTACAATAATATAATCTGGATTCATCTCACCTAAACCCTCTAGTGACAATGCTTCTGCCTCTTCTGGGTATAATTCAGGTGCTTTTAAACCAAAGCTATCCTCTTTATAGTAGACGGCATTTTTACTACCTTGTGCAATAAAATCTTTGCCATCTGCGCGTAATACAGCAAATGTTTTGTCCATTTTATCGCCTAACTTAGTACGTGTTTCATTGACAAGTTCTTCTGTCTCTGCAATATATTCATCTGCTAATGACTCTTTACCTACTAACGCTGCAATGAAGCGTGTTGTGTTTTGCCATGTATCTGTGTAATCAATTTGTATGACAGGTGCGATTTTTACTAAGCTATCATAATTTTTATCGACTTGTCCTTTAAATGCAATGATGATATCTGGTTGTGCTTGTGCAATCATCTCCAGATTAGCCTCACGCCCGCTACCTAAATCTATTACTTCTTCCTCCTTAAAAGGTGCTAATGTTTCATAATCCTCTAATGATTCGGCTGCACTTGTTGATGCGTAAGGTGTTTCTTCTAAGGCAAATAAATAATCCATATATAAAGGGTGCAATACAGCTACTTTTGTTGGCTTAGCTTCCAATGTAATTTCATTGTCTGCTGCATCTGTGATTGTACGTGGCCATGCGGTATCTGTTGTTTGCTCCTCTTTATCACTTTGTGTAGCTTGCTGCTCTATTGATTTTGCTGCTGTGTTCTCTGTAGTTTTGTCGTCTTTCGAACAACCTGCTACTATACCTAATAAAAGAAAGGTAGCCAGAAATAAGAGGCTTAATTTTTTCATACGTGACGAACTCCTTTAATAAACTCTCTATAATTGATAATGATTATCAAATATAGGCGTATTAAGCATAGCATAGCTAAAAAAAATGTACATGCAACTTTATACAAGTGACTTGTACTTTTACATAGTGTTTTTATATTAATTAAAACGATTAATATCATATTAAAATCATAAATATATTAAAATGAAGGTTTTTCTCTCCTAATAATCTATTACCTTATCATTTATGGAGTTAAAATTGGCGAAAGTTAGTCATATAATACCGGCAATTATGAATACCGTATAATACCTCTTTACGCTCTAGAGCATTTTCTTTATAATTATAACTAGGTACTAATATCAAATACTAAGGAGCAATCATTATGTTAAATACACAAGAGATTCAAGCTATTATTCCACATCGTTATCCCTTTTTATTAGTGGATCGTATTTTAGAAGTTGAAGAGGGGAAGCATGCTGTTGGGATTAAAAATGTGACAGCTAACGAAGAATTTTTCAATGGCCATTTCCCTAATTATCCTGTAATGCCAGGTGTGTTAATTGTGGAAGCATTGGCACAAGTGAGCGCTGTTATCATGCTTATGAAAGAGGAAAACAAAGGGCAAATTGGTTTATTCGCAGGCATTGATAAATGCCGATTCAAACGCCAAGTTGTGCCGGGTGACCAGTTACGTTTAGAAGTTACGATGACACGTACACGAGGAAAGATTGCTAAAGCAACGGCTGTAGCTACTGTTGAAGGTGAAGTGGCATGTGAGGCAGAAGTAACATTTGCATTAATGGATCAAGCTTAACTACGAGTTGGCCACTTCTTAGCCATATACATGCAAAATAATAATTACCTAGTGGTCACTAAAAAACAGCAAACCGACATCTGTCACTTTGCTGTTTTCATTATCTATGCATCATTTGTCTGTAGAAGGTATGGCATACGTTTGTACGATTTGTCCATCTTCACGAATTAACAAGCCATTTAACTGCCCACCATATACTGCGCCACCATCAATCGCGACATAACGCCCCTCATCACCTAGCCAAATACGATTGGTTTCATCAGGATTAATATATTTTGTTGGTGTATGACCAAAAACATTGGTATAGCTTGTTTTATTTGGCAATGTATAATGCTCTCTAATCCAAATAAAGTCATCTTTTGCCGTAAGCTGCCAATCTTCAAGGCGCGTATCAAAGCCTGCATGTGTAAATAACACTTGGTTAAACACATAAAAGCGTTTACTCTTTGCTAAAAATGCCAATTCATCAGGCCTTTTTTGTGGAATTAAAGACACATACTCTTCAATAGGGCGCGCAAACTCCTCTGCTAGTAAAGATTGCAGTGTTGCCATACCACCATTGCGCTCATATCTTGACTGCGCCTCTTTAGGATAACGTAAAAAATCAAGTAGCATCTGATCGTGATTTCCCATCACTACCGTTACTTTGTGAGTTTGTTGCAGCTGCATAATTTTTTGGAGCACCTCTAATGATTGTGGCCCACGATCAATCATATCCCCTAAAATGACTAATTCATCTTCTTGTTGCCAATAACTTAATAGTTGTTCAAAGCTCTCATACATCCCGTGAATATCACTTACAACAAATGCTTTTCTCATAAAATCCCCCTATTGTCGTTACTTATGCTTTATCATCGGCTCTTTAGTATTGACTTTGTATTCTTTCCTCACATATTTTATCAAAAAAAGAGATGTTCACATAAAGAACACCTCCACACCTATTATAAATTCTCCTCGATTAAAAATTGCACCCGCTGTAACAATCCTTGATCTTCTTCATAAGAGTCACGCACTTTGACCGCTTCTGTTACATAATTCGTAATTAAACCATATACATCTAAACGCATATAATGGTGCATTAAATCTTCTTGATTAACCGTCCATACAAAAATCTTTTTATCCGCTTCATCAGCTCTTTGCTTTAAAGACTTTGTGACAGAGAAATCTTCTAAACTTAAAAAATCAGCTGTAGTATCTGGAATCTCACCAATATTTAAGGCAATAATTTCACTTGTTGCAATTAAGGGGTCTAGCTCCTTCATCTTTTTCAAATGTTTAGGGTCTAACGATTGCACAACATAATCATAAGCCACATCTTTTTCTTGTAAAAGTTTTATCAAATTGGCTTCCATCTCTGGTGACTCATGCCCATAAATTTTTGTTTCGACAAGCAACTTCATGTCTAATTCTTTAGCACGGTCAATATAATCTTCAAATGTTGGTAAGGGCTCTTTAAATTTACCACTTGTTAATGTAACTTGCTCTAACTCAGCGAGCGTCATCTTACCAATGATATCACTTGAACCACCAAGACGACGCAATGTTTTATCATGATAAACAACAAACTTTTTATCTTTTGTTTCTTGAATATCCATTTCAACCATCTCGGCTCCTGCTTTGTGCGCAGCCTCCAAACTAGCAACTGTATTCTCTAATGCAACTGCGGCATAACCACGATGAGCAACAATTTTTGTTAGCGGCTGATATACGGTCTCTTTTAATGTACTAGTATGAATGAAGGCAAAAATGATAAAGCCTGCTGCTAGCAACCAGCGATATTTTTTTGCATATTGTGTTAATGTCATCCCTTGATATGTGCTTACTACTTGCTGTTGGTCACCTCTTTCAATAATGGTTAATGCCTCTGTTAACATAGGTTGTAACAGAGCGCTTAATACAAAGGCAACACCTTGAATCAAGGTAAAACTAATACCTGCTAAAATGGGCAGTTGAATATGGGCATAATGTTCAGCAATAAATAAAGGCGCTAGACTGATTAGCGTAGTACATGTAATAATCAGTGAAAAACTCACTACAATTAACAGCAAGCTCACTACAATTTTTATGACTTTACCTTTTGTGTTTTGCCAACTCAATTTTAATGATTTACGTAGTGATGCCTCTTTGTCTGTTGCAAAGTATAGTAAGGTGAAAATAAAACGCACATTTACATACAATACAAGCAATAAACTGACTAGCACAATAATTGCACCCATTGTTGTGTTCTCTAATTCATCTGTAATAAATTTAGGGATTTGTAGTGAGGCTGTCCAAGAGGTGTTTAATCCTAGCGAAGCAATAGGCAACATAATTGCCATATACACCGTAAATAATAAAAAATGCAAGCTAAAAAACTTTGGCAACTTCGCATTTAAATCACGAATGATCGTGCGAAACGTGAATTTTTCATTCGAACGTTGATACTTTGCTAATAAAAAATAATACCCAAACTCATAAAAAATAAAAAATGTTAATAAAAACAATAAAATCAATAAACAAACTAATGCGAGTGGGCTTGAGAGTAGTTGTACAAGATTTGTGTTGGTAATACTAGATAACCCAGCCATCTCTAACATCGTGTAAAACAAAAATAACACAATAGGCAGTGCGATAAACCAACGAATACTTTGCAATAAGATAAAGCCAAATAAATATTCTTTCGGGTTTGCTGTAATACGTTTCGCACTCATTTGCAATACGGAAAACATCTTCATTATTTTCACCTCAATAGTATTTTACGTGATATATTTTATTTCTATCATACAAAAGAATGCATCAACTAACAGCTTAATTTTACAATAATTTTCAATAATACAAGATAACTTCATTCATATCAGGCATAAAAAAATACCACTGAATAGTTAACTCAGTAGTATTTTTATTGTTCTCAAATGCAATAAAGTGTAAAAAATATTAGACAAATAAGCTTTCACCATTGTATTACAGCTTTGTTTTACTATAAATATATTGTTGAGCACCAAAGCGCTCCACTTGTTTGTCAATAGTCATGCCGATGCTCTCTAATAATCGACAAGATGCACGATTAGCACATTGCGTTTCGGCAATGATTTTATCTACTTTTAATTGCTCAAAAGCATAGTGCAATACCGCTAGGGCACATTGTTTAGCATACCCTTTTCCCCACCACTCTGGCAAAAATTGATAAGACAGCTCGTAATACTCACCATCATGATGTTGGTCTAAACAAATTAAGCCACATGCGGTGTTTGTCTGCTTTTCATAAACTGCCCAGTAATAAGGCATTGTCAAAAACTCTGCATAAATCACTTGGATTTGTGATTTTGTGCGTGTACCACCTAAATAGGCACGCACTTTATCATTTGTATATAATGCATGGATCAGTGCATCATGCGTCGCATCTAAAGATACTAATTTACAATTTTTTGTCGCTAACATATTACACCTCTTTTATTTCGGACTCTTTTGAAAGGCTGTTAACACCATCGTTAATAAGATGGTGAATAGTGTGCCTCCTATTACGTAATGCCAATTAAAAAAGACAATGGTATTGGCAAAATTAGCTACTGTCTCGTAATGCATCATACCAATATTAGAGCCTTCATCTGCTATAGTTCGCATTATTTTTTTAGGATAAAAGAGTGATATATGATAGTAATAAGCACTTGCACCGTAAATCATCAGACGCTCAATAAAACAAGGTAATAACAAACCTAGTGTATAAAATAATGCGGTTTTATTTTTACAAAATACGGCATAATAAATGGCCCCTATCACATAGGGGACTAATATAAGACTTAAACTCAATGCCCTTTTATCATAATCTTCAGCTGCAAAGAAACTTAAACAAATGATCGTATAGGTCGTTGCCATAAAAAGCCAACCTATCATTAATTTTTTCACTGCATCATTTTTTTGTACCAAACAGATGATACATCCTTTCACTAACTCTGTACTTTTCTTACCGTATACTCATATCTTTTAAAGATAGCATGTGTACAAAAATAGCACAAATATTAACAAAAAATTGTACTCACCTTAGGTATCGCACAAATATTTCACACTAAAATAACAACATATCTTTTATCAATGCATGCCTTAGTATGTACATAATGATTCGCATGCCATTTTGATAGCTACAACACTTATAGCTAAACAATAACGGCGAGCCTTACCCCCAATACATAGCTGTGATAAAAAATAACTTACTCGCTGTATAACCAGCTATAGCTGTCATAACTATAAATAAAATAGAAGATAAGCGCTGTTTCTCCTCTTTGATATGCCATAAATATGTATAAAAAAATAAAATATAACAAAGTAAACTCACAACAAAACAAGCAGTCACAACAATACGCGAATTCACTGGCAGTACACTACCACTCCAACTCACAATAAATCCTATCAGAAAAAATATAAACGCTTTACGTTGTCCTTGCACAAATCCCTCTCCCCTCACTACATTTACCTAAATGGAATATCACTACATAATATCATAGATTATTGTATTTATTAGTAATTGTTGCGTGATATGCAACGCCTTATAAACTTATTTGTACAAGGTGTAACGTTTCGTTGCTTGTTGCCCTGTACACCATCCCTTATCGTAAAAGTATACTAACTGGAAGGGAGTACGGTAACCTATGTATCAAGAGACAAAACGAATCAATTATATCGTGTTAATTAGTTTGCTTTGCTTTAACTTTATTTTTATTACAGGGGTGGCTATCGGCATAGTTGCTCTCATTGCAAGTTTATGGATCGTCATTGCTTCTTTTATAGCATCTCCATTGGCACTGCTTAGTTTAATTGCTTTGGATTTGCAGTCGTTTGTATGGTGGGAGTTTATCGGGAGTATTGTATTATTTGCTATTGGCATATTTTTATATCCGATAGCGAAAAAGATGACTACGTTAACTGCAAAAGCAGCCATCTTATACATTAAGATGAACCAACAGGCGATTTACTACTAAAATCGTTAACCTAATTTAAGCATAAAACCCATTCCGACATGACGCTAGGAATGGGTTTTACTTTATTAGGCGCGTAATATTTTATCCATTGCCCTACCTTTACCTAACTCATCTATTAACTTATCTAAATAACGAATCTCTCGCATGATAGGCTCTTCAATGTCTTCAATACGCACGCCACAAATCACACCTGTAATGAGCAAACGTTTAGGATTTAACTGCGGAGCTTGCGCAAAAAAATCTTCAAAACTTGTTTCATTGGCTAAGTGCTCCCTTAATTGTTGCTGATTGTAACCTGTTAGCCACTGCATAATGACATCTACTTCTTGTTGACCTCGCCCTTTCTTTTCTGCCTTTGTTATATAGTGGGGATATACTTTTATAATAGGCATCTTATAAATATTATGCTTTGCCATATAATAACCTCCTATCTTAATTCAATGATACCCTTTAATCACTACATCTAAAGATGGGTAAACTAGGCATCACGTGCATAAAGCAAGGCTTGATGTTGTGGTTATAGCTTACACCTCATACACTTTTAATGAATAAAAAATGTTACTATTTTATCGCTGAATCGTTACATGTACTCGTCCTATAGTTTCAATTACACTTCGTATCTCCCACCATGATAACAGTAATATACTTTTGCTTGTAAATTTTTCACCGTTTGTAATGATTGCTCTGCTGTTTTCAGATCTAAACCGAATTGAAGGTTTGCAACCGTTAATTGCCCTGCTTCATGTACAGCCGCATCACCTGTAATGATACTATTCAGTGCTGGGAAGAATAACGAAATATGCCCTGCTGTATGACCTGGCGTCGCAATAACTTGACAGGCGTCTTGTAAAATCAGATCTAGATGATTTACTGTTTTGTCTACTCTCACATATTCAAGTGACTGTAATTGTTGGACAAACCATTCACCAAAGTCTTTTTGTTCTTTAGGCATATGTGCAAGTATTTCTTGTGCTTGGATTAAACGTTCTGATGGTTGTGCACCACTAATTGATGGCGCTTCAATAGCACTCACTATAATCGTTACATGTGGGTATTTCTCTTTTAAAGCATATAATGAGCCAATATGGTCATCATAATGCGTAATTATTATATGTTGCAACTGCGTTGTGTCATAACTAGCTTCTTGAATAGCCACTTCAATGAATGGTAGAAAATTCGCATAGCCTGCATCAACTAAAATTAACCCTTCTCCTTGTACAATTAATATGGGAGAAATCCAATTTTCTTGACCATTGAATTCAAATTTTATTAGTAATTCTACTAATTCCATTATCACACCTCCCATAATACATTTTTATTTTACTCTAAACTTTACCACCTAGCTATTATGCTCAAAAAATAAACTGTACCATGAGGAGATGAACTCCTCATAATACAGTTTATTCACTAATAGCGCCACAACATTGTACCTGCTTGATAACCAGAGCCCAATGTCCAAAACATAATATAGTCACCCCTTTTAATTTTGCCAGCTTGTATATCTTCATACAAAGCTAAAAATGGGCTGTTATTGCCTGTATAACCATAGCGATCGCCAACATAGCTCACTTTATCTGCAGGTAAGTTTAATGCTTCCTTAATTAAATTAATATTCCTTTTTGACAATTGCGAGAAGCAATATGCCCCTATATCATTTGTTGTTAACTGATGCTTTGCTAACATTTTAGGGATCGAATCAATCGCGAATTTAACACTATCAATGCCATCAAAATTACCCCAATACATATAACTTGCATCTTCTTTTTCACGTACCGTTTTTGCTAATCCCTTTGGTGGGTAAACAATTTCTTCTGTGAAATTTGTATTGGATTGGTAGACAACATCTATTAGCTCACTATCTGAATGATCCTTCTCTAAAATCAATGCTACTGCTGCCTCGCCAAATGTTGGATACGTAACAGGGTTTTCAGGATTCATAATTAAACTATAAAAATCAGAACCTATCACCAAAGCCCTTTTGTTATTTGAAGTTACTAATGTGCGTGTTATTTGCTCTACTCCAATAAACATACCTATACAATTGGCATTTAAATCATAGCACAATGTATCTTCCTTTCCTGCAAGTGCTTCATGAATCATCAGTGCATTGGTAGGTGATAAACGTTCAGGTGTCATGCTAATAAATACAATCATATCTATATCTTCTACTGCTACTTGAGCTTTAGTGAGCACTTCACGTGCTGCCTCTATTGCCATTGTTAAACTATTCTCTTCTGTACCTTTAATTTGATAACGTACTTTCGAACCGATTTTTTCTAATAAGCCTACGATATCCTTATCTTGTTTTTCAAAATGTTGAATAAAATGCTCATTATCTAGTTGATGCGTAGGATGATAAATCGCTAACTCTTTCATACTTACCCCTTTTAACATATCTCCATTACCTCCACAATTACGTTATACTTTATATTTTTATTAACAAATAATGTTAACTATATCAATTTAACATAAAGTACCTTTATAATACAAAATATAACACAAAAGGAATGTTTTTTAATTGTTAAAACTGGATGCTAAAGCCTTCAAATGTATGAATACCCGTTCCAAACCTTATTAAATCCTGCTGACGCAAATAACGAGTGGCTCGTTTGACTTCTTCAAAGATGGCAGGTGTAATCCCCAATGTATGATGTGACCCATAAATCATGGTCACACCTGAGATTTGTGTAATGCGCTCTAAAGAATTCACTAAATCCACTGGGCTTGTTGTAGGGTAAAAGGCATAAATAGGTGTAGTATCATATAATAAATCTCCTGTAAATAAATAGCCTGTTTGCCTATCAAAAATTACGATATGCCCAGGTGAATGACCAGGTGTGTGATAAACTTGCAATGTGCGATTTCCTAATGCAATCTCATCCCCATCATGCAAGACACCTGTTGGTACACCCATAAACGGCGTATACGTAGTTGGATTAAATGTAGCGGGTACAGGTATTGTAATATCTCTAGCTGTATTCGCTCTAATTTGTTCAAGAGATAAACCCACAATACCTGTCTTAAGCCACTCTTCCTCATAAGCATGCACAAATATACGAGTATAAGCTCCGTGACTGCCAATATGATCGGAATGTACATGTGTAGTAATCACATCAATGGGCAGTGACGTTAATTGATCCGTAATACGTTTTAGATTATCAATCCCCAAACCTGTATCAATTAATGCAGCTTTATTTTGTCCGATTAATAAAAAGGAATGCACCTTCTCCCAATGACCTAACTCGCTGATTGCATATGTGTTACGGTCAATTTGGCTTACTGTAAACCATTCATCTTTTAACATAATAACGCCCCCTCTACCATAAACATACACTATTATCGTAGGAGAAGTTAAAAAGGCTTACCAAAGATAAGGAATAAGTTTTTTTGTTTTTTTACGATAGGCAGTAAATTGTGCACCATATTTATGTTGCAGGTAGGCATCCGACTTCGGAATATAACCATAAATAAAGACGAAGCATAAACTAATCGGAATAATAAGGGCATACCAATTATTCGCGAGTAAGGCTAAACCAAACACCCATAAACAATCCCCTAAATAATTAATGTGAATGGCATATTTAAATAAACCACCTGTATATAATTTCCCCTTATTAGCAGGATTATCTTTAAATGGCTTACGCAATAACTCAGAAGCGGTATTTAATACACTCCCACCTATAAATAATACCCAGCCTATTATAATTACAGTGGCATTCGGTATTTGACTACTCATCACAAATAAAATAGGAAAACCTAAGTAATAAATCCCAAACGCCGCACTGTTCATAATAGCTTCTTGCCAACTAATCCCTCTAGGCAGCCAAATAAACATCATCGCTGTTAAGCGTATTGTTGTAATAATTAATGCGATAAATAAGCCTATTGCTACAGCCGTTGGTTCACGCATTATAAATAATACATAATAAGCAATGATTAAATAAATAAGCTCTGCACCAAAGATTAAACACTTTTCTTTTATGGTTGATTGTTGTATACCATACATTGTTCTACACTCCTTTAATAGGAAAATAAACTTCAATCACATGTTGATGTTGAGGTGTTGTATAAGGGTCGGTTTGATAAATCTCAAAAGGTTTACCATTTACTTGGTACGCATTGGTCGCTATCCAAACACGTAACGTAGTATGGATGGCAGGCAAGTCTTCATAATCACCAATTAATGTAGCCATAGCACATAAACCTACATCAAATAATGTCGTTTGTTCAGTTTGTTCTTTTACAGGAATCGCTAATTCAACATCGCTATGTTCAGGCTGATACACCTCACTATGCAAGATCGCCATAGGTTTGGCGATGGGGGTTACTTGTTGAAATACTACCTGGCTAAATAACGCATTAAAATGAGTGAGAAAATCAGCCATATCTATTGATTTACGCTGTGTTATCAAATGGATTGGCAAAGGTGTCACTAAAGTTATGGCGATATCTTGCAAATAATGCATCATATTATTTGTTAACTCAAGTTGTTGTAAGTCACTTGTTAACTTAGTTAACAAAGTCTCGTATGCAGCAATAGCTTCTGTCATTTTGTCATACTGCGCTCTCAGTTGATGCTGTAAAAAATCAGTATCGGTCTGATTGACTAAGATGGCTTTAATTTCCTCAAGTGAAAACATATAACCTTTTAGTCTTGTAATATACAATGCGGTTTCTAGTTGCGTGACATTGTAATAACGATAACCATTAGTAGCATCAATATATGCTGGTTTGAGTAAATCAATCTCATCGTAATAACGCAATGTTTTTAATGTGAGATGTGCTATTTTAGAAAACTCACCAATCGACAACATATTCATCATCTCCTGTGCTGTGATACTTTCACTTTATGGTCTCCTGTAAGGGGAAGGTCAAGCCCTATTGTTTAATTCTTCCCTTATTCATTATGTAGTAATACCTCTGCTTTCTTTATGCCTCATCTATGACGACGTATCATCACTGCAATAGGCACTTGTATACGAACAGGCGAGAATCATAACGCCCATTTTAAAGTAAGCGCTCACTATACAATGGCACTCCTTCACAGTAAAAAAGATGAAGCGATTTTAACATCACTTCATCCTCTGTTTCCTACCATGCCACTAGCGTTAAATGACATTCATTGTAATGGCTTTAACTTATGTCGAATCTCCTGCTCTAATTTTTGAATAAAGACATCTACAGATACGGTCTCTAACGCTTCTTGTTGATGAGCACGTACTGTCACTGTACCTTCTTGCTGCTCCTCATCACCTAACACAAGAATATAAGGTACTTTCTGCATCTTGGCATCTCGTATTTTACGTCCCAACTTCTCATTACGCTGGTCAATTTCCGCTCGGATATTGGCTTGGCATAATGCTTCCTTCACTTGTGTAACATAGGGTAGATGCACATCTGAAACCCCAATAATCTTCACTTGTTGTGGGGCTAACCATAACGGGAACACCCCACCAAAATGTTCAATTAAAATGCCTAAGAAGCGGTCAATTGAGCCAAAGACAGCACGGTGAAGTACAACAGGGCGCACCTTTTCATTTTCTTCATTAATATAAGTTAAATCAAACTTCTCTGGCAGTTGAAAATCTAATTGTATTGTGGCACATTGATGACTACGCTTAATCGCATCTCGTATATGAATGTCGATTTTAGGGCCATAAAAAGCACCATCCCCGTAGTTCACTTTATACGCATATCCTAATTGATTTAACACATGCTCAAGCGCTTCTTCCGCTTGATCCCACAAAGCTAACTCTCCCATATATTCCTCAGGCCTTGTTGATAGCTCAATCTCATATTCAAAGCCAAATACTTGATAGACATGGTCAATAATTTGTAGGGCTAATGCAATTTCATCTTCAATTTGTGCAGGTGTCACAAAAATATGGGCATCGTCTTGGCAAAATGTGCGCACGCGCAATAATCCATTTAAAGCACCACTAAATTCATGACGATGCACTTGACCAAACTCTGCCATCCGAATTGGCAAGTCACGATAAGAATGTAAGCTATTTTTATAAATCAACATATGCCCTGGGCAGTTCATCGGCTTTAAGGCAAAGTTTTGCTGATCCACCTGTGTAAAATACATATTGTCCTTATAATGTTCCCAGTGGCCAGACTGCTCCCACAAGCGTTGATTCATAATACTTGGTGTACGCACTTCTTGATAATCATACTTCGCTTGTAACTCTCTTAAAAAAGACTCTAAGTTGTTACGGATGATTTGCCCATTGGCTAAATAAAATGGCATACCAGGTGCCTCTTCAGAGAACATAAATAATTGCAGTTCTTTACCTAGCTTGCGATGATTGCGCTTTTCAGCTTCTTCAAGAAAAACAAAGTAATCATCCATCTCCTCTTTTGTAGCAAAAGCTACACCATAAATGCGCTGTAACATATCATTATTACTATCGCCACGCCAATACGCCCCTGAAATTGTTGTTAACGTAAAATGCTTTACTTTATTGGTAGAGGGAACATGTGGCCCTCGACATAAATCCACAAACTCGCCTTGGGTATAAATCGTAACACGCTCATCAATTGGAATAGATGCTAGTAATTCTAACTTCAACTTGTCATGGGCGAAAATTTGTTGCGCCTCTTGTCGAGTTACTTCCTTTCTGTTCACTGTGTGATTTTCATTTACAATTCGCTTCATTTCACGTTCGATTTTCTTTAAGTCCTCTGGTACAAGTGTATGACGCATTGCAACATCATAATAAAAGCCATTTTCAATAACAGGGCCAACACCTAACTGCACATCTGGATATAATCGTTTAATCGCCTGCGCTAAGAGATGCGCTGCTGAGTGGCGTAATACCTGTAAACCTTCATCGGATGAAGCATCATAAAGTGCGATTTGTGCATGCTCTTGAATAGGTTGTGTCAAATCGGTTGTTGTTGTATTTACACTTCCTACAATTGATTTTTTAGCTAAACTCGGACTGATTGACTGTGCAATTTCGCTTAGTGTAATACCTTTAGCAAAGCTCTTTTGCTCACCATTCGGAAATTGAATGATTACATTTTGATTTGACATATTACCTCTCCTTTTCTTTTTTGGCAAATAAAAAAAGCACACACGCATCCGCAAAGGGACGAATATATGCTTGAACACCCGTGGTACCACCCAAATTTCTACTGCATAGAGCAGTAGCTTATCAGTACAGATAACGTCTGTATACGTCACTAATTTCTTAGTGCAGCTCCAAGGGAGTAAATCGCATTGTCCAAACAGGAAACTTTCAGCCGGTGATTTCCCTCTCTTTTGTTCTTCACTAAAACGATTCATATCCTTTTCATTGCTTTTACCATTCAAATTATTTTATTTATTTAAATTATTACTCAATTTATCTTATTATTCATTTTATGTCAACATCATTTTTCAAAACTACAAATGCAAAGCCTAGTAATGTGTGATGTAATGTTTACCCCATTATCCTTTCATGTCTATTAATCATCAGCCATTTTACTTTCTATTGTTATATTTTTATTTCTATATCAATCAATTCTGCCTAGCTCTTACATACTTTGAACTTAGCATCATTAGTTGATTATTGTAAACATCTAGTTTGGTCTAGTAACAACTACAATATGCGGTTTGCTTAGAGCATTTAACCTAACTTATCTATTGTTCCAACTCTCTATTCATTTTAAGTCAGCGATATCATTATCAAACAATTTAATTAACTACTATGAATAGTTGATATCTATGTTTCATTGCAACATAGGTATCTCTCATGTATGATATGTTTATGGATAATAATAACGAAAAATGGTTGAATCAACTAAAAAAAGGAATGTTAGAACTCAGTGTATTACTCATCTTAAAGAAAGGAGATTCTTATGGTTATGAAATTGTAAAAACGATGAATCAATTAGAGGCGTTTACAATTTCTCAAGCAGCCATCTACCCTGTGTTAAAAAGATTACTCACTGCACAATACATCACCTCTTACTGGGTGGAAGTCGAAAATAATCCTGCACGCAAATACTATAAAATCACAGAAGAAGGAATCTCACTATTAACACAGAGGATGGTAGATTATGAAAGTCTTTATACTGCTATTCAATTTTTAGATAAGGAGTTGTAAGTTATGAATAAAATAGATAACTACTTTCAAGACTTCGAACATTACCTTACCCCGTTACCTAAAACAGAAAAACAGAATATCGTGAATGAATTAAAAGATCATTTCTTATCAATGATTAACGATGAAATGCAGCAAGGATTAGCAGAAAACGTAGCCATTGAAAAAGTAATCGATGAATTTCCTCCCCCTAAAGAACATGCTAAACAATACATATCAATGCATACTGAACCGCTATATGATGTACAAGTTGATTTTGGCTTTCGGTACATGCTCGCCTTAGCGATTATGGGGTTGGCCGAAATGGCTTTACTCTTTGTTAAAGATGAGTTGCACTTTATATTAGCAGCCATTGGTTTTATTATGTTTATCGCAGGCAATAACTTAGTATTTCGTAAGTCGCATTGGAATCGAGACAATATTAAACAGCTTTACTGAGGTATTGCTGCTTCATGGATTTTGTTAGCTATGACATTCTTTTTCTTCTTCCGTAGAAACATTGTTGATCTAACATCCCTATGCTATCTTATTTTTGTTACCTTACTTATCACCATTCAATTTTTCATTTTATATCGTTTACTTAAAACGAAAAATTATAATATATAAAAAGCAAGTTTTGACTGTCATCAAAACTCGCTTTCAAGAGTAATAATTCTTTTATGGCGATGAGCTAACGTTAAATCATGAGTCACTGTAAGAATCGTAGTATTATACACTTGATTCATCTCAAGAGGAAATGTAATAGAATGCTGTTAGACAAATATATTTTCTCATTACACATGTACTTCCAGTAAGTTAATTGTTATATTTTCATTACAATTATTTAACATTTGATTTTTTTGTAAAAAACACTTGCTTTTTACTGACAAAAAATAGATTATATAATAATAACACCCAAATACAATTTAAGGAGACTAAAATATGAAAAAAATTTTTTTAACCTCTTTCTTTACTTTATTTATTGCTTTAACTTTAGCCTCAAATACTTCAGCTCAAGAAATCCCAGAATGGTTTATTGATATTCATCAGGATTCAATAAACAAACAAAATGAAAGTTACACAACAAAAACAATCGAGTCAAAACAATTAAAAAATCAAGAAGACTCTAATACATATTTATTTTTGCATAACAATGGTGAATCATTAGATCAGTCTAAAATAAATGATTTCATAGATGGAAATGTAAGTCTTGAAGAAACAGAGGATTTTAATGTTTTAGGCGTTAGTAAATATACAGAAAATAATGTAATACATACAGATTTTGTATTATCTAATTTAGATTCTGAGAAGTATGAAGACATTGTTGATTCAGCTTTGGCACAAGCTTATGAAACTTATGATTCCAACACACGGGTTAGTGCACTGAGAGCAACACCAAGAGATCATGTTGATTCACATACTTTTAGAATACATGATCGTAACACTTTAGCTGGGATATATACAAGTAATGTTGATTATTTATATAAAGGTGAAAAAGTACTAAATGGTAGAAATGTTTCAATTTGGGATGTGAAATACTTCAATCAATCCCTAAAAATAGTTATCAAACTAGAGAAATAATCACAAGATTTTCTGTAAAAGATTGGGCAAACCAAACATTAAGATCCTATGGTCCATTTTCATCTAGTAGTAATGCATCAGTTACAGTTGGTCTAAGTGGGTTCACACCAAATGTTTCATGGACATTTAATTTATATTCCTCATCAGTTAAAGACGACAGTAGTTTAAGTGAAAAATATGCAAGATGGATTTTTAAACTCCCATTAGGTACAAGTACTGCTAAGAATACTTTTGTCATGAAACCAGGAGCTCGTATTACAAACGCTGTAGGACAAGTGGGCTTCAAATCCACTCACAATATTGACTATTATAAAAATTTAAATAGTCAAAAAGTCTATAATACTGGTTCCCTTACTAGATATTTAAATGACCGTTAAAGTAAACAAACTCTAAAATAGGTAACTTATAAGTCACCTATTTTAAAATTAATTGCGAATCAAACAATCCTTTTTCTAAAAGAATTTTTAAAGCCGAGGAGGAAATATCGTGTCATATAATGCAATTCTTTTCGCATGTGTCGCAGGTGTATTATCATTCATTCTAATGGTTGCAATTAATTCAATAAATCCAATCTTACTAACTAACATATTGTTAGGAGCTATTGTTGGAACATTAATAGACCAAAAAAAACGCTAAACTATCAGGCTCGTTTATTGAAGGATCTTCAGTGACTGGAAATATATTAACATAACATTGAAAATGGTTGGTTAAAAGGCAAGAGCATATTGTAAAGTTGGCAAATTTGATTTCTCGATGAGATACTCTAGAAAAATTTGAAGGTATTATATATATGGCTAATTTGGATAGTAGTATATAATTATATGAACTTACCACACTTCATTCAAATTTTTATAATTCGGCAGTAGACCCAAGTGAGCAAAGAATGTAATCCACTTACTTTTTCTGCTTTAGAAAGAAATACTGCTAATAACTTTTTTCTATATCATATTTATTATAGATTTAGTATCCACCATAAATTATTACCTCTACAAAACCTTCTACATGTAAGGCATAATCATAATTGGCATCTAGATACTCATATATTTCTCTTGAGTCTTCAAGCTCTATTTGGTTAAAGTCTGTTGTGCTGTTGGGATCTAAATTTGCCATAAAAATATCTTCTTGGTTTATCGCTTCTATTTGTTGATAACCTTGATAAGTTGAAATAATCGAACGAGTTGTGGTAAATGTAAGAAAGTGAGCTAACAGAAGTAAAATCATTATTCCTAAAACAAAAAGCCATTTCCTTAAAAAGACTTGCGTAATGAAAAATCGAAAAATCCTCATTCTTCTTTCACCTGCCCAACACTGCATATTATGTATATTATGAAAATACCAAATAAGTAGAGGTTGCTTGTTACTTGTAATTCTAAATAAGAACTTAATAAAAGAGATAATAAAAAACTACATATCAAAATAGTTAGATGATGTAACACGTATCTCACTTTAATGCGGAACATGCTATCTCCTACAAGGAATCTACAGGATACCTCTGTCTTTTTACGGACTAAAAATTGATAATGAAATAGAATTATCATAAAGGTGAGACCAATATTGATAAAAAGTTGAAAATCTAAAAGACTTGCGATAAACGAGGCTAACATAAAAGAATCTTTTAATGCTAAATGGCTTACATAGATTAATATTAGATTTACACTGAAACAAATAAAGTACATAATAGCTATTTCTAAGACATCTATCCTTCTGAACAACGAATATTTCATATGTGCCTCCTTATGCGAATCCTCACTATTTTCCATTATATGCTTTTAATGAATAGTAATTACATAGATAGACGCCAAAGAAATAAAAGAGTTCATTCATTTTTTACTAACTTTCAATTCAAAGAACGACGTTTATCTTAATACTATCTATATGAAGTGTGATAATAATTAGATCACTACATTATTTTTAAACAACTTTATTATTCAAACATAGTTATTACGTTTTTTTTCCTTTTTTATCTTAAGTTTTTAAATTTGTTTAAAACCTATTTTCAAGTTTATTTGGATTTTATGATAGAATAACACTCAAATAAAGAGGTAATTAGAGTACTGAGTTACATTGAATATAAGAAAGATAATAAATAATTAATGGACGTAATCTATACTCTAAAACATTAGTTAGTAATGTAATTCAGATTAATTCTTCATCAAATACTGGTGGTAATTGAGTGTCAGCGGATAAACATTTTAATACAGAAAAAAACGTATTCGCTTATCACTCAATAGAATTGGCAATGGCAAAATGATTTTACGAGAGAAGTCCATAGTATTTTTACATAATATAATCTATCTAAAGAATGAGGTTTTAAAATTGAGGAATTTTTATTTAAATAGAATAATTAATTTAAATACAGTGGAAGCATATTTTTTGAGAGAGGGATACTTAATTTCACCTGAATATTGTATGATACTGATTGATTATAAACGTCCTAGTACGATTGAGGATTTCCCTCATCTGAAAAATATTAATGGTATTCCAGAAGATGAATTCGGGGATGATAATTTTATAAAAGCGGTTGTTGTTTCCTCGAAGGAAGTTACTCAAGAAACTTATGATCAATTATGCACAGTAGCTGGCGGATTTTTAGAGGATAAAGAAGAATGTCGATGGAGTTTTGTTATTGAAATTGATGCCGATTTTAAACAAAAAAATAATTTGAATGATATTTTCTCATTACTTCAAAAAATATTAAAAAAACATCAATATCCTTTAAATATTGAAAATATTCCTGAAGAAAAATTCAATTTCTTGTCCCAAGAATAAATGATGTGTTTTGAGATAGTAGCCTTTTCTACACACTCTTATTTCCGTAAATTTTTTAGAAGAGTTAAATAGTAAGCTTTTTAGATTTGCCTTTGGAAAAAATGCGCGAGCTGCGGAAATGATTTTTTTTCGCAACTGGCGCTTTTTTCTCTCTTCTCTACAACACACCCCATTAAAGCCTATTCAAAATGAAAATAGAAACATGACTGTACATAATAAAGTTTTATTAGCTGAATTGGATCAGATTGAAAGTAGAATATGCAAAAGATCTATAAAAACAGATCTAATTATAATGGTAAAAAATACCTTTTCGTTATTTTCCAATTAAATCAAAGTTAATTTTTGATATACAACAAAATCTGATTGGAGCCATTTTTAATTATAAATGCCTTAGTTTTGAAACTGCAAATAAAAATCAGATTAAAAGTAGAGGTAGTGTTCGCTAACTACCTTTCTTCTTTATTAGCATTTAAGGAATTGATATGTGCAAATGATGTATATATTGGTCATCTTTTTGCGTCCAGCGATTAGTAAAGGTTTTGCAAGTACCTTTTTATAACTAATAATAATTACTTTTATTTGTTAGGATTGTAAAAAAAATTATCAATTTGAAATTTTACTAGATTTTCACTATGATATAAACTAATATTAGTAAGAAATGTATAATTAATGGGAGGTTTTATTAGTGTCTGCTTTAGTAAAGTGTAAAGTATGTAGTAAAGAAATTGCAAAAGGGGTAAAGATCAGAGAAATTGGTTTATGCAACATAAGATATTAACATTTTTAGGAGCTATTATTATTTTAGTTATTTTAGGTAATGTCGTTGGTGGAGATAAAGTTGATAAAAAGGAAGTTAATTCTAGTAGTGATAAATCTTTAACTTCTAGCGATAATAAAAACAAAGATGAATCAACAGAGGAATCTTATCAAATTGGTGATACAGTTAATACTAAAAATATGGAAATTACAGTTTCTAAATTTGAGGAGTTAGAACAAATAGGTGATCCTGATTTCTTAGGTAAAATAGCTCCAGAGGGTGCTACTTTAGTAGCTATTCAATATACCATGAAAAATGTATCAGATGATCCAATTGGTGTGTTTAGTTATCCTTCAATTAATCTAGTAGATGAAAAAGGTACGAAGTATAAGGACGACATTGAAGCTAGTAGTGCATATGCTACCGAAACAAAAGTTGATAACTCTAAAGTGTTGTCCGATTTGAATCCTGGTATTACTGTTACTGGTGTAGATGTATATGAGGTCTCAAAAGAAAAATTTAGTGAAGGTGAATGGTATATTAAAATTGGTGATTCAAAAGTAAAGATTAAATAACAAGCTCTGTTAAATGAATTAATATAACAAGATACGAGATATTATTCTCGTGTCTTTTTCTTTTGATTTTTAATTGTAAGGTATGAATTTATGAGTAAAAGTATCTTTTGATAGTTTAGAAATTTAAGTAGTTTGTTGTTTTGAAACAATGTAAGAATAGATAATAGAAATCACAGCAGTGATACCAATACTCGTTAATACAATAACCTCTAAGGATTGGGGGGAAATAAATGCAAATGACAGTATTAATAGACCGGCTAACATTAATAACTTAGCTGCAAAACGATTTGATTTGCGCCAAACACCTTCATCCTTTAATGTCCAAGGGAGACGCAATCCATAAGCTAAATTTATTTTGGTCTTTTGCATGAAATTAGCTAATACTATTGTC
Organism: Lysinibacillus alkalisoli; assembly: GCF_014643595.1. Taxonomy (GTDB): domain Bacteria; phylum Bacillota; class Bacilli; order Bacillales_A; family Planococcaceae; genus Metalysinibacillus; species Metalysinibacillus alkalisoli. Next base: position 184,662 of record NZ_BMJT01000006.1, read on the forward strand.
ACCAAACCTACCAAAGCTCCAATAACTACATTGAAATCATAGTTAACATTTGTACTGTTTGAAATTATAATCACTTGTAAAATTAGTAGCATTATACTTGAAAAGTTAGTCATGTGTTTAACTGTTTTGTTTGAGTCAGCTGATTGAGATTTTCTTAGAAATATAAATGTAGAGGTAATCACTATTAATATGAACAATGGCAAAATCCAAATTAATAAATCAGGTTTAATTATGCCATTAACAATAGTTAAATTTGATGGAATACTTAAATCCAATTTAAATTGAGAAATAATGGCTAATACTATTGAAATAAAGAATATACCTAACGAACTAAATAACTTCATAATGTAGTCCTCCCTATTTTTTAAATTTAAATAACCAAATTAGTAAATTTTGAATAACTGTAGAATTAATTGTGAAGTAAACGTATTGTCCCTTTTTCTCTGAAATTACAAGATTAGCATTAAGAAGTATGCCTAAATGATGTGAAATACTAGGCTTACTGATTGTAAAATGTTTTGCTATTTCACCAGCATTTAAAGTTTGTTTTTGTAAGAGCATAAGAATTTCACGGCGCGTTGGATCAGAGAGCGCTTTAAATAAATCATTATTCAATAACTATCACCTCCTGTTAGATAATTCGATAATTATCTAATTAGTAAAGAAAAAATATTTTTATCATTGGATTATTCCCTATAATTAACTATAATACCAAATAAAGAGGTGTTGATTATGTCAGTGATTCTAGGTGAAGAAATAGTAAATATTAGAAAAATGAAGAAACTTACATAAAAGAAACTCTGCTCAGGGATTTGTTCACAAGGTACGATAAGTTTAATTGAAAAAGGGGAAGTTGTTCCTGGAATAGAGATACTTACTGCATTAGCATTACTTTTAAACGTCCCTGTTACTCATTTCATTAATTTGATCCAATCCGAAACAATCTATTTAAAGTACGATTTGATTAGTGAAATTGAATCGCTAATGGAAGAGCAAAAATATGAAAAAATCTATAAAATCGCGCAAACAAAAATCAAAAATCAAGAGCTTTCAGGATGGTATTTTTATTATTTTAAATGGCTTTATTATTTAAGTGGTTATTATACTAAAAAATATTCCGCAGAGGTTGTATTAAAAGAAATGAAAACCCTATATACAACTGCCAGCGAATTTGAGTTAAATAAAGATTATCTATCAGATCGTATCGTTAATACTATTGCGATTTTATATGCATTTGAAAAGGACTACAAAAAAGCGTTATTTTACTTTAATAAAATTGATTTGAAGTTTAAAAACAGAGTAGAAGTTTTTGAGTTTAATAAAATACAGCTACGAATTTTATATAATAAAGTTAAAACTCTATTTGATATGAGAGAGATTGAACAAACAATTGCTACATGTAATTTAGGTGTAGAGCAGTCAATTAAAACTGAAAATATGTCTCTCATTGGAAACTTCTATTATTATTTAGGTAAAGCCCATGAAGAATTCCTATCTTCTAAAGAGGAAATATCACTTTACTATAAACGAGCATTACATTTCTTCGAAGTATTAAATAAAGACTTGTATATCGAGATTTTAAAAAATAAACAACAAAAGTATTTAGTTGAGGACTGTTGAAAAACAGTCCTTTTTAATGTTCATAAGGCAAAGTAAATAGTGTATCAAATGATCCTCCAATAGTTAAAGACAAACCGAAAATAGCTCCGTAAATTAAAAACTTTTTCATTGTTTTCATCTTCTTTGATATTAAATGGCACTAGTAAAACAATGCCTACCCTTAGTTACTAGAATATAGATTTCTACCTCCTATTTGTTTAAATATTAAGATCTTAATATTTAGTTGCCCTTGAAAGTATTCCCAAAAAATAAAATAGTGCTAATAATTATTCATGAAGGCAGGACAGATTGGATTCCATACTACGACTAATTTTTATTGCTGTAATTAATTGTGCACTGGTCATCAGCACATTGACCAACGGGAACAATTTTACGGCGTTTGGCTACAAAATTATAAACGATTGTAGCAAGTCCAACTTTATTTAAAGCAATTAGAACTGGTGTTGTAAGCGTAAGCATTGGGATTCTCTTATTCATTTCAGTGAATGTTTCAACCCCTTTATAATATTCGCTTGCATCAACAGGTTTTGAATAAGTCTCTTTTTCTAATTGCTCTATAGAGTAAGGCAAAGTATTCAGCACATGTTCATTTCTAAATGAATCAAAGATAAGCAATTGTTGTTTATCCATGGCACACCATTTCTCCATAGTTTTAGTACATAAAGGACAATATGAGTCGTAAAAAACAATTAATGGTTTCTTTTTCAAAATAATCTCCTCCTTTGTTGAAAAATATATAAACATAAAAGTAAAAAATACAAGTTAAAGTAGGAGGTAAATTTTTATGAAAAATAAGATTCTACTCGGAAGCTTAATCGTTGTATGGAGTACGTTTTTTTACAACGATTGTTTCAGCATTACCCTATACACCTCATATTTTCAGAAAAATAAAACAATCTCTTATGGATATTTTACCCACAGAGGTTGTTTTTATCGAACTTTGTTTAAAATGATCAATCTTTTTTATAAATCTACATAAATCTGTTGGGTTGGAATAAAGATTGATTAAAAGTATGCTACAAACGTTGGTTTTATAATAGAAGAAACCCACACATTTTGAACAAAGATTGATCAAAATGTGTGGGTTTAAATTTATAGTTTTATAATAAAGATTGATTAAACATTACTTTTTATCATAAGGGTGATCGCCTATATGTCCTATTAAAATAGGTGGACGGCCATTAACTCTTTCGTCGTTCCATTCAAAATAAATTCTATCATCGGAATTTGTCTGATATAGCTTCGTATGAGGTGAACATTCAACCTTTCTAACTTCTCCATCAACATCTACAAATTCAAATGATAAAAATTTTGTTACTCTTTTTGCATCACCTTCAGGGGAACACTCTAAACCTTTGCTTTTTGCCTTAAAAACTTGCAATGCTGCTTTATGTCCTCTTTGTTTATATATAGAATAACACTCCATAGCGTAATCATTTAAAGCTGATAAATGTTTTATTAATTCATCTGCATGTTTAGTAATAGGATTAAAATGCTTTATTGACTTAAATACATTCCTTGATAAAAACAGATTAGGAAATGTTTTCGATATACCTTTTACAAAATCCTCTGCATTACTACTTTTCATTAAAATTTGTTTTCTTATATGTAAACAAGAATCACTCGAATCTATAGGGGTGATATGCTTATTAAATTTGAGCGGCTTTTCTAATAAGATTATTCCGCCTACATCATCAGAATTCCCGCTATTATACAAATTTTCATACAATTCCTCATTTAGAATCAACTCTTTTTCTAAATACAATCTTAAAAGCTGCTTTTCTGTGGTTTCTTCATCAGATGAATAAAGCCATGACACAAAATCTGAACCATTAAAAACTTGATTATAAACTTCTAACGAATAAAAAATATTTTCATCTTCATATTGAATTATTTCATCACAAATAATAAAAAATTCCGTTAATTTTTCACTAATCTCAATTTCTGAAATTTGGCTTCCTCTAACACTTTCATTTAATAGAAGATAGTCTATTCTCAAGACCTTTTACCTCTCTTTATTTTTAATAATTCAAATAGATCTTGTTTGTCTTGATCAAAAAATCCTTTTGGCCACTCCGACAATTCTCCGTTATTTTTAATATCAATATGAGTATTCATAGTATTCTCTGCTTCCTGAGAAAAGAAATGAATTACTCCTTTATTCGCATTATTATTTTTTGATAATTGTAATCTAATTCCATTAATAATATGTTCACTATGTGTTTCAAGAATTACTTGAACACCATTCATACTTACTAGAGCTAAAAACTGCCCTAACCTTGATTGTCCAAAAGGATGTAAATGTGCTTCAGGATTCTCCACTATTAAGATACCATCTTGTTTTATAGTAGCTAATAAAGCTGCTGTTATTATCGGTAAGGTATATGTAATCCCAAAACCCGTCGCAGTTTGCGGAATAAACTGCGGAAGATTTTCATGACCATACTGCACTGAAACCATATCCACATCTTTAATCTCAGTGTAAGTAAATTTAAATCCGGGAAAAATAAGTTTCATCCATGCTTCTACCTGAGTAGAAAAACGTTCTAAACCCTCTGGATTAAACATGCTTTCATCAACTCTAAGATTCAAAATATCAGCGCGACTAATTACATGATTTGTATATTCGCCTTTATAACCTGTTTTCAAATTTTGTTGCGGGTCAAAACTTTGTCCTTTCGACGGGCCAACTCTTTCAGCTCCTAAATAATAGAAATTAATAGAATTGAATAACTCTATATTTTTAGAGTCTTCTTCATTCAAAGATAAAGTAAACGGCTTATCAAATATATTTACCAAATAATTCATTACTATTTCTTCTGTTATAGTTTTAAATTCAAATTCTATATGTTCATCTTCTGAAGAAAAATTTAGTAAATGTTCAGATCTTCCAAGTTGTAAATTATAAGAACCATTAATTTCAATTTCATTACGAGCATTGGAAAACTGTTCAGCTGTTGTTTTTGCTAATAGCATGGACTGTATTAAACTAGATTTACCTACTCCGTTACTCCCAGCAAAGACATTAATATTTCTCAATTCAACATTAATATCCTTTAAGCTTTTAAAGTTCTTTATAATTAAATTAGTAAATTTCATCAAATATTTCCTCCACTAATAATCTAACTTGATAGAAATTGTATTGCACATTCCTTGCTACATTAGTACCTACTGTAAGGCAACTTGAAAACTGTTCATCTTTGGTTACTAAATCTGATAATTTCTCTAATGCAATTTTCAAAATCTCTTGTTTATCTTCAATATCATCTATTTCATACTGTGATAAAATAACACTTAGGGATGTAAATAAGGATTTATTCACTAACTTCTTCTTTTTGTACCCATTTTCACGATCAAATTTATCATATTTTCTAAAGCTGTATTTTCCAAATAATTTATAAACATTACTCATTGCAAAAATAAACTCTTGTTCCATTTCATCTAACTCTTGTATGCTCATTTTATTAACTTGTTCAAAAGCTTTATCAATAAATAATTCTAAATCACTTTTATAATATTTTAACTCATGACTATCAAAGTCATACGCTAAATAGAATGCAATAAACCTTAAGACTAACTCTTGGGCAGACATTCTAATATCATTTACTCCATTATCTGTTGCCAATAAAAACTCTTTTGAATTCGCTAATCGCTTCAAAAACTTTCTTACATGTGGTTTTGCTATTGAATTTCTTATTTCTTGAGAATTCAAAGGTACTCCACCTGTATTAATTCTTCGAAACAAATCATACTTTACCTGTGAAGGGGTTCTAGCATCAATTACATTAACTGAGAATTGCGTCATATAAATTCTAGTTTTATACTTATTATCCAACTCACTAAAAGTTTTACCTCCACAGACTTCTTGCAAGTATTGCAAGTTTTTCAGTCTGAATTTATCGTCAAGAAAATCATTAATTGTGTTCAACCGTTGTAACCCATCTATTACATTTAATAGCGAATCTTCGTCTTCATAAAAATAAAAAGCAGGTATGGGTATTCTTAACATTAGAGATTCTATCAATAAAGATTTTCTTTTAGCTTCTTTCCAAACTTTATTCCTTTGAAAGTCTGGGCTTAGGTTCAAATATTTTGTATCAATTAATTCTTTCATATATTTTAAAGAAAGCATTCTTTGTTCAATTCTTATTTTTTCAGCATCAAATGGTGTCTCATCTGATTCAAATTCATCTTGCTCTTCAACTTCCGTTCCATCTCCATCAGATTCAAAGAGTTCCAAATGTTCATTCATAAAAATTCTCCTTATCATCGTTTATTTTAATATTCATTATAACCTCTAGATTTCCAAAAAACTTTTTCATAGAAATTTGTACAAATGTTCTATAAAATCTCTATCCCCATAAGCGTTTGGCTATAACTTAGTTGTTATGAATATTCTAAACCTATGAGAAAATAAGTAGTTATAAATTCATTAAATGAGATGCATTATATATAATATTCACATGATTTCTATTAATTAATATTACGCTTATTAAAAGATGATTAAAACCTAAATTATATTTCCATTCAATAAATTAACCATATTAATTTAAATTGTATCACTCCGAAATAAAAAAGGGATAATTTACAAAAAACATTTTAAATTATTCTACCCCAAACAAAACCTTATATCATTCGCTAATATTTTTGTCGCCGCAACCCCTTTAACAAACTTCAAATCTCCACTAGCCGACCAATCAATCTCTCCCAAATTCAATAGCTTATTAGCAATCTTAACTGAATCCGGTTGCTGTGACTTCACTAAATAATTTTCATTAATCAAATCGTTTCCCACAATTGCTAACGCATTCAAACAAGTAATATGGGTTAAACGATAAGTTTTATAATCATCCCATTCATCAGGTAGTAGCTCCTTAATTAAATTAAAATAAAACATTGTTATATTTAAAATCTTTTCTTTTGGAAGCTTAGCTAAATCAGATTTCTTCGTCAGCAAATTAACAATTTGATAAAGATTTTGCAGCGTTATATGTTTCTCTTTTGTACGTTTTCCTATTAGCGTTCCCTTACTGAAGAACGGGCTTTCTGGTTTTAAAATTAGGTTTGTTGCTACCCAACTCAAATCATCATTATTTCGATTTAAATAACGGCTTAACGATGTACCAATACCTTTTGCTTTCGTATTAATTACATCAAATAGTTTAATTTCCTCATCTTCATCTAGGTAATGAAATGCTAAGAAAGGTACGCTTAGCGTGCTATCCGTCTCCTCAATGTACTCCTTAATACCGCCTAAGCGATGCTGCCCATCCATTAGTGTTGCTTTTTTACGACAAATTAATCGACCATAATTTGGACGCTGACGATTATAAGCTTGAAACTCCCAATTACCTGCTGCATTTAAAAGAATAGGGGTATATAAAGAATCTTCGCCTTGTGATAAATATTCTGCGAAATCTGTGCATCGCTTTTTATTGATTGGACGTTGATATCCTTTTCCTGATGGATCATTAAATAATTTTGAATACGAAAAATTCACTGCAACTTGTGATGATACAGAACCTTGATACGTAACTCTACCTCGCATTTTTGATTGCACTATATTTTCTAAAACTATATTTGTACTTAAATGACTACTCATTTAACACTTCACTCCTTGAAATTGAACTTCGAAGTACATAATAGTACTTATAAGTACTAAAATCAATTAAAATGTACTTTTATGATTCTTCAGGAGTTTTTGCACCTCACATAGTCTTAAAGTGAGGTGATTGTATGGAGCAGTTAGTTAATATTGTAGGGGCAAATATCAAAGAAATTCGTAAACAAAAGAAAATGACTCAAGAAGAGCTAGCAGAAAAATGTGGTTTGCAAACATCTTATTTAGCAGGGGTAGAACGTGGAGATAGAAATATCACGCTTCAAACATTGGAAAAAATTACAGCAGGTTTAGATATTAACGCAAAAGATCTTTTCGAATTAGATTCTCCAATGAAAGAACTATCTATTGAGACTGAGCAGCTTATACATATGTTCGCTGAGCAATTAAAATTAAAATCTGATATTGAAGTAAAATTAATCATCGAATTAGCAAACAAGATATTCAATACTTATTCAAAATAAAAGAAGACTGCATTCAGATTTGAACAACAGTCTTCTTAAGTTATTTTACAATTTTTAAATCATCAATTGAGAAACTCCTGAAGTCGTCATTTAAATATTTTTCAAAAAACTCTTCTTCAATCCCTGTAATAACCGTCAAGAAACTAACATCGTATTTTAGTTCCTCGCATAACTGTCCCAAACTTATTATTTTTCTATCAAAAAGTAATTGAAGAATACTTCTTATTTTCATAGGCTTCTCAAGAGGAATTATCGAGTCAAGTGGTTCTTCTTTTCTATAACCTTTTTTGTTAATAGACATATAAAAATATCTAAATTGTTGATGTGTAATTAATTCCAAGTTTCTAGCTCTCATAGCCATAGCTTGTAACGAAACTACCCACTTTTCTTTTAATTCTTTATATGCATCAGGATTTGATACCTTACTGATTTTCGAAACATCCTCAGTAAATGCTTTTATCGGCAATAAGAACTCAGAAGCAAACAAATGCGCCTCATCTTCTTTTATTTTATATGATGGTTTATCGAGCATATTGAATTCTGTTTTATAATGTAATAATAAATGACCTAATTCATGTGCTAAATCAAAATTCCGCCTTGCTGCTGATTTTTTTATATTACCTAATACAATGTACGGAATATTATCTTCTGACCATAAGCTATATGCATCAATCGTTTCTCCAATTGACTTTTCAAAAATAAATACACCAGATTTCTCTAAATGAAATAAGAGATTTTTATTATTATCATCCGATAAATGTATATGCTTTCTAGCCAATTGTGCTACATAGCGAATTTGTAATTCCCGCTCAACATCTTGATTAGAATTTAAATACTCTAATACCTGCTTACGTAAGATTAATATTTCGTTTTCAGGATATTTTATCTTTTTACCTATTTTCTTAATAAATGCATCTAAAAATTTCACATGCATCAGTTCACCTTGAGTCTTCATTGCTGTATTTATTGACTCTGAGCGATAAGCTATTCTTTCGATGCGAATATTCTCTGGTTGATCGTTCTCTAATAAATCTTCTCTAAAAAAATAAGCTGATTTAACTTTGAATAAAGCTTTCATCTTATTTACTACTTCTAATTTAGGAGACACATAACCATTTTCATATTGCCAAACAGCTTGTTCAGTAATACCCAATTTTCCAGCTAATTGCGCACGGCTTAGCTCATTTAAAATTCGGATATTCGTTAAGCTTTTACCAATAAACAAATTAGTAGCTCCTTTCTTTATTATATTTTAACTTTCTCCCGTTGCATCATCCACATCATCTTCGACAATTTCAATATCATATAAACTTGCATCCGGCATTTCAGTTGAATTTTGTAATATTGCCTTTGTTTGTTCTTCCATTTCAATTATATGAGATGTTTTAGTATTAATATATGCCGATAAATCTTCGACTAAATAAGCTTTATTATCGGATGGATTAGGCATCCATAAATTAATCCCACTAATTAAAAATTCATCATCAATTTCATAAGTAACAATATAAAACTTATCGTACTCTTTAGCTATTTCTGATACTTCCTTGGCTGTTAAAGAGTCAAACGGTAGCTCATCAAATAATACTAGTTGGCGTGAATGACCAGCTAAAGCTTTATTCGTTTTATTAGGAAACTCTACCTCCTCATTAATACTGATGAACTCCTCCATATAAGCAGATTTCTTACTCTTAGGACGTCCATACGTATCTTTACCTCTATCAACAGCGTTTGGATCAAAATAACGTGCATTTTTAATTAAAAATAGTGTTTTAATATCGTCCACACTAAATTGTAAGTACTGCCATGTAACGCCAGCTTTAGAAAGCTTACTTTCTACCCCTAATTTTTCACATTGAACTGCCACATGATGATCAATATGATTTCCTTTTACCCACGCGTAAGCACCATGAACTCTCAGATTTCGAGCAGCTTCTTTTCTTACACGTAGATAATCCTTATACCCCTCTATAATCCCATCAACAATGCTTTCATTTAGTTCTCCTGACAAACGAAATTTTTTCATCAACAAACCAAGCCCCTTTGCATTTTATGGATAAAACCACAACAAAAAATGATTTTCTTTAATTATAATTAAAGTTTGAGTGTATTAAAAGGATTATTTATTAAATGTTCAGTATTTTATTGAATACCGATGTTTTATAGTTACTCGTATGTTTTACTTTAAAATTGCTAGGCTCTTTTCCCATTTCGCTAAACCTTCTTTTAACCAACTTCCCGAACTGAATATAATGTATTTTAATAAAGGCTCAATATACCATTTAACGTTCGAACCATCTATTGGTGTAATAATTAAAGTAGACACACTACGCCCAGCTCGTTCAACTTCCAACATCGCAACTTCTTTTCCATTCCTTAGTTTTACATATCCCACTATATACTTCCTAGGTGTAATACCATCATCTACAAACGCAAATGAACGGCCTCCTATGTCAGTTAACTCACCAATATATGCTTCCACACTATCTACAAAATAAGCTCTTGATAATTCATTTAACACTTCTTTAAAATCCGCTAATTCACCATTTACATATGTATTATTTAACGATTTAACTTCTAAGCCTCTTAATATATTTGTCCCACCAATATCCCCCATTGAACGACTATTATTATCGCCCTTGACTGTCTTTTTAGTATTATCATCAATTCCATCACGTTGCTTTGTTGAAGTCGTTTTTTGTCGAGTAATTACTAAGGTATCTACGTATTCGTGAGTTAAAGTATCCGTTATTACCTCATCAAACTCATTTGTACGCCGATCAACTGTTGTATCAGCTTCGTAATCTCCGGATGCAGAAAGGGGGAGAACTATACGTTTTCTTGGTTCGTTCGATTTTTCATGATGAACTAGGCTCGGATGAGTAATATCTAAATTAGAAACCTGTAATTCTTTATCTAGCATCGCGTTGATATATAGAACTGTATATCCTGTTGCAGTTTTTTTCACACGTAACTTCAGTTTAATTGGCGTTTCAAATGGCCATTCAAACTTAATAGTGTTATTAAAGTGAAAATTACTAGCCATATTTTCATATACTTTACGAGCGTTCTTATTCATTAACAACCATACTAAATGATGTAAATACTCATTCTTTAAATACTTAGCATTGTATAAAGATGTGAAGCGTAATCGCAATAAATCCGACTCATATTCCTCTGTGAAATATAGTGGGAAAGAGTTCATTTCAAATAAGCAATTCAAAAGGAATGCATTCGGTGCAATGACTCCTCTTAGCACTTCAATTAATGGTAAGTAGAATCTCTCACCGTTGTATTTGATTACAAAGGTTTGCGATATTTCCGTATAATTTGTTCCACGGATTGAATAATTTTGTTCAAAATAGCCGACGTGATTTGAATTTATTGTAATGATAATTTCTTCAGTTTGGTTAGGTGCGATAGGTTTCGTAATAATGCCATCTACGTAATAATGCTGAATTCTTAAAGAAGCCAATACGTTCCAATCAACTATTAACTTTTCAGTTGTATAATACCCATTAACTTTCCCATTAAAATAAACTGGCAGCACCATCTTTTTTTCGTATCTAAAAGGTGCACCGATCCATTCTAATTTCACGCGTGCTCTTATATCAAACGGCCAATTTTTAAGCCTTATATCTTTGTTGTTCATTGATTTTACCTTCCTGCAAATATCTCTCTAGTATTGGCCTAATCTGTTTAAAATCCTTTGACTTTATTCCGGCTAGCCTTTGAACACGCCATAATTTCACATCGTTTAATTCGTGTTTCAAATTATCAATGATTTTATAACATCTACGAATTTGAAATTGCTCTACACCTTCCGTAATTTGCTCAAGTAAACACTTTGTAATAGGCAGCTGTTCTAAATGCCGTTCAATATTAGCTAATATCCTTAAACGTTTCCCTATAAGAGTTTTTGTAATTCGAACAGGCTGTTCAGAAGCCCATAATTGCTCATATAACGTTTTTATTGCATTTGAATATTGTTTATCTCTTTTAACCCAATCGATCGTCTTAACCTCGTTATAACGCTTTTGAAGAGCTGGTAATACGCTAAACAACCATTCTTTATCGTGACGATATAAAAACATATATTCTTTTTGATAAGTTTTGCGTAATTGCATTCTCGTGAATTGCGGATGCTTTTGTATTATTATTATAAATTCATTTTTATACGCATCTAGTTTTGATGCTGTCATTAGAGCTTGTTTTTGATGCTGTTTATTTAATGGCTGTTTTAAATATTTTTTACGGTTTTAGAATCTACTCCTAACTCTCTTGCAATCGCTCTTATACTTATATCTTCACATGAAAGTTCGACTAACTTTTGATGCCATACATAACCAAACTCTTTTATTCGACCTATTTTGAATATATCTGTCGATTGTTTTCTTAAATAAACAAAACCACACGAGCAAGTAAACGTGCCAATCAAGTTTTTAGTTTTAAAATCCCTCGTAACCTCTACATTTTTGATAATGAGTTGCCTGTAATGTGGTGCAGCTTTATTCAAACAGGGAAATGGACCAGAACTAAATGCACCTTGATCTGTTGAAGTAGTTAACAAACTCTCTACATCTTGCTGTAAAAAATGCAATAGAAATAAATGACGAAGGGGATGCACATGACGCTCGGAATTACGCAGTAACACTTTCAACCAATTATATTCATATGTCTCATTTAATTCACTTTCATAACGCTGTAAAAAACCACTTGGAAAATAGGCATTGAATGCTTGATATAAATCTTTTTGTCGTACACGATTTGAAGCAGTTATTAAATTACGTGATCTTAATAACGCTCGATATTGGGAGCTTATAGTTTCTCTCGAAAGAGCATGTAAGGGTAATTGCAATAGTTGATATGCCTGCTTTGCTATTGATACGGCTACATCCTTATATGGCTCCATTTCGTAAATAGAGGATAAGTTCATGTGCTTTAACTCAAATCGGACATATTGTATTCGACTATCTACGGTAACTGGATATTTACGTAATAGCAATTCATGATGCGCGCAATAATTAATGCCTTGAAGCTGATGCTCTCTATGAATATAAGGTTCCCCATATTGTGCATCATCTGCTTTAGCACATTCGACACAATAATATAAACCATCCTTCTTACAAATACTTCCTGCAACAATACCGAGCCTAGTATACAAAGCCTGTCCATCATCTAATACATCCTGTAAAATCTCCTGCTGCCGAGCTTTTGATAAAAACGAAGCATAGTAAGGATAAATTGTGTGATTGGCTAAAAGAGATTCTACCGAGTAATGCGGTCCTAGCTTTTCCGCCAGAACAGAAAAATAGCTACCAATTTCCACACTCGGTATCACACAACGACTGTCAAACATCTCTTCCAATGTATCTTTACAATCAAGATTTCCACTATAAAAGTGGTAACGCGCAATGGCTGAATACAACAATTCATTTGAATATGGGTTTGTGAAGAAAGGTAACATATATATTCCTCCAGTCGCTTAATAATTTCTATTGACAGAAAATTATATAAAATATATAATTTTATATAATAAATATAATTTTAAAGGAGCAAAATCTTATGACAAATAAAACAAATCAGATTATTAGCTTAAATGTGAACGATATAGCCCCAGCAACCAATAAAAACATAGGCGATATGACTCTAAACGAAATTTTTGCGAACGATGACATTTCAATCAAAAAAACAAAAAAATCACTTAAATTTATTAAAGATACAGATGAACACACTATCGTCTTTTCTTTAAAGAAAAAAGAAGGTTTACAAAGTATGCATCAACATGTTTTTGAGAAGACTAAAGATAAAGATTCTTTAAAAACTCTAGCAAAATCACTTTATAAAGAAGGTAATACTCAAGAAGACATCGCTGACATCTTAGGAATTCATCAATCTCAAGTGTCACTTTTATTAAGAGATAAATATTAAATTTACCTTGAGGCTATTTAGATTTGATAAATAGCCTCAAATTTATTCTCAACCTATTGACTATTGCAAATTACATCCTTAGCTAGAAACATTTGCTTCTGTATATTGAACACGTCCTTTAACTACAAATGCCCCTATAGGAATGCCTACTAAAATACGCTAGTCAGTAACTCCTCCTTTATAACCTGAAAGTTCCCCATTTACCTATGCTAAAATAGATTCATATTGTAAATCGGTTAAAATAACTTTTAAGCGCAGCAAAATCGTTTCTAAATTCACTTCATTTTTGACAAAATCCTTTAATAACTGACTCTTTGCTAATCCTATCTCCCCTAAAAAAGCTCTCTTACAACTCGTTTTATATGTTTGTATTTTTTAAAAGAATCATACGGATGATTTTTTTCTTTTAGTGCCTGTTTTCTTAAATCAAGTAGCGGTAAAACTTTATTTGTAGGACCACTTACTTTACTTTCTTCCTGTTATTCATTTCAATTAAGTTCGAAATTAATTGAGTTTTTATTTGATTGTTATCTGTATTAGTCGGTGAGCCTTCAACGATTTTTTTAGTGGCCTTTATAACTTCATCCATAGATAATGAATCAAATATACCTAGAGCAGCTATTTCTACACTCAAACTCTCAATCATTTCTCGTTTTTTATGCTCTACTGTATTCTTTCGCTCCTGCATCGCAGCCTTAACCCTACCTTCATACTGAGTATTCCGCTTATGATTCATCATCAACTCATCTAAATTAATCATAATATCCTCGTACTTATACATCGCAGCAAAGTCATTGTTACGAATGGCATTTAACATTGGCTGAATAATCTTCATGTCTTTTTTAGCTGTCTGCCTCAGCACATTTGATGTAATAATTTCATCTTCATTATTTTCATCAAATAGTGCACGTTCCTGAGCCAGTATAAAGAGGTTTACGGCTACAGATGTGATGCCTTGGCATTCTTCGTAAAACGTCTTTTTAACGTCTTCTGTAAGCGGAGAGCGTATTTTTAAGCATTGTAATTCCCATAGTGTTTCTAAAAAGAACTCCCATTCTTCACTATGCTCGTCCATACGGTCCCAAATAATTGCACCATCACTTGCCGCACGTCTTGCTTGGCGAAAGTTACCTTTAAATAATTGCTGTGCCTTTGATGTGCCAATTAAAACGGTTGGAATGCCAACAGTGTTTGAAAGTGTTACAAAGAAGTTCAGCATTTCTTCTTGATCATTTTTTGCATGTAGTAAATGCTGGATTTCATCAATATATTTGTGCGCCTGTTCCTCGTCTTCTCGTAAATGGTGTAATGCTCGGATTCGTTCAAGGAATGATTTATCTAACGGGTTACGTGCTAAATAGCCTCTACGAATTAACGTTGATAAACGACGCTCAACTTCAAAATGAATTGGTAACGGCTGAATGAAGTTTTTTACTCGCTTTAGTACGTGATAGCGAATATTAGTTTCACTTTGCTTATCTTGCTCGCTAATACGTGGTGTTACCATAAAGCGGTCCAATACATCATCTTCACTAAAAATAGGCGGGAGCGCTTCGATGAATGGGTTCTGAGCATATTCTGTCAGCTGTTGTAGCTTGTAATTTGCTTCCTCTACATCGCCTTTTAATACGACATTATTCATCTTTTCCAAACTGCTCATCTCGCTTCCGTTTTAATTTCTCCATTAGGCGTGAAGGTGCTTTATTTTCTGGATGCTGTTCTATTTTTGTACGTGATGCTAAATCAATAATTTCAGCAGGTTGCTCCTCGACAATAGGGGATAAATCAAACTTTTCCTCTTCACGATTAGCAGCTTTCTCAATCGCCTTATTATCTCGGATGGCGGAAAGCTTTTCTTTTTTGCTTGTCGGCTGATGCTGTGCCTGTTTCTTCTTTTTCTCTGCTGCCCTAATAATTTGGTCCATCATCGTATCTGCATTAATCGATAGCTGTATTTGTTTGGCACGTTCTTCTTCTTCTAACTCATTTCGTAATTGTTGCTGGAACACAACCTCTTCTAGAAAATCAAGTCTATATTGTTGACTCGGCTCTAGCAAAATACAAGTTTCGTAATCCATACCATTATCATTCGGTATATAAATTTTATCTAAATGGCGTGGATCATATACGATATCGATGCTTTTATTTTTCAGCTTTGCATACCACTGCTCTTCAATAGCTCGTTTCGAACCATATAATAAATTTTTGAACTTAATGCCTGCTCGCGAAATTGTTGCTCTACTACGTGGCAATACATTTAAACGTAAAATATCTCGGTCCACTGTTCGTAAGCGTCCTTTACGATTTTGAATGCCCCAGTTCCATAAATTAATCGGTGTTGGCACAATACCATCTGCAATCATTTCTTTTTCCATTGGATATTTATCAATAATTTTATGATTGTGCTGTAAAACTAGCGTAATGACGAGTGCTGTAAACTCCTTTAAATTTAACGTAGCATTTAAGCGATAATCTCGATCTCCACGCTCTCTGTATTCCTTTTGAATAGCGCCAGGTGCTTTTTGTTTTACCTTACCGTTAATTGTACGGAATTTACGCTCTACAATACCTTTCAAATCTCCTCGGTACGCTGTAGTATTTTCGATTTTGATATTTAAATTATTTAGAAGTCCTTCTACGGAATACCCCTCAAATTCACCTCGGTCGGCAATAATAATTTCAGGTAAATGATAGGTTGGCCATTGTTCCTTTGTAATATCGATGCCATACTGCTTACAGAATTCAACCTTATCAGCGACCATATTATCTAAAGCCATCATTGCTCCAAGCCATGAAGGTCCTTCTAAACCTACGTAAATACCTGTAATAATACGTGAGTAAACATCCACAATAGCGTAAATAACAGGTCTACCAATAATTCGATTTACATCAAAAGAACTCACTAAGTAAATGTCCGCTATAGTTGCATCAACTTGAAAACGTGTACCAGGTCCATTCGTTTCCACTTTAGAATTACTTAATATCGGACGATGTTTTAGCTCATATTCTTTTGCACTTTTACGAAATTCAATATCTTTCTTCGGATCTTCTAATTTCTTGAACCAATAATAGAACTGGTGGTATGACGGAATACGATTAGATTCCCAAATACGATAATGCATTTCGCCATTTTCCTTATAACGGTCCGAATAAAAATCCATTAAAATAAAACTGTACACGTCCTTTAAGGAATAGTTATTTTCTTTACGGTAGTATTTGTTTATTGCATGCTCAAATTGTGTTTTAATTTCATCGGTAATGTTTATCCCACTTCGATATTCACCATTAATAGTAACTCTACGTGGTCGACCTACTTTTTCATCGTTCAATTTTTTTGTTTTGCCTCGACCACCTGAGTTTGCATAATCAGGAAGCATCGCATTTTTATTCATCCCACGCTGCCAATAACGACTGAGTAATTTTTTTACCTTTGTTGGAGTAACGTTCAATCTTTCAGCTATCTCTTTAATCTTCATTTCCCTGCCATTCTTCTGAAGCAAATTATGCATTTCTTCTAAACAGTACGTTTGAATGATTTCCCAATCATCGTTTCGCTTTTGAAATTGAACTTCAGTTAATTCATCTTCTACAACTGCACGTGCAAAAGGATCAGTGATAATAAGCCATTCATTTTGTTCTATATCTGTTATCAATGATGAATAGAGTTCTTTTTTAGGCATAGATGTATTAGCATCAATATTTACGATATACACATAAGATTCTTTAATTTCAATAATACGAATACGTGTTGAATCTTTTACAGATTGAAGTACTTGGTTGATATAAATCATCCATATTTCACCTTCTTCAATTTACTTTCATTAATTGACTGAATGACAATCGGTTGCTCTACATTTAATGGCTCTAACATATCAATACGGAGCGTTTTAGTTGCGAGTAAATGATAAAACAGTGTCATACCACTACCTAAAGGCATATGCGTATCCTTATCAAACTCATTCGTAATAGCTCTGATACTTTCGTTATTCGTTAAAAGACGTTGTAATAGTACCGTATCTAAATCTTCAATATACTCAGCACTTAGGCTTTGAAAAGCATCATAATGCTCAAGGCTATAATAATCATGAATGTAGCTAATGTTTCGTGCCATTTCTTTCGGGATTTCTAGCTCTGTTACAATGCCCCAATCAATCTGTCTTCTTTCCCAATACACACGCTCAATCTCAAACTTTTCAAGAACGCGCTCTTTTAATAGGTCATCTTTCATCTTGATTGTCCTAGCTACTTCAAACACGCCTTGTCCTTTATCTATCGTTAATAAAAAATCCGTTGTCATCACAATAGGTTCGCCAGTTTTAGGATCAGTAGAATGTTTTATACCTAACTCATCTGCAATGACTATTGTTTCTTCCAACGGCAATAAAGGAAACTGTTCTCGAATATCAATAACAGCATCTGAATATTCAGTTAGGTAAAAGTAGTTTCGTTCCAAATCGGATAAAAACTCATGTTGCCTACTCGTCTTTATCCCTTTTAACCGAGTAGAACGACCTAATGAAGATACATCCTGAATTTTAACCACGGCTTATAATCCATACCAATACCAGAGCCTCGGCCTTCTTTTATCCATTTTTCAACTTTAGATGTTCTAGTTCTTTTTGACATAAAAACACCCCTTTAGACCACTATAATCTAAAGGGGTAAAACGGTGCAACTTTTTTACAAACGGTATAACTTTATTCAAAACGGTACATCTTTTTTATAAACGGTACGACTTTATTTTAAATCTACAAAATCAACACATCAAGTATTTCTATTATTCTACCGTCACGCTTTTTGCTAAGTTACGTGGTTTGTCTACGTCGCAGCGACGGTGTAGGGCTGCGTAATAGCTAATGAGCTGTAGTGGCACAACAGCTACTAATGGTGTGAGTAACTCATGCACTTGTGGTAGGACAAGGTGGTCACCCTCTTCTGCGACGCCTTCCATTGCGATAATGCAAGCATGTGCGCCACGTGCCGCTACTTCTTTCACATTGCCACGAATGTTTAAAGCTACCGCTTCTTGCGTCACAAGCGCAAATACAGGTGTGCCCTCTTCAATTAAAGCGATGGTGCCATGTTTTAATTCGCCACCTGCAAAGCCCTCTGCTTGAATGTACGAAATCTCTTTGAGTTTTAATGCTCCTTCCATTGCCACATAGTAATCCATATTACGCCCAATAAAGAAGGCATTACGGGCAATTGGTAAGTAAGCTAATGCAATTTCTTCAATAGCTGCTTTGGCATCCACCATCACTTGAATAGCATTTGCGGCAATCGCTAATTCTTGCTTTACATCCATTACTTTATCCTCTGCAATGGCATAGGCAGCTATTGCTAACACAGCGATTTGTGCTACATAAGCTTTTGTTGAAGCGACAGCGATTTCTGGACCTGCATGTAATAATAGCGTATGGTCAGCCTCACGTGATAATGTTGAACCTTGTACATTAGTAATGGTCAGTGACGGGTAACCAAGCTCCTTTATTTTGACAAGCACTTGGCGGCTATCTGCTGTTTCACCTGATTGGGTAATGAAAATAAATAATGGTTTTTGTGATAATAATGGCATATTATAACCGAACTCACTCGAAATATGCACTTCGACTGGTTTTTGTGCCATCTTCTCAAAATATTGTTTGCCTACTAAGCCTGCATGATAGCTTGTGCCTGCTGCAATAATGTAGAGGCGATCAGCTTGTTGCAGTGCCTGTTTTATTTCAGGCGCAATGGTTAGGTCACCTAATTCACTCTCATAGGCTTTACTAATTTTACGAATAACACTTGGCTGCTCATCCATCTCTTTTAACATATAATGTGGGTAAGCTCCTTTTTCAATGTCACTCATATCTAATGCTACGGTATATGGCTCACGTGTTAGCACTGTGCCTTCTAATGTCGTAATCGTCACTTGCTCTTTTGTAACAATCACTACTTCTTTGTCGTGTAACTCAATATAACGGTCTGTCACTTGTAGCATAGCCATTGCATCAGAGGCAACCACATTAAACCCTTCACCAACACCTACTAATAGCGGACTTTTATTTTTGGCTACATAGATTGTTGTTGTATCATTAGCATCTAGTAAAGCGATGGCATAAGAGCCATGTAGCAAGCCTAATGTTTTGCGAAACGCTTGCTCTGTTGTTAAGCCCTCTGTAACAAATAAATCAATGAGTTGTACGATAACCTCTGTATCTGTATCAGACTGCATCTCAATCCCTTTTAAATACGTATTTTGTAAGAGATGGTAGTTCTCGATTACACCATTGTGCACAAGTGTAAAACGACCTGTTGCGCTTTGGTGGGGATGCGCATTTAAGCGATTAGGTACACCATGTGTTGCCCAGCGCGTATGCCCTATACCAATCGTTGTTTCTACATGCCAATCAATGGCACCACGCAAATCTGCAATGCGACCTTTTTCTTTAAAAAGCGTCACACCATCATTGTTGTGCACCGCAATACCAGCCGAATCATAACCGCGGTATTCTAGTTTTTCTAACCCTTTCACTAAAATATCTTTTGCGTCATTTAATCCTGCATATCCTACAATCCCACACATAAAAATCCCTCTATTCTTTTATTTTATGCAGACAACACTGACCTGTCCGAGCAATTGCTTGCTTGTTTTACAGTGTGTTAACGATTTGCATGACCGAGAGGCATCCGCCGACTGTTCGATTAACCTCTTCCTCGTCTGCTAAGTGATTGTAATTTACTTAGCACTGGCGCTATTATTGTTTTCTTGTAGGCTGTACCCAACCCTCCTTACCATTTTTGACTAGCATATCATACAAAAAAATACGCCTATACGTCAATAATTAAATTACGAATCCATAAAAAAACTTGTGGATAGTAATAATCCACAAGCTTAACAGACATTGTTAATGACCGAGGACTAGCATTTTTACCATTTCACGATTAAATGCGGGTAAATCATCTGGTGTACGGCTTGTTACGAGTTGATTTTGACATACGACCACTTCTTGATCATGGAAGTTGGCTCTCGCATTCTCTAAATCGACTTGTATGGATTTATAACCTGTAACATCCCGTCCCTCTAATGTGCGTGCTGTAATCAATAATTGTGGTCCATGACATATCGCAAAAACAGGTTTTTTAGCATCCATAAATGCTTTAGCAAAGGCTACCATACGGTCATCCGCACGTAAAATGTCTGGTGAAAAACCACCAGGGATAAATAAAGCATCGAAGTCATCAGGTGAAACATCCGCAATACTGTGCTGTACGTCTACCTTAGCTCCGTGTTTGCCTTCTACACTTGCCCCCATGCCACCTTCAAAACCTACTGTCACGACTTCATGATTTGCATCTAGTAGTGCCTTCTCCGGACTTGTGTACTCAACATCTTCAAATAAGTCTGCGATTACTGTTGCTACTCTTGCCATAATTTTAGCACTCCTTTATTTTGTGATTCTTTATCCATCTTCCCCTGTCGACAGTAAAATAAACGTTAAAAGCTTTTTAACCCTATATCGCGTCTTTTGCGCTACTCTAAAAAATAACGATAAAATAAGAAAAGTGGTAAAGGGGAATGTTATTCTCCTTTACCACTTAAGCGGCCTTAATCTACTCTTGTAAGCCCATTTCTGCACGTACTACATCTGCAATTTCATGTACATAGGTTTCGCAGTCTGTTTGTGTCGCTGCTTCCACCATTACACGTACTAATGGCTCTGTACCAGAAGCACGCACTAACACACGTCCATTACCTGCCATACGCTCTTCTACAGCAGCAATCACTGTTGCTACTTTCTCGTTTTGTGTAACAGCATGTTTATCTGTTACGCGTACATTCACTAATTCTTGCGGATAAATCTTCATCTCAGCCGCTAATTCTGATAGTTTTTTGTTTGTTTCTTTCATAATCGCTACTAACTGAATCCCTGTTAATAAGCCATCACCTGTTGTATTGAAATCTAAAAATACAATATGCCCTGATTGCTCGCCACCAAAATTATAGTCATGTGCGCGCATTTCTTCCACTACATAGCGGTCACCGACACCTGTTTGTACACTATGCATACCATTATTTTCGAGTGCTTTATAAAAGCCCATATTACTCATAACGGTTGATACAACCGTTGATTTTTTCAATATACCTTTATCGTTTAAATATTTCCCAACAATATACATGATTTGGTCACCATCGACAATGTTACCATCTTCGTCAACCGCAATAATACGGTCACCGTCGCCATCAAATGCTAAACCTACATCTGCACCACGATCTTTTACAAAAGCTGCTAATTTTTTAGGGTGTGTAGAGCCAACACCTTCATTAATATTTAAACCATCTGGTGAAGCACCCATTGTCGAAATATCCGCTTCTAAATCTGCAAATAAATGCGCCGCCAAACCTGATGTTGCACCATGTGCACAATCAAGTGCGACATGGATGCCTTCAAACTCTACATCTACCGTTTGTTTTAAGTAGTGTAAATATTTTTGTCCACCTTCAAAATAATCTGTAACAGAGCCTAAATCTCCGCCTACTGGGCGTGGCAATGTGTCAGTTGTTGCATCTAATAATTGTTCAATTTCTTGTTCTTGTTCATCTGATAATTTAAAGCCATCCGGCCCGAAAAATTTAATACCATTATCAGCTACAGGGTTGTGTGAGGCAGAAATCATAATACCTGCTTCTGCATTCATAATGCGTGTTAAGTAGGCGACACCTGGTGTACTAATAACGCCTAAACGCATTACTTCAACACCTATGGATAACAGACCAGCTACAAGTGCACCTTCTAGCATCTCACCAGAGATACGTGTATCGCGACCAATAATTACTTTTGCGCGACTTGTTGCATTTTTCGTTAACGTATAACCACCTGCACGCCCTAGCTTAAATGCTAATTCAGGCGTTAGTTCCGTGTTTGCTACGCCACGTACGCCGTCTGTTCCAAAATATTTACCCATTCGTTTTCTCTCCTTCAATACCAATTTATACAGGATATTTACTCTTTTGTTTCTGTACTTTCTGGTTGTTCCGTTGTTTCTTTGGCATCCTCTTCTTCTACAGGTTTTTCTTCTTTATTATCCTGTTGTGCCTCGTTCTCTACATTAGGCGTTTCATTAGGTTTAGGATCTATTGGTGTTTCGATGGCTGTTTGACGCACTTCTACTTTTACCTTAATCGTATCCTCACTTAATTTCTTTACGCCCTCTGGCTTAGGTATAGTAATAGTGTATGTTTTACTCTCGGTTACTTTGCCTAAATCTAATGGCACATCAATACTCTCCATAACATCAACAATTGATTTGGAGCCATATACGGTAACACTTTGTTGTTCTGCGCTTACATTTACTACTTCTAAACCTGCTTTTACATTACCTGTTTGTGAGATTTTAATTGGAATTTCTTGACTATATTCACCAACATCAACATCCACTTTTACTTTCTCTGGTTTTACAGTCACATCTAATTTATTTAAATCTCGATCTAGCACGCGTACGCTTGCTTCTTGCGAGAATGCACCCTTGATTGTACTATCACCATCAATTGTGGCTTTGACATAACTAATACTATCAATCACACTTTTAGCACCTGTGACATAAACCGTTGCAGGGTTTACCTTCATATCTTTTAATACATAACCATCTGCAATATTACCTCGGTTCATTTCAGGGTCTACGCGAAATTCTTTTGTTACTTTCTCTTCAATCTCAATATCTATGCTACGCGGTTCAATCGCAACATCAATCTTATCTGAAATATTTTCGTATTGTAATTTCACTTTATGCTTACCAAGTACGAGTTGATTTAAATCCACAAAAACTTTAAAATCTTTTGTTGCACGTAATGGCAAAACAAGTTGTAACGGCCCACTCACCCGAACATCTACGGTTTGCGGTACGCCTGTTACAATTAAATTATCTGTATCGTAATACACCTCTACAGGTACATCGCGAATAATATCTTCTTGCTCATTAACGGCTATGCGTTTTGTTGTATCTAAATCTGAACGAACTGAGAAGAATAATAAAATCGCTAGACCTAGTGCTGTAATACGTAACACCCATGGGCTATCCATCATTTTATCCATTTTTCTTCCCCCTCCACGTCCATTTTGAGGTGGTCACTTCTTCAGCTTTAGGACCGAACCATTGCAAACGCAGTAGCTCTGTAAATTGATCTAACGACAAATCACGATTTAAATTGCCGTTACTTGCCACACTAATACTCCCTGTCTCCTCTGATACGACAATAGTAATCGCATCTGTCACTTCACTTAAACCAAGTGCAGCTCTATGCCTTGTGCCCAGTTCTTTCGAGATAAATGGATTTTCGGAAAGAGGCAAATAACAAGCTGCTGCCATAATCTTTTGGCGCTGAATAATGACAGCACCATCATGTAGTGGTGTATTAGGTATGAAAATATTAATAAGTAACTCGGATGTAATATCTGCATCTGTTTGTATGCCTGTTTCAATATATTCATTTAAACCTGTGTCTTTTTCAATCGAAATTAAAGCTCCTATACGGCGCTTTGCCATATAACTCACAGATTTCTTCATTGCTTCAATTAAACGTGTTTGTTCTTCTTCTAGTTGGCTCGTTGAACGTTGAAATAATCGTCCTCTACCTAATTGCTCTAATGCGCGGCGAATCTCTGGCTGGAAGATAATAATAATGGCTAAAAATCCGAACTCAATAACTTGTTTTAGCATCCATTCTAATGTTTCTAAGCCAAAGAACCATGTGCCGATGCGAGCGAGTATGATTACAAAAATACCTTTTAATAGTTGGACAGCTTTTGTACCTTGAATTAATGTAAGTACTTTGTAAATGACATACCACACTAGCATAATATCAATAATGTTTACTAAAATACTTAGTGGCGCTAAGTCTGTAAACTGTTCAAAAAATTGCATGTGGCATCCCCCACTTTTCTTGCGAATACATACATCAACAGTATAGCATATTACGCCTAAACTCCGCTTTTCAAAGCCTATAGTCACCAATAAAATTTATTAAACTTTTAACAACAGCCATAAAAATAGAGCTATTGAGTTTTTCCCTCTACTCAACAGCTCTTAAACGTTTAATTTTCTTGCTCAGCTTTACCATTCATCGCAAAAACATCATTCGTCACTTTTTTTATTTTATACCAAAGCCAGTCAAAGGCTTCATTTATCTCTTCAATTTGACCAGTTACCATCGCTGTAGATGCCATATACTTACCATTGATGACCGTAATATTGCCATCAACTTCTCCCTCAACAACAATATCGCCATTCCTTACCACGATATCTCCTTTTACAACTTCACCTTTTGGTACAATCACAGTTTGACCGTCTACCACTAAGTTAGGTTGCTTTGTTACTGAGAATTGCTGATCATCTTTAAAACTGCTAAATAATGTTGCACTCATCAATAAACAAAAGACAGCGGCAGCAATCAATAGTGGATGTTGTCTTAACCATTTTTGCACACCCATGCGATGCTTCTGTTTAGGTAATTTAGCCATTACAGACGCTTCAAAATGCAGAGGTGCTGCTACATGCGTTGCGCTCTTTACAAACGCAATAGTGTCACTTAACTCATGCATATGTTGCTGGCAGTCGCTACAACGTTGCAAGTGCTTTTTTAACTCCTGCTCATGTTCACGACTAATATCGCCATCTAAATAATCATGCATATATTCAACAATATGCTCTGGACAATTACCCATGATGCCCCCTCCTCCTACAGATTCTTCAACTGCTTGCGCAATGCCTCACGCCCGCGATGAAGTCTCGTTTTGACAGTACCAACTGGCATATCAACAATTTCGCTAATTTCCTGCAGTGATAGCTCTTCAATGTATTTTAAAACAATAATCGTTCGGTATTTGTCTGATAAACGACTGATTTCATATTGAATTCGTTCCTGCAGCTCCATCTCTTCTACTTGTTGGACGGGCAACGGCTCACTCGCAGCAATTTGTGAGTACATATTTAAGCCTTCTGTTCCGGCTACCTCAGCATCTAGGTAATAATCAGGCTTTTTTTTGCGAATTCGATCAATACATAGATTTGTCGCAATGCGGTAGATCCAAGTGGAAAATTTTCTATTTTGATCAAAAGTATGCAAATTGGTATATGCACGTACAAATGCTTCCTGTGTGATATCTTCCGCCTCTTGCTTATTGCCAAGCATTCGATAACATACTTGATACAGCCTACCTTGATAGAGACTCACGATATCGGCGAATGCGCTTTGATCGCCTTTGAGCACTTGTCGTATTCGTTTGTTCAATAACGCATCCATTCCGTGTCTTCCTCTCTAACTTAGCACTGTCTTCTATATTATACGGTTGATGGACAGGAAAGTTTCATTTTCTCTTATTATAACAAAATTTTTTCACCTCTGTCGGCATAACTGTTATAACGTCTTATGAACAAAAAAAGCCCTAAAATAAAATAAATCAGCGAATATATTTCCGCTGATTTTATAGTGCATCATCTTATACAAGTGTCTCTCCGAATAATGAACCAATCAACTCTACTGCTACATTAGCTGTTTGATTCTTTTCATCTAAAATAGGGTTTACCTCTACAAACTCTGCTGATGTTACCATACCAGACTCTTGTAACATCTCCATTGCAAGATGGCTTTCTCGGTAGGTGATACCGCCTGGTACAGGTGTACCAACACCTGGTGTATATAGTGGATCTAATCCATCTAAGTCTAATGATAAATGTAAACCATCCACATTGCGGTCTTTTAAGTACTGAATAGCATCTTCCATAACATGTGTCATACCAAGACGATCAATCTCATGCATCGTATAGACTTTGATGCCTTGCTCTTTAATTAACTCGCGTTCCCCTGGGTCAACAGAGCGTGCCCCAATAATGATAACGTTCTCTGGCTTTACTTTAGGTACGTAGTTACGAATGTTAATCAGGCGCTCATGCCCAAGCCCTACACTCACTGCTAATGGCATACCATGGATATTACCTGACGGTGTTGTTTCGTCTGTATTTAAATCTGCATGTGCATCATACCAAATTACGCCCAGATTTTCATAATGGTCACCTAAACCAGCAAGTGTACCAATAGCAATACTATGGTCGCCACCTAGAACAAGCGGAAATTTTTTATCTTCTAATACGCCATGTACACGATTAGCTAATGTTGTACTAACGTCTACAATCTCTTCTAAATTACGCAACTTCTCATTTGCATCATTCTCTTTGTGATCTTGACTAACATGAATGTCACCTAAGTCTTGTACAGTGTGACCAATCGCCTCTAAGCGTTGTACAACACCTGCGTAGCGAATGGCACTAGGCCCCATATCTACGCCTCTTCGTGTTTGACCGTAATCTGACGGAACGCCAATAATAGAAACATTTAAATTATTCATGTTCTTATACCCCCTTTGATGTATGTTTACATTGTAAACGCTAACACCCTGTCGGTTCAACCTAACATTTTAATGTATAAATATTCATTTATAACATAAAAAAAACTACATACAATATGTAGATAACATGTTTTATAAAACTGGTGAGCCATGCAGGATTCGAACCTGCGACCCTCTGATTAAAAGTCAGATGCTCTACCAACTGAGCTAATGGCTCTAGAAAATAAAAAAAATGGCTGGGGTACTAGGATTCGAACCTAGGGAATGACGGAATCAAAATCCGCTGCCTTACCGCTTGGCTATACCCCAATCATTTTATAAAACTGGTGGAGAGGGACGGATTCGAACCGCCGAACCCTAAGGAGCGGATTTACAGTCCGCCGCGTTTAGCCACTTCGCTACCTCTCCAAAATGCTAGTTATTAATGGTGGAGAATGACGGGCTCGAACCGCCGACCCTCTGCTTGTAAGGCAGATGCTCTCCCAGCTGAGCTAATTCTCCATTAGCACATAGCATTTTTATAAAAATGGTGACCCCTACGGGATTCGAACCCGTGTTACCGCCGTGAAAGGGCGGTGTCTTAACCGCTTGACCAAGGGGCCTTGTTATACTTCTCAAACAAGACAAGATTTATTATATACAATATTGTTTGTTTAAGCAATACTTTTTTTGATTTTTTCAAAAAAAAATGGCTCCGAAGGTAGGGCTCGAACCTACGACCGATCGGTTAACAGCCGATTGCTCTACCACTGAGCTACTTCGGAACAACATTAT
The DNA here is from genome assembly GCF_014643595.1 of Lysinibacillus alkalisoli. Classification (GTDB taxonomy): domain Bacteria; phylum Bacillota; class Bacilli; order Bacillales_A; family Planococcaceae; genus Metalysinibacillus; species Metalysinibacillus alkalisoli. The sequence continues at coordinate 212,453 of NZ_BMJT01000006.1, forward strand.
CTCAAGCACAAATACTATTATAACAAGTTTAATATTATATGCAAGTTCTTTTTATCAAAAAAATTAATGTTTTTCATTATTTCATGTAATTGACTTAATCACCTTACGTAATGCTTCATACTTCTACTTTAATGCCTTTTTATCTTGACTTGCTTTTTCTGACACTGTTACAATTAGTACTAATTGAATATGTTTGAATTTTCTTTATTTTTAGCATTTTCAATAGTTCACTAAGGGGGTAATGTTTATGGCAGTAAATTTAATTGCACCAGATCAGTACAATATTACGCAAGAAGTAGAGCAATTTGGTCATTTAGATGATCGCGAAGCAATACGTTGGCTAAATGCGGAGGGGGACCGCCAAATCGTCTCGTATAAACAGCTCGTTGAAAAGATGAACCAATATGCACACACATTAACAAATGCCGGGTTAAAGACTGGAGACCGCGTTTTAGTCATTATTCCACGTCTACCAGAAGCTTATTATATCTTTTTAGGTTGTTTAAAAGCTGGTCTTGTACCAATTTCATGCTCTGAGATGTTACGTGCTAAAGACTTAGAATACCGCATGCAGCACGCTGGAGCTAGCGGCATTATTTCTTATCACTTATTTACTGAAGAGGTTGATAAAATCTCTGATGATGTAGAAGCAATGAAGATTAAATTAGTGATTGGAAATGCACATGGTAGCTGGCTTTCTTTAAATGAGCAAGCACTCAGTCAGTCTACACAATTTACTGCTGCTAATACTCATCGTGATGATATGGCTTTCTTATCTTATACTTCAGGCACTACAGGCAATCCAAAAGGTGTTGTGCACTCTCATGGTTGGGGCTATGCTCACGTGCGTACAGCAGCTACTAAATGGCTTGGTGTGCATGAAGGCGATTTAGTTTGGGCAACTGCTGCACCTGGTTGGCAAAAATGGGTTTGGAGTCCCTTCTTATCAACTATTATGCTGGGTGCAACCGCTTTTGTTTATCATGGTGGCTTTGATGCTAAAACCTACTTACAACTCTTACAAGACGAGAAGGTTAACGTGTTATGTTGCACACCAACAGAGTATCGTATTATGGCGAAACTTGATAATTTAGACGATTATAATTTAACAGCATTGCGAAGCGCAGTATCTGCAGGAGAGCCACTTAACCGTCCTGTTATCGAAACCTTCCATAAGCACTTTAATTTAAAAGTACGTGATGGCTATGGTCAAACTGAAAATACATTACTCGTTGGTACATTAGAAGATACCGAGTTACGTCCTGGTTCAATGGGTAAACCAACACCTGGTAATCGTGTATGTATTATTGATCCTGAAGGCAATGAAACTCGCGTAGGAGAAGTAGGAGACATCGCTGTACATCGTTCAACACCTGCATTATTTAAAGAATACTATAGAGAATTAGAACGTACTCAAGCGGCATTTAGAGGTGATTGGTACATTACTGGCGACCAAGCTTACCGTGATGAAGAAGGCTATTTCTGGTTTGAAGGACGTGGCGATGACATCATCATTTCTTCGGGTTATACAATTGGACCATTTGAAGTAGAAGACGCCTTAAACAAACATGCTGCTGTGCAAGAATGCGCGGTTGTTGCTGCGCCAGACGAAATTCGTGGCAATATTGTAAAAGCATTTATTGTCTTAAGAGAATCTCATAAAGATCAAGGCAATGAGTTATTAGTGAAAGAATTACAAGAGCATGTCAAAGAAATGACAGCACCTTATAAATACCCACGTAGCATTGTCTTTTTAGATGAGTTACCTAAAACTACTTCAGGTAAAATTCGCCGTGTCGAATTACGAGCGCAACACTAATTTAATCATATATATCAAATCAAAAACCCCTGTTACGATTTTCGTAACAGGGGTTTTAATAAGTGCCTAGCAACGTTCTACTCTCGCAGGACCTACGTCCAACTACCATCGACGCTAAAGAGCTTAA